>JBMOMN010000021.1:0-103466 GCA_049324115.1 Chloroflexota bacterium
GATTTCCGAAGTTTGCTGCGAAAATTCCATGCTTTTAGGAATTTGGGGGAGGCCGGGTGGGGGTGGGTCTTTTTCTTGTATAATGATTTCAACGTTTCGTTGTTGGAGGAATACCATGTCAGACCTGAATGCGATCATCGAAATCATTCTTCAATACAAATGGGTTGCCATCCTTATCCTTCTTGGATTGGCTGCCTGGTTCGTTCTCAAAGCCTACGGCGGCGGGATTTTGAAGGCAATAGAAGATTTCGGCAAGAAAGACGCCGAGCGGGTGATCCAAAAAGTGGAAATCTCTGACACTACCCGTGATTATTTGAATCAGGCTGTTATTACTTACAGCCGCTTCAAGTTTCGCGGATTGCCCACCCACGTGGCTAAGCATGACGCCAACCGCCTCAGCCTGGACCAGGCGTATGTTTCCCTGCGGGTGATGCCGCAAGGCGCACAGAGCGAAGACGCGCTGGATGAGATTTCATCGAAACAAAGTGCGAAACAACTTTTTCGTATGGCGAAATCTGAGGCGCTCAGTTTGCCGCAAGTGTTGAAAGAACTCAAGGAACGGCGGCTGGCAATTATCGGTATAGCCGGGTCGGGCAAAAGCACCCTGCTGCAATGGGCGGGACTGGCCTGCGCCCGGGCACTTTTGGGCGAAAAATCCACCCTGTTGAGTAAGGAACAGGCTGAACTCATCCAGGTTTTTGGGGGCAAAGCGCCTTTTCCTATCTTCATTCCCCTGCGCGCTTACAACGAATATTGCAAGCAGAACAACAAGGCTCGCACGGTCAAATCCCTGCTCGATTTCCTTCCCACTTATTTTTCCGAAGACCAGGCCCGCTGCGAATTCACAGCCGAATTTTTCAAAGCCCATCTGCAAAAGAACTGCCTGCTCATGTTCGACGGCGTGGATGAAGTCGAACCGGACGACCGCCCCGGTGTGCAGAACGCGGTGGAAAAGTTCATTGTCTCGTTTGACCACCCCAACCTGTACTGCCTGATCAGTTCCCGCCCCTCGGCTTCTTACGTGTCGGATCAAATGGAAGGCTTCCAGCGCTGTGAAGTCCAGCGGTTGAATATTGAACAACGCTACGATCTGATTCACTTTTGGCACCGGGCGGTCTACGCGGAGAATCCATCTTCCGGGGACAAGAAAGCCGATGAGCTAAACCAGCGTATCCGAAGCGCTTCCACCCAGGTGCAGGAACTGGCCACCACCCCGCTGATGGTAACGATCTTTTGCATGGTGAGTTACAGTCACGAGCTGCCCCGCCTGCGCGCCAAACTTTACGAAGATGCCATCGCGGTCTTGCTGACCGACACTGTGCATCACGAAGGCGATTTCTACAAAGGACTGGCCGAATGGGGTGGCAAGGATTGGGAAGACCGTCGCGACCACCTGGCCCTGATCGCTTTCAAGATGCAGGCGCAAAAAGTGATCCAACTACCCGAAACTGACCTGGTGGAATTGATCTGGAAGGAATTTGGCCCGGACCCTGAAACCGCCCGGAAAAGCACCCGCGAGTTCCTGCGCATGGTGGCCCAGCGCGGCGGCCTGCTCGAAGCCGTGGACAACGAATACGGCTTCTTCACCCATGCCACCTTCCAGGAGTACCTGGCCGGGCGCTACTTGGCCGAAGAAATCGTTGACCCTGATGAACAGCAGGCTCTCCTGGCGAATTATTTTGCGGATGACAAATGGTGGGAGACTCTCCGGCTGGCGGCGGGCTACCTTTCGATTGGTGGCAAAAGCAAGGCGGATGCTTTCGTGAACCTGCTGGCCGGGCTGGGCAAAACCCCCGAAGATAAAGCCAAAGCCCTGGCCCTGGCCGGTGAATGCCTGGTGGACATGCGTAAACGCGAACCCCAGACCGTGGAAAGCATCGGCTCGAAAATCGAAGCGGCCATAACAGCCAACCCACCTTATGCGCCTGCGTCCCTGCGCCTGCGGCTTGGCCTGACCCTGGGCGGCCTGGACGACCCGCGCTTGAAGCCGATGGAACCGACGCTTTGTCCCCTGCCTGCAGGGCCTTTCCGCATGGGCACCAGCGAAGCAGACCAGGAAATTCTCAAAGAACAAAAGGCCAGATTTTTTGATAATGAAAGCCCTGACCACACGATGTATGTTTCTGAGTTTTCCATTGGCAAATACCCGGTCACCAACCTGGAATTCCGGGCGTTTTACGAGGCCAAAGGCTATGAAACCCCCGATTTTTGGAGCAAAGATGGCCTGGACTGGCTCGAAGGCAAATGGAAACCGGACCTGTCTTTTATTGCTGATAAAGAGTTACGCGGCCAATACAAGGAATGGCTGGAGCGCCGCCTGCCGGAGTTGCGCCATCAGCCCTTTTTCTGGGATGACCCGAAATGGAACGCGCCCAACCTGCCGGTGGTGGGCGTAAGCTGGTTCGAGGCCGAAGCTTACTGCAATTGGCTGTCGAGGGTCACAGGCCAAAATTACCGCCTGCCGACCGAAGCCGAATGGGAAAAAGCCGCCCGCTGGCAGTCCCCCTCTCCCGCCGGGAGAGGGGCTAGGGGTGAGGGGAGACTGTGGGCGTGGGGCAACGCCTGGGATGGTACCCTGTGCAATAACGCAGACGAGGGAACCAAAGAAAGATTGGGTCGCACTTCGCCGGTGGGTATGTACCCCAACGGCGCCAGCCCCTGCGGCGCCCAGGATATGCTCGGCAACGTTTGGGAATGGTGCCGGGACTGGTACGCGGAGGATACTTACCAGAAGCGGGCGGGGCAGGAAGTGAGAGACCCCTTCGGCCCCGAGAGCGGGAGTGCGCGGGCGGTGCGCGGCGGCTCGTGGAACCTCAATCGCTACTTCGCCCGCTGTGCCTGTCGGAGCGGGGGCGATCCAGGCAACTTCAACGACTTTCTTGGTTTCCGTGTGGTGCTCTCCCCCGGTTGAGGTTTTGGATCCTGGTTTCCGGGTTCTGAATCCTGGGGTTTTGGTTTTACCCCTCCCGCCGGAGGCGGGCGAAATTTTTTGAAAAATATGGAAACCCTCTACGACCAATTCTGCTCATTCGAAAACCTCTACCTGGCTTACCGCAAAGCCCGCAAAGGCAAACGCGGCCATGCCCCCGCAGCCAGTTTCGAATTCAACCAGGAAAAAGAACTGATCGAACTGCGGGATGACCTGCGCGGCGGGACCTGGCAGCCGGGAAAATACCACAACTTTTACATTCACGAACCCAAACGCCGCCTGATCTCCGCCGCGCCCTTTCGCGACCGGGTGGTGCATCATGCCCTGTGCAACCTGATCGAGCCGGATTGGGAACGGCGGTTCATTTTCGATACCTACGCCAACCGCAAGGGCAAAGGCACGCACCGGGCCATTTTGCGGGCGAATGAATATGCAAAACGGTTCAAGTACGTGTTGCAATGCGATGTCGAGCAGTTTTTTCCCTCCATTGACCATGCCCTCCTGAGGTCTCAACTTGCCGCTCATATAGAAGATGAAAGCATGATTGGGGTGGTGGATAAAATCTTGAAATCCGGCGAGGGGGTTCAAACCGAGGAATATGAGATGCGCTGGTTCCCCGGCGACGACCCTTCGACAGGCTCAGGGCAGGGTCTTTTCGCAGCCCTGCGTCCGCGAGGGCTGCCGATTGGCAACCTCACCTCGCAGTTTTGGGCCAATGTTTATCTCTGTTCATTCGACCATTTCGTCAAACGCGAACTGCGCTGCAAGGGTTACGTCCGTTACGTGGATGATTTCCTGTTGTTTGCGGATAACAAGGAAATGCTTCATGACTGGGCACAAAAGATCGTGGCGCGCCTGTCTGTCTTGCGCCTGACCCTGCACGAACCGCAAGTTTACCCGGTCGAAAACGGGATCCCTTTTCTCGGTTTCACGATTTTTCCCGACCATCGCCGCTTGAAACGGCGGCGCGGCATCGCTTTCCAGCGCCGCTTTCGCCACAAGTACAAAAACTGGCTTTGGGGTCAGATTGAGCGCAAAAAACTTGACGCATCGGCGCGCTCATGGGCCGCACACGCCTCCTGGGGGCAGACTTATGGGCTGCGGCGGGCGGTTTTGGGCCAATTCGACTTATCAGCAGACCCTAAAGGTTTCCAAAACCTTTAGGGTCTTGGCTCGCCATGCAAGAATCGCCCATCTTCTCCCGCACCTACGATATGATCCTCTGGCTTTTGCCGCAGGTCACCCAATTCCCGCGCACCCATCGTTTTGGCCTGGGCGAGCGCGTCACCCGCCAAGCGCTGGAATTCCAGGAATCTATTGTGGCGGCGGGGCTGGTCAAAACCGGCAAAATCGAGATGCTGTCGAAAGCCGACATCATCCTGGCGCAACTGCGCCTGAATTTGCGCCTGTGCAAAGACCTCGATTTGCTGGCCGTTAACCAGTACGAACACGTTTCCGCCATGCTGACCGAAATTGGGCGGCTTTTGGGAGGCTGGCAAAGATCGCTCAAGTAAAACGGGGCAGGCCAACGAGAGCGCGGGCGGTGCGCGGCGGCTCGTGGAACAACAATCGAAACAACGCCCGCTGTGCCTATCGGAACAGGAACAATCCAGACAACTTCAACAACAATCTTGGTTTCCGTGTGGTGCTCTCCCACGATATTTTCCCCGCCAGAAGTGCCGTTCCGCTCACGGGCGGCGGTCGAGGCAAACACCGGCTGGCCTGTCCCCGGCTCGCGGCTCTGGCTGCGGGCAAATACCCAACCGGCCCGGCTCCTGGGTTAGGCCCTGAGCCGGGCCATCCTGTACGGCGATTTGCCAAATCGCCCCACCTCACGAGCGTCGCTTCGGCCCGGCGGAGTACGCACTTAGAGGTCGTGCAATAATAACTTCCGTTTTTCCCGCGAAACCGGCGGGGCTGAAGCCGCCTTCTCAGTACCTGGAAACCCTTCGGGTTGATATCCACAAGTCGGTTTTAGCCGACTTTCACGTACTGAGGCAGGACTTTAGTCCGACGGGCACGGACAGAAGCGATTCAAAATCGGGAAGTTATTTTTACACAGGTCCTTACGCCGAAATGGGGTAACAACCTTAAACTTTCAAACTTCTGCCCCAATCTTTTCCCCACATTTGGCAAATCTCACCAAACGAGTCTATAATTCAAGCACGTCCCTGTCACTGCGAGATGCCCGGCGGCGAAGCAGTCTCTTCGTCAAAAGGGAGATTGCTTCGGGAAGTGCATCCTCGCAATGACACATCTGTTTACTGAATACTGAACACTGGATACTGAATGACTGCCATAGATGAAGTCAAAGCCCGCATAGATATCGTTGACCTGGTCTCCGAGGCCGGGGTCAAATTGCGCCGCGCCGGGCGCAACTATACCGGCTTTTGCCCGTTCCACAGCAACACCAAAACCCCGGCCTTCGTCGTCTGGCCCGAGACCGGCACCTGGCGCTGTTTCGGCCAGTGCAACGAGGGCGGCGACGTCTTCAAGTTCGTGATGAAGAAGGAAGGCTGGGACTTCGCCGAGACCCTGCGTCACCTGGCCGGGCGGGCCGGGGTGGAACTGGAGCCGCTCTCGCCCCAGCGCCAGGAACAGGCCGAGGAGTACGACCGCCTGCGGACCCTGCTCGAAGAGGCGGTGATCTTCTACCGCGGCCACCTGCTCAACCAAGCGGATGTGTTGGCCTACCTCCACGACCAGCGCGGCCTGACCGACGCCACGATCGAGACTTTTGGCCTGGGCTACGCTCCGAACGGCTGGGACGCGGCCCTCAGGCATTTCACCGGGCGCGGCTACGCCGAACAGGAACTGTTCGACGCCGGGATGCTCTCCGAACGGGACAGCGGCGGTTACTACGACCGCTTCCGCAACCGGATCATGATCCCGATCCGCGACGAGCGCGGGCGTATGGCCGGGTTCGGGGCGCGGGTGGTGGACCCCGACGACATCCCCAAATTCCTGAATTCCCCGCAGACGCCGCTCTTCGACAAGGGCCGCCTGCTCTATGGCCTCGACCGCGCCCGCAAGCCGATCCGGGCGGCCGACCAGGCGGTGATCGTCGAAGGCTATTTCGA
The DNA here is from genome assembly GCA_049324115.1 of Chloroflexota bacterium. Classification (GTDB taxonomy): domain Bacteria; phylum Chloroflexota; class Anaerolineae; order Anaerolineales; family Villigracilaceae; genus UBA5796. Next base: position 6,010 of record JBMOMN010000021.1, read on the forward strand.
CGCCATTGCCCTGCACCAGGCCGGGTACGAGAACGCCGTCTCGCCGATGGGCACGGCCCTCACCGAAGACCAGTTGCGCCTGCTCAAGCGCTTCACCCGCCGTATCGTCCTGGCCCTCGACCCGGACGCGGCGGGACAGAAAGCCGTGCTGCGCGGTCTTGAAGCCGCCCGCTCGGCCATGGACCGGGAGGCTGAAACCCGTTTCGACGCCCGCGGCCTGCTCAGGCACGAATCCCGTTTGCAGGCCGACCTGCGCGTGGCCGCCATCCCCGACGAACTCGACCCGGATGAGATCGTCGCCCGCGACCCGTCCGAATGGGCCCGCATCCTCGAGAAGGCCAAGCCCATCGTCACCCACGTGATGGAGACGCTGGTGGCCGAGCAGGACATCACCCAGCCGAAGGTCAAGTCGCAGATCGCGGCCCAGGTCGTGCCGTTGATCGAAGACCTGCCCAACCCGGTCGAACGCGACACGTACCGGCAGCAACTGGCGCGCCTGCTCAGGGTGGATGAACGCTCGTTGATGGCCGCGCCAGGCCAAAGTCCACGCGTGGGGCGGGGACGCGGCCACCAGGCTCGGGTCCAGGAGCAGCCGGTGGAATCCGCGCCGGTCGCGGCCGCGCTCAACCCATCCCAAAAGCTCGAAGCCGCCTGCCTGGGGATCTTGCTCAACAAGCCCGAACTGCTCTGCCGCCTCGACCGGGTGTTGCAGGAGGGCGGTTTGAACGCCCTGTCTTTCGAGGATTTCGGGTATACTGACCACCAGTTGCTGCTGGGGTTGATCCGCCGGTCGGCGGAGCAGGACGTGGCCGACCCGCACCGCTTCGTGCTCGACAACCTGCCGGATGACCTGCAGGCGCTCTACGCCGACCTGACCCAAGCCGCTGCCGGACCCAACCTGCGGGACGACCGCCTGCTGGAAGAGTTGTTCAGGGTGGTCAAGTCGCTGAGGAAGATGGCCTCGAACGAAAGCCTGAACCAGTTGCGCTTTTTGCAGGAAAATGCCCAGCAGCAGGACGATGCCGATACGCTGCGTGATTACCAGAAGCAAGCCGCGCAGCACATGCGCCTGCTGCGCGACCTCGACCAGGCCAGCAAATCCCTGGCCGCAAGACGAATTGAGTGACGGATGCCGCGTAAAGCCAAGCCAGTGGCCGAACTCCCCGAAGAACCCCTGCCCGCCCCGGACGATGAACCTGAATCCGATATGGACGACGTTCTGCCGGACGTGGACGTGGACGTGGACGTGGACGAGGCCGAAGCCGAGCCGGACCTGGACGCCAATATTGACGTTGACCCCGAAGAACTGACCGACGAACCTGTGGAAGACGTGGAAGACCCGTTGGAGCTGGTCTCGAACCCGCACCTCGTGATGGAACTCTCCGAGGACCCGGTGCGGCTCTACCTGCGCGAGATCGGCCAGGTCAAGCTGCTGGATGCCGACAGCGAGTTCCGGCTGGCGACGTTGATCGAGGGCCACCGGATGCTCAAATCCTTCCAGCGCCGGCCCGCCGGGCGGACGGAGGAGTCGCCGTTGCTGGTGGGCTACCGGGCCGTGGCCAACGAGATGTTGACCGCCTGGGAGCGGCTGGTCGAGGATGCCAAGTGGCTCAAGGCCGGCCTGCCCGACCTGCCCCTGGTGTTGACCGAGGCCCAGGCTTTACGGACCATCCCTGAGACGGATGTGCCGTCTTACCTGCGCTCCTACCTCGACAACGACCTGTGGGGCCGGGACCAATTGTGGGACGGGCTGGTGCGCCAGGCCTACAGCGTCTTCCTGTGCATGTACCTGCTGCCGCCCGATTACGCCAACTGGCTGCTCGGTTTCGTCCGCCAGCAGGGCAAATTGCCGGTCATGCGCACCCTGTACCAGAAACTCCCCGACGAAAAATTGCTCAAAGAGTCGGCCGCGGCGACGGCTGCCGGGGCCGAACAGGCCAGCCACGCCTTGATCCGGGCCAACCTGCGGCTGGTGGTCAGTGTGGCGAAACGCTACCTCGGGCGCGGCATTTCCTTCCTCGACCTGATCCAGGAGGGGAATCTGGGCCTGCTGCGGGCGGTCAACAAGTTCGACCCCCGGCGCGGCTTCAAGTTCAGCACTTACGCTACATGGTGGATCCGCCAGTCCATCAACCGCTCGATTGCGGAACAGGCCCGCACCATCCGCATCCCGGTCCACCTGTTCGAGACGATCACCCGCCTGCTGCGCGTCCAGCGCCACCTGACCCAGGAGCTGGGCCGCGACCCGACGACCGAGGAGCTGGCCCTGGAATCCGGCTACCTGGAGCCGAAAGATGTCAAGGCCATCCTGCGCTCCCAGACCGACGGCATCCCGCTCAACCCGGTCATCCAGCGCCAGTGGGAGGTGGCGACGGCCAAGGTGGAGCGTGTCCTGCGTTCTGCCGAGGAGCCGGTCTCGCTCGAAGGCCCGGTCGGCGACGAGGATTCGAGCCAGTTGGGCGATTTCATCCAGGACGACGACGCCCTCGAACCGATGGACGCGGCGGCGCGGGAGATGCTGCGCGAGCAGGTCCAGCTTGCGCTGGCGGCCCTGTCGGAGCGCGAGCGCCAGGTGCTGGAACTGCGCTTCGGCCTGATTGACGGCAAGGATCACACGCTGGAGGAAGTCAGCCGTTATTTCAACGTGACCCGCGAGCGCATCCGCCAGATCGAGGCCAAGGCGTTGAGAAAGCTGCGCCATCCCACCCGCAGCCGGCAGTTGAGGGATTATTTGACCTGATCGTTGGGCTTCCAAAGTCGGGAGACTTTGGACTCTTTGTCCTTCAGGCCCGGTGACATTCATCGGGCTTTTTTGCGCAAAAATCACCTCTCCTTGTGAAAAACGATACTTAGGTTTTTCCGAAAAATCAACTATGATATACTTGTGCTTCGATACACAAGTCCCAAGATAAGAGGCTGATTATGCTTTTTGAGTATCTTGCTATCGCTATCCTGATAGTTTTAGCGGTCGTAGTTGCCTTGATCGCCATCGGACTGGGGGAACTCTTTGGTCCAAAGAAAAAAATGGAAGAAAAGTCAATGCCTTATGAATCAGGTATGACGCCTTACGGCCCCGGCACACGGCGGATGCCGGTGCGCTTCTACCTGATCGCGGTGTTGTTCATCCTCTTCGACATCGAAGTGGTGTTCTTCCTGCCCTGGGCAATCGTCTTCAGGCAGTTGGGCCTGTTCGGGCTGATCGAGATGGTTGTCTTTATCGTTATCTTATTGGTCGGCTACATTTATGCCTGGAAGAAAGGAGCCTTGGAATGGGAGTAGAACAAAAACTCGGTGACATGGGGATTGTGACCACCTCCCTTGAAACGGTGGTCAACTGGGCCCGGACCCGCGCCATGTGGCCCATGCTCTTCGGCCTGGCCTGCTGCGCCATCGAGATGATGGCTGCCCAGGCTGCGGATTACGACATGAGCCGCTTCGGCATGGAACTGATGCGCGCCAGCCCGCGCCAATCAGACCTGATGATCGTGGCCGGGCGCGTCTCGAAGAAGATGGGTCCCGTGCTGCGCCGGCTGTACGACCAGATGCCGGAGCCGAAATGGGTGATCGCCATGGGCGATTGCGCCTCCTGCGGCGGCGTGTTCAACAACTATGCCATCTTCCAGGGGGTGGATGAAGTCGTGCCGGTGGATGTCTACGTGGCGGGCTGCCCGCCGCGCCCCGAAGCCCTCATCCACGCGGTGGTGACGCTGTACGAAAAAGTGCAGGCCGAAAAGTTCAAGGATGCGGCGAAGGCTTAGGTAACAACTCATGGAAAACACCCTTCAATCCATCGTCCAGACTCTGCAAGAAAAATTCGAGGTCAACCATGTGGAGGAGTTCCGCGGCGAGGTGCATGTGTTCGTCGCGCCTGCCCGGATCGTGGAGGCGTTGACCCATTTGCGGGACAACGAGTCGTTCGAACTGATGTCGGCCATGACGGCTGTGGACTACTGGCCCCAGGAGGATCCACGCTTCAACGTGATCTGCCAGTTGACCTCGGTCTCGCGGGACCTGTCGCTGCAGGTGCGCGTCCCGGTCGCGGGATCAGGCCCCAGGGTCCCGACCGTGAGCGGGGTGTACGCCAGCGCCAACTGGCGCGAGCGCGAGATCTTCGACATGTTCGGCATCACGTTCGAGGGCCATCCCGACCTGCGCCGCATCCTGATGCCTTTCGATTGGGTCGGCCATCCACTGCGCCGGGATTTCCCACTGGGATACGAAGAGCCGCAGTTCACCTTCAATTTCGATGAGATCAGCCTGCAAAAGCCCAATCCCGAGGAATAATGGCTCCATCGCAGCCCACCATCGCAGAATTGTTCGAGATGTCTATTTCGCTGGAGCGGCAAATCCAGGCGGTGTATCTCCATTGGCAAATGTTGTTCGCCTCTGCTCCGAAGGCGGCTTCTTTCTGGCAGGAATATGCCCGTGAGGAAGACTTTCACGCCAAGCTGCTGCTCAACCTGTCTGAACAATTGACGGCTGAGCAGCTTGCAAAACCGGCAGATACCTCGATCCATGAATGCGCTCAGCGTACACAACAGTTGGTGGGCAGCCTGAACAAAAACGTAAAGACCCTCGACGAGGCGCTCGAACTGGCCACCCGGATCGAACATTCGGAAGTCAATTCCATCTTGGAATTCCTGGTGATACATTTCTCGGCCAAAGAGTCGACCAAAGCCATGGTCCAATCGCAGTTGCGGGAGCACATAGGCAAACTCAACGTGCTTACCCCGGCGCTCATCTTTGGCGAGAATTACAAAATGATAAAGGCAGTCAACTGATATGACCCAACTCCAAGAAGTTACTGTTGACGAACTGAAACATCTGGTCTCGGACCGGGCTATCGAAGGCGAGACCATGTTGCTCAACATGGGACCGCAACACCCGGCGACTCACGGCGTGCTGCGCCTGTTGCTGGAACTCGACGGCGAGATCGTGATCAACTGCATCCCCGACATCGGCTACCTGCACACCGGCATCGAGAAGAACATGGAAGCCAAGACTTACCAGAAGGCCGAAGTGATGACCGACCGCCTGGACTATATGAACACGGTCGGCAACAACCTGGCTTACTGCATGGCGGTCGAAAAACTGGTGGACCTGGACGTGCCGGTGCGGGCGCAGGGCTTGCGGGTCATCCTGACCGAGTTGCAGCGCATCGCCTCGCACCTGGTCTGGATCGGCACCCACGCCCTCGACCTGGCGGCCATGTCCATGTTCATGTATGCTTTCCGCGAACGCGAGATCATCCTCGACATCCTCGAACTGGTCTCCGGCCAGCGCATGATGACCACCTACTTCCGTCCCGGCGGCGTCTGGCGGGACGTGCCGGTCGAGTTCGAGGCCGCCGTGCGGGATTTCATCAAGCTCTTCCCCAAGCGGATTGACGAGTACGAAGCCCTGTTGACGAACAACCCGCTCCTGCTGGACCGGCTGCTGGGTATCGGCGTGCTGACGAAGGAAACCGCCCTGAGCTACAGCGTGACCGGCCCGATCCTGCGCGCCAGCGGCGTGGACTGGGACCTGCGCAAGGCCCGCCCTTACATGGGCTACGAGCAATACGAGTTCAACGTCCCGGTGCGCACCGAGGGCGACAACTATGCCCGTTACCTGGTGCGGGTGCAGGAGATGCGCGAATCGCTCAAGATCGTCGAGCAGGCCCTCAATAAATTGCCAATGGGACCCGTCCGCAGCGACAACCGCAAATTCGTCCCGCCGCCGCGCTCCGAGATCGGCGTCAGCATGGAGGCGCTCATCCACCACTTCAAGCTGTGGACCGAGGGCTTCGATGCGCCCAAAGCCTCCATTTATTCGGCGGTCGAAGGGCCGCGCGGCGAGCTGGGCGTTTTCCTGGAAGGCGACGGTGGCCCGAAGCCCCGCCGGGTCCACATGCGCACGCCGTCTTTCGACAACCTGGGCGTGCTGCCCGCGATCTCCAAAGGCCACCTGGTTGCCGATCTGATCGCGATTATCGGTTCCATTGACTTCGTCCTGGGAGATATTGACCGATGAGCCTGGCTGAAAAATATTCACAAGAGATCCAGAAAATCTTTGCCAAGTATCCGCCGGAACAGAAACGCTCGGCGGTCATGCCGCTGCTTTACCTGGCCCAGCGCGAGGAAGGTTTCATCACCAAAGGCGCGATGGAAGAGATCGCCGGGATGCTGGACATCAAAGTCACCGAGGTGGCCGAGATCGTCGGCTTCTACACCCTCTACCACGACGAAAAAGCCGGCAAATACCGGATGCAGGTCTGCACCGACCTGCCCTGCGCGTTGCGCGGCGCCGATAAATTCCTCGAAGAACTGTGCGGCAATCTCGGCGTCAAGGTCGGCGAGACGACCGAGGACGGCCTGGTCACGGTCGAAGCGGTCATGTGCCTGGCGGCCTGCGACAAGGCTCCCATGCTCCAGACCCAGGGGCCGGACGGGATCGAATATCACGAAAATATGACCGTTGATAAGACCCTCGAACTGATCGAGACGCTCAAAAAGAGTGTTGCGTAGTGCGTGTTGCGTAATACAGGTTGAAAGAAAAAGACGATTGCGATGTTTCAGCCCGACCAATATGCTGGTTTCTTGCAGAAGCAGGCAACAGAGCATTTAGAAGTTGCGAAATTGATGATTCTCAAGCGAAAAAGATATGGCGCAGGCCTGTTTTTTGCTCATGCTGCTTTGCAAAATAGTTTTGCCGCATTAATTTGCAAAAATACGCATAACAGGCCACCATGGCGTAGTGATCTGACCAGGTTGGCAAAATTGGCAAAAATAAGGCTGACTAAAGAACAAAGAGAGTTGTGTAAGGTTATGAATTTTTACCACAAGGAAGGTTTGTATCTTGGATTGGAGTATCCAGAGCCAACCAAGAAAGATGCTTATGACTATTGGTTGCAAGCAAGAATAATGATTTTGACATTCTCAACCTCCCTGGCAGAATAGAGACTTATGGCAAATATCATCCTCCGTCACCGGGATATTCCCGAACTGAATACCCTGCCGGTCTACCAGCGCAACGGCGGGTTCGCGGCCTTCAAGAAGGCCGTGACCGGCATGAAACCCGAAGAAGTGACTGCCGTGGTCAAGAACTCCGGGCTGCGCGGCCGCGGCGGGGCAGGCTTCCCCACCGGCATGAAGTGGGGCTTCATGGACAACAACAACTGGCCGCACTACGTGGTCGCCAACGCCGACGAGTCCGAGCCGGGGACCTTCAAAGACCGCGAGATCATGGAAAGCAACCCCTTCCAGTTTTTGGAGGGCGTGGCGATTGCCTCCTACGCGGTCGGCGCCAACGCGGCTTACGTTTACCTGCGCGGCGAGTTCTGGCAGGTGGCGGCTTTCCTCGACCGGAAGATCGAAGAGATGGAGCAGGCCGGTTTCCTGGGCGACAAGCTCTTCGGCACGGACTATTCCCTGCGCCTCTACACCCACCTGGGCGCGGGCGCGTACATCTGCGGTGAAGAGACCGCCCTGCTCGAATCCATCGAAGGCAAGCGCGGCCAGCCCCGCCTGCGCCCGCCGTTCCCGCCTTCGTTCGGCCTGTACGGCAAGCCGACCGTGGTCAACAACGTCGAAACCCTGACCAATGTGCCGCTCATCCTCGAGAACGGCGCAGACTGGTACAAGTCCCTCGGCACGGCGGACAGCGCCGGGGTCAAGGTCTTCAGCCTGTCCGGGCGGGTCAAGCAGCCGGGCAACTACGAACTGCCATTCGGCGCTACGTTCCGCGAACTCATCTACACCCACGGCGGCGGCATCCTGGATGACCGCCCCGTCAAAGGCATCATGGCTGCGGGCGCCTCATCCTCCATTATCGTTGCGGATGAGAAAGCCCTCGACACCCCGATGGATTACGCCAGCGTCCGCACCCTGGGCGGGGACCTGGGGTCTGCTTCCGTTATCGTGCTGGACGACACCGTCGGCATAGACTGGGTCGTCAACAAGACCATCCATTTCTTCAAGCACGAATCCTGCGGCAAATGCACGCCCTGCCGCGAAGGCAATTACTGGATGCAGCACCTGACCGAGCGCATCCACTCCGGCCAGGGCGACGCTTCGGATGTCGAATTGTTGGACAGCGTGGCCCGCCAGATGCAGGGCAAGTGCCTGTGCGCCCTGGGCGAATTTGCGACCATGGCCGTAGTCACTGGCATCGAGCGGTTCCCGGAAGATTTTGATGTAAAAACAAGAGTCTAGCCGTTTTTCGTTTTGGAGGTTGCTATGACTGTGAGTTATCGTGTTTTCTTCAGAAAAGAGGATGAAGGTGGTTATACTGCCACCGTTCCCACCCTGCCCGGCTGCGTCTCATTTGGCGAAACACTCGAAGAAGCGATGGAAATGGTCAAGGAAGCTATCGAATTGTATTTGGAAAGCCTCAAAGCGCACGGCGAAGCGGTCCCGGCATCCATCGCGATGAAATAACCGATTGAACAAACTCTCATTTGGAGAGAATTGATGAGCAAACAAGTCAGACTAACCATTGATGACAGACAAGTTACCGTGTCGGAAGGCACCCTGATTGTCAACGCCGCCAAACAAATCGGGATTGACATCCCGGTCTTTTGCTACCATCCCAAGATGGAGCCGGTCGGCATGTGCCGCATGTGCCTGGTCGAGGTTGGGCGTCCGATCATTGACCGGAACACGGGCCAGCCCGTCCTGGAAGACGGCAGGCCCAAGATCCAGTTCGGGCCGAAACTCGAAACTGCCTGCACCACGCCCGTCTCCGAGGGGATGGTCGTCAGGGGCATGTCCGAGAAGGCCAAAGCGGGGCAGAACGAGATCGTCGAGTTCCTGCTGACCTCGCACCCGTTGGACTGCCCGATCTGCGACAAGGGCGGCGAGTGCCCGCTGCAAAACCTGACCATGGACTTCGGTCCCGGCAAGAGCCGTTTCCTGTACGACGAGAAATTCCACTTCGAGAAGCGCGTCCCGCTCGGCGACCTGATCTTCCTGGACCGGGAGCGCTGTATCCAGTGCGCCCGCTGCATCCGCTTCCAGGACGAGATCGCCGGCGAACCGGTGATCGGGTTCTACAACCGCGGCCGGGCCACCGACATCGTGACCTACACCGATCCGGGCTTCGACTCGGTCTTCTCCGGCAACACGACCGACATCTGCCCGGTTGGGGCGTTGACCACGGCCGACTTCCGCTTCGGGGCGCGGGCCTGGGAACTCAAATCCACGGCTTCGGTTTGCGGCCAATGCCCGGTGGGTTGCAATATCGTTTTCAACACCCGCCGCGAGGCCAGGAGCGACGGGCGGGTCGTGATCAAACGGGTCATGCCGCGCCAGAACGAACAGGTCAACGAAATCTGGCTTTGCGACAAAGGACGGTTTGCCTATCACTACACCGAAAGCGAGGCCCGCCTGTCCAGGCCGCTGATGAAGAAATCCGGCAAGCTGGAGGAAACAGCCTGGGACGAAGTTGCGGCCATCGCCGGCGGCAGGCTAAGAAGCGCGGACGGCGAAGTGGCCGTGCTGGCTTCGGGCCGTTTGAGCAACGAAGATTTATATAATTTGAAATCCCTGGCCGATAGGCTGGACGGCAAGGCCCTGCTCTACACCCGGATGGGCGGCGGCGGCCTGACGACGCAGTTCGGCGTCGGCGCGGGGACGGATTTTGGCGAAATGGGCGCGGGCACCACGATTTTGGTGGTCGCCTCGGACCTGTACAACGAGGCCCCGGTCTGGCACCTGCGAGTGAAGGGCGCGGCCAAACGCGGCGCGACCGTGATCGTGGTCAACGGGCGCGAAACCAAACTGGACGCGTTCGCCAGGTACGTCGTCCGCTATGCGTATGGCGACGAGGTCGAGACGGTCAACGGGTTGACCCAAAAAGACAGGGTCGGCGAGGCGATCACTTCGGCTGAGAACCTGGTGGTGCTGTTCGGCTCGGATGGGTTGGGACTGAGCGGCTCGTCGGCTTTGGCGGCAGCCTGCGCCGAACTGGTCCAGGGACGGGCCGGCAAGCCGAACAACGGGCTGATCGGCGTCTGGCCGAGGGCCAACGACCAGGGGGCCTGGGAGATCGGCTTCGTCCCTGCAATTGATCTAACTGCTGAACTCAAAGGCAAGACCGTTTACGTGGCCGCGGCTGACCCGGCCGGCGACGACCCGCAACTGGCGGCGGCGCTCAAGGAGGCCAAATTCGTCATCGCCCAGGAACTCTTCCTGACCGGGACGGCCAAACTGGCCGACGTGGTGCTTCCGGCCCGGGCTTATACAGAACGTGACGGGTCGTTCACTTCGGGCGAGCGGCGGGCGCAGCGTTTCTATCAAGCGGTCCCGGCTTTCGGCGAGAGCAAGGCCGATTTCGCCATCACGGCCCTGGTCGCGGACGCGGCGGGCGTGGAACTGGCCGACACGGCCGAGCAGGCCTTCGAGAACCTGGGCGTGACGGTCGAAGCCTTTGCGGGGCTGACCTACGAAATCCTGGCCGAGACCGTCGAACAGTGGCCGGTGGTCGGGCGCGGCGATATGTATTACGGCGGCACGACTTACGAGAACACGCGGGGGCTGGGCGCGCACCTCGTCAGCGCGGGGGAGCGCGGCGAAACGGCCAGCCTGCCACAGGTCCAGAAAGAGGCGGCGCTGCGCCCGAAGGAGGGCCAGTGGCTGGCCGTCCCGGTATCGAAACTTTACGACCAGGGCCTCACAGTCCGCTCTTCGAAATTATTGGAAAATCACATCGGCGCGGCGACCGTGACCCTGCATCCCGAAGCAGCCAAACGGCTGGGTGTGGGCGCGGGTGAGATGGTCGAGGTCAGCCTGGACGGCGCGACGGCGCAGGCGGCGGTGGTCTTGGACGAGACGGTTTCGGCTTCGGTGGCGTTGCTGCCGAGGGGTATGGGCCTGCCGATCTCCGGGCCGGTCGTGGCCGCGCTGAAAAAAGTGTAGAGAGGCGTTTATGATCTGGGAATGGTTAATCAAAGCCCTGGTATTGATCTTTACCTTGCTGATCGGCTTCGGCTACCTGACGTATTATGAACGCCGGGCGCTGGCGTTCATCCAGTCGCGTCTTGGGCCGAACCGGGCCGGGCCGCAGGGGTTGATGCAGTGGATGGCCGATGCGGTCAAGTTGATCTTCAAGGAAGAATTGACCCCGGCCAATGCCTACAAACTGGTTTTTTTCCTGTCCCCGGTCGTGACGATGGTGCCGTCCATCGTGATCGCGGGGGTCATCCCTTGGGGGCCGCCGGTGACTCTGTTTGGGCAGACGTTCAATCAATATGTGGCCGACATCAACGTCGGCATCCTGTACCTGATGTCCATCGCTTCGATTGCGGTTTACGGTATCGTGCTGGCGGGCTGGTCGTCGAACAACAAGTACGCCATGATGGGCGGGCTGCGTTCGTCGGCGCAAATGATCTCGTATGAATTGACTCTCGGCCTGTCTTTCGTGGTCGTCATCCTGATGGCCGGTTCGATGAGCCTGGTGGAGATCGTCGAGGCGCAGCGCGATCTGACGTGGTTCGCCGTGATCCAGCCGGTGGGCGCGATCCTGTTCTTCATTGCCACCCTGGCCGAGGTCAACCGCCACCCGTTCGACATGCCCGAAGCCGAGCAGGAGATCGTGGCCGGTTATCATACCGAATATTCCGGCATGAAGTTCGCCCTGTTCTTCATGGCCGAGTACCAGAAGATGATCGTCATCAGCGCCATTATGTCCACCCTGTTCTTCGGCGGCTATCTTGGCCCCGGCGTTGACAAATTCCCCTGGCTTGGCCCGCTCTACATGGCGATCAAGATCATCGTCTCGCTCTTCTTGATGATCTGGGTCCGGGCCTCCTGGCCGCGCATCCGTTACAACCGGCTGATGGCTTTTGGATGGAAAGTGATGCTGCCGCTGGCCCTGGCCCTGGTTTTCATCACCGCGACCGGTATCTTGCTGGCCGATGCGATGGGCAATCCCTGGCTGCTGGCGGTCATCCCGGTGCTGTCTTTGGTTGCGGGCTGGGTTGCAACTTTAATGGTGGACCGCTCGCTGAGGAGGAAGGCTTATGCTTAAAGAATTGGGACGCGGCCTGGTTACCACGTTCAAAATGCTCCTGGAAGGGCCGGTAACGACCCAGTACCCGGAAGAAAAGCGGGAGGTGCGGCCGCGTTTTCGCGGGCGGCACGTGCTCAAACGTTACGATAACGGCCTGGAGAAGTGCATCGGCTGTTCGCTGTGCGCCGCGGCCTGCCCGGCCGACGCGATCTTCGTCGAAGCCTCCGAGAATACCGACGAGGAACGCTACTCGCCCGGCGAGCGCTACGCCAGCACTTACGAGATCAACATGCTGCGCTGTATCTACTGCGGCTTCTGCGAGGACGCCTGCCCGACCGAGGCCGTCGTGCTGGGCGACAACTACGAACTGTCCTTCACCGACCGCCGCGACGCCATCTACACCAAGGACCTGTTGCTGGAACCCGCCCCCGAAGGCCAACCGACCACCCCGCAGAAGGTCGAGCCGGGCGTTTACAACCGTTCGGTGCCGAAGATGGAGAATCCCAGAGATTAGTGATTAGATAATTTGGAGAGTAGTGACAGTTCTCCAGTCTCTAATTCCTACTCTCTTCAACAAAAGGTGCTTATGACTGTTGACCTGATCCTTTTCCTGATACTCGCCCTGGTATCCGTCGCCACTGCGGCCGGGATGCTGTTCAGCCGCAACGCGGTCTATTCGGCCCTGTTCCTGGTGTTGAACTTCGCTTCGATCGCGGTCTTCTACCTGTTACTTGGTGCGCCGTTCATCGCCATGGCCCAGATCACGGTCTATGCCGGGGCCATTATGGTGTTGTTCCTGTTCGTCATCATGCTGCTCGGAGCGGAACAACTGGCCCCGATCAAGGTCCTGCCCTGGCAGCGTCCGCTGGCGATCGGGTTGGCTGCCGTCCTGGTGGCCGAAACCGCTTTTTTGCTGATCATGCGCGCCAGGCCCGCCGCAGATATCATCCCGCCGGCCGAAGCGGTCAACACGGTGGGTGAACTGCAAAGGCTGGGCATGAGCTTGTTCAACCAGTACCTGCTGCCGTTCGAGGTGACTTCCGTCCTGCTGCTGGTGGCGATGGTGGGTGCGATCGTCCTGACCAAACGAGAGAAAGGAGAGCGGGAGTAAACGCAAGGCGTAAACCCCGGAGAATCCTATGGTTCCAGAGATTTATTACCTCGTCCTTTCCGCGATCTTGTTCACCATGGGCGCGTTGGGCGTACTTGCCCGCCGCAATGCGCTCATCATCTTTATGTCGGTCGAGTTGATGCTGAACGCGGCCAACCTGGCCTTCGTCTCTTTCGCCAACACCTACCAGCAACTGGACGGGCAGATCATCGTCTTCTTCGTCATTGCCGTCGCGGCGGCAGAGGTGGCGGTCGGCCTGGCGTTGATCGTGGCGATCTTCAAGTCCAAGCACAGCATTGACGTGGACCAGATGAGCAGCCTGAAGGGATAAGAGAGAGACTAGAGAGCAGAGAGTAGAGATTGATCATCGCATTACTGTCTAACTGCTCTCTAATCACTATTCTCTACTCTCGACTGATGGAGTCACTATGCACTTTAGCGAAACAATAAACACCGGCTTCTTTTTCCTGGCCCCCTGGCTGGTCTTTGCGCCGGTCATCGGGCTGCTGGTCAACATCATTCTCGGCGGCTGGTTCCTGAAACGCTCCTGGGGTGAGACCGCCGTCGGAACGGTAGCCAGCCTGGCGTCCGGGGCCGCTTTCGTCGTCTCGGCGCTGCTGGCGTATTCCGTGTACGCCAACGGCGGCCACGGGGAGTCCGTCTTCCTGGCCCAGTGGATGCACATCGGCGACCTGCAATTGAACTGGACCTTCCGGGTCGACTCACTTTCGACCACGATGATGCTGGTCGTCTCCGGGGTCGGGACGCTGATCCACATCTACGCCATCGGGTACATGCACGAGGACGTGCGTTTCAAGAAGGACGAGAAACGTTACCAGCGCTTTTTCGTCTTCCTGAACCTGTTCATCGCCGCCATGATGATCCTGGTCAGCGGCGACTCGTACCTGATGCTGTTCGTCGGCTGGGAGGGCGTGGGGCTGTGCTCGTTCCTGTTGATCGGATTCTGGTACGACATGGACACCCTCGGTCGCTCGTCGTGGGCCAACTCCAACGCGGCCAAGAAAGCCTTCATCACCAACCGCATCGGCGACTTCGGTTTCCTGATCGCCGGGTTCCTGATGTTCTGGGCCTTCAAATCCTTCGATTTCAACACCGTCTTCGAAGCCGCCGAATCTGCCCCGCCTGAACTCATCCTGCTTATCACGCTCTTCATGCTGGTCGGCGTGGCCGGGAAGTCGGCCCAGATCCCGCTCTACGTCTGGCTGCCGGATGCGATGGCCGGCCCGACCCCGGTCTCGGCCCTGATCCATGCTGCCACGATGGTCACGGCGGGCGTGTACCTGGTCTCCCGCTCGGCCCCGCTCTACACCTTGGTCCCCGAAGCGCAGTACGTGGTCGCCATGACCGGCGCGGCGACGGCGCTGTTCGCCGCCACTATTGCGGTCGGGCAGTACGACATCAAGAAAGTCCTGGCTTACTCGACCATCTCGCAACTCGGATTCATGGTCGCGGCGGTCGGAATGGGCGCTTACGTGGCCGGGATGTTCCACCTCGTGACCCATGCCTTCTTCAAGGCCCTGCTCTTCCTCTCCGCCGGTTCGATCATACTCGGACTTGAGCGGGGTCATCACCATTTGGCCCATCATGGCGGCGGGCACGGCGACCACCACGAAGAAGTCTTCGACCCCGGTGACATGCGCAACATGGGCGGCCTGCGCAAGACCATGCCCGTGACCTTCTGGCTGTACCTGACCGGCACGCTGGCGCTGGCGGGTATCTTCCCCTTTGCCGGTTTCTGGTCGAAGGACGAGATCCTGGCCGACGCGTTCAGGGAAGGCTACACCGGGGTTTACTGGTTGTTGACCCTGGCGGCCTTCTTCACCGCCTTTTACATGGGCCGCCAGATCTGGATGGTCTTCTTCGGCGAACCACGCCACGAAGCCGCGGCCCACGCCGAGGAGAGCAAGCCGATCATCACGGTCCCGCTGATGGTGCTGGCGCTCCTGTCCATCGTTGGCGGCGCGTTGAACCTGCCGGGCCTGCATACCTTCACCGAATGGCTGGAGCACACCCTCGAGGTCCACGCGGGCGAATTCGTGATGAGCGTGGCGCTCATTTCCACGGCCCTGGCCCTGGCCGCCATCGTGATTTCCTGGTTGATCTATGGCCGCAACCCGCTCAAGGCCGGTCAGCCCGACCCGCTCAAGAAACCGCTCGGCCTGGTCTTCACCGGCATGGAAAACAAATGGTTCGTGGACGAGGGCTACAAGGCGGTCATCCTGGACAACTACGTCCGCATCTCCAAATTCCTGGCGGACGTGATTGACTGGCGTTTCTGGCACGACTGGTTCCACGAGAAGGTCATCGCCGGCACGTACAACTGGCTTAGCAACGTCGCCCTCAATAAATACGCCGACCAGCGGGGCATTGATGCCTTCGCCAACGGCCTCGGCGAGTGGACCAAGGAAGCCTCGGCCAGCCTGCGCCGGGTCCAAAACGGTTTCGTGCGCAGTTACGCTTTGTCCGTGCTGCTGGGAGTCGTTCTCATTCTAGGTTACTTGCTGTTGAAGTGAATATCGAATGAACACCTGTCATTTTTGCGGCGGTGAGTTGAAAAAGCAATTGACCACCTTTTTGCATGAAGACAATGGCCAAGTGTGGGTTGTGCGTAATGTCCCCGCCTATGTGTGCGTTCAGTGCGGAGAAAAAGAGTTTTATCGAGCCACTACAAAGCAACTTCTTTCTCTGTTGAAACAACCGCCACGGCCATCTGAAATTTTGCACGTGCCCGCTTACGATATGGCGATGTAAACAAACTCGAAACCGAGGATAAACTATGGACTTTTTTCTCGAACCCCTCACGCTCGTCACCTTCTTCCCGCTGGTGGGTGTACTCGTCCTCCTGCTCCTGCCGTCCGGGAACAAGAACCTGCTGCGCTGGACCGCTCTGGTCACCAGCCTGATCACTTTTGGGATCTCGATCTGGGCCATTTTCTTCAGCGGACAGTACAACGCCTCCAGCCCGGACCTGCAACTGGAAGCCAAATACGACTGGATCACCGTCGCCGGTTGGAACATCCAGTACTACATGGCGGTTGACGGCCTCTCGGTCCTGCTCGTCCTGCTGACCACCTTCCTGACCCCCATCTCGATCCTGTCCACCTGGACCGCGGTCGAGGAACGGGTCAAGGATTTCATGCTCTTCTTCACCCTGTTGGAAGTCGGCATGTTGGGCGTCTTCATGGCCCAGGACCTGTTCCTGTTCTACATTTTCTGGGAATTCACCCTGGTCCCGATGTATTTCCTGATCGGCATCTGGGGCGGACCGCGCCGCATCTACGCCGCGATCAAGTTCTTCCTCTACACCATGGCCGGCTCGATCCTGATGCTGCTCGCCATCCTGTGGCTCGGCATCCAGCAGGGATCCTTCTCGGTGCCTGAGTTGATCGAGATGGGCGGCATCCCGGCGGGCATCCAGTTGTGGCTCTTCATCGCCTTCGCGGCTGCCTTCGCCATCAAAGTCCCGATGTGGCCGCTCCATTCCTGGCTCCCGGACGCCCACGTCGAAGCCCCGACCGCCGGTTCCGTCATCCTGGCCGGCGTCTTGCTGAAGATGGGCACTTACGGTTTCCTCCGTTTCAACCTGCCGCTCTTCCCCGAGGCTGCCATCCAGGCCGCCCCGTGGATGGCCCTGCTGGCCGTGATCGGCATCATCTACGGCGCAGCGGTCTCCTACGCCCAGGGCGACGCCAAGAAACTGGTCGCTTACTCCTCGGTCAGCCACCTGGGTTTCGTCATGCTCGGCCTGTTCGCCATGAACCCGCAGGGCATCCAGGGCGGCATCCTGCAAATGGTCAATCACGGATTGAGCACCGGCGCTTTATTCCTCCTGGTCGGCATGATCTACGAACAGACCCACACCCGTGACCTGAAAGTGTACGGCGGTCTGTGGAAGATCACCCCGGTCTTCGGCACGCTGATGCTGATCGTGGCCCTGTCCTCGATGGGGCTGCCCGGCCTGAACGGATTCGTCGGCGAGTTCACCATCCTGCTCGGGGCCTGGGGCGCTGGCAGCGACGGCGGCGCGCTCGGTTCGGTGCTGTTCGCCGGGTTTGCGGCCGCAGGCGTCATCATGGCTGCGGTCTACATCCTTTATATGTTCCAGAAGATGTTCCTCGGCCCCGACGGCTCGATCGTGGAAGAAGTCAAGAAGCGCGGGCATGCCCTGCGCGACCTGAACGCCCGCGAGATCATCACCCTGGTCCCGCTGTTGGTCTTCATCTTCTGGATCGGCCTCTATCCCCAGCCGTTCTTCAACCTGATGGCCCCCTCGGTTGACAAACTGGTCGCCATCCTCCAGGCGGCGATGCATTAAAGCGGTCGGCCTTCAGCGTTCAGCGCTTGCTGACTGCTGGAAGCTGATGGCTGCCCTTCGAAAGGGTGCTTATGACACTATCCGATTTCAACACCCTGCTCCCGTTGATCGTGCTGACGGTCTGGGCTTGCGCCCTGCTGATCGTGGATTTGTTCATCCCGAAAGCGCGTAAAGGACTGACCGCATTGCTCGCCGTCTTCGGCCTGGCCCTGACCCTCGGCCTGACCCTGGCCCAGTTCGGCGATTCAAGCACCGGGTTCAGCGGCATGGTCATCCTGGACGGGTTCTCGACCTTCGTCAACGCGCTGCTGCTGGTGAGCGGATTGCTCGCCATCGGCCTGGCTTACGGTTACGTCAAGCGCATGGGACTGGAGCGGGGCGAATTCTACACCCTGACCCTGTTCAGCGTGACCGGCATGATGCTCATGGCCCAGGCCGCCGACCTGGTGATCGTCTTCCTGGCGCTGGAACTGCTTTCCATCCCGCTCTACGTGCTGGCGGCCTTTGCCCGTCCCCAACTGGATTCGGAGGAAGCCGGGATGAAATACTTCCTGCTCGGCGCGTTCTCCGCCGGCTTTGTGGTCTACGGCATCGCCCTGGCTTACGGCGCGACCGGCAGCACCGCACTGAGCGCCATCATCAGCGCCGTGGCGGAGCGGTCTGCCAACCTGACCCTGCTCACCGTCGGCGCGGCGCTCATCCTGGTCGGCTTCGGCTTCAAGGTCGCCGCGGTCCCCTTCCACATGTGGACGCCGGACGTTTACCAGGGCGCGCCGACCGCCGTGACGGCCTTCATGGCCGCCGGAGCCAAGATCGCCGGATTCGCCGCCCTGCTGCGGGTCTTCTCGCTGGCCTTCCCCTCCCTCGCCGCCGACCTGACCCCGGTCCTGTGGGCGCTCTCGATGCTGACCATGGTCGTCGGCAACCTGCTGGCCATCTCGCAGACCAACATCAAACGCCTGCTGGCTTACTCCTCCATCGCCCACGCCGGGTACATCCTGATGGCCTTCGTGCCTTTCGGCAACCAGGAGGTCCAGTCGGTGTCGGTCGCGGCAGGACTGTTCTACCTCGTCGCCTACGCCCTGACCAACTTCGGCTCGTGGGGGGTGGTGATCGCCCTCGAGCAAAAGGAAGGGCGGGGCCTGGAGATCAGCGATTACGCCGGCCTGGGACGCAAATACCCGGCCCTGGCCGCCGCCATGACCATCTTCATGCTCTCCCTCACCGGCATCCCGCCCACGCTCGGGCTGGTGGGCAAGTTCTACCTGTTCCGGGCCGTCATGGCCGGCGGCTACACCGGCCTGGCGGTCATCGGCGTGCTCACCTCGCTCGTCTCGGCGTATTACTACCTGCGGGTGGTGGTCACCATGTACATGCGCGAAGGCGAGCCTGAAGCCATGCAGGAATCCTGGCTCAACCTGACCTGGGGCCTGGCGGCCATCCTCACCGTCGTTTTCAGTTTCGTCCCCTCCGGCCTGTTCGCCTGGGCCTCGCAGGCGGTTTTGAAGTTATTTTAGATAATTGGAGAGTAGAGAATAGAGAGCAGTATCTCTCGATAGGGAGGTACTGCTCTTCAATTCACTGCTCTCTATTCTCTTATTTCCACTCTCTATGTTGAAAGCTCTCATCTTCGATTTCGACGGCCTGATCCTCGACACCGAAACGCCCGAGTTCGAGACCTGGCAGGCCATCTACCGCGAGCACAGCGCCGAACTCTCGATCCACGAGTGGGGGCAGTTCGTCGGCGGCAACGGGGCCAGCGATTTCGACCCGGTGCGCCATCTCGAAAAGCTGGCCGGACGGGAGCTTGACGACCCGGCCCTCCGCCGCCAGGCGAACGCCCGCTCGATGGAACGCATCCTGTCCCAGCCGGTTTTGCCGGGGGTGCTGGATTGGCTGGACTCAGCCCGCTCGAACGGGATCCCGTTAGCCGTAGCTTCGTCCTCGCCCCATAGCTGGGTGGACCCGCATCTCTCCCGGCTCGGGCTGGCCGGCCGTTTCGACGAGATCGTCTGCGCCGACGATGTGTCCCGCACCAAACCGGCCCCGGACCTGTTCATCGAAAGCCTCCGCCGGCTCCGGGTCCGGCACGACGAAGCTGCCGTTTTCGAGGATTCGCCCAACGGCGTCAAAGCTGCCAAAACGGCGGGACTCTTCGTCGTCGCCATCCCCAATCCGATCACCAGCCAACTGGGGGACTCCGGGGCGGACATCACGCTTTCCTCGTTGGCCGAATTATCCCTGACTTCGCTGATGAAAATGTTGTAGAATCAAGTTGTATAGACTTGTGTCTGGAGCATCCGATGAACAAAAGAATATCTCGAATGATCGGGGACGAAAAAACCCGCTGGCAGGCGGTCGTGGCGGAATACGCCCGGCCGGACGCCTGGCGGAGCCTCTGGCAGGTTGCCAATACCTTGATACCCTACCTGGCGCTGTTCTATCTCTCGATCCGCAGCCTTGAGATCTCTTTTTGGCTGGCCCTGCCTTTGAGTTTGCTGACCGCCGGGTTCATGGTGCGGACGTTCATCATCTTCCACGATTGCGGGCACGGCGCGTTCTTCAAGGAGCGCCGGGCCAACGATTGGCTGGGCCGGATCACCGGGGTGCTGACCTTCACGCCCTACCAACGCTGGAAACACGACCACGCCATCCACCACGCCACCGCCGGAGACCTGGACCGGCGCGGCCGGGGCGACGTGTACACCATGACCGTCCAGGAATACGTGCAGGCTCCCTGGTGGAAGAAGTTCGGGTATCGCGTCATGCGCCAGCCGGTGTTCATGTTTTTCTTCGGTTCGTTGATCGTGTTCGTCTTTACCCAGAGGATCCCGCCGGCCGAGGGCAAGCGAGAGATCGCCAGCGTCTGGTGGACCAACGCCGCCCTGGCCGTGGTCATCACCGCCATGTGCCTGCTCTTCGGCTGGAAGGCTTATGTCATTGTGCAGGCGTTGGTGATCTTCTTCGGCGCTTCGGCGGGCATCTGGCTGTTCTACGTCCAGCACAACTTCGAGGGGACGTACTGGGAACGGCACGACAAATGGGATTTCTTCAAGGCCTGCGTGCAGGGCAGTTCGTTCTTCAAGCTGCCCGCCGTTTTGCAGTGGTTTACCGGGAACATCGGCTTCCACCACATCCATCATCTCGCCCCTAAAATCCCCAATTACAAGCTGCCGAAAGTTTTCAAGGAAAACCCCATCTTCCAGGTCAAGCCGATCACGCTCTGGACCAGCTTCAAGTCACTGCGCCTGCGCCTCTGGGATGAAGAAACACACCGCATGGTCGGCTGGGACGCGCTCAAACTGTACCGGTTGGACAAGGTAAAAGTTTAAGGCTCTGAATTTTGCCGGTCGGAAACCGGGTTTCAAAACGATGCCACGGCTTCTTCCAGCGTGTCGAAGATTTCGATCTGCTGTGAAATCCCTGCGATCTCCAGCACTTCCCGCACGTAGGACGTCGGGCTGACCAGCTTCAGATGTTTGCCCTCCCCGCCGTTCAACATCTTGTAGATCACCATCACCGCCCGGATACCGGCACTGGTGATGGAAGGCGCCTGACTCAGGTCAATGATGAGGTCGCGCATCCCGATGTCGTAAGCGTTCCTGGCGGTTTGCTCGAATTCGGTGGTATTGCCCAGGTTGATCCGGTCCTGGAGCTGGAACACCGTGACCGGGACGCGCCCCTGCGCCTGCGAAACCTTGATCAAACTCATGGCCTCCTCCTTCGATTAACGGATAAAATATTAAGATAATAATACTCCAAATTTGCCGAAAAACCTACTCCAGCATTTGGGCCGCCAGGGCTATTGCGCCCAGCACCCCGGCCCGGTCTCCCAGCGCGGGCGGGACGATGTAGCTGTCGAGGCCGTTCAGGATCGCCGGTGACTGGACGTACCCGTTCAGGATCGCGCCCACTTTCCGGCGGACGAGCGGAAGGAGCTGTGCCTGCCGGGCCACCCCGCCGCCGACGATGATCTTCTCCGGCGAGAGGGTGCAGATGTAACTTGCCAGCGCCAGGGCGATGTATTCGGCTTCCAGGTCCCAGGCCGGGTGGGAGGGCGGCAGGGTCTCGGCTTTTTGGCCCCAGCGCCGCTCGACGGCCGGGCCGGAGGCCAGCCCCTCGAAGCAATCGCCGTGGAAGGGGCAGTCGCCCTCGAACGGGTCGCGGGTTTTATCGTGGGGGATGCGGATGTGTCCCATTTCGGGGTGGAGCAGGCCGTGGAGCAGTTTCCCGTTGACCAGCGCGCCGCCGCCCACGCCGGTCCCGACCGTCAGGTAAAGCACCGGGTCGCAGCCCCTCCCCGCGCCCCAGCGGGATTCGCCCAGGGCCGCCCCGTTGACGTCCGTGTCGAAGCCGAGCGGGATGCCGAACGCGGCGCGGAACGGGCCGAGGAGGTCGGCCTCCGTCCAGCCGGGTTTGGGGGTGGGGAGCAGCCGCCCGAATGACGGCGAGCCGGGCCTGGGGTCCAGGGGGCCGAACGAGGCAATGCCGATCGCAGCGAGCGGACCCAGGGCCTGGACCTCCCCCCTGAAGAAATCCACCGCCCGGGCCAGCGTCTCCTCCGGCGAGGTGGTGGGGTAACGGGTTTCAGCCAGCACTTCCCCGCCGGGCGTGCCGACCGCGCAGACGAATTTCGTGCCGCCGCCTTCGATGCCGCCGTAGAGAGTCATGGGGGCCTCCTTTTCATTCAAACCAGGTTGGTCGCTTCGGCAAACTTGCGGGCGAAGCCCGGCAGTTTTGCCAGCTCGATATAGCCGTCGCGGAGGGCGATCTGCCCGGCCTTCTCCCGCTCGACCTTCGAGATCAAGGCCAGGCGCGCCCCCGTGCCGGCCGCGTTGCCCACCTGCCTGAACCGCTCCCGCGGCAGGTCCGGCAGCATCCCGATCGTGACGGCGCTTTCGATGTCAATGAACGTGCCGAAAGCCCCGGCGACGATGACCTGCCGGATGTCGGTCTCGGCCAGACCCTCGGCCTCCACCAGCGCCTGGATGCCCAGCCGGATGGCCGCCTTGGCCAGTTGCAGCTCGCGCACGTCCTTTTGCGAGACCGTGACCGGCTCCAGCCCCGGGCGCTCGGCCAGGACGAACTCGGCCTGCCCATCCCGGTTTCGGACGAGCGGGTGCTCCCCCATTTTCCCGCCCCGGGCCAGGACGTTGTTCAGGCGAAGTTGGGCGACGACGTCCAGCAGGCCGGAGCCGCAGATGCCGACCGGGGCCTCGCCGCCGATCGTCTGGACCTCGAGCCGGCTCCCGTCGAAGCGGACGTGTTCTATCGCCCCGGGCGCGGCCCGCATCCCGAACTTGATGTGCGCCCCCTCGAAGGCCGGTCCCGAAGCGCACGAGACGCTGGTCATCCTGCCCTGGTGGTTGAGACAGATTTCGGTGTTGGTGCCGATGTCTATCGCCAGGGTGGTTTCGTCGGCGTCGGCGACGCGGGTTGCCAGCAGCATGGCCACGTGGTCCGCGCCGACGTAACCGGCGATGTTGGGCAGCAGG
Source organism: Chloroflexota bacterium (assembly GCA_049324115.1). Classification (GTDB taxonomy): domain Bacteria; phylum Chloroflexota; class Anaerolineae; order Anaerolineales; family Villigracilaceae; genus UBA5796. The sequence goes on from JBMOMN010000021.1 coordinate 28,940, forward strand.
TGGACGTAGGCGCCGGGGGCAATGCTCAGGCCGAGGTCGCGGGCCTTGACGTTCAGCGCCGATTCGACGGCGGGCACGTAGGGCGACATCCCCAACTGCCTGACCGGCAGTTGCAGGAACAAGTGGTGGATGGCGGTGTTGCCGACCACCACAGCTTCGACGACCTGGGCCGGGTCCGCGCCCGCTTCGGCGCACAGGTCGGCGGCCAGTTGGGACAGGGCATCAACGAGCAGGGATTGCAGTTTGGCCGCCTCCGCCGGGGATTTGCCCGCCGCCACGATCCGGGCGACCACGTCTTCACCGTAGGAGATTTGCGGGTTCATCAGGCCTCTCGAAGCGAGGGTCCTGCCGGTTTCCAGGTCGAGCAGGTAGCCCGCGATCTTGGTCGTGCCGAGGTCCACGGCCAGGCCCAGCCAGCGGACGGAGGGCGCGCCGGCGGCGACGATCTCGTCCCCGCGCAAGGCGACCTTGACGCGCCAGTCGTTTTCGCGGATGACCTGCGAGAGTGTTTGCTGGACGCGCAGGTCAATCGAACCGTTCGGGACGCCGACGGCGGCGAGGGCAGCCCAAAGGTTTTGGGCATCCGCTTGGGGAGAGTCGAGCGTCGGCGGGGTCAGATGCGCTTCCAGCCCGCGCACGGGAGGGTCGGGTTCCACGTCCACCTCCAGCCCTTCGACCTGGGTGCGCTGGACGGCGGTCAGCGATTCGGGCGGGACGTGCAGCCTGACATCCCCAAGCGGATAGGCCATGCAGGCCAGGCGGTAGCCCCGTTCCAATTCATCGGCAGTCAACGCGCCTTCTTCCTCGAGGGTCAATTTGGAAACCTGCCCGGCAATCACCTGGACCTTGCAGCGTTCGCAACTGCCGATGCCGCCGCAGATGCTGACCAGGTCCACGCTCAACTGGCGGGCGCAATCCAGCAGGGATTGGTCGCTGGCGCACGAGCCGCGCCGGCCGACAGGTTCGAAGTCAATGGTAAACAATGATAGGGTCTCCTCGTTGCCAATGTTGGAATCCAAGTATACCCAGGTCGGTTGAAAATTGCGCTTTTTTACGAGAAGGAATACACAATTTTCAACCGTGGGTATTATATAACTTGACTTCGGTAATGCGGGTGTTTACCGGACTTTTACCATCCAGCCGCTGATGAAGCCGATCAAACAGAAGGGGATGAGAAGGTATCCTGCCGCCACCCAGCCTGATCTTTCGACGATCTTCCCGAACAGGATTGGCCCGATCAGTTGTCCCAGGTTTTGGCCGAGCAGTACGACGGCCAGCCCCAGACCCGCCCATTCCGGTTTCCGCATGACTTCCGAAGCGGCCGCGAAAGTTGCCGTTGGGATTGCCCCCACGAGCAACCCTTGAAGGAGCATGACAGCGGCGATCTGCCAGCCGGTGACGCGGAAGGGGAACAGGAGCAGTACAGCGACCGCAAGGAAAGGCAGCGAGAAAACCAGGCGGCGTGAGCCAATCCGATCAGACAGCCAACCGGCCGCGGGCGCCGAAAACAAAACCGCGAACGTGGCTATGCTGGAAAGGAAAGCGGCCTGTCCCAGGGCGTAGCCGCGCGCTTCGTTCAGGAAGGTTGGGTAATAAGTGCCCAGCGACACCATGGTCAGGTTCATGCAGGCGAACGCCAGCGCCAGCAGCCAGATGTTCCGGTTTGCCAGCGCCCCTCGCAGGTCCGGTGCGGGCTGGGTCCGCAGGCCGGCCTGGTCCCGCGCGGGAGGAAGGGTGATCAACCAGCCGGAAAATGCCATCATCACCAGGGCGAACGCCGCGCCGACCCACCAGGTGGCTTGCCAGCCAAACGATGACGCCAGCGCGGGCGACAGGTTGTAGATGATCACAGAGCCTACCGGGACCCAGGTGGCCCAAATGCCCATGGGTGTTCCCTGTTTTTCGGGCGGGAACCACATGGCAATCGTGGCTGGCGCGGCCACCCCGATCAACCCCATGCCGATCCCTTCGAGTATCCGGCTGCCCAGCAAGAGCGGATAGCTGCCCGACAGGCCGCCCGCCATTGCGCCAGCCGCCATAAAACCCAGGGCGGCCAATATCGTCATCTTTGAACCTAACCGCTGCAAGACGATCCCGGCGGGCAGGGCCAGGATGAACCCGATGGCCGCGATGCTGGACATCAGCAGGCCGGCCTGGGTCAGGTTGACCTCGAACCGTTGCATGAGGAACGGCAGGATTGGCGGGATCTTGAACTGGTTGAACGGCGCGACCACGCTGGCTAAGTAGACCACGGCCAAGATGATCCAGGCGTAGGGGATGACAGGGGATTTTTCTTGAGCGAGGACGGGTCGGGAGTTGGTCATATCAATTCCAAATCAGGACGGTGTGTTTGGGGCGAGTCAAAGATTATGGGTCCAAGCCTGGCCTTGAACCCATAATCCGGCGGGCGGTCTTGCATCACCTGGCGAATTTTCGCCGAAGGCTTCCAGGCAGGGTTACTTCTTGACCGAATCCATGAAAGCGCGCAACTTTTCGTCGGTGGTGTTTTCGAAGTAGCAGCCGTGCGCCATGATGTAGGCCGGGGCATCTGCGTACAACTCCACCAGGTCAGCACAGTAAGCGCGCACTTCGTCGGTTGTCCCTGCCGACATCAGGGAGGCAGGGACGTTCCCGGCGATGATGAATTTGTCGCTCAAGACTTCCTTCACCCGGCGCATGTCGGTCTTGTCAAAGTGGCAGACCAGGGATTTCTCCGGCATTTCGGCCAGGTTTTCCAACCGGTTGTTGCAAGAGCCTTCGATGAAGAGGTAACTGGTGATGCCCTCTTCGTACAGGGCGAGCATGACCTGTTTCCAGGTGGGCCAGTAGAACTTCTCGAATTGCTCCTGCGACATGAACGCATCCGCGCCTTTGTGCAGCACATACAACGCGGCGGGCGCGCTGTTCCGGTCGCTGGCGCTGACAATTGCGTTGATCAGGACGGGCACGTAGGCTTCGCAGGCGGCCAACAGGTCGTTCGGGCGGCGGTACATATCCATCAGGATGCCCTTGGTGCCGCGCAGGGTGTCGCCCAGGTAGTCGAAGGGAGTCTTGACAATATTGAGTCCCATGCCGGGGAACCCGGAGGCGGCGATCATCCCTCCGGTCTGCCCGACAATCCCCAGCATTTTCATCAGTTCGTCCCCGGCTTCCATCAAGGCCTTCAACATAGCCTGGAAAGGCGGCGTGCCGAACGGTACAACCAGGTCAATGAGGTCCACATTTTCCGAGACGCGCGGCAACTCTGTCAGCATGGCCAGCGGCGCAAGCGCAGGCATCACGCGCGGCAGGTACTTTTTCAGCCAGAAATTGGTGGGGTCGGCGGCGAAATCCTTGTATTCATCACCCAGCATGTGTTCGCCTTCAACCGCCTGGATCGTCAGATTGTCGGGTAACTTTTGCCCGCCCCAAATGTAGGACTTGTAATCCAGCATATCCATCACTTTGCCCGGGTAGGGGAGGGGCATCACAGACGTATCCGGCTGGAATTCGTTGTGGAATTCCAGAAGCGGGTCCCGCAATTTCTCGTGGTTGTAAACCATGTCTTTGCCGTTCAGCCCTTTGCGGCGCACCACGTATTCGTTTGCGCCCATGAAAGGATCGGCTATCGGACGGTCGTGCGGCTCCATATCGTAGATCTTGCGCAGGCGTTCGATACGGACCTTGTAGTTGGCTTCCGCTTCGGGGCTGACGAACGGCACCGGGGCGTTTTGCCAGGCGTCCAGGCGCGCTTTGCGCCTTTCGAGCGGAGACATTTGATCCCAGTTATCGGGTCTGATGAACATGGTTCACACTCCTATGACCAACTCTTGGCGATGGCTACGGCCGCCATGGCGTCTTTGCCGTAGGCGTCAGCACCTGTGTACTGGCGGATATTCTCGTCAATCTGCCCGCCGCCGATCATGATCTTCACATCGGTCAACCCGGCATCCTTCAGCGCCTGGACCGTGTGCTTCATCGGGTCGAAGGCCGGGTCAGGAACCCGCTCAAGCCGACGATCCCGGCTCCGGTCTCCTTGACCGCCTCGACGAACTTCGCGGGCGGCACGTCCACGCCCAGGTCGGTCACTTCGAAGCCGTTCAGATCGAGCATGAAAGCGACGATGTCCTTGGCAATGTCGTGGATATCGCCCTGCACCGTCCCGATCACGATCTTGCCCAGTTTTTCCTGGGTTGCGCCTTCGGCCATGCGGGGCTTGAGCACGCCGGAGATGGCGGAGAGCATCTCACCGGCCAGCATCAGTTCGGGGATGAAGGCTTCGCCGTCTTCGAAGCGTTTACCGATGATTTCCATGGCGTTCTTGCAATATCCCAGGATGTCGGCCGGGGAAGCGCCGCTGTCCAGCAAGGCGTGGGTAATTTTCAGGGCGTCTTCTTCGCGCATCTCGGTGATGGCGTCAATCAGTTCTTTCGACATAAGTGGTCTCCTCGTGAGTTTGGAAAATATCGTGACAGCATGGATATGCCGTGCAATCTTTTTCGGTCCCGGCAAACCTGTTCTCTTTTTGGCCTCCTTTACTGGTCGAACAACCCTTTGCGTGCGGCTTTCAAGTAGTTCAGGCAGTGCCTGTCCTTGCCGAGCAGGAGTTCGGTGGTGACAATGGCGGCCTGCAACTCGTTGTCCAGCGGGTCGAGGATGGCGCTGTCGAGACCGGCCTGCATGGCCAGGATCAACAGGCCGCGATTGACCTGCTTGCGGGCGGGCAGCCCGAAGGAAATATTGCTCAGCCCCATCGTGAAGTGGACTTCCGGGTATTTTGCGTGGACGGCGCGGATGGTGTCGCAGGCGATGACCGCGCTCTGGTTCATCGTCGCAATGGTCATGGCTAAAGGATCAACGTACACTTTGTCATCCGGCACGCCTGCGGCGCGTGTAGCCGCCAGCACCTTTTCGGTCACTTCCATGCGTTTGTCGAACGTCTCGGGGATTTTCTTGTCGTCCATCGCCAGCGCAATGACCTCGCAGCCGTGCTCCGCCACGATGGGCAGGATTTTCTCCAACCGGTCCGGCTCGCCGCTGATCGAGTTGATCATCGGGGTCTTGTCCACGGCCTGGACGGCGATGTCGAGCGCTTGGGGATTGGCCGAGTCGAGGCAGAGGGGGATATCCACCACGGACTGGATCGCCCCGATCAGCCAGATCAGGTCGTCAGGTTCCCGGTCGGGATGCGTACCGGCGTTCACGTCCAGCCAGCTTGACCCGGCCTCGGCTTGTTTCCGGGCCAATTCCCGGATGAATTCCGCGTCCCGTTCGACAATGGCTTGCGCCACGCGCTTGCGGGTCCCATTGATCTTCTCGCCAATGATTTTCATCTTAGCTCCTGATGGATAGACCCCAAAGGCATAGAACCTTCAGGGCTTGGATAACTAACGCTGGGCAAAATGCTGGTAGGTGACAGTCCCGCCCGGCGGCACGACCACGAATTCGCCATCCCACGGGCCGTGGATCATTTTTTGCACCAGGTCCGGCGAACCGTCAAGCTCTTCGAAGCGCAGGCCGAATTTCGCGGCCGTATCTTGCGAATATTTCCGGTAACGCTCGATCTCGTACTGGCCGGTGTTGATGAAAGCCAGCCGTTTGTAATGCTTCAGTACGAGCCGGGTCATGCGCTCGGCTTTCTCCTCGCCGAATTTTTCGATCAGCAACTTGTGTTCTTCGAAAGGTGTATCCCCCGCCTCGATCCAGCCTTTGGTCAGGTAATAGGTGCCGGGTTCCTTCTTCGATTGCTCCTTGTACGCGTTGCACGACCCCAGAAAGATGGCAATGCAGTCGTCAGTGCGGGGGATGACCAGGGCGGCCGTGGTGGCCCTGAGTCCCACAACGGCCATCGAACACAGCCCGTAGCCGAGCAGGAGCGCCTCGAAGTTTTGGCTGGCTGCCTCGATTTTTTCCTGCAAGGTCCGTTTGAGGCCCGCCGGGTTGGTGTGCAGGCCGAAATCCAGCACTTCGTAGGAGACATCCTCCGGCAGCATGGGCAGCATTTCTTCGATCACCGTTTCACAGGCGATCACACGGCGACGCGCAGTATACAGGTGAGACCATTGATCGGGTTCGGGCATAAGGGTTATGGTTAAAAAGCTCGTAGTAGAATTGCAGGCAAACGTGATACAATACTGCCAACTCTATAAAGTTATACACTTATATAGGGAAGTGTTCAAGTGACAAATGTCACCTTTTGACCTTTTGGAAACCCATGTCTCAACGACCCAACGGCCAGGTGCTCTCGAATACGCCCTCCATTGACCGGGACTCTTACGAACCGGCCTATGCCCAACTGGCCGGCATCCTGCGCCAGAGCATGGCCGCCGGCATCCTGCGCCCCGGCGACCAACTCCCCTCCGAGGCGCAGTTGTGTGAGCGTTATGGCGTCAGCCCGATGACCGTCCGCCGGGCGATCAACCTGCTGGCAGACCAGGGGGTGGTCATTGCCGAGCAGGGCCGCGGCACTTTCGTCAAACCGTTTGCGATGGGGGAAGCCACCTTCCATCTCCGGGAATTGCAAGACCTGTTCGACGATACCGAACACACCACCGTGACCGTACTCGAAGCCCGGATCGTGCGCGCGGACGAGCGCGTGGCCCGCAAATTGATGATCGAAACCGGAGAGCGCACCGTTTTCATCCGCCGCATCTTGCGGACCGACGGCCTGCCCGCGTTATATCATCGTGAGTACCTCGTCTACGACCCCACCCGGCCCATCGTCGAGGCCGAGCTGGAGGTTACCACCCTCCAGCGTCTGTTCAGCGGGGCAGGTGAGACGATCCTCAAGCGCGGCGAAATCAGCATGGAAGCCACGCTCCTGAACGAAGACGAAGCCTGCCTGCTGCAAGTCGAGCAGCCGATGGCGGCGTTTTGTTTCGAGCACCTGTTTTTCGATTTCGACGACAAGCCCATCAGCTGGGGCTGGTTCATCGCCCGCGCCGACCGCATCCGCTTCACCACCCAGGTCGGACTCCTGGCAGAATGAGAGGAGCCTCCATGACCAATCGTGGACCCGGAAACCACTTGGCCCCGTTAGTGGCCGACCTCAAGGAAGACGAAGTCCTGGACCTGGTCCGGCGGCGGTTGGAAGCCGGTGACGATCCGCTGAAGATCATTGACGAGTGCAACGAGGGAATGCGCGAGGTCGGCCTGCGCTACGAGCGCGGCGATTATTTCGTTGCCGGGTTGATCATGTCGGGGGAGATCTTCCGTGAGGTGGTCGAACTGGCCCAGCCGTTGCTGGCGAGGCAGGCCGATGACCGCTCATCCGGCCGGGTCCTGGTCGGGACGGTCGCCGGGGACATCCACGACATCGGCAAGAACATGTTCGGGATGCTGCTGTCCTGCCACGGGTTCGAGGTGATTGACCTGGGTGTGGACGTGCCGGCCAAAGTTTTCGCCGCCCGCGCCTCCGAAGTCAAACCGGATATTGTCGGGTTGTCGGGGCTGATAACCGCTTCCTTTGAGATGATGAAAGAGACCGTGGCCGAGCTGCGCGAATCCGCCCGCCGGGACGGGCTGTCCTTCCCGATCGTCATCGGCGGCGGCATGATTGACGACCAGGTCTGCCAGTACGTTGGCGCGGATCATTGGATGCCAGACGCGATGGCGGGGGTCAGGTTGTGTGAGGAACTGCTCTCACAAAATCCAGCACTTCCTCGATCCGGGCGAACGCCAGGGCCGTGACCGTATCCGCCCCGCCGTAGTAGATCGCGATCCGACCGGTAGGCTCGTCGTAGAGCGCCGCGCAGGGGAAGGCCACGTTGGGCACGTCGCCGACGCATTCGTAGAGGGTTTGCGGCGACAGCAGGTAGGGTTCGCCGCGGGCGATCACCTTCCAGGGTTGGTCCAGGTCGAGCAGGGCCGCCCCGAAGCTGTAAACGAACCCGTTGCAGGAGGTCAGCACCCCGTGGTAGAACAGCAGCCAGCCTTCGGGAGTCTCGATGGGAACCGGCCCGGCCCCGATCTTGGTGCTCTGCCAGCCGTCCTTCACGCCCATCACGAAGCGGTGTTCCCCCCAATGGACCATGTCCAGGCTCTGGCTCAGGTAAATGTCGCCGAAGGGGGTGTGGCCGTTGTCGCTGGGGCGGCTGAGCATCACGAATTTGCCGTTGATCCGGCGCGGGAAGAGCACCCCGTTGCGGTTGAAGGGCAGCAGCGCGTTTTCCAAGAAGTGGAAGGTCTCGAAATCGAATGTGTAACCGACCCCGATCGCCGGGCCGTGGTAGCCGTTGCACCAGGTCACGTAATAGCGGTCCTCCAGCCAGACCAGGCGCGGGTCGTAGCGGTACTGGAAGCGGCCGATCTCCGGGTCGCCGCACTGCCACTCGATCGGGTCGTTGTCCAGCGTCCAGTCCAGGCCGTTTTGGCTGAAGCCGCGGTGGAGGTTCATCTCCCGCTTTTTATTGTCGCAGCGGAACACGCCCGCGAATTTGTCCCCGAACGGGACGACCGCGCTGTTGAAAATACTGTTCGACGAAGGGATCAGGTCACGCGGGATGACCGGGTTGGCGCTGTAGCGCCAGACCACGTCCGGGCAGCCGGCCGGGCGTTCTTCCCAGGGGATGTTTGGCAGAGGGGGAGTTGTCATGGTGGTTTTCCTCGATATGGGGCGAACGAATTGCATCAGTTTTCACAAAATAGTTGACTCGCGCTGAAAAAGTCTGTATAATGACTTCAGGATTTGGGAGCGCTCCCAAAAATTATAGCACAGCCTGCGCCCCCATTTCAAGACGGAGTTGCCCTGTGAGCGACCTGACCCTGGAAGACATCGCCAGACAAGCCGGAGTATCCCGTTCCACCGTTTCGCGGGTGGTCAACGGCCAGCCTAACGTCAGCGAAAGGGTCAGGAACCGCGTATTGGATGTCATCCAAAGCACCGGATTCCATCCCAACGCCGCCGCCCGCACCCTGGCTTCGCAGCGCTCTTGGACCCTGGGCCTGCTCCTGCCTCACAGCGTCAGTTTCTTCTTTACGGATCCCTACTACCCGCATCTCACCAAGGGGATTGCCCAGGCCTGCAACCAATACGGTTACACCCTGGCGCTTTTCCTGGTCGGCACCAAGGAAGACGAGGACAAGATCTTCCCGCGCGTCTCCCGCAAGGGGCTGCTGGATGGGGTGGTCGTCCAGTCGGGGCATCACGGCGACCAGGCCATCATCGGGCGGCTGGTGGACGCCAAAATGCCGCTGGTCGTGGCCGGGCGTCCGTTCCGCTTCGATAACGTCAGCTACATTGACATTGATAATATCCAGGCCGCGTACAGCGCCGTCCGGCACCTGATCGGCCTGGGATACCAGCGCATCGGGACGATCTCCGGCCCGGCTTCCAGCACCGTGGGCATTGACCGCAAGGAAGGATATTTAAAAGCCTTGACTGAGGGCGGCATGGCTGTGGATGACTCCTTCGTCGCTGAAGGCGATTTTACCGAAGCGGGCGGCTATGCGGCCATGCAGGCGTTACTGCCCGCTCGCCCGGACGCCGTTTTTGCGGCTTCCGATATTATGGCTATCGGGGCGATCCGCGCGGTTCGCGAAGCAGGCCTGCGGGTCCCGGAAGATATCGCTTTCGTCGGCTTCGATGACCTGCCGCTTTCCACCCTGTCGAACATTCAATTGACAACCGTTCGCCAGCCGGTCGTTCAATTTGGAAGCAAGGCTGTGGAAATCCTGATAGACCTGGTCGAAACCGGGATAGACCCTCCGCGCCACGTCATCATGGACACCGAATTGGTGATCCGTGAGACCTGCGGCGCTTCACTTCAAAGGTAGACAAGTGGTGATTTTCCGTCGTTTTTTTGCCCCGAACTGGGAGCGCTCCCAATTTGCTTCCCAGGCGGGCAGGAGGAGGTGAATTTCGACAAGTAAGCTGGCAAGTTCGATCCTGTGACTTTCAATTTGAACCTTCCAATAGGAGAATGAAGATGAAACGCACGACATTCGTAATTTCCATTCTGGTGGCGCTTTCCATGTTGCTTTCAGCATGTGGAGCCACTCCCACCACCGAACCCCCGGCTCCCCAGCCGACTGACGAGGCTTCTGAACCCACTGAAGCGCCCGCCGTTGAACCCATGCCCACTGAATTCCCGCGCAACGAGACCCTTTACGTCAGCGGCGCGGCCTGGGGTCCGGCCTCGACCTGGAATCCCTTCCAGCCGGGCAGCCTGGCCAACACGACCGGGACGATCGGGTTCGTGTACGAATTCCTGTTCGATTTCGACCCGCTGACGGGCGAGTTCATCCCCTGGCTGGCCGAGAGCGGCGATTGGACCGATGCGGCCACCTATGAAGTCACCCTGCGCAGCGGCCTCACCTGGAGCGACGGCCAGCCCCTGACCGCCGCAGACGTCAAGTTCACCGCCGAACTGGGCCAGAAATACGCCGCCCTGTGGTTCGCGCCCCTGTGGACGAACACCGGCCTGACGGCCGTCGAGGCGCTGGATGACACCCACCTGAAATTCACGTTCAGCGATCCGCTCTACCAGGAATGGGGCAACTACCTTTACAACCTGCCCATCGTCCCCAAGCACCTGTGGGAGAACCGCACTGAGGAAGAAATCACGACCGGCGCGAACGAGAGGCCCGTCGGCTCCGGCGCGTACCTGTACCTGTCGAATGCCGAAGACCGCAACATCTGGGTGCGGAACGAGAACTGGTGGGGCAAGGACGCGTTCGGCGCACCCGCCCCCAAGTACATCGTGGACATCCGCACGTCGAGCAACAACATTGCCCTGGGCATGGTTCTCAAAGGCGAGCTCGACCTGAGCAACAACTTCCTCCCCGGCGTTGCGACCCTGGCCGACCAGGGGTACGTCAAGACCTACTTTGCCAAAGCCCCGTACATGCTCTCGGCCAACACCGCGGTGCTCTTCCTGAACACGACCCTGAAGCCGATGGACGATGCAGCCTTCCGCCGCGCCCTGGCATTCGCCATTGACGTGCCCTCCATCGCGAATGTGGCCTATGCCCAACTGGTCAAGGCGGCCAGCCCGACCGGCCTGCTGCCGTCCCTGAGCAAGTTCGACGACAAGGCCGTGCTGTCTGAACTCGGCTACAAATTCGACACTGCCAAAGCCAAACAAATGCTGGCTGACGCCGGCTACGCGGACGTGGACAACGACGGCTTCGTCGAAGCGCCCGACGGCTCCAAGATCGAGCTGGAAGTCACCTGCCCGAACGGCTGGACCGACTGGATGGCCGCCATTGACATCATCGCCAGCAGCGCCCAGGAAGCCGGGATCAACATCAAGGCCGCCTATCCCGATTACGGGGCCTGGAACACGGCCCTCCAGGGCGGCACCTTCCACATGACCCTGAACAACTGGGCCGGCATGAGCAACACCCCCTGGACGCTCTACAACCTGCTGTTCCGCCACCCGATCCAGGAGCAGATGCAGAGCGGCAACTTTGGCCGCTACGAGAACCAGGAGATGTTCGACCTGGTGGACGCCCTCGCCAAAGTCCCCGCGACCGACGAAGCCGGGATGAAGGCGGCCTGCTCCGCCATCCAGGAACTGATGCTGACCGACATGCCCATGATCCCGCTCTGGTACAACGGCCTGTGGTCGCAGTACAGCACTTCGACCTGGAACAATTGGCCGGACGAGAACTCGGCCAATCCGACCCTGCCCACGACCTGGTCGGGTTACTGGCAGATGGGTGGTCTGATGACCCTGATCAACCTGGCGCCAGCCGAATAGCAAGCCTAAAAGGGTTCCAAGCCGCCCCTCCTGAAAGGCCGGGAGGGGCGGCAGTCTCAAACATCGGGTCGAGAGGAGTTCATGTGAAAAGGTATTTCGGCAGGAAGATCCTCATTTACTTGCTCACCTTTTTCCTGGCGGTGACGATTGACTGGATGATCCCGCGCTTCATGCCCGGCGACCCGGTCAGGAACATGCTGACGCGGGTCTCGGTGAATACGAACGCCTCGGCCATCCAGGTGATGTACGATTATTACTCGCACTTATTCGGCCTGGACCTGCCGCTCTGGCAGCAATACCTCAGCTTCTGGAAATCCCTGTTCATGGGTGAGTTGGGCATCAGCGTCTATCTGTTCCCCACCCCGGTGAAGGAGGTGTTGCTGCGGGCCATCCCCTACGATGCCTTCCTGCTGGTGCCGTCCATCCTGTTGAGCTGGTACGCGGGGAATAAATTCGGGGCCTTCGCGGCCCGCTCGAAATGGCTCGATAACACCGTCTCGCCCCTCAGCTACATCCTGACCGCCACCCCGTACATGTGGCTCGGTATTTTGCTGGCCTGGTTCTTCGGGATTGTCCTGGGGATTTTCCCGATCGCCGGCGCATACAGTTTTACGATGCGCCCCAACCTGTCCTGGGCTTTCGTCGGGAGCGTCCTCCACCACTGGTTCCTGCCTTTCGTTTCCATTTTCCTGGTGGAATTTGGCGGTTCTGCCATCGGGATGCGGAACATGATCATTTACGAACTCGAAGCGGACTACTCCCACTTCCTCGGCGCGTTGGGCGCGCCTAAAAGGCTGGTCCGAAAATATGCCTTCAACAACGCCGTCCTGCCGCAGATCACCGGGCTGGCCCTCAAGCTGGGAGTCATCGTCGCCGGCGCCTTGGTCACGGAAGTGGTTTTCTCGTATCCCGGCATCGGCTACCTGCTCCTGGCCGCCATCCAGAACCAGGACTACTTCCTCATTCAAGGCTGTTTCCTGTTCATTATCATCGGCGTACTGCTCGCCAATTTCATCATTGACATCGCCTACATCCTGGTTGATCCCAGGCCCCGCAGGGGTATGACGGGAGAGACGGCATGACCGCCCAAAAGAAGAAAAGCGAATTCCTCTTCTTCGCGTCGAGGAATGCCAAACTGCTGGCCGGGGTCTCGATCATCCTCGTTTTCCTCGTCCTGGGGCTGGTCGGCCCCTCGCTCACGGACCACAAACCCTTCGCATACGCCAATCCCCTCGGGGCGCAGCCGCCTTCCTCCGAATATTGGTTCGGGACCACCTTTTTCGGGCAGGACGTCTTCTCGCAGTTCGTCCACGGCCTGCGGGCAACCTTCCTGGTGGGGGCCGTCGGCGGCGGGTTGGGGACCCTGCTGGGGATGTTGATCGGGTTCGCCGCGGGCTACCGCGGCGGCGTGGTGGACGAGGTCCTCAACGCCATGACCAACATCGTCCTGGTCATCCCGACCCTGGCGGTGCTGCTCATCATTGCGGCTTACCTCGAAGTCCGCAGCCTTTTTACGGAATGTCTCTTCATCGGACTGACGGCCTGGCCCTGGACCGCCAGGGCTATCCGCGCCCAGACCTTTTCCCTGCGCACCCGTGACTTCGTGGACCTGGCCCGGATGAGCGGGATGCGCCCGCTCAAGATCATCTTTACCGAGATCGCCCCGAACATGATGTCTTACCTGCTGCTGGTCTTCATCCTTCAATTTGGCGGGGCGATCCTCACCGCCGCCACCCTGGACTTCATTGGGCTGGGGCCAACCAACGCCATCTCGCTCGGCCTGATGATGCAATACTCCGTCCTGTGGGGCGCGCTCCAACTGGGGACCTGGTGGTGGTTCATCCCGCCCGGCCTGGCCATCACCGTCATCGTCGGCGCGTTGTACAGCATGAACGTCGGCCTGGACGAAGTCTTCAACCCCAAACTCAGGGAGATGTGAGCGATGAGTTTACAAGTCGAGAACCTGACGATCCATTACCAGACCCTGAGAGGCGACGTCCATGCCCTGGAAAACGCCACCTTCAACATCGAGGGCGGGGAGATCGTGGGGCTGGCGGGCGAATCGGGCTGCGGCAAGACCACCCTGGGCCACAGCCTGATCTTCCTGGCTCCCCCGATGAAATACGTCGGCGGGCGCGTCTTGCTCGACGGCCGGGAACTGCCCATCTGGGATATGGAGAAGATGAACGCCTTCCGCTTCAGCGATATTTCTATCATCCCCCAGTACGCCATGAATGCCCTCAACCCGATCCGCAAGATCGGCAGGATGACCGAGGAGCTGCTCCAGGCCAAAAAAGTGGACTTCAAGTCCATGCTGCCCGAACTCAAGCGCCGCCTCGACCTGGTCAAACTGCCCCACGACGTTCTGGACATGTACCCCATCGAACTCTCAGGCGGCATGAAGCAGCGCATGGTCATGGTCATCTCCACCCTGCTCGACCCGTCCCTGCTGATCGCCGACGAGATCACCTCCGCCCTCGACGTTGCCAGCCAGAAGGCCGTGGCCGAGATGCTGGTGGAGTTCCGGGACCAGGATTGCTGCAAGAGCGCCATCGTCATCACCCACGACATCTCGATCCTGTACCAGGTCGCGGACAGCATCATGATCATGTACGCCGGGCAGATGGCCGAGAAAGCCTCCACCGGGACGATCATCCACTCGCCGCGCCACTCCTACACCAAACTGTTGATCTCCTCCCTGCCGGAGATCGGCGTGAAATATTCCGAGCGGCAACTGACCGGCATCCCCGGCAAGCCGCCGCTGCTGCTCGACCCGCCGCCGGGCTGCCGTTTCCGCGACCGTTGTCCCGTGGCCTTCGACAAATGCCTGGAAGCGCCTCCATTCGTCGAGATCAAAAAGGACCACTTCGTCGCCTGCTGGAAGGAGGCCGGGGATGCTTAAGTTCGATAACGTCTCCAAAATCTACCGGGTGGGGACCTTCGGGGGCAGGGAACTCCACGCCGTGAGCGAGGTCAGTTTCGAGGTCCGGGACGGGGAGGTGGTCTCCCTGATCGGCGAGAGCGGCAGTGGGAAGAGCACCATCGGCAAGATGATCCTCCGCCTCGTCTCCATTTCGGACGGGACCATCTCGCTCGATGACCTCGACATTTCTGCCCTGAAAGGCGAGGCCCTCAAGGAGTATTACCGCACAGTCCAGGGAGTCTTCCAGGACCCGTTCAGCTCCTATAACCCGATCTTCAAGGCCGACCGCATCTTCCAGATCATCCACGACGAGTTCTACCCAGGTGTCAGCGCGGGGGAGTGGAAGGCCAAAGTGGAAAAGACCCTCAAGGACGTCGGCCTGAACCCCGAACACGTGCTGAACAAATTTCCCCACCAGCTCAGCGGCGGGCAGCTCCAACGCTTCCTGATCGCCCGCGCCCTGCTGCTCGACATCCAATTCCTGGTGGCCGACGAGATCATCAGCATGTTGGACGCCTCCACCCGGATTGACGTGCTCAACCTGCTGGCCGGCCTCAAGAAACTCGGGCTTTCCATCCTGTTCATCACCCACGACCTTTCCCTGGCGAATTACATCAGCGAGCGGGCCGTGATCCTCTACCGCGGCTGCGTGGCTGAAACGGGCGCGACCAAAAAGATCTTCACCGACCCGCGCCACCCCTACACCCGGATGCTGATCGCCTCCGTGCCGCGCCTCGACCGGAAATGGGAAGAGCGGGTCAGTGTGGAGAGCCGCTGCGCGCCGACAGGGTATGCCAGTGGCTGCGTGTACTACGACCGCTGTCCGCTTGCCTTCGAGAAGTGCAGGCAGCGCCCCGTCCCGGTCGAGATCGAGCCGGAACATTTCGTGGCCTGCTGGAAGGCGGCTGAACCACTCGTGTAGTAAAATCAAAGGCACAATGCAGGGGAAGCCCCAGTGCCATTACCAAGTCAACAGGAGATTGTATGCGTTACGGTACTTTTGACGATGAGCGCCGCGAATATATCATTACGCGCCCCGATACCCCTCTGCCCTGGATCAACTATCTCGGCAGCAGCTCCTGTTTTGGGCTGATCTCCAATACCGCCGGGGGATATTCTTTTTACAAGGATGCCCGCCTGCGGCGCCTGACCCGTTACCGTTACAACAACGCCCCGCTGGATATGGGCGGGCGCTACATTTACCTGCGGGATGACGATCCGCAGCGCGCGGGACCCCTGGCCTGGTCGCCGTCATGGATGCCGGCGCGGGTCCCGCTGGATTCTTACCAGTGCCGCCACGGGATGGGATACACGGCCATCAGCTCCTCGCTGGCGGGGATCGAGGCCCAAACCCGATACTTCGTCCCGCTGGGCGATTTCCTCGAAATCTGGGAGTTGACCCTCACCAACCGCCGCGCCGGACCCGCCGACCTGTCCGTTTTTGGGGCGGTCGAATTCGCCCTGTGGGACGCCCTCGACGATGCCACCAACTTCCAGCGCAACTATTCGGTGGGCGAGGTTGAAGTTTCTCCCTTCTCCCTGCCAGGGGGAAGGGTTGGGGATGAGGGTGAAACTCAGATCATTTACCACAAGACCGAATACCGCGAACGCCGCGACCATTTCGCCTTCTTCGCCTGCTCTGAACCGCTGGCGGGGTTCGACACCGACCGGGAGGCCTTCCTGGGTCCCTACCGGGGCTGGGAGTCGCCGTCCGCAGTGGGATCAGGCCAAACGTCCAATTCGGTGGCGCACGGTTGGCAGCCCATCGGGGCGCTGCACGCCCGGGTCCGGTTGGAGGCCGGGGAGCGGAAAAAGGTCATCTTCATCCTGGGCTATCACGAGAACCCCAAGGAGGCCAAGTTCGACCCGCCCGGCACGCAGACCATCAACAAGAAAACGGTTTTGCCGATCATCGAAAAATACCAGCAAGCCGAGGAGGTGGAGCGGGCTTTTGAGGCGCTGCGAAAATATTGGGACGGCCTGCTGGGAAAACTTGCGGTGAAGACCCCCGACATCCACACCGACCGCATGGTCAATATCTGGAACGCCTACCAGGTGATGACCACGTTCAACCTGAGCCGTTCGGCCTCGTACTTCGAGAGCGGGGTCGGGCGCGGCATGGGTTTCCGCGACTCGAACCAGGACCTGCTCGGTTTCATGCACCTGCTCCCGGAGCGCGCCCGCCAGCGGATTTTGGACCTGGCCGCCACGCAACTGCCGACCGGCGGGGCCTACCACCAGTACCAGCCGCTGACCCGGCGCGGCAACAACGACGTCGGCTCCGGTTTCAACGACGATCCGCTCTGGCTGGTGCTGTCGGTGACGGCTTATGTCAAAGAGACCGGCGACTGGAGCATCCTCGACGAGCCTGTGGTTTACGATAACCAACCCGGCAGCGAAACGCCGCTTTACGAGCATTTGCAGCGTTCGATCCGCTACACCCTCGACCGCCTCGGCCCGCACGGACTCCCGCTGATCGGCCGCGCCGACTGGAACGACTGCCTCAACCTGAACTGCTTCTCCGACAGCCCCGGCCAGTCATTCCAGACCACGACCAACAAGGACGGCAAGGTGGCCGAGAGCGTGTTCATTGCCGGGTTGTTCGTCCTGGCGGCGAAGGAGATGGCGGAACTGGCTGAACGCTATGAAGCTGCCAGACCTTCATCCTTCGTCTTTCATCCTTCATCTTTTTACCTGAATGCCGCCCTGGACATGGAGAAAGTCATCTGGCAGCACGGCTGGGACGGCGAGTGGTTCCGCCGCGCCTACGACGATTTCGGGAACGTCCTCGGCTCGAAGGAAAACGACGAAGGTCGCATCTTCATCGAGCCGCAGGGGATGTGCGTCATGGCCGGGCTGGGGCTGGGCGACGGCCGGGCCGAAAAGGCGCTGGAGTCGGTGGCGGAGCACCTCGCCACCCCGCACGGGATCGTGCTGCACCAGCCGGCTTTCACGCGCTACTACCTGCACCTGGGCGAGATTTCGTCCTACCCGCCGGGGTACAAGGAAAATGCCGGGGTGTTCTGCCATACCAACCCCTGGATCATGATCGCCGAAGCGATGCTCGGTCGCGGCGACCGGGCTTATGATTATTACCTGCGGATCAACCCCTCGGCGCGGGAGGCTTTGAGCGAAATCCACCGTTGCGAACCCTACGTCTACGCCCAGATGATCGCCGGGAAGGACGCGCCCGCGCACGGCGAGGCCAAGAACTCCTGGCTGACCGGGACCGCAGCCTGGAATTACGTCGCCGTCACGCAGTGGATTTTGGGTATCCGCCCGGCGTATGAGGGGTTACAAATTGCGCCGGTCATCCCCTCGGCCTGGAGCGGCTTCGAAGCGGTACGCAGCTTCCGGGGAGTCCGCTACGCCATCCGGGTGGAACGGCAGGGTCCGGGGAACGGGGTCCGGCTGGAGGTGGACGGGAATCCCGTCGAGGGCGACCTCATCCCCCTCCCGCCCGAAGGGACGGTTGAAGTTCAAGTGGACGTCAGGTTAGGTGAAAAGTGAGCGACCAACATTTATTGTTTCCAAAGGATTTCGTTTGGGGGGCGGCCACTGCCGCGTACCAGATCGAGGGGGCCTGGGACGAGGACGGCAAGGGCGAAAGCATCTGGGACCGGTTCAGCCACACGCCGGGGAAGGTGGAGAACGGCGATACGGGCGACACGGCCTGCGACCATTACCACCGCTGGCGGGAGGACCTGGCCCTGATGAAGGAGATCGGCCTGCGGGCCTACCGCTTTTCGGTCTCCTGGCCGCGGGTGCTGCCGGAGGGACGCGGCAGGCTCAACCCGGCCGGCCTCGATTTTTACAGCCGCCTGGTGGACGGTTTGCTCGAAGCGGGGATCGAGCCGTTCGTCACGCTGTATCACTGGGATTTGCCGCAGCGTCTCCAGGATGAGGGCGGCTGGCCGGCGCGGGCGAGCGTGGAGGCGTTTGCCGGGTACGCGGAGGCCGTCAGCCGCGCCCTGGGCGACCGGGTGCGGAACTGGATCACGCTGAACGAACCCTGGGTCAGCGCCTTCGTCGGCTACCGGGACGGGCGTCACGCGCCGGGTCACACGGACCTGCGCGAGGCGCTGGCAGCCGCCCATCACCTGCTGCTGGCCCACGCCCAGGCTTTACCAGCTTTGCGCGGCAACTGCCCGGACGCGAATATCGGCATCACCCTGAATTTCACCCCGCAGGAACCCGCCTCCTCCAGCCTGGCCGACCGGGATACGGCGCGCCGGATTGACGGCACCATCAACCGCTGGTTCCTCGACCCGCTGGCCGGGCGCGGCTACCCGGCGGACATGGTCGCTGCCTTCGGCGATCCGATGGGCTTCGTCCAGCCGGGAGATATGGAAACCATCGCCGCGCCGGTGGATTTCCTGGGCGTCAATTATTACACCCGCAACATCGCCCGCTCGGAGGCGGTCAGCGAAAAAGAAAATTCCCCGCGCACGGTCTTCCGCGGGGACGAGATCACCGAAATGGATTGGGAGGTCTACCCGGAGGGGCTGTTCCGGCTGCTGGGGCGGCTGCACTTCGGGTACGATTTCCCCGCCATCTACGTCACCGAGAACGGCGCAGCCTTCGACGACCGGCTCGGCCCGGACGGGCAGGTGGACGACCCGGCGCGCCTGTCGTACATCCGGCGTCACCTGGAAAAAGCGCGCCAGGCCATCGAGATCGGCGTGCCGTTGAAGGGCTATTTCGCCTGGTCGCTGATGGACAATTTCGAGTGGGCCTTCGGCTATTCCAAACGCTTCGGCCTGGTCTACGTGGATTACCCGACCCAGCAGCGCACCCTGAAATCCAGCGCGAAATGGTACGGGCAGGTGATCCGTGAGAATGCCGGGGAATCGGGATGAACGAGGACTGGCTGCAAATCCACAGTTACGAGGGCGAGGGCTTCCAGCCGCTGGTTTTTTTCAACGGCTGGAGGGTGGCGGTCCTGAATTACCTGGACGACATCCGCCCGGAGCGCAACGACCGGATGGAGCGCCACACCCAAACCGACGAGGTCTTCGTGCTGGTCAAGGGACGGGGGGTGCTGGTCATCGGCGGCAACGGGCCGCAGGTGGAGGGCGTGTATCCCCAGGTGATGGAGACGGGAAAAATCTACAACGTGCGGCGCAACACCTGGCACACGATCCTGCTCAGCCGGGAGGCTTCGGTGCTGATCGTGGAGGAGCGGGATACGGGGGAACATAATTCGGAGTTTACGGCGCTCCCGGCAGCGCTCCACCGCCGGATCGTGGAGCTGGCCCCGGAGGGTTGAAAAAAGGCGGCTCTCCCGTTTTCGACGGGAAAAACCTTTTGAAACACGAAGGAACACCAAGTCAACGAAGGAACACAAAGGAAAACCTTCGTGACCCTTTGTGCCCTTCGTGGTAAAAATTCTTGCAGACGTGTGCCTGCGGTTCTTTGCAGGCAAAAAGCAAGGAGTTAACTTGTAAGGTACTAAAAGGTTTTCTCAAAAATCTGTCCGGTAGAGAAACCCCGAAATGGCGTTGGGAATGGGCGCCCGGCCCGTGATCAGGAAGGAGCAGGAGGCCAGGCCGGAGGCTCGTTTGAGTGCTGGATGGCCGTGAACAACTCGTTCGAGCTGGAGATGGCGAACGCCTGTTTTTCGTAAAGGTGGATGATGTTGTCGCGGGTGTTCAGGACGATCAGGCGCACGTTCTGGATGTCCGACAGGGTGGCCATCAAACAGCATGGGTCTATCGAGGTGGTGATCTCATCCCCGTTGAGGATGATCACCTCCGGTTTCAATTGCGAAATCTTGCGGACCAGGGCGGCCGGGTCATCCGACGGGATGCTCATCAAGGTGAACTTTCCGTTCGCGCCCAGCAGGCTTTCGATCCCGCCCAGAAGGAGGGATTGAACGTTGACGATCAGAACGCGCTTGGGGTGCATGGGTTGCCTAATCCTGGTGAATTTGGTTGAATTTGATCCTGTTGTATGAAATTATAGGTAGTCCCCCGGTCGGAGTCTATAAATTTTCGTAAACAACGGGGTAAATAAATAGCCAAACGGGGATTAAGCTTGGCTCCAAAAAGAGCCATGCCCCCATAGTCCTTAATGTTTAGCGCGATAAACTTTGCCAGCCTGATGTTTACGTGACCTAATCGGGAGGCTGGTCCTGCGCGCCCCCGGAGAGCCGCTCCCTATGGGTTACAGCAGGTCCCCGTTCCCTTTCGCCTGCCCGTTGGCCAGGCCGTGTTTGCGGGCGTAGTTGGCTGTTTCCTGCCGGTTGTGGAAGTTCAATTTCTGCATGATGTTGTGAACGTGGACCCTGACGGTATTCTCGCTGATGGACAGGTTTTCCGCAATTTCGGCGTTGCTGAAACCGGCGCCCATCTCTGCCAGGATTTCGATCTCGCGTATCGTCAGGGAAGCCTGGGACTGGCTGTCGGTGTTGCTCCGCGCGGAAACGATGGGCAGGAGTTCGTCCAACATGCGGCTGAGGGTGGCCCGCGAGACGGCCAGTTCGCCGCGCTTCAAGCGCCGCAACGCGGACAGCAGGGCCGTCGCCGGGATGTCCTTCATCAGGAAGCCCCTGGCCCCGTGCCGGATCGCAGTAAAGGCCAGTTCCTCCGAGGCGTGGATGGTGAGGAAGACCACGTTGACGTTCCGGCTTTTTTCGAGGATCTGGGAGATGGTTTTCTCGCCCGAACCGTCGGGCAGGCCCAGGTCCATGATGACCAGGTCGGGTTTCTGGGTCTCCACCAGGGAGACGGCCTCCCGGATGGTGCCGGCCTGGCCCACCAGTTGGAAATCCGGCTGCGAGGTCAACAACCTTGCCAGGCCGTCCCGGAAGAGAGAGTGATCGTCAACGATTATGGTTTTCATAGGTTAGCCCTCGTAAGGTGTGAAAAGTATGATGCGCGTGCCGTTGTTGGGGTTGGATGCGATGTCCAGCCGGGCGTTGCTCTCCAGCGCCCGTTCTTTCATGTTTTGCAGGCCGAAATGCCCGTTCTGGACGGGACGGCTGGTGTCGTAACCGATCCCGTCGTCCTCCACCTTGATCTCCAGGCCGTCCTCCAGCCACTGCAAGTTGACGTCCACTTTTCGGGCGTGGGCGTGTTTCTCGATGTTGGTCAGGATCTCCTGGAAGATGTAGAAGATGTTGCGCTGGGTGAGGTGGTCCAGGCCGCGTCTCTCGCCCAACTGGTGCAGCCTGACGTGAAAATTGGCCCGCTGGCTGATCTTCTCGGCGTAATTCAGCAGGGTGTTGTTCAGGTTCGAGTTCTCGTCGGGGCTTAGTTTGATCAGCACCTCCCGCATCTGGTCGTAGGCTTCTTTCGCGACGTCCCGCAGGGTCTCGACTTCCCGGCGCATGGCATCCGCCCTGGTCGAGTCGAATTCGAGGCTGATCTGGTCCAGCCGGAGGCGGATGAAGGCCAGGCTGTGGCCGAGCGTATCGTGGACGTCGCGGGCAATGCGCTGCTGCTCGGATTCCACCATCCTGTTCTGGCTTTTCATCAATTGTTCGAGCTGGATGCGCCGGAAGGTGGACGCGACCACCGGGGCCACCTCGTTCAGGATGCGGGTATGGTCCTGGGAAGGCTGGCTGCGGTGCGGGAAATAGAGCCGCACGCCGGCGACGGGGACGTCCGAGAACGACAGGGGCAGGCAATAACAGGCCGCGACGTCCGACAGGGCGATCATTTTGGGGTCGCGGCAGGGCTGCAGGAGCGCGCCTTCCCGTTCGGGGCTGGCTGCCAGGCACGGGCAGTCTTCCGCATTGCATTCGAGGGGCGAGTTGGCAATATCCAGGTCTTTTCTCGACGACCAGTTCAGGATGGGTTTGTATGTGCGGGTCTGCTGGTCGCAGGAATAGATCGTTGCGCCGCTCAGCGGCATCACCACCTTGACGAATTGCAGGAACGCGTCGGCCAGGTCGTGGAACGCGTGGACTTCCTGCAACTGCATCCCCAGGTTGCCGACCAGGTTTTGGGAGTAGACCATCCAGGCCAACTCCGACCGGCTGGCAGCCAGTTGCGAAAAGATGAGGCCCGCTGAAACCGGCAGGATGAGGCCGTAGAATAACAGTTCGTAAGCGAAAGTGTGCGGGGATTCTTCCAGCAGCGGGTAATGTTCCAGGAACTCATAGACGAAGACGCTCAGGCTCGCCAAGACGACCAGCCACCAGCGGTTTTTCAATAACCAATCCCCCAGGCCGAGCCAACGGGTCCGTTTCGCAATTGCAACACCGGTCATTGTTTTCCGATTAGTGAACATAAAAAATTATTACATAGTGGACATTAAAAATCAAGTTAATCATAATTTACACAATCGTAAGTTGATGGCCGCAGCAGGTGATTGCGCGGCTTTATTCGGGTAAAGTGGATGGGCTTTAGCTGAATATTCGGCGTATTGTAGTGAATAACGCGGCGTTGGTCAAGCCGCAGACGGGGGACCAACTTCCGGCAGGGTGAACGCCCGCTGCCGCGCCGCAGGCTTGGGGTCCGGGACGCACCGGGCGGCTAATAGACCCGGTCCTCGTCCAGTTGGCGCATCACGGCCAGCAGGACGAGCGAGACCAGCACCAGCACCACCGACAGGGCCACCGCCACGTCCAGGTTGCGCTCGAAGCCGAGGTAGATGGCGAGCGGCATGGTCTGGGTGACGCCCTCCAGGTTCCCGGCGAACAGGATCGTCGCCCCGAACTCGCCCAGCGCCCGGGTCCAGGCCAGGATCGCCCCGCTGACGAAGGCCCGCCCTGCCAGGGGGAACATCAACCGGCTGAACATCTGCCACTGGTTGGCGCCCTCCACGTGGGCGGCTTCCTCCAGTTGCGGGTCTATCCCGGCGAAGCCGATCCGCGCTGCCCGGACGAAAAGCGGGGCCGAGACGAAGGTCTGGGCGATGACCACGGCCGCGGTCGTGAAGGGCAGGCTGACGCCGAAGACCGCCAGCCAGCTCCCGAACAGGCCCTGGCGTCCGAAGGCGATCAACAGGGCCAGCCCCGCCACCGACGGCGGCAGCACGACCGGCAGGTCTATCAGCAGTTCGAGCGCGGCCCGCCCCCGGAAATCCCAGCGGGCCAGGATGTATGCCAGGGGCGTCCCGGCCAGGACGGAGATCAACACGCTCGTCAGGCTGGTCGCCAGGCTCAGCTTGAGGGCTGCCAGGGCCGTGCCCGAAAGGGCGTGGGAGAAGAAGTCCCCTCCGGCGGCGCGCAGGAACAGGGCCAGCAGCGGCAGGCCCAGCGTGACCACCAGCGCCAGCCCCGGCAGGACGAACAGCCAGTCTGAGCGGGTATCGGGTTTTACCAGACGATGGGACGGTGAACGGCGCGGGCGCATGGGATCATTTCACGGGCAGGAAGCCCCATTTTTGCAGGATGGACTGCCCCTCCGCCGAAAGGACGTAGGCGATGAAATCCCGGGCGAGCGCGGGACTTTGGGCCTGGTCCAGGGCCGCCAGCGGATACGCGGCGACGACGTTTGCCTCCGCCGGGATCTCGATGCTTGGCAGCTCCGGCGCGGCTGCCGCGTCCGAGGCGTAAACGATCCCCGCGTCCGCTTCGCCGAGCTGGACCTTGACGACCACCTGTTTCACGTCGTTCTCGTAGGAGACGACGTTCGCCAGCACCCGGCCTTTGAACCCGCTTCCGAAGGTTTTGTCGAGCCGGTCGAGCGCCTGCACCGAATAATTCCCGACCGGCGCTTCCCTGGCCGCCAGGACGAGCCTGATCCCCTCCCCGGCCAGGTCTGACAGGTTCTCCAGCCCGGCGGGGTTGCCGGGCGGGAGGATGACGACCAGCCGGTTGGCCAGGAAGGTTTCCGCCTCCCCCGCGCCGACGAACCCGCCCTGCACCAGGGCTTCCATTTCCTCCGCGTTGGCCGAAGCAAATACGTCGGCCCGGGCGCCATGCTCGATCTGGGCGCGCAGGGTGTGCGAGCCGCCGAAGTTGAACCTGACTTCGACGCCCGGGTTGGCGGCCTCGAAGTTCCTGCCGATCTCGTCGAAAGCCCCGGTCAGGGAGGCCGCGGCAAAGACCGTCAGCGTTTGGGGCGCGGGGTCCACGGTGGAGACACCGCAGGCCGAAAGCAGCGGCGTGAGGCAGAGCAGGGTGAGCAGGAATTTGTTCATAAGGATCGTCCGGCTTGCGCCGGTCGGGTCGAGTTTATCAAACGATGCGGTTTTTTATAAGAGGCAGTGATCGCAGTATGCGCGGCGCGGCCAACTGGCTGTATAATTTCATCCATGGAAACCAGGCCCACCCGGCGCAAGGGACCGGCCCGGCCGCCGGCCGAGGGCGATTTCAGTCTGGCGCGGGAGGGGACGCCATATTTTCATTCAAACCTGATTTGCACATTGGAGGATAAATGAGCGACCGCAAGAAAATCACATTGCCGTACCTGTTCCAGAGAGTGGAAGCGGGGGAGCCGATCACCTGGCTGACCTGCTACGACTATCCGACCGCCTATTTGCAAGAGCAGGCCGGGATCGAGATGATCCTGGTCGGCGACAGCCTGGGGATGACCATGCTCGGCTACGACTCGACCCTGCCGGTGACGATGGACGACATGATCCGCCACGCCTCGGCGGTGCGGCGCGGGGCCCCGACCGCCTTCGTGGTAGGCGACATGCCCTACATGAGCTACCAGCCGTCGAACGAGATCGCGGTCAGGAACGCCGGGCGTTTCATGGCCGAAGCCGGCTGCGACGCGATCAAGCTCGAAGGCGGGGCGGCCATGGCGCCCCGCATCCAGGCCATCGTCGAGTCGGGCATCCCGGCCATCGGCCACCTGGGGCTGACCCCGCAGTCGGTCTCGGCCCTGGGCGGCTTTCGCTTGCAGGGCAAGTCGGCGGAACTGGCGAAGAAGATCGTGGACGACGCCAAGTCCCTCGAAAAGGCCGGGGCGTTCGCCATCCTGCTCGAGCTGGTCCCCGACCGGGTGTGCCAGATCATCACCGAGCGGGCCGAGGGCTGCATCATCCTGTCGCTCGGATCGGGGCTGGGGGCGCACGGCCAACTGCTGATCTACCACGACATGTTCGGCCTGTACCCCAAGTTCAAGCCGAAAATGGCCAAGGTCTTCGGCAACGCCGGGGAGGTGATCCTGAACGGGTTGAAGGCCTACCACGACGAAGTCAAGAGCCAGGCCTTCCCCGCCCCCGAGAATTACTTCGGGATGCCGGACGCCGAGTTCGAAGAATTGAAGAAGATGCTGGAATAGTGACCAGCGTTCAGCTATCAGCGTTCAGCAGCTTAAAGCTGACCGCTGAACGCTGATAGCTTCCCCGGAGATTCCCCATGACATTTACCCAACGCAGCGTCCATCTCAAACCCGAAGGCGCCTATCAGGTCCTGGCCCGGGCCAACCAGCTCGAAGCCGCCGGGAAAGACATCATCCACTTCGAGATCGGCCAGCCGGATTACCCCACCTTCGAGAACGTCAGCCGGGCCGGGATCGAGGCCATCCGCTCCGGCAAGACCCGCTACACCCCGCCGGCCGGGGTGCCCTCGCTGCGGGAGGCGCTGGCCGAGGACGCCGGGCGCAGGCGCGGCATCGAAGTCCACCCGGACGAGGTGGTGGTCAGCCCGGGCGGCAAGCCCAACCTGTTCTTCCCGACCCTGGCGCTGGTCGAGCCGGGCGACGAAGTGATCTACCCGAATCCGGGATTCCCGACCTACGAAGCCATGATCCGGGTGGCGGGCGGCGCGCCGGTCCCGGTGCCGCTGCTGGAATCCAACCAGTTCTCGTTCGACCTGGACGTTTTCGACAGCCTGGTCAATGAGCGGACGCGGATGATCATCCTCAACTCGCCCTCCAACCCGACCGGGGGCGTGATCCCGGCTGCCGACCTGGTGCATATCGCCTCGAAAGCCCAGAAGTTCGACAGTTGGGTGATGACCGACGAGCTCTACACCCGGATCGTCTACGACGGGCTGGAAGCGCCCTCGATCGCCACCCTGCCGGGGATGCGGGAGCGCACCATCATCGTGGACGGGTTCTCGAAGACCTACTCGATGACCGGCTGGCGGCTGGGGTACGGGATCATGCCGAAGTCCCTGGCCGAACGGGTGGAGCTGCTGCTGACCCACTCGGTCGGCTCGACGGCCCACTTCACCCAGTTCGCCGGGCTGGAGGCCGTCACCGGTCCGCAGGAGAAAGTGGACGAAATGGTGGCCGAGTACCAGCGCCGCCGGGACGTAATCGTGGCCGGGCTGAACCGCCTCCCCGGCTTCACCTGCCAGAAGCCGCAGGGGGCGTTCTACGCCTTCCCCAACATCACCGGGACGGGCAAAAGCTCGAGCGAACTGGCGAACTTCATCCTGGAGCAGGCCGGGGTGGCCCTGCTGCCGGGGGACGCCTTCGGCGGGTACGGCGAGGGCTACCTGCGATTGTCTTACGCCACGTCCGTCGAGAACATCGAAAAGGGGCTGGAGAGGATCCGAAAGGCCTTGTAGCCGAGAGACGTTGGAGTCCGAAGTCTCCCGACTTCGGAGCGCCCTGGGTATAATGCAGTGTAACAGTGGCGCGTTGAACCAGACTACCGGATGGAACCCGATTGGAACGAGCTTTCGGAAGTCTGCGGGGCGACCGTGAGCGGAGGTAAAGATGGAAATGGATTTGGCGCAGTTGGCAGGCCAGGCGGCGGCTTTTTTAGCCCCTTATTTACCCTATCTCATAAAAGGCGGAAAGATCGCTGCCAAAAAGGCCTTCGAAAAAGCCGGTGAACTCTTCTCGGAAGAAGCCTGGGAACAGGTGGAAAAGCTGTGGGGCAGGCTCAGGTCCAAGGTGGAGAAGAAGGAAGCGGCCAAAGAAGCCGTACAGGAAATCATCGACTCACCCAAGGACGAAGAAGCCCTCTTTATTTTGCAGCGCCAGATCAGGAAGATATTGGCCGAAGACCCGCAACTGGCAGGCGAGGCGCAGCTCATCGTGGGACAAATTGTCAATTTGTCCTACGTGAGCCAAAGCGGGGACGGCAGCATTTTCGTGGGCGGGGATGTTACAGGCAGCGACCTCCTGATTGGGCGGAACAACCGCATTGTCCATGCCCAAACTTACGTCGAGGGGAATGTCTACCACGGCCCTGCGCCTCGAAACCCGCAGGAGTCTCTGGACATCTACCGCCATGTGATGGCAAACGCCACATCCAGTCTGTCCATGCGGGGCATAGATCTGGGCGCTTCAGACCCGACCGCCGCCCAAAAATCCATTAGCCTCGCCAATGTTTACATTGCTTTGGACACAAAGGCGCAAAAGGAAACACAGGAAGAATACGAGAAGGAAAAAGAGTTCCGCTTCGTCGGAAGGCCGGAAAAGAACAGACCCCTGACCATCCTCGAGGCGGTGGCGCGCAACCCACACTTGGTCATCAAGGGTGATCCCGGCAGCGGAAAGTCCATGTTCGTCAACTACTTGACCTGGTGCCTGGCAAGCCGATCCACCCAAAGACTCAAGGATTGGCAAAAAGAAGACGCCGATTTACTGCCCATCCTCGTCATCCTGCGGGATTTTGCGCGCAGCCTGCCCAAGAAACTGCCGCCCCGGGCCGAGCCGCGCCACCTGTGGGATTTCATCCGCTCACGCTTGAAGGCGCAAAACCTGACCGCTTCAGCCGAAGCGATACGGAACGTTTTGGAGCAGGGCAAAGCCATCCTGTTCCTGGACGGGCTGGACGAAGTGGCCACTATCGCGCAGCGGGTTTTCATCCGGGATGCAGTCCACGCTTTCGTCCAGCGGTATCCCAAAAACCGTTTCGTCGTCACCTGTCGCATCCTTTCATACCAGCCGCCCAAATCGAAAGACGATCCCGACTTGCGGCTGGCCTCTTTTCCTGAATTCGAGCTTGCCCCGTTCGACGACGAAAAAATTGGGGCCTTCATCGAAGCCTGGTATAAGGAACTGGCCCACTTGAAGATAGTGCCTTCTGATCTGGCGGCCGATTCCAACCGAAGCCTGAAAAAAGCCATCCACCGCCCCGAGCTGGCCGAACTCGCTCCCAACCCGCTCCTGCTGACGGTGATGGCGGTGGTCAACACACACAAGGGCCGCCTGCCGGATACGCGCGCCGTGCTTTACAAAGAAGCCGTCGAAATCCTGCTCTGGCGCTGGGAGCAGGGCAGCAAGGGCCAAGAAGCCCGCCTGCGCCAGTTGCTGTTGGATGCCAAATGCCAGGAAATTGATCTCGAACAGGTCATCTGGAAACTCGCCTACGAGGCTCACGCCCAGACCAGCGAAACCGACAACAAGAACAGGACACTTGCAGGTATCGGTGAGCTTACCCTGCAAAAATCGTTGGCGTCGCTCAACAAAGGTGACTTGAATTGGGCCGCCAGGGTCATCGAAAGCATGAAATTACGGGCGGGGTTGCTGCTGGAACGCGACCCGGGTGTTTTCTCCTTCCCGCACCGTTCCTTCCAGGAATTCCTGGCGGGGACTTACCTCGAAGCCCAGGACGATTTCGTCAGCCGCGCCAGGGAATTGGCCGACAACCAATTGCTCTGGCGTGAAACCATCTTGTGGGCGGTCAGCCGCCGGGTGTACGTGCGCGGCTCCACTGATGGTCCCCTGGCCTTGGTCGCAGAATTATGCCCGTCCCGTCCCTGCTGCTCCCCCGAGGAATGGAGCCGGGTCTGGCTGGCTGGGGATATCCTGCTGGAAACCGGCCTGAACCGCGTCGAAAGGTCCGAACTCGGCAACGAGCTTTTGCCCCGCGTCCGCACCCGCCTGGTTTCCCTGCTCGAACAAAGCGCCCTCACGCCGCGTGAGCGCGCCGCCGCCGGGGACACCCTGGCCCGCCTGGGCGACCCGCGCTTCGACGACGAGGCCTGGCAATTGCCCAAAGAAGGCCTGCTCGGTTTTGTGCATATCCCCGCCGGCGGGTTCCTGATGGGCACGAAAGAAGACGACATTCAAGGTTTGATAAAAAAATTTGGCGGCGGTAAAGATTATTACAAGGCTGAAGTGCCTCAACACCCCCTGGCCTTGCCGGATTACTACCTGGCGCGTTACCCGGTTACCGTGGCCCAGTTCAAAGCCTTCGTCATTGAGAGCGGCTACGAGCCGGGCAACGAAGCCTCCCTGCAAGGTGTGGACAACCATCCGGTCAGGTACGTGACCTGGTTCGATGCGGTCGCTTACTGCGATTGGCTTGACCAAAAGCTGAAAGCCATTGCGCCCGGCAAGAAAGCTGCCGGTGAAACCGAAAAAGCCTTCTGGCAGGGTCTCGAAGACGGCCGGCTGCGGGTAACTCTGCCGAGCGAAGCCGAGTGGGAAAAAGCCGCCCGCGGCACCTCTCTCCTTGAGGGAGAGGGCAGGGTGAGGGCTTTCCCCTGGGGCAACGAAATCACCCCCAACCACGCCAACTACAACGAAACCGGCATCGGCTCCACCTGCGCGGTCGGCTGTTTCCCGCGGGGCACCAGCCCTTACGGGCTGCTCGACTTGAGCGGCAATGTCTGGGAATGGACGCGCAGTATTTACAAGGAATACCCCTACCAACCCGACAAAGGACGCGAGACAATGGACGATAAAAAGTCCGTCCGTGTGCTGCGTGGCGGTGCGTTCAGCAACTTCGACTGGAACGTGCGTTGCGCCTACCGTTTCAGGTTCAACCCGTACGACGAATGGAACTACAACGGTTTTCGGGTGGTGGTGGCGTCTCCTATTTCTCTTCCGCGTTCTGGCTCCTGAGTGCTGTGTTCCTGGTTCCTGGTTTTCCTCTCCCGCCGCAAGGCGGGTCGTTTTTAAAATTTGGGAGACTCTATGCAAGAATCGCCGATCTTCACCAAAACCTTCGATATGCTGGCCTGGTTGCTGCCCGCGGCGCAAAAATTCCCACGCGAACAGCGCTTCGTGCTGGCCCAGAGGCTGCAAAATGCGGCCTTTAACTTCTACGAGGCCATTACCGCCGCATCTTTGAGCGAACAATCCGGGCCGCATTTGCAACAGGCTGACATCGAATTACAGCGGCTGAGGCTCTACCTGCGCCTGTCTCGAAGGTTGCAATTCTTCAGCCCCGGGCAATACCAGCACGCCGCTGGCATGATCGAAGAAATCGGCAGGCTGCTCGGCGGCTGGCGAAAAAAGAAAAGCAGCATATAATTGGGAGTGCCAGAGTCATCTGGCGGGGCTGGCCGAAAACGTCGTCCGTGTGCTGCGTGGCGGTGCGTTCAACAACAACGACAGGAACGTGCGTTGCGCCTACCGTAACAGGAACAACCCGAACAACGAATGGAACAACAACGGATTTCGGGTGGTGGTGGCGTCTCATGCTTCTCTGCGTGAAGGCTTTCAGGTTTCCCCTGTTTGCCCCAGGCCGGAAATGCTGTACATTTACGGATGGCAGTCGAGGCCGAAACAAGAGAAATAGCGCGGTCATGCCCTGGCCGGTCATGCCCAATCACCCTTGCGAAGGTTTGGAACTTTCGCAAGGCTATGAACACGGAAGACCGGGCGAATATAGAAGCGCCTCGCCGCCTCGGGCCCGGCCCACGCGGCGAGGCAACCTTTTATTTGTAGGGCAGGTTTGCAACCTGCCATCCATGACCTTGTCGGGCTGAAAAACCCTCCCAGGCAAATGCAAACGCCATCTGATTCTATCCAGGAAACCTTTAGGGTCTATGACTGGGACAACCTGCTACTCGCTTACCGCAAGGCCAGCAGGGGTAAGCGTGGTCATCCCGGCGTGGCCGCCTTCGAGTATCGCCTGGAAGACAACCTGCTCCAACTCCAGCGCGAACTGCAAGACCAGACCTACCAGCCGGGGGCATACCACAGTTTCTACATCCACGATCCCAAGAAACGCCTGATCTCTGCCGCGCCTTTCCGCGACCGGGTTGTCCATCATGCCCTGTGCAACCTGGTCGAGCCGGTTTTCGAGCGGGGGTTCATCTCCGATTCCTACGCCAACCGCCTCGGCAAAGGCACCCACAAGGCGCTCGACCGGGCCCAGGAATACTCCCGCCGCTTTCGCTACGCCCTGCCCTGCGATATCCGCCAATTTTTCCCAAGCATTGATCATGCCGTCCTGCACGGTATTTTGGCCCGCAAAATCGAAAACACCGGCCTGCTCTGGTTGGTAGAGCGGATCCTGGAAAGCGGGACAGGCGTACTCTCGCAGGAATACGAGATGGTGTATTTCCCCGGCGACGATCTCCTGGCTGCCTTGCGACCACGCGGCCTGCCGATCGGCAACCTCACCAGCCAGTTCTGGGCCAACTGCTATCTCGACCCTTTCGACCACTTCGTCAAACGGCGGCTGCGCTGCAAGGGCTACCTCCGTTACGTGGATGATTTCCTGCTGTTCTCGAACAACAGGCTGGAAATCAACCGGTGGCGCGAACAGATCATCCGGGAATTGCGCCGTTACCGGCTGACCCTGCACGAAAGAACCTGCCAGCCGCGCCCCGTCGGTGAAGGCCTTCCCTTTCTCGGGTTCGTCGTCTTCCCCACCCATCGCAGGCTCAAACGGCGCAAAGGGACCGTATTCCAGCGTAAACTGAGATCGCTCCTCCGGCAATACCAAAGGGGCGAAATCGCTTTTCGGCAACTCGATGCGAGCCTCGAAGGCTGGGTCAACCACGTCCGTTACGGGGATACCTGGGGATTACGCCGGGCTGTCTTGTCGGTAGTCTCCCTCTCAAGTGCAGGTGGAGATTTTTGCCGCGAATGACGCGAATTTTTACGAAAGGAAGAGAAAAATTCGCGTGAATTCGTGAAATTCGCGGCTGGTTTTCACTACTGCTCCCAACGGAATGACTATCGCGCCGATGTTTTCGAGAATAAATTCGCGTAATTCGCTCCATCTGCGTAACGTGTGCCCGTCAGGGTATTTGCGTTAAGGTTTTTGGTTTTGTCCGGCAGGGAGCGCGCGCGATAAGAACACCCCTTTTCACGCAAAAAAACATTTGGTTGTATGATAGGGGGCATGACGATGAATAAACTGAACTATCAATCTGCGCTGCAAGACTTCAACGAAGCCCGGCTCAAAGCCTCCCTGCAAGGATTGATCGCCCGGCTGACCGGCAGATCCAACGAACTGCTTTCTTACGACGAGATTGCCCGGAAGCTCAAGCTGCGGGTCCGCGCCGACCGGGGGGTGCGCGAGATCCCGGTCGCTGCGATCGTGGGGAGCGTGGGCCGGTATACCGAGTTTACGCGCACCTTCCTGCCGCGCCGGGCCGACGACCGGGAGCGCTGGGCGAGGGTCAAGGCGGTCATGGAAGACCCGGTCGGGACGGGGCTGCCGCCCATCGAAGTTTACATGGTGGGCGAAGCCTATTTCGTCCTGGACGGCAACCACCGCGTCTCCATCGCCAGGCAGGAGGGCTTCAAGTTCATCGAAGCCCACGTGATCGAGGTCAAGACCGACATCCCGGTCACGCCCGACCTGCAGCCCGACGACCTGATCATCAAGTCCGAATACGCCGGGTTCCTGGCCAAGACCGGGATCAAGCGCCTGTTCCCCAACGCCGACCTGGGCGTGACCGTCCCGGGGCGGTACGATGGGCTGCTGGAACACATCGAAATCCATCACTACGGCATGTCGCTCGACTTCCAGCGGGATGTGCCTTTGGAAGAGGCCGTCAGCCACTGGTACGAGACGGTCTATACCCCGTTCATCGAATCGGTGCGTGAGCGGGGCTTGCTGCGCTGGTTCCCCGGCCGGACGGAAACCGACCTTTACCTGTGGGTCTTCGAGCATCTGGAAACCCTGAAAAGCGAACTGGGCTGGGCGTCCAGCCCCGAGGCCGCCATGACCGACCTGGCCAGGAAGCGCAACCCGCGCATTGCGCAGCAGGAAGCCGAACCCGGGCACTGGCGCCAATCCAGGCTTTACGACCGTTACACAGACCACCTTTTCCGGGAAATCCTCGTGCCGGTCGGGAGCGATGGAGACAGCTTCGAAGCCCTCGAACAGGCGCTCATCATTGCCGACAAGGAACCGGCCCTGCTGCACGGGTTACACGTCCTGCCCCCCAGGGCCAAAGCCGAGGGCGACAGGGCCAGGGCGATCCGGTCCCGCTTCGACCGGCGTTGCCGGGAGGCCGGGGCCAGCGGCAGCCTGGCCGTCGTCAAAGGCGATGTATCCGACCAGATCAGCGCCTATGCCTCGATGACCGACCTGATCACGCTGAACGTAACCCACCCGCCCGAATCGGGCCTCTCCAGCCTGGGGTCCGGGCTGCGTTCGATCATCTGGCGCTCCGCCCGCCCCATCCTGACCGTCCCCGGCCGGACCAGCCCCCTCGACCGGGCGCTCCTGGCGTTCAACGGCAGCGCAAAGTCGCGAGAGGCGCTTTTCGTCGCGGCTTACATGGCCGAGCTGTGGAAGACCCGCCTGACGGTGATGACCCTGGCGGAGAAGGGACAGGTATCCCCCTCGGTGCTGGATTACGCCCGCGCCTACCTCGAACTGCACGAGGTCGAAGCCGAGTACATTTTCACCGAAGGCTCGCCGGAGACCCTCCTGGAGGCCGGCCGCGAGCGGGACATCAACCTGATCCTGATGGGCGGTTACGGCGGGTCGGCTTTGAAGGAAGTGGTCATCGGGAGCCTGGTCAACGAGCTGCTGCGCCGGTTCGAGTACCCGATCCTGATCTGCCGCTGAGCGCGGCCCTCCGGGGATGGGTGCTGGCCGGTCCTGTCAAGCTGCAAGCATGACCTACCCCTACCACTGCGGGTGGTATTAAA
This sequence comes from Chloroflexota bacterium, assembly GCA_049324115.1. Taxonomy (GTDB): domain Bacteria; phylum Chloroflexota; class Anaerolineae; order Anaerolineales; family Villigracilaceae; genus UBA5796. The sequence goes on from JBMOMN010000021.1 coordinate 63,199, forward strand.
ATAAGGGCTGCCGCGTAGGACAAATTGGCAATTTGTCCTACAATTGGCAGGGAACCATTTTCCAGGAGGCAACAATGACTGATACAACCCAGGCCCAATCTTTCACTTTCAAGGCCGAAACCAAACAACTGCTCAATATCCTGATCCACTCGCTTTACAAGGAGCGGGAGGTCTTCCTGCGGGAGATGCTCTCGAACGCTTCGGATGCGCTCAACCGCCTCCGCTTCGAGATGCTGACCGACAAGGACGTGCTTGACCCCCAGGCCGAACTCGCCATCCGCATCACCCCGGACCCGGAGGCCCGTACCCTGACCATCCAGGATACCGGCATCGGGATGACCAGGGACGAGATCATCGAGGCCCTGGGCACGATCGCCCAGTCGGGGGCGAGGAGCTTTATCGAAGCCGCGCAGGCCCAAAGTCCCGATTTGAGCCGCCTGATCGGGCAGTTCGGGGTCGGGTTCTATTCCGTCTTCATGGTGGCCGAATGGGTGCGGGTCACGTCCCGATCCTATAAACCCCGCGCCAAAGCCGTCAGTTGGTATGCCACCGGCGAAGATAACTTCGAGGTCGGCCCAGCAGAGATGGCCGGGCGCGGCACGAAGGTCGAGATCAAGCTCAAGGAAGACGCGGCCGAGTTCGCCGAGGAACACCGGCTGAAGGCCGTGATCCACAAACACTCGGACTACATCGGCTTCCCGATCTACGTGGGGGCGGACGAAAAGCAGGTCAACAAGCAGACTTCGCTCTGGCGCACCCCCAAAGCCGACGTGACCGGGGAGCAATACACGGACTTCTACCGCCAACTGACCCTGGATTTCGAGGCGCCGCTGCTGCGCCTCCACACTATTACCGACGCGCCGGTGCAGTTGTACGCGCTGCTCTACGTGCCGGGCAAGGGCGAGCGGGACGTCTTTTCGCTGCGCCGGGATGACGGGTTGAAACTGTATTCGCGCAACATCCTGATTGACGAGTACAACAAGGACCTGCTGCCCGAATACCTGCGCTTCGTCCAGGGCGTGGTGGACAGCGAAGACCTGCCGCTGAACGTGTCGCGTGAGACGGTGCAGTCGGTGGGGCTGATGCCGCGCCTGAAGAAGGTCGTCACCGGGCAGGTGGTCAAGGAACTGGAGAGCCTGGCGAAGAACGACGCCGATAAATACAACACGTTCTGGCAGGAGTTCGGGAGCTATCTCAAGCAGGGGATCGCCGCCCAGCCGCTGGAGACGGAAAATATCCAGCCGCTGCTGCGCTTCAAGACCAGCCTGCACCCCGAAAGCTGGTCGTCGCTGGACGATTACATCGGGCGGATGAAGGACGGGCAGAAGGCGATCTATTACATCGTCGGCGAGGACCCCAAATCCGTGCTGCGCAGCCCGCACCTGGACAGCTTCCACGGGCAGGGCACGGAGGTGTTGCTGCTGACCGAGCCGATGGATTCGTTCATGCTGATCGGGCTGCGGCAATACAAGGATCACGAACTCAAGAATGTGGCCCAGGCGGATATCGAAACGCCGGAAAAGCCGAAGGAAGAGTCCGCGGCCGAGAAGATGCCGGAGGCCGATTTCGGGGCGCTGGTCGAGCGCTTCAAGTCGGTGCTGGGCGAGCGGGTGGCCGACGTGCGGGCCAGCACCCGCCTGTCGCAGTCAGTGGCCCGGCTGGTGGACCCGGATGGGAGCCTGAACCCGGAGTTGCAGCGGGTTTACAAGTATCTGGGCAAGGAGTACGAAGTCCCCAGGAAGGTTTTGGAACTGAACCCGTCCCACGCCATTTTGAAGCGATTGGCTGCGATGGAGGCCGGGTCGGAACTGCAAAGCCTGGTCATCGAGCAGATCTACGACAGCGCCCTGCTGGTCGAGGGCCTGCATCCCGACCCGTCGAGCATGGCCCCGCGCATCCAGCAGATCATCGAAGCCGCGCTGGGAAACCAGGGGGATGCCTAAAAATAACTCTCCCTCACCCCGGCCCTCTCCCACAGGGAGAGGGGAAAATCCGGCTAATTTACCCCCTCTCCCCTCGGGAGAGGGATAGGGTGAGGGTAAATGTGAGGTAGCGAATAGCCCGCTAAGATCAATGCCCGCTGCCGGGAGTCTCGGAGCCGTTGAAGACTTCCAGGTTCGGGTCGCCGTCGGCGTAGAGGAAGCCGGCCAGGCCGCGTTGCAGGCGGGAGAGGGCGTGGTCCACCAGGATGTAGCGGCCGGGGACTTCCAGCCTGAACTCGACCATGGTCGCGCCGCCGGGCGGGACGAGGGTGGTCTGCACGTCCGTCAACGGAGCGGAAGTCAGCGAAGCCTGGTCGTAGACCCGGTCGAAGATCTCGCCGATGACGTGGAAGGACGAGGTGAAGTTGGGGCCGCCCACGCCAAAGTAGATGCGCACCGTTTCGCCGACGTTGGCTCGCAGGGCGTGGGTGTCGCTGGTCAAACCCATCGAAGCGCCGTTGAAAACGAAGTATTCGGGGTCTTCGTCCAGCAGTTTGGTGACGTCCTCGGTCAGGTCGCCGGTCGCGCCGAAGGGCTGGGCGGTGTAGAGTTCGCCTTGCATCACGTAGAACTCACGGTCCACGGCGGGCAGGCCGCCTTCCGGCTCGACCAGGATCATTCCGTACATGCCGTTGGCGATGTGCTGGGCCACCATCGGCGTGGCGCAGTGGTAGACGTACAGGCCGGGGTTGATGGCTTTGAAGGTGAACATCGTCTCGCCGCCGGGTTGGGTCTGGGTGGCTACCGCGCCGCCGCCGGGTCCGGTCACGGCGTGGAAGTCCACCGAGTGGGCCATGCTGCTGTCCGGCAGGTTCTTGAGATGGACTTCGACCGTATCGCCCACCCGCACCCGGATGAACGGGCCGGGGACCAGGCCGTTGAAGGTCCAGTATTTGAAGGTGGCGCCGTCGGCCAGTTGGCCGGAGAGTTCGACCGTTTCGAGGTCCACCCGGATGAGTTCGGGGCCGCGCTCGCCGATCGGACCCGGAAGGTCCGCCGGGTCACGGACGATATCCACAGCCGCCGCGTCGGCCGGTCCCGCCGGGACGAAGGTATTGTCAACCGAGGCCATTTCGACGTGCTCCCCGCTCGAGGTGTTTTCAGCAGGGGCAACGCCCGATCCGACGATGAATTTGCCTTCCATGCCCGCCTGGCGGTGGCCGGGGATCGAGCAGTAATAGGCGAACGTGCCTTCACGGCTGGCGACGAACTCCAGCACTACGCTGTTGCCCTTGCCGGCCACGTGCTCGGAATGGACGCCGAGCTTGTCGAAGGCGATGTCGTGCTGCGCCCCTTCGCCGCTGGTCAGGGTGACTTTGACCGTATCGCCCAGACCGGCTTTCAGGTCCGGGTTGGTCAGGCCTTCGATCCCGCCGCCCTGGCCGACGAAGACCATCCGGCCTTCCAGCACGGCGGTTTCGAGGGCATATTCGACCGTCACGCCCGTCGGCTGGACGGAGGCCGCGTCCGCCGGGTCGGCGACGTTCCCGACCAGGAACAGGCCGCTCATCCCGAGCCGGGCGTGGGTGGTGTCTTCGTAGTTCAGGACCACGTCTTCGTCCGGGGTGGTCAGCGTGACCGAGGTGGTTTCGCCTTTCCGGTCGAGCTTGTCCGATTTGACGTTCAGTTCGGGGAAGGCGATGTCGTGCGCCCCGTGCCCGCTGTTGACCAGGGTGACGGTGATCTGCTCGCCCGGCTCGGCCCGCAGGGACGGGTTGACCGCGCCGCTGATCCCCTCGCTGACGCCGACGTAGACGAACTTGCCGTCCCGCAGGTCGGTGGTCAGGATGTATTCCGTGGTGACGAGTGAGGCAGAATCCGGCGCGCAGGAAATCAGTAAGGCTGCCAGCGCCAGGATGCTGATGGTTGATTTGAGCATTTTCATGGGAACTCCTGTTGGTTGATGGTTTGCCGATAAGAATTCGTGCTTTCTTTCGGGGTCATCTTAGCCGATGCAGGAGGGGACTGTCTTTGCGCTGGCGCAAATAGGGGACAAAACGTGATGGTTCCCCCATTACTCCCAACCCTTTGCCGCGGATTACGCTAATTCACGCGGATTGGCTGGAAAGTTTGTTGGCGCGTCAAACCGATGGGCGCTCGTAACCAGCATGGAAAAGAATCCGCTAATCTACGCCAATCTTGTGCTGGTCAGGCGTATGTTGGACAAGAACTTTTACCACGGAGACACGGAGTCACGGAGTTTTCCCTTTGTTTTCTCAGTGTCTCGGTGTCTCCGTGGTTCAAAGGTTGTCCAACGTGCTTTTGACGAACACATAATCTACGCCAATCTCCACGAATTTTTCGGGAGATTAGCGAGGCTTCGCGAAGATTAGCGGATTCCGTCCCACCACTTTAGCGGGCTAACGAAAGTTTTGTGTAATTATCGCTCCGCCAGGTCGTCGGCGATGCTGACCAGGCCGTGCGGGCTGCAAATGACGACCCGTTCCCTGCCGATCTTGAGCAGGCCGCTCCGCTCCCACTCGTTCAGCGTGCGGCTGACGGTGAAAAGCGTGGTCCCGCTCATTTCGGCGATGTCCTGGCGGGTGAGGGGGATGTCAATCAGCACCCCCTCGCCGGTCTGTTTGCCCGACTGGGCTGCCAGCTTCAGCAGGATGCGGGCGACGCGCTGCTCGACCCGTTGGGTGACCAGCGCCTGCTGGCGTTCCTGCAACTCGGAGATGTAGCCGTGCATCAATTGCATGGTGTTGAGCGAGATGGACGGGTCTTTCCCCGCCAGCTCCCGCAGGTGGGCCGTGTCCCAGGCCACGGCGACGCTGTCTTCGACCGCCTGGGCTGTCGCCGGGTAGCCGGCCCTGGGGTTGAGCATGGCGATCCCGCCGTAAGTCTGGCCGGGGGTCATGATCCGCATGGTGATCTGCTGCCCGCTGGGGGTGATCTGGATCATTTTCACCCGTCCCTGAACCAGCACGTAGGCGTGGGTGGCGGGGTCTCCCTGCATGAAGAAAAAGCCGTCTTCCTCCACCGAACGCAGGACGCCGGTTTCGAGCACCTGTCCAAAAACGGCCTCGTTTACGTTGGCGAACAGGCTCGATTTACGGATCAGTTCCTGCATTTCCTTGTTCATGGGCAAGATTTTACTCTAAATCAGACACGATGAGTGAAAATTCTTTGCGCCAGCGCAATGTCAGGCAGTGCAGGCATGGCTATAATCATTGCATGAAAATCCAAAAACGTTATCTTCCCTTCGTCTTGCTCTCGCTGCTGGCACTGCTCGTTGCCCTGTGGGCCGGGCTTATCAGGATGGGATGGTCCCTGCCGGCCTTCCCCCGGTTGGTGGTGGCGCACGGCCCGTTGATGGTCTGCGGCTTCCTGGGCACGCTGATCCCGCTGGAGCGGGCGGTTGCCATCCGCCAAAAGTGGATGTTCAGCGCGCCGATCCTGACCGGCCTGGGCTGGGTGCTGCTGCTGGCGAGTCCCGGCCCGGCGGGGGCGTGGCTCTTCACCCTCGGCAGCCTGGTCACGCTGGTCATCCTGCTTTACATGTTCAGGCGTGAACCCAAAACCCACATGGCGGCCATGGCCGCGGGCAGCCTGTCGTGGGTGGTGGGCAATATCCTGTGGATCGTGGGCGTGCCGCTCTTCAAGCTGGTCTTCTGGTGGATGGCGTTCCTGACCCTGACGATTGCCGGTGAGCGGCTCGAACTCAGCCGACTCCTGCGTCCGTCCGCTGGGCGGGTGCGGCTCTTCCAGCTTTTTTCCGCGCTCATCCTGGCCGGGGCCGGGCTGGCCTTGCTCGACCTGGACCTGGGCACACGCCTGGGCGGGGCGGGGATGCTGGCCCTGGGCCTGTGGTTCCTCCCCAACGACATCGCCACCCGAAACCTGCGCCATCCCACCTCCCTGACGCGTTACATCGCATTTTGCCTGTTCACCGGCTTCCTCTGGCTGATCGTCGGCGGGGGAGTGATGCTCTGGTTCGGCGGGCAGGCTGCGGGTCCGTATTACGACGCGGCGCTGCACATCGTCTTCGTCGGTTTTGTCATCTCGATGATCTTCGGCCACGCGCCGATCATATTCCCGGCCATCGTCCAGGTGCGGGTGGTCTACCTGCCCGTGTTTTACGTCCACCTGGGATTGCTGCACCTTTCTTTGCTGATGCGGGTGATCGGCGACCTGGCCGGTCTGCACACCGTCCGCCTGTGGGGCGGGATGCTCAACGAAGTGGCGATCCTGCTCTTCCTGTTCACAACCGGCTTCGCCGTCTGGAGGGGTTCGAGGCAAGGGATTGGCGCGGCGTCGTAGAACATCAATTTGTTCTACAACGGCGGCGCAGGTGCGGGTTTAAAAGCCGAAGCTCCATGCTCAAGCATGGAGCTTCGCATAAGGAGGCATACCACCACACCACAGTGACCGACCAGGGGCTCGAACCCTGAACCCACTGATTAAGAGTCAGTTGCTCTACCATTGAGCTAGTCGGCCGTGCGGGGGGTATTATACCAAATGAAGGGAGGGTGTCAACCGCGACCTCCCGCTCCGTTTCGAGGGCGCAAAATGAATTTTGTGGTACCGACTGCCTTATGCTATGATTAACCCGTCTGTGCTTTCATTGACTGGAGGTTTGATATGAAACGCTTTGCCACGCTCGCTGCCATCCTGGCCCTGGCCGTCCTGGTGACGGTTCAAGCCTTTGCGCCCGCGCCCGTCCGGGCTGCCGGCGAGACGACCGGGACTCCCGGCACGCCCACGGCAACGTCCACCGCCGGGACTCCCGCCCCGACCGCCACCCCGTCCCGCACGCCGACGCCCGGCCCCTCGCCCACGCCCACGCCGGTGAGCTACGCGCTGGTCAACGTCCCGGACCAGGGCACGCTCAACATCCGCACTGGACCCAGCACCTGGTATCCGATCGTCGGCGCGTTCGGGGCGCAGCAGAAAGACATCCCCATCACCGGCAACATCGCCAGGGATTACCCGCGCATCTGGTTCGAGGTGCGGCGCACGGGCGGCGGCCTGGGCTGGATCAGCGGCTATTACGTGACCGAATACGTCGAGCCGGAGGTGTTCTGCAAGGACGGGCGCACCAAAACCCTGGTGAGCGACCTGGCGAAAGCGGTCGCCAACGAAGACGGCAAACTGCTGGTTTCGATTGCCAGCGCCAACCACGGGATCACCCTCCGGCTTTTCCGCAACGGCCCGTCATTCAACTTCTTCTCGTACCTGCCCAACCTGTTCAACGGGACTTACAGCATCAACTGGGGCAAGGCTCCCGGCGCGTACCAGAATGAAGTTGGCGCGTTCGGCCAGATCGTCACCCCGAAATTGAAGGATGTCTTCGGCAGCGGCTACGAAATCTACTGCAACGATGCCAGCAAAATCGGCAGCGCCAACCCCTGGCCGCCGGAATACGCCAACATCAATTTCCTGACGGTCTACAAACCCGAGTCCAAAGCCGGGGCCAATGACTGGCGCGCCTGGCTGGTGGGCGTGGATTATGTCAGCGGCAAGCCTGGCGTGTTCGCCCTGATCCACTTCCAGCCGTAACTACTGTCCAGACCCGGACAGACCGGAAGGGTCCACCACAAAGTATCCATGAACTCCGTTCGCCCCGAAGGATGAAAACGGACTCCAAAGTCTCCAGACTTTGGCGCCAACGTCGGGAGACGTTGGAGTCCGCGCCCTATTTTCATATCAGTCCGGCAGAATCAGGAAAATTCTTGCGCACGTGTGTCTGCGATCCCTTACAGCGGAGAAACCCTCCGCTTTTTTGGTTGACAAAATCCCTTATTGCGATATACTATTTATTGATAAAAACTTGCAATAAGGGATTTACCATGTCTTGTGCCAACCATCTCGCCGATACCCTCCGCGCCCGCGGCTTCAGGATGACCCCCCAGCGATTGGCGATCATGCACGTCCTGTACGCCTCGCCGAAGCACCTCTCCCCGGTCCAGGTCTACGAACAGGTGCGCGGCACCGTCCCCGGCGTGACCGAGACGACCGTCTACCGCACCCTCGAATTCCTGTCCGGGCACGGGTTGGTGCGCCCGATCCACCTGGGGAGCGGGCATCCGGTTTACGAGATCCGCGAGCACGACCATCACCACCTGGTCTGCCGCGAGTGTAACGGGACGGTCGAGGTTGAAAATTCCCTGTTCGAATCCCTGTACGCCCGGCTCGAGGCTGTCAGCGGCTTCCGGCTGGCGGGGAACCATTTATCGTTGTTCGGGCTGTGCCCGGACTGCCAAAAAGGATGATTTGCTCAAGAGGTAGTTATGTTACACGCGCCTGTGCCGTTGCACATCCCGGACGGGTTCCTGAACCTGGCCATTGCGATCCTCTTCTGGCTTTTGACGGCTTCGATGATCGCCGTCGCGCTTTCCAAAACGAACAAGTCCCTCGGTGAAAAGCAGGTCCCGCTGATGGGTGTGATGGCGGCTTTCATATTCGCGGCCCAGATGCTCAACTTCCCGGTCGCGGGCGGGACCTCCGGCCACTTCCTCGGCGGGGCGCTGGCCGCCATCGTGCTCGGACCCTGGGCCGGGATCCTGGTCCTGACGGCGGTCATTGGCGTCCAGGCGCTGCTCTTCCAAGACGGCGGCCTGCTGGTGATGGGGGCCAACATCTTCAACATGGGCGTGCTGACCGCAGTGATCGGCTTCGGCCTGTACCGCACGGTGAGCGGACGCGGCAAGATCACCCGCCTGGCCGTCTCGGGTGTCGCCGCCTGGCTCTCGACAATCGCCTCCGCACTCCTGACAGCCCTGCAACTCTGGTTGAGCGGCACTTCCCGGCTGGAGATCGTCGTCCCGGCCATGCTGGGCGTGCATCTCCTGATCGGGATCGGCGAAGCGGTCATCACGGTCGCCGCGCTGGCCTTCATCGAACGGACCCGCCCCGACCTGCTCGACGCTGAAAAAATTGCGGCCAGCGGCGGGCGCGGCTGGATCTACGTTGGGATCGCGGTCTCGCTGCTGGCTGTGTTCCTGTCGCCGCTGGCCTCCGCCTCGCCCGACGGCCTGGAGCGGGTGGCCGAAGACATGGGTTTCCTGCGCCTGGGACAAACCGCGCCCTACCAAATCCTGCCGGATTACACCATCCCCTTCCTGGGCGGGACGGCCCTCTCGACGATTGCCGCCGGAGCGGTCGGCGCGCTGGTCGTGCTGGGACTGGTGATCCTGCTGGGCCGCAGCCTGCGCAAGACCCGCTAACATCCGCTTATCCGCTTCATAATCCGTTTCGCATCCGCTTATCCGTTTCATAATCCGTTTGCCATCCGTTTATCCGCTTCATAATCCGTTTACCATCCGTTTATCCGTTTATCCGTTTATCCGTTTCATAATCCGTTGCCCAATCCGTTGCCCAATCCGTTACCCAATGCACATCCACGCCTTCGACCGTTACCACGCCCACGAAAGCCTGATCCACCGCCTCGACCCGCGCGTCAAGGTGGCCGTGACGGTGGCCTTCATCCTGTCCAACGCCCTGCTGCCGGACGGGGCGTGGCTGGCTTTCCTCGTCGCCTGGCTGGTGCTGCTGCTCGCCAACGACCAGTCGCGCCTCGGGTTGGGATACACCTTCACGCGCTCGTTCGTAGCCTTGCCGTTCGCCCTGGCTGCGGTCAGCGCCGTCTTCTCGCCGCTCGGCCGCCCGCTGGCCGAATGGCATGTCCTCGGCCTGAGCCTCGTCCCGACCGATTTCGGCCTGGTGCGCTTCTTCAGCATCCTCGCCCGATCGTGGCTCTCGGTGCAGATGGCGATCCTGCTGGTCGCCACCACCCAATTCCCCGACCTGATCCACGCCTTCGAGCACCTGCGCGTGCCGCGCTCGCTGACCACCATCGTCGCCTTCCTTTACCGTTACCTGTTCGTGCTCACCGACGAGGCCTACCGTCTGCTCAGGGCCAGGCAGTCGCGTTCGGCGGCCGCGCCAGGCCAGAGGTCCGGGCGGAACGTGCTGTGGCGCGCCGGGGTGACGGGCAGCATGGCCGGTCAACTCTTCCTGCGCAGTTACGAACGCTCCGACCGCATCTACAACGCCATGCTGGCCCGCGGCTACACCGGCCACCTGCGCACCCTCAATCCGCACGTCATGTCCCGCCGCGATTGGCTGGTGCTGGGACTGGCGCTCGCGTCCCTTTTACTCACCCAACTTGTTGGATGGATACGCTGATGCCCGTCAAACATTTGCCCGATTTCGATTTCAAGATGCCGGAGTGCGAAGGCGACGTGCTCCAGGTGATGGACCTGCACTTTGCCTACCCCGACGGCCACGTGGCCCTGCGCGGGGTCAGCCTGAACCTGTGCGAGGGGGATAAAGTGGCCCTGGTCGGGCCGAACGGGGCCGGGAAATCCACCCTGATGCTGCACCTGAACGGGATCCTGGCCGGGCGGGGCGGACTCACCGTGGCCGGCCTGCCGCTAAATGAGCCGAACCTGCCCCTGGTGCGCGCCCTGGTCGGGCTGGTCTTCCAGAACCCGGACGACCAGCTCTTCTCCCCGACGGTCTTCGAGGACGTGGCCTTCGGCCCGCTGCACATGGGCCTGCCCGAAGATGAAGTCCGCCGCCGGGTGGACGAGGCGCTGCAAGCGGTCGGGATGGGCGGTTTCGGGGACAGGCTGTCGCACCACCTGAGCGTGGGGCAGAAGAAGCGCATCGCCATTGCCACCGTGCTTTCGATGCGCCCGCAGATCCTGGTGCTCGACGAACCCTCGGCCGGCCTCGACCCGCGCGCCCGGCGCTCGCTGATCAACCTGCTGCGCGACCTGCCGATCACCATGCTGGTCTCGACCCACGACCTGCTGATGGTGCGCGAACTCTTCCCGCGCATGGTCATCATGGACGAGGGCCAGATCGTGGCCGACGGCTTGACCGCCGAGTTGCTGGCCGATGGGGATTTGCTCGAAGCGCACGGGTTGGAAAAGCCGTGAGTGGAACGTGTTACGTGTTGCGTCGTGAAAACGTAGTAATGGCTTCGGTCGTTCGGCTAAAGCTACAAAAATAAGCGCCTCTGAACCTCAGAGGCGCTTATTTTGTCAAGACTTCGGAAATCTTTTTCGGAGCTGGCTTGGCCGTAATGTTTTTTGGAAGATTTCCGAAGTCTCTTCCTGGCGTTACTTTTGCCCCTCGACCACCAGCCCGGCGGCTTCCTTCAAGAGTTCGGCCCTGTCGGTGCGCTCCCAGGTGAACTGGATGTCGTCGCGGCCGAAGTGACCGTAGGTAGCCGTCTTCTGGTAGATCGGCTTGCGCAGGTCCAGGTCGCGGATGATCGCGCCGGGGCGCAGGTCGAAGTGCTGGTTGATCAGCTCGACGATCCGCTCGTCGGGGATCTTGCCGGTGCCGAACGTCTCCACGTTGACCGAGAGCGGGTGGGCCACGCCGATGGCATACGCCACCTGAAGCTCGCAGCGGTCGGCCAGCCCGGCCGCGACCACGTTCTTGGCGACCCAGCGGGCCGCGTAAGCTGCCGAACGGTCCACCTTCGTCGGGTCTTTGCCGGAGAACGCGCCGCCGCCATGACGGCCCATGCCGCCGTAGGTGTCCACGATGATCTTGCGGCCCGTCACCCCGGCGTCGCCCAGCGGCCCGCCGATGACGAAGCGCCCGGTCGGGTTGACGAAGATCTTCAGGTCCTCGTCCACCATGTCGGGAGGCAGTACGGGCATGATGACGTGTTCGATCACGGCCGCCCGGATGTCCTCCTGCGAGATTTCGGGGGCGTGCTGGGTGGAGATCAGCACCGTATCAATCCGCTTGGGTTTGCCGTAGCTGTACTCGACCGTGACCTGGCTCTTGCCGTCCGGACGCAGCCAGTCGAGCGTGCCATCCTTGCGGACTTCGCTCAGGCGGCGGGTGAGCTTGTGGGCCAGGTAGATCGGCATCGGCATCAGGGTCGGGGTTTCGTTGCAGGCAAAGCCGAACATCATGCCCTGGTCGCCCGCGCCGATGGTCTCGATCTCGGCTTCGGTCATCTCGCCGGACTTTTCCTCGAGGGCGTGGTCCACGCCCATGGCGATGTCGGGACTCTGGCTGGCGATCGCCGAAAGGACGCCGCAGGTGCTTCCGTCGAAGCCTTTCTTGGCCCGGTCGTAGCCGATCCCGGTGACGATCTTGCGGACGAGTTCGTCGAAGTTGACGAAGGCTTTGGTGGTGATTTCGCCCATGATCATCACGTAGCCGGTCTTGGTGGCCGTCTCGCAGGCCACGCGGGAGTAGGGGTCCTGCTCCAGGCAGGCGTCGAGAACAGCGTCGCTGATCTGGTCGCACATTTTGTCGGGATGACCCTCGGTCACCGACTCGGACGTGAAGACCAATTTGGGGGAAGTCATAAAGGTAGTGCTCATGAAGTTTCACCTCTCTTAAATTGGATTGCCCTTCCGGTATCTCGAAAGGGCAATTGCACGATGCTCGGCTGCCCTCTCATCTTCCAGAAACATCCTGCCGGAATTGGCACCTTCCACGCGCTCGTGGGGTTGCCGAGGCTTCGCAGGGCCGGTCCCTCCGCCTCTCTGGATAAGAGTGCCGTATTGGGCTGTTTGAATGTCGCCGCGGATAATACCACAGGAAAACTTGAGCGTCAACACGGCGCGGTTTGCAAATCCAAAAGGGCCAATCGTCGAAATAAAGAGACCCCGACCAGGTCGGGGCCTCTTACGTCGAGGGGAAACGGTTTAGTTGTCGGTCACGCAGCGGAAGCCGATGTGGTTGCCGGATTCGCCCAGGTAGGCGTCCGAGCCGCTGGAGGCCTCGAAGTCCGGGCCTTCGGCGAAGCCGCGGTTGGCCAGGCGGATGTCGAACTCGCCGTCCTTCCACGAACCGCCGCGGATCACGCGCCGGAAGCCGTTCTTGGCCTTCTGCGGACCGGGCGGGTTCGTCCCGCCGGCCACGGCGTAGTAACCGGGATCGTAATAGTCAGCCACCCACTCCCAGACGTTGCCGGACAAATCCAGCACGCCGAAGACGCTGGCTCCCGACGGGTACTGGCCCACCGGGGAGGTATCCGCCACAAGGAAGTTGTAATTGGCGCGGGACGAATCCGGGCGTTCTTCGCCCCAGGGCCAGGTGCGGTAGTCGCTGCCGCGGGCGGCGTATTCCCACTCGGCCTCGGTCGGCAGGCGGCGGCCGGCCCATTCGCAGTAAGTCTTGGCGTCACCCCAGCCCACGTTGACCACCGGGTAGTTGTCGTAGGCGGCGTTGGAGAAGTAATCCGCGTGGGTGGCCGACTGGAAGGTGCGCGGCGGCTCGCAGACCCCCGCGTTGACGCACAGCTTGTACATGGCGTTGGTGACCTCGACCCGGTCCATCCAGAAGGCCTTCATGGTGACGCTGTGGTCGGGGCCTTCGTCGGGCTGGGCTTTGGTGTCCACGCCTCCCATGCGGAAGGTGCCGGCCGGGACGTAAACCTGCGGCATCCCGTCTATGTCTGCAACGCGCTCCTCGCCGGGGTCGAAGTCCTGGCTGGAGGGTTTGGCAGTGGCGTTGGCAACTGCGGCAGTTGGGGCAGCGGTGGGCAGTGAGATGGCGGTTGGGGCTGCACTCCCCGTCCCGCAGGCCTGCAAGGCCAGGGCAACTATAAATAAGAAGGGTATTAGTTTTTTCATCTTTGTTCCTCCGTGGATGATAGTTGCCCTTAGTTTACTTGACAGGTACGTATAGATTAATCACCCATTTGTCCAACCTTACAAATTTGATAAGTGCGTCAGCGCACGAAATCCAGCGCGTATTGGGCGTCGGGGTAGCCGGGGCGCTCCTCCAGCGCCTTTTGCCAGAGCGCAACGGCTCCGCCGGTATCTCCCTGGCGGTACAGCCCCCAGCCTTTCCAGAGCAGGGCTTCTTCGGAATTGGGCGTGCGCTGCAAGGCGTAATCCGCCAGCGTGAGCAGGTCTTCGGTGCGGAAAGCGTGGAAGTAAGCCAGGAACGGCCCGAACTGGTAACGCAACATGCGCTGCGGCAGCCCTATCTGGCGGGCGGAATCGTAGGCCTGGGCGGCCTCGGTGTACCGCTCCAGGGCCACCAGGTTCGTCCCCAGGTTGAACCAGGCGAAAGCGTCATCGGGATCCGAGGCGGCCGCGGCTTCGGAGGCGGCCAGCGCGCTTTGACGGTTCCCGGCCGGGTCCCAGTCTGCTCCGAGGATCTCCCGCAGCCGGGATTCCTGTTCGGGCAGGTAGATCAGCATGTAGACCCGGTTGAACGGTTCCCAGTTGGCGTCCAGTTTTTCGTAGCCGAGGGTCAGGTTCGCCCCGTGGAACGAATCCTGCACGGTGAAGGTGCGGGAGGCGTCGTCGTAGCCGGTGAGCAACAGGTAATGGGCGGCCCACAGGTCGTCGTTGGGCCAGAAGGGGTCGTCGAAGGTGAAGACCTCCTCGATGATGACCGGGAAACCGGCGGCCAGCAGGCGCTTGAGCAGGGCCAGGTCGCCGTTGACGCGGTACTCGGCCCGCAGCCAGCCGGCGAAGTTGCGCACCCAATAGGCCATCTCCTCGGGGTTGACGTTGCGGTCTTCGGGGATGGGCTTGATCACATTCGAGATGTCGGATTGGCCCCCGTCCCAGCCGTAATAGCGCAGGGCCATCGTCAGGGTGGCCGGGCCGCAGTTGTTGATGCTTTGCAGCTCGTAGGCGGGCGCTTCGAGGGAGATGGAGGCGGGCAGGGGGACCAGCGTGGGCGTGGAGACGGCGGTGGGCGACGCGCCCGGCTGCGTTTCGGGACCCGGAGGCCGGGTGGCCGTTGAAGCGGGAGTCGGCGGCCCGGAAGTGACCGGACGCGCTGTCGGCACTGGCCCGGCAGGCTGGACCACGCCGCGCAGGTAGGTCCTGGCGAGGTCTATCCGCCAATCCACGCGGGTTTTGACGTAGGGGATCTGGTAAACGAGCAGGGCCAGGACGGCGAACCCGGCCGAACTGATAAAAAGTTTGCGTTTCGACATGCGGACAGTGTAACACTCCGGGCTTAAAAATAGATGACTCGGCAGGTCGTTTGATGGGGTGTTGGGTGCGTCGCACCTTGTTTATTGGGTTGGCCCCCAGGCCAAAAGTATCCCGTTTGAGGGATATAGCTAACCAGTCTGGTGCGACGCACTCGCGGCCCACTCGCGGACGCGTTCGAGCAGTTCGGGCAGGGGGCGCAGGTCGGCCACCGGCACAGACTGGTTCTTGGTTTGCGTTTTGCTGTACTGGAAGACCCGGCTGCCGGAGGCGATCGGGTCGGCCCGGCGGCGGAACTCGTCGTGGCTGAGGTAGCCGGTCAGGTAAATGTCCATCCCATAGACCCAGATGTTGCCCCACTCGTGCGGGCTGACGACCCGCGTCTCGCCGCGGTTGGGGCTGTGGATCCCGATCCGGGCTTCGGGCGGGCGATCCACGTGGATGCAGGACAGACTGTAAAAGTCGGGGGGCAGGGAGAGGCGTTCGAGCGGGGGCAGGCAGAGGCTCCGGGTGATGAACTGGCGCTCGGAATCCTGCCCGCCGAGTTCGACCGTCACCGCTTCGGCGCACTCGCTTTTGAGGGCCAGCGGCCCCATCGAAGCCCAGGCCTGCGGGCGGGACCAGTCCTTCTCGAAGGGGTGGATCAGGTAGAGCGGCTGTCCGGCCTGGCGGGCGGCCTGGATGTCCTCCTGCGAGTTGGTGGTCAGGCCGAGCAGGAAAGCGAAAATGTACAGGTCGCCGTCGAGGTGGCTCTCGGAAGCAAACTGGTCGGAGGGGATCAGGGCCGGGGCGCGCAGCAGCAATCCGGGCCGCCGGCGGACCTCGGTGATCTGCTTGCGGCGGGAGATGATGAAGGTTTTGATGTCGCAGCGGTGACCGCCGAGGGCCACGTCGTAGCGGTCGGGTTCGGTGAAAGGGGTGGCGCCTTTCACGTCGAAGGGGACGTCTTGCCCGCCCAGGTAACGCCGGAAGGCCAGCTCCACCGCCACCCCGCCGACGATGCGGCGCAGGCGGGAGTAGAGCGAGCCGCTCATGCGGTCGTAGGTGTACGGCAGCGAACGGACGGCGTAGGCGATCCCGCCTTCGGTCAGGTCGGGGGTGTAGGGGAGGCGGAGGAGGTCGGGAGGGGTGAGCATTTACAGTGGGCAGTAATCAGTAATCAGTGATCAGTATTCAGTGATCAGTGGGCAGTTGTTACTTTTTCTTCTGTGGCGGGCGGGTCATCCAATAAAAGATCATCAGGATAGAGAGAAACAAAAAGCCAATGAAGATCATTGCTCCATTATGCGCGACAAGAATTCCGATCACCAAAATTCCAATTGCAATAATGGCGAAAATCAGCCACACAATCATAGGCGACAGGGGTGTCGCGTTGCCTTTATTGCCCGCGTAAACCGGGTTGTATTTCCAGTCGGGTGCATTCTTCCACGGGGCGCGGCCGTCTCCGTAACCCCGGTTCTTGTGCTCCCATTCGATCCGTTGGATGTAATCTTCGGTCATGGAAGGTTGGTTGGATTTTTTAGCCACAGATGCCTCCTGGATAGAGTCTAAATTATGATTTGCGGACACGGTATGTGGCGTGTTGTTCCATAATTCTGCGCCGCTGACGGTCTATTTCCGCAGCCAGTTCTTCTTCGCTGGGTAAAACCAAACGATATCTGGATGCAAAAATCTGCTCACTGTCTTTTAGGACCGAATATTTCACAACGGTTTCATCCTGCGCTGAACAGAGGATGATGCCTATGGTGGGGTTATCATCCTCGCCACGCTTCAAATCGTCGAACATGCGTACATACATATCCATTTGCCCTATATCTTGATGAGAAAGTTTGCCTGATTTCAGGTCAATTAGTACGAAGCACTTGAGCAGATAGTTGTAGAACACCAGGTCAATGTAAAAATGACTGGTCTCGGTACTGATGCGGAATTGCCGCCCGATATACGCAAACCCTTTCCCAAATTCCAGCAAAAATCGTTGAAGATTGTTGATGATCGCGGTTTCCAATTCCCTTTCGGAGAATTCAACGGTTTCAGGAATTTGTAAGAATTCCAGTACGTACGGGTCTTTGATGAATTCGGCAGGGTATTGCCTTTCAAAGCCGTGTTCTTTGATCAGCGCGGTTTTCTTGTCAGGGGACATCAATAGGCGTTCGTAGTAAAGTGAATGAATATTGCGTTCCAGTTGGCGGGTACTCCAATTTTGCTCGGCGGTCTCCCGAAGGTAGTAATCACGCGCCAAGGGATTTTCCACACGCATGATCAAGCGATAGTGGGTCCAGGTTAAAAGGCTACGCGCTGCGTAGCTATTTGTCAATTCTCTACGCGGCGCGTAGAGTTTTTCTTCGGGGAAAGTCAGATAGAATTGCCTGAAGTTCCATAGATTGGAAACCGCGAACCCTTTACCAAACTCGGAAGTCAAACGCTTGGACAATTCCTTGATAATTGCCCTGCCATATTCTGCCCGATCTGCGCCGTTCTGCTCCTCTTCCACAATACGACGCCCTATCTGCCAGTAGGCTTCCACCATGGCAAAATTGACGGCTGTGTAAGCATTTCCACGCGCTCGGGCAAGGATGTTGCGGACATCGTCGAAAAAAGTGGAAGCAATTGTGTTGGGACTCATCGTTTACTCATTTCTGAACTGCAAACAATAATGATGGAACGTATTGCTCACCCAGGCCGACCCCAGTCCGTAGGGGGCCAGGCGCTGGTTATTTTGCAGCCACAACTTTTCATCCTTGAGCGTGTAGGTCTTGCCGAGTTCGCGGGCCAGGTCCCAGGCCAGGGGGTAGATCTTGCCGCCTTTCTTGACGTTCTTGACGATGATGGTCAAATACGCCTTCTCGCGCAGTAAGGGCTTTAGCCCTTTATAAATATTTACCAATTTTTCCAAAAATTCTTCGTAATCGTGCAGGTTGCCCAGGTCGTTGGGATCGTCCGAGTAGAACACGTCCAGGTCGTCCGATGAGCGGCGCATTTTTTGGGTGGCCGCGCCGCGGGCGTGGAGCATGTCCCAGTAGGGAGGGGAGGTGAGGACGTAATCGAAGATGGGTAATTGGTAAGTGGTG
This sequence comes from Chloroflexota bacterium, assembly GCA_049324115.1. Classification (GTDB taxonomy): domain Bacteria; phylum Chloroflexota; class Anaerolineae; order Anaerolineales; family Villigracilaceae; genus UBA5796. The sequence goes on from JBMOMN010000021.1 coordinate 81,130, forward strand.
ATTTGGGCAGCATCTCCAATTACGATCTCAGATTTTAGACTTTCGATTGCGGTCCCGAGGGTTTCCCTTTCTTCGGCGATGATCTGGCGGGCGATTTCGGCGTATTTGGGATTGAGTTCGATCCCGCAGGCGTTGCGTCCGGCGCGCAGGGCGGCCACCAGGGTCGAGCCGGTGCCGGCCATCGGGTCGAGCACGGTTTCCCCGCTTTTGGTGAAGAATTCGATGAACTCCTGGGCCATCGTTTCGGGGAATTTGGCCGGATGCACCAGCACGCCCTTCTTGCGCGGCGGCGGGTTGTGGATGAACCAGGACTTCTGGAACTTGAGCCAGGTCTTGGGGTCGAGGTCGTTGAGGCGGTTTTTGGGAGGCATGGGGGGATTATAGTTGACGGTGGGATTTTGCGCACTACGGAAATCGTGTTGCGTGGAGCGTGGTTTATGGCTGCCTGGTACGCGTCGGGATGGGCGTAACCGACGGCGTCCAGGTGGGGGTGGGGCTGACGTAACTGACAGCCTGGACGACCAGCTCCGAGAAGGTGATGGTGACGGCGGTCTCGCCGACGGAGCGGGCAAACACCCCGAGCGTGCCGGATCTGTGGACCGGATCGAGCACCTTGAACTGGAACCGCCCGTTGAGGAAGACCCGCAGCTCCGTCCCGGCGGCCCACAGCCCGATGCGGACCTGGCCCGGCGCGCCGGGCGGGACGTCCCCGCTGAAGGTATCGGGCTGGACCTTGAGGATGTTCCCGTTGGTGACGCGTTCCAGCCGCACCTGGCCGTTGCAGTTCAGGACGAGCCGGTAATAGTCCAAGGCGGAGGTGGCGCGGACGAGCAGGCCGTATTCGTCGAGGCCGCGGCACAGGCTGGTGTTGGCCGTGATCTCGGCGTAGAAATCCGTCAGCACGGGTTCGCGGCGCAGGCTGACCAAGTAGAACCCCGGCTGGAGGATGGCCAGCACGAGCCGCTCCCCGCTGACCTGGACCCGGGCGGTATCCGTGGCGCGCAGGGTCCATAATTCCGGCTGGGAGAAGTCGTCGGCGAGGAGTTCCGCCCCCGTGCCGGGACGCTGCTCAGGCGTGGGTGTGCTGGCCTCGGACGGTCGGGGCGTAGGGGTGTGGGTCGCCGGGAACCAGACGATGGTCGGGGTGAGGGAGGGCGTCGCGGTAACGGTGGCAGGCACAGGGGTCGCGAGGTCCGCCGGGGAACAGGCCGAAAGGAGAATCAAGCCGAGGGTCAGGAGCGCGAGTGCGTCGCACCAGACCCGTTGGCAAAATCCCATTGAACGGGACATTTTTCTGCTTGGGAAAATCCCGTTTAGGCAGGTGCGACGCACCGGGGGGGAGAAAAATCCAAAGAGTCGCATAAAATTTTCGTGATTAAAATAACAAGACGGAACGTTGGACTTGTTGTAGAATCGGCGAGCAAGACCCATCCATTCTAGCATAAGGAGTAGCCGATGAGCGAAAAAGTTGCCCTGATCACAGGCGTATGCGGTGAAATCGGGCAGGCGCTCGTGCAGGAGTTGGCCCGGAAGGGGACGCACCGGATCGTCACGCTCGATCTGATGCCGCTGCCGGAGGCGATCAAGTCGCTGCCTGCCGAGCACATCCAGGGGGATTTGTTGATAAGAGTCAAACAATTGTACGATTACAACATTGATATCATCTACCACCTGGCGGCATTCCTGTCGTCGAAGGCCGAGGTTTTGCCCGAAGACGCCCACCGGGTCAACGTGGAAGGGACGATGCAACTGCTGTTGCTGGCGGCCTACAAATCCGAGAAGAATGCCAGGGCGGTGAAGTTCTTCTTCCCCAGTTCGATCGCGGCTTACGGCTTTCCGAGCGCGGCGATCAAAACGGCGATCGGGCGGGTGAAAGAGTTCGATTGGGTGCAGCCGCATACGATGTACGGCTGCAACAAGATCTACGGCGAGAGCCTGGGGAATTATTACAGCCAGTTCATGGCCCAGCGCCATCTGGACCCCGATCCGCCGGTGATGCTGGATTTCCGCGCCCTGCGCTTCCCCGGCCTGGTGAGCGCGTTTACGCTGCCGACCGGCGGCACGACCGATTACGGCCCCGAGATGCTGCACGCCGCAGCCCAGGGCAAGCCTTACGACTGCTTCGTCCGCCCGGAGTCGCGGCTGCCGTTCATGGCTATGCCGGACGCGATCAAGTCCATTGATATGATCATGGACGCGCCGCGCGAGGCCCTGACGAAGACCTCCTACAACGTGGGCGCGTTCAGCATGTCGGCGGAGGACTTCCGCCAGCGGGCGCTGAAAGCCTTCCCCGGCACGGAGATCGGTTACGCGGTCAACCCGCGCCGCCAGGGGATCGTCGATTCGTGGCCGGAGGACGTGAACGATTCCGCCGCCCGCGCCGATTGGGGCTGGTCGCCGGATTACGACGAGGAGGCTTTCTTCGAGGAGTATTTCCTGCCGGAGATCAGGAAACGGTACGCGAGGTGAGGCGTGGGGCGTGTTGCGTGATGCGTAGTGCGTAAAAAAGAGGCCGCCGGGGAGGGCGGTCTCTGTCTTTATCCTGGAATTTTGAGTTTGGTTACTTGATGTTGTCGGTGATCCATGTCACCAGCGCAGAGAATTGGGGATATGCGCCAATGTAATATAGCTTCACCTGCGCCCCGCCCCAGTAGTTGAAGACGATTTTCCCGCTGACATTTTCCTCCGATGGGATGGGCGCAGTCCCTTTCAGGACATCCTCTTTCACGGTCTCCCCGGATGCGGTTTTGTGGAGCGCCAGTTCCCATGTGGGAGTTTGCAGGTAACGGATCCAGGTGACGCTCCCGGTCTTGCTGGTCTGTTCCTTGACATCCATCTTGACGGCCAGGCACACCACAAAGTGCATTTCGCCCGGCGTCGTCGCTTTCAGCTCGTCCGGGAGCGGCTCGGTGACATTCGTATCGCCTTCGCTTTGCAGGAAGGCCAGTTTCTTTTCCGGGTCGAGGCCGAAGATGGGCAGATCGGTCTTTTTGCCTTTGCAAATGGTCTTGGCCGCGTCTGCCATCGCCAGGAGGGCCTGTTTCCCGCTCGACTTCGAGAAAGCGGTGTAAGTCTCCTGGGTGGCCGCTTCGATCAAATCTTTGGCGCCTTCGATCTTGTCGTTCTCGGTTGATCTTTTCAGCAGTTCGAGCGCAGCCAGGAAATCTTCCTTCGACGAGTGATCGCCCGCCCAGGCGACGTAGACTTTGGCGATGGCTTGCTGGAGCGCGGTATCCTGCTTGCCGGTGAGGCTGCCGACCTTGCGATAATATTCGATGGCGCGCTCGAAGTCCCCGCCGGCGAGCAGCGCCCCGCCCCATTGAAGGTACAGGTCCACCAGTTTCGTTTTGGCCTGTTGGCTGGGGCTGGAAGGCAGGTCCGGGCTGGGGTCGAGGCGCATCGCCTCCGAAAGTTTCTTCTCAGCCGCCTCGAAGGATTTTTCATCCAGCAGGACGGCGCCCCAATCGAGGTACACGCCCGCCAGTTCGGTCTGGGCGTCGCTTTCGATCTCGGGGTAATTGTTCTGGGAAAGGGACTTGATCTGCTCGACCCTGGCGATGGCCTGGTCGTACTCCCCGGCGGACCTCAACGCCCTGGCCCATTCCAGGTACGCTTCGAGCCGGACCTGTTGGAGGTCCGCCTCGACGATGAGCGGAGTCGTGTCTGACAGCAGGAGGTCGAATTTGGCGATGGCGGTCTCGTAATCCCCCTGCTCGTACAGGTCCATCGCCCACTCGTACAGGGCTTTTTGCGAGTCCCGTTGGGCCGTCCCCGCGAAATGGCCCTCGGGATATTGGGCCAGGTAATCCCGGTAGCTGGTGTAAGCTGGTTCCCATTCGCTTTGGGCAAACCGGGAAGTCCCCGCTTCGAATGCCCGGCACTCGGCGATGAAATCCTGGTTGACGAGGCCCTGGGTCAACCCGGCGGGGTAATAGGTCGTCAGCCTCTCGCTGGATTCGATGGACTCCTCGCAGTTGAGGCGATCATAGCTGGCCTGGGTGTAGCTCTTCAAATATAAAAACCCCCCGAAGTAGATACCGGCCAACAGGACCATGACGCCGACTGTGATAAGGATGAGCTTGCCGAAGGGAAAACGTTTTGTAGCCATAACTTTCCTCCATCTGGGTAGCGGTGAGATGAAAACATTATAGCCATTTATGGCTGCGATTGGAATGATGAAGGTAATCTTTTTGGCCTTATAAAAGTAAACAACACTTTTCGTTTTCCTTGGTCTCTTTTTGCTTTCACCCTTGCGGCACTTCGACTATCTGCTCCCGCTCCGGGCCGACGCTGGCCAGCATGACCGGCACCCCGGCGATCTCGCCGATCTTGCGCAGGTAGGCCTGGGCGTTGGCGGGCAGTTCCTCCCAGCGGCGGGCGCGGCTGACATCCTCGCTCCAGCCGGGGAGTTCTTCGTAGATAGACTGGCAGGGGCCCAGATCGGCGGGGCCGAAGGCCAGGTCGGTGAGGGTCTGTCCGTCGCGTTCGTAGGCCCGGCAAAGCCGTAAAGTTTCGAGGCCGCTCAGGATGTCGAGCTTGGTGACGACCAGCTCGCTCAGGCCGTTGAGCCGCACCGCGTAACGCAGCAGCACCCCGTCCAGCCAGCCGACCCGGCGCGGACGCCCGGTGGTGGTGCCGAACTCGTCCCAGGGATGGGTCCCGCTGCCGCGCAGCCGGGCGGCCAGTTCCCCGCCGACTTCGGTCGGGAACGGCCCGGAACCGACCCGGGTCTGGAAGGCTTTGACCACGCCGATGGCCCGCGCCCCGCAGGCCACGTCCAGGCCCACGCCCAGCCCGGTCAACGCGCCGGCGGCAGTCGTGGATGAGCTGGTCACGAACGGGTAAGTGCCGTGGTCTATGTCGAGCAGGGTCCCCTGCGCGCCTTCGGCCAGGACGGTCTTGCCGTCTTTCAAGGCTCTGGAAATCTCGAAGGCGGTATCCGCAATGAAGGGGGCCAGCTTCTCGGCGTATTCGGCGTAGGCGGTCAGGATCGGGTAGGGGGGGAGCATGGGCGCGCCGAGCAGGTTCAGGGTCTGGTTCGCTTCGTCCAGGTGCTGGCTGAGGCGTTCGTTGAAGTCCGGGGTCAGCATGTCGCCCAGGCGCAGGCCGCGGCGGGATATTTTATCCGTATAGGCCGGGCCGATGCCGCGCCCGGTGGTGCCGATCTTGCCCTTGCCGCGCAGGCTTTCGAGGGCGTTGTCGAGGGCTTTGTGGGAGGGGGTGATGAGATGGGCGGCGAAGGAGACGCGCAGCCGTTCGGGCGTGACCGGGATGCCGGCCGCTGCGAGCATGGCGAGTTCTTCGAAGAACGTTTCCGGGTTGACGACCATGCCGTTGCCCATGTAGGCTGTGGCATGGGGGTGGATGATGCCGGAAGGGATCAGGTGCAGTTTGAAAATGCGTCCGCCGACGGTGACGGTGTGCCCGGCGTTGTCACCGCCGTTGAAACGGGCCACGCAGTCGGCCCGGCTGGCGAACCAGTCCACGATGCGGCCTTTGCCTTCGTCGCCCCATTGGGCGCCGACGATAATATTCAGGGGCATAATCTTCTCCAGTTGAGTATGAGCAACCCATTATATCAAGACCGGCCTGATGTTACATAAAATACCCACCCCGCTTCGGGGACTCCGCGGCTGGCGGCGCCAGGGAATTGCGTTTTCCGGCTCGATAAAAAGCGCAATTTGTGAGCGCCCTGGGTATAATACTCCCGGTCGAAATTGCGATTCCTTAGAAAAAAGGCGCAATTTCCAACCGACTTGGGTATAATCCCCGCAAAGGTGAGAAATGCGTATCAAAGTCATCCTGACCCTTGGCCTGATCTTCTCCACCCTGGTCTTTCTCCCCGCCGCTTTCGCAGTTTCAGCCTCTCCGCAGCCGCAGGGGGCGCAGTTCGCCACCCCCACGCCCCAGCCGGACGGGCGGATCATTTACATTGTCCCGGCCGGGTTTACCTGCACCCAGATTTCGCTGCTGACGGGCGTTTCGGTGGACCAACTGCGTTCCCTCAATAACCTGGACGCCGACTGCACCCTGGTCGAGGGGCAGCAACTGCTGCTCGGTCTGGGCGGACCTGCGGCCGTCACCCCGACCGAAGGGCCTTCTCCCACGCCGACAGCCGTCCTGCCGACCCCCACGCCTTTCTTCGGCACCGGTGAGATTTGCGTCTTGCTCTACGACGACCGGAACGGTGACACCATCCGCCAGCCGGACACGGAGCCGGCCATCCCCGGCGGGGCGGTCAGCGTGGCGGGGGCGGACGTGGCCTACTCGGCCACGAAGGACACCTCCGAGGGCCTGCTCGACCCGGATTACCAGGGCGTGTGTTTCCTCGATGTGCCGGAAGGCGATTTCAACATCAGCGTGGCCGTGCCGGACGGGTTCAATCCCACCATGTTGTTGAGCGCCGAGATTTCGCTCAGGGCCGGGCAGCGGATCTTTGTCGGTTTCGGGGCGCAGTCCCAGTCGGTGACGGTGGAAACCGAAGCCGATGGCGGCTCACCATTGATGGGCATCGTGGGCGGGTTGCTGCTTTTGGCCGGGGCAGGGCTGGCGTTCTATGCCCGCTGGTTGCGCAAAGCGCCGAAGGGGATGTCGCTCAGGTAGGTTTCCCCGATTATTTTTAACGCAAATTGGATTTTTTACCGCGATGACGCGAAGGCCGCGAAGTTTTTATTAGCGCGTCAAAGTGCTGGGATGGGATCCGCTAACCCTTCGACTGCGCTCAGGCCAGGTCTACGCCAATCTTCGCGAATTTTTCGGGAGATCAGCGAGAATTCGCGAAGATTGTGTATTGGTCAAGCGCATGTTGGACAAGAGCTTTCACCACGAAGACACGAAGACACGAAGGCACGAAGTTTTTCCTTTGTTTTCTCTGTGTCTCCGTGACTCAGTGGTTCAGAAGGTTGTTCAATGTGCTTCTGACTAGCACAGAATTCGCGAAGATTAGCGGATTCTTTTCCATGCTGGTTAAGTGCGTCCCATCGGTTTGGCGCGCTAACAAGTTTTTTGAATTTCGCGAAGGAAACTCCTTCGCAGTCTGATCCCTCTTCGTGTACTTCGTCCCTTCGCGGTTCAATTCCATCGCCCGCTGACGATACCACACTCTGCAGGGCGACTACCTATTTTAGGTTGCGGAATGAATTCCGCGTTACGAATTCATTCCCAGTTCCGTTCGTCGCGGATGGACGGCGCATCCGGTGGGAGTTCGGGGACGGGGACGACCTCCGGTTGAAATTTGATGGCTTCGCGGGCGGCTCCGGCAATCGAGGCTGCCAGGGTCGCGTCGTCCGTGCCGGGGGCGGTGACGATGCGCAGGGCCAGGAAATCCTTGTGCTCTTCACGCGTGACGACTGCCTGCCAGCTGGTCACTTCGGGGTAACGGGCCATGAAGTCGCGCATCTGCCTGGGATGCAGGAACATGCCGCGCACCTTGACCGCGTCGCCGATGCGTCCCTGCCAGCCCATCAGCCGGGACGAGGTCCGCCCACAGGGGCAGGGAGCCGGATTTAACGAGGACAGGTCCCCGGTCCCGAAACGGACGAGGGCGTAATCCTCGACCAGCAGGGTGACGACGATCTCGCCGGTCTCGCCGGGGGGCAGGGGTTGTCCCGTATTGATGTCACAAATTTGGATGATGGCGTCTTCGGGCAGGTGCCAGCCATCCTCCTGTTCGCACTCGTAGCCCAGGTTGCCGCATTCGGCGGTGCCGTAACCCTGCCGCGCCACCGGGATGCCGTGCTCGTGCAGCCAGGTCCGCAGGGAGGGCGGGAGTGGCTCGGCGGTGAAAAAGGCTTTTTTGACGAAGAGTTCCAGCCCCAGTTCTCCAGCTTTTTCGATCAGCGCCTTGAGATACGAGGGCAGGCCGACGTAGCCGGTCACTTTCAGGTCGTGCAGCAGACGCACCTGCCCTTCCTGGCTGCCGACGCCGCCGGGGATGACGGCGCAGCCGGCGGCCCACAAGCCTTCCTCGAACATGGCTCCGGCGGGGGTCAGGTGGTAGCCGAAGCAGTTGATGACCAGGTCGCCGGGGCCGAAGCCTGCCGCCTGCATGGCAGATTTCCAGCGCCAGTAGTCGGCGGTGCGGGATTCGGGATCGTAGATCGGACCCGGCGACTGGAAGATGCGTTTGAGCGCACCCGGATCACAGGCCAGGAACCCGCCAAAGGGCGGATCGGCGGCCTGGAACTCGACCAGGTTGTCCTTGCGGATGACGGGCAGCGCGTTCAGGTCGCCGGGGGTGCGGATGGAGTCCGGGCTGAGACCGGCTTCGCTTAAACGGCGGGCAAACCCGGGGGCGTTCGAAGCGAGGTGGGGGATGAGGGTGGGAAGATCCATAAAAATCGCCAGTCACGAAACACGCAACACGTTCAAGCCTGTGCCTGGAGCGTGTTGCGTGTTCCGTGAGTATTTGGAAGTTATGAAAGCCATCTCTTGCGCCGTTTGTAATGTTTCACGTCGCGGTAGGATTTGCGGGAACCGACTTCGGTGAGGCCGAGATAGAACTCGCGCACGTCGGCGTTTTCTTTCAGGTCGGCGGGATAGCCTTCGAGCACGATCCGCCCGCTTTCCATGATGTAGGCGTAATCGGCCACGCCCAGGGTCAGGTTGGCGTTCTGCTCGACCAGCAGGATGGTTGTCCCCTGCTCGGCGTTGATGCGCTTGATGATGTCGAAGATTTCGAGCACCAGCAGGGGGGCCAGGCCGAGGGATGGTTCGTCCAACATCATCAGTTTGGGCCTGGCCATCAAGGCCCGCCCGATGGCGAGCATCTGCTGTTCGCCGCCGGAGAGGTAGCCGGCGGTCTGGCTGCGGCGTTCCTTGAGGCGCGGGAAGTAGGCGTAGACCATTTCCAGGTCGGGTTTCAGGTTGGCGTCGCGGCGGATGTAGCCGCCGGCGATCAGGTTCTCTTCGGCGGTGAGGTGCTCGAAGACCCGGCGTCCCTCCATGACCTGGAAGATGCCCTTGCGGACGATGTCGGCGGCGTCCTGGTTGTGGATCTGCTCGCCGAGGAACTCGATCGAGCCGTCGGTCACTTCACCGTCTTCGGGCTTGAGCAGGCCGGAGATGGCCTTGAGCGTGGTGGACTTGCCCGCGCCGTTCGAGCCGAGCAGCCCGACGATCTTGCCTTCCGGCACCTGGATGGACATGCCCTTCAGCACCAGGATAACGTCGTTATAAATGACTTCGATGTTGTTGAGACTTAGCATTTTAGTTCCAGTGTTCAGTATTCAGTCATCAGTTTTCAGTTTGTAACCAGTGGGCAGTGAGCAAAACGACTGGACTGCCCACTGGTTACTGCTCACTGATTACTGGTCACTGGTCATTCAGCCGAGATGAGGTCGCTGACCTCGGTCCACTTGCCGCCTTCGACCTGGTACAGCTTCAGGGCGTTGTTGCCCTTGTGGCTGGTGGCGGAGAAGGAGATCGGGGCGGTCACGTCACCGGTGCTGTAGTTCTGGATGGATTCGAGCGCGGCGCGGATGTTCTCTCCGTTGACTTCCTTGCCTTCTGCCAGCACGCGGCGGATGCCCTCGACCATGGTCGCCATGGTCCACCAGCCCTGGGTGTAGTGCAGGGTGGCGGCTTCCAGCGTTTTGCCCTGTCCCGTCAGGAATTCAGCCGCGGCATCGTGGCCGGGCACAGGGGAAGTGGGCGGGGCGAACGGGAGGGCGCCCATCACACCTTCGGCGGCGTCCCCGGCCAGGTTGACCAGGATCTCGTCCGCGCACCAGTTCAGGCAGATGAATTGAGCGCCGAAGCCCTGGCTCTTGGCGTCCTTGAGCAGGACGGCCGCCGGGCTGGAAACGGTGTGGACGATGACGTAGTTGGCCCCGAAGGTCTGCATCTGGGCCAGTTCGGCCACGAAGTCGGTCACGCCAGCAGGCATCGGCAGGCTCATGAACTCAGCGCCGTTGGCATCTGCGAAGGCTTTGGCATCTTCCACCGGGGACTGGCCGAAGGGGCTGTTGTGGTGGATCAGGGCGATCTTGGGCTTGTCACTGTTGCCTTTGGCGGTCCAATCGTCTATGGCCCAGCGGACGGCGATGATGGCCTGGTCGGAGTAAGAGGTGCCGATCAGGAAGTTGTAAGGCGCGGCGGTCATATCCAGCAGGGCGGCGGAGTAGGAAGCGGACATGAAGGGGATCTTGTCTTCGGCGATCTTGGTCCGCAGGGCCTCGGTGTCACCCGTGCCCCAGCCCATGAAGGCCACCACCCCTTCGGAAACGTACTGGGTGTACAACTGCTCGGCTACGTCCACCTTGTAGGCGTAATCGGCGGAAACCAGTTCGATGGGATGGCCTTCGACGCCGCCGTTGGCGTTGAGCCACTCCACGTAGCCTTTCACGCCCTCAGAGTAGGGCGTGCCGACATCACCGGTCGCGCCGGTCAGGTCGAAGATCGCGCCGACTTTGATGGGGGTGGTATCCCCGCCGCCGCCCCCGCCGCCGCAGGCGGTCAACACCAGGCTGGCAATGACCAGCACAAAAAACGCGCTTTTGATTTTACGAGACATCTGTTCCTCCTTTGGAAAGGTTCGTAGGTGAGTTTGGATCGGTATGGCGCATTCCTTCATTACTCGGACGATACACACCTCCTTGCATGTGAAAGTTCCTCGACCAATCCGCGGCGGTCAATAGCTGAACGGCCACAGACGGAAGTAGTCCTTGATATTTTTCCAGATCTTGTTCAGGCCCTCCGGTTCGAGGATCAGGAACAGGATGATGACCAGGCCGAACATGCCCTGCTGGATGAAGGGGATGATGCTGTCTATCACCGGGAAGGAGTTCTTGACCGCCCGCCCGAGGTTGGTCAACACCACCGGCAGCAGGGTCATGAACGTCGCGCCCAGGTAGGACCCGGTAATGGATCCCAGGCCCCCGATGATGATCATGGCGAGGTACGTCACCGACACGTCCACCGTGAAGCGTTCCCAGGTGACGATGCTGCGGTAGTGGGCGGTCAGCGCCCCGGCCAACCCGACCAGGAAGGACGAGACCGCGAAGGCCAGCAGTTTGTACTTGAACAGGTCCACGCCCATGACCGAGGCGGCGATGTCCTGGTCACGGATGGCGATGAACGCCCGCCCGAAGTGGGTGCGGAACAGGTTGACCGAGGCGATCGTGACGATCACCACCAGGAGCCAGACCAGCCAGTAGAAGTTGAAATCGGTGTTCATGCGGATGCCGAACAACATTGGATTGGGCACCACCAGCGCGTCCACGCCGCCGGTCAGCGCCTCCCAGTTTTTCACCACCCACAGGATGATCTCCTGGGCGGCTAACGTGGCGATGGCCAGGTACAGTCCCTTCAGCCGCAGGGAGGGGATGCCGAAGATCGTGCCGATCAGGGCGGTGGCGAAGCAGGCGACGAGGGTCGAGGCCCACCAGGGCATGCCCATCCGGGCGGTCAGGATGCCGGCGGTGTACGCGCCGACGGCCATGAATCCGCCCTGGCCGAGACTGATCTGCCCGGTGTAGCCGACCAGGATGTTCAGCCCGATGGCCCCGATCACGGCGATCCCGACCTGGTTGGCCAGGGTCAGGTAATAGCGGTTGGCCAGGAAGGGGAAAACCAGCATGAAGATGACGATCAGAACGAGCCGAATTTTCTGCGCGTGCGTGCGGCGCAGGGCCATGTCTTTTTCGTAAGTCGAGTGGAAGATGCCTGAAATCATGTTAAACTCTCTCGATAATTTCCTGACCGAACAACCCATACGGGCGCACCATCAGGATGAAGATCAGCACCACGAAGGGCAGCACCTGGTTCAGGCCCTGGCCGATGTAACCGCCGGTGTATTGTTCCAGCAGCCCGATGATGATCCCGCCGATGATCGCCCCGGGCACTGAGTCCAGGCCGCCGAGGATGACGACCGGGAAGACCCGCAGGCCGAAGTGGGCCACGTCACCGCTGACGCCGACGATGTTGGCCAGCAGCGCCCCGCCGATGGCGGCGGTCGCGGCGGCGATGGACCAGGCCCAGGCGAAGATCTTCTTGACGCTGATGCCCATGCTCAGGGCGGCCTGCTGGTCGTCGGCTACGGCCCGCATGGCGATGCCTTCCTTCGAGCGGCGGAAGAAATAGTTGAACAGGCCGAGCATGGCTATCGCAATCGCAATCGCCCACAGCCGGTCCTCGCCGATGGTCGCGCCCAGGATGTTGACCGGTTCGGAGGGGATGAACGAGGGGAAAGCCTTCGGCAGGTTGCCCCAGATGGTGAAGACGATCGCCTTGAGCAGGCTGCTCAGGCCGATCGTCACCATGATGACCGAAATGATCGGCTCGCCGATCATCGGGCGCAGGACGAGGCGCTCGACCAGCACGCCCAGGGCGATGGCAACGATCACGGTCAGGGTCATGCCCAGGGTCCAGTGCAGACCGAACTGGGCGACCAGCCCAAAGATGACGTAAGCGCCGACCAGCAGGAATTCCCCCTGGGCGAAGTTGATCACGTCGCTGGATTTATAGATGAGCACAAAACCGAGGGCGGCCAGGGCCAGGATGGCCCCGTTGGTCAGGCCGGTCAGGGTGAGTTGAATGAACAGGTCCATGCGTCACTCGCTGGTTTCTAGGGTATCAATCGCCAGGCGGGTCTGGATGCGGGCCGTGCGCCCGTCCTGGTAGGTGATGGTCTGGTCAATGTCCACGTGGGGGTTGCTGCTGTAGAGGGCCGAGATGATGTCTTCGTAGCGCTGGGCCACCAGTTTGCGGCGCACTTTGCGGGTGCGGGTCAGTTCGGCGTCGTCGGCGTCCAATTCTTTATGGAGCAGCAGGAAGCGCTTGATACGGGCCGCCGGCGGCAGGTCGGCGTTGGCAGCGTCCACGTGCCGGCGGATGAGTTCGTAGACCTGCTTTTTCTGGGCCAGGTCGGTGTAGGTGGTGTAGGCGATCAGGTGGTTCTCGGCCCACTTGCCCACGTTGGGGAATTCGATGTTGACCATGGCGGTCACGAAGGGCCAGTCGCCGCCGAAGACCACCGCTTCCTTGATGTATGGGCTGAACTTGAGCTTGTTCTCGATGAACTGCGGGCTGAACTTGGTGCCGTCGTGCAGGGTCATCACGTCTTTGGCCCGGTCTATCACGATCAGGTGGCCGTCTTCGTCGAAGTAACCCGCGTCGCCGGAGTGCAGCCAGCCGTCGATCAGGGATTCAGCCGTGGCTTCCGGGTTGCGGTAGTAGCCTTCCATCATGGCGGGCGAGCGCATCAGGATCTCGCCGCTCTCGTCAATCTTGATGTCGGTTTCGGGGATGGGCGTGCCGACCGTTTGGAACTTGACGTCCCCGTCCCGGTGGACGACGGCGATGCCGTTGATCTCGGTCTGGCCGTAGATCTGCTTCAGGTTCACCCCCAGGGCGTGGAAGAAGCGGAACACGTCGGGACCCAGGGCCGCGCCGCCGGTATAGGCGCGTTTCAGGCGCCTCAGGCCGAGGTGGTCCTTGATCTCCTGGAAGATGAGCCAGTCGGCCAAAAAGTATTTGAGCTTCATCCCGCCGGACGGTTTTTGCTTGCGGAAGTTCAGGTCGGCCATCTGGTAGCCGACCGGCATGGCCCAGGCGTAGAGTTTCTTTTTGAGCCACGAACTGTCCTCGATCTTGACCTGCACCTGGCTGACCAGGTTCTCCCAGATGCGCGGCGGGCTGAACATGACCTGCGGCCCGATCTCGCGGATGTCGTGCTGCACCGTCTCCGGCTCTTCGGGGAAGTTGACCGTGAAGCCGACCTGCAAGCCGCAGGAGAAGACCATCATCTGCTCGCCGATCCAGGCCAGGGGCAGGAACGAGACGAATTCGTCGTCCGGCTGGAGCGGGTCCACCGACATCAGGTTGCGTCCCATGCTGACCATGGATTTGTGGGAAAGCATGGCCAGCTTGGGGTTGCCGGTCGTGCCGGAGGTGGTCGAAAGGATCGCCAGGTCCGAGCTTTTGCCCTCGGCCAGGCGCCCCTCGAACCAGCCGGGATTTTCCTGGTCATATTTGCGGCCCATCTCTTCCACGTCCGGGAAGTAGAGCAGGAAGTCTTCGGTATAGTTGCGCAGGCCTTTGGGGTCGTAATAAACGACCTTTTTGACGCCCTTGAGTTCGTCCCACATCTCCAGGATCTTGTCCACCTGCTCCTGGTCTTCGACGATGATGAACGAGACATCCGCGTGGTTGAAGATGTAGATCATTTCCGTCACGACCGAGTCCTGATAGATGCCGATGGACTTGGCCCCCACGCTCTGGGCGGCCAGCTCGGCCATGACCCACTCGGGGCGGTTGTCGCCGATGATGGCGATCGTCTCCTCGGTTTTCAGCCCCAGGCTGATCATCCCGAGGGCGAAATGCTTGACGTGTTCGTAATATTCCTTCCAGGTGACGGCCTGCCAGATGCCGTAATCCCGCAGGCGGATGGCGGTCTTATCGGGGGTCTTTTCGGCGTGTTCTTTCAGGAATTGGGGAAGGGTCTCAGTCATGCTTCACCTGCGTTCCGTTCCCGTTGTTGCCGTTCTCGTCCTTGAAACTGAACTTGAAGGGGAAGGATTTCTTCTCCTCGCCGAGATAGGCCTGGACCACGTGCGGGTTGCTGCGGACTTCATCCGGGGTGCCCTCGCCGATCTTCTGGCCGAAGTTGAGCACCGCGATCCGGTCGCTGATGTCCATCACCACGCCCATGTCGTGCTCGATCAGGACGATGGTCACGCCGTGCTCCTCGTTGATGTCGAGGATGAAGCGGGCCATGTCCTCCTTCTCCTCCGAGTTCATCCCGGCCATGGGTTCATCCAGTAACAGGAGTGAAGGCTGCATGGCCAGGGCGCGTCCCATCTCGACCCGTTTCTGCAAGCCATAAGAAAGCGAGCCAACCGTGTTGGAACGAATGGCTTCGATCTCGAGCAGGTCAATGATGTCTTCGATAAAGCGGCGGAAGCGGATGTGCTCGCGCTGGGCCGGTCCCCAATAGACCAGGCTGCTGAACAGGTTGCTGCGCATGTGGACGTGCGCCCCGGAGAGCAGGTTGTCGAGCACGGTCATGTGGCGGAACAACTCGATGTTCTGGAAAGACCGGGCGATCCCCAGCCGGGCGATCTGGTGCGGCTTCATGCGGGTGATCTCGTGGTCCCGGCCGTTATGGTAAACGATGCGGCCTTTTTGCGGGTGGTACAGGCCGCTGATGCAGTTGAGCAGGCTGGTCTTGCCCGCCCCGTTCGGCCCGATGATGGCCAGAATCTCGCTTTGGCGGACCTCCAGGCTGACGTCGAAGAGGGCCGTCACCCCGCCGAAGTTGAGTTGGATCTTTTCGACTTCGAGCTGGGTTTCGCCTGCTTCGAGCCGGCTGCTGTTCAATCCGCTGGTGAATCCACGCTGCATAGGTGCTCCCGTGAGAGAAATATGGTTCCATCTTACAGGGCAGGCGCTAATGAAGCGTTAATGAGGGCGTTAATGGGGGTAATTGGTAATTAGAGATTGGAGACTGGAGATTGGGGAGCGGCGGGGGTGTGGCGAAAGGGTATTGACTTTGGTCGCCGTGGTGGTTATGCTTTCAATCGCGGAAAGGTATAATGCTTGCAGCGATGATCAGGACAACGATTTCCATCCCGAAAATATTGCTCGAACAGGCTGAAGAAGCGGCTCGGCAACTCAATATCTCGCGTAACCGCCTTATTGGATTGGCAATCGAGTCTTTCATCAGCAGTCACCAGAACCTGGTGATACTCGACGAACTCAATCGGGTTTATTCCGACGAGCCTGACCCGGACGAAAAAGCCCGGCTCTCCAAAATGCGAAATCATCATTGCCGCATTGTGGGAGGCGAATGGTAGCCAGGATGGCAATGCCGATTCTTATTGCGTGATCCTTACCATCGCTGCGCCACAGCCTTGCGAAGGTTCACAACCTTCGCAAGGCTGTATCGCCCAATGTTGAAGTGCGCGAGTGCGTCGCGCCCTCCTATGCGTGAATTCAACGTTGAACTCGTCCAGACTCAACGTTGAGTCTGTCCAAAGTCAACGTTGAATTTGCTGGAACTCAACGTTGAGTTTCCATAAACTCAACGTTGAGTCTGTTTAAAATCAACATTGAGTTTGCATAAATTCAACGTTGAGTACGAACAAACTCAACGTTGACTCTACAAAAGATCAACGTTGACTTTTCTTGGGACCAATGATTTAGCCTGCGCGAGTGCGTCGCACCTTACCGGCGGGGAATTCCATGTAAATAGGGCGGGTTCTCGCTGGAGCCGATTCCGTCGAAGCAGGTCCCCAAAGGGGATGCCATGCGACGCGTTCGCACAAGGGTTGATATTGGGCGGTTGTGTTTTGAACGGAGTGGAACGTATAATTCTGGGCATAAGGTTTTATGCAACCTGCATTATTAAACTTGGTTGAATTGTTGTAAGCCGGGAAAGGTGAAGTTTTGATGTTTAGGCTTTTCACAAAGAGTTTCATCATATTGATCCTGGGCTTGGTAATAAACGCCTGCGGACAAACTAATCGCGCAACGGTAGCTGTACCCACTCCCATTCCTGCGCTTACCAAAACACCTTCTCCTACCTCATCGCCAACCCCTTCGCCAACAGCGACCTTAACGCCGTTCCCACAATTATCAGGAAACAAACCGTATTTGATGGTTCAACAGGATGATCAAACTTTTCTTGAGTATGATGCAAATGGATTTGGGCGAAAAGTTGTTCAACTGCCTCCAGATGGCTTTATTCCGTGGGTCAATTCATCATTGAAGAAAATCGTATCTCCTGATGGAAAGTGGCTCGCTTTTTATACGGGCAACTTTGAGTATACGGATACTCCTGAGAAACTCCCGATTACACTGAAGTTATTGAACATCAATGATGGAACGGTTATAATTGAAAGTACTCTACCCGGATTTTTACAAGCCAATGGACAGTATTGATTGGGTAAGTAGAAGTGTGATATCGGCCTTTGAGTGGTCAATTTATTCTGTAAGTTGGTCGCCTGATGGTCACACATTGGCTTTTGCGGCTCAAATTGATGGGGATTCATCTGACGTTTATTTGTACAACCTTGAAACAGGCTCAATTCAGCACTTAGAAAACACCGTTCAGAGCGTTTTCAACGTTAATTGGTCTCCAGATGGGGAATTTATTGTTTTTGAGAATTCTATGCCAGGCTATATATACGATGGAGAAGCGCTTTATGTGGTCAAACCTGGGAATCAAGTTGTAGATAATCTCCAACCGTTATATTCTCAAACGTGGTTATATGTTGGAGAATGGCTATCCCCAGACTTCTTGTTAATTGCTGATGGAACCGATACTGCTGGAAACTTTGTTTTGCAGATTCTAAATATCACCACCGGGCAATTAAAAGTTTTGTGGCCAGATGCTTTTGGATCTTATGCGGTTGACACTGAAAGTCGAACCATATTACTCAATACTTCGGAGTTCGCTGATCCAGAAACGATGGGATTGTATTTTGTCTCATTCGATGGAAAACAACAAAAAATCTTTAACGGTTTATATTATTTGGAGAATTTCTTCCGCGGTGGGGCAAAACATCGGTTTCTAATAAATGGTGTTGGAGGTGATGAGACTAAAGATCAATATATTATTCATGGAGATGTTGTTGGATTAGACCTAAATGGAACCCCCATGGCTTTAGGGAAGTTTGAGTACAACAAAATCGTTATATCTCCTGATAATACTTGGCTATTGATGTACGATAAAGAGAAGTTATATCTATATGACACAAACGATGATCTAATAAAAACTTACTCAATTGATGGGATACGGAACATTGTTTGGCGACCAGATTCACGGGCGATATTCTATTCAGATGGCAAAGGGCTTTATACGCTTGATATTCCTGGTGGCATTCCAAAATTAATTGATGAGTGCAGGTTGTCGAGTTGCTCACTGAAAGATGTCGTCTGGCTGCCATAATCACATTCTTAATTGACCAAACTTCGGAAGTCATTCCGGGAGTCATCACGACGAAGAACTTCCAGGAGACTTCCGAAGTTTTTTACCCACAACGCACTACTTCTCTTCCGCTCCCACATTCGGCCCCTTTACCCAAACTTCGGAAGTCTTTCCGGGAGTCTTCACCACGAAGAACTTCCAGGAGACTTCCGAAGTTTTTTACCCACAACGCACTACTTCTCTTCCGCTCCCACATTCGGCCCCTTTACCCAAACTTCGGAAGTCTTTCCGGGAGTCTTCACCACGAAGAACCTTCGGCAGACTTCCGAAGTTTTTTACCCACAACGCACTACTTCTCTTCCGCTCCCACATTCGGCCCCTTTCACGCAAACTTCGGAAGTCTTTCCGGGAGTCTTCACGACGAAGAACCTTCGGCAGACTTCCGAAGTTTTTCGCATCACGCCCCACGCAATACGCACCACGCACCACGCACCACGCCCCACGCCCCACGCGCCACTTGGTCTCGATATGGCGAAAGAACACCGCCTACTCGACCACCGTTACTCCCCATCCTCGCCCCCCACATTCGGCCCTTTCAACGGCAGGTTCGGGATGACCACCGCCCCGCGCCTTTCGCCTCCGGCCTGGCCCTGGGCGAGACGGAGTTCGCCGGTCATGCCGAGTTCCTCGAAGATGGTCGTGGCCCTGAAGTGACAGTCCACCGCCCAGGCGATCTGGCCGGCCCGGTCGTACAGCCGTCTCAGGGACAGGTAGGTGTGGGCCAGGTCGGGGCGGGCGCGGACGGCGCGGAGGAGCTGCATCGAGCGGATCAGGCGGGATTCGATCTGCGGCCAGTCGGGATTATGTTGCTGGGTGCAGATGTCGGCCAGGAGCTGCTGCCCGATGCCCTCGGCCCAGCGGTTGCCGACCTTCTCCGCCTGTTCGAGGGCTTCCAGGGCTTCGGCCTGGGCCGCGTCCACCTGCCGGTCCAGGAGCAGGCAACGGGCCAGGAACAGGCGCGGCAGGTACTGGAAGACCCGGTAATTCTTCTGCGCCGCCCACTGGATGGCGGTCCGCAGGGTCCGGCAGCCTTTGGCCGGGTCACCGCTGTGGGCCTGGGCGTAACCGCGCAGGCTGAGGGCCATGTAAACCGCCGGGGTGATCTCGTCCATTTCGACGGGATCAGGCAACGGGTCCAGCACGCTCCGGCACTCGCCCCAGGCGCGCAGCCCGGCATGGACCATGGCCAGCTGCATCCGGGCGAAGACGACCGTCGTCGTCAACAGGCCCTCGGCGGCGCGGCCCTCGGCCAGTTCCAGCCCCCGGCGGGCGGAGTCCAGCGCCCGTTCCCAGGCCCCCACGCGGGTATAGGCCACGCCCAGGTAGCCGAGCACGACCGGGATATCGTCCGGCAGGCCGGCGGTCTTCCCGGCGGCGGTCATTTCGTCGTGCAGGCTGACGTAGCGGTTGAGGTAGGCGATGGCGTCGTCGAAGGCGGCCAGGGCGATGCCCACCCGGCCCAACATGCGCAGGGCGGCGAAGTGCAGTTCGGGGCTGCCCAGGTCTTCGGCCAGGCGCAGGGTGCGGCGGGCGTGGTCCCCGGCGATCTCGGGCTGGCCGCGCAGCCAGAAGAACTGGGCGAAGCGGCGGTAGATCTGCCCCAGGCGGGGCTGGTCTTCGAGGGCGTGGGCCAGTTGGCCGGTCTCGTCCAGGATTTCGATGGCCCGCGCCAGGTCGCCGGTGAAGGCGTAGGCCTGGGCCAGTTGCAGGTTGATGTCCACCCGTTCGCTGCGCTGGCGCGGCCCCGGCAGCTGCCCCAGCAGCCCGACGGCTTGCAGCCCGAACTGGCGGGCTTCGTGGTACGAGCGCAGGCGCAGGGCCTGTTGCCCGGCCCGGGTCAGGTAGGGCAGGGCTTTTAAGGGCTGGTCGCTGCGTGAAAAGTGATGAGCCAGGGTGGCCGCGTCGGCGGGCGGGATGGTCTCTTCGAGCACGGCCGCGATGCGCCCGTGCAGGTACTGGCGGCGGGCCAGGCTCAGGCTGGCGTAGGCCGCCTGGCGGAACTGGTCGTGGCGGAAGTCGTAGCCCTGCCCGGCCTCGTCTATCAGCCCGCGGGCCTGCCACTCCTCGATGAAGGCCACGCAATCTTCGGCGGAAAGGCCGCCGATCTCCTGTAACAACGCAAATGAAAAGGCGCGCCCGATGGCGGCCGCGGCCGTCAGGGCCTCGCGGCTGGCCTCCGGGAGCCGGTCGAGGCGGGCCTCGATCACCCGCTGGATCGTCACCGGCAGGTTGACGAACGACGACGGCTGCATCTGCCGTCCGCTCTCCTGGATGGCGCGCACGGTCTCGATGATGAAGAACGGGTTGCCGTGGGTGTCGTGGTAGAGCCGCTTGGTGAAAATCGTATCGCCGGCCCGGTCGGGCGAGAGGACCAGGGCCAGGTCGGTCGTCTGTTCGGGGGTCAGGCGCGGCAGGTCCATCCGGGTGAGCAGGCCGCTGCGCTCGACGGTCCGCAGCAGGGTGCGGCGCTCGGCGCTCAGGTCTTCCATGCGGCATAATCCAATCACCAGCAGCGGGGCGCTGGCGGCGCGGCGGGCCAGGGCGGCCAGCAGTTCCCAGGTGGGGGTGTCGGCCCAGTGCAGGTCGTCGAAAATGAGCAGCAAGGGCCGGGCCGGGAAGCTCTGGCTGAGCAGCAGGAGCGCGCCGGTCCAGGCTTCGCGCAGGCCCCCGGCGTCGAGCGGGGCGGGGGCCGGGCTGCGGAGCGCGGCCGAGAGCCTGGGGGCGAGTTGGGCCAGTTGCGAGGCGGCCGCAGGCGGGAGGTCCTGCACCGCCAGCAGCGAGGCCAGCGCCGGGCTGGTCTCCAGAGCCTGGCGCAGCGGGGCGAACGGGACCATGCTCTCCAGTTCGTAGCAGGCGCTTTGCAAAACCGGCGTGCCCGGGTGGCGGGCGATGAACTCTTGCAGCAGGCGGGTCTTGCCGATGCCCGCCTCGCCGCTGACCAGGATCAACCGGCCCGCGCCTTTTGCCGCCGAATCCAGGGCATTTTGGAGGAAGGATAATTGTGAGTCGCGCCCGATGATCGGCAAAAGGGACGGAGATGCCTGGGGCGCGGGAGCCGGCCGCCGGGTCCGGTGCGGCGCGGGGACCGGTGGGCCGGATGCCGTTACCGGGGCCAATTCTCCGTTCTGGATGCTGGCCAGCAATTCCTGCGTCTCGGGCAGGGGTTCCACGCCCAGTTCTTCGTCGAGGGCGCGGCTGAAATTCTGGTAGACCTGGATGGCGCGCGGCCGGTCGCCTTTGAGGGCGTAGAGCTGCATCAGGCGGCGCTGGGCGTTCTCGTCGAAGGGTTCGGCCTCGGCCCATTTGGCGGCGTACTTGAGGGCCTCGTCCAGGTGGCCGGCCCCTTGGAAGGCCAGGCTCAGGCGGTCGAGACCGGCGACGTATTGCTGGCGGAGTTCGTCGCGCAGCGGCCGGCACCATTCGTCGTAGAGGTCCTGCAACAGATCGCCGGTGTAGAGGGCCAGCGCGGCCTGGAGTTCGGCGAGTTCGGCCTCGGGGCGGGCGTTCTGGAGGAAGAATTCCACGTCCAACCAGACGTGGGCCTGCGGGTCGAACTGGACCGTCGAGCCGCTGGCGAGCAGCAGCCCGCCTTCGGGGTCGAGCGGGGCAAGCACGCTGCGCAGGTGGTGGAGGTACTGGCGCAGGTTGCGCCGGGCGGCTGATTCGCTGGCGTTAGGCCAGAATAAAAAAGCCAACCGCCGCCGGTCGGATGGCCGGTGACGGTTGAGCAGCAGGTAGGCGAGCAATGAGCGCGTGGTCGGGGAACCCAGGTCGAGCGCGTCTCCATCCGGGGTGTAGAGGTGGAAGGTCTCGAAAAGGGTCGCCCGGATCTGCATCTCAGCCCATCGGGTGTTTCATGCGCTGGCCGCCGAGGATGTGCAGGTGGAAGTGCATCACCACCTGGTTGGCGTCGGGGCCGGTGTTGACGATCAGCCGGTAGCCGCTCTGGCTGACGCCTTCCTGTTCGGCGATCCTGGGCACCACGCTGAGCAGGTGGCCCATGAGGGGTTTGTCGCCGTCGCGGATGTCGTTGGTGGAGGGGATGTGTTTGTTGGGGATGACGAGCACGTGGGTCGGTGATACGGGTTGGATGTCGCGGAAGGCGGTGACGAGTTCGTCCTTGTAGACGACCGTGGCCGGGATCTCACCGGCAGCGATCTTGCAGAAGATACAATCGGTTGACATTTGGCCTCCTGGAGTTTAGTTTATCCACAGATTTCTCAGATTACACAGATTTTTTACGGGATGGTCCATTTTTCCAAAGAAATAGGGTAACACTTTTCAATACCTTCGCCAAAAAATAAGTAAGTAGGGCTTCTTGTAGTAAAGTTGAGTTCACCACAAACCTAACTTATACAGGAAGCCCGTGATGAACATTTTAGCACTTTTACAATGTATACAGCCTGAT
>JBMOMN010000022.1:0-97735 GCA_049324115.1 Chloroflexota bacterium
AGCCTTCGTGTGACTTTGTGTTTAGGCTCTTTCCCGTTTGTTACGGAAGAGCCTAAAAGGTTTTCTCTGTAGACTCTGTGATCTCACTGGTGAATAAATGGGCGACCCCACCAAATACCAGAGAGCCATTTTGGAAGGTCGCCGGCCCCCATTGAGGGGATGGTATTCGAGCAATTATCCCAGCCAGCCGCTCAAATCCCGTTCAAGCAATTTGGATAGCAACTCAATATCCGGGCGGAAGTGGGCGGCCAGGCGGGCGCGCAGGGCCGGGTCCATAGCTTGGCGGCGAGTCTGGGTGGTGTTGAGGCGTTCGATCCGGTTGTAGACCACCGAGACCCATTTCGTGAATCCCACGCCGAAAAGCGAGATGAATTTCATGAAGGCTTTATACACCGGCTGCGGTGGGTGGAAGAGTTTTGCCAGCGCCTGCGACCTGTTCTCGAAGTTGGCGTTGACCTGCGGGAATTCGATCCGTCCATCGGAGGGCATGCCGAGGAAGGCCAGGAGGTCTTCGTAGACGGCCCGCGTATCTTTCGTCAGGTCGTCGAGCAGGATGATCTTGACCTGTTCACGGGGAAAAATTTCGAAGAGATGCTGCACGTATTTGCCGAACTGGCCGACTTCCCCGTACATCAACAGGTCCACCTGGCGGGCGCTTTTGGGGATGCGCTGTCCCTGGCGGCGGAGGGGTTGCAGGTCCCAGGCTTTCGCCAGGTCCGGCTCGTCTTCGCGGAGCAGGCTCAGGTTCAGTTGGTGGTACGACTGGATGAAATCCACGGGGTTGCGCAGGCTGAGGATGACGCGGGCGTCCGGGTCGAATTGGCGCATGTTCTCGAAAGCGACTTTGGAAAACAGGTAAAACGGGGAGGCCTCGCCCACGGCCAGGTGGCGCTCGTCCGCACCTGCAAAGACCTTGAGATAATCCTCCGGGGAATTGAAAGCGACCTTCTGCACGTTGGGAAAATCATCGGCGAAGTAGTTGAGTTCCTTGACTTCGGACATGAAGATGTTGGGGTGGCCGGAAAGATAGGTGTAGAGGGCGGTGGTGCCGCAGCGCGGCGCGCCGGAGATGAAGAAGTTGGGTCGTTTCATGGTGGAATTCCTTTCGCTACCCTGAAAGATGCGTCGCACCAGACTTTCAGGTTGAATCCGCTAAAAGGGGATGCTCTATCGCCCGGAAGGATTCCGTTTGGCAAGGCGCGACGCATGCCCGGTGAGCGCGGGAATTATACCCGTGCTTGACAGGCAGGGAAACCGGCATATAATTACGACCATTATTATCCAAACGCAACGACCGGGACGAGTAATTGGTCCGTGAGCCGACAGAGAGCGCAAGCCGAAGGTTGAGAGCCTGCGCCGGCAAATCCCAGTGAAAACCACCCGCGAGCGGAAATCTCAAAGCTGTCAGCAACCAGCTTTCAGCGAGTAAGATGAACGGTTGGCCTCGTTACAGGCTCAAGAGATACTCAAAATGTGGTCTCGATATGCCCTCCAAAAAACATTCAGGGCTACTCGACCACCAAAGAGTAAATCGGGTGGAACCGCGTGAGTTGAACTCTCGCCCCGTGTTGGGCGAGGGTTTTTTGTTTGTTCGATGGAGGCCGCGATGAAAACCACCACTCCACGGCGGCCCGGAGGCGTTGATCCGCTACGTTTCGGGGCCGCGTAAAACCCGACGAAGCGGAAGCAGACCAAACGTCAAGGAAAGAGCGAGGGCGCGCCGCGCCAGACGGTGAGATTGATCCCGTCAAACGGACATTTTCCTCGCTGGAGAATACCCCATCCAAGAAGGTGCGACGCACTTCATACAAGAAAGGATATTGAAATGGCACAGCAAGCTGAAGAAAAATACGAGGAGTCCCAGCTTTACAAGATCAGGCACTCGGCCGCCCACGTCATGGCCCAGGCTGTTTTGGAGTTCTATCCCGACACGAAGTACACGATCGGCCCGCCGGTCGAGAACGGTTTCTACTATGACTTCGAGTTTTCCCAGCCCATCTCGCAGGACGACCTGGAGAAGATCGAAAAGCGGATGCGCCAGATCATCGCCGGGCAGCACGATTTCGTCAAGGAAGTGCTCTCGGCGGACGAGGCGCGCCAAATCTTCAAAGACCAGCCCTACAAGTTGGAACTGATCGAAGGCCTGGAGCAGGGCGGCTTCGACGAGTACGGCGAGCCGCTCAAGGAGAAGCCCGAAATCTCGATCTACAAGTCCGACTCGTTCGTGGACCTGTGCCGCGGCCCGCACGTGGACAACACGAAGCAGATCAACCCGTCAGCGATCAAGCTGATGTCCATTGCCGGGGCCTACTGGCGCGGCGACGAGAATAACAAGATGCTGACGCGCATCTACGGCACGGCCTGGCAGAAACCGGACGATTTGAAGGCTTACCTGCTCATGCTGGAGGAAGCCAAAAAGCGCGACCACCGCAAGCTGGGCAAGGAACTGGAGATCTTCGTCTTCGACGACGAGGTGGGTCCCGGCCTGCCGCTCTGGCTGCCAAACGGCGGGATCATGATCGAGGAACTGGAAAAGCTGGCGAAAGAGATGGAGGAACAGGCCGGTTACAGCCGGGTGCGCACGCCCAACCTGACGAAGGAAGACCTGTTCCTGAAATCCGGTCACTTGCCCTACTACGCCGAGAGCATGTACCCTCCGATGGAATTGGAAGGCG
This sequence comes from Chloroflexota bacterium, assembly GCA_049324115.1. Lineage (GTDB taxonomy): Bacteria > Chloroflexota > Anaerolineae > Anaerolineales > Villigracilaceae > UBA5796. Next base: position 2,676 of record JBMOMN010000022.1, read on the forward strand.
TGAAATATTACGTCAAGCCGATGAACTGCCCGATGCACCACAAGATCTTCGACGCCCGGCCGCGTTCCTACCGTGAGCTGCCGCTGCGCCTGGCGGAATACGGGACGTGCTACCGTTACGAGAAATCGGGCGAACTCTTCGGGCTGATGCGGGTCCGCTCGATGCAGATGAACGACGCCCACCTCTACATCGCCGAGGACCAGTTCGAGCAGGAGTTCATGGGCGTGATCGGCCTGTACCGCAAGTACTTCGACCTGTTCGGGATCGAGAAATTCGTCATGCGCCTGTCGCTGCACAGCAAGGCCGGGCTGGGCAAGAAGTACGTGGACAACGAACGCCTGTGGATCAAGACGGAAGAAATGGTCCGCAAGGCGATGGACAACGGCGGCGTGCCTTACGTCGAAGCCGAGGACGAGGCCGCCTTCTACGGGCCGAAGATTGACGTGCAGATCTGGTCGGCCATCGGACGCGAGTTCTCGCTGGCGACGAACCAGGTGGACTTTGCCCAGCCGGCCCGCTTCGACCTGAAGTTCACGAACAAGGACGGGCAGGAGGAGATGCCGCTGGTGATCCACCGCGCCCCCCTCTCCACGCACGAGCGGATGATCGGCTTCCTGATCGAGCACTATGCCGGGGCTTTCCCGGTCTGGCTCTCGCCGGAGCAGGTACGGGTCATCCCGATCACGGACGGGCAGAACGGGTACGCCGAAAGCATCGCGAAGCAGTTGAAGGCTGAAGGCATCCGCGCCAGCGCCGACCTGAGTTCGGAGCGCATGAATGCCAAGATCCGCAACGCCCAGTTGATGAAGGTCCCCTACATGCTGGTGGTCGGCAACAACGAAATGGAGGCCGGGTTGGTCTCGCTGCGCGCCCGCAACGGCTCCCAGCAAAATAACATTCCGCTGGCCGGGTTCATCGTCCGGGCCAAAGACCGGATCGCGCGCCGGGCGGCGGAGTTGTAGCAGAGAGAGTGAGCAACCTCGATCCCTTCCCCCCATCCGAGTTCGACGACTGGGCCGAAAGTTACGACGCGAGCGTCGCCGGGAGCCTGGCCTTCCCCTTCGACGGTTACGAGCAGGCCCTGGATACGGTCGTCGTCCAGGCCGGCGCCCGCCCCGGCCAGAGCGTGCTGGACCTGGGGACGGGCACCGGCAACCTGGCTTTGCGCTTCGCCGACGTTGGCTGCGCGCTGTGGTGTACCGATTTCTCGGAGCCGATGCTCGCCAAAGCCCGCCAAAAACTGCCGGGAACGCAGTTCGTCCTGCACGACCTTCGCCGGGAATGGCCCAAAGCCCTCGACCGCCGCTTCGACCGGATCGTCTCGGCCTACGTGTTCCATCATTTCGAGCTGCCCCAAAAAGTGAAAATCGTTACCGACCTGGCGGGCAACCGTCTCTCCCCCGGCGGGCGGCTGGTCATCGCCGACCTGTCCTTCCGCGACCGCCCCGCGCTGGAGGCTTTTGCCCGTTCTGTGGGCGACCTGTGGGAGTGAAAATGGACTTCGGAAGTCTGCCTTTATTCGACGATCGGCAACCTGATCCGCACCGTGGTGCCCTGGCCGGGCCGGCTCTCCGCCGCAATCGTCCCACCGTGGGCTTCGACCAGGTTCTTCGCAATCGCCAGCCCCAGGCCCATCCCCCCCGAATCGCGTGATTTGTAGAAACGCTCGAACACGTGCGGCAGCTCCTCCGCCGGAATGCCCGCGCCGTTGTCCGCAATTTCGATCGTGGCCGCCGAGCCGTCCGCCCGGCAGCGGATCTCGATCCGGCCGCCGGGGGGCGTGTAGCGCATGGCGTTCGAGACCAGGTTCAAGAGCACCTGGCGGATGCGTTCCGGGTCGAGGTCGAGCAGGGGGATGTCGCCATCCGGCCGGGCCTCCAGGCTGATGCCCCCCGCCTCCGCCCCGGACCGGAAGCCTGTCACCGTTTCGCCGATCAGGATCGCCAGGTCAACCGGTTCCCGTTTGAGCTGCAACGCGCCGCTTTCGGCCAGGGCCAGGGTGCGCAAATCGTCCACGAGACGCGAGAGCACCTGGGTTTCGTCGAGGATGGAGTTCAGGCGGGCCTTGTCCGCCGGGTAGACGCCGTCTATCATGCCTTCGAGGTTGCCCTGGACGACCGTCAGCGGGGTGCGCAGTTCGTGGGTCACGTCGGCCAGCAGGTCGCGGCGGCGGGCGTCGGTGGTTTGCAGGCGGGCGGCCATGCCGTTGAAGGCCTTCGCCAGCGAGCGGACATCGCGCGGCCCCTTTTCCGGGACGCGCACCGAGTAATCGCCTTCGGTCACTTTCCGGGCGGCGTTGAGCAGGTCGTCCATTGGGGTGAGCACCCGCCGCAGGGCGAATACGGCCGCAGCCACGATGAGCATCAAAAAGGTCAAAACCCCCAGCCCAACCGGGACCAGCCATTGTCCCAGGCTCAGGGACGGGTCGAGCAGCCCGAACTGTTGGGCCAGGAAGCCGATGAAAATCACCAGCGCCGTCAGGCCGGTGAAATTTGCGACGGCAAACAAACAGCCGAAACGCCGGAAAAAGGTGGCCCGGCGGAAGCGTTCGTGCGGCGGCCAGGGTTCGTTCTCCGGCCACCAGTGCGGGCGCGGACGGTGGAAGGGAGGCCGGTGTCTCATCGGTCGGCGAACTTGTAACCCACGCCGTAAACCGTGAGGACGTAGCGCGGGTCGGAAGGTTTGATCTCGATCTTGCGGCGGATATTTTTGATGTGGGCGTCTATGGCCCGCTCATACGACTCGAACGCCACCCCATGCACGGCATCCAGCAGTTGGGCGCGGGTGAAGACCCGCCCCGGCTGGCGGGCCAGGGTGGAGAGGATCTCGAATTCGGTGGGGGTGAGTTCTTCGATGGCGCGCCCGGCGGCGGTGACGCGCAGGCGCGGCAGGTCGAGGGTCAGGTCGGCGGCGTGGATGACGTCGCTTCCGGGGTCGCTGTAGTTCTCGATCCGCCGGAACAGCACCCGGACGCGGGCGACCAGTTCCTTCGGGCTGAAGGGTTTGGTCATGTAGTCGTCCGCGCCCAGTTCGAGGCCGACCAGCTTGTCGGTCTCCTCGGAGCGGGCGGTGAGCATGATGACCGGCACGTTCGAGACCTTGCGGACCTCACGGGTGACGTCCAGCCCGTCGAGGCCGGGCAGGCCCAGGTCCAGGACGACCATATCCGGCTTTTCGGCGCGGACCAGCGCCAGGGCGGATCTGCCGTCATGGGCCACGCGGACGCCAAATCCAGCCTGTTCCAGGTAATCTTTCACAAGCTGGGTGATCTTGGGTTCGTCGTCCACAACGAGGATGGTTTTCATCGAAAATTCCGCAAAACCTGACAGGTTTCCTGAATGGCTTTATCATCCGAGTTCATTTCTTCGCAGACAAGCCGGAGGGAGAGTTGCCTTGTGAAACCTGTCAGGTTTGGTCTGTGTGTAGCCTGGGTCTATTGTACACGAAGGCGGGTTACTGTCCGGCTTTCTCTCCGTCGGGTTCTTCGCCGTGCGCCCGTTTGTGCCACTCGGCGAACATGGGCGGGACGCCCTCACCCCAGGGGCCGTGCGGCCGGTGGTGCCAGCCCCAGCGCGGTCCCCAGACCATGCGGCGGAAAGCGCCGAAAGCCAGGAAGACCAGGAAGAGCGGGATCAGCAGGCCGAAGAAGCCGAAGGCGGGGAAGAAGTGCGGGCGGAAGCCGTAGCCGTAATAGGGATAAGGCACGACGCCGCCTTCACCCGCCTGGAGCTGGATGTCTGCCGCCGCGCCCTGGGCGAACCCGGCCCGGTAGGCGAACCAGCCGAGGGTGGCGATCACGGCGATCAATACCAGGGCCGAAACGAGTCTGAAAACGATGTATCGGTTCATTTTGTCTCCTTTTGGGTAATTGTTCAGAGGGTGCGTCGCACCTGTCTGAAAGGGGTGATTTCAAACGTTGGAGGCTCTCGTTTACCGGATTTTGACTCAAGGTCAGGTGCGACGCACTCGCGGGTGAACGATCACCTTTATGTTTGAACGTTGAGCAAAGTATAGGAGCCGCTTGTGAATTGAGTATGAACGGGCTGGGGAGGAGTTGGGAATATTTCGGACTGTTTTTGTTGTAAAATCACAGCCACTATTATGGCTTACAAATTCTGTCCCCAATGCGCGGCTGAACTGGTCAGCGCCGAAGTTGACGGCTCGACCCGCCTGAAATGCCTTGCCTGCGGCTTCGTCTTCTGGGATAATCCCGTCCCGGTGGTGGCGGCTATCGTCGAGCACCAGGGCAAGGTCATCCTGACCCGCAGCAAGGGCTGGCCGGAGAAGTGGCTCGGTCTCGTGGCCGGGTTCCTCGAGAAGGGCGAAACGCCCGAAGCCGGGGTCCTGCGCGAGGTCCGGGAAGAACTCGGCCTGGAGGGCGAGATCGTCGCTTTTGTCGGGCATTACGCCTTCGAGCTGCGCAACCAGGTCATCTTCGCCTATCACGTCCGGGCCGAGGGCGAGATCAGGCTCGGAGATGAGTTGGAAGCTGTCAAGGCCGTGCCGCCGGAGGAAATCCGCCCGTGGAGCCTCGGCACCGGCCCGGCGCTCAAGGACTGGCTCAAGCGCAGGGAGGGTGCGTCGCACTCGCATCAGGAAAGGTAACTTATGGACTTATCTAAAATTCTCTCCAAAGGGGTGTTGCTGGCCGACGGGGCCATGGGCACCATGCTGCACGGGCGCGGCATCAGCTTCGACCAGTGCTTCGACGAACTCAACCTGACCCATCCGGCCCTGGTGGCCGAGATCCACCGCGAGTACATCGAGGCCGGGGCGCAACTGATCCTGACCAACACCTTCGGCTCGAACCGCTACAAACTCGGGAAGCACGGCCTCGAAGACCGGGTGGACGAGATCAACCGGGCTGCGGTGGAACTCGCCAAACGGACGGTGGCCGCCTCCTTCAAGGAGGTCCTGATCGCGGGCGATATCGGACCCCTGGGCGTGCGCATCGCCCCGTTCGGCCGCGTCCAGCCGGACGAGGCCCGGGCGGCCTTCGCCGAACAGGTCCGGGCGCTGGTCGCGGCGGGTGTGGACCTGATCGTGATCGAGACCATGAGCGACCTGTACGAAATCCAGGAGGCGATCAGGGCGGCCAAGGAGGCGGGGATGCTGCCGGTCGTCGCTTCCGTCACCTTCACCCGCGACGGGCGCACCGTGCTCGGCGACCATCCGGTCCAGGTGGCGCACACGCTCCGGGACGCGGGCGCGGACGTGATCGGCGTCAACTGCTCCGGCGGCCCGGCCCAGTTGCTGCGCATCCTGAAACAGATGCGCCAGGCCATCCTCCTGCCCCGGACTCCAACGTCTGGAGACGTTGGCGCAACGCCGGGGACCTTGCGCTCCGCACCCTATCTTTGGGTCAAACCCAACGCCGGTTGGCCGGAGCAGGTCGGCGGACGGATCATGTACCCGGCCGATCCCGACTATTTCGGCGACTACGCCCTGGCCTTCTGCGAGGCCGGGGCGGATATCGTCGGCGGCTGCTGCGGGACGACGCCCCAGCACATCGCGGCCATGCGGGCCGCCCTCGACAAATATCCTGAAGGCTGCGAGGCGGCCCAGATCGAATTCCCGTTCACGACCGAAGCGGACGAAGGCGACTTTTCCGCCGAACAGCCCTCCCCGCTGGCGCAGAAACTGGCCGCCGGGCGCTTTGCCATCTCGGTCGAGATGGACCCGCCGCGCGGCCTCTCGACCCACAAACTGATCGCCGGCGCCTCCCTGCTGCACGACGCCGGCGCGGACGTGATCAACGTGGCCGACAGCCCAATGGCCCGCATGAGGATGTCGGCCTGGGCAGTCTGTGACGTGGTCAGGCGGCAGGTTGGGGTGGATACGACCCTGCACTTCCCGACCCGCGGCCGCAACCTGCTGCGGGTCCAGGGGGACCTGCTGGCAGCCCACGCCCTCGGCCTGCGGAATATCTTCGTCGTGATGGGCGACCCGACCTCGATCGGCGACTATCCCGAAGCGACCGACAACTACGACCTGGTCCCCTCGGGCTTGATCAAGCTGATCAAACAAGGCTTCAACGCCGGGATGGATCACAGCGGGACCAGCATCGGGCAGCCGACCAGTTTCTTCGTCGGCGCGGCCCTCTCCCTGTCCCCGAAAGACCCGGCGGCCGAGGCCAGGAATTTGCGCCGCAAACTCAAGGCCGGGTCCGATTTCTTCCTGACCCAGCCCGTCTACGAACCGGAGGCGGCCCGGGAGTTCATCTGCCGCTACGAAGACGAACACGGCCCGGTCGGCAAGCCGATCCTGGCCGGCATCCTGCCGCTGGTCAGCACGCGGCACGCCCGCTTCCTGCACCACGAGGTGCCGGGAGTCCACATTCCCGAAGCGACCCTGGCGCGCATGGAAACGGCAGCGGATGGGGCACGCGAGGGGGTGAAGATCACGATCGAGTTGATCGAGCAGCTCAAGGAATGGGCCGCGGGCGTGTACATCATGCCGCAGTTCCACAGGTATGATCTGGTGGCGGAGATCATAGAAGCGGTAAAATAGAGAGTGGAGAGTGGAGATCAGTGCTCTCGGACCTCACTCTCTCCAAAACTACTCTCTGCTCTCTACTCACTATTCTCTGGACACCCATGCTCCTCACCATTGACGTCGGCAACACCAACCTGACCCTCGGCCTGTACGAGGGTGACAAGCTCGGCCCGCACTGGCGGCTGGCGACCGACCACGCTCGCATGCCGGACGAGTACGGCCTGCAATTTCTGGGATTGCTGGAGCACGCCGGTTTCGGGCGCGAGGCCCTGACCGGGATCGTGCTGGCTTCGGTCGTCCCGCCGTTGACCGGACGCGTGGCCCAGGCCTGCCGCGAGTACCTCAGGCAGGAACCGCTCCTGGTGGACGTGGGCGTCAAGACCGGCATCCGCGTCCGTTACGAGGACCCGCGCCAGGTCGGGGCCGACCGGGTGGCCGACGCCGTGGCGGTCCATCACCTGTACGGCGGTCCCGCCTGCGTGATAGATTTCGGCACGGCCACCACCTTCAACGCCGTGACCCAAAACGGCGAGTATCTCGGCGGGGCGATCACCGCCGGGGTCAACCTGGCCGCCGAAGCCCTCTACACCCACGCCGCCAAACTGCCGCATATCGAATTGCAGCGCCCGCCCTCGGTCATCGGGCGCAACACGCCCCACGCCATGCAATCCGGGCTGCTGTTCGGTTACGTCTGCATGGTCGAGGGGATGGTCGAGCGTTTCCGCCGCGAACTGGGCGCGGACATGAAAGTCATCGCCACGGGCGGGCTGGCCGAGGTGGTCGCCAGGGAGACCCAGGCCATTGACGTGATCGCGCCCTGGCTGACGCTGGACGGGCTGCGGATCATCTGGGAATTGAACCAGCCCTAAGCAAGCCCCTGCCACAACGATTCCAACCTGGATGCCCCATCCCATGCGGCATGGCCATAACCCCATGAAACGACCAATACTTTTTAGTGTTATTCTGGTTCTTCTCGCCTCCTGCGCCCAACAGGGCATTCGTTCCACCCCCGCGCAGGACGCGGGCGCGACGCGTCCTCCGGCGGAGGCCGCCACCCCCTCGCCTCCGGGTCCGTCCGCCGCGCCGGACGATCCGCCGTCCCCGACGGCTGGCGTGGACCCTGCGCCCACCTCCACCCCCGTCCCCGCTCCCACCGCGACCCTCGCCCCGGACGCTTGGATGTCCATGCCGGTCATCCCCGAAAACGTCAGCCGGCGGATGCGCGAAATCTACCAGTACGGCCAGGAGATCGGCAACGCGCCGGACGTGTTCACGGTCATCGGCGATTGCGGAGGGTCGCCGGGCAGGTTCCTGGGCGATTTCGGGATGGGTCCGAATTATTATTCGCTCGGCGAAGACTACGCCTACCTCCAGCAAGTCGTTGACCATTTCCACGACGCCTTCGGCAAACAACACGTCACCGTCAGGGACGGCTTTACGGTCGCCTCCATCCTGTCGCCGCTCTGGGCCGACCCGGCCCTGTGCCAGTCCGATGAAACGCCGCTCGCCTGCGAAGTGCGGACCAACCGTCCGGCATTCGCGTTCGTCATCCTGGGCACGAACGACTTCAATCACAAGGAAGCCTTCGAGTCGAATTTACGCAAAGTGTTGGATTACCTGATCGAGCAAGGCATCGTCCCGATTTTGGCGACCAAAGCCGACAACCTGGAAGGCGACCAGCTGATCAACGCCGCGATCGCCCGGCTGGCCTACGAGTATGAAATCCCCCTGTGGAATTTCTGGCTGGCCGTCCAACCGCTGCCGGGGCAGGGCCTCCTGGACGACGAGGCGCACCTGACCTGGGCCGGCAACCGTTTCGACGATCCCGTGCGGATGCGGGCAGCCTGGCCGTGGCGCAACCTGACCGCCCTGCAAACGCTCGATGTCGTCTGGCGCGGGGTGACGGTCCAGCCGTAGGGCGGCCCGCGGGACGGGGCTGCCCAAATACTTTTCGGAGGGCAACATGAAGAAAATCCTGTCTGTCAGTCTGGGGTCGCCGACGCGCGACCACACCACCCATCACACTTTCCTGGGCCAGGAATGCGAACTCTCCCGCAAAGGGACGGGAGCGGACTTCGAGAAGGCCCTGGCCATGTACCGCGAATTCGACGGCAAAGTGGACGCCTTCGGCGTGGGTGGGATCGAGTTCTACCTGGCCGTCGGCAACCGGCGCTATTATTTCCGCGAGGCCAGACGCATCCGGGAGGCGATCAAGGTCAGCAAGGTGGGAGACGGCAACGGCGTCAAGAGTCTGCTCGTGCAGCGGGCCGTGGCCGCTCTCGAAAAACACCTGAACGAAAAAGAAGGCAGGACCCTCAAGGGCATGAAAGGCTTGAAGACCAACGCCGTTGATCGTTACGGCATGGCCTCGGCCCTCGTCGGCGCCGGCTGCGAGATGGTCTTCGGCGACCTGATGTTCTCGCTCGGCCTGCCTGTCCCGATCCGCAGGCTGTCCACGGTGCGGCTGCTGGCGGGCGTCCTGCTGCCGGTCATCACCCAATTGCCCTTCAAGTGGTTCTACCCGCTCGGCTCGGCCCAGGAGAAAGAACCCGAACCCAAATGGACGAAATATTACAACGAAGCCACCGTCCTGGCCGGGGATTTCGTCTCGGTGCGCGCCCACATGCCGGATGACCTGACCGGCAAGATCATCGTCACCAATACGACCACCTCCAAAAACGTGGAGGAACTCCGCAAGCGCAACCTGCGCATCCTGGTCACCACCACGCCGCGCCTCGAAGGCCGCAGCTTCGGCACCAACGTGATGGAAGCCACCCTGCGCACCTTGATAGATAAGCCCGATCCCGAAATCACCCCAGCCGATTTCCTCGACCTGATCGAACGCATCCCGCTCGAACCGAATATCGAGGTGCTGAACTGATCCCAAAACTTTTCCAAAATTCTCCCGTAAATCTAGGCGTAACCAAAAGGAGAAAACATGGGTATCGCAAGTTTCGTGATCGGCATTTTGTCCAGCAGCGGCGTCTGCCTTTCGCTCATCCCGCTGCTCAACGTGGTCAACTGCGTCTCGCTGCCCTTCGCCCTGATCGGCTTCGTGCTCGGGCTGGTTGACCTGCTGCGCCCCAACCCGCAGAACCAGGGCCGGGCCATGGCCGCCATCGGGTTGACCCTCAACCTGCTGGCTCTGATCGTCGGCGGCATCCGCTTCCTCATCAGCCTGTTCACCACCGGCGGGATCGTCTAGGACGCCTGCGGAGTGCAAGCTTCAGCTTGCAAATCTGTTTGCAAATCTGTTGCGGACTGAAGTCCGCGCTCCAGGAAAATCGAGAAACATCAAAACACAATTGCGCCATAGCGGCGCTCTTGTGTTTTAATCGGACCATGCCCGACTTCTCCAACTTCCTCGAAATCCAGACCAAAACCGCCTGGGGACGCACCCTGGCCGAATTTGCAGCGTTCTGCGACGTGGGGCCTGTTTCCGTTATTTTAGATGTGGGTACCGGCCCCGGCCTGCTCCCGTCAATCTTCGCCCAAGCCGGTCACCGTTCCTTCGGCATTGACCTCGACTTCTTTCTTCTATCCTCTCACCTTTCCGCGAATCTTGTCCAGGCTGACGCCGGCCAACTCCCCTTTAGACCTTCGACTTTCGATTTGATAACATCCGTCAACCTGCTTTTCCTGCTCGACGAGCCGCTCGAAACCCTGTCTTGCTGGCGGAGGCTGCTCAAACCCGGCGGATGGGTCTGCCTGCTCAACCCGTCCGAGCGGATCAGCGCCGGGGCCGTCACCCGTCTCGCTGACGAGCGCAGCCTGGACGGCGCGGCCCGCCAATCCCTGCTGGATTGGGCGCACAACGCCGAGACCCACGCCCGCTGGACGGAGGCGGAAACGGAGTCGCTTTTCGCTGCGGCCGGGTTCCGTTTAACGGAAACCTGCCTGAGAGTCGGCCCCGGCTTCGCCCGTCTCAGCCGCGGCGTGATCGCTACTTGACACAATCCAGATTTTGCAGATAATAAAGCCCATCAAAAGGTCATGACAGAGGAAAGTAGGCCGGCAGACGCCGCCAGAGAGGCGCAAGAGTAGCTGAAACTTGCGCTCGCCGGAAACCCGTCGAAGTTCCCTCTCGAGCCGCTCAGGGGAACGTACCGCAAAATTCATTTTGCGTGACCAGTAGCTTGAGCCGCAATCCCAGCGTTACGAGGGAAGTCGTTTCGTCGAATAGTCGCTTGGTCAGGGGGTGTTAGTTCAATAGACTATGAGACCAGCCGGCTATGAGACTAAAGTTGGGTGGTACCGCGAGAACTCCCTCTCGTCCCAATGTGGATGGGAGGATTTTATTTTTAGAGAACAGAGAGTAGAGAATAGTTCTCACGAAAGCCAATCTCTAATCTCCACTCTCTACTCTCCCGATCAGGAGGCAGCTATGCTGGATAAACTGAAAGAGATCGAACAGACTGCACTCGACGCACTCAATGCAGTCACCGACCAGGCCGCGCTGGAAGCCTGGCGGGTGAAACACCTCGGGCGCAGTTCGGCGTTGATGGGAGTCTTTTCCGGGCTGGGACAGCTCTCGAAAGACGAACGTCCGGCCGTGGGACAGGCCGCCAACCGGGTCAAGCTGACGCTGGAGGCGGCCCTGGCCGAGCGCGGCGAAGCCGTCAAGGCCGCGGCCCTGGCGAAATCGCTGGAAGAGGAGCAGCTCGACGTGACCCTGCCCGGACGCAACGTGCGCGTCGGGAGGCTGCACCCGGCCACGCAACAGTTGCGCCTCGTGCTGGACATCCTGGCCGAGATGGGATTCCAGGTCTACACCTCGCGGGAGGTCGAAACCGACGAGGTCAATTTCCAGGCATTGAATTTCCCGCTCCACCACCCCGCCCGCGAAATGCAGGATTCGCTCTTCGTCGAGGCCGGCGACCGGGGCGACAACCCGATCTTGCTGCGCACGCATACCTCTCCGGGACAGATCCGGGCCATGCGTGAGGCGTCCGCCAAAAATCCCGACAACCCGCCGCCGATCCGGATTGCCCTGCCGGGGATGTGCTTCCGCAATGAGCAGATCACGGCCCGCTCCGAAGTCCAGTTCAATCAGGTCGAGGGACTGGCCGTGGGCGAAGGCATTACTTTCGCCGACCTGAAAGGGACGCTTTCGGATTTCGCCCGGCGCATGTTCGGACAAAATGCCCGGACCCGTTTTCGCGCCTCCTACTTCCCGTTCACGGAACCCTCCGCCGAGATGGACATCGAGTGTTTCGTCTGCGGCGGCAAAGGCTGTTCGGTGTGCAAGAATTCCGGCTGGCTGGAAATCCTGGGCTGCGGGATGGTGCATCCGGTGGTGCTGCAAAACGGCGGCTACGACCCGCGCCGTTACACCGGCTACGCCTTCGGCATGGGACCGGAGCGCCAGTTGATGCTGCGCAACAAGATCAACGACATCCGTTATTTTTGGGGAAATGATGTTCGATTCCTGGAACAGTTCTAAAGTGAAGCGATTAGCGATTAGCGATTAGAGATTAGAGATTAGAGAGTAGAGAGTAGAGAGTAGAGAGTAGAGAGCAGTGAGTAGTGCTACAGAGAAAGGAGATTGATATGAGCATACAAGGATTGAAGCGTTTGCAAGTGTGGATGCGGGCAAAGGATTTTGCTCTCAGAGTGTACAAGCGAGTCCTGCCTTTGCTGCCGCCGGAAGAAAAATGGAACCTGAACCAGCAACTGCGGCGCTCGTCACTGAGCATCTCAGCCAACATCGCCGAAGGCTATGGGCGTTTCTACTACCAGGACAACGTGCGTTTTTGCTACAATGCCCGCGGCTCGCTGGAAGAAACACTCAGCCACCTGATTTTCGCGTTTGAAGTGGACTTCATTCCTGAGACTCTTTATAGCGAGTTGGAAGCTGAGGGCGAAGAAATTGACAAGATGCTCAATGGATACATCGGCTACTTGAAGAAAAGCAAACAGGGTGCCAACGAACCCGGCGCAAATTACGCTGTCCGGGAAGACCCTGAACCTTACGATGCTGGCTTGCCAGAAGACGATGCAGATAACGAACCCACCACTCTCTAATCATCTAATCTCTACTCTCTGAACAGGAGTTTTCTATGAAATTACCATTATCCTGGTTAAATGACTTCGTGAACACCGACGGCCTCTCCGTCGAAGATATCGCCCGCAAACTGACCCTCTCCGGCCTCGAAGTGGACGAGATCCGCTACGTGGGGCTGCCCATGCCCGGCGGCCCGGCCCAGGGGATGCACTCCGGCGAGCGGCATGAGTTCAAGACCAGCGGCCTCGCCTGGGACAGGGACAGGCTGGTCGTGGCCGAGATCCGCGAGGTGCTGCCGCATCCCAACGCCGACCGGCTGGTGCTGTGCGACCTGTTCGACGGGCAAGCGCTCCAAACCGTGCTGACCGGCGCGCCCAACCTGTTCGAGTACAGGGGCATCGGAAAACTGTCCAGGCCAATCAAGGTGGCTTACGCCAAGGAAGGCACGACCCTCTACGACGGTCACGCCGAGGGACAGGTGCTGATGACCCTCAAGCGCACCAAGATCCGCGGCGTCGAGTCGTACTCGATGGTCTGCTCGGAGAAGGAGTTGGGCATTTCCGAGGAACACGAGGGCATCATCCTCCTGGATGACGACGCGCCGGTCGGGATGCCCCTGGCCGATTACATGGGCGACGCCGTGCTGAGCATTGACATCCTGCCCAACATGGCCCGCTGCGCCAGCGTGTTGGGCGTCGCCCGCGAGCTGGCGGCGCTCACCAATCGGCCGCTGAAAAAGCCCGAGACACGGTACCATGCCGAAGGGAGTCCGCTCGAGGGGCTGGTTCGGATCGAGATCAACGATCCAGAGTTGAATCCCCGCTTCGTGCTGGGGCTGATCCGGGACGTCCAATCCAAACCCAGCCCCTACCGCGTCCAGCGACGGTTGCGGCTGGCGGGCATGCGCCCGATCAACGCCCTGGTGGACGCCACCAACTACGCCATGCTCGAACTGGGCGAGCCGCTGCACGCCTTCGATTACGACGTGCTGGTCGAGCGGGCCAGGGGCAAGCCGGTGGTCATCTCCACCCGTGCCGCCCGCGACGGCGAAAAACTGACCACCCTCGACGACGTGGAGCGCAGCCTCAACCCGCTCAACGTGCTGGTCTGCGACGAGGCCGGGTCGCTCTCGATTGCGGGCGTGATGGGCGGGCAGGAATCCGAGATCACCGAAAAGACCCGCAACGTGCTGCTCGAAGGCGCGGCCTGGAACTTCATCAACATCCGGCGCACGGCCTTCGGCCACAACCTGCACAGCGAAGCCTCCTTCCGCTTCTCGCGCGGCGTGCATCCGGCCCTGGCCCGGCCTGGCGTGGAGCGCGGCCTGGCTTACATGGCCGCCTGGGCGGGCGGGGAGATCGCCCCCGGCCTGGTGGACGAATATCCCCTGCCGCCGCACGATCCCGTCGTGGAGGTCACGCCGGGGGATGTCCGGCGGCTGCTCGGAATCCGGCTCTCGGCGCAAGAGATCGCCGGCCTGCTGGGGCGGGTCGAGTTCGAGTGCCGGGTCGAGGGCGAAAAGGTCATCGCCCAAACCCCGCCCCATCGCATGGACATCGGCGAGGGCGTGGTCGGCCTGGCCGACATCCTGGAAGAGATCGCCCGCCTGTACGGCTACGAAAACATCCCCGAAACCCGCATGGCCGACGAACTCCCGCCGCAGGCCGGCAACCCGCTCAACGAGTGGGAGGAAAGCCTGCGCGACAAACTGGCCGGGATCGGCTTACAGGAAGTCGTCAGCTACCGGTTGACCGCCCCCGAAAATGAGGCCCGCCTGTTAGGGCAGGTCTCAGACCCGCCCCAACCATACGTCAAAGTCGCCAACCCCATCGCCCCCGAAAAGCGCGTCCTGCGCCGCAGCCTGCTGGCCTCGGTGCTCGACAGCCTGGAACGCAACGTCCGCCTGCGGGACGGGCTGGCGCTGTTCGAGATCGGCCCGGTCTTCGAGCCGGTCGCAGGGGACTTACCCCTCGAACCCCGTAAACTGGCCATTGCGATGACCGGCCTGCGGACGGAGACCTCCTGGGACGTGAAATCTGCCCCGGAGATGGACTTCTACGACCTGAAAGGGCGGATCGAACTCCTTTTGGCAGGCCTCCGTTTAACGGACGTCGTCTATTCTCCGACCGACTCCGTTTATCACCTCCACCCCGGCAAGGCCGCTGAAATCCGGGTGGGCGGGCGGACCGTCGGCGTGTTCGGCGAGCTGCATCCGCTGGTCAAGGACAACTATGAATTCGAAGACGCCCCCGTGCTGGCCGCCGAGTTCGACCTGGAGGCCCTGCGCCGGGCCGCCGCGTCCGGCTACGAACTGGCTCCCGTGCCCGAGGTCCCGCCCGTGCTGGAAGACATCGCCCTCATCCTGGACGACTCCATCCCGGCCGCGAAAGTCGAGACGCTCATCCGCCAGACCGGCGGCAAAGTGCTGACCGACGTCAAACTGTTCGACGTGTACCGCGGCGAGCAGGTCGGCGCGGGCAAGAAGTCCCTGGCCTACAGCCTGACCTACCAGGCCGAAAAAACCCTGACCGACAAGGAAGCCGCGGCCATCCGCACCAGGATCGTGCGGCGGCTGGAAAACGAGCTGGGCGCAAAACTGCGAAGTTAGGCTGATTTTACAGGGCGGGTCTTTTACCCGCCCTGTAAACTTTCCATAAGAGTTTCCTCGCACGGGGGATTCCCACCTTGACACCCCCTTCGTTTTGGATATAGTTAAGCCCGCTTAACTAAAAAGAAGGCTTAACTATGACCGACTCAGTCCAATTCTCCCAGACCCTGCGCCAGTGGGTGGACATATTCATGCACCGCTCGATGCACGATTGGGCGCGTTACGTGAAGGCCGGCGGATACTCCATGCCGCAGTTCTTCCTGCTGATGCACCTGCACCGCCACGAACAGTGCGGCATCTCCGACTTAAGTGAGCGGATGGACATCACCTCCGCGGCCGTCAGCCAGTTGGTGGACAAACTCGTCCAGGCCGGGCTGCTGGAGCGCGCCGAAGACCCGCACGACCGCCGCGCCAGGCAGGTGAAGCTCTCCCTCATGGGCCGGGCCTTCATCGCCCAGGGCAACGAGAAACGCTACGGCTGGGTCGATGGAATGGCTGAAAAATTATCGGCGGAGGAGCAGGCGCAAATCACGGATGCGCTCCACCTGATGCTGCGCGCCGCCCAAGACCTTGAAACAGACCCCGTTTAACGGTCGGTTCGAGAAAGCCCAAAACCATTCACAAACCCTTCATACTCAATTCATAACCAAACTATATACTCATTCCGCAACCTTATAGCGGCATTGAACTATTCTCTGGCGGCCTTCGCTTCTTCGCGGTGAAAAAACGAACTGCACTCAAGAAGGAGACTACCAATTTTCAAGAGTACTACTTTAGAAGGAGAAAAAACCGGCCATGATTCGATTGGCAAAATACCTGAAACCTTATACCGCCATGCTCCTGGTCGCCATCGTCCTGTTGTTCGCCCAGGCGAACTTCGACCTGGCGCTGCCGGACTACCTGTCCCGGATCGTGAATAACGGGATCCAGCAGGGCGGCGTGGAAAATGCCGTCCCGGTCGCCATCCGCCAGAGCGCGATGGACCGGCTCGCCATCTTCATGAGCGCCGAAGACAAAGCCGCTGTCCTGGCGGCTTACACGCTGGTTGACAGGAACTCACCCGATTACGACACCTACGTTGGGAAATATCCTGCGCTCGCGAACGAACCGATTTATGTTCTGACCGAGACCGACCGGGCCGGGATCGAGCGCCTGGACCCGATCCTGTCCCGGCCGCTCCTGGCCGTTTCGACCCTCGAGCAGGTGATGGCCGACCCGGCCAGGGCCTCCCAAATGAACGGCGGATTGGGGTTCGACCTCAGCCAACTCCCGCCCGGCACGGATATTTTCGCCCTGCTCGGCCAGCTTCCTCCGGCTCAGTTGGCCCAAATGACCGGGGCCGTTGACCAACAATTTGCCGCCCTCGGCGAGAGCATGGTCACACAAGCCGCGATTGCCTCGGTCAGGGCGGAATACGCGGCCCTCGGCCTGGACACCGCCAAACTCCAGAACGACTACATCCTGCGGATCGGCGGCTGGATGCTGCTCCTGGCCCTGCTCTCGGGGGCCTGTACGATTGCCGTCGGCTACCTGTCCGCCAAAATTGCGGCCGGCTCGGCCCGTGACATCCGCCGGGACGTGTTCAGGAACGTCGAGAGCTTCTCCAGCACCGAGTTCGACAAGTTCTCCACCGCCTCCCTGATCACCCGTTCCACCAACGACATCACCCAGGTCCAGATGGTGGTGGTCATGATGGTGCGGATGGTCTTCTACGCCCCCATCCTGGGGATCGGGGGAATCATCCGTGTGCTTGGCAAAGACACCTCCATGACGTGGCTGATAGGTGTGGCTGTGCTGATGCTGATCAGCCTGATCGTCATCGTCTTCGCCATCGCCATGCCCAAATTCAAGATCATCCAAAAACTGGTGGACCGCCTCAACCTCGTCGCCCGCGAGAACCTGTCAGGCATGATGGTCATCCGAGCCTTCAACATGCAGCCGTTCGAAGAAAATCGTTTCGACAAGGCTAATCTCGACTTGACCACTATCAGCCTGTTCATCAACCGGGTCATGGTCGTGATGATGCCGCTGATGATGCTCATTATGAACGGCCTGTCCCTGGCGATCATCTGGATCGGCGCCCGGCAAGTCGCCGACGCCGCCATGCAGGTCGGCGACATGATGGCCTTCCTGCAATACGCCATGCAGATTGTGATGTCCTTCCTGATGCTTTCGATGATGTTCATCATCCTGCCCCGCGCCTCCGTCTCCGCCGACCGCATCGCCGAAGTGCTGGAGACCAGGACCTCCATCCTCGACCCGGAAAAGCCGACGCCCCTGACAGGTTCCTTCGAGGGGAACATCGAATTCCGCAACGTTTCCTTCCGCTACCCCGGCGCGGACGAGGACGTGCTCCACGACATCAGCTTTACCGCCCGCCCCGGCCAGACCACCGCCTTCATCGGCCCCACCGGCTCCGGCAAATCCACCATCGTCAACCTGTTCCCGCGCTTCTACGATGTCACCGAAGGGGCTATCCTGCTCGACGGTGTGGATATCCGCCAGATCACCCAGCACGACCTGCGCGACAAAATCGGCTACGTCCCGCAGAAGGGTGTGCTCTTCTCCGGCAGCATCGAGAGCAACCTGCGCTACGCCGACGAGAACGCCGGTCCCGACAACCTGGCCGATGCCATAGACATCGCCCAGGTGACGGAGTTCGTCAACTCGAAACCCGAAGGGATGCAGGCCGAGATTTCCCAGGGCGGCGCGAACGTCTCCGGCGGGCAGAAGCAGCGGCTCTCGATTGCCCGCGCCCTGGTCAAGAAACCGCCGGTCTACATCTTCGACGACAGCTTCTCGGCCCTCGACTTCAAGACCGAGGCCGCCCTGCGCAAAGCCCTCAAGGACAAGACCGGCGACAGCACCGTCCTGGTCGTGACCCAGCGCGTCTCCACCATCATGCATGCCGAGCAGATCATCGTGCTCGAAGACGGCAAGATCGTCGGCAAAGGCACGCACGAAGAACTCATGGAAACCTGTGAAACCTACAAAGAAATTGCGTTATCGCAACTGAACCTGGAGGCGCTGTCATGATGCACCGATCTGATTCCGATCGCTCCCGCAGCGGCCCGATGATGGGACGCGGCCCCGGTCCCGGCGGCCACATGGCTGCCATGATGAAAGGCGACAAGGCACGCGACTTCAAAGGCACCATGTCCAAACTCATCGGCTACCTGGGCAAATACAAGGCTGCCGTCCTGGTCGTTTTCGTCTTCGCCGTCGGCTCGGCGGCTGCCAATATCGCCGGCCCCAAGATATTGGGACAGGCCACCACCAAACTCTTCGAGGGCGTGATGGCCCAACTGAACGGGACCGGTTCGATTGACTTTTCCGCCATCGGCCGGATCGTCCTCCTGACCCTGGGCCTGTATCTCGTTTCGGCGGTTTTCGCCTACATCCAGGGCTGGATCATGGCCGACGTCTCGACCAACATCGCCTACCGCTTCCGCCGCGACATCTCCGAAAAGATCAACCGGATGCCGCTCAGATATTTCGACGGCACCACCCACGGCGAAGTGCTCTCCCGCATCACCAACGACGTGGACACGGTCAACCAGACCCTCAGCCAGAGCCTGACCCAGATCATCACCTCGGTCGTGACGGTGGTCGGCGTGCTGGTGATGATGCTCTCCATCAGTTGGGCTATGACCCTGGCCGCCCTGATCGTCATCCCGCTCTCGATGGTGGTGGTCGGCGTGATCATCGGCCAGTCGCAGAAATACTTCAAACAGCAGCAGGACTACCTCGGCCACGTCAACGGCCACGTGGAGGAAATGTACGGCGGCCACATCGTGATGAAAGCCTTCAACGGCGAGGAAAAAAGCATCCAGAAATTCGACCGGTACAACGGCGTGCTCTACGATGTCGCCTGGAAATCCCAGTTCCTCTCCAGCCTGATGATGCCGATCATGATGTTCATCGGCAACCTGGGCTACGTCGCCGTGACCATCCTCGGCGGCTGGCTGGCGGTCCGCAACGCCATCACCATCGGCGACATCCAGGCCTTCATCCAGTACGTCCGCTCCTTCACCCAGCCGATCACCCAGTTGGCGAACATTTCCAACGTCCTGCAACAGACTGCCGCGGCCGCCGAGCGCGTCTTCGAGTTCCTCGACGAACCCGAAGAAACTCCCGAAACCGGCCAGCCGGTCCAGGTGGAGAAAGTCACGGGCCGCGTGGAATTCCGCAACGTCCACTTCGGCTACAGCCCGGACAAGCCCGTGATCCACGATTTCTCCGCCGTCGCCAAACCCGGCCAGAAGGTCGCCATCGTCGGCCCCACCGGCGCGGGCAAGACCACCATCGTCAAACTGCTGATGCGCTTCTACGACGTCAATCGCGGCCAGATCCTGGTGGACGGCCACGAGATCCGGGATTTCACCCGCCGCGACCTGCGCCGGATGTTCGGCATGGTCTTGCAGGATACCTGGCTCTACAACGCCTCGATCCTCGAAAACATCCGCTACGGGCGTCCCGATGCGACCGACGAGGAGGTCATTGCTGCCGCCAAAGCCGCCCACGTAGACCACTTCATCCACACCCTGCCGGACGGCTACAACATGGTGCTCAACGAGGAGACGACCAACATCTCCCAGGGGCAGAAGCAGTTGCTGACCATCGCCCGGGCCGTGCTGGCCGACCCCGGCATCCTGATCCTGGACGAGGCCACCAGTTCGGTGGACACCCGCACCGAGATCCTGATCCAAAAGGCGATGGACAGCCTGATGGTCGGGCGCACCAGCTTCGTCATCGCCCACCGCCTTTCCACCATCCGCAACGCCGACCTGATCCTGGTCATGAACGAAGGCGACATCGTCGAGCAGGGCGCCCACGACGAACTGCTGGCCCGCGGCGGCTTCTACGCCGAACTGTACAACAGCCAGTTCGAGCGCGTGCCGGTGGCCGCCGGGTAACAGGGCAAAAACACAAAATACAAGGCGAGTGGCAGGTATTCACCCACCACTCGCTTTTTCTACCTTCGACATACGCAGAATAGTGACGTATAATCGGGATGGAACGCAATTGAATTGACACCGAGGTATACAAAATGTCAAGCCCCAAAAAAGTAACCAACTGTACGGTTGTGGATTTGTTCGCCGGAGCTGGGGGATTGACCCATGGTTTTATCTGCGAGGGTTTTCCTGTAGCTGCAGGCATTGAAGCGGACACGTCGTTTCGCCACGCTTACGAGAACAACAATCCAGGTGCCCGGTTCGTCAATGTCAAGATCGAAGACATTACATCCGATGACTTGCTTCATTTCTACCCCAAAAATCACTTGAAAATACTAGCTGGATGCGCTCCATGTCAGCCTTTTTCGGCTTACACCCGTATGAATGGGAAACACAGGAGTTGGCAACTGCTTTATGAATTCAGCAAGTTGATAGAAGCCATCCAGCCAGAAATCGTTACGATGGAAAACGTTCCTCGCCTCAAAACATACGACGAAGGTTCTGTCCTTCAAGACTTCTTGGAAGCATTGAAGAAGAATGGATATTTTGTCGAATGGGATGATCGAATCTATGCGCCGAATTATGGCGTTCCCCAGCATCGTTATCGACTGATTTTGATTGCGTCCAAACTAGGTCCAGTAGAATTTCTACGCCCAAGTCACCAATCTGGTAACTTTAGAACCGTCCATGATGCTATTGGTTTCTTGGAGACTCTTAAAGCTGGAGAAACTAGCAAATCAGATCATATTCATAAAACCATGGGGCTTTCCCCTACTAATCTGGAGCGCATTCAGGTTTCAAAACCTGGTGGTACTTGGTTCGATTGGCCCGATAATTTGCGTGCTGTATGCCATACGAGAGAAACGGGTAGAACATACAAGAATGTATATGGTCGCATGTCGTGGAAAGAACCTGCCCCTACAATAACTACGCAATGTTATGGATATGGAAATGGCAGATTCGGTCATCCAGAACAAGATCGTGCAATTTCCATGCGGGAAGCGGCTTTGTTGCAAACATTTCCGCCAGATTACGAATTCGTCGAGCCATCTAACAAGAATCCTTCTGTTACAAAACTCGCTCAAATGATTGGTAATGCTGTCCCGGTTGCTTTGGCGCGGATGATTGCCAAGAGCATTCGTCTGCATATTCTCCAACATCGGGGATGGTTGTGGAAATCATAGAGACGAAGATGGAACAGCAGTCCCTCAATTTCACAGTAGATGCCAAGCTACTTCAGGAACTTGGCGAACGTCTCGTTGGTAAACCTGCTATTGCATTAGCAGAGTTGGTCAAAAACGCATACGATGCCGATGCAAAATTCACCGAAATTGTCTTCGACCCGGACAAAGACCTGAAAAGCAAAGATTATGAAAAGGGTGAAATCATCGTTAGAGACGATGGACACGGAATGACGTTCGATGAGTTCCGTAATTTTTGGATGCGCATTGGAACTACTCACAAATCCGAAAAGCAAAAGTCTCCATATTTCCAGAGGCAGATGACCGGCTCGAAGGGGGTAGGTCGTCTTTCCGTTCAATTCTTGGCTCACCGCTTAGAGCTGAAAACCGTTCCCCAACGGAAAAATGAATCCCTTCCCTGGATATGGGCATACGTGGATTGGGATGATGCTGTAAACGCCGGAGACTTGACCTCGGCAACCGTCGTTTACGAAATTCGCAATGATCCACCGCCTTTCGAGTATGGCACAGAATTGCGGTTGGAGGGTCTCAAACAAACTTGGGAAACTGATGATCTGAAATCTTTGGCACGAGAAATCTGGTGGTTACAGCCACCGTTTCGCAAGGAGATTCGTTCCCTGCCCTCCGCGGAGCAATTCGAGATTCGTTTCATTGGCAACGAAGTTGCATTCGAGGAATTCCGACAACAAATTGATGCGGTATTGAGAATTCAAATGGCGCGTATTTTAGGAACTTATCACGCGGGGGTTACAAAAGTTGCAATCGAATTCTGGCAACGTGGTACTAAGTATGAAACTTTCCGACACGAATTCACCCTATCTGATATTGCTCTGTCAGAATATAAAGATAAAGTTTACAGTACGAAATCGAATCTCAATGATGCAGAATTCGAAATTCGCATATACAAGGCTGAAGGGAAACAGCCTTTTGGAGTCAGTGTAGACGAATTGCGAGAATATCTCGAACGCTTCGCAGGAGTGCATGTCTATGACGGCCCTTTTCACTTGCCTTATTATGGCACGCCGCAAAATGATTGGCTGGGTATCGAATCCGATCACGCTCACCGAAAATTCATTTCCAGCTTGCTACCAGAATCGTTACAGGAAATATTCAAGAATACGGAGCGTTTGCGTTATTTGCCCACCCAACGTCGCATTATAGGCTCCGTTCGCATCAACACGACCAAGGAAAAGAATCTGCAAATTCAAATCACACGTGATCGTTTGATATACAGTCAAGCCCATGAAGATTTAAAAAACATAGTGCGCTACACAATGGATTTGTACGCCTATCACGCGGCACGAAAGGCTTATGATGAGAAATCCCAAGGAGGCAAAATCGAAAAACCGAGCGAAGTCATTCGCAGAATTGAGGACGTTCTCGCCAAATACAAGCATGATATTCCGCAGCATGTTTATCGTCCACTCGAAAACAATTTGATGCAGGTTACGAAATCGATAGAAACAGCCGTTGATGCCGAGAAAGACGTAAACTTGACAAATTTGTCCTTGTTAGCGCCACTGGCTACGGCTGGAATTTCTGCTCTTGCCATTCAGCACGAATTGCGCAAGCAGTTTGGGCGATTGGAAGATGTTATCGAAAACCTGACAAGCATTCACACTAGCAACCGCCAGCTAGACTCGAGAATCGCACAGCTAGCTGAAGATTTACAAGAATGGTTGGAGCGAGCCAGAACGACCAATATGCTCTTCGATTACATGACTGGTGATACTATTAAGGAGCGCCAACGTTATCGTGCAAGAACAGTTGTCGAGAATATTTTGGCCCAAATGACTTTCATGTCGCGTGGTGTGGATGTAGATGTGAAGGACTTGGATGCAAGTTTATATCTGCCGGAAGCTTCATTCGCCGAATGGGGTGCAATCATGCAGAATGTCTTTTCCAATGCTTTCAACGCCATGCTTGGAAGCGAAAGAAGAGTACTCTCCATTTCTTCTAGTTCCAACCAAAAGCGTCACATTCTCTTGATTCAAGATACAGGCAAGGGAGTAGATTTAAAGAGGGCGGAAAAATTGTTCGAACCTTTTGAGCGGGAAATGGAATACGAGCCTGAACGCATACGTTTGGGGTATGGTGGCACGGGATTGGGTTTGACCATCGTCAGGTTGCTGAGCAATAGGATTGGATGTTTTGCTCGCTTTGTGAAGCCTGAGGACGGCTTTGCTACTGCTTTCGCGTTGGAGTGGCAGGAAAAGGTCGCCCAGCGACCAGAAAGGGCTACATCAAGACCATGAAGAAGATACGTATATTCGACGACGAAAAAAGACAAAGAGAAAAATTTGTAGAACAAGTTCGCAATGTGGGTTTATCTGAGCAAGACTTTGATGCAAATTTGCTTGAGCCCAACATGGTGAAGGAAGCCTTCAAAATCATGTTGGAACGCCAGTCTAGATTCCGAGTGGAAGGCTATTGGGTGAGTGAAGATAAGATGCCATTGGACGACATAGACATTCTAATCATTGATAACGAACTTCGAGATTTTTCCGATGAGATAGGTATCTTTACGAGTGCTGATGCAGTCGCATACATGGCGCGCTGTTTTTCGACCTGCCAGCTCATAATTGTAATGAATCGTTTGGCTCACAACCCCTTCGATCTGACTTTGAACCTATCCTTCCAAGGGCAACTCGAATCCTTCTCGGATTTGGAAATTGGAGAGAAGCAACTCTCGTCAAAGGCATTGTGGGGTGTAGGAGAAGAAAAATTCCATCCCTGGTATTGGCCCGTCCTTCCCCAATGGCTCGATGATTTCGAGAAGCGCGTGGAAGATGCAAAAGGCGCTTTGCGAACCAATCCCTCCATTCTGGAATTCTTTGGTTTGGACGATGTAAAGGATTGGATTCCAAGGAGAATAATGCAAAGGTTGGGAGATGGAGAAGAATACACATTCCTCGAATTCTTACGGACCAGCGCCTTTGCCTTGAGCCCGAAGGATAAAGTTGTATTCGAAGGCAAAGATGAATTGGACGAACGAACCATCGAAAGTTTTGCCCGGGTTGTTGCAGCACGCCTCTCGAAATGGCTGGAATGGCAGATCCTGCCTGAAATGGATATTCTCGTAGACGCTCCCCACCTGCTCTCACGGTTTCCGAGTCTTTTGATGGGCAACCATGATGCCATCAATGATTGGAACTCTATTATAGTACGTCATGCCGTGGAGGTTCCCAACCTGCAGATGGATATGCTGAGTGAAGTAAGATTCTCGAAATCGCACTGGCTTTCTCGCCCAGCATGGTATTGGCGTAAAGCAATGAACGACGAACGCATTCCAGATGTGAAAGAACCATGGAATATTGAATACATCCCCTACGGATTTTGCGAAGATACATCATCTTTCGTTCACGAAGAGCAAGCCAAATCATTCCGTGCCATGGTCGAATCACCTTTTGCAAACAGATACATCGAACAACTGGATGGGGTGGATTACTTGCCGCCGCAAAGATTGGCATTGTGAAATCAAGAGGTTCATATGCCATCAAGATATTGGCCCGGTGTAAAGCAGATATTGGAAACCCTCTTCCAAATACAAAAGGTACAGTGGGCTGCCTGGGAAGAAGAGGAAGCGAAGAGACCACAGGAAGATCGTTCTCCCGCGATTTTGACAAAGACCGTCATCTCGCGCTGGCGATGGAGCGAAATCAACGATACCAAACTTTCAAGTATCCTGATGGAAGAACAACCGATAAGGTTTTCCGATGAGCGTCTAATACTTTTCCTACCACCTTTCCCAAATGATGAGAGAGAATTTGTGCCAGTGATATCACTTGAATACAACCCTGCCCAAGAGTGCTTGAGGTTGCGAGTGGGCATGTATCGCTTGGATAGTAGCGGAAAACCGTGTGGATTAGGCTTCCGTTTGGAATCACCTGCATCTCATTGCACAGGTAATCGGAACGAGAGCGTTCACGATTTTTATCATGTTCAGCTGATCACAAAAATAGAGGAAAATAGCCCGCCTTTAGGCTTGCCAGATTGGTTGCCATGTAGGCAACCCGCCATCTGTATTCGTGCTAACAATCCAGTAGATGCTGTACTGAATCTGATATTGAGTTTGTATGGCTTAAACTTTTACAAATACTTTTTGAAATCCATCAAAGGGCAACTGAACATTGAGCTTATGCCTTTTCCAAAATGAATGCAAAAGATACGACCATCCTCAAAAGCGGCGCACAACCGCATGAAATCAGTTCGACGTTCTGGTACCAAAGCCGAGGTTTTACTCCAAAAAGCGCTCGATGAATATGATCTAGAGTACCAAACAAATGCCCCTCCTTTACGGAACTCGAGTCGTAAAGCAGATATTCTTTTCGTGAACGAACGAGTAGCTGTATTCGTGGACGGCTGTTTTTGGCATGGATGTCCAATTCATGGGTCACAAGCCAAAGCCAATGCCAAATTTTGGCATGAAAAGATCGAAGCGAACAAGTGTCGAGATATAGACACGAATCGGAAACTCGAAGAAAGTGGGTGGGTGGTTGTTCGAGTATGGGAGCATGAAAATCCTGATGATGCCGCGCAGAAGATAACCGATATCCTGGGTCGTAGACGCAATGACAGCAAAATGATTTAATGTTTTGACGTTCATAGAT
The DNA here is from genome assembly GCA_049324115.1 of Chloroflexota bacterium. Lineage (GTDB taxonomy): Bacteria > Chloroflexota > Anaerolineae > Anaerolineales > Villigracilaceae > UBA5796. Next base: position 28,550 of record JBMOMN010000022.1, read on the forward strand.
TTTATTGCAGTTGAATTGCTTTGGAAATGATCAAACCCTTTTCCAGTGAAAGCGATGCAACCCAGCAACTGCTGATTCGAAATTCGTACAGGGCATCTTGAGCCGAGTTTTAGCGGTCTTCGTGAAGACTATAACTGTCCATTCTCAACATGCAGACATATCCATGTGTGGGGACACAGGTGATTTTCAAGGGCTGGCGAGCAAGTTTTCTGCCAGCGTAATGGTGTTGAGAGCTAAGAGAGGCGCCTTGCAGAATTACCCGCGTCGCCCCGGTTTCCTGGCCGGGGCGACGAATTTTTTACCTGCCCATAATCGCCCGTTAAATCGTTGTTAACCGGCTGCGATTAAGATAAAATGGCCCATTTCAATTTAGGAGACTTGTTTCATGCCTGCACGCGTACTTTTCCTTTGCACCGGCAATTCCGCCCGCAGCCAGATGGCGGAAGCCTTCCTGCGCAAATATGGCGGCGACCAGTTCGAGGTCCACAGCGCCGGGTTGGAACCCAAAAGCATCCACCCCCTGACCGTCCGGGTGATGCAGGAGGCCGGGATGGATATTTCCGGGCAAACCTCCAAAGGGATAAACACCTATCTCGGCAAAATCCTGTTCCAATATCTGATCACCGTCTGCGACGATGCCGACAGGAACTGTCCCACCGTCTGGCCGGGAGTCAACCGGCGTATGCACTGGTCATTCGAGGATCCCGCCGCCTTCGAAGGCACGGACGAGGAGCAGTTAGCCAAATTCCGCCAGGTCCGCGACCTGATCGGGCAGCGGATCAGCTCCTGGCTGGCAGAACAGGGTTTCCGCGCCTGAAATTGTGACACCTGTCACATAATGTTGGTGACAACAGCCTCTGGAACAGGGCTGTTTTTTGGTCTAGAATGATATTCGGAATGTCGAATATGATTTCCCCCTACCAGACCTCCGCCGAGCTGTTCAAAACCCTGGCGCACCCGGCCCGCTTGGCGATCCTGTCCATCCTGCGGGAGGGGGAGCAGTGTGTCTGCCATATCGAAGCCATGCTCAAGCTGCGCCAGGCGTACATCTCGCAGCACCTCAAAGTATTGAAAGACGCCGGGATCGTCTCGGACCGGCGCGACGGCTGGAACATGTATTACCGCGTCGCCCGGCCCGAAGTCTTCGAGGTCGTGGACAGCATGTTCGTCCTGACCGGGCAGCCCGAACCGGTCCCCCATGCTCACGCCAGGGCCGAGTGTCCCTGTCCCAAGTGCCACCCGGACCCGGGTCCGGTGGAGGCCGGGCAGGTGATCCTCCTGTCCGAATAAAACCTTCCATCCCGGAAAGGGCTTTTATTTTGGGCCGATCATATTCAAGAATTCGAATAAACGTCGAAGGATTTGCATGAACGCTCTCGAATTTCCCGGCAATTTGCTCCATGGCGGCCTGGGCAACCTGGCCGCTTACCTGGCCGCGCATGTACTCTTGTGTCTCCTGCCTGCCTTCTATATTGCGGGCGCAATGACCGCGCTCATCCCAAAAGAAACGGTGACGCGCTTTTTAGGCCGCAACACACCCAAATCCATCTCCTACCCGGCTTCGGCCGCGGCCGGATTCCTGCTGGCGGTCTGTTCCTGCACGGTCATCCCGCTCTTTGCGGGCATCTACAAAAAAGGCGCGGGACTCGGCCCGGCCATCACCTTCCTGTTCGTGGCCCCGGCCATCAACGTCCTGGCGCTGGTCTACACCGGCGGCGTGATCGGCATGGACCTGGCCCTCGCCCGCCTGTTGCTCTCGCTGGCCTTCGGCATCGGAGTGGGCCTTATCATGGCCCTCATCTTCCGCCGGGAAGACGCCGAGCACGACCGGGCCACCGACGCCATGTTTGCCGGGCAAGCCGCCATGCGCCGGGCGGCCGTGATTTTCATGCTGGCGCTGGTGGCGCTGCTGGCGGCGGGCACATTCCAGTTCGACTTTTTGAAACACGCCTATGCCGAAATTTCCCTGCCGGTTTACGGTGTGGATTCCTTCCAGGCTGCCCTGTATCGCCTGGTGCCATTCGACCCGGCTCGGGGCGAGGAGGGGGTCACGGCCCAGGGTGTACTCCTGATCGGGATGCTGGCCCTGGTCGGGCTGGCCTCCTGGAAGGGCATCGAACGCATCCACGAGGGCTTCAATGCCTGGACCTGGGTCTCGGTCGCGTTAGTCGGGTTGACCCTGCTCCTGGCCGCGCTCGGGATGACCCCTCACGCCGGCGGCCTGACCCTGTCCCTGACCGGGAAATTCTTCGGGGTACTGCTTTCGGTCATCGCCCTGGGCTGGATGCTGAAATCCAGCTTGCGCGAAGACGAGACGCGCGACTTCCTGTGGGAATCCTGGAAATTCGTCAAGCAGATCTTCCCGCTGCTGGTGGTGGGCGTATTCGCCGTGGGCGTTATCCGTGAACTCATCAAGCCTGAATGGATCGAAGCCATCGCCGGGAGCAATACCCTGCTGGGCAACTTCGTCGGTGTGGTCTTCGGCGTGTTCATGTACTTCCCCACCCTGGTGGAAGTTCCCATCGCCCGGATGTTCCTGGATTTGGGGATGCACCGCGGCCCGCTGCTGGCCTACCTGATCTCGGACCCCGAACTCAGCCTGCAAAGTATCCTGATCACCGCGGCTATTATTGGTCGCACCAAAACCTGGACCTACGTGGGCTGGGTGGCGCTCTTCAGCACCCTGGCCGGGCTGATCTACGGCTCCTGGGTGGACGGGGCCGGGCTGGGGCTGGTGGCGCTGTATCTGACGTTATTCCTGGCAATATTGGCCGGGATCATGTGGCTGGTGAACCGCCGCAAAGCGGAACCGGCTGTCGTTACTCACTGATTTATCCTGGAGGAAACCATGCTTACCATCAAAGTTTTGGGATCAGGCTGCGCCAACTGCAAGCGGGTCGAGCAGATCGCCCGCAAGGTCGTCGGGGAGATGGCGCTCGAGGCCGAGATCGTCAAGGTCACGGACTATGCCGAGATCATGGCTTACAACATCCTGTCCACGCCGGGGCTTGTCGTCAACGGGAAGGTGGTCTCGTCCGGGCGCATCCCCACCCCGGCGGAGGTCACGACCTGGCTGGCGGACGCGCTCGAAACGGCCTGATCGTCCGAAAACGGGACCAGGCCCACGGGTCGTCCGCTGCGGGCCGTCCAATTTCGGGGCGCGGATAACAGCCCGTCGCCGCGGTTCGCGATCCGGCGGCGGGAAAATGTCCCATCCGACCTGAAAACGAGAAGAAAATTCCGCAAATTACCCTTTACCGGAGGTACCATGACCAAAGAATCCAGCCTCACCAGGCAACTCTCGTTCCTCGACCGCTACCTGACGCTGTGGATCTTCCTGGCGATGGCGGCCGGGGTGGGGATCGGTTTCCTGTTCCCCCAGGGCGTCCAGCAGTTCAACGAGGCGGTCTCGGTCGGGACGACCAACATCCCGATCGCGGTCGGGTTGATCCTGATGATGTACCCGCCCTTCACCAAAGTGAAATACGAGGAACTGGGCGAGGTCTTTCGCAACCGCAAGGTGCTGACGCTCTCGCTCGTCCAGAACTGGGTCATCGGCCCGGCGCTGATGTTCGTGCTGGCGATCATCTTCCTGCGCGGCTATCCCGAGTACATGGCCGGTCTCATTATGATCGGCCTGGCGCGCTGCATTGCGATGGTCATCGTCTGGAACGAACTGGCCCACGGCGACACCGAATACGCCGCCGGGCTGGTGGCCTTCAACAGCATCTTCCAGGTATTGTTCTACAGCGTCTACGCCTGGGCCTTCATCACCGTCCTGCCGCCCTTGTTCGGCCTGGCCGGCGCGACGGTGGAGATCACCATCGGCGAAATCGCCAGGAGTGTATTCATCTATTTGGGTATCCCGTTCCTGGCAGGTTTCATCACCCGCCTGGCCCTGGTGCGCGCCAGAGGCAGGGAGTGGTATTACGGGAATTTCGTGCCGAAGGTCAGCCCGTTGACTCTCGTTGCTTTGTTGTTCACGATCGTGGTCATGTTCTCGCTCAAGGGCAACCTGATCGTGGAAATCCCCGGCGACGTAGTGCGGATCGCCATCCCGCTGCTGATCTATTTCGTGGGCATGTTCCTGGTCTCGTTCTGGATGGGGCACCGGCTGGGGGCGGATTATTCCAAAACGACCACCCTTTCCTTCACGGCAGCCAGCAACAACTTCGAACTGGCAATTGCCGTAGCGGTGGCGGTTTTCGGCATCCACAGCGGGGCGGCCTTCGCGGCCGTGATCGGTCCGTTGGTGGAAGTGCCGGTGATGATCGGGCTGGTCAACGTGGCGTTCCGGCTCCAGAAGCGGCTCTACCCCCAGGCCGCGCCCGTCCCGGAAATGGCCGCCGCGGCTGCGGAAGCCTGCCCGCCGGATGAAGCGTTGGTAAAGTAACCACCGAAACATCTCACAAAAATTCCGACAACTCCGGGGTCGCCCGGTCGTGGATGGTGCGGTAGAGGGCGTCCGCCCGCACCGGGCAGACTCGCGGCGTCGAGGCAGGTTCGGGTCCGGGAGGGATTTCCAGTTATCCATCGCCGCCACCCAATTCCAACCAATTTCCAAGCCTGTGGTGTAAAATACAAGGGTCAGACCAAAACGCCGCGACTGCGGCGTTCACTCAATCCAAAAGGAGAAAACCCCCATGTTTCAAACCATCATTATCGCCGGCAACCTCGGGCGCGACCCGGAGATGCGCTACACCCCCTCCGGCCAGGCGGTGACGTCGTTTTCGGTCGCCACCAACCGCCAGTACACCGCCAGCAACGGCGAGACCGTCAAGGAGACCATCTGGTTCCGGATCTCGGTCTGGGGCAAGATGGCCGAAGTCACCAACCAGTACCTGAAAAAAGGCAGCAAGGTGCTGGTCGAAGGCCGCCTGACCGCCGACCCCGCCACGGGCGGCCCGCGCCTGTGGACCGGGAACGACGGCCATGCCCGCGCCTCGTTCGAGGTGACGGCCCAGACGGTCCGCTTCCTGTCCAGCCGGGGCGAGGTGGAGAGCTTTGCGCCGGGCGGCGTCGCCAGCGCGGGCGGCGGGGACGATTCCTACGGTATGCCGCCGGAAGACGACATTCCCTTCTAGCCGGAGACACCGCTCATGGCCCTTCCCCAAAAACCGACCCAACCCAACCTCGAAGTCCCCCCGGGCCTGGGAATCGTCTACGCCAACCTGGCGCGGATTTCCCACTCCCCGGCAGATATCGTGCTGGATTTCGCCCACTTGCTGCCGGGCGAACAGCGGGCCAGCGTGGGGGCGCGCATCGTCATGTCCCCGTTGAGCGCCAAGCTGCTCTACCGCGCCCTGGGCGAAAACCTGACCCGCTACGAGGCCGCTTTCGGCGAGATCAGCCTGCCGGGTAACGCCACCCTGGCCGACCGCCTGTTCGGGCCGTTCCAGCACCCCGAACCGCCCAAGCCGGAGTGAGGATGCACAAACTCCAGACCATTGCCGATGAGATCCGGGCCGCCTTCGACGCCCAGACCACCGCACGTGACCAGGCCCTCTCGCAGGCCCGAACGTTGACCCGCCACTGCGCCCTGGCCATCCGGGCCGTCCACCGGGACGACCTGGATGGGATGCGCGAAAACCTGGCCGCAGCGATCGGACTCGCCAATACCCTGCGGGAAGGCCTGGCCGATTACCCCGACCTGTATTACGCCGGGTACACCCAGGACGCCCTCAAGGAATTCGTCGAGGCCAACGCCACCTGCGCCCTGATCAAGGACCAGCACCTGCCCACCCCGAAGGAACTGGACGTGCCTCACGCCACCTACCTCAACGGCCTGGCCGAGGTGGTCGGTGAACTGCGCCGCCGCAGCCTCGACATCCTCCGTCACGGGTACTCGCAGGAGGCCGAACGCCTGCTCGGCCACATGGACGAGATCTACTCCGTGCTGGTCGCCATGGACTACCCGGACGCGATCACCAACGGCCTGCGCCGCCAGACCGACGTGGCCCGCAGTCTCATCGAGCGCACCCGCGGCGACGTGACCTTCAGCCTGCGCGGCGAGCACCTGGAGCAATCCATCTCGAAGCTGGCCCGGCAGTTGGGCGAGGAAACCGCCGAAGCCCCGATGAAACTCCGGCCCGGCCAGGACGCGGACGACTAGCCTATGGCGAACAAAAGCCGCCGCTACCCTCTGCTGGTCTACCGGCACATGCTCAACCGCTGGTGGCCGGCGGTAATGACCCTGGGCTTGCTGCTCTGCGGCCTGGTCGGCGCGGCCTGGCTGGCCGAATGGTATTTTCCCCCGCTCCAGAACCCCATCCCGACGATTCCCACCACGCCCGGCGCGATCCTGCTCGGGCTGGGCGTGGTGACCATCGCAACCGGGATCGCCTTGCTCCTCATGCGCTCGGCAGCCTTCGTCCAGCCGCTCGAGGGCTACCTGCGCGTCTCCACGCCTTTCCTGCGCTTCAACATTTCCTACAAACGCTTCCTGCGGACTTACACCGCCAGCATGACCTCGCTCTTCCCGCCCAAGAGCCTGTCCGGTTGGCGGCGCGAGATCATCGCCCCGCTGGCCTCGAAGACTGCGGTCGTGATCGAACTGCGCGGTTATCCCATGCCGCCGAACGCATTGCGCGCCTTCCTTTCGCCGTTTTTCTTCAAGGACAAAACGCCTCACATCGTGCTGCTGGTGGACGACTGGCTGCGGTTCAGCACCGGATTGGAAAGCCTGCGCTCCGGCGGGACGCTGGGCGACAGTTCCTCGAAGACGCGCCGGCGGGTGGGCTTGCTCTCCAACCTGAACGACCCCCGAAAATGAACATCTATTTTGCCTGTTCGATCACCGGCGGACGGGAATTCGAGGCCGTTTACCAGGCCATCACCGCCGCCTTGCTGGACGATGGGCATGAGGTCCCGACCGCTCACCTTGCCGGGGCCGACGTGGTCGCGCTGGAGCAGATCGTCCAGCCGGGAGAGGTTTACGGCCGCGACGTAGCCTGGATCCGGGCCTGCGACGCGTTGATCGCCGAGGTGTCCACGCCTTCGCACGGGGTCGGGTACGAGATCGGGTACGCGCTGGGGCTGGGGAAACCCGTCCTGTGCTGCCACCAGGCCGGCCGGTCCGTTTCGAAGATGATCACCGGCAACCCCGATCCCGGGCTGACGGTCCGGGCTTACACGGGGGAAGGGCAGGCTGTCCAAATCGTTCGCGAATTCCTGTCAAATATCCAGTCACGATTGTGAATATAATCACTAATAATCCGTGACTTTTGACTTTGTTTTATTTTCCTGCCTGGGTTATCATTCTAATTGGAGACGGAACACAGCACCTCCAACAGCTCCTCACTGTCTCCTCCTTTGGCGAAGGCCTCCGCAGGGTTCTCTCCCCCGGCGGAGGCATGTCGTTTAAGCCAAAACTCCCGTCGGCGGTTCTTGCTGACGGGAGTTTTAGGAACGAGGGAGATTCGGGAGCGGCCCGTGCCAATTCCGGTCAGGGTTTTTCGGGTGCTGCCGGGGCAGATGGGAGCACCACCGTGAAGGTCGAACCTTCGCCCAGGGTGGACGAGACCCAGATGCGTCCCTGGTGGTTCTCCACGATGGATTTGACGATTGCCAGCCCCAGCCCGGTGCCGGGCGTGCCGGAGGGGACGTTGCTGGCCCGGTAGAATTTGTCGAAGATGTGGGGCTGTTCCGATTTGGGGATGCCGGGGCCGTTGTCAACGACCTGCAAAATGACCAGCCCCTCTTCGGCGCTCAGGCGCACGCTGACCTGGCCTCCCTCCGGGGTGTATTTGATGGCATTGCTGGCCAGGTTGTCCACCATCTGCCGCAAGCGGATGCGGCTGCCGCGCAGGAGGGGCGCCTGGTCGGGGAGGGAGGCTGTCAGGTGGATGCGCTTGCTGGCCGACATGCCCCGCAGGTTTTCCAGCGATTGCTTGACGATCTCTTCGAGCTGGACATCTTCCTTGCGCACGTCGAACCCGGCTTCGATCCGGCTCAGGTCGAGCAGGTCGTTGACCAGGCTGGTGATGTTGATCACGCCGGATTGGATGTGCTTCACGAAATCCCGCTGCTGGTCGTTGAGCGGGCCGACGCGTTCGAGCAGTTCGGTGTATCCCAGCACGGCGGTCAGCGGGGAACGGAGGTCGTGCGAAACCGTGTGGACGAAGTCGTTCTTCAGCCGGTCGAGTTCTTTCAGGTGGGTGATGTCTTGCATGGTGATGGCGGAACCCACCCCGGGGATGAGGGTGTACTGGGCGTTGAGCGTCTGCCCATCGTCCAGGTTGATCTCGTGGTACTTGAGCGTGTTCTGCCTGACGTGTTCGTAGAGGGAGTTCACGTCGGGGTGCTGGATGGCGTCCAGCAGGAACTGCCCTTCCAGGTCCTGGTCGCCCAGTTTGAAGGCCTGGCGCACGGACTGGTTGACGTACAGGATGCGCGACCGCCCGTCCAGCAAGACCACCCCGCTGTCAATGTTGGCGAAGACCGCCGCGAATTTCTGGCGTTCGGTTTCCGATACGGTGTAGAGGCGGGCGTTCTCGATGGCGATGGCGGCGTAATCCGCCAGGACGGAGAGCAGGCGGGTGTGCTGTTCGGTAAAGGCCTGGTTGCGCTGGCTGTTGAACACCCCCAGCACGCCGATGACGCCCGCTTGCAAACGCAAGGGGACGTAGACCAAAGCTTTCACGAAAAAGGCGGTGTCCACATGCTTGAGGTTCGATTCGTTCAGGACGAGCGGCGCGCCGCTTTCCACTACGCGGCCGGCCATCGAACCTTCGACCGGGAGGCTCTCCCACCCGGAGGGTACCCTCTCGAAAATACGCCCGGCGCGGTTGTGGAGTTCACGCCCGTCTTCGGAGAGCAGCAACAGGCAGCCTTCCTCGGCGCGGGTCAGGGTGACCGCGTCGGAGACCACGTTCTGGAGCACCTGGCTCAGTTCGAGCAGGCTGGTGACGTCACGCCCCAGCTTGAGCAGCCTTTCGAGGGCGTCGACGCGTTCCTCCAGCGACGAGGTGGTGCGCTTGACCTCGCGGCGGACCCAGTCCCCGGTGCGCACAGCCCGGGCCAGGCTCCTGCGGATCTTCTCGATGAGCATTTCGCTGGTCAGCGGCGGGACCAGGCAGCCGTAAAGTCCCTGGTTCAGCGCCTGTTCGTAAACCCGCGGGTTGCCGTTCGAGGTCAATAGGAGGATCGGAAGGGTGGGGAAACGGTCGAGCAGGGCGTTGGAGATCGAAAGCCCGCTCTCTCCATCCAGGGTCTCGTTGATGACCACCAGCGAAGGGGTGCTCCCCAGCAGCGCTTTGTCGAGCGATCTGGAATCCTGGGCGAGCGCCACGTCGAACCCGGCGTGCTGGAGGGCGCGGTCGAACAACGGCCAGACGGCCGGGTCATCGAGCGCCAGGAGGATCAGGTCGGGTTTGGTCATCTAAACAATAACTCATTTTTTGGAGGTCGCCTGGGATGACGGCTGATCGCCGATCAAGAGCTTCAACCCCTGGTTTAGCGCATCCCGGATATCCTCGAGGGCTTTGTTCTGTGAATTTGTCAAACCACCATCATGCCTGTTCAAGAGTTCATCCACCGGCGAGAGGGCACGCTCCAGGCTATCGCGCACCTGGTTGTACAATACGATCTGGCGCTGGGTGTTGCGCTGTTCGCTGGCGCGGCTCGAATCGAGGGTCTGTTCGAGGGCGCGGAACAACTTGGCGTTGACCATCGAAATGGAGGCGTAATCGGCAATGGCATCCAGCAGGGTCATTTCGTTGGGCCTGAACTCGGTCGGCTGCTCGCGCAGGACGACCAGCATCCCGATGACCTCCTGCTTGACCTTGACCGGCGTCACCGCCACCGCCTGGCCCAGCGCGGCCACCTTGAAACGTTTGAGCGGCTCGCCGTGGATGGTCAGCGCCTCGCCGGACATCGCCACCAGCCCGCTGACGCTGTCGTCGAGCGGCTGGTTGATCTTCTTGGCCCAGGCGGTCGGCAGGTTGCGATGGGCCACCAGCACGAAAGCCTTGCTGTGATCGTCCCGCAGCAGCAGCCAGGCCATATCCGCCTGGCTCACCTGCACCGCTCCCTGGATGATCTGGTCGAACAATTTGCGCTGGTCGTTGAGGGTGATGACCGCCTTGCCGATCCGCAGGATGGCGGTCAGGTCGTTGATGCGGCGTTTGAGTTCCTCGTTGGTTTTGGCAAGTTGTTCGTCCAGCCTGGCGCGGGTGCGGCCCTCGTGGAGCTGCCTGAGCACCCGTTCGACCGCCGCGACCACCTCCGCATCCCGGGTCGGCCAGAGCAGGTAATCGCTGGCCCCCAGCCGGAAAGCCTGGATCACGCCCTGTTCCTGTCCCTTTTCGGCCAGCACGATTACCGGGGCGTTGATGCCCTTCGAGGTGAAGGCCACCAGCAGGTCTTTGCCGCTCAGGCCGGGCAGGTTCAGGTTGGAGATGATCAGGTCCGGCAGCATCTGGACGGCGAGTTTGATGGCTTCACCCGCGTCTTTAGCCACGCTCACCTGGTAGCCAAGCGGGCGCAGGGCCTGGCGCGCAATCACATCAACAATATCAGGGTCGGTTTCGACGAGTAGGATGCGTTCCCCGGGGGTGCTCATATAATTCTCTTTGGTTCTATGAATTCTGTATGTTTTTAATATCTTATCATCAAATCATCAAATCTACTAAAATAAGGCCAGGAGATTAACAAAACTGGAGGCTTTTATGACCGACTTCTTGTGGTGGCGGGATGGGGTGATCTACCAGGTTTATCCGCGCTCGTTTGCGGACTCGGACGGGGACGGGCTGGGCGACCTGCCCGGCCTCCTTTCGCGCCTGGACTATCTGGCTGCTCTCGGCGTGGACGCGTTGTGGCTGTCCCCGATCTACCCCTCGCCCGACGCGGATTTCGGATACGACGTCAGCGACCACACTGCCATTGACCCGAGATTCGGCTCCCTGTCCGGGTTCGATGCGCTGGTGGACCAGGCCCATCGCCGCGGCCTCCGCATCATCCTGGACATGGTGCTGAACCACACCTCCGACCGGCATCCCTGGTTCACAGAATCCGCCGCCAGCCGCGACAATCCCAAAGCCGACTGGTATCTCTGGCAGGAGCGCATCCCGAACAACTGGCGCTCGGTCTTCGGCGGCAGCGGCTGGAAGTTCGCGCCGCAACGCGGGCAGTATTATTTCTACATGTTCACCCCCGAACAGCCGGACGTGAATTGGCGCAACCCGCAGGTCTACCGGGCGCAACTGGACGTGCTGCGTTTCTGGCTCGAACGCGGCGTGGACGGTTTCCGGCTGGATGTGTTCAACGCCTATTTCAAGGATGCCCAATTCAGGGGCAACCCGCGCAAGTTCGGCCTGCGCGCCTTCGACCGGCAGGCGCACGTTTACGACACCGACCAGCCGGAGATGATGGGTTTCCTGCGCGACCTGCGCGACCTGCTCGATCGCTACCCCGAACGTTACGCGGTGGGCGAGACCTTCCTGCCCACGCCGGGGAAAGCCGCCGGTTACTGCGGCCCCGATAAACTGCACGCGGCCTTCAACTTTTTCTTCCCTCCCGCCAGCCCGGACACAAGGTGGAACCCCGTTTCACTGGCCGAACGCATCCAACGGAACGAGCGCGAGTTCGCCGGTTCCTGGCCGACGCTGGTGTTTGACAATCACGATATGTTCCGCATTGCCACCCGCGTCTGCAAGGGTGAAGACGACGCCCTGGCAAAAGTCTTCATGGCCCTGCTGTTGACCCTGCGCGGCACGCCGTTCATGTATTACGGTGAAGAGATCGGGATGCGGGACATTTCCCTCAAGCGGAGCGAGATCCTGGACCCGCCGGGCCGGAAGTATTGGCCGTTCTACAAGGGACGGGACGGCTGCCGCTCGCCGATGCAATGGGACGCCTCGCCCCAGGCCGGGTTCACGACCGGCGATCCCTGGCTGCCGGTACATCCCAATTACGTCACCCGCAACGTGGCGAAGCAAGAAGGAGACCCCGCCTCGATGCTCGCCTTCACCCGCCAGTTGCTGGCCTTGCGAAAGGCAACCCCGGCCCTGCATCGCGGCAGCTTCAGATTCATCCAGCCAACAACGCGGAGTTTGATGCTCTACGAACGGGTTTACGAAGGCCAGCGGGTGGTCGTGGCGCTCAATTTTTCGGGCAAAAGGATGCCGGTAACTCTCGACCCGGGCCGGGTGCTCCTGTCCACTGCCGGGTGGGAGCAGGCAGGAGGGACGCTCGAACCGCACGAAGTCCTGATCCTGGCGCTGTCTTAGCCGCAGGGCCAATCCAAATGCGCTTCGATGGGATCCGGCGCGGGGATGCTGAAATGCTCATCTTCGTAGGCTTCCACCAGCGTGGTCAACACTTCCAGGCGGTCGCCATCCGGGGTTCCGGGAGACGCGTCGAAGAGACGCTCGATCTCGTCCAGAGCGGATTGATAATCTGTTTCGGTTTTTATAGGGCGGATTTCCATAACGCACCTCAAATAATAATGGTGAAAACAGGCATGGGAGATTGTAATTCAAAGCATCGCTTTTTCGGATTGCCTATTGACAAGTTATTTCAAATGTACTATACTTTTAGTATAGTACCAAAGGAATATTACATGGCTGAACTGTCTGCAAGATCTCTCGAACTCCTGTCCAACTGGGAATTGGTTTACAAAAAGGGCCTGCTCACGTTTTGGATACTTTTGCTGCTCCACGAACGCGCTTCCTACCCTTATGAGATGAATTCCGAAATCGCGTCGCTGAGCAATGGCACGCTGTCTGCGGACGGGAATAGCATCTACCGCGCCCTCCGGCGATTCGAATCCCTGAAAATCGTTCAAAGCGAGATGAGAGCGTCCGAAACCGGCCCGGCAAGGCGATACTACACGTTGACCACCGAGGGCGAGGCCTTGCTGGCCCAATTTATCGAAAGGAACATTTGCGTGTTTTACGACCCTGCCATCAAAAGCCGGGTCGAAGCTGTGTCAGCCGGTTAGAGTCTGCGAAGAAAGGATGGATGAACCATGAATACCCTTGTTTCCAGAGTGCAAAAGTTCATTATCTTGGAGCATTTCGTTTCGCTGAAATTTTTCTCGGGTTATCCCCTCCATATAGCTCATTGCTCGCCTGGCAGCGATCAGAATATCCAGCAGATAGGTTTCATCCCGCCGCATAGATCACCTCGGTGTTTTCGAGGATACTTTTCCGGCGGATGTAATTTTCGCTGCGCTGGATGGCTTCTTTTTCCACCAGGTCCACGTCACGCCCGAAAACGTCTTTCAGTTCATTTTCCATATCCACCAGATCGAACAGACTGATGCGCGCATCCGGGGCGAAGCTGACCAGCACGTCAATGTCGCTGTCAGGCCGGAAATCTTCCCGCAAAACGGAACCAAACAACGAGAACTCCACCACTTTCCAGCGGCGACAGAAAGCGGCAATTTTTCGGCGGGAGATGACAACTTTTTGTTTTCTCATGTATATAACGGCCTAATGTGTGGTTGAAGGCTGATGTAAAACCTTCACTTCCCGGTTGATGCGGTCGCTCAATTCTTTTTCGGCTATTTCGAGATCATAGCGTACCTGCAAACGTAACCAAACCCCGGCGCTGGTGCCAAAATAACGCGCCAGGCGCATGGCTGTATCCACCGTAATGGCGCGCTGCCCATTGACAATCTGGCTGATACGAATGGGCGTCACGCCAATATCGTGCGCCAGGCGGTACTGGGTCAGGCCAAGCGGTTTCATGAAATCTTCGAGCAAGATTTCGCCGGGATGAATGGGGGAAAGTAGTTCGTCCATAGTTTTACCTTTATACGTGGTAATCAACAATTTCCACATTTCTGGCTTTATTGTTCACCCACTCGAAACAAATTCGCCACTGGTCGTTTATGCGGATGCTGTATTGCCCGGCTCTGTTACCTTTAAGTTTTTCAAGTTTGTTACCGGGCGGAGCATATAAATCTTGCAAATCTTCGGCATCATCAATGTATAGCAATTTGCGTCGAGCGGTGCGTTGAATATCTTTCGGCAATTTCGTCGAGACTTTGCCTAAAAAGATTTTCTTTGTTTCATCGGAAGCAAAGGATTCAATCACAGCAAAATAGTATCACGAGACGATAATATTTTCAAGAATCAATTCAGTACCTATTCCACCTTATCCACCAACAGCACCGCCTCGCCCTCGACCACATCCCGGCCATCCTGGTTGAAGACGCGGGTCTTGAGCGTGACGATGCGCTTGTCGGCTCGCCAGGCGCTGACTTCGGCCTCGGCGGTGATCGTCTCCCCGGCGCGGACGGGATACAGGAAGTTGAGCGTCTGCTTGAGGTAGACCGCGCCCGGGCCGGGCAGTTTCGTCCCCAGCACGGCGGAGACCAGTCCGGCGCTGAACACGCCGTGGGCAATGCGTCCCTTGAAGCGGGTTTTGGCGGCGAATTCTTCGTCCATGTGGACCGGGTTGGTGTCGCCGGTGATCCCGGCCATGGCGGCGATGTCGGCTTCGGTGATGAGGCGCGAGAGTTGGGCCTTCTCGCCAATGATGAAGTCGTCGCGGGATGGATAGTTGCTCATTTGCATCTCCTCTTTTTCAAAAGATTCACCACAGAGACACTGAGTCACGGAGTTTTTATTTTGTTTTTCTCTGTGTCTCCGTGTCTCTGTGGTTGGTCTTGAAATTAAACCACTTCAAGCAATCCCTCAGCCTTCAACCGCTCGGCAATCGGGATCAGCGTCCACATCGGCGCGCCGATCTTCCCGGCGATCTCCAGCAGGGAGCGGGTCCCGTCGCAGTAGGCGATCAGGTTCATCATGTCGCGCACCTGGGCGGCGGTCTCCTTGGTCGAAAGGGTCGGGTACAGGCCGCGCTTGCCCAACTGCGGCTCGCACAACACGGTCACCCGCAGGCGTTCGTCGGCTTCGAGGCACTCGACGCATTTTTGCAACACTTCATAAGTCCCTTGCAGGCCAGAGGGCGTGATCAGGTTCAGGTCGTCGAGCGAGGTGTGGTATTCGGGGTAGGTCCCGTACTTCGAGCGCATCACCGACGCCACCGGCAGGTCCACGCCGGGGGCGCAGTACTGCCGTTCGTCGCTGCCGCGGTCGAGGTACGAGTAGCGGATGAAGTCCGGGTGGAGATGCGCCAGCACGTGCAGGGCGGCCCGGTCGGCCGGGGTGTCCTCCCGGCGCGAGGGCAGGTAGGACCAGGCCCGGTCATCGCCCACGCAAGTCACGTTGTACCCGGCCACGATCCGGCGCTTCATTTCGTCCAGGTTGCGGCTCAGGTAAGTGATCGAGCCGATCGTCTCCGGGATGAAAATGATCCGGTACGAAAACTTGCGGGACGCGGCCAGCAGCCATTTTGCCAGGAAGGTCGTCACGGTTGGGCCGGAGAGTTCGTTATCCCCCATCGAGGGGTGGCAGACGTAGGTCGAGAAGAAGATCTCCTCGTCCCGCGCGCCGGGGATGAGCAGTTCGGCGTAGGTCAGGCTCCCGTCGCGCAGGTCGCTGTCGATCACCACCGTGTACTCGCCCTCCTGTGTGATCGCCTGGCGCTGGTTGTGGGTGACGCAGAAGCCCCAGCGCTCCTTGTAGTACGAGGTGATGTAGGGGATGGCGTTTGGCTGGCCGGGCAGCGAGTAGAGGTGCTCCTGGAGTTCGGCCAGCGAGACCTTTTTGCGGATCGGGATCGAGTACCCGACGAGATGGAGGTTGTGCCGTTTAAAGTCAATGATCCGGTCCCCGGCCGGGCCCAGCACGTAAGCCTCCCGGACGTTCCACTCGGGCGGCACGACCCAATCGTTGACGCGCGTCCCGGAGGGGACCTCGTGAACCGTCAGCCCCGGCAGGTGCTCACCCAGAATGCGCAGGGTCTCGCGCACGCCGTCGCCGGTGAGGCTGCGGTTGATGGGGTACAGCCGGGTTGCCAGGGCATGGATTTCTTCGCCGATGTGAGTCATATCTTACCTGTGAAGTGCGTCGCACCTGCTTTGACGGGGTTCATCTTACCTTTAGCTTTTACTGTTTTAGCGGACAAAACCGACCCGTCTGGTGCGACGCACCCTCGTCACGCTACAAGCGTGACCTACTTTTTTATGGAATACAACAATCCTTCGGCCCTGCCGGCCCGGATGACTTCGGACACGGCTTCGAACATCTCAACTGCCTTGATTGTCCGCAGGCCGGTGCCTTCCTTCGGGCGCTGGCCGTGGTACAGGCCCTTTTGCCATAAAAGCTCGCCCATCGGGTCCACGTCGGTGGTGACGCCGCGTTCGATGTCGCGCACGAACAGGCCGTAGGTGCGCTCGCCCGTCACGCCGTGGATGTCGGTGTAGGGGGCGGTGAATTTCTTGTGGAAGCGGTAATCTACCTCGTGCATCTCTTCGATGTGGTGGTAGAAGGTCTGGCTGTTCAGGTCGGCCAGGTCGAGCACGGCGATCTTGCCGTCCAGTTGGCGCAGGATGCCGAAAGGCGAATCGGCCCCGTAGCCGCTGAAGTTGTCCACGTTGAACTTCTCCGCATTCGGCCCGATGACCGCGAACGAGTAGATCGGGTGTCCGCTGCGGACCGCGCCGGGGTATAACCGCGCGGCCTCGGTCAACGCGCCCATCTGCGAGGGCGTGCTGCGGATGTCGAATGGCACGCCCTGGGTGAAGTCGAAGTTGAAGAGCGGGAAAAGCACCGTGCCGTCGGGACCGGCGGCTTCGAGGAAGGATTCCATCACGGCCTGGGGGGTGGTGTCGTGCCCGGCCAGGGTGCGTTTCAGGCTGCTGTGGACCAGCACCGTGTCACCGGGTTGGATGCCGCACTTGCGCCAGTTTTGGGCCAGTAAAGTCGTCATGATACCTCCGGGAAATTTTCAACGCGGATAGCGCGAATAAGCGAATTTCGCCAATATCTTTGGGGTTGTTCGCGCCATTAGCCGATTCGAGTCATTCGCGTTAAGCTCTAATCCGTTCGCACCAGCCGCCAGAACAGGATACCCGCCAGCAGGGCCAGCCCCGCGCCGAAGTAGAACGGGGCCGAAGCGCCGAAGCCGGTCCACGAGCCGAGGCCCTGCCAGAGCAGCCCGGCGATGACCGAGGCGGGCAGCGCCGCCAGCCCGACCGCGGCGTTGTACAGGCCGTAAGCCGTGCCGCGCTGTTCGGCAGGCACCAGATCGGCGACCAGGGCTTTGGCCGTGCCTTCGGTGGCGGCGTAGTACAGGCCGTACAGCCCGTACATCGTCCAGACCTCCACGCCGGTGCGGGAGAGGGCGAAGCCGAGGTAAATGATCCCATAGGCCAGCCAGCCGAAGAGGATCAGCTTGCGGCGGCCGATTTTATCCGACCAGGCTCCCAGCGGCCCGGCGAAGACGGTGTAAACCAGGTTGAAGGTCAGCAGCATGCCCATCACTTGCAGCACGCTCAAGCCGCGTTCCTGCCCGCGCAGGATGATGAAGGCGTCGGACGAGTTGCCCAGGGTGAACAGGACGACCACCAGCAGGAAGAGCTTGAAGCGCCGGTCCATGCCCGCCATTTTCAAACCCGGACCCTCGGCCGGCTTCCGTGAAATGACCTCCTTCGCCCCGAAAGCCAGCACCAGCACCGCCAGCACTGCCGGGACGATGCTGACCAGGACAACCGTCTGGAAGGTGGAGCGGGTCAGTTCAACGGAAGCAGACTGCATCGTCCAGATGACGAGCGCCGCGACCAGCAAGCCGGTAAACGCCCCGGCCGTATCCCCCGCCCGGTGGACGCCGAAGGCCATCCCGCGTTGGTCCGGCCCGATGGATTCGGCCACCAGCGCGTCGCGGGGCGCGGTGCGGATGCCCTTGCCCAGCCGGTCGGCGAAACGGACGCCCAGCACCCAGCCCCAGGCGCTGGCGAAATACAGCAAGGGCTTGACGAGCGTCGAAAGCCCGTAGCCGGCCACGGTCAGCCATTTGCGCTGGCCCAATTTATCGGAGAGCCAGCCGGAGTAGAGCTTCATCAGGCTGGCGGTGGTCTCGGCCAGGCCGTCAATCAGCCCGATGACGGCCGTCCGCACGCCGAGCACGTTGGACAGGAAGAGCGGCAGCAGGTTGAAGACCATCTCGGAGGAGATGTCGGTCAGGAAAGAGGTGGCCGTGACGACCCACACGTTGCGGGGCAGGCGGCGGAGAGGGGATTTGTGAGCGGGCATGGGACTCCTAATGAGGGGAATTGCCAAATTATACCCTTGCAATGACGGCGGTTGGCGTGATGCGGAATACCCTTCAGGGATGATGTGGCCTTCCGCATGGCCTGTAATTTGGCGGGATTCCATCTTGCCCCCACGAAGGCTGATCCCCTCGATTTCGTTTGTTTTTCAAGCGGGAGTGATTTCGGCTGACGATGCAACCTGTCAGTTGCCATCCCTTATCAGGTACAACTGCTTGTCCTTCCTTTGGGCGCCAATCTTTTCGCCCAACAGTGGACGAATATCTACGACTGCGCCGTGCTGTATGAACACATCGTAGAATTTCTCGAAATCATTGCCCCAATATATCATCGCGCAGGCCATTGGCGCCCCCTTTCCGCCATTTTGCCCTTTTTCCAGGAATTTTAGTCTTGTGTCGTACAGGAAGCAAATAGCCGTCGCCCGTGTGAAAACGCTTTTTTTCCAATGGTCGGTATTGACAGCGACCGGGACCAGGGCGATTACTGCAGAATCGTACATTTCATGCGCTTCGGCGCAGCGGGCCAACCAGTGTTTTATGGATGTGCCTCGCTCCCTATCCAATCCATAGGGCGGATTGACGTAAATGGTTGGGAAATTCCAAGATGATTTCAGGCCATCCCGTTCGGGTAGTCTGTACTCTACATCAGCATTCACAATGGAATATTCGCTTGAGCACGGATCCAAAGCAATGTTGCCGTCAAAGACATCTTTGACTGCTTCAACATACTTTTGGGGAGTTCCCCAATCCTTATTAGGCGAATTAATACTTCTTCCTGCTGTCATTTTACTAAAATCTCTTTCCACTCTGGGTATCTCGTAAAGCATTTTAGCACATCTGTTTGAAAAACCAAAAGCAGAGTGGAGTCCAACGACAGGAGGTGTTGGATACCAAAAGCCAGCCCTCTTAAGGTGTTTCGCAAGGACTTTTGACCCCATCGCCCAATTTCAAAAACCCGCCGGGAGGGGTAGAATAACTTCCCGAAAGCGAAAGGTGTTTATGCAAAGTCTTCTCAACCGGATAACCCTATCCCGCAGCCGCGTATACGACGCGCTGGCGATGGTTTCGATCGGCCTGGGAGCCAGCCTGGCCGTGCTGGCCTTCAAAGAGATCATCAAATTCGTTCACAGGCTGCTTTTCGAAAATTTCAACGGCCTGCTCTCGGGCTGGGGGGCCTGGACAGTCATGCTCATGCCGGTCATCGGCGGGCTGCTGGTGGGACTGCTGCGCCATCACCTGATCCCTGCCGAACGGCATCACGGCGTGGCCGGGATCATGGAATCGGTCGCCCTGGCCGGGGGACGCCTGCGCTACGGGCGCGTCCCGCTCAAATCCATCGCGGCGGCCATTTCCATCGGCTCCGGCGCATCCGTCGGCCCGGAAGACCCCAGCGTGCAGATCGGGGCCAATTTAGGCTCGTTCATCGGCCAGAAACTGCGCCTGTCCGACGACCGCACCCGCCTGCTGGTGGCCATGGGCGCGGCCTCCGGCATCGCGGCGGCCTTCAACGCCCCGATTGCGGGCGTCTTCTTCGCCATCGAACTGATCCTGGGTGAGTTGACGACCTCGGCTTTCGGCATGATCGTGTTCAGCGCGGTCATCTCGGCCGTGACGACGCGGGCCATCCTCGGCCCGACCCCGGCCTTCCCCATCCCGGCCTACGATTTCCACGCCCCGGTCGAACTGATCTTTTATCTGATCCTCGGCCTGCTGGCGGCGGTCGTCTCGGTGGCCTACATCAAGGGCATCTATTGGGCGCACGACCGCTTCCATCACAGCCGCCTGCCGCTTTGGGTGCGCCCGTTGCTGGTCGGCGCGCTGGTGGGGGCGGTGGGCATCTTCTTCCCCGAAGTCTTCGGCGACAGTTACGAGGCCATCACCGAGATCCTGTTCGGGCGGATGACGGTCGTCCACCTGCTGCTGCTCCTGCTGGTCTTGAAGATCGTTTTGACTTCGCTCAGCCTGGGAGCGGGATTCATGGGAGGGGTCTTCGCCCCATCCCTGTTCCTGGGCGCGGCCCTGGGCGGAGCGTTCGGACACCTGGCCGATATCCTGTTCCCGAGGCTGATCATCCAGCCCTCGGCGTTTGCCCTGGTCGGGATGGCGGCCGTCCTGGCCGGGACGGTGCGCGCCCCGGCGACGGCCATCATGCTGCTGTTCGAGATGACCAACGATTACCGCATCCTGCTGCCACTGATGTTCGCCGTGGTGGTCAGTGTTTATCTTTCCCGTTCCATCCACGCCCCATCCGTTTATGAACTCAGCCTGCTCCGCAAGGGAATCCGCTTGCAGCGCGGGCGCGACATTGACGTGCTCGAAACCCTGCGGGTGCGTGAGGTGATGCGCAAGGTCCCGGTCGTAGTGCAGGCCGGGATGCCGCTGCGGATGGCCGCCAGCCTGATGGACAAGGCCCGCGTCCACGGGCTGCCGGTGCTGGACAGCGACGGCCTGTTGTGCGGCGTGATCTCGTTGAGCGACGTGGACCGGGCGGTGGAGCGGAGCCAGTCCAACCTCGACCGCCGGGCCGGCGAATTCTGCTCCCGCAGCCTGGTCTTTGCCTATCCCGACGAGACCGTGCGCGAAGCCTTGCAGCGCATGAGCGGGCGAGACATCGGGCGGATGCCGGTGGTGCAGCCCGAGGACGAGACCCGACTGGTCGGCTGGCTCAGCCGGGCCGACGTCATCCGGGCTTACGAGCTGGCCCTCTCGCGGCGCTCGGCCGACCGCCACCGGGTGGGACAGGTGCAGTTGGGGGCCATCTCGGGAGCCGAAGTGCTGGAACTGGTCGTCGCGCCGGGCAGCCAGGTGGACGGCGCGATGCTGAAAGACATCAACTTGCCGCACAACAGCCTGGTCGCCAGCATCCAGCGCGGGCGGCGGCTGATGATCCCGCACGGCGGCACCCGCCTGCACGCCGGCGACCGCTTGGCGCTGGTGGCCGAAGCGGAAGACCGGGAGGCGCTGCGCCAGATGATCGAGATGGATGAAGATTAAGAATCTATGGCTCTCCCGTTTTTACCGGGAAAACCTTTGAAACACGAAGGAACACAAAGTCAACGAAGGAAAAACGCGTCCGACAGTGCGTCTTTTCTCCCTTCGAGAGCCTTCGTGTACACTTCGGCTTCGCTCAGTGCAAGCTTTGTGTTTAGGCTCGTTCCCGTTAATTGCGGAAGATCCAGAATTTTCGCACAGGCTCTAAATACAAACTCCCCGGCAGGTTCGACCATCGGGGAGTTTTTATCTATTCGCCTTCGTCGCTGGCGATGCCGGGCTGGTTCAGGTCTATCACCTCGCCATGCACGTTGATGACGATCTTGAAGCCCAGCATGCCCATGTAAGCCCGCCCGCTTTCGGGGATGCCGGTTTGCAGCACCTGTTCGAGCTGCTGGTCAATGTTCTTGAACTGCTGCTCCAGGGCGGCGCGGGTGAAGATGTCGTCCTGGCCGAGCATCTTCCCGGCCTGTTCGGCCAGCAGGTCTTCGTGGCCCTCGATCTGCTCGGACATCATCTTCAACACCTGCCGGTCCACCTGCTCGGAGGGGATATGGCGGCGGAATCCGGCATCGTCCACCACGTAACAGGGTTCATCGCCCACGTAGGCGGTTTCCACGGAGCGGTCGAATTCGTCAACCACGAGACCGGCGAACAAGGCTTGTTTTGGCATATTAATTGCTCTGGCGGCCCTCGATGGCGGCCAGCAGGATGCCCGCCGCAACCCCCAGGCGTCGGTCCAGCCGTTGGGCGGTATCCATGCTGAAGTCCAGGTCAAGCTCGTAGCGGAACAGGTTGAAGCGCTGTTTCAGGTCCGCCACGCGGGTCTCGCCGAAGAGCACGTCGTAGTTCTGCGGCAGGAGCGAGCCGAGCAGCAGGCGACGCAGCAGGGCGTAGCCCACGCTGTCTTCGAGCAGCAGGCCGAGCGGCTGGTCGTTGACATCCAGCACTTCCCATTCGTCGCGCATCATCGAGCGCCAGCCCTTGCGCCGCAGCGCCCCGACCTTCATCTGCGTCCCGGCGTCAATCACGTCGTAGGCGGCAGAGAAGTCAATGATCTGGCGGGCCTGGATCAGCAGCACTTCCTGGGTCTTGCTCTCGTCGCTGTAGACGCGGATGTCCTCGCGCAGCTTGAACATCTTCTGCTCGCTGAACAGGACCAGGTTGCCCATCGGGTCGTAAATGCGGAACCGGCCGGTCAGGGCGATGGCCTGGCGTTTGAGCAGATAAGTGCTGTATTGGAATGCGGGGTTCATGGTTTCTCCTTCAGTTTTTCATAATTGGAGTGCGGACTTCAGTCCGCTGAAAATTTGCAGGCTGAAGCCTGCACTCCATAATTTTATGGAGAATTTTTAGAAGATGTGGACGTCCACCCCTTCACCCGGCAAATAGAGGAAGCGCTTGTCGGGCGGGACGTTGGGCGTGGTCCAGCGGAAAAGCCATTTCGCGTCTGACGGGGTCAGGTTGATGCAGCCGTGGCTGTGGGGCGTGCCGTAGTCGTTGTGCCAGTACGTGCCGTGGAACGACACGCCGCTGTCGTTGATGTACGTGACCCAGGGCACGCCGGGCAGGTCGTATTCGGGGGCGGCCAGGTCTCCGCCGGCCATGTGGCGGCTGGAGCGCTTGTAGAAGGTCTTGAACCAGCCTTTGGGCGTGGGGTTGTACTTCGTGCCGGTGGAGGTGCGCATACTGCGGACGGGCCTGCCGTCCTCGAAGGCGGTCACGGTCTGGGCGCGCAGGTCCACCTCGATGTGCTTGAGCGAGTCGGGGATGTGGGACGAGAGCGAGGTCAACTCTCCGGGCGGAATGAGACGCAGGTTTTCGGCGTTGGCGTAGTAGGCGGCTTTCCAGAGATCGTCATAGATGTAGTAAAAAGTGGTTTCTTCTTCCTCGTTATGGACGATGTCTATCACCCAGTGGGTGGTGCTGTAATACATCCTCGGCCCGCGATAGGAGACGAGCGAGGGCTTCCAGTAGGTGTCCATGACCGGGACGGTGACTTCGGCCGTGACGGCCTTTCCGGGCATCTCCCGGACCGGTTGGTTGAGCACGTTTTCGACGGGCTGAACCCAGCCGGAGTAGATGAATCCCTGGTCGCCGATCTGGTACCAGACCGGGTTGTAGGCATCCTTGTCGGTGGTCTGGACCTTCTCGGTGACGGTGAGAAGGGTGTCGCGCGGCAGGGGCGTGAGCTTCCTGCCCTGGAAGGAGGGCGCGTCGTACAGGCTGGTCCAGGTGTAGACCACCCGTCCTTGAAAGTAGGGCGCGGCGGCCCGGGCCGGGTCCAAGCCCAGCTCGGACAGGAGCAGTCCCAATAGTCCCGCGCCGCTCAGTTTGAGGAAATCGCGTCGGTTGAGGGTCATGTCAGTCAACAATCGTCACAGAAGTGCCGTAATCCTTATACGCCAGCGGGGCGTCATGCGGCACGGTCGGCAGGGTCCAGCGGTAGAGCCAGCGGGCGGCCTGGGGCGAGAGGTTGATGCAGCCGTGGCTGTGAGGCGTGCCGAAGTCATTATGCCAGAAAGTGCCGTGGAAGGAAATACCGCTTTTGGTGATATAGAGCACCCAGGGCACGCCGGGCAGGTCGTAGCCGTTGGAGGCGATGTCGCCGGCGGCCATGTGGCGGGAGGGGCGTTTGTAGTTGGTCTTGTAATTGCCGAAGGGGGTGGCGTATCCGCCGCGCCGGAAGCGCACCCCGCTCGAAGCCCGGGTGGCAAAGACCATCCGGCTGCCCTCGTAAGCCGTGACCAATTGCTGCGAGAGGCGCACTTCGATGGCCTTTTGGTAGGACGGCACGTCGGGCGAGATGGGCAGCAGTTCATCTTCGGGGACGAGGCGCAGGTGTTTGGCCTGGGCGTAGTAGTGGGTGTTGAAACGGTCGTCGAAGATGCGGTACCAGGCTTGCCCGGCTTCGTCGCTGGCGGCCCCGGCCACCCAGTGGGTGGTGTCGTAGTACAGACGGAACGCGACCTTTGAATCTTCCTTCGGCTCCTGGCGGGCGTCGGTGTAGGGGACGGTCACGTCGGCCAGCGCGCCCCGGGCCGGGACGGCCTCCTGCGGCTGCTGGAGTTCCGTCCGCACCGGCTGGACATCGCCGGAGTAGGCGAATCCGTAATCGCCCATGCGGTACCAGACCCGGTTGTGGGATTCGCCGTCGTCGTCCACTTCCACGCCGTTGAGCGGCAGGACTACGTCCCGCCAGAAGGAGGAGGCCTTTTCGCTCTGGTCGGTCGGCTCTTTGTAGAGGGTCAGGGTGTCGGTCAGGATGCGTCCCTGCTGGTTGGGAGGGATGTAGGCCGAGACGCGGCTGAGGTCCACGTCCGGCAGCAGCAGGCCGAGCAGGGCCGCGCCGCTGAGTTTGAGGAAGTCGCGTCTGGAAAACTTTACGGGGGACATCGTGAATTATTCGAGCATCAGCGCAATGGCGAAAAACGCCACAGAGTCACGGGGTCACAGAGTTTATTTTTTGGCTCTTTGGGAATCTCCGTGACAGACCAGCACATCTGGCGGCAAGCCGTAGAGCAAATTGGCAATTTGCTCTACGTTTGGCTAAACACCACGGAAAATCCCAGAGAACCAGTTTTTCTCAGTGGCTCTGTGACTCAGTGGCAGTTTCAATAATGCACATTGACCAGCGTGCCGACCGAGGCGAAGTTGAACAGCCACTCGGCGTCGGGGATGGCGAAGTTGACGCAGCCGTGGCTCATGGGCGTGCCGAAGTTGTTGTGCCAGTACGTCCCGTGCAGGGCGTAACCCTTGTAAAAATACATCGTGTAAGGCACGTCCGGCAGGTAATAGCCCGGCCCGGACATATCGGTGTAGCGGTATTTGACGTAGACGCGGTACTGCCCGGTAACGGTCGGCGTGGCCCAGGTGCCGGTCGAGACGATGAACGAGTTGATGATCTGGTCCCCTTCGTAGGCGTAAACGCGCTGCTGGGTCAGGTCCACGTCAATCCAGCGTTCGCCGTTGGCGATCTCGTCCTCCGGCGCGTTGGGCGGGATGTACGGTTCGGGTGTGGGGGTCGGCAGCGGGGTCTCGGTCGGTGTGGGCGTCTCGGTGGGGGTAAAGGTCGGGGTGATGGTCGGGGTCAGGGTGGGCGTCAACGTCGGGGTCAGGGTCGGCGTGGGAGTGAAGGTCGGGGTGGGCGTCAGGGTGTAGGTCGGTTTGACGATGTCGGCCTGGCCGAAGTTCGGTTGGGGCGTTTTTTGTGACGGGGGGATCGGGCGGATGGAGGCCAGGGCCGGGGAGGCGGTGGCAGCCCAGACGGTCATGGCGATGAAGACGACGGCCAGCCCCATCAACCAGAGGCCGAGGCGGCTGCGGCGTTTTTCCGTTTTTGGGGCGGGGCGGGGCGGCGCGGGACGGGGAGCCTGGGTCTCGGCTGCGGACGGTTTGATCCCGGCCTGCTGCATCCGCCCGGCGGCCCAGCGCATCCCTTTGCGGGCGCGCTCGCTTTGGGGATTGACCTTGAGCGCCTGCTCCAGGTACTTCATGCTGGCCTGCGGCGGCGCGACCACCGCCAGGATCAGCCAGGGTTCTTCCAGGTCCGGGGCGAGCGAGGCGGCGCGTTCGGCCCAGCGGCGGGCGGACGGCTTGTCGCCGCTCTTGAGCGCCATTTGCGCCTGGCGGATGGCCTCGAGTGCTGC
Source organism: Chloroflexota bacterium (assembly GCA_049324115.1). GTDB lineage: Bacteria > Chloroflexota > Anaerolineae > Anaerolineales > Villigracilaceae > UBA5796. Next base: position 54,310 of record JBMOMN010000022.1, read on the forward strand.
TGGACGCTGGTCGGGGGTCATGGGGTTGGGGCGGGCGGCTGGTCGGTCGGCTCGATATTTTCGTTACGGATAAAGCACATGATACCCTCCACCACACCCTCGGCCACCAGGTCGGGGCGTTCGGTGAGCAGGCGGTAATCCAGGTTGAGGAACCCGGTCTCGATGATGGCGGCGATGGTGTTGGTGTCAATCTCGTCGAAGGCGTGGTAGCCGGTCATGTCGCGGGTGATGCTGCCGGCGTGGAACGGGAGGCCGGTGACGCGTCCATAACGGTCGCGCAGGCACTCGGTCAGGCGCGTGGCCCGGTTCTGGTCCCGGCTGCTGAGCGCCGCAGCGACCTTGAACCCGGTCGCCTCGTCGTTGATGAAGTCGCACGAGTCATTATGGATGGAAACCAGCGCCACGGCGTGGTAGCCCTCCAGCCGGGGGTCGAACTCCTGGAGCAGGTCCACCTGGAAGCCGAAGCCGGTCAACTCTTGCTGGACGAGGGTGGCGATCTTCAGGTTGATCTCCTGCTCGGTGGTGCCGTTGGGACAGACCGCGCCCGAGTCGTTGCCCCAATGCCCGGCCACGATCCCGATCCGCAGTTGGGGGAAGGGCGTGGTCTCGGGGGCGGGCGAACTCTCCGGCTGGGCGGTGAGCAGCAGGCTCAGGCGATCGGTCAGGCTGCTGGAGAAAAGTCCCGAGGTCGGCAGGCAGGTGAAGAGCGTCGCCAGGACGATGGCCAGGCTGAGCGTGGCGGGGAAGGGGTGGACGCGGCGGGAGTGTTTCTGTGGGCGCGGGGCGTTTGTCTGCATTTCTTAACAATAGTACCTTACAGGTTGTCCAATGGCAAGAGGAAAAATCGGAGGTTTTTGGTATGTTTTTGGACCTGGGGAAAGACGCAAGCATTTTGTCTGTGTCCATCATCCCCCAGCCGGACGGGGTGATGTACGTCCTGTTGGTAAAGCAGGAGAACGCCGCGTCCGCAACCTTGCGGCGCTGACCAGCCCGGCCGAATCGAGTTATATCTCGTTTGGGTCGTGCGCCCGCAGGGGACGCGCGACTCGGTGATTGAATCTCCCTGCCCCAGGACATATAATATCTTTGGGGCACAAGACTCTGTCCAGGAGATGGACACGATCCGGGCTTCCTTGCTTTAGAGTTTGCCGAGACCAGGCGCCCCGCTCCCGTTCATCCGGTAAAACCAAAGGAGGCTGTGATGAAGCTGTCGTCTTTGTTCCGGCTCGGAGGGGCCGCCATTCTCCTCGCCGAGACCCTGTTCGCTTTCGGCAACCTGTCGTATTTCCTGCCCGTCGAACAATTCTCAGGGGCGGTCACGATCTGGGTGTCCATGTTCGGCCACGCTTTCCTGGCGCTGGGGTTGTGCGCCCTTTACGCCCGGCAGGCCCAACAGGGCGGCTGGCTGGGACTGGCCGGCTTCGTCCTGCTCTTGTGGGGGAATATGTACTCCGTGGGCAGCGATGCGGTCAGGATGGGGGTGGCGCAGGGCGCGTTCACGCTGGAGCAGGTAGCCCAGGTGACTGCGTATGGGATCGCCGATTCGATCTTTTCGTGGGTCTGGGTGCTGGGGACTGTCGCCCTGGGGGTATCCGTTTACCGCGCCGGGGTGTTCCCGAAATATGCCGGCCTGCTCTTCGTGCTCCTGGGCGTGGTCGAATCGCTGACAGGACCGCTGGCGGTCACGCGTCCCGTCTTCATGCTGGTCGCCTTCGCGGCCTGGGTCTGGCCGGGATTGCTGCTCCTGACCGGCAGGGAGGCGGCGGTGATGAAGGCCGCTCCCGCCGCATCGGGCTGACCCGGAGGCCGGGTCCCGTTTTTCAGCCCAGTTCCAGCGTGACCAGCGGGATCTCGATCTCCTGCGGCGTCAGTCCCCCGTGATGGCCGCGGAATTTCATCTCGAAGCGGTCCTTTTCGTACCACCAGACCGACTGTCCGGCGTAGGGCAGGATGACCAGATTCCCGACGCTTTCCCTGAATTTTTGGGAAATCTTCTCCCCGAACCAGCCGCCCTCGATCAGGTCGGCGGATTTGACCACGTCGGCGATCCCGTCCAGGCGGGCGGCGAGGAAGGCCCGGGCTTCGTCCAACCTGTCAGGACGGAGATGCAGGAACAGGTCCCGGGCCGATCCGGCCGGGATGAGCGGCTGCCCGGCCCGGTTGACGGCGAGGAAGTCCTCGATCCCGGCGAAGCGTTTGTCCCGGTTCAGGTAAACCGTCGTGCGCGGGTCCACGTCCACCTGGCCGTGGTCGGCGGTCAGCAGAAAGCAGACCCGTTTGCCGCTGGAGGCCAGGGCGCGGGCGAAGAGCGCCTGCATCACCGCTAAAAAGGCCAGGATTTCGGCTTCGATCTGCTCCGATGATGGGCCGTGCGGGTGGCTGATGCCGTCCAGGGTGTCGTAGTACAGGCCGATGTAAGTCGGGCGTTTTTGCTTTTCGAGCAAGCGGCGGATGGAGACCAGGGCTTCGGGCAGGGTGCGGTAGGGCTGGAGGTCGCAGCCGCGGTTGACCACGTTGGAGTAGGTGGAGGGGGTGTAGGCCTTGCTCTGGAAGAAATGCGACTTGATCCCGGAGCCTTTCAGCTTGTTGTAGAGCGTCTGCGTGGGATACAGCCTTTTCGGGTTCACGCGGCTGGACTTGAGCGTGTCCCGTTCCAGCGTGCCGGAGAGCGAGAAGAGCAGCGGGGCGTAGATGGCATCGAGCAGCGGTTCGTAGATGTACCACTCGTACAGCCCGCTCTCGCCGACGGGTAATCCGGTGTGGAGCGTCGTGACGTGGGCGGTGGTGGTGGACGGGAACTGGGCGGTCAGCTTCTCGACTTTGCCGTTGCGGGCCAGGAATCCCAGGAACGGGTGGCCCTGGAACTTCTCGAAGAAGCGCCAGCCGAAGCCGTCCACCAGGAAGAAGACGACCGCGTCGTACTCGCCGGAGGCGGCGAGGCGGAAGATGCGGTCGGGCAGTCCCGCGAAGCCGCCGGAGTTGTAGTTGGGTTTGATAAAGTTGGGGTGCATGAAAACCTTTGTCCACGAAGAACACGAATTTCACGAAGTTTTAGCGACCTTCGTGGATCATTCTCCCATCATCAACCGGGCGGCGCGGCGTCCGATCTCGACCGCGAAGTTCGTGCCCCGGTCCCAGGGGTAGACCTGGCTCATCGAGGCGAAGAACAGCCCCTCCACCGGGGTCTGGATCTCGGGGATGTTCTGCGAGTGGTCCACCAGCGGCACGGGCTGGGCGTAGGCCGTCTTGAAGACCCAGACCTTTTTCACCCAGTCCATTGCGAATTTGGGGTTGATGCGCTTGAAGGCCGGGGCGAAACGCTCCAGCAACTCGGCCTCGCTCAACGAGAAATACTCGTGCCCGGCTTCGAGGTAATCCCCGGCGTAAACGATGTGGTCGCCGCCGAAATGCTCCGGCGGCACGAAGTTGGTGTGCTCCACCAGCGCCAGCATCGGGAACCCGGCGTCTTTGGGCAGGTTGAACCAGTAGTAGCCCTGCTCCGAAAGCCGGTGTTCGAGCGCCGTCACCATCACCACCGCCCCCATGGATTTGAGTTCCAGCAGGCCTTTGAGGTAATCTTCGGGCAATTGGGGACACAGGCGCGCCAGCAGCCCCGGCGAGGTGGTGACGAGCACCTGGTCGAAGGTGTGGACGCCGCTGTCCGCCTCGATCATCAATGGACCCTCGGCCTGCGTCCGTTCGATGAGCCGGACTCCTGTCTCGAGCCTGATCTCGACGCCCATCCCGCGCAGGTGGCCGGCGAAGCGGTCGGCAAAGGCCTGGAATCCGCCTCTAAACGTGCCCAGGCGCGTCGTCCGGGCTTTGAGGCGGGCCCACATCCAGGCCATGTTGACGTCCTTGTAGTACGGGCCGAACTTCCCGATCACCAGCGGCTGCCACATCTTCTCGTAGACGGCCTTCCCGGCCCAGCGGCGCATCCAGTCTTCGACGGTGTATTTTTCGAGAACTTTCCAGTTATTCGACAGGCGCAGGTACAGCCCGACCAGGCCGAACCTGAGCTTGTTCAGCCCCCAGCCCAGGCCGGGGAAGGCCAGCGCCTTGAGGATCGAATCGAAGGGATACCATTTATCGTTGTGCAGCAGCACGGTGAAGGGGCGGGGGAAGAGCACGTCGTCTGACCAGCCGAGTTCCTCGATCAGGCCGAGCATGTGCCGGTCGCTGGCGAACCAGTGGTGGTAGAACTTCTCCACCGACCAGTCCCAGCCCGGCTCTTTGAAGCCGCTCGCCAGCCCGCCGGCGTGATCGTCGGCTTCGTAGATGGTGACGAAATGCCCGGCTTTGGCGAGGTCGTAGGCGGCGGCCATCCCGCCGAATCCCGCCCCGATGATTGCGATTTTCATTCAATGGCTCCTGCGATGATGTATTGCGGAGGGTAGGGGCGACCCGCCCGGCGGCAAAAGCCCGGAGATTTGACGAGGGATCCTGGCATGGCAAACGAGGGTGATGGCCTCGAAGGGTCGCCCTTACATAATTTGTTATTTCTTGCCGTCCGTTGCCAGCCTGGCAGCCAGGATCTGGAGCTTGTCCCACTCCTTGCGGATGACGTAGAGCATTGCCAGGGTCCGCAGCCAGCGCAGTTCGCAGTCCGGGTTGGCGGCCAGTTGCTCGAACACGTCCACGGCCCGGTCGTCGGTGCGCTTGCTGCGGGCGTATTCGTCGGCGAGTTGTTTCAGGTAGGCTTCGCTCTGCTGGCGCAGGCGGTCGGTATGTCGGTTTTCCAAGCGTTTCTTCTCCAGGCGGACGACGACCCGGTCCACCGCCTGTTCCATTTCTTCAAGGGTAAAGGGTTTGAACAGGTATTCCTGCACCCCCAGCGACATGGCGGTGCGCATCAGGCCGAAACCCTTTTCGGCGGAGATGATGATGCAGCCGGTATCCTGGCGGCCCTGGACGATCTGGTCGTAGGCGGTCAGCCCGTCCATTTCGGGCATGTTGATGTCCAGGACGACGATGTCGGGGCGATGCTCCCTGGCCATCTGGACGGCTTCCAGCCCGTTCATGGCAATTGCCACCACTTCCACGTCCGCGATCATGGACAGCATCAGGCGCGTGCTGCGGCGTGTTTCATGGACGTCATCGGCGATGAGCACCCTGATCTTCTTTTTCTGGGATACTCCGGCTTGAGTCATGGACACACCTCGATCTCGCGAACCTGATAATTGCCTCTGGTTTACCTGTAAATCATTGCGTTAACTATAACCCAGGCAGGGGTGAAAATGCAACTTTTATCCGGTTTTGGGGTTCCGGCTAGGCCTGCCTGGTTTCGGTTCTCAGCCTGTCGCTCCATTTGATGCCCTCCCGCGCCAGGTAATAAGCGCCCAGCAGGGTGATCGGCAGCCAGAGTGCCACGTGCAGCACGACTGCGTAGCCTAACGCGACCGCCTTGGGCACGCCGTAAGCGGTCAGCACGGCTTCGGTCACTTTTTCCCAGGTGCCGACGTAGCCCGGAGCGGAGGGGATGGTCGTGGCCAGGTTGGCAACCCCATTCAACAGCATCAGGGCGAAGAAGTTGACCTGGCTGAAATCTGCGGCGGCGAAGGAGTGCATCACGAACCAATATTTGACCGTTTCCAGCAGCCAGATGATGACCGAGGTGAAGAAGATCATCAGCACGTTGAAGGGCGAGCGGAGCGAGATCAGGCCATCCAGGAACTTGTTCATGATCCCGATGACCTTTTCGTGCAGGCGGCGCGGCAGCAGGAGCTGGATGAACCACAGCCCGGTCCGGGCGGTCACTTGCGGGAACATGGCCGCCAACAGGAAGAGGATCAGCGCCACGGCGAAGATGACCACGCCCCAGATCGCCAGCGACTGGAGGTTCCCGGCGAAGCCCGAATCGGATGCGGCCAGTTTGGCCAGTTCCGGCAGGTTGACGAAGACGAAGGCCAGCATCACCACCCCGTCGAAGATCCGCTCGATGATGATGGTCGCCAGCGAAGCCGAGACCGAGACGCCCTCCCGGCGTTTGAGGATCACCGCCCGCAGCACTTCCCCGGCCCGGGCCGGATAGACGTTATTGCCCATGTAGCCGATGGCCGTGATCGGGAACATGGCCCGGGTGGGCACTTTCTTGACCGGACCGAGCAGGTAGTGCCAGCGCCAGGCCCGGATCCAGACCGCCACGAAATAAACCCCGACGCCCGGGACCAGCCACCAGTAGTTGGCCGTCTGGATCGCGGTCCAGAAATCGGCCCATTCCAGTTTGCTGAAGGCCCAATATAAGAAGACGGCGCTGATCGCCACGCCAAGCCAGAACTGCCATTTTTTCATCCCGCCGATTTTATCACGGGCAATGGGTGAAAGTAACGCGACATTTATGTCGCTGGCGGGGGCAGGGCGACATAATTGTCGCGTTACACTTGTCCAACCTTAACATTTCTTGACTTTTAGGGGGCGAATGTGCTATGTTTGGGTAAATTTTCCCAAAGGAAGTTTATGCACCGCGAACGCGTTTCAGAAAATGTCTACTGGTTCCAAAGCGAAGTCTACGCCCAGGTGACAGCCGGCGTCGTCGTCGGCCCGCACTGGGCGGTCGTCGTGGATACCCTGGCCCTCCCGGATGAGACCCTGGGGATGCGCGACTTCATCGAACGCGAACTGGACATCCCGGTCCGTTACGTGATCAACACCCATTATCACGCCGACCACACCTGGGGCAACTGTTTCTTCCCCGGCGCGACCATCATCGCCCACGCCCGCTGCCGCCAGTTGCTGGAAGAGAAGGGCATACCATCCCTCGAAGCGGCCCGCAAACAGAATGCGGCCCTGCGCCAGGTCAAGATCGTCCTGCCGCACATGACCTTCGAAAACGGCTCGATGACCCTCAAGGTCGGCAAGAAGAACCTGGTACTCTCCCCGGCCGCCGGCCACAGCGGCGACGGCATCTCCGTCCTGGTCGAGGAAGACCGGGTGCTCTTCGCCGGGGACGCCTTCATGCCCCTGCCTTACGTCGTGGACGGCGACATTGACGACCTGGTGGCTTCGATCAAAAAGATTGGGCGCATGGGGTTGGAAAACATCATCCAGGGCCACGGCGACATCATCCTGCGCGGCGAGATCGAGGCTGCGGTCAAGGAAAACCTGAACTACCTGTCTGCCATCCGCAAAGCCGTGCGGACCGCCGCCCGCCGCAAGGAGCCGCGTGAGTACCTCGAACAGGTCAGCATCGAGGAGTGCGGCAAGAGCCGGGTCCACCTGGGAGGCCTGGCCAAAGCCCTGCACGAGAACAACCTGCGCGCCCTCTTGCAGCACAACGCCCACAACAAGCTCAAGGACGAGGAAGCCTGAACTGGTCAAGAAAACATAAAACATGACTCATCCCAAACTTAAGAATGCAGCCGCGAATTACACGGATGAGCGCCAAGAACCTATCCGAAAATTCCCGGAGTGCGGACTTCAGTCCGCTGGGAATTCAGTCTGCTGGGAATTCAGTCCGCTGGAAACTTGCAAGCTAAAGCTTGCGCTCCTTTTTCGGATAGGCTCCAAGTGGGACAAAGTTTGGAAAGAACACTTCGCAGGTGAAACAATTTGGCCGACTCAACTTCATGTGAGTCGGCCAAATCTGTGTCAAGCCGCGAAATCTGCGGCTAAGGCTTGGAAAGATTTAAAACGGGGGAAGTCTTGTTTATCTTCACGAATTCTGCTCCTGATTTTCACTGCGCTTGGCGCGCCAACCGTGCAAGCGCTCAGTGCCGGCCAGCAGGCGCTTGATGTTCGGGCGCAGCGCCCACATCAGCAGCAGTTCCGCCACCACCCCGAAGATGATGTATTGCCAGGGCGAACCGACCAGGAAGAACCGCAGCGTGAAAATGATGATCGCCAGGAAGGCCACGCTCATCGTCGTCACCGACGCGTAGCCCACGCCGAAGAAGATCAAAAAGCCGAGCGGGAAAATGATCAGGATGGACGGCCACCACAGCCCGAAGGCCCCGCCCAGGCTGGGCGCGCCGCCCGCTCCCCCTGAAAAACGGACCAGCCGCCCATTCTCAGTGATCGGCAAAAAGACGGAGTAATTGTGTCCCAATATCGCCATGATTGGAGCCAATATCTCCAGCCAGGGCCAGGCCCCGCCCCCGGCCCAGCGCGCCAGCCAGACCGTCATGGCCCCCTTCAAGATGTCCAGGATGGCCGTCGAAAAACCGACCCAGAAACCCCCGGCTCGCATCGCGTTCGTTCCCCCGGTGCGCCCGCTCTCGATGGCGCGAATATCCTTCCCGGTGGTCAACTTGACGACGATCAGCCCGAACGGGATCGAACCGATCAGGTAAGATGCCAAAAGCACCCCGGCGACGATCAATATTTGCATTCTGCTCTCTCCAAAAATGGTGTGTTAACGGAAACACGGTTTGTGCGGCAGAGTTACTCCTCCACCAGGAGCGGCACCTCGCTCACCTGCCCGGCCTCGATCCAGAAACCCCGCGCCTCCCAACCCCCGCGGCCGGGCGACCAGATGATATTCACGACCGGGTAAGCTGCCTCGGCCACGTCCGTCGGGGAAGGGATGGGGGGACCGTTGGGGTGGGAATGGAAGACCGACAGCATCTCCAGCCCGGCGTCTTCCATCGCGACGAAAGCCAGCCACTGCTCCCGGGCCTCCATCCGAAAGCGCGCGGGACTTTGGGCCGCGTTCGCGACGAGGATCGTCATCTGCGCCCGGTCCCCGGTCCCGGCTAAAATCCCGCAGGCCTCCAGCGGGGCTTCCCGCGAGACGTGGGCAGACATTTTCTCCCACTCGGCGCGGGGGATGGTCAGGCTTCCGGGGCGCATCATCCGAACCAGAGCGCCAGCGCCCAGACCAGCGCCAGCATCACCAGCGGCTCGACTGCGGCCCGCCAGGTGGGAGACTCCTCGGCCAGGTTGGCGGACAGACCGGTTACTGCGTATAGTATTCCGAGTGTGAGCAGCCCATATTGGGCCGGCGCCAGCGGCCAATAATGCCAGGCCGTTGAAAGCTGCATCACCACCAGGCCGACCCCCGCCGCCCAGCCGAATTCCCAGCGGCCGCTCAGGCGCAAGTTCAACACCCGCAGCGCCACCAGCCCGCCGGAAAGCAAGACGACCGGCATCAGCAGGTACAGGCGCGTATCGGCATAGCGCAGGGCCACCACCAGGATCAGGAAAATAGCATACGACATGGCGCTCAAGACCACCGTCGCGGTCGAGTAGCGCACGTCTGCCGGGTCAACCACCACGTATTCCGCCAGGAAGACCACCAGCAGCACCAGCGCCGCCACCCCGAACCCGAACCACCAGAACGAGTTGGCCGGGAGCAGCGACAGGGACGTGCCGACGATGAAGGTGGTCAGGGTGGGGAGCAGCCAGTGGGTGTAGGTCGGCTGGCCGCCGAGGGTGGCGTGGCCGCGCAGCAGCCAGTCCATGCCGGTGGCGGTCAGGGCCGCGGCCAGCAGGGTGGCGATGGTGTTGAAGTCTATGGTCCAGGTGAAGTAGGCGTTGGGCAGTTGCAGTTCGAGGGTGTACTGCTGGGCCGGCAGCAGGCGGGTGACGGCGAACGCCAGCAGCACCATCCCCAGCAATACGCTGACACGATCGGCATCCGGCAGGAAACGTTGCTGGCTCATGGGACGATTGTACCCGTCGCTGCGATGACTGCCAAGAGCAGGGCTGTATGGTAAAATTGCTTCGTTAATAAAGTATGGAAGTCTCACAGAACGAAAGTCTCCCTCCGCCCCCCGGTTTGATCGCGTCATTAACGGCAGGTTTCGAAGCCATTGCCAGCCACGTCTGGGTCATCCTGCTGCCGGTGTTGCTCGACGTCTATTTCTGGCTTGGCCCGCGCCTGAGCCTGGAAAAATTGGTGGCTCCGCAGATTGCGAAACTGCCGGAAATGATGGACCTGCTCATTACCGGCCAGCCGGAACTCCTGCCTGCGGTTCCTTTCAGCCAGGAAAGGTTGGCCGTCGAGATCGCATTCCTCAACGAAGCCTTCGCCCACTTCAACCTGTTCCGTTCGTTGCGTACATTGCCGGTGGGGATTTCCAGCCTGATGGCGGGACGTATGCCCACCCTCAATCCGCTGGGCAATTTGCAGGTGATCGATGTGGCTTCGCCGGAAACTGCTTTCGCCTGGGTGCTCGGCCTGACCCTGCTGGGATGGATCGGCGGCGGGCTGTACTACTCCCAGGTCGCGGCCATCCTGCCTTCGCAAACGGGACCCAGGCCATTCGTCCGGGATGTGATCCAAACGGTGCTTCTTTCGGGCATCTGGACCGGCCTGATGATCGCGGCCAGCGTCCCCTTGTTCGTCATGCTGTGGGTCATCATGCTCATCAGCCCGGCCCTGACCCAACTGGTCCTGCTGATCGGGCTGTTCCTGTTGTCGTGGCTGGTTTTGCCGGTGTTCTTCTCACCGCACGGGATCTTCACCCGCCAGGAAACCGCGCTCGAATCGATCCGCAGCAGCCTGCGCATGGTACGCTTCACCCTGCCGACATCCACCCTGTTCGTGATGAGCATCTTCATCCTGAGCCAGGGGCTGAACCTGCTCTGGAGCGTGCCGGATGAAGCCTCGTGGATGTCGCTGGTGGGGATTTTAGGACACGCCTTTGTGACGACTGCGCTTCTGGCGGCCAGCTTCATCTATTACCAGGATATATCTGCCTGGCTGCAACTCGTTTTGGAAAGACTGAAGACCCAACAAACCAGTTCGGTAAAAATTTAATCATTCGATTCATCACGCTCTGACAGGCCAACCCGCTTGGCCGCTTTTGGAGGTTAATCCGTGGCAACCAGTTACGAAGCCAAAGACATCCAGGTCCTCGAAGGTCTCGAGGCCGTCCGCCGCCGCCCCGGCATGTACGTCGGCGGCACCGACATCAAAGCCCTGCACCACCTCGTCTACGAAGTGGTGGACAACGCCATCGACGAAGCCCTGGCCGGGGTCTGCAACCGGATCGAGATCGTCATCCACGCCGACAGCAGCGTTTCGGTGGTGGATAACGGTCGCGGCATCCCGGTGGACATCCACCCGCAGATGAAAAAATCGGCCCTGGAGGTGGTGATGACCACCTTGCACGCCGGCGGCAAGTTCGGCGGCGGCGGGTACAAGGTCTCCGGCGGCCTGCACGGCGTCGGTGTTTCGGCGGTCAATGCCCTGTCGGAGTGGTGCGAAGTGGAAGTGCGCCGCGATGGGCAAATCCACAAACAACGCTACCTGCGCGGCTACCCCCAGGCGCCCGTCGAAGTCGTCGGCAAGACCAAGGGCGGCGAGAGCGGCACTACGGTGACGTTCAAATTCGACCCTGAGATTTTCAAGGATGACCTGGATTACCGCTTCGAGACGCTGGCCCAGCGCTTCCGCGAGATGGCCTTCGTGACCCGGGGCGTGACCATCCATTTCGTGGACGAGCGCAGCAACCGCCAGTTGACGTTTTACTTCGAAGGCGGGATCACTTCCTTCGTCCGCTACCTGAACCGCAACCGCGAAACCCTGCACCCGGTGGTCTTCGTCGAAAAGGAAATCGACAACGTCGGGATCGAGGCCGCCATCCAGTACACCGACGCTTACACCGAATCGGTCTACTCGTTCGCAAACACGATCAACACGATTGACGGCGGCACGCACCTGACCGGCCTGCGCTCGTCGCTGACCAGGGTCATCAACGATTACGCCCGCAAGAACGGGCTGCTGAAGGATTCGGACCCCAACTTCACCGGCGACGACACCCGCGAAGGGCTGACGGCCATCGTCTCGGTCAAGCACCCCGACCCGCAGTTCGAGTCGCAGACCAAAGTGAAGCTGATGAACGCCGAAGTGCAGACCTTCGTGACCCAGGTGGTCGGCGAAGCCTTCACGACCTTCCTCGAGGAGAACCCGCAGGCGGCCAAGGCCATCGTCGCCAAGTGTCTCACCTCGTCCCGGGCGCGGGATGCGGCCCGCAAGGCGCGTGACCTGGTTATTCGCAAGTCGGCGCTGGAGAGCATGACCCTGCCCGGCAAGCTGGCCGATTGCTCGGAGCGCGATCCCGAAAAGACCGAACTCTACATCGTGGAAGGCGACTCGGCTGGCGGCTCGGCCAAACAGGGCCGCGACCGGCACTTCCAGGCCATCCTGCCGCTGCGGGGCAAGATCCTCAACACCGAGCGCGCCCGCCTGGACAAGATCCTGGGCAACAACGAAGTCAAGGCGCTCATCTCGGCCCTCGGCACCGGCATCGGCGATTCGTTCGACGTGGGCGGCCTGCGCTACGGGCGGGTGATCATCATGACCGACGCCGACGTGGACGGCAGCCACATCCGCACCCTGCTGCTGACCTTCTTCTTCCGCTACATGCAATCCCTGATCGAGGAAGGCCATCTCTACATCGCCCAGCCGCCGCTCTATCGCATCGCACATAAGAACCAGGTCCGCTACGCTTATACCGAAGGCGACAAGGACCGGGTTATGAAGGAATTGGGCGGCGAAAAGGCGACCCTCAGCCGCTACAAGGGTCTCGGCGAAATGAACCCGGCCCAGCTCTGGGAGACGACCATGAATCCCCAGAACCGGACCTTGCTGCTGGTCACCATCGAAGACGCGGCCGAGGCCGACCGCACCTTCGACATGCTGATGGGCGGCGCAGTCCCGCCCCGGCGCAAATTCATCCAGACCCACGCCCGCGACGTCCGCAACCTGGACATTTAGTTTCTATCCCAAAATCCCTGGAGTGCCGACTTCAGCGAAAATTTCTGGAGTGCGGACTTCAGTCCGCTGGGAACCGGCAAGCTGCAGCTTGCACTCCTTCTGTTACACAACTCAGCAAAATTTCTGGAGTGCGGACTTCAGTCCGCTGGGAACCGGCAAGCTGAAACTTGCACTCCTTCTGTTACACAACTCCGGCAAACCACCGCCGGAGTCGTGTTTTTAATTCCCCGACCACCCAACCACCCGACCATCGAACTACGCGACTAAATCCAAACCTTACCGCTTTGTTATGAAAAGGACATCCTCCCCGCAGGTAATGTAGTGTAAAATCCTTGACAATCATCCTTTTAAGGCGCGACTCAGAACCCTCTATGACCCAGTTCCTGAAATCTTCGAATATCCCCCGCTGGATGGGACGCGGCCTCCAGGGCGTTGTGATGGCCTACCAGGCTCTGGCCCTCCTGTCGCTGGTTTACGCCCTTTACCTCGGGCTGAACTGGATCCGCCAGCCCTTCATCGGCGCGTTCGTCGAACACAGCATGGTCTTCAACGGCGTCGGCCCGGCCGATGATCCCGCCTGGACGATCTTCAACCAAAACATCCGCTTCGGAGACCGGCTGCTCGAAATCGCCGGGACGCAGGTCAACTCCGCCGACGAGATGCAGGGTATGCTCAACCTGTTCGAGCCGGGGAAAACCATCCTGGTCAGCATCCAGCGCGCCGACGGCAACGTCTCGCTTTACGACGTGACCCTGCAAGTTTTCCCGCAAGACAGCATCATCTCCTATTTCCTGATCCCCACCCTCGTCAGCCTGATCTACCTGGGGGTCAGCCTGTGGATTTTCGGATTCAGGCGGACTGAATCGGCCGGACGGGCCTTCGCGCTCTTCTCGTCGTCGGTGGCCATCGTCAGCGGGGCGCTCTTCGACCTGTATACCACCCACCGTTTAACCACCCTTTGGACCCTCTCGATCGGGGTCGCCGGCGGGGCGCTCTTCGACCTGACGCTGGCCTTCCCGCAGGAGGCGCGCTTCACCCTCAACCGTCCCTACCTGCGCTGGCTCGGATACGTGGCCGGGCTTGGGCTGGCGTTTTACGCTTTCCCGACCCTCTACAACCTCGACACCCCCACCGCGTATTTCCCCCGCTGGGAACTGCTTTACGGCTTTATGGCCGCCGTGCTGATCTTCTTTCTCGGCGGGACGATCATACGCGCCCTGACCACCCGTTCGCCCATCATCAAGAACCAGAGCCAGACCATCCTGTGGGGCACGCTGCTGGCCTTTGGCCCGCTGATCGCCTGGCTGCTGGCTTCGACCTTGGGGCCGATCAACTTCAGCCCGACCATCTTCCTCTCCACGGTCATTTTCCCGATTGCCATCGGGTACACCATCCTGCGCTTTCGCCTGCTGCAAGCCGACTACCTGCTGACCCAGGCCATCCTGTACGCCGTGCTGTCGGTCCTGGCGGTCAGCGGGTATGCCCTGCTGATTACCGGCCTGGGCTTGATCTTCAGCGGCCTGATGGATTCGATGAATCCCATCATCGTCGGCGTCATCGTTTTCGCGCTGGTCCTGCTGCTCAACCCGCTCCGCACCCGCCTGCAAGGGCTGATAGACGCCATCTTTTTCCGCGGCAAGCAGGCTTACCAGCAGCGCCTCCAGGAATTCGGCCACGAACTGACCAGCGCCCTGGCCCTGCCCACCATCCTGAAACTGCTCCGGGATAACATCCACGAGAGCATGATCCCCAGCCAGTTGCACATCTTCGTCCACGATTCGGTCAACGACCAGTACGTGGCCGCACCGGACGAGAACGACCGCCCCACCACCGACATCCGCTTCGCCGTCAGCAGCCCGCTGGTCAGCCTGCTCGATTCCGAGCGCATCCCGCTCTACGTGGACCCGACCAACCTGCCGGCCTCGCTGGCCTCCGAAAAGCCGCGCCTGTCCCTGCTCGGCGCGACCCTGTTCGTGCCCCTCGCCGGGAAAGACCGTCCGGTCGGCTGGCTGGCCCTGGGTCCGCGCCGCTCCGGCCAGGTCTATTCCAGCCAGGACCTCAACTTCCTCGACAATCTGAGCGACCAGGCCGCCCTGGCCATCGAGCGCGCCCAGATCGTTGACAACCTCGAACGCCGGGTGCAGGAAATGAACGCCCTGACCCGCGTCGCCCAGGGCGTCAACATCACCCTGACCTTCGACGACGTGCTGGAACTGATCTACGCCCAGACCACCCTCATCATCCCCGCCACTGACCTGCACATCACCCTCTACAACCAGGGCGGCAAGTACAACTACCACGCCTTCTGCATCGAACATAATGATCGGGATCAGGGCCGCGAAAACGTGCCCCTGCCCGGCAACCAGGGCCTGGAAGGGGTGGTGCTCCAGACCGCCCGCCCGATCATCACCCAGGATTACACCCGCGAGTGCCAGGTGCGCAAGGTGCTGCCCGCCGTTTCGGGCATGTACGCCTGGATGGGCGTGCCGCTCAACGCCGGGGCCGAGACGATCGGCGCCCTCAGCGTGGGCAGCCGCCAGACCGACGTGCTCTACACCCGCGCCCAGCTCAACCTGCTCCAGGCCATCGCCGACCAGACCGCCGGCGCCATCGTCAAGGCCCGCCTGCTGGAAGAGACCGAAAAGCGCGCCCGCCAGTTGACCACCCTGAACGACATCACCCGCCAGTTGACCTCCACCCTCGAACTCGAACCGCTGCTCCAGAACATCCTGGAGAACGCGGCCGACATCCTCAACTGCGAAGCCGGGAGCCTGTTCCTGGCCGATGACCAGAGCGACGACATGACCTTCAAGGTCACGGTCGGACCTGTGGCCAGCGACCTGCTCGGACAGCGAATGCCGTCGAACCGCGGCATCGTCGGCCAGGTGGTGCAGTCCCGCCAGCCGCTGATCGAGAACGACGCCCAGAATTCCCCCTTCCGCTTTGCCGCCCCGGACGAAAAGACCGGTTTCACCACCCGTGCGATCCTGGCTGTGCCGCTCGAAGTCAAGGAACGCATCATCGGCGTGATCGAGATCATCAACCGCAGAGACGGCATGCCCTTCGACGTGGACGACAAGAACCTGCTGAGCGCCTTCGCCGGCCAGGCCGCGGTCGCCATCGAGAACGCCCGCCTGTACACCAGCACCGACCAGGAACTGGCTGCCCGCGTGGAGGAACTCTCGGTGATGCAGCGGATTGACCGCGAACTCAACGCCAGCCTCGACGTGGCCCGCGCCATGCGCATCACCCTCGACTGGGCTTTGCGCCAGTCCGCAGCCCAGGCCGGGATGATCTGCACCCTCGAAGAGCGCGGCCTGCGCCTGATGGCCCACCAGGGCTATAACGGCGAGCTTGGGGACTACGAATCCAGCCACATCCCGGTCGAGCGGCCCAGCATCCGGGCTGCGGTCGAGACCGGGCAGGCCCAGCACGCGGTCTTCGACCCCGGCAGCAACGGCAGCGGCGGTTTCCTGACGGGCGTCGTCTCCCAGGTCATCATCCCCATCCGCCGCGAGGCCATCGTGATCGGGCTGCTGCTGCTCGAAAGCGCCCAGGCGGCCGACACCCAGGACGACCTGGGCTTCCTCAACCGCCTCAGCGACCACGCCGCCATCGCCATCGCCAACGCCCAGCTCTACACCGCCGTGCAGGACGCCAACTCGGCCAAGAGCGAGTTCGTCTCTTTCGTGGCCCACGAGTTGAAGAATCCGATGACTTCCATCAAAGGCTACACCGAACTCCTGGCCGGGGGGCAGGTCGGCCAGATCAACGAGATGCAGGCCAACTTCCTGAACACGATCCGCTCCAACGTCCAGCGCATGGACACGCTCGTCTCCGACCTGAACGACAATTCCAAGATCGAAGCCGGCCGCCTGCGCCTGCAATTCGTCGAGGTCAACGTGCCGGACGTGGTGGACGATGCCGTCCGCTCGACCCGGCGGCAGATTGACGACAAGAAGCAGACGATTGCGGTCGAAATGCCTGAAAGCCTGCCCCCCGTCTGGGCCGACCGGACCCGCATCGGCCAGGTGCTGGTCAACCTGGTCAGCAATGCCCACAAGTACACGCCCGAAGGCGGCCACGTCGTCGTCGGCGCGGAAGCGACCGAAAACCAGTGGGACCCGCAGGGCGCGCCGCGCGTCGTCCACGTCTGGGTCAAGGACAACGGCATCGGCATCAGCGTGGAAGACCAGCGCAAGATCTTCACCAAATTCTTCCGCTCCGAAGACCAGAGCGCCCGCGAATCCCCCGGCACCGGCCTGGGGCTGAACATCACCAAGAGCCTGGTGGAAATGCAGAACGGGCGCATCTGGTTCGAAAGCGAGTTCCGCAAGGGGACGACCTTTCATTTCACCATCCCGGTGGCAGAGGCGTAGCGCGACATTCATGTCGCAGTACAGGATCTTCGAGATCGTGACAGTTTTTCGAGAGCAATACTGTAGGAGAACTTATGGCGATGTTCGCAGCAGTTGGTCACGCCCAGGAACTGGACGGGCGCGAGGCCGGTCTCCAGGCCACCCACCAGGCGCTCAATAACCTGCAATCCAGCACAACGCCGTCGCTGGCGATCGTGGTCTCGTCGCACCATTATGACGCCCACCAGGTCGCCACCGGCGTGGCCAGCCTGTTGGGTGACGTGCCGACCATCGGTTTCAGCTCGCCCTCCGGCCTGAGCGCCAACGGCCAGCACGCCCATTCGGTCGTGGTCGGCCTGCTCACCGGCAGCGACGTGCTCGCCGAGCAGCTCTGGCTTTCGGGCTACGCCCAGAGCAGCCGCGAGACGGCCAGCCGCCTGACCCAGGCGATTGCCGACATCCGGCTGACCGGGCGCGGCCTGATCCTGTTTGCCGACGGTTTCAACGGCGACGCCGAGCAGCTCTGCAACGGCCTGGCTGAACACGAGATCCGCATCGCCGGTGGACTCTCCAGCGGGGACCTGCACACCGGCCTGACCTACCAGATCTCCGGGAATCAAAACGGGACCGGGGGGCTGGCCGCGCTGTTACTGAAAGGTGAGATCCGGCTGGGAGCGGGTTCCGCCCACGGCTGGCTGCCGGCGGGCAATATGTTCCGCGTGACCCGCTCGCGGGGGTTCTGGGTCCGCACCCTCGACGGGCGTCCGGCGTCCGAATCGTATGCCCAATTGTTCGGCTACCCGGCCCGCGAATGGGCCTTCCCGCCCCTCAACCACATGGCCCGCCTGTATCCGCTCGGCGTGGAACGCAGCGAGGAGAAACTGCTGGTGCGCGCCCCGTTGCGGGTCGAAGCCGACGGCAGTTTCCGCATGAACGCCACCATCCGTGACGGCGTGGACGCCCACCTGCTGGTGGGCAGTCCCAGCGCCTGCCGCCAGGCCGCCCAGGACGCCGCCCAGCAGGCCCTCGCCCAGCTCGGCAAAGCCCGCCCGGTGATGGCCCTGGTGCTGGCCGACATCGCCTGGCAAATGCTGCTCGAGGCCACCCCCGGCATCGAGGTCCAGGCGATCCAGGACGTGCTGGGGCAGGGGGTGCCGATCATCGGCGGCTATACGTTGGGGCAGATCGTCCCCGGCGACCCCAATCCGCAATTCCTGAACCAGCACATCGTGGTGATCGTCTTCGGCGAGCCGAAGGAGTAAAATCCCAATTCAACAATGAGACCCCGATCCTTCAAATGGAACCGGGGTCTCATTATTTTGGCCTCCCGTTTTTACCGGGAAAACCTTTGAAACACGAAGGAACACAAAGTCAACGAAGGAAAAACGCGTCCGGCAGTGCGCCTTTTCTCCCTTTGAGAGCCTTCGTGTCACTGATATGAAAAAGGCGCGGACTCCAACGTCTCCCGACGTTGGCGCCAAAGTCTGGAGACTTTGGACTCCATTTTCATCCTTCGGGGTGAACGAAGTTCATGGATACTTTGTGTTTAGGCTCTTTCCCGTTAATTGCGGAAGAGCCATCAGAGGGTGCGTCGCACTCGCTTTTGCACTGTTCAGGCCAGCAGCGCCACTTCGGGCAAATCCTTCATGGCTGCGGCCACCGCCTCGGCGGGATACTCGTAGTCTTCCAGTCCGCCGTTCAGGTAGGCCTCGTAAGCCGACAGGTCGAAGTGACCGTGGCCCGACAGGTTGAACAGGATGACCCGCTTCTCGCCTTTGGCCTTGGCCTCCAGGGCCTCGTCAATCGCGGCCCGGATGGCGTGGGACGACTCCGGCGCGGGCAGGATGCCCTCGGCCCGGGCAAATTGCACCGCCGCCTCGAAGGTCGCCCGCTGGTGGACCGCCACTGCCTGGACGTGGCCGGCATCC
Source organism: Chloroflexota bacterium (assembly GCA_049324115.1). Lineage (GTDB taxonomy): Bacteria > Chloroflexota > Anaerolineae > Anaerolineales > Villigracilaceae > UBA5796. Next base: position 73,257 of record JBMOMN010000022.1, read on the forward strand.
ACCAGCGCCGACAGGCTGGGAGCCATGCCGTGATAGCGCAGCCCTCCGGCGTGGATGGCGGGCGGCACGAACGAGTGGCCCAGGGTGTGCATCTTGACGATGGGAGCCATCCGGGCCGTATCGCCGTAGTCGAAGGTGTAAACGCCCTTGGTCAGGGACGGGGTCGCGGCCGGTTCGACCGCCAGCAGGCGGGCGCGCTGGCCGTTCTTCAGGTTCTCGCGCAGGAACGGGTAGGCGATCCCGGAGAAGTTCGAGCCGCCGCCCACGCAGCCGATGACCACGTCCGGGTATTCCCCGGCCAGGTCCATCTGCTTGAGGGCCTCCTCCCCGATCACGGACTGGTGCAGCAGCACATGGTTGAGCACCGAACCGAGGCTGTATTTCTTCGCCCCGCCGGAGGTGGCCGCAGCCTCGACCGCTTCGGAAATGGCGATGCCCAGCGAGCCAGGGTTGTCGGGGTCCTGTTCGAGCAGCGCCCGGCCATATTGGGTCCGGTCGGTGGGGCTGGCGTAGACCTGCGCGCCGTAAGTCTCCATCAGGATGCGGCGGTAGGGCTTCTGCTGATACGAGACCTTGACCATGTAGACTTCCAGGTCGAGGTCGAACATGTTGCAGGCCATCGAAAGGGCCGACCCCCACTGCCCGGCCCCGGTCTCGGTGGTCAGGGCTTTGGTCCCGGCGGCTTTGTTGTAGAACGCCTGGGGGATGGCCGTGTTCGGCTTGTGGCTGCCGACCGGCGAAGCGCCCTCGAACTTGAAGTAGATGTGGGCGGGCGTGTCCAGGGCCTTTTCCAGCCGCCGGGCGCGGATCAGCGGGGTGGGGCGGTAGAGCTTGTAGATTTCGCGCACCTCTTCGGGGATGTCAATGTAACGCTCGGTGCTGATCTCTTGCAGGATCAACTCCATCGGGAACAGGACCGAGAGGAAATCGGGGGTGACGGGTTCCTTCGTCCCCGGATGCAGGACCGGGGTCGGGGCGACGGGGGTGTCGGCGTTGAGGTTGTACCACTGCTTCGGCAGGTCGGATTCGTTCAAAAGGAAACGGGTCTGGTCAGACATGAGATTACTCCTTATCGTTGAGAAAAGTTTCGATTTAATATTTGCCAATTACCAATTACCAATTGCCAATTGCCAACCTTCAAGGCGGGTGGAAGAGTATTTCTGCGATCATCGTCTCTCCTGTCTCTAAAAAATACCTTCGATGCCGTTGCGCAGCACCTTCTCGCTGAACGAGCGGCTGGTCAGCAGACCCATCTTCTCGTAAGCCTCTTCCAGCGTCTGCTGGGCGATGAACTTCGCCTTGACCGTGCCGCCGAACAACACTTCCATCAACTCCCTGGGGCGGGAGATGAACTCAGCCCGGCGCTCGCGCAGCGGGGCGAGATAGGCGTTCAGCTTCCCGGCCAGGCGGCGCTTGACCTCCACGTCCCCGACCTCCCCGGCCTCGTAACGGGACTTCAACTCAGCCACCTCGTCCTTTGCCGGGTCGAAGATGTCGAGGTAGGCAAAGACCGGGTTGCCCTCCACGTGGCCGGGATCGCTGGCGTGGATGCGGGTCGGGTCGGTGTACATCGCCATCACCTTGCGTTCGGTCTCTTCCGGCGTATCCCGCAGGTAGATCGCGTTCCCGTAGGAGGTGTGCATGGTGCGGTTGTCCAGGCCGGGCAGGCGCGCCGCCTGCGAGAGCTTCGCCGCCGGTTCGGGGAAGGTCAAGCCGTATTGCTGGTTGAAGCGCCGGGCGGTCTCCCGCGCCAGTTCGATATGCGGGAGCTGGTCTTCGCCGACCGGGACCAGGTCCGCCTTGTAGAGCAGGATGTCGGCGGTCTGGAGCGTCGGGTAGGTCAACAGCCCCAGCGACGGTTGCAAGCCCAATTCCCGGATCTGGTCCTTGTAGGTCGGCACCCGTTCCAGCCGCGCCACCGTCGTCAGCATCCCCAGCAGCAGGGACAACTGGGCATGCTCCGGGATGATGGATTGCAGCACGATCGTCGCCCGTTCGGGGTCTATCCCGGCGGCCAGCCAGTCGGCCAGCATGTTGAGGATGTTGTCCTGGATGCGCTCCGGGTGGGTGTAGTCGGTGGTCAGGATGTGCAGGTCGGCCACCAGGAAGAAGCACTCGTGCGAGTCTTGCAGGCGCGCCCAGTTCTCCAGCGTCCCGACCAGGTGGCCGATGTGACGCGGCCCGGTGGGGCGGTGGCCGGTGAGTATGCGCTTCCTGGACATGGTTGCTCCTTATCTACGGCACGAACAGCGGCATCCCGCCGTCCGTCTCTTCCCGGATGCTTCGACTACGCTCGGCACGGGCCTCGAGCCTGAGCGCCGTCAAAACGGCCTCCGCCGTCTCCTCGGCGGACCCGGCGGCCGGCCCGCAGTCGCGTTCCTGCATGGGGTTTTCGATATCAGTATTCAAATTGGGGTCAGGTTGTGTTTGCATTTCTTTCTCCTTTTCACATCGGACTCCGAAATCTCCAGATTTCGGTCTCGACGACAGGAGTCGCCGAGTCCGGGATGGTCATAAACAAAAAAGCGTCCATCCCAAAATGGGACGAACGCTTGGTCCGTGGTGCCACCCAACTTAGGCTGTCAGGTAAAAAAAACTCCCCGGTGAAGCACCAGGGAGAAAGCCAGCCTCACTTTGCAGCCAGCTAGTCGGATGGTCGTGGGTCTGATCGTCAACCATCGTCCTAAGTGACTCCGCCATGATAACGGGTGCGGTTCCCGGCCCAGGCTACTCCTTTGTCCGGTTGCATCCGCTTCTTCGCTTCAGCATCCGTTGACAGTTTCGCCCTGCAACTCGGAGGTCCATTCGGCGCTGTCGTTTCGGGCAGGACTTTCACCAACCGCCTGCTCTCTGTGCCGTCGTCCAGCGCGTACTCGTCCTCGTCATGGTCTTTCGAGTATCGTGTTGGGCCGTATTATAGGCAAAAAGAGGAGTTTGTCAAGGTGAATATTTTTTACGGAGGCAGTATAATACCCTCCATGATCGAACTCACCATCCCTGGGAGAGGGACGCTGCGCCTCGAACACCTCGTCAGCGACGTGAACGGCACCCTGGCCGTGGACGGGCAACTGCTCGACGGCGTAGCCAAACGGATCGGCAGCCTGCGCGACCGCCTGCAAATCCACCTGCTGACTGCCGATACGCACGGGGGCCAGGCCGTGATAGACCAGCAGCTCAACCTGACCGCCCAGCGCATGAAGCCGGGGGACGAGGCCGCCCAAAAAGCCGGTTACGTCCGGGGGCTGGGGGCGGAGTCGGTCGTCGCCATCGGGCAGGGGGCCAACGACGCCGAAATGCTCGAGGCCGCCGCCCTCGGCATCTGCGTCTCCTCCGCCGAAGGGATTGCCGTCGAAACCCTGCTGGCCGCCGACCTGCTCATGCCCGACATCCAGAGCGCCCTCGACCTGTTCGACAAACCCCTGCGCCTGATCGCGAGTTTGCGCCGATGAACACCTCCGAACCTGCTCCCCGCCCCGCCGACCAATCGGCCCGCGCCCGCCGCCGTTCGGCCCGCCGCCGGATGCTGCCCAAGACGGCCGGCGAGCGCGCCGCCATGCTCGAAGCCCTGGCGCGCCGGGCTTATCCCTCGATTGAATATTTCATCTTTTCGTTGCTTTGCAGCGCCATCATCGGCGCGGCTTACCTGCTCGACGCCCCCGCCCTGGTGCTGCTGGGCGTGCTCTTCGCCCCGTTGATGACCCCCTGGATCGGTGTGACCCTCGCCACGGTGACCGGTTCGGCGTTGTTCTTCCTCCAGGCCGTTGGCAGCTTCCTGATTGGCGGGTTGCTGATCTTCCTGACCGGCACGCTTTCGGGATTCGCCGCCCGTTTGTGGCTGCCCATCCCGCTCAACCAGGCCCTGCTGCACAGCCGCCTGTGGTGGCCTGACCTGATTGTGCTGGCTGTGGGGGCGGTCGTGCTGGCCCTGTCCTTCGTGCGCTCGGAAGAAAAACCCTTCCTGCCCTCGGTCGTGCTGGCTTACGAACTGTACCTGCCGCTCGCCTCGGCCGGGTTCGGGCTGGGCAGCGGCGTGCCGGACCTGTTCCCCGACGGGCTGCTGGTCTTCGCCATCCATTTCGCCTGGGCGGCCCTGTTCGGCGTGCTGACGTTGGCGCTGATGGGCTTCCGCCCGGCCACTTTTGCGGGATTCACGCTGGGGACGACCCTCGTCCTGGCGGGGGTCGTGCTCCTGCTCGGACTAAGCGGCCTGGGCGCGGTCATCCAGACCCGTCTCGGGCTGATGCCGCCCACCGTCACCCCGACGAGTATCCCGCTCCCGACGCGAACCCCCTCCCCGACGGAGACCCAGACCACCCTGTCCGGCTTGATCGCCAGCGACACTCAGGCCCCGACGATCACCTTGACGCCTACGCCCAGGCCGGGGACCTCCCCGCGCCCGTCGTCCACGCCGACGATCTTCGTCCCGCCCACCGCCACCGCGACCACGACCCTCACCCCCGAGCCGACGCCGGTCTATGCGCTGGTGGCGGCCAAAGGCTCGAATGGGGCCATCGTGCGCGCCCTGCCGGGCGGGGCGTACATCACCTCGCTTTTCAACGGGCACCTGGTGCAGGTCGTACCGGGCGAGACCCAAATCTACCAGGGCGTGGTCTGGATCCACATCACCACCGTCACCGCTGACGGGAGGCCGATTGACGGCTGGATCTTGCAGACCGCCATCGCCACCGCCACCCCCTCACCGGATTGGTAAAAGCCAGTGTCACTGCGAGGTACGAAGCAGTCTCCAGTTATACGGGAGAACGCCATCGAGTAGCTCTATCTGCTGAACCGGGGATTGCTTCGGGCAAAGAACAAGTGCGCCCTCGCAATGACAAAATGATTTTCAGGAGTACCCTAAATGCCCATTCACTTTGGCACTGACGGCTGGAGAGCCGTCATTTCAGATACGTTCACCTACGGCAACCTGCGCATGGTAGCCCAGGCCATCGCCGACGCGGTCGCCTCGGAGCACTGGGACAAGTCCGGTAACGGCGGCCCGGCCGCGGATCCGGGAAAGATCGTGGTCGGCTTCGACACCCGCTTCCTCTCCGACCGTTACGCGGGAGAAGTGGCCCGGGTCCTGGCGGCCAACGGGTTCACCGTCCTGCTGACCCAGGCCGACGCGCCGACCCCGGCCATCTCGTTCGCGGTCAAGCAGCAGGGGGCGATTGCGGGAGTAGTCATAACCGCCTCGCACAACGCCCCGCGCTATAACGGGGTCAAGCTCAAGGCCAGTTACGGCGGCTCGGCCCTGCCGGAGCAATGCCGGCGGGTGGAAGTGTACATCAACGACAACGAGAACCGCGCCCGCGGCCCAAACCTGATGGAGTTCCGAAAGGCGCGAGAGATGGGGTTGATCCAGAAATTCAACCCGCTGCCGGCCTACTTCGACCACCTGCGCACGCTGATCGAGGTGGATACCATCGCCGATAACCCGCAGCGCTTCGTGGTGGATTCGATGTACGGGTCGGGGCGGGGCGTGATCAAGGCCTTTTTGCAAGGGACCGGCTGCGAGGTGGCCGAGATCCGGGGCGAGATGAATCCCGGCTTCGGCGGCATCCACCCGGAGCCGATCGGCAGGTTCCTGGGCGCGCTGGCCGGGGCGATCAGCACCGGGATGGGCAGCTTCGGCCTGGCCACCGACGGCGACGCCGACCGGATCGGGGCGATGGACGAGCGCGGTAACTTCGTGGACCCGCACAAGATCATGGCCCTGGCGCTGAAGTACCTCGTCGAAACGCGCGGCTGGACCGGGTCCGTGGTACGCACCGTCTCGACGACGAGGATGATTGACCGGCTGGCGAAACGGTACGGGCTGAAGCTGCACGAGACGCCGGTCGGGTTCAACCACATCGCCGACCTGATGATGGCCGAAGACGTGTTGATCGGCGGGGAGGAGTCGGGCGGGATTTCGTTCAAGGGGCATATCCCCGAAGGCGACGGCCCGATCATGGGGCTGCTGCTGGTGGAACTGGTGGCGGCTTCGGGCAAGTCGCTCTCGCGGCTGGTGGACGACCTGCTGGCCGACGTAGGCCCGGCGCATTACGAGCGCACCGACCTGCGCCTGAGCCGCCCGGTGGAGAAGTCGGAGATGGTGCGTTACCTGAACGATAACGCCCCGGCGGAGATCGGCGGCGAGAAGGTGGCCGAGATCAGCAACACCGACGGGGTGAAGTACATCATGGGCGACGACTCGTGGCTGCTGATCCGCCCTTCGGGGACGGAGCCGGTGCTGCGGGTCTACGCCGAGGGCCGCAGCCCGGAGATGGTGAAGGCGCTGCTGGGTTACGGGGAGAAGGTGGCCGAGAGGGTGGTGTGAGGCAGCGGATGAGGCAACGGATTGGGAAGCGGATGAGCGGATGGGGCAACGGATTTGGGAAGCGGATAAACGGATGGGGGAGTGTAGCGTGATGCGTGGAGCGTCCCTTCGACTTTGCTCAGGGCAAGGTTACGGGGTGTCTCTGCGCGCATACAGATGGTGGGCAGCAGCGCCACGGGACTATTGGGGTAAAATCATGGAAAATCATTTCGCAAAGGTTTTCATTAATGCTCAAACTCACCGTTGAGATTTTACGCAAAGAAGCGGCAGTTTTTTCGGCCGCGGAATCACGCCATGCCGAAAAATCGTTATTTGGCGTCACAGATGGCAAAGCCGTCGGGACTTACCTTGAGCATAAATTCAAGGCATATTTGCGTGAAAAATACGATTTCGAAGCAGGCAGCTCAGCCAGCGGCATAGACTTTCCAGGCTTGCTGGTTGACATGAAAGTTACGAGCATTAATCAGCCCCAATCGTCCTGCCCGTTCAAATCTGCCCGGCAGAAAATCTATGGCCTGGGTTACTCGCTGCTGGTGTTCGTTTACGAAAAAGGGGACGACCCCACCACAGAAACATCGTCGTTGAAAATCCTGCACACAATTTTCATCAACGCCGACAGGACCGCCGATTTCCAGATGACGAAGGGCATCCTTCAGATATTGGCAAATGAAGGGAATCGGGATGACCTCGTTGCTTTCATGTTTGACAGGAATTTGCCGGTAGACGAGACTGGAGCGAACAAACTGGCAGAAGAAATCATCAGCAACCCGCCCCAACAAGGTTTCCTGACTATTTCCAATGCTTTACAGTGGCGGCTGCAATACAGCCGGGTCATTGAACAAGCAGGACAAATTGAAGGCATTTACAGAGTAGACGAATGACCAACACCCTAAGACAGGCGCAGATAGAATACGGAGATTTTCAAACCCCCTTTGAATTGGCAGAACGGGTCTGTGAAAAACTGGTTGAATTAGATGTATCCCCGGCAACCATCATCGAACCGACCTGCGGCGTCGGCGCTTTCATCGAAGCATCCGCCACCAGCTTTCCTTCTGTCAAAAAAATCATTGGGGTCGAAATCAATCAAGGCTATCTCGACGAATTAAAGAGCCGAAAAAAGCGATTCGTTGAAAGCGAGCGCATCAGTTTATTGCAGGGTGATTTTTTCGACTTCAATTGGAAAAGCTTGTTCGATACTGAAGGGCCGGTATTGGTTGTCGGTAACTTTCCATGGGTTACCAACTCCCAGCAGGGCGCGATTGGCGGAGCAAACCTTCCCGTAAAAATCAACTTTCAAAACCGGAACGGCCTTGACGCCATAACAGGGAAGAGCAATTTTGACATTTCAGAGTGGATGCTCATTCAAGTGGCAAACTGGCTGAGAAATCGTCACGGCTACCTGGCAATGTTGGTCAAAACCTCTGTAGCCCGAAAGTTCCTTAATCATCTCCACTCAGAAAAGATAGGCATTTTGCGTTCTGCAATATACAGCATTGATGCCAAACGATATTTTGATGTTTCTGTTGAAGCCTGTTTGTTGTTTTGCGAGTTCGATGCTCTATCTCACAACTACGATTATGATATTTACGAGGGCCTTGACAGCGTAAAAAGCCAGCGGGTTGGGCATCGGAATGGCATAACGGTTCGGGACCTGGATACGTTTGAACGACTAAGCAAATATTACGGGCAAAGCAAAACAAAGTGGCGTTCCGGGATCAAACACGATTGTTCAGATGTAATGGAATTTCAAAAAGTCGGTGAAGATTACATTAATGGATTGGGTGAAATTGTAGAAATCGAGTCTCTATATCTTTACCCATTGCTCAAAGGTTCAGATGTCGCCAATAATCGTGTTGACAGGACAAACCGTTTAGTCCTGGTTACTCAAAAAGCCGTTGGAGAGCCAACCAGCCTGATTAAAAAACTTGCTCCAAAGACCTGGGCCTATTTGGAAGCCCATGCTGAACATCTGGATAAACGGAAAAGCAGGATTTATCAAGATAACCCTCGTTTCTCGATATTCGGTGTAGGCCCTTATACATTTGCTCCGTACAAAATAGCAATCTGTGGTCTTTACAAAAAACTGGATTTTCGTTTGGTCCATCAGATCGAAGGACAACCAGTGGTGTTTGATGATACAGTCTATTATCTGAGTTTCAAGACCGAGCAAGAAGCAAACAAAATTTTCAGCATTTTGTCTTCATCATTGGTCAGGGATTTTTACTCTGCTCTGATTTTTTGGGACGAAAAACGCCCGATAAAGAGCAGTGTGCTGAACAGCCTGGATTTGCAACAATTCGAAAGCACCCAGGTACTCAGGTTGTTTTAGCTGTTGCGAGTCAAGGGGTGGTTGATCCAACGTAATGTGCCCTTATAAGGATTTCATGATGAGAAAATTCTCCGTTTTCCTGTTGCTCGTCTCTCTCGTTTATTCCGTCTCCGCCTGCGGGTTGGGGACGAAGACCCATAGCTCCGAAGCGCTGGATGTCTCGTTCGAGTATCCTTTCGGCTGGTCCATCCTGGAGCGGCAGAAATACTCGACCATCGGGCTTGCCACCCACACCGAGCTGACCGCCAAGTCGGCCCAGAGCGCTTCGGCTTTTCCCGAACTGTTCGTCAAGGGAAAGGCCATCGCCCTCACCCTCTTCATCACCGGCCAGGTGCTGACGCTGGATGAGTACGAGGCCCAATATCCCGCGTTGTCGAAGGATGCGTTGGAATACGTCCAGATCGGCGATTACTACGCCGAATATTACGAAACGACCGAAGAGTTGACCTACGACGGGCCGCAAACGGTCATCGTGACGCTCTACACCTTCCAGGGTCCGGGCGGGAGGTTGATGAGTCTCCGGGTGGCGGCCCACAGTTCGCAGAATGAAAAAGCCCAAAAGATCGCCCGGCAGGTGATCGAGTCGCTGAAATCCTTTGGTCAGTGATCGCGGCTTCCATCTTTTTTGAAGCGTAACGCGGAATTCTTGCCCTGAGCCTGTCGAAGGGTATTCCGCAACCGAAGGCGATATGAACATCGCTCTACAACAAAAGCCCCTGCATGGCAGGGGCTTTGCATTGGGAGAAACGATGGCTACCGGGCAGACGGGGCAGCCCGCATCCGCCGGGCGAGCAGGATGACGACCACGAAAGCTACAGCCATCACGGCCAGACCCGGCAGGCCGATGTCGTCGGCGATGCCGGTGGGGGCCAGGGCGGTGGAGGTCGGGATGATCGTCAACTGGGCTTTGGCCGCATCTGTCAGCGCGGCGGCGATCGTAGCGGTCGCGTCGGGGGTGTTGGTCTCTTGGACCACGACCGGGGTCGGGCTGGGGACGAGGGTCTCGGTCGGCGAGGCGGTGGGCAAGGAGGTCGGCGTGTAAGCCAGGACGACGGCCGTTCCGGTCAGGCCGGCCTCGACAGTGGCGTTGCTTGCCCGGGTGGTCGCTTCCACTGAAGCACGCTGCTCGTTCATCCTTGGGGCCACAAGGAAGACGTATCCCGCGATACAGGCCAGTGAAAGTAAAACCAACAGGGCCATGCCGCCCATGGCGAAGATGAACGTGCGGTTATTCCCGGATTCTTCGGGGGCAGGTTCTTCTTCGAAGGTGCTTTCTTCAGGCTCTAGCATAAGTGACTCTCCTCGCTCGGTCGAATAAAGACGGTTGTATTATCCCACAACTTCCAGATTTGCCAAAGGCACGAGCGCCTGCTCCCCGTTCTCCAGGCGGACGTCCGCCGCAGGGACGCGCAGGCCGCTATCCACCTGGACCATGCCCTTGCGCAGGCTGAGGATGGTCGCCAGGCTGCCCACGTGCGGGGCGCGGCGCAGCAAAACCTGCTGTCCGGGGGCAAAGGCCACCAGGTCTTCGGGTTCGGGCGTATCCTGTGAGACCGGCAGGGGGATGAAAACCTCGGGACGCGTCCCGGCGTAGCGGTCGAAACCTTCGGCCAGCAGCGTGGCTTCGCGCTTGGCGTTGGTGGTGAGCAGCTTGAACGCGGCCGGGTTCATTGCCTGAGCGCCGATCCCGTCTGTGACCACGATCGGGTAACGCATCTGGACCGCCAGCGGCAGGATGGACGGGCTGAGGCTCGACAAGACCAGCCCGCGCAACGGCAGTTCGGCGGCTGCCTTGAGCGCCTCGGCCTCCCGGCAATGGCCGCCCAGGATGATCGAACCGCGCAGGCTCACGTCCAGTTTGGCGGCGGTCAGCACGTCGTCGGGCTTCTCCATCAGCGAGAGCATCACCCCCGTATCCATCCGCCCGTTGCCCCACACGCCCTGCACCAGCGCGCCGCGGGCCTGGATCATCACCCCGCGGCCCTCGAAAATCTCGATCACCGTGCCGGGCAGCCCGGCCTTCAACTCCTGGTTGACGAGGTTGACTTCCAGCATCACCTGTCCGCCGCCGACGGCCACCACGCGCCCGTCACGCGGCACGCGTACCACCCGCGGGAACAGCCCCTTGCCTTCGGCGATCACGCTCCCCTGGGTCAGCCGGTCGCCGACTTTGCACTCGATCAATTTATCTGCCGCCGCGGCCGGAATGCCGAGGCTGGCCGCCACGTCCAGCAGGGCGTGTTCGCGGGCGAAGGTGGCTTCGGCAATCACGTCCCCGGCGGCCACCGTCTGGCCGGGATGGGCGATCACCCGTCCGGGGACAGCCAGGCGGCGTTCGCGGCGGATGTTGACCAGCGGCAGGATGTGGATCACAGGCGCTTGCATGTCAACCTCCCACCGTCCAGAGCCATTTTTTGAGCAGTTCACGCCGCCGCACGGGATCGGTCGGCAGGTCGAGCGGGCGGCCTCGGGCGTCAATGACCACGCCCATCGTCCCGCCCACGACCTTCACCGTCCCGGAACGCCCGGGGCCGAAGCCGATGTCGGCGCGTTGCAGCGGCTGGAGCGTGAGACGGCCCTCCACGCCGCTGGGGAGGGAGATTACCTCCAGCGACCCAAAGCGGACCTCCATCCTGCTCTCGCCGCCGCTGTCCGCCTCCAGCCTGACGCGTAATACCGCCGAACCGTAACGGACGTTGTGGATGGCGGGCGAGATGACCGTCGCCAGGTTCAGGAACGCCCCGGAGACGAAGACCTGCACCGGGATGAGCGGGTTTGCGTCTGCCGCCGCGCCGAGCGCGCCGAGCAGGTCGTTCTGGTCGAGCACGATGGTGGTGATGCCGGTCGGCTGGAGGCCGTCCAGCAGCATCAGCAAGGACTGGCCGAGGGTCGGGGCGCGGCTGAGCGTGCCGCCGGAGACGAGGATGGGTTCGAAATAAGGCAACAGGCCGCGCCGCGCCGTCCGCAGACCTTTGGGGAGGGACGGCATGGCAGCCTGGGTTGCCAGGTGGAGCGCCTGGCGGGCCACAGCCTGTTCCACGGCCAGTTCGTCTTTCGTGGCCGGGAGGCTGCCCGGGTAAAGCGTTTTGCGGTAAAGGTAATCGCGGACGGCTTCGAGGGGGATGTCGAGGTACAGCCAGCGGGCGATCTCTTCCACGCTGGTGTGGCGCAGCAGCCCGGCCAGGTTTTCGCCGATGCCGAACTGGGGGAAGACCGAGAGCGCCAACTGGCCGCTGAGCGAGGAGGCGAAAGTCGCGGCAGACGCGCCCAAATCCACGCACAGGATACCTTTGGCCGAGCCGTAAACCTGGCTCAGGAAGCGCACCATGCGGGATTGGGCGTAGGCGCTGGGCAGCAGCCTGCCCCCCGACCAGACGTGGAGTTCCTCGATCCCGGCCATGTGCCGCTTGAGCACCTCCGGCATCATGCGGGCCAGGGTGTGGGCCGCCGGGGACAGGTCTTCGACCTCCAGCGAGGGGCGGATGTTGGCGCTGAATTGCAGGCCCGAGGTAAATTTGCCGAGCAGGGTGTTGGCTTCGTCGGCCAGGTCCTTGTTGCCGGCGTAGAGCACGGCCGGGCGTTTGTCTTCGGGGAGCAGGTAGCAGGCCAGGCCGACGATTTCGAGCATTTTCTGGACCGAGCGGGAAGCCCCGCCGTCGGTGCCGCCCGCGATCAGGATCAGTTCCGGCTGGGTGCGGATCAGGGCGTCTATCAATTCATCCGGGCGGCGGCGGTCGTTCAGGCCGATCGTCTCGACCACGCGGGTGTAGGAAGTATCGGCCAGGTTGCGGGCGCTTTTGAGGGACACGTCGCTCAAGAGGCCGGTGACGACCGTCTTGACCGCCGGACCCGCCGAAAGGGTCCCCGCCAGCAGGTCCGCGCCGTTGCCTTCCGGGGAAGCGGGGACGATCAACTGCCCCTCCATGTCGAGGAAGGCCCGCCCCGTCACCCGCTCCAGGTCTTCGACGGCCTCGCGCACGCCAACGCCGATGTCCCGCACCGGGGCAAATGCCGTCGTCGGTGATTGCCCGGAGGCGATGAAGCGGTAGCGCCCGTCCACCACCTCGAACAGCAGGGCGCGGGTGTTGACTGAACCGACGTCCAGGGCGAGCAGGGAATCACCTTCGATCAAAGAAGCGGGCATGGTATCCTAAAAACCGGTGAATAAGTTGATGATGAAATCAGTTCTTTCGATCAAAGCAGTCAGGGTTGCCGTAAAGACCCCGGCAAACAGGGCGCCGAATGTGATGGCGACGAAGATCTGGCCGAGATAGGCCAGGATGCGCATCAGGGCGTTCCGCCGCCCGGTGGTCTGGGTCTCGCTCTTGTCCCGCACCCCGAACTGGAAGTAAACCAGGGTCACGATCGTGCCGACCAGGGCCACCAGCGCGTAGGAAAACTGTTCGGCCATGCTGCCCAGGTCGGGCGAGCGGGACATGTCGAACTGCCCGACGGCGGCCGCGAACTGCGGGAAGAGCGTGCCGTTCAGCGCGCCGGTGAGGACCACCGCCGCGCCCGTCCCGACCAGGAAGGCCATCGCCGGCGACCCGATCGGGGCGGCGCGCTGCGAAATCTTGAAGAGCAGCGAAAGCCCCAGCAAGACCGGGATGACCAGCAGCAGCCGCTCGGCCAGCGAGCCGTTGAGCATCGGCTCGACCAGCCGCGGCAGCAGCACCTGGTGCCAGACCACCGCCGCAGCGTACCCGGCCGAGACCCCGATGAAAATGTGCAGCGCCACCCGGAAGACCGGGTTGTCGGACAGCACATAGCTGAAAACCATGAGGGTGAAAACAAAGGCGATAACGCCGGTGATGAGATCAAGCGATAGCTGCATTATTTCGCCTCGTCCTTGTCGGGGCGTGAGACCCAGGCGGAGACCAGGCTCCAGCCCGTGCCGAGTACGATCAGCATCGCCGAGACCAGCAGCCCCAGGCTGAAGGCGTCCCAGTAGCGGCGGGCCGGGCCGGGACGGTTCAGGTTGGCCTCGTAAGACGCGCCGCCCGCCAGCCCGCTCACCATCCCGTTCACCTGGCCGGACTGGTAGTACGGGTACAGCATCGGTTCGGCCTGGGCGCTGACGATCAGGAAGAGTTGCGCCGGGCCGCGCGTGCCGGTGGTCTGCTCGACCCACTGCTGGCCGGTCTCGACGCTGTCGGTGATGACGAAGATGCCCGCAAATTCACGCAGCTCGCGGGTATCCGCCAGGACCGGCGTCTCCCAGGCCGCTTCGCCGCCCGCGCTGGCCGGACGTTGGGCAAACGCCAGGATCCCCGCCGGGCCGCCGGGCAGGTAGCCCAGGTTGACGTAATTCTGGCCGGCCTGGTAAGTGTGCGTGGCTTGCAAGGTCCGCATCTGCCGGTCAGCCAGGGCCGGCCCGGTGGGCGAGGTCGAAACCGTTGCCAGTTTCGCCCCGTGGATGGCCAGGTGGTCGAGCACGGGCGCAGCTGCGGCTTCCAGTTCGCTCGAAAGGGCGGCTTCGTAATCGAAGACCAGCAGCACCGGCGCAGCCGACAGATCGGCCCCGTCCACCCAGTTGCGGACGGTCAACAATGCCTCGGGCGGGATCGAAAACGTGGGCGTCGAAGCGCTCCCCAGCCCGGCGCTCAGGCCAACCGTCAACACCAGGACGGCCGTCACCAGCCAGCGCAAGACCCGCAGCGAGGAGACCGCCCGGACGCGCTTGACCTCCCTGGGCCGGGATTCGGCGCCCAGGACGGCTTCCAGGATACCGACGTTGACCTGCTGGGTATTGGTCACTTGCAGGCGCGAGGCGCTGCTGCGGGAGACCCCGGTGGGCAGCATCCCGGCAGGCAAAATACCGGCGATGCCCGCCAACGGGCCGTGCTGTTCCATTTCCGTGCGTTCGCTCTCCAGGGCTGAAGCGGCCTCCGCAATGGCATCTTCCACCGGGCGCATGGCCTGGACCCAGTTCGGCAGGTCTGCCGGGCGCAGGTCCTCGCCAGCGGGGACGGCCGCTTCCGCCGGGCGTTCCTCGTCAGCCGGCCTCACCGAGGCGAGCCAGTCCGGGACACCGGCGGCGAACACGTCTGCCGCGCCGAGCGCCGGGCTTTCCTCGGTCTCGGCCGCGGCCTGCGAAAGCCAGGGCGGCAGGGATTCGACTTCTTCGCCTTCTTCGGGGGTGAATGGGGAGGGGGATGCCTCCTCCGCTGCCGCGCTTTCGGCTTCCAGGCTGCCCAGCCAGGGCGGGAGTTCCTCCCCCGCCTCTTCCCGGACCTCGGCCGGCTGCCCCAACTCGGGGGTTTCCGGCGACTGCAAATTGGTCAGCCAATCGGGAGTCCGCTCCTCGGAGAGGTCTCCGAGCGACCCGGTGTTGAAGGCCGGGGTGGATTTCGGGGCGGGTTTGCCGGTCTCCTGCGCCGGGGGGCCGCCTTCAGGAGCCAGGTCTTCCGGGGCCTCGAATTTCAGGCTGCTCAACCAGTCCGGCGTTTCAGCCGCAGGGGGGACGTCCGTCTCGAAGGCCGGCACGGCCGGAAGCTCCTCAGACGGGACAGCGCTTTCCAGCCCGCCCAGCCAGGGCGGGAGTTCGTCTTTTTCGGGAGCGGGTTCCTGGGCTGCGCTCTCGGCCCGCAAAGTCTCGAACCAGTCGGGCATATCTTCCAATGGGGAAGGCTGCTCTTCGACCGGCGGTTTGACTTCTTCGGCAGACCCGACTTCGGCCTGCAGGCTGCTCAACCAGTCCGGCCGGCCCTCTTCCGCCGGGAGTCCGGCTTCGGGCTGCGGCGTGGACGGGGCTTCTTCGAGCGAGGCTTCGTCCACCAATCCGCTCAACCAGGAGGGCAACTCGCCTTCCTCGGCGGGCGTTTCGGCATCGAAAGCCGGCGCTGGCGGTATTTCTTCGGCAGGTTCAGGGGAAACAGGCGCTTCTTCGCCCGCCAGCCCGCTCAACCAGGAGGGCAGCTCGCCTTCCTCGGCGGGCGCGGCTTCGGGCGTTTCGGCCTGCAAATCTTTCAGCCAGTCCGGGGCGGCTTCTTCAGCAGGTTCGGGGGGAACAGGCGCTTCTTCGCCCGCCAATCCGCTGATCCAGGAGGGCAGTTCGCCTTCCTCGGCGGGGATTTCGGCCTCGAAAGCCGGCGCTGACGGCGTTTCTTCGGCAGGTTCGGGGGAAACAGGCGCTTCTTCGCCCGCCAATCCGCTGATCCAGGAGGGCAGTTCGCCTTCTTCTGCGGGCGCGGCTTCAGGCGTTTCGGCCTGCAAATCTTTCAGCCAGTCCGGGGCGGCTTCTTCAACGGGGATTTCTTCTTCCGGGCCGCCCGCTTGGGATGGCAAGCCGGGTTCGGGAGCGGGTCCTTCCTCTTTCCCGGTTTCGGGTTTGAGCTGGTCGAGCCAGTCAATGGGGCCTTCTTTTTCTTCATCTTTGGGTTGGGGCTGGTCAGCGGGACTCTCGAACCAGTCTGACCGGGGAGCCTCGCCCTGGGCCGATTCGCCGCTCAGGCGGGAGAGCCAGTCGTCGCTTTCGGCGTGGGCCAGGGAGTCTTCGGGTTCGGGAGCGGCCCCAAAGGCGGAGGTGTCGTCTTCGCCGCGCAGGTCGGTCAACCAGCCTGGGACCTCGCTCTCGTCTTCGGAGGCCAGGCCGGAGAGCAGTTCGCCGGTGTCCACCTTGCTCTCCTTGCCGGCAGCCAGGTCGGCGAGCCAGTCGGGGAGTCCGCTGGAGGAGGCCGGTCCGCCTTCGGAGGCGGGAGCAGGCCCCTCGTCCGGTTTCGCTTCGCCGGAATCGAGGTCCAGAGGCCGGTCGGGATTTCGGGCCTGACGCAGCCAGGCGGGCAGAGCGCGTTCCAGTTCAGAGGTATCTTTTTTGGTCGGCACGTCTCCCGGAGCGATCGGTCCCTGGCCGGCCAGGCGTTCGCGGTAGCCTGCGCCTTCGAACTCGGCGGTGTCTTTTTTGGTGGGGGCATCCCCAGGGCGGAGCGGGGCGCGGTCGTCGGGAGAGGGGTGGATCAGGGGTTTGAGCCGCGCATCGCAGAACTGGCAGGTATCCAGGTCGTCGGGATTGGGTTTACCGCACATCGGGCATTTCACGTCGGCCATTATTTACCCCCGTAAGGCCGGTCCGCGCCGAAGAGGATGCGCAGGCCGGTCGTCAGCGCGCCGAGGGCGACGCCGATCAGGATGCCGCGCGCGCCGGCTGCCACCGGGACCTGCTCGATGAACGGGGCGATGACGTAGTGCAGGATGTCTATCTCGCCAAAGGGCAGGGGGGCCGCGCCGAGCAGCAGGATGACTGCGGTAGCGATAAATACAATCGAGAGCAGGCCGGCGCGGTGGCGGAGCAGGCGCATGCTGGCGTAGAGCAGGGAAATGGACATCAAGGCCATCAGGCTGGCTTCGACCGGCTGGATGATCCCGTCGAAGAGCAGCCGCGAGCCGGTCCCTTGGGGCGTGGAAAAGATGGCGACGACCAGGCTGGCCAGCAGGGAGACGACCAGCAGCAGGCTGTAGCCGCTGCCCTTCTTATTCCTGATCTTCGCCAGGTGGACTACCAGGAGGTTGACGATCCCGACCAGGACGGCAAACCCGGCCACCAGGACGGCCCATTGCAGCAGTTCGGTGCGGAGGGCCGCCAGCAAGTCCATCGGCACGAGCGCGCCGAGCAGCACGATCAGGCCGGCGGAGATGGCCAGGGAGGTGGTGATGACGCCGCGGAGTTTCATAGCAGGCCCGTCAATCTGGCAATTGCGCCGCCGACCAGGGCGGCCACGATCAGCCAGCGCAAAATATCCTGGACCCGCAGGCTGGCGTGGTGCATCGGCCCGGCGTTGAAATACGCGCCGGAGGCGAACAGTTCCTCGCCGATCAGGGGGTTTTGGGCGGAGGCGTAGAGCACGGCCTGGGCGGGCAGGTCTGCGGCGGCGGCCACGTTGAAGGCGTTGGTCCGCTCGGCCGCGTCGGTCAGCAGGATGATTTCGGGGCCGAAATGCCCCATGATGACGTTGCCCGAGACGGCTTCGTCCCGGATGAGGGGGATGGCGCCTGCCGCGTAGGAAAAGGGCGTCAGGCCGGTCAACTGGGCCGAGAGCGGGTCGTACTGGCTGCCCGCGCCGGCGGTCTGGTAGGCGGAATGGAGAGTATCCTGGGTCAGGATGGTAAGGCTGCTGTCGCCGGAACTGACCACCGGGGGGCGGTCGCCGACCATGGTCAACTCGGCGGTC
This sequence comes from Chloroflexota bacterium, assembly GCA_049324115.1. Lineage (GTDB taxonomy): Bacteria > Chloroflexota > Anaerolineae > Anaerolineales > Villigracilaceae > UBA5796. Next base: position 91,072 of record JBMOMN010000022.1, read on the forward strand.
TTTTGCAACAGGGACAGGGCGGCGAACGAGGCCGCGCTGCCGGGCGTGACCAGGCTGCTGCGTCCGAGCGAGAAGTGCAGGCGGGTCCCGTCTTCGACGGAAAGCCCCACGGCCCGGCGCAGGCGGGTGAAGGCCGGGATATCGCGCCAGGCAGGCGGGCGGCGCAGGTGCAAGGCCGTAAAGAGCAGCATCAGCCCGGCCGTAACGATAATTATGATAATTGCAGCAATGCCTGTCAGGTTCACGGCTGGACGGCCTCCCGTAAAAATCCTACGAATGCCTGTCTTTCATCCTGGTCTTCCAAAACCTGGGCCAGCGCGCCGAGTCCGTTGGCTGGGACCAGCGGGCGCAGGAAGGGCTGCCCCATGTAGATGAACTGCGCGCCCAGGATGGACAGCGGTCCGGCAGCTTCCAGGACCCAGGCGGTGAAGTCACGCAGCCCCCATTTATCGAGCGCTTCGACCCAGCGAACCCATTCCTTGCGCGGTGACGGCAAATCTCGCGACTGCATGGTCAAAGTATAGCATATTTTAAGATTCGGAAGAGTTCTGCAACCAGATGGCAATCCGGCCATTCTGCGACTTCAGATTTACGGTAGTCTCCCTCTTGAGTGCGGTTCGTTATTTCACCGCGAAGAAGCGAAGGCCGAGAAGGTCTTCTTCGTTTGTTCAAAGCCTTCTTAGCGCTCTTCGTATCTTCGCGGTTCTATTTCATCGCTGCCTGCCAGCCACTGTACCCAACGGGGAGACTACCAGATTTACGATTTTAGATTTACGATTTGCGGTTTACGATTTACAATGCTGCCACCTATGGACACCGAAACCGCCTACAACCTCGCCCTCGACTACCTTTACTCTTTCGTAGATTATAGCCTCAAGCACGCCTCCGAGCTGGCCAAGGCCGAGTTCAACCTGGAGCGGATGTTCGTCCTGCTGGAGCGCCTCGGCAACCCGCACCTGGCCTGCCCGGTCATCCACGTGGCGGGGACGAAGGGCAAAGGCTCGGTCTCGGCCCTGTGCGCCGGCGCCTTGCAGGCCGCGGGCTACAAGACCGGCCTGTACACTTCCCCGCATTTGCAGGACTACGCCGAGCGGATGCAGATCAACGGCCAACCCATCCCGCACGACAAGATGGCCGCCCTGGTGGATGAGATCAAGCCGGCTGTCGCCTCCGTGCCTTTCCTGACCACCTTCGAGATCACCACCGCCCTGGCCTTCCTCTACTTCGCCCGGGACCGGGTAACGGCTGCCGTTATCGAGGTCGGTCTGGGCGGACGGCTGGACGCCACCAACGTCGTCTCGCCGCTGGTCTCGGTCATCACCTCGCTCTCGTATGACCACACCGCCGTGCTGGGCGACACGCTGACCCTGATCGCGGGCGAAAAGGCAGGCATCATCAAACCGGGGCGGCCGGTGGTCTCCTCCCCGCAAAAGGACGAGGCCCGCGTCGTCATCGAACGCGTCGCGGCCGAACGCGGCTGTGAGTTGACCCAGGTGGGGAGAGATGTGCAATATGAATTGCTCGGTCACTCCATAGATGGGCAAAAATTCAGGCTGTCAGCGTTCAGCGGTCAGCCGATGGAATTCAGGATTCCCTTGCTCGGCGCGTACCAGGTCGAGAACGCGGCGACGGCCTATGCTGCCCTGTTGGTGGCGCGCCAAAATGGCTTGAATATTCCCGACGAAGCGATTGCCCGCGGCTTTGCCGGAACGAAATGGCGCGCCCGTTTCGAGATCGCCCGCCGCGAACCGCCGCTGGTCTTCGACTCGGCCCACAACCCGGATTCCTTCGCCCGCATGAGCCAGGCCCTCGAGGATTATTTCCCCGGCCGCCCGGTCACGCTCATCTTCGGCGCCTCGGAAGACAAGAAACTCGATGAAATGTTCGCTTCGGTCAAATCGAAGGTGCGGAAGTTGATCGTCACCCGGGCCGACCACCCGCGGGCGCTCGAGCCGGGGAAAATCTCATTGATCGCGGAACAGGCCGGGGTCCCGTGCGAGACGGTCGAACCCGTCGAGGCGGCTTTGGCCCGGGCGTTGGAATTATCCGCAAAAGATGGTAGCATTGTCCTGTCCGCCGGCTCGATGTTCGTAACAGCAGAAGTTATGACGGCCTGGGATAATCTGAATTCGAAAGTAACGGGTGTCCATGAGTAACGATTGGCAATTCCAAGACGACGAAGAAGACGAAGACTTCAACCTGGCGCTCTCGCAGCGCACCGACGAACTTTACCGCATTCCCAACCACGAGGTCGGGCCGGACGGGCTGATCGTGGCGCTGGTGCTGCCGCTGCGCGACCTGGTGATCTTCCCGCGCATGGTCACGCCGGTGTTCGTGGGGCGGGATGCCTCGGTGCTGGCGATCCAGGATGCCCAGGCCAGGAACCAGACCATCATCGGCCTGACCCAAAAGGACGCCGACCTCGACGATCCCGGGCCGCGGGACTTCCTGCCGCTCGGGGTCGAGATGGCGGTCGGCCGCCTGCTGTCCATGCCGGACGGTTCGTCCTCGGCCCTGGTGCAGGGTCGCCGCCGGGTGGAAGTGGTCGAGTTCATCCAGCTCCAGCCGGTGATCAAGGCGCGGGCGCGGGTGATTTTCGAGCCGCAGATCCCCGACCGGGAGGTGCAGGCCCTGATGCGCTCAGCGGTGGACCTGTTCGAGCGCTGCGTCAACCTCGACCATTCCATCCCCGAGGAAGCCCACCTGTTCGCCCTGAACATCTCGGAGCCGGGCTGGCTGGCCGACATGATCGCCACGGCCCTCTCGCTCAGTTACCAGGAAAAACAGAACCTGCTGCTGATGTCGGACCCGCGCGAACGCATCCAGCGCATCAACGCCCTGCTGGCCCAGGAACTGGACATGCTCGAACTCGAAGACGAGATCCACAGCCGGGTCCAGTCGGAGGTGGACCGCTCGCAGCGCGAGTATTACCTGCGCGAGCAGATGAAAGCCATCCAGGTGGAATTGGGCGAGGGCGACATCTGGTCCCGCGACATCACCGAACTGCGCGCCAAAGTGGAGGCGGCAGACCTGCCGGATGAGCCGAAGGCGATCGCCATGAAGGAGATCGAGCGCCTCAACCAGATGCCGCCTATGGCCCCCGAAGTGGGCATCATCCGCACTTACATTGACTGGATCGTCGAGCTGCCCTGGCGGACCACGACCGACGACAACCTGGACGTGAAGCACGCCGGGCGGATCCTCGAACGCGACCATTACGGCCTGAAAAAAGCCAAAGAACGCATCCTCGAATACATTGCGGTGCGCTCGCTCAAACCGAAAAAGGAGCGCCAGCCGATCCTGTGCTTCGTGGGCGCGCCCGGCACCGGCAAGACCTCGCTGGGACGCTCCATCGCCGACGCCCTGGGACGCAAGTTCGTGCGCGTCTCGCTCGGCGGCGTGCGCGACGAAGCCGAGATCCGCGGCCACCGCCGGACCTACATCGGCGCGCTGCCCGGACGCATTATCCAGACGATGAAGCGGGCCGGGAGCGCCAACCCGCTCTTCATGCTCGACGAAATTGACAAGCTCGGCAGCGACTTCCGCGGCGACCCGTCCTCGGCGCTGCTCGAAGTGCTCGACCCGGAGCAGAACAACGCTTTCAGCGACCACTACCTCGACATGCCTTTCGACCTGTCGCGGGTCATGTTCGTGACCACAGCCAACACCCTCGGCACCATCCCGCCCGCCCTGCTCGACCGGATGGAGGTGATCGAGTTCCCCGGCTACATCGAGGAAGAAAAACTGGCCATCGCCGACAAGTACCTGATCCCGCGCCAGGTGCAGGAAAACGGGATTGACGAGATCGCTTTCAAGTTCTCGGTGGAGGCGGTCAAGCGCATCATCCGGGAGTACACGTATGAAGCGGGGGTGCGCAACCTGGAGCGCGAGATCGGGCGCGTCTGCCGCAAGGTGGCCCGCCAGAAAGCGGAAGAAAAACCCACGCCCGAGCTGGTCACGGCCGAACTGATCGAGAAGTTCCTCGGCCCGCCGCAATTCTTCGAGACCCTGGCCGAGCGCGAAGACGAGGTTGGCCTGTCCACCGGCCTGGCCTGGACCGAGAACGGCGGCGAGATCATGTTCGTGGAGATCGCCGTGCTCGAAGGCAAGGGTGGGATGCAGATCACCGGCCAGGTGGGCGAGGTGATGCAGGAATCGGCCCAGGCGGCCCTCTCCTACCTGAAGTCCCGCGCCCCGCTGCTCGAGATTGACCCGGACGTGTTCGAGCGGCTCGACATCCACATGCATCTGCCGGAAGGGGCCATCCCCAAAGACGGCCCCAGCGCGGGGATCACCCTCTGCACAGCGCTGGTCTCGGCCTTCACCGGGCGCCCGGTCTACAAGGACGTCACCATGACGGGCGAGATCACCCTGCGCGGGCGGGTCCTGCCGGTCGGCGGCGTGCGCGAGAAGGTGCTGGCCGCCTACCGGGCCGGGTGCAAGGTGGTGCTCATCCCGGAGAAGAACCAGAAAGACCTGGTGGACGTGCCCAAGCAGGCCCTCAAAGAATTGAAGATCATCCCGGTCAACCACATGGACCAGGTGCTGGAGATCGCCCTCTCGCCCGATGTGCTGACCGAGCCGCCGCGCCCGAGGCCGAGGCCGGAGGAAGGGGAAGAGGAGTAGGGAGTTTTGCGTGTTGCGCAACGCTTTGGAAAAGCCCCGGTGTCTTTTCGAGACCCGGGGCTTTTTTAATCCGGTTTTCTGCTCTACCGTTGATACGGCTGTTGATCGGCGGCCCGCTTCTCTCTCCGAGCCTGCCGTTGTTTCATGGAAGGTCGTAAGGTGTTCGGGTATTAATTCAGCTATCCTGTTTCCAGTAATTGTTTCAAGGTTTCAATAGTGTTCCCTTCAGCTTTCTCTGCCTGCTTGCCGAGTACTCTCTCCGCAATCTTAAATATACCAGCGGTTTCAAGCTGGGCTTCGAAAGTCAGTTGAGTACCACTATCCTTCGGCGTTAGCGTAAAAGACGAATTGATGCTTCCAGGAATCGCAAACTTGACCGATTTGTAACTGTAGCGATTGGGCGGAGCCCAATGAGTGATCTCGAAGATGTTCTCCGATTTTCCCCCAGGCATCTTGACAACTGCCTTGTAGGTTGAGCCAACGTCAGGTACGCCAGTGGACGTCCACTCTGCTGATTCTACAGCGGATTGCCACTGAGGCATGTTGGCGGGGTTACTCAAAAAATCGAACACATCTTTTTGAGAACGGCTGATAAAGACGCTTTTCGTGAACTTAAACATCGCAAACTCTCCCTTGGCTCAATAACAGTAAGGTAACAATCAAATTATCATTCGGGATAGTTGCTGATATAGGGATTTTAGCTAATGTCTTCACCTTCCTTTCTCAAATGGTCAATTGGTTGCGATGGGCTAACGATGTGCGATATCAGAGTGCGCTTGATTGACCCTACTGTCATCGGCGGCACGTTTTTGTTGCGCAAGACTCGATCACGTGTTTTGAAGCTGCTCACGGATCAAGGTGCTTAACTTCTTCACGACTTCATTGTATTTTTCAGACGGCAATTTGCAAACAAATTCCGCTTTTCTTGCTTTCCAATCGAGGCTTTTTACCTGGTCGGATAAAATTGCGCCTTTTACTTCCAATCCTTCAGGTATCAAAACTTCAAAAGGATAGCCTTTGACCTGGCTCGTTATTGGACAAAGAATTGCCAATCCAACTTTACCGTTATAAACCTGCGGCGACAAAACCAACGCCGGTCTATGGCCTGCTTGCTCGTGCCCTGCTTGCGGATTGAACATGATCCAGACAATGTCGCCGCCATCGGGAATATAGGCCATATTTCACCAAGCTTCATTCCCAACGGCAAAACCCGTATCAACTTCACCATGAAGATTATCTTTTGTGATGCCTGCAAGCAATTCGTCAAGCGTCCAGTTTGGCGTTGGGACCGGCGTAACGATAATTTTGCCTTTTACGATGCTTATTTCCACCAAAGAATCGTTTTCCAGTTGAGCGTCAACCGCAAAGGCTTTTGGTATTCGGAGGGCAAGACTGTTGCCCCATTTCCGAACTTTTGTGAGCATAAGGTGATCTCCTGTTTGTTTCTACAACAAAGATACACCCTTTGGCCGGATTTTTCAAGTGCTTAATTTTCGTGGGGTTGCCCAACGGCCGGCGATAAATGACCCCGATCAGGAAGCTGTAACCCCTTTTATCAGCCGCGCCATTCAGTCCTGCTCGAAAATAGAAGCAGTTTTTGCGAAAAGGCATCGAAGAATGCTTTTTTGGGGTTAAGGATCAAGTCAGGAAAACGCCCAAAAGATGCTTTTTCTGCCTGATTCCGGTTTCTTAGGAGGTTGTGTTGGCTGGCTTTTTGACTTTAAGACTCGCTCACCGAATTAGACCAGTGTCGAATAGGGTTGAATTCTATCGAGTACTTTATTTTCAGCTTGTTGCGCAAAATACAAATCCCAACGCAGTTGCAGATTCATCCAAAAATCGGCAGACATATCAAAGAATTTAGCCAAACGCAAAGCCGTGCTGGGCGTGATGCCCCGGCGACCATTCACAATTTCATTGATGCGCTGATAGGGAACTTCGATGTTATCTGCCAAATCCTTCTGACTAATCCCCATGGGGTTGAGAAATTCTTCCAAAAGCATTTCGCCTGGATGAGTGGGGATGCGATTGGTAGGAA
>JBMOMN010000023.1:0-92135 GCA_049324115.1 Chloroflexota bacterium
GGATTGCGCAATCCGGCAACTGGCGCTTTATTGCCTGATGTGCAAAACCCGGCCAAAAGCTGAACCCGCCGGAACCGTTGTTCACGAAGTGCCACACAGCGGTAAAAAGCTGGAAGAGGGTTGGGTAAAGGAAGAACCGAAGCGATTGGAGAACTGGGAATGCCTGTTCTATTGACATTGATCGGGCACACTGCTAAACTATATAGCACATACGCTATAAACTCCCGTTGAGGAACTATGGGGCAGACAAAATGGATCGTTGAGTTTTACAGAAAAGCCAATGGACGTTGCCCAGCAGAAGAGTTTCTGGATAGCCTCGAAAATGACGAAAAAGTTTTCATTCGAAGGGCTATTCAGCGACTCGAAGAGTATGGGAATGAACTCAAACGGCCCCATGCTGCCCCACTCCGCGATCATATTCTTGAATTGCGAAAAAAGACTCACCAGGGAAACATTCGCTTGCTTTATTTCTTCTTCGACGGTGAAAAGTTCATAATCACCCACGGTTTCAAGAAAAAATCAGACAAAGTTCCCAGTAGCGAAATTGATAGAGCAATCGAATACCGAAAAGACTATCTTGAGAGAATCAAGAGGCAATTATGAACTACAAAGACTATTTCAATAAACTCGAAGAAAATCCAGAATATCAAGCAGCCGAACAAAAGTATAAATTAATCCTTGATTTAGCCGACGAGATTCTAAGGTTGAGGATGGAAAAAGGCTGGTCGCAAACTGAACTTGCGGAACGCGCTGGAACCAAGCAAGCCAACATTTCGCGCCTTGAAAGTGGGTTGAGCAACCCGTCTGTAAACTTCTTACAAAAATTGGCCGAGGCGTTCGAGGCAGACCTTACAATCCGCATTGAGAAAACCTCCAGGCAGGAAATTTACATCCACACAGATGCTGGCAGTAAAACCCAGGAAGCTTACCTTGTTATAAATTGGCCTAAAGCCAAAAAGTATGAAACCTTTGAACATTCCTCTTCATAAAGTAATGGGAGAGAATATGCTTGAACATATTTGGTCCGTTCTTTGCACCCGATCAGTCATTGACACTGAAACTAACAATGTCAGCATTCAAGATGTCATTGAACAAATCACCATCGCTGCCGAACCCATCGAAAATGGTTTTCTACCCTTTCAATTGGAGTTGATCACACTCTGGGGTAGAAAAGAAAGTGATACCCCATCAAAAGGTATGGAAAGAGTCATTTTTATGACTCCATCAGGAAATGCCGAAGTTGTTTCAGAATCTGAAATTGATTTGTCCAGCGTTGAAAGACACCGGCACAGGGTGAGGTTGCCAGGCATACCTGTTAGCGAGGCTGGAAAATATTACTTCAAAGTTGAAATAAAAAATGGCAACAATGAATGGAAACAAGTATCCGCTGTGCCACTGAAAATAATTTTCAAGACAGGGAGTTGAAACCCGGCCAAAAGCTGAACCCGCCGGAACCGCTGTTCAAGAAGCTGGACGAGAGTTTGATAGAGGAAGAACGGGAGCGATTGGAGGCAAGCCTGGAGATGTGAAATAGAAATCGGATGTCGTGATGGCATCCGATTTCTTTCATATCCTGCGAAGCGTGGCATAGAAAAACGCGGAGTTTACGGTCAACGGCTTCATAACGGACTCACGAAGAAAGGCGGGCTTCGAAGGAGTCTTGGACGCTAAAACCGTCAGTCTTCATAGGCTTTCAGGAATTCGTCCCTCGAAATCCCTGCCTGCGAGAGAATGGTTCGCAAAGTTGACCCTTTAAGCGTGCGGTGGTTGGGCATAGTCAGCGGGGTATTTGTCCCATCCGGGTTCTCCCGCAGCATGGCAATGTGGTTCCCTTCACGGACGAGGTGAAATCCCAGGCGCTCGAATGCCTTGATGACTTTTGCCTTGGGTGCGTCCACGGGAAATTTGGGCATCAGACAGCGATCCCCGCCTCGGCGACAAAGGCTTCCAAAACCGGTGTTTCGGCATTTAGAACATCTTTACCGAAGGTCTCGATATGGAATTGGATGGCGGATTTTACATCCGCCAGGGCTTCTTCGTAAGTATCGCCTTCGGCAACCACAACACCTTTCAAGCCAAGGGGGTAAGCCACATAACCATCCGTATGTTTTTCGACAATGATCTTGATCTGCTTGAGCATCCGATCCTCCTGGTAAGTTAGCGCGCTTTAGCCATAGCTACGAATAACATCGGGGCAATTATACGGCAAAATGGCAGGAGCACATCACCACCTCTCCCAATGCACCACCTCTTCCAGCCCGCGGCGGCCGCCCTTCTTCGGCGCGGCGACCAGCATCTCGCCCTCGGCGGGATAGCCGAACGAAAGCGCGATCCGCAGATGCCACTCAGCCGGGAATCCCAGGATCTGCCGCGCTTTCTCTATTTCGTAGATCGAAGCCGGGACCGAGCCGATGCCCAGTTCCCAGGCGGCCAGTTGCATGTAAGCCGCCGACTGGCCGGCATCGAACATGATCTGGAATTTCTCGGACGGGTCGGGGGTCAGGATGGCCACGCCCAGAGCCGCGCCGGCCAGGTGTCCCGCCCAGGTGCCGCACTCCGAGAGCGCCTTCAGGACGGCTTTGTCCCGAATGGCAACGAACTGCCACGTCTGGGTGTTCTTGGACGATTGCGCCCGTCGTCCGGCGTTCAGGATGGCAACGACCACATCCTCCGGCAGGGGCTTATCCTGGAACTTGCGCACGGCGCGCTTCAGGCGGATGGCTTCGGATACGTTCATTTTGAACTCCTTGCTCATTCCTGCATCATCCAAACGAAGATCGAAAGGCTTGGATGGCAGTTGAGAATAACATAACGGCCAATTCAAGGAATTTGTCATCATTGGGATCACGACATTCTCTAATTTTCTCGGTAATGTCCACCAAAACCGCTTCCTTGACCAATAAGTTCAGAAACCGGATGCGGTCTTCTTCGTTAACGTAGCGATCAAAGGCCGGGCGACTCAAGACATCGTACAGTTCTTCGACCACTTCAAGCGATAACAGGATTTCGCCCAATCCACGCGCTTTATCGAAAGAATCGCGCGCCACCGATTTTTTGATCAGCAGCGCGCTCACGATCACGTTCGTATCGAAGACGAATCGCCTCTCCCGATCAGCCATCGAGAATGGACTCCAGGATTTCCGGGGTAAGCCCGCGCTCCTTGGCCTTGCGGCTGATGTCGTCCATCAACTTCTCAAGAGTTATGGATGGTTTCTCGAACTCACGCAGCCACAGGCTCAGGAGCAGTTGCATTTTCTTTTTATCTGCCGATGATGCCCGCTTATAGATTTTTGCGGTTTCACTATCAAGAGAAACATTGACTGTAACCATAAGTCACCTCGCAATAATTATACCCAGGTCGGTTGAAAATTGCGTTTTTTACGAGAAGGAACGCGCAATTTTCAACCATGGGTATTAAATAACGGCAAACGGGTTGATGAAAAACTACCCCCTACCTCCCCACCACCTCCATGGACCGGATGATCCCATCCAGCAGCGCCAGGCTGGGGACGAACTCCTCGTCGGCGGCGGCTTCGAGCAGGGGCAGGATTTCGGGATAATACGATTCGACCGGCAGGGGCGTGGGGTTGGCAATCGCCTTGAGCAGGATTTCCTGGGCCTTCTGGCGCAGCGACGGCAAGTCAACCGGCAGGATGGCCGACACGTAGAACTGGTCGTCGCCGGTGATCCCCTGGAAGATATAACTGACCGACACGCGGGGGATGGGATTGCCTTTCTCGGTGATGACCTCGAAATTGATGTAACGGAACCCGCTCCCGTTCCTGAAATCCAGGGGCTTCACCAGCCGGGTTTGCAGGGCGGCCACCTCCAGGTTGGGGAAAGTCGGCAGCTTCGCCAGCGGATTTTCACCACCCGCCATCAGGCTATGCACCGAGTCCACGTGGCTTTGGAAGCGGTCGGCCATGCCAAGCACCGTAAAGATGCGGACGGCCGGGTCTTCGATCATGTCGGGGATTTGCGGATAACCCGTCAGCGTGATCTGCCCGTAGCGCGGCAGGATGTTCTGCTTGCGGGATACCTTCTCGTATTGCGAACCATACGGGACGAACTCGTACACCCCGCCGCCCGCCACCTCGGGCGGGATGGCGAAGGAGACCGTCACCAGCATGTCGGGCATGTCGAAGGCGCTGATGGGGATGGGCGTAGCCGTCGGCGTGGACGTGTTCGTGGCCGTCGGCGGGACGGGGGTGAATGTGGAGGTGGAAACCGGGGCGGGCGGGACTGTGGGCGTGGCCCGCGTTTCGACGGCTGGCCCGCACCCCGCCAGGGATACTGCCAAAAGGACACAAACAGCGGACAGGAACTTTTTCGTGATCCACACAGCGACCTCCTTCTGTTTCGGAACCTTGTTCAAATCATAACAGCCGCAGGTCACGTTTGCAACGTGACCATGACCCAGCCTCTTGGGAAGAATCGTAGGTCACGTTTGCAACGTGACCATGACCCGGCATCTTGAGAGGAGTCGCAGGTCACGTTTGCAACGTGACCATGACCCGGCCTTTTGGGAGGAGTCGTAGGTCACGTTTAAAACGTGACCTGCTCTCGGGTTGCCATCCAGCCCAGGATCACCCAGGGCGACATGGCAAAGAACCCCGCCAGGGCCGGGCCTCCGTGACCCAGCACCAGCGCCCCGCTGATCTCGCCGATCCCGGTCAGGGCGTAGGCGATGACCGCCAGCCGGTCGAGGGAGGGGTTGTCAGGACGCGATCCGGTCCCTCGGAACGGTAGCAGGAAAAGGGTCAAGGTGACGAAGGTGGTCAGCCACCAGCCCCAGTAGTTCTGCAACGGGACGCCGAAATAGGCCCCGTCCACCTCCCAGGTCCATTGTCCCACAGAAACCCGCACCGGGTCCATGACCACGTCCCAGGCGGTCATCACCAGGCCGGTCAGGGCGGCCAACCCCAATATCCGTTTGAGCCGCGGCCAATCCGCCGGGACGAGCCGGTCGGCGATCACGTATGACGGGTAACTCATCAGGAACCAGCCGAGCGGGATGAACAGCGGCACCAGGCCGAGGAACTTGGGGCCGAGATGGTTCGAGGTGGTGTAGTGGTAGGGGCCGTAGACCCAGCCGGTAGCCACGCCCAGGCTCTCGAAGAACAGGCTCACGCCGAAGGTCAGGCCGAGCAGGGCCAGCGTCCGCTTCCAGCCCAGGCGCTGGCCCGCGTGGACGAGGGCAATCGAAAACGGCAGGAGCGTGCTGAAGGCGAAGAAGAGCGGCGAGGGCATGGCGTCGAGGGCGATGGAGGCCTCGACGTAGAGGATGTTGAGGGCGTAGAGGCTCAAGAGGATGATCAAGGCGCGGCGTGAGGTCATTTTTTCTCCGGGACAGTGGTTTGGGTGGATTATAAGTTTATTTGGGCCAGCATGGAAATGGGGATATTTGTAGGCTATAATTCGGGCTGAGGTGAGCGATGTCAACAATGGCTTTAGACGATAAGCACATGAAAGAATTATTGAAACAGGCCCTGGTCGAATTAATCCAGGAACGCCGGGACCTGTTCTCGGACTTGTTCGAGGAAATCATCGAAGATGTGGGGCTTGCGAATGCGATCCGTGAGGGACGCGCAACAGATTTTGTGAGCGAAGAAGAAATTAGAGCCACGTTGGCGGGGTAACTGCGCCACTTCAATTCTGCAAGTATGATGCAAAAGCCTGATCGAAGAAATATTTTAATGGTTTTCATATTTGGGGTCGTTCTATTTTCGTCCCTCTCACTGGTTTTCATCCCAAACCTGTCCATGCCTGCCCTGTCAACCACTTCCGCCCAAACCACCGGCGAAGACTGCTACGTCTCTCCCGGCCAGGTCGTCACCCGCTGGAAGAGCATGTACTGGTTCCCGTGCCAGGTTTCGATCAAAGGGGTCTGCGTTTGGCCCATCCGCCGCCGGCACATCACCTACAAAGTCACCGTGACCGACGGTATCCCGCTGCGGGATGACAACGGCCGGCCCATCGCGGCCGCCAAAGGGGAGAAACGGGACTGGCTGGTCTACGACGCCGCAGCCTGGAAAGCCCTCGGCGATAACCCCGTGGAGCGGGCGCGCTACCCTAGCTACGAGCCGATCGCCGAAAACGAATTCGTGGTGGCGGTCGAGACGCGTTACCAGTGGTTCAATGATGTCGAGGCCACGCTGGGGATTTGTGTCCAAAAGCCGTAAAACCGAGTGAGGAGACTTCGGAAATCTCCATCGGAGTCTTCACGTTGGGGGTACATCCCGAAAGATTTCCGAAGTCTTTTGCAAACAGCGCGTCCCGCAGGTTTTCCCCTCGAACCTGCGGGACGACTTGGAAATTGCGCGCACAAGCCTTGCGAAGGTTTTCGATCGGGCCGAGACTCCTCGGAGAGAACCTTCGCAAGGCCTCTGCATATCGTCTTACGGCCGCTTCACCAGGATCGTCCGGCCGTTGCTGCTCCCGTCGGGGTCGGTGTTCAGGAGCGGGTTGTAGGTGTAGTTCCAGCGTGTGACTTTGGTGATCGTCAGCCGGACCCTGGCGACCTTGTTCGGGATGTTGGGCCGCGTAACCCAGCAGACCCCGTTCGAGTTGGTGATGCAAGTGGGAGCGCCCTTGACGCCGACCGTCCATTTGGCGAAGACTTTGGCGTTGGCAACCGGCTTCCCCTGCCCATCCCGGACGACGATCCTGACCACTGCTTTCCATTTGTACCGCGTCTGGCGGATGGCGTTCCCGTCCAGGTCGGCGATGTGGAGCACCTTCGGAGGCTGGGTGGCCGTCGGCGAGGGGAGCGGGGTGTAGGTGGCCGTGGGAGACGAGGTTGCGGTTGAGGTGGGCGTGTCCGTTGGCAGGGGCGTCTGGGTCGGGGTATCGGTCGGTGTCGGCGTGTGGGTCGGCGTATCCGTCGGTGTGGGGGTGTTCGTTGGCGTATTCGTGGGAGTTGGAGTGTAAGTGGCCGTCGGCGTGGCAGTGGGCAGGGCGGTCGGGGTGACGTTGACAGTCAGCCAGTTGTAGGCGGCCAGCAGGTCGAGGCGGCCATAACCGTAGGTGTCGTCCGGGCCGGGGTCGCCCAGATCCACCGCAGTATTGAGCAGGGAATTCTCCAGATCGGCCGGCGACAGGCCGGGATAAGCCGAGAGCAGCAGGGCCAGCCCGCCGGTCACGTGCGGGGCGGCCAGGGAGGTGCCGCTTGCGTAGTCGAACTGTCCGCCGGGAGCCAGGATGTGGAGGTTCACGCCGGGAGCCGTCAGCTCGGGGAAGACGCCGGTCGAGCCGCCGCAGCTTGTCGGGCCGCGGCTGCTGAGCGAGGCGATTACGTCCGAATTGTCGGTTGCGCCGACGGCGAAGGCCGAGGGGTTGTTGGCCGGGCTGAAACTGGTCATCGTCCCCGGCCCGCCGTTGCCCGCCGAAAAGACGGGGAGAATGCCCGCCGCCCGGAGGGCTTGCAGGTCGGGTTCGAAATCTAGGAAGCAGCCGGGGGAGGTGAATCCCCACGAATTGTTGACCACAGCCGGGGCATCGGCGGTGTTCGGGTCGCCGTCGGGGTCGAGCAGCCACTGGTAGCCGCTGTGGATGGCGGTGGAGGTGGCCGATCCGCTATCGTTGAAGATCTTGACGGCGATCCATTGGGAAGCCGGGGCGAGGCCGAGGGACGCGCCGCTGCCGTCGCCGGCGAGGATCACGCCCATCGTCCCGGTGCCGTGCCCGTGCGTATCGGACGGGGTGGTTGGGTGCTCGCCGTAGGGGTCGTACCAGCTATTGGCCCCGCCGCGCCACTGCGCCGCCAGGTCGGGGTGCGAGAGGCTGACGCCGGTATCCATCGAGGCGACCACCACCCCCTGCCCGCTGATCCCGCTGGACCACAAGGCCGGCGCGTTGACCAGGGCCAGGTTGGCTTCCGGGTTGGTGAAGGCCCCGGCGTCCGAAGCGGGAGCCACGTCCACGTCGTCCGGCAGGATCGAGAGCACGTCGGGGTGGGCTGCCAGCTCCCGGATCACGTCCGCGCTGGCCGTGACCGAGAGGCCGTTGAAGACCCAGAACGAACTGAAGGCGCTGACCCTGCCCAGGCGCATGTGGAACTTGAGCCGGGTTTTCAGGCTGCGCTGGGTGAGGTCGGCGGTCGTGCGCAGCGCCTGGAGCGTGGCGCGCTGCCGGGCCGGGCGGCTCAAGCCGGGGGCGTCGGGCAGGTTTGCCTGTTGGCGCAAGCGGACGATGACCGTCAATTTTTCGTCCGCGGCGAGCGAACCCAGCCGGGCGTGCAGCACCGAGGATATGGGGGATTCAAGGGCTTCTAGCGTGTGCCAGGTGGCTTCGAAGGCCGGCGCGCCGGCGCGAGCCTGGGCCGGGTTCATCGAGGCGGCGAACAGGGCCAGGAGCAGCAGGGCGGCGGCGAAAAAATTGATCCTCTTCATTAAAAATTAGAGAGACTCCTGTTTTGGGAAGAGCCGTTTTTACTTGGCCGGGATGGGGGGCAGGATCAGGTTCCCGAAGGCGACCGAGACCGGCGTTCCGGGTTGGACGATGCCCTGGGCATTCCCGTAAAGCATGTAGTACACCTTGCCCGAAAAGAGTTTCATGCGGTGGTTCCCGGTGGTTCCCAGGCGGCGTTTGCTCCCTTCGGGGATCAGGGCGGGCATATTTTCGTGGTCATCCAAGAGCTTGTTCGCTTTTTCCGCATCGATCACTTCGAAGCGCAGGTCGACCATGCCGCCCGCGGCCGTCACCGCGACCAGGGTGACGCGGATGCCGTATTGCTCTTCCAGTTCGGCGTCCGTGATGGACACATCCGGAAGGGCCAGGTGGCGCAAATGTTCGTCGAAGAATTTTAGGGGATTGATGATCCCGACAATAAATGCAAAGATTACCGCCAGGGTTGCCGCCTTGAACCACAAGGCGAACGCACGGTTTTGTTTCAAAGCCGAAGTGATGGTAGTCATTTTGCCTCCAACAAAGATTCATCCTGAGGGCATGCTTTGTGCGATCGAAGGGCGTTTCAGATTCTTCGCTCCGCTCAGAATGACAGGGTAATAACGCGGGGTTGGGATGGAGACCCGCGTGCGGGTCTCCATCCCGTGGTCTTGCTGACGTACAGAACGGTTACTTGAAGCGGGTCGACTCGTAGCTGTCGAAGAAGACGACGCCCGTCGCGCCGGTCAAGGCGTTCTGTGGGCCGAGGAAGACCGTTTCCAACCGCTTGGAGTTGGTGTTCAGGCCGGTGAGGGACTGCTTCAGTGTGCCGTTGATGTAGAACTTGAAGGCGGCTTTCCTGGCAGAGGTCCACTCGATGCCGATCTGGGTGAACTGGTTGCGAGCGATGGTGGTCCAGGCGGTGGCTTTAAAGCCGGTGGACTGCCAGACGAGCGCCCGTACCTGGAAGGCTCCGGTTTGGCTGAGGCGGCGCATCTGGACCATGAAGACGTTCTTGTTCGATGCGTCCTTCCCGACGAAGATGGTGCGAGGAGTGGTCGCGGCGCTCTTGGAGCTGAACTTCAGGTTGTTCGGGTTGATGTAGAAGCTGGCGTTGAAGGACTTTTCACCCGTGGGTGAGTTGTCCCGGACGTAGCCGGACTTGCCGGAAGCGATGCGGGCCTGCATGGCGTATTCGCCAGCCTGGGCCTTCGCAGCCGTGGCGGTCACCAGGTTGGGCGCACCGCCAACTTCCGACCAGGCCGAAAGGTTGCCTTCATCGAAGCCGTTGACGAATGCGACGCTGGGGTAGACCACGTCCACGATCACGAACTCGGTCAGGCTCCAGTTACCGGCGGCGTCTCGGGCACGCAGGTAGACCGTGTTGTTGCCGGCCGGCCAGCCGAGCGACACGAAATCAATCACGGCGCTGAGGCTGACGGTCTGGCCCGGAGCGAAGCTGAAGGCCGTGCCGCTGCCCTGGCCGGGATCCGCACCCCTGAACCATTCGGCGTAGACCACATCGGAGGAGCTGGCCGGGACGGGGTCGCCAGCCATGGCGCTCAAGGTGAAGGAGGTGTTGTTGGACAGCGTGTCGTTGGTCGGGTTGGGAGTGGCGTCCACGCCGGTGATGGCGGGCCGGGTCTTGTCAACCTCCAGGGCCAGGCTGCTGAACGCGCCCCAGTTCCCGGCAGCGTCTTTGCCGTGGACGAAGACGGTGTGGCTGCCATCCGAGAGGGCGTTGATCTGCGACTGCGGGATGAAGGCGTAGACCGCCTCGCTCAACTGGTTGAAGGTGCCGTCCAGGCTCATCATCGCCAGGCCGGTGCCGTCGGCGCCGATCGTGTCCACGAACAGTTCGGCGGTAGCCACCTTGACGTTGGTGTCGGTGATCGTGGCATCCACCCGGACCTGGGCAGATCCGTTCTGAAGCCCGCTCGGGGTGGTGGTCATGCCGCTGGTCGCCGGGCCGGTCGTGTCAACCTTCAGGATTCCGGTGGCATAGTCGCCCCAGTTACCCAGGTCGTCCTGGGCACGGACGTAGACGGTGTGGTCGCCTTCGCCCAGGCCGGCGATGGTCGCGGCGGAGATGGTGGCCGACAGGCTGGCAACCGGTTCGTTGACATTGACGCTCATTGCCGAAGCAGGCGGAGCATTGATGTAGAACTCAGCCGCGACGATGTTGCTGCCGCCCAGGGCCGAGTCGTCGGCTGTGGCCCGCAGGATCACATCCTTGGTCCCGTTCGAGGAGGTCGGCGCGAACACGATGGACTTCGACTCAGGGCCGGTCTTGTCCAGCACCAGGGTGATGGTGTTGAAGGTGCCCACGTTGGCGAGGGCGTCTGTGCCGCGAACGAACAGGGTGTGGGAGGCGCTGGCCAGGGTGCCCAGGAAGCCGGACGTGAGTTCGGCGTAGACCGCTTCGGTCGCCGTGTCGAAGGTCCCGTCTGCGACCGTCATCGGGTAGCAGGTGGTGCCTGCGGCGTCGAGGCAGAACTCAGCCGAGGTGATGGCCGAATCGCCGCGCCCGACATCGCTCAGGGTGGCCGTCAGCATGACGGTGGCCGCGCCGGTGGCGGGGTTGATATCCAGCGCCAGTGAGTTGGCCGCCGGGCCGAGGATATCCGCGCCGCTCAGGGTGCCGGGGATCGCCAGGAAGGTCATCATCCCGCCGAAGGTGTCGCTGCCGTTGTTGTGGAGCAGGAAGCTGGCATCGTAGAAGGGATACAGCGTCCCGGCGATGGCGCCGGCAGGGATGGTGGCAATCGCATCGGCCGATTGGCCGGGCAGCAGGTACTGGCTGTTGACCGTTTTGTAGAACGGCAACTCGGCCCCAGCCAGCGAGAGCAGCTTCTGGTTCACGCCCAGGATGGCCATGTTGTGGATGTTGGTGCCGGCGTTGACGTAGCGCAGCAGGACCCGGCGGCCGGCATCCGTTTCGATGGCGGTCGCATCCGGGTAGGCTTTGCCGTTGACCAGGAAGTACTTGGGGTTGAAGCCGCGCATGTCGAAACCGACCGGGCTGGCATTCAGAGCCGGGTCAATCTCGCTCAGCACGACCAGGGCTTCGTCGTCGTAGGCCGAATCGACGCTGGCGAAGGCCTGTCCCGGGGTGGCGGGGCGGACGATCAGGGCGCCGTAGAGGCCCATCGAAACCTGGTATTCAGCCCCGGGTACAGGTCCCGCTTCGTAGAGGAAGGTCCCGGCCTGGCTGGCGGTGAAGGTGTAGACGGCGGTGCCGCCGGGGGCCGCGCCGGTCCGGTCGGGGACCAGGCCCAGGCCCTCGAAGCGCAGGGAAGTGGCCTCGGCCAGGTCGTTGTGCAGGGTGACGGTTACCGCGTCGCCCTGGTTGACGATCAGGGCCGGACCCGGAACCTGCGCCACGCCGCCGGAGATGTCCGCGTAGCCCCAGACCGGGATGACGGCCGCGTCGGGCATGGTCAACGTTCCGGTCGTGGCATACAGGTCACAGGTCGCAGTGCCCGCGCCGAGGGTGCAGGCGGTGCTCGCCGGCAGGGTGGCTGCCAATCCCGCGGCCTGGACGTTACGATAGTTCAGCCCGAAGAGTGAGAGCACCAGGAGAGCGGTCACAAGGGCAACGCTCAGATTGCGTAAGGTGTGTTTTTTGGTTTGCATCGTGAACTCCTATTTCCTTTGCTCCAGGGTCACGGGCAGCCGCCGGGCGGATCGACCCGCATAAAGGTACCGGGACCAGTCATGGGTACGCCCCACGAAGTGAGCTGGTAAAGCGCATGGTTGTGCGAGATGATGTAGTACTCACCGCACTGGCTCATGGAACTGAAGCCGGGGGGCATAGGCCCGGTCTGGCCCAAGTAAGGACTGCCGCTGTAGTACGGGCCGAACTGGAGGTTCTGCCAGCCCGGGTCGGTGACCGTGATCGGGTTGCTCGGCGAGTAATCTTCCTTGTTGTACCAGCGGAAGAGCGCCTCGTAGGTCTGGCCGGAGGTGGAGACCAGGGCGAAGGTCTCGTAAGAGAGGTCTTCGCCGGCCGAACCGCGCAGGGGGTTCCCGTCCTGGCCGATGATCAGGCCGTTCTTGCCGTGCGGATGGAAGGGCGTCGCCTGGGAGGTGACGTTCAGGAAGCGCTCCAGGTAGGGTAACGGGTTGGCAGGGCTGTTCGGCTCGATGTGGACCAGTGCGCCGTAGGGCTGCGAGGGCAGCCAGGAGGCGAAGTTGGGAGCGATGGTGTCGGGGAAGCCGCGCCCGTTGACGAACCAGTAGCGGGGGTGGTAGTTCGCCATGTTGAAACTGATCGGGCCACCGCCAGCCATGACCGCCTGTTCGACGGCCTGGTTGAGGTAGGGATCGATTTCCGATTGCAGGGTCATCACTTCGCTGCCGATGGCGTGGTTGAACTCGCTGGTGTTGGCCGAGGCTGCGTCGTTGTAGACGTAGTAGGGGCCGGCTGCCGGGCGGACGATCAATGCCCCGAACAGACCCATGCGCACCTGGATGGCGGGATCGGTGCCGCTCTGGTAGAGGAACGTGCCGGGGCGGGAGGCGACGAAGGTGTAGGTGACGCTGCCGCCGTTCATCGGCGCAACATTGGTCAGGGAGGTCAGGACGCCGGCGCTGAACTGGGGCTGGACGGGCTGGCCGTCTGCGAAGACATTTTCCTGGCCGGGGAAGCTGATGGATACGTCGTAGGGCAGGCTGTTGTGCAGGATGACCGTAACCGTATCGCCCTCGTTGACGCACAGGACCGGGCTGGGATGCTGGAAGGCGTTGTTGCCAGCGGAGTAGCCCCACATGTAGACCACATTGCCATCCGGGGTGAGGACGTAGCCGGTGCGCGTGTTCAGGTTGAAGGTCGGGCCATCCGTACAGATGATCCCGTCTGCCGGTCCGCCGGACTGGGCGGTTGCCGGAGCAACCTCACGCCCAAGCCCGAGGGAGAACAGCACCACGGCAACCAACACGACCGGCCACAAGAGTTTTTTGGGATCGAAACGAGTTTGCATTTTGTGTCTCCTTCTTCCAATGGCCTGTTTAGGTATTGGGCACGGTCTGCGGGGGCAGGGTCCCCGCCGGGTAAACCCGCACTTCGGTCATCTGCCCGCCCAGGCCACCGGCGCTCAAGTTGTTCGAGAGCTTGTAGTTACGGTTGTAGAGGAGGTAGGTATCGTAGGGGCCGGGGCCTTGATAAGCCGGTGCGGTGAAGATGGCATCCGCGCTGTTGCCGGCGTGGAGCAGGACGCTGCTGGCCATGTAGCTGATATCCGTACCGTCACGGCCGCGCAGCAGGGTCGCATCCCTGCCGACCACGCGCATCTGGATCCCGTCGAGGGCCATGGTGATGGGCATGAAGCCGAGGTTGGCAAAGCGCAGGAGCACCCGCTCGCCCTCGTTGCAGTTCACCAGGGACGAAATGGGCTGGTACTGGAGATGGTCGTAACCAGCGCCCCAGCCGCCGGGCGGGACCAGGTCGCCGTTGGCATCATAGACCGGGTTGAACGGGTCAATCGAACCGCTGGGGGCGAGCGTATCAGGGTAGGTACGCCCGTTGAGCAGGGCGAAGTCCACGTGGTAGTCGCTCCATTCGGGCAACTGGATGTGGGCGTCGGCCCAGTGAGCTTCGGCCCACATCTCGGTCAGCATCATGCCGAATTCGCGGTCGAAACCGGTCAGGCCGTCGCCGTCGTTGTAGGCGAATTTCGTGAACCCGCCGATGCTGGTGCCGTCCTGCAAGGGGCGGACGAAGACCATGCCGGCCATGCCCATCTGGACGTGCTCGACGTCTTCGACGTGGCAGTGGAACATGTAGGTGCCCGGGTCATGCGGCCGGTAGACGTAGGTGAACTCTTTGCCGGGGGGCACTGCCACCGACCCATGCGGCTCGCCGTCGAAGTAGGGGATCGCATCCCGGAAGCCGTGCCAGTGGACGGTGTGGGCGTCGGTCAGGTCGGGGCGGATCTGCAGGCCCAGGTTGGTGAGCTTCAGCTTGAAATCGGCGTTCGTCTTTTCGTACTGGTCCACCCAGAACATGGGGGCGGAGTGTTGCGCCTTCATCTTCTGGTTCAACCGCTGGGCGGTCGTCATGTTGGACACGTTACGGAAGCCGAACACGTAGGTCGTGAACGGGGGAGGTGCCAGCACGTCGGGATGGAAGGGCGGGATGGCGGGGGTGGAAGGCAGGGAAATCCAGCCATCCGTCCCGGCGAAGAAGAGGTCGTAATCGGTCTGAGCGCTGGCGACGTCAATCGGGTGAAGTATGCTCTTCCTGAGCGAGGGGAACATCCGGTCCGCAACCGCCAGAGCCGCCAGACCACCGCCCAATTTGAGGAAATCACGCCGTGAGAATTGTTTGGAATTTGTGCTCATATTCATTTACTCCTTGGGGTGGCTGGGGGCGGGAGGCCCGCCCCCAGCCAGTAACCGATGGATCAGGGCAGATTGCCTCCGCCGAAGTCATCGAATCGGGCACGGTTGCGTGCGAACATCGTGTCGGAAGTGACGGTGATGCCGATCCTGCCGCCGCCGGTGTTCGGCGACTGGCCGATGCCGATCAGAGTCCAACCGTCGCCGTTCCGCTTGTAGACCAGGACCAGGCCGTTGCTGAGGACCCGGGCGCCCAGGCGGTTGCCGTTGACGAAGGTGGCCGGCAAGTTGGCGAGCGTCTGGGTGATGTTGGTGCCAGCCAGTTTCGACCTGATCAACAGCCTGCCGTTACTCCGGCGGTAGGTCACGGAGACCCACGAGGCTGCCGTGCGGGTCGGGTCGGGGTTGTTGGGGTTGGGATCGTTGTACTTCAGGTACAACCCCTGTTCGACGGCGCTCTGGCTGACCCGGTTGAAGGTGAAGTAGGCTTCCTGGTCGGAGCCGAATCCGGTCTGCCAGAAGATCTCACCGGCGCTCAGGTTTTCGGCACGGTGGTTGGCGAGGTGGAAGGAACCGGTATCGCCGATCCAGTTGTTCGAGCGCAGACCGCTGGTCGTGTTATCCCGGTTGAACCGGTCACGGAACGGGGTGCGCGGGAACCGGCGCTCGATGGCATTCGTGTCGCTGGCAGTATTGTTGAGCAGGTCCGGGTCGAGATAGCCGGTAGGCACAGCCACGTCAACCGTGTTGGAGTAGTTCGGGCCGGCGGCCGGGGAGGTCGAGAACTGTGCGCTGACCTGGAAAGTGGCGCTTCCGCCAGCCAACAGGTCCACCGTGGTGTTGATGTCGCCGCTGCCGCTGGCCGCACCGCAGACTGATCCGGCCGAAGCGGAGCAGGTCCAGTCGACCGAGGTGAAGTTGGCGGAGAAGGCGTCGATAACCGAGGCGGCGAAGACGTCATCCGGGCCGCCGTTGGTGACGACGATGGTGTAGCTGACGGTCTCACCCGGATAGGTGAAGGTCTTGGCGTCGCTCAGCGTCACAGCCAGGTCGGAGATGGAGCCGATGGCGTTGGTATCGCTGGCGGAGTTGTTGAGCAGGTTCGGGTCGAAGACACCTGCCGGGGCGTCCGCGGTGGCGGTGTTGGCGAAGCTCGATCCGGCCGGGTTGCTGGAGAGCTGGGCCGAAACCTGGAAGGTGGCGCTCCCGCCGGCCAGCAGGTCGAGGGTGGTGTTGATGTCGCCGCTGCCGCTGGCCGCACCGCAGGCCGATCCGGCCGAAGCGGAGCAGGTCCAGGTGACGCCTGTCAGGTCTGCCGAGAAGGTGTCGCTGAAGGTCGCGCCGGGAGCGTCGTCCGGTCCGTTGTTGGTGACGGTGATGGTGTAGCTCACCGGGTCGCCGGGGAAGGCGGAGGTGATCCCGTCGCTCATCGCCACAGACAGGTCGGCAGCTTCGCCAATGGCATTGGTGTCGGTGATGATGTTGTCGGCCGGGTTCGTGTCCTTGTACCCGTCGGGCATGCTCACGGAAACGGTGTTGTCGTAGCTCGTCCCGTGCTGCGGCTCGCTGGGCAGGTGGGCGTTCGCCACGATGGTGGCGGTCCCGCCGGAGAGCAGGTCAACGGTGATGTTGATGTTCCCGGCGCCGCTGGCCGCGCTGCACCCGGAGCCAGCCGAAGCAGAGCAGGTCCAATCCACGGAGGCGAAGATGGGATCGAAGGTGTCTTCGACCATCGCGCCGGTGACGTCGCTTGGGCCGTTGTTGGTGATGACGATCTGGTAGTGGACCGTGTCGCCGGGGTAGATGATGGAGGCGTGGGTGACGGTGTCGGTCACGACGACCGAGAGGTCGGCGAGGTACCCGATCGTGTCGGTGTCTGTGGCGCTGTTGTTGGCCAGGTTCGGGTCCATGTAGCCCAGGGCCGGGGCGCTGACTTCGGCAGTGTTGGCGATGGTCGAACCCGAGGTGGCCGAGGCGGAGAGCGTAACGGTTACATCGAAGGTGGCCGTGCCGCCGACCAGCAGGTCAACGGTGGCGCCGATGTTGCCGCTGCCGCTCGCCGAGCCGCAGGTGCCGTTGGTCGCCGCGCAGGTCCAGGTCACGGAGGTCAGGTCTGCCGGGAAGACATCGGTCACGGTAGCGCCGAAGACATCCGCCGGGCCGCTGTTGGCGACGGTGATGGTGTAGTTGTAGGTGTCGCCGGGGTAGACGGTGGTCAGGCCGTCGTCCTTGGTGATCGAGAGGTCGGTGACCTGTCCGATGTCGTTGGTGTCGGTGGCCGAGTTGTCGCCGGGGTTGGCATCCACGTAACCGGAGGAGACGGCGGCGGTGACAGTGTTAGTGTAAGACAGGCCGACCGGAGCGCTGGAGAACTGTCCGACTGCCTGGATGGTGATGCTGCCGCCCATCAGGATGTCAATCGTCAGGTTGATGTCACCGGTCCCGTTCGCTGCGCTGCAGCTCGAACCGGCGCTGGCGGAACAGGTCCAGTTGACCGAGGCGAAGTTGGACGAGAAGGCGTCCGCAACCGTAGCGCCCAGGACGTCCACCGGGCCGGGGTTGGTCACGGTGATGTCGTAGGTGACGGTCTCGCCGGGGTAGACGATGGTCTTGTCGTCGGTCATCGCCACGGCGATGTCGGCGGGCAACTGGCCGGCGATTTCGTCCGCGCCCATGTCAATCCAGGCGCCCATCTGGGGCCGGGGATCGTTGTCAACATCGAAGGACGGGGCGTTGACGCCGGACTTGCTGGATGCGCCGGTATTGAAGGCCGGAGAGGTCTGGTTGATGTGGTAGTCACCCATCAGGTTGACAGGGACTTCGGTCACGACCATGAGCGTATCCACGAAGTTGGGATTGCCGCGCCAGGGCAGGGCCGCCACTGAGACGTCGAAGGTGCTGACCACATCCGGGTCCACGCCGACGATATTCGAGCCGTCGGGAGTTGTGCCGAGGGTGGTCTGCATGAGGGTATCGGTCGGCGAGAGCGAGCCGAAGCCGCCCGTGACGCCCATATCCCAATAGTTGATGGGGCCGGGGTCAATGCCGATGCCCAGGATGCCGACGCCGGGCGACCAGGAACCGGCCCGGTTATCCCAGAAGATGTTGTTGAACATCAACGGGTCGCTGAAGAGCGGGGAGCCGCCGGGGAGGGTCGCCTGCAACTGCTGGCTGTTGAGCGAAGTCGAGAGGCCAGCCGGGACAGGTGCGCCGTTGCTCGTGATGGCGGTGGAGGTGGTGATGTTCTTCATCACGGTGTTGTTGAAGAAGCGCACGTTGGGAGCATCGTTGAGCGAGACGCCGCCGCCTTCATGGGTGGAAACGTTGTTGACGATCACGTTGTTGTAAACGTTGTACTCGAAGTTTCCAGCCATCAGGAAGCGCAGCCCGCCGCCGTCGTCGTTGGCCAGGTTGGCCTGGATCAGGTTGTTGTACACGTCCACGGGGCCGGCGCCGGCAGAGAGCAGGTTCGGGTCGGTGGGCAGTTCGCCGGCGATGAAGATACCGCCGCCTTCGTCGTAAGAGCGGTTGAAGTAGACCCGGTTGTCGTGGATCGAGCCGTTCGGGCTGAGGCCGTAGTGGCTGATGCCGCCGCCGTATTCCGCCGAGAAGTTGCCGCAGACATCGTTGAACGCAACCTCGTAGTTCTCAGCGCCGGAGAAGATGCCGATGGCGCCGGCCAGGTTCACGCCACCGCTGGCGATCACCCGGTTGTGGGCGATGAACAGGTTGTCGTTCTGGTTGTCATTGGATGCGCCCGGCAGGTGCGGGGTGCCGATGCGGATCGAACCGCCGTAAGCGCCGCCGTTGCTCTCTAGGACGTTGTTGGTGATCTCCAGGAAATTGGCGTAGGCGTTGACGAAGATGCCGCCGCCCTGGACCGAGGAGATCTGGTGGACGGTCGGGTCAGCCGGGACGATCTGGTTGGGGAAGCCCTGCTGGTCGCCGCCGGTGATGGTGAAGCCGTCAATGGCGGGGGCGAAGGCGCTGCCAAACTCGCCGTCTTCGGCGGCCACGTAGATGACCGGGCCTTCGTAGACGGCCTGGTTGCCGTCCCAGGTCAGGCTTTCGGCGAAGACACGCCAGTCTTCAGCGTAGGGGTCGTCGCCCGCCACGCCGCGGCCGTCAATCCGTGAACCCAGCACGTTGCCGCCGCCGGGGCCGACGCCTTGCAGCTTGACCGATGCATACAGCAGGAGGTTCTCGAAGTACGTCCCGTAGGGATTCCACTGCACGGGTGTGCCGGGGTAGACCACCACCAGGTTGTCACCCGGGCTGGCCGCGGCCGCGTCCAAAGCAGCCTGGATCGGGCCGGGGAAGGCCGGGTAGCTGGCCGGATCGAAGTCCCGGCCGGGGCCGACAGTCCTGACGGTCGGGGAGTAGCCCGCGCCGAAGACGTGGAAGGTCAGGCCGTTGACGGTGGTATTGCCGTTATCGCCGTTGACGATGGAAAGCTGGTGCGGGCCTGCGGGTGTGCCGCCGGGGACGGAGAAGGTGATCGAAGTGGCCGACCAGGAGGCGATGGCCATTGCCATCGTCTCGTCCAGGAGCACCGCGCCGCTGGAGCCGAATCCCTGGCCCTGGATGGTGAAGCTTTCAGCAGCGCCACCGTCGTTGTAGGGCTTGGAGATAGCATACAGTTCGGGGACGATCGGGGGATTGGCCGGATCGTTGACGTAGCACGCCGGCGGGAAGGTCTGGTTGGACCCGGGGGCCAGGATGCCGTTGACGGCCTGGGTCGGGGCCAGGTCAGAGGGTAACATCACGCCGGGCCAGATCTCGAACGTGGCCCCGATGGTGCGGAACTGCGGGTCGTAGTTCGGGTTCAGAGCGCCGGGCTGGCCCGGATCGTTGCCCAGCATGTAGTACATGGCCGGGCAAACGCCGGAGGGCGAGGCGCAGTTGATCGAGTAGGTCGAGGGCAGCAAGACTTCGTAGACGCCGTTCGGGTCAGACGTGATGGTCGTGACCAGGTGGTTGGCGAAATCATAGATGCCGATGGGCGAATGGGGCACGCCCGCCTTCTCGCCGTACATCAGGTCCTGCGGCACGGTGGACAGGGCCAGATCGCTGATGATGTAGCCTTTCCACTTGCCGGGGATGGGTACGTCGGTGAACAGGGTGAAGCCCGGAGCGATCGAGCGCCCGCTGCTGACCGTCACGAGTTTGACGTTGCACAACGGTTTGTCCATGCCCTCGTAGGGGCTGCCGCCAGCGTCCACAAAAGCGGGGTTGACGGTCGCGTTGGGGCCGTCCGGCAGGATGCCGGCCACGTCAACCGTGTGCAGCGGACCGGCGCAGGCCGGGGGCGGGATCTGGGGGGCAAACTCGTCGCCGCCGAAAACGTTGATGTCTTCCTCGCGGACGACTTTGTACATCGGGCGTCCGAGGGCATCTTCGGGGATGACCGTTTCGACGAGGTAATCGCCGGCGGCCATCGCGGTTTCAACCGGATCAACCGCCGAGCCGAAACCGGAGAAGGTGCTGCCGAAGCCGTAGTTGCCGTCGAGGGAGGCAAAGTCATTCTGGAACTGCAAGCCGATTTGCGGGGCCTCGAGACAGCGTTCGTTCAGGTAGTCCACCGGCAGGAAATCGGTGTTGATCCAGGGGTTGCCGTCGGCGTCACGCGGGGTGCAGCCGATGGGCTGTTCCCACTGCTCGGTCAGGGCCGTGTTGAGCACGGGGCCGACCTTGAAGTTGCCACCGCCGTCCAGTTCCCAGGTCCCGCTCGGATCGCAGTCCGCGCCCGGGGTGGTACCGCAGGCTACACCGCCGGCAGTCATGTCCTTGGCGATGGAGCCATCCGGGGCCAGTTCATACATCCCAGTCGCATCGCAAGGGGCAGCCGTAGTGCCGCATGCGACGGGTTTGTAGACGTTGACCCGCAGGTTGGGGATGCCCGGCGCCCAGCCTTCGACAGCCTGGAAGCGGGGATCGAGTTCGTTGCGGGTGGTGTCGTAGAAGACCGTACCGGCAATGCCGCCGTTGGTGCCGGGAGCATAAGCGCGAACGCCCCAGTCCAGGCGACCGGTCTGGCCGAGGTTGGGCAGGACGCCCACGTCCACGCCTGCGCCCAGAATGGTGGTCTCTTCGGGCTGGTTCTCGACCTGGTAGGTAAAGCCTGTGGTGTAATGCCGGTCGCTGTAGGCTTCCAAGATCATCCAGGAACCCAGCGGGTAAGCCCGGTCGAAGCGGTAGTAGCCGTTGTGGTCCGTGGTGACCGCGATGGTCATGCGGTCAATCTCGGTATTGTCACGGTCTTTCAGCACGACCAGGTAATCGCTCACGCCCGGCTCGCCGGGGTCGCGTTTACCGTTGCTGTTGAGGTCATTGAAGACGTAACCCTCGACCCAGGTGAACCACCCGGTGAGGAACGGCGTACCCAAATCCACCATCTGGCCGTTGGCAACGGTCACCTGGGTCCAGTTGAGGATGTATTCCTGGTTGAAATCCCAGTAGGTGAAGAAGTAGTCGCCGTCCGGGACGCCGTTGATCTCGAAATAGCCGGTGGTCGGATCGGCAGGCGCGGCGTAAACGACCTGGTCGCCGTTCTGCAGATCGGAGAGGGCCACCCAGGCGTTCTGGGTCGGACCTGTGACCAAGTTGCCGTTCAAGCCGCTCCATTCAGCGCCGTAATACGGTACGCCGCCCACGCGGGGGACGTAGACGGCCGCATTGACGATGGTGCCTTTGATGCCGCCAGTGCCGCCCGCCAGGGTGTTGGTCGGTTGGACGAAACCAAACACGGTCCAGGGGAAAGGCTCACCGGCAATGACGAATTCATTGTCCAGGCCCGTGCCGCCTTCCGCCAGCCAGGTATCCCAGGAGTGGGAGCCTTCCAGCGTGGTGGTTTGGATCCAGCCTGAGCCAACCGGCGGGGTCACATTGACGTCGAAACGTTGCGTCCCCAGGTGCGGGATGACCATATCGCCGTTGGCATCGCTGATCAAGCAGCCGTATTCGTCAACGCCGATGGGATTCCCAAGCAGGTCGTACATGGTGCAGAGCGAGTTGCCGTAGATGTCGGTGGTGATCTGCCCGGCAATGTCGTTGACGATCGCCCGGAAGCCTTCCAGGCCGGGTTCGTTGAAGTCCACCTGGCCGTTGACCGAAGCGTTGTCGTTGAAGACCTTGATGCGCATGGTGGCATCGGGCAGGGGATGGGGGTTGAGTTCTACAAGGACGTTCAGGGGAGAGCCGTCGCCGGAGACGACAAAATGCTTGCCGCCCAGCTTGAAGCCGTCCGCAAGCACCGTGACCAGGTATTTACCCGGCGGCAGGCTCAATCCCCCGCCGAAGTCGCTCTGGTCGCCCTGGGTGAAGATCGGGGCAGCGCCGGGAACGGCACGGATGGAGGGCCAGTCGCACGAGTCCGGGTAACCGGGATCGGCCGGGGAACATCCGGCATTCCGGTCCTGGAGCGGATCGCCCGTGTTGTCCACGTTGATCAGGTATTTGTACTCGCTGATCCCGGCCAGGGTCTCGATATTCCTGACGCTGAGCATCATGAGGCTCGGGGCCTGGGCCGGAGCATTGACAGATACCTTGGAGGACGGCGCACCAGCGCCAGCCTGGGAAGGCTGCGCCAGCGCATTGGTCGTCAAAAGTGAAGCCTGGCCGGTAATCACGAGGGCCATAATTACCAGGCTGGTCATCAGGCGATACCAGTGACGATTGTTATTAAGTAAGCCTTTTTTCACCATTACTTTTCTCTCCTTCTAAAATGGATGGATCGGTGTGGGACGGGGGTGAATATTTCTTGCATTGCACTCTCCTCTCGTTGGTTGGTCATGGATCAGCAGGCTTCGGGACACGCACGAGGTTTGTAAAATAAAAAGAAAAAAGAAGAATTATTCGGCCGGGTACGTATCGGGTTCCGGTGATCCTGCTGGTGAAGAAAATAGGACAATCACGGATTCGCTTAAGCATCCATTAAGGTTGATAAAAGAATACTATATTGGTCTGAATTATTTAATTACCCGCAGCAGCATTTTGGAATCAAAAAAAGGGCCTTTTTCGCGGCCCTTTCTTCACTCGAACTTAACCCCCAGATTAATACTTTTTAATGTTTGCGTTAACCCTTTTGGCCCTTAAGGGCCACTGTGGCGGCCCCGGAGGGTCAAAAAGATCGAGCTTTTCAGCCACTCGAGTATTTGCTCTTCAGCCCCAACTGCCTGGCGAGCAAGCCCGCCTCCCGGCGGTTGTCAACCCCGATCTTCTTGAGCGTGTTCCTGACGTGATGTTTGACCGTATTGGTCGAAAGGTACAGCCGCTGGGCGATGTCGTTGTTGCTGGCGCCCGAAGCCAGTTCGCACAGAATGTCCAGCTCACGCGGACTCAGCTTGGCGAGGATGTCGTTGTTCTCCGTCTTCTGGGCATCCAGGCGGGAGAACTCCTCCACGATCCGGGTAGCCATTTTCCGCGACATGGCAATCTCGCCGCGCACCAGGCTGCGCAGGTTGGTGATCAGGTCGGTGCTGGCCACATTCTTGAGCACGTAGCCCTTGGCCCCTGCCCGGATGGCCGAGAACAGGCTCTCGTCCGAGTCTTGCACGGTGAGGAAAATGATCTTGCAGTCCGGCAGTTCGGCCAGGATGGCCTTGGTGGCATCCAGCCCGGTCCCGTCCGGGAGGTGGAAGTCCATCAACACGATGTCCGGGCTGAGCCGCCGGGCCTTGGCGATCCCCTCGTGGACGCTGCCCGCCCCGCCGACGATCTCGAAATCCGGCGCCGAGTTGAACAAGCTGATCAACCCGTCCCGGAAGAGGATGTGGTCGTCAATCACGAGAACTTTTTGAATCAGCGCAATCGAATTTTGGTGCGTGTCCAACTCATCACTCATAACTCACCGCTTTTTCCAGGGGGACCCAGATCGAGATCGTCGTACCGGAATGGTAGGAAGTCTCCAGCTGGAGCTGCCCTTTGACATTGGCGATCCGCTCCCGCATAATTTCCATACCGAAATGGGCGCTGCTGTCCACGGTCACCGGGTTGAAACCGACGCCGTTGTCAGAAATGCTCATGGTCAGGTCGTCCTCGCTCCATTTTACCAGCACATTGACGTCCCTGGCCCTGGCGTGTTTTTCCACGTTGCTGATTGCCTCCTGGAAGACGTAGAACAAAGCCTGCTGGATCTCCGGGGATATGAGCGAGGCTTTCCCGGATTCATTGATGGTCACGTTGATATCCGACCGGTCGGAGACTTTCTTGCTATGCTCGCTCAACAAATTGATCAACCGGTTGGTCGTTGCAGGCCGGATGGTTTCGATCTTCTTGCGGACGATCTCGTAAGATTCCTTGGCAGCCTCGCGCATGGGTTCCAGGTCCGGGTTTCGGTTGGCTTCCTGCAAATCGGCCTGGATCGAGATCATCTGCTCGATCTTCAGGAGCAGGTACGCCAGGTTCTGGCTCAAATGATCGTGCAAGTAATGGGAGAAGGAACGGCGTTCGGCCAGCGCAGCTTGTGAAGCCTGCATCTCGGACAGGATCTTGATGTCCTGCCCGGCTTTCAGCGCGATGGCGACCTCCGTGCCGATGTTTTCGAAAATGTCAATTTGCTCCATGGCCAACCGTTCCCCCGGCGGCAACTGGAACTTGAGCACCGCGATCAATTTGCCCGCGTGGTGGATCGGCAGGCAAAAACTCTGCATGGCATGAGCCAGGTTGCCGTCAGGCGGGACCTCCGGGCAGGGCGTGAAGAGCACCTCGTCTGCCGTCATGGAGTTGATACAGTTCTGGCAGACGCCCTTGCACTGGTGGATTGTCAGCGGGCTGCCCGGATCTTCGGTCCACCGGGCTACGAGTTCGCGCTGTCCCGTGATCGAATTGATCATGAACAGGCAGGCTTCGTTTGCGGGCACGATCGTGCTGGGGAACTTCACCACCTGTTCGGTCAACACTTTCCAGTTTTCATAATTCGTCAGGGCCAGGCTCAGCTTGTGCTTCTGGTCGAGGATGTTCATGGATCGGTTCTGGGCGGAAACCGCAGCCACAAGCAGATCGTTCATGATCCCCACAATGATCAGGAACAGGACGTAGATCACCAGCTCGATCCCGTGAATCGGGCTGGACTCCAAATCCCTGAGTTCGTAAAATTCCAAAAATATCAACAGGACAGCAAGGACGCCAATACCCATCCAGTGGTATTTTGCGAACCAGGTATAAAACCTTCCAACCTTCTTGTTGCGCTTACCGGCCAATTTGCCCTCAGAAGAATGCGACCAGGAATGAATTCTCCAACTTTATCCACAACAGCCCGGGAGCCATCACGCCAATGCCCGGAAACTTTAAAACAAAGTATAAGGCAAATTCAGGATAATGCAATACGTTCCGTCTAATAGCCAATAATATTACCACATTTGTCCAATTCCAAAGCGTGCCTTTTTCTGGTTTAATATACCCGTGATCACCTACCGCCCCCTCTGCGCCGAAGACATCCCCCAGGTCAAACACATCATCCACACCGTTGCCTATGGCATCTTCGGCTTCGACGGCAGCCTCGAAGACAGCATTCGCTACTACTCGGGATTGGGGATCTTCTCTGACCTCGACGATTTTCAATCCCACTATTTCGACAACGCCGGGACATTCCTGGTGTCCCTGGATGACGGACAGGTCATCGGCTCCGGGGCCATCCGCAGGCTTGACGGGGAGACCGCCGAACTCAAGCGGATGTGGCTGCTCGAAGCGTACCAGGGACGGGGGGTCGGCTACCGTTTGATCGGCGAACTCTTTGCCTTTGCCCGGCTCCGGGGCTACCGCCGCGTCCGCCTGCAAACCAGCCCGGAACAAACCCGTGCCCTGGCCTTCTACCGAAAAGTCGGCTTCCACGAAATCCCCTGCTACAACGACGACATCACCGAAGTTTCGATGGAAATATCTTTAACTCAATCTCCCCCGCCCACTTCCCCGTTCAGATAATCCAGCAGGAATTGGAAAGCCGCATCAACCGAATAAGCCTTATTCTGCGCCCGGTCGCCGTCCCAGACGAATTGGCGCGCCCAATCCCCCTGCGTGGTTGACAGGCCGATCCAGGTGGTGCCGACCGGTTTATCCGGCAGGCCGCCGCCCGGCCCGGCGATGCCGCTGACGCTGATCGCCACGTCCGCGCCGAGGGCCATGCGCGCCCCGCGTGCCATCTCGATCACCGTCTCGCGGCTGACCGCGCCGTGAGCGCGCAGGGTGTCCCACGAAACGTGCAGCAGCCCGACTTTGGCCTCGTAAGCGTAGGCCACGACCCCGCCCACGAAATAAGCCGACGACCCCGGCACGTCCGTGACCCGGTTGGCGAGCAGCCCCCCGGTGCAGGATTCGGCCAGGGCCAGGGTCAGGTTGCGGGTTTTCAAAAGGTCCCCAAGCTGTTCTTCCAGAGATTTCGACATAAACCATCCTTTAATGTTTTGCCCATTATAAGCCCGGAATCAAAATGCCCGCCTTTTCGGCGGGCATGGGATGATTGTCCTGAATCAATAAAGGCCCTGGTTGATCGTATTGAACATATCGTTGATGACCGGCCCGAGCATGGCCGAGAGCGCGGCAATGCAGCAGCAGGCGATCAGGAACAGCGCCGCGACCGGCAGGAAAACCGATCCAATGGCCTGGCCCCAGCCGAAATAATTCACCGCTTTGACCGCTGTCACTTCCAGCACCAGCACGTAGATGAAAAACGCAAAAGCGATCAATCCGGCCAGGATGTTGACGTAGGGTATCAGGCTGAGCAGCGAAAAGAGGGCAGAAATGAGCGAGACCGGCACGGAGATCGCCGCCATCACGAAGGCCAGTTTCTCGAAGCTCCCGATCCCGCCGAACAGCTTCGCCACCCATTGGATGATCCCGACAGTGATGGCGAACGACAACACGCCGAGCACCGCGCCGATGGGCACACTGCAAGCCAGGGTCCCGATACTGATAGCGCCTCCGAAGCCTTCCGGCATGTATTCGCTGAAAAACGGGTCGGAGAACATCGAACGCACCGAAAAAGTCTGCACCACAGCCGCAACCATCCCGGTGATCAGCGTCGCCACAAAGACCCAGACCAGCGCATTGCCGGTGGTGGCATTCGGCTGGGCTGCAATGCGAGTAAAAGTCTCCTCTCGGGGCTGGGTAAGAGCTTCGAACCAGATGTCGAATATCCCCATACGCTCAGGTTCTTCGGACGATATTTGTTGTGACATGGCAGCCTCCGTAGTGTGAATAAGAAAGTGCGTCGCACTTGCCTGAATGGGTTTGTTCCAAGCAAAAAAGGTCTTGCCTGGCGGGGTTTTGAATCAAGGCCAGGCGCAATGCACTCGCGGGTGAGCAGATACGTTTTTTATAGCACATTTGGCAGGGCGTTTCAACAAGCGGGGCAAAATATCACCATTTTGTAACCGTCGGCATGGCCCGATCATCACCCGGCTGCAATTAACAGTATGTTAAAATTGCGCCCATGACCGAAATCAGCGAGCACCTGCAAGGCATCCTCGATACCCTGCCCGCCAAGCCCGGCTGTTACTTGATGAAGAACGCCGAGGACAAGATCATCTACGTGGGCAAGGCCGTCAACCTGAAGAACCGGGTGCGTTCCTATTTCCATTCCAGCGCCGGGCTGGACAATAAAACCCGCCGCCTGGTGCGTGAGATCGCCCACATCGAGTGGATCGTGGTCGGGTCGGAACTTGAGGCCTTGATCCTCGAGATGAACCTGATCAAACGCCACCGTCCGAAGTTCAACATCAAGCTCAAGGACGACAAGCGCTACCCGTACATCAAAGTCCACTGGGGCGAGGCTTATCCCAAGGTGACGGTCACGCGCCAGATGCTCGACGACGGCTCGCGTTACTTCGGCCCGTACACCTCCGCCTGGGCCGTCTACCAGACTTTGGACGTGCTGCGGCGCGTCTTCCCCTACCTGACCTGCGACCGGGAGATCACCGGCCAGGACAGGCGGGCGTGTCTTTACTACGACATCAAGCTGTGTACCGCGCCCTGCATCGGCGCGATCACCCAGGCCGGATACCGCCAAATGATCCAGGACCTGATGGATTTCCTGGGCGGACACTCCGAGCCGATCGTCGAACGCATCCAGAAGGAGATGGCGACCGCAGCCGAGGAGCTGCGCTTCGAGAAAGCCGCCGCCCTGCGCGACCAGCTCAAGGCCATCCAGTCCATCGTCGAGCGGCAGAAGATCGTCTTCCCCTCCGATTACCTCGACTCGGACGTGCTGGCCATGGCCCGCGCCGACGGGGAAGCCTGCGTGCAGATCTTCTTCATCCGGGGCGGCAAGCTGATCGGACGCGAATACTTCATCCTCGAAGGCACCGAAGACGAACGGGACGCCGAAGTGATGGCCGAGTTCGTCAAGCAATTCTACACCGAGGCGGCCATCGTCCCGCCCCAGGTGATGCTGCCGCAGGAGATCGAGGAAGCCCAGATCATCAAGCAGTGGCTCAAATCGAAGCGCGGCGGCGAGAAAGTGGAAATCTTCGTTCCCATCGAAGGCCAGCCGCAGGAACTGGTCCAGATGGCCGCCGAGAATGCCACCGAAACCCTTTCGGCGCTCAAGGCCCAGTGGGAAGCCGACACCCACAAGCAGGAGACGGCCCTGTCCGAGTTGCAGGAGGCGTTGAAACTGCCCGGCCCGCCCAACCGGATCGAGTGCTACGACATCTCCAACACGCAAGGCACGGCCATCGTCGGCTCTATGGTCGTGTTCACCCAGGGCGTGCCGGATAAAAAACTCTACCGGCGTTTCAACGTCGAATCGGTGGTCGGCGCGCCGGACGACTTCGCCAGCATGGAAGAAGTACTGACCCGGCGCTTCAAACGCTGGCAATCGGCCCAGGGCGCGGCAGCCGGCCCCGGGTCCAAGCTGGACGAGTCGTTTGGATTCCTCCCGGACCTGGTCATCATAGACGGCGGCAAGGGACAGTTGGGCCGGGCCGTCAAAGTCCTCGAAACTGCCGGCTTGCAGGATAAAGTCCCGGTGGTGGGGTTGGCCAAACAGGAGGAAGAAATCTTCTTCCCGCACAATCCCAAACCGCTGATGCTGGCGCGCCACTCGCAGGGGCTGTACCTCGTCCAGCGCATCCGGGACGAGGCCCACCGTTTCGCCATCACCGCCCACCGCAACCGGCGCTCGAAGCTGGGCCTGGCCTCGCAACTGGACGGCATCCCCGGCATCGGCCCGGCCCGGCGGAAAGCCCTCTTGAAACATTTTGGTTCGGTTGATAAGATTAGAGAGGCAACGGTCGAAGAGTTGGCTGCCGTGGAAGGTGTAACGGCTGCTGTTGCCGAGAGTGTGAAAGCACACCTGGAATAGGAATAAGTATGAGCGCAGAAATGGTAGTCATTCCAAAATCCACACATAATGTCTTGCGCCGTTTGACTGGGGAGTCGCGCCCGGACATTGCCCTGTCTATGGCTCTGAAAAGCCTAATTCACTTGCGGATCGAGGCCGTTCAAGCGAATTTGGCAGCCTACGAGAAAAAATATGGCATGGATTTCCCGGCTTTCGAGAAAGCCTGGCAAGACGGAAAAATAGAAGATCCCTATTCTTACCCCGTCGAAATGGATTATATGGAATGGGAAGCGGCTGTCTCTGACCTGGAAGAATTACAGGATATCCTGAAATGGCAGGCATGACCCTGGATGAGTTCGAACACCGGGTTATAGCGGCCTGTTCGAATTCTTCCGCTGTTCAAAGCATTGCTTTGAACACGACCAGCGAGACGACGATCCGTTTTCGGATCGTTCTGGTGGACAACTCTTTCATTGACGTATTTTTCAATGAGAAGTTGGGCAAGGCGTCTTATGCGGTGATAAAAAATGGGAGCCGGATTTTTGGCGCAGACAATACAGGTGGTTGGCACTGGCATCCGCGTGAAGACCCGTCGGATCACGTCCCTGCCGGGAGCGCAATCACCTTCGAGGAGTTCCTCGAAAAGGTCGAAAAAGGCCTGGAATGAAGAAAATCTGGATCGTGGACGATGACGAAGAAATGGCGCAGGCCATCAGCCTGATGTTGAGGCTGCTCGACTGCGACACGCGCCATTTCCTCAACGCCCGCTCCACGGCCCAGACCCTGCTGGCCGGCCACTGCCCCGACCTGCTCATCCTCGACATCAACATGCCCGAAGTGACCGGGATTGACCTGCTCGAATTCCTGCGCCGCCGCAAGGAGTGGAAGCACCTGCCGATCATTATGCTTTCCTCCGAAGCCGCCGACGTGCAGGTGGACGAGGCCCTCTCCAAAGGCGCCGACGGCTACGTCTTCAAACCGGTCACGATAGACGAGATCGAATCTGCGATGCAGAAGGCTTTCGACAAACATCCAGTAAAATAACCGCCCGCGGGCGGAAATCCAGAGGTCCTTCCAGAATGGCAAGCAAAAGCAAAAATACCAAAAAATCCCAGGGATTGACCCGCCAGCAGCGCCAGGCGCGCGCCTTGAGCTACATATTCCTGGGCATCTCGGTGATATTGATCCTGTCCATGATCCTCTCATCGGTCGTCAATTCTTTTTGAAACCGCCGGTAACATCCTTCCCGAAAGCAGGTTTCCCGATACACTACCCGGAACTTCCGCCGGGTAGTTACGCATTCCAGGCAGCAGCCTTGTGAAACATCCAATCTGGCAAAGCGCAATAACCGGCTCGAAGTATGCGTTCGTCGTCCTGCTGGCCGTATCCCCGGTGCTGGCGCTCGGCGCAGCCAACGTCCGCGAAGCCTCGCTGGATGTGCAGGCGC
Source organism: Chloroflexota bacterium (assembly GCA_049324115.1). Lineage (GTDB taxonomy): Bacteria > Chloroflexota > Anaerolineae > Anaerolineales > Villigracilaceae > UBA5796. The sequence goes on from JBMOMN010000023.1 coordinate 30,450, forward strand.
GCCCGCTGATCGCCGCAGTCCTGGCGTCGTTCGGCCTGTGGGGCCTGTGTATCCTGCTCTTCAAAGACCGGGGACGGGCTGCTATCTTTTCGTCGCTGTTCGTCTTCCTGTTCCTGAGCTACGGCCATTTCTACACTGCGATTGGGGAGCGGATCCCGTTTAGCAACTGGATTCTGTGGATCGCCATCCTTCTGGTCCCCTACCTGGTCCAGCGCCTCGGACGCGGGGGCGGGTCCCGTCAAAAGAACATCTTCAGCGCCCTCAACGTGATCGGGATCGCCCTGGTCGCCCAGGCGGTGTACGGAACCATCGCCTACCCCCTTGCGCTCCGCAATGCCACCCCGGTCAGCGCGCTCGACTTCACTCCCGGCATCCAGGCCAAACCCGACGTTTACTACATCATCGTCGATTCCTACACCCGCGCAGATACCTTGAAGAAGCTGGGATTCAACAACGCCGCCTTCATCAAGGAATTGAAGCGTCGCGGCTTTTATGTAGGAACATGCAGCACCAGCAACTACCTGTTCACCACCCTTTCGTTGGCTTCGTCCCTGAATATGGATTACCTGTGGAACGTCTTTCCTGAAAAAGGCAACAATGATGCCGACTCGACTCCCATTTACAAAACCCTGAAAGAGAACCGTGTCCGCAGCATTTTCGAGGGGATGGGGTACCAGACAGTCGCCTTCGAGACCGGCTACGCCTGGACCGAATGGCGCGACGCCGACCTGTTCCTGCAACCGGGGTACAACCGGCTCACCTTCCCGCATTTGCAGCCGTTCGAGCAGTTGCTCCTGTCCGGGACTGCTGCCTGGCCCCTCCTGAGCACCGATCAACAGCAAAGGTACAGGTTCAGTTCGTACCACCCGCATTTTGACCGCGTCCACTACGTGTTCGATTCTCTCGCCGGTCTTCCTGAAACTGCCGGCCCGAAATTCGTATTCGCCCACATCCTGCTGCCCCACCCGCCATACGTCTTCAACGCGGATGGCTCGATGCGGGAACCGGGACGCTATGTTGGGAAAAAGCCCTACGCCGAGAATGTGCGGGCCACCAACACCTTACTTTTGGACACCCTGGATGAAATCCTGGAAAACTCGCCCGCGCCGCCCATCATCATCATCCAGGGAGACCATGGCCGCTGGGGATCGAAAAGCGCGGATAAGTTCACCATCCTCAACGCCTACTTCCTGCCGGATGATGGTCAACAGGTCCTGTACCCTCGGATTTCGCCGGTAAACACGTTTCGGGTCATTTTCAATACCTACTTTGGCGCCGATTTTCCAATTCTGGATGATCTTCAAATCATCACGGACATCGGCCGCCCATACAAAAACCACCCGGCTCCCCACATCCCCTCGCCTTGTGATTAAGTTAATCGGAATGGTATAATCCCGCCGCGCGGCGCAAGAAGCCGCGCTTTACTACGATTACTCCCATTGCGGCCCGCCGCAGTGAACGAAGGAAAATTATGCTCGACAAACTTGCTGGAATCGAAGCGCGATACGACGAGATCAACCGCCTGCTGATGGACGTGGGGAACGATTACCAGGCCGCAGCCGAACTTGGCCGGGAACGCGCCGAACTCGAAGAGATCGTGGACAAATCCCGCCAATACCGCCGCCTGCTCGAACGCCTGGACGAAGCCCGAGACCTCCTCAACAACGAATCAGACGACGACCTGCGCGCCCTGGCCGAGGCCGAGATCGCGGAGGTGGAGCCGCAGATCGAGCCGATGGAAGCCGCGCTCAAATCCCTGCTGGTGCCCAAAGACCCGCGTGACGAGAAGAACGTCATCATGGAGATCAGGGCCGGCACCGGCGGCGACGAAGCCGCCATCTTCGCCGGCGACCTGTTCCGCATGTACACCCGTTACGCCGAAAACCAGGGCTGGAAGACCGAGATCATGTCCGAGAATGAGATCGGCGTGGGCGGTTACAAGGAGGTCATCTTCCTGCTCAAGGGCCGGGGGGCGTACTCCCGGCTGAAGTACGAATCGGGCGTCCACCGCGTCCAGCGCGTGCCGGTCACCGAGGCGCAGGGACGCATCCACACCTCCACTGCCACGGTCGCGGTGCTGGCCGAAGTCGAGGAAGTGGACGTCGAGATCCCCGACTCCGACATCCGCATAGACGTGTTCAAATCCGCCGGGGCGGGCGGGCAGAACGTCCAGAAGAACGCCACCGCCATCCGCATCACCCACTTCCCGACCGGGATCGTCGTCGCCTGCCAGGATGAACGTTCGCAACTGCAAAACAAGCTGCGGGCCATGTCCATTTTGCGGGCCAAGCTGTACGAGATCGAGGAAGAAAAACGCCGTTCCGAGCGCGAGCAGGACCGCCGCTCCCAGGTCGGCACGGGCGAACGTTCCGAGAAGATCCGCACTTACAATTACCCGCAAAACCGAGTCACCGACCACCGCATCAATCACTCGGTCTTCAACCTGCCGGCCGTGATGGCCGGCGGCATCGAGGAGTTCATCGAAGAACTCTCGCAACGCGACGAAGCCGAGCGCCTGGCCAGCAGCGGGTTCGACGACGAAGAAGAATGACCGATGAGGGCACGGACTACCGTGCCCTTTTGTTTGAAAATATAGATCTCCCGTTTTCAAAGCGAAACGGAAAACCTTTGCCGCTAATTGCGCGAATTGTGTACTGGTCAGGTGTATGTCAGACAAGATCCTTCACCATGGAGACACGAAGGCACGAAGTTTTTCCCTTGTTTTCTCAGTGTCTCAGTGGCTCCGTGGTTCAAAGGTTGTCCAACATGCTTTTGACGAACACACAATCTTCGCGAATTCTTCGGAAGATTAGCGGATTCTTTTCTCTGCTGGTTAAGAGCGCCCCATCGGTTTGGCGCGCCAACAAAATATTCGCATCATTCGCCAATTCGCATAATTCGCGTTGAAAGAAATTCGATGAACCCAAACCCCGCCTTCGGGGCCGACTTGCAGCCCTTCATGGGCATTCCCAGCTTCATGCGCCTGCCCGCCACGCGGGAGCTGGACGGCGTGGACGCCGCCATCCTGGGCGTGCCGTTCGACAGCGGCACCTCCTACCGCAGCGGGACGCGCTTCGGGCCGCGCAAGATCCGCGAGGCCTCGCTCCAGCTTTGGGGACACAATCCCGCGTTGGGAGTCACCCCCGCCGAAACGCTCAAGATCGTGGATTTCGGCGACGTGTCGGTCATCCCCACATCCATCGAACACACCATGAGCGCCATCCGCGAGACCGCAGACGGGATCCTCGCCAGCGGCGCGGCCCTCATCTCCCTCGGCGGCGACCACTCCGTCACCCTGCCTCTGTTGCGCGCCCATGCCGCGAAATACGGCCCGCTCTCCCTCGTCCACGTGGACGCCCACATAGACACCTGGGAAGCCGAATTCGAGGCTGTGCCGTACAGCCACGGGACGCCCTTCCGCCACGCCTTGCTGGAGGGGCTAATCCGGCCCGGGGAATACGCACAGGTCGGCATCCGCGGCCCGGTCAGCGCCGCGAACGACTACGAAGACGCGGCAAAACTCGGGGCGCGCACGATCACCATCCACGAGGTCTTCGAGAAAGGCATCCCGGCCGTCCTGGAGGAGATCCACCGGCGGATGACCGGGCCGGTCTACCTGAGCCTCGACATTGACTCAGCCGACCCGGCCTGCGCCCCCGGCACCGGCACACCTGAAGTCGGCGGGCTGACCAGTTACCAGCTCCTGCAACTGGTGCGCGGCCTGCGCGGGCTGGACCTGGCCGGCTTCGACCTGGTGGAGGTCTCGCCGCCCTACGACCACAGCGACATCACCGCCGTCCTGGCCGCCAACCTGGTCTTCGAAGTCCTGTCGCTGCTGGCGCTCAAGAAAACGGGGAAGTAGATGAGTCCCGGCATTGGCAGCCTGCTCTCGGGGATCGCCGCCCGCCTCCAGGGCGAGACGGCCGCCCTCGACGCCCAGGTGCTGCTGGCCCACATCCTGGAGCGGCCGCGCAGCTGGATCGCGGCCCACCCCGAGATCGAACCCGAACCGGTGCAACTGGCCGCGCTGCAAGACGCGCTGCACCGGCTGGAAAAAGGGACTCCCCTGCCCTACGTGCTGGGACATTGGGAATTCTTTGGCCTCGACCTCCGCGTGACCCCCGCGGTACTCATCCCGCGACCGGAAACCGAATTGCTGGTCGAAAGGGCCTTATCCTGGCTGACGGCCCACCCGTCCCGCCGCCGGATGGTGGACGTGGGCACCGGCTCCGGCTGCATCGCCGTGACCCTGGCGAAACGCGTCCCCGATTTGCAGGCGCTGGCGACCGACATTTCCGGCGAGGCCCTCGATATAGCCCGCCAAAACGCAGAAAGGCACGGCGTAACGGAGCGCATCACCTTCGTCCAGGCAGATTTATTGGACATACCTTCCGACCTCAGGCCTCCAGCCTTCGACCTGCTGGCCGCCAACCTGCCCTACATCCCCACCCGCACCCTGCACGGACTGGCCGTCTTCAACCGCGAACCCTCCGTTGCGCTGGACGGGGGCGCGGACGGCCTCAGCCTGGTCCAACGCCTGCTCGAGGCCGCGCCAGGCCAAATGTCCCGCCCCGCCCTGGCCCTGCTGGAGATTGAAGCCTCCCAGGGGGAGAGCGTCCGGGCGTTGGCGGCGCAAGCCCTCCCGGGGTCAGACATCCAAATCCACCAAGACCTGGCCGGACACGACCGGCTGTTGGAAATCCGCATCCAGGCGAAGGGGCTGCCCAAGCGAATTTCGCGAAGCGTCAATTATTAGTAAACACGCTTTGTAGTATGATGGGAATATGAACAAGCTTTGGGTTGAAGCCAGCCAGCCGGAAACCGGACCGGGGGAGTACCTCCAAAAACTGCGCCAGGACCTGCTGGGAAAGTTCCTGCTGCTGATCCTGGGACTCAACCTGGTCATGATCGTCATCAATGTCATTGAGTTGGCCTTCACATTTTCGGATGAGCTGGTCACGTACCTGGTTCAGGATTTTATTTCCCTGTTTTTCTTTACAGGGTTGTTCTTCATCAATCGTCGGGGACAGACGCGGCTGGCGGCTTACGTTACGGTGGTTTCGGCCATCGCGGGCGCATCCATCCTCATCGTCCCGGAAACCCCGACCACCGCCCTGGTTGCCCTGGCGCTCCTGGTCTTCATTTCCGGGTTCATCTTCCAGCCTCACAGCGCCTTCGTGGTTGCGGCCCTTTCGGCTGCCGGGTACAGCATTGCGTTCTTCTTTTCGCAGTCCATTTGGGAATACGACACGATTACCGTGCTAATCCTGTTTGCGGTGGCGACGATTTCGCGGGCGACTGCCCTGTCCCTGAACGTCTCCATCCGGGAGGCCCAGCAGTTCGCCATCGAATACCGGGACCTGTTCGAGCGCGTTCCGATCGGGCTGTACCGCACCACTGCGGACGGGAAAATCCTGGAGGCCAACCCGGCCCTGGCGGCCATGTTCGGCTACGCCGACCGGGACGAGTTCCTACAGGCCAGCGTCCGGGATTTGTACGCCGAAAGTTCGGACTGGGATGCGGCCATGTCCAGGGTTGACAGGAACGGTTATGGCGAAGACCTGTATGCTCACTTCCGCCGGAAAGACGGCAGCCTCTTCTGGGCCGAAGACCAGACCAAGGCGGTTTATGACATATCCGGCCGGGTAAAATGGTACGAGGGTTCCCTGATTGATGTGACGAAAAAGAAGGAAGCGGACGATGCGCTGCGGGAGAGTAAAGCCAGGCTCGAACTCTTCTTCGCCCAATCGCTGAACGGCTTCTTCTTCATGGAATTGGCCGAACCCATCTGCTGGAACGATGAGGCCGACAAGGAGGCGCTGGTCGAATATGCGCTCACCGCCGAGCGTGTGGCCAAGGTCAACCAGGCCATCTTGGACCAGTACGGCGTACCGGAAGAGGTCGCCCTGGGCCTGTCGCCTTCGGATATTTTCGCCCATGACCTGCCCCTGGCGAGGCAGACCTGGCGTACCCTGTTCGAGGACGGGCATGTCCACATCGAGCTGGAAGAACGCAAAGCCGACGGTTCGCCAATGTGGACCGAGGGTGACTTCATCTGCCTGTACGACGACGAAGGCCGGATCACCGGCCACTTCGGCATCCAGCGCGAGATCACCCATCGGCGGCAGGCCGCGACCCGCATCAATGACCAGTTGGCCCGTCTCTCGGCCCTGCGGGCGATTGACGTCACCATTTCGGGCAGCACCAACCTCCCCCTGATCCTGAGAACCATCCTGGACCAGGTCATGGCCCGTTTGAAAGTGGATGCCGCCCTGATCCTGCTGCTCGACCCATATTTGAATGTCCTCACCTTTTCGACCGGCGCAGGCTTCAAACAAAAAGACATCCAACAGACCCGCATTGACATCAACGAAGACGATTACGCCGCCCGCATCGTCCGGGAACGCAGGACGCTGTCCACCCATCGGCTGGACGACGACCACGAACATCACAGGCGGATTGCCACTTTGATCGAGGAGGGCTTCACCTGCTATTACGGAGTCCCCCTGATCGTCAAAGGCCAGATCAAGGGCGTGATCGAAGTGTTCCGCCGCGCCTGCGAAGGCCACGACTGGGAGTGGGTCGAATTCCTCCAGGTGCTCGCCAACCAGGCCGCCATTGCCATAGACAATATCTCGCTGTTCGAGAATTTGCAGCGTTCCAACTTCGAGTTATCCCGTGCTTACGAAACCACCATCGACGGCTGGTCACGCGCCCTCGACCTGCGGGACAAGGAGACCGAAGGCCATTCCCTGCGGGTCACCGAACTGACGCTGCGCATCGCCCGCGCCATGAACATCCCCGAAAGAGACCTGCTCGCCATCCGCCGCGGCAGTATGCTGCACGACATTGGCAAGATGGGCGTGCCCGACCACATCCTGCTCAAAGCCGGGGCGCTGACCGAGGACGAATGGGCGCTCATGCGCAAACACCCGCAGTTCGCCTTCGAATTGCTCTCCCCCATCGAATACCTGCGCACCGCCCTCGACATCCCCCATTACCACCACGAAAAATGGGACGGCAGCGGCTACCCGAACGGGCTGAACGGCGAGGAAATCCCGCTTGCCGCCCGCATCTTCGCCATCGTGGACGTGTACGACGCGCTCACCTCGGAGCGCCCATACCGCCCCGCCTGGCCCAAAGACAGGGCGCTCCGGCACATCCGCGACCTGGCCGGTTCCCACTTCGACCCGGCCATCGTGGAAGTGTTCCTGGAAGTGATGAAGGAGAAATAGACCTGGAGACCCTCGTCCTGCCTGCCGGCAACCCGGAAAGCCTCGAACGCGCCCTGGCAATCCTGCGCGGAGGCGGGTTGGTCGCCTTCCCGACCGATACCGTCTACGGCGTGGGGGCGCTGGCCTTCGACCCGGTCGCCATTGCGGGCATCTACGCCGCCAAAGCCCGCCCGGCGGAAAAAGCCATTCCCGTTTTGATCGGGGATGTGGAGGACCTCGACCGGGTCTCGGACGACGTCCCCCCGCTGGCCCTGATCCTGGCCGCCCGCTTCTGGCCGGGGCCCTTGACCCTGGTCGTGCCCAAGAGCGTTCACCTGCCCGGGATCGTTTCCGCCGCCCCCACCGTCGGCGTGCGCGTGCCCGATCACCCGGCAGCGCGGGCGCTGCTGCGGGCCGCCGGGCCGATGGCCGTCACCTCGGCCAACCTCTCCGGGCGGCCCAGCCCTTCCTCGTCAGACGAGGTGCTGGCCCAGTTGAACGGGCGCATCCCCCTCATCCTGGACGGGGGCATGACCCCCGGCGGGATCCCCTCGACGGTGGTCAACTGCCTGGGCGCGGAACCGGCCATCCTGCGCGAGGGTCCCCTGTCCAGATCCGACATTATACGAGCCCTGGGCCTGGATTGATAGGGGCATTTACAGCAAAATTCGGAAGTCTTTTTCCGAGCCTTTGCAGCTGGGTAGTTTCCCTCTTGAGTGCAATTCGTTTTTTCACCGCGAAGAAGCGAAGGCCGCGAAGGTCTTCTTCGTTTGTTCAAAACCTTCTTAGCGCTCTTCGTATCTTCGCGGTTCTATTTCATCACAGTCTGTCAGCAACTGCACCCAACGGGGAGACTACCTGCAGCTGGGAGGCTGCTGAAAGACTTCCGAATTCTCTCCTGATCTCTAATCCACTTCTTAGGATTCGCTCAGGAATTATTCAGGTTCATCCGTATAATAAGGATCAAGCATTCTCCTCAGGACAAGCCGCCAGTGGGCAGGGCCAGCCCCCCGGCGGCTTGGGGTTTAAAAAGGGCAGAGAATAGAGAACATATAATTAGAGAGTAGTCAGGCGACTACTCTCTTTTCTCTACTCACTATTCTCTTTATGATAACGGCCAGGTGGGGGTGACGTCCATCTCCAGGCCGTCGGTGTGGCCGTGGGTAAAACGGAAGTAACCGGCGGCGGCGATCATCGCCGCGTTGTCGGTGCAGAGCGAGAGCGGCGGGATGTGGACCGGGAACTCGCCCTGGGACAGGAAGGCCTGTCTCAGCGTGCTGTTGGCGGATACGCCGCCCGCGACCAGGATTTCCTTCGCCCCAAATTCACGCGCCGCCTGTAGAGTCTTGTTGACCAGCACCTCCACCACCGCCGCCTGGAAGGAGGCCGCCAGGTCGGGCACCGGCAGTTCTTTCCCCTTTTTCTGCAACTCCTGGACGGCGCGCAGCACGGCGGTTTTCAAGCCGCTGAAGGAGAAGTCAAGCGTCCCATCGAGCCAGGCGCGGGGGAAGTCGAACTTCTGCGGGTCGCCGCTTTCGGCAGCCTGCTGGATGGCCGGCCCGCCGGGGTAGGGCAGGCCGAGGGTGCGGGCCACCTTGTCGAAAGCCTCGCCGGCCGCGTCGTCCAGGGTGGCCCCGAGGCGGCGGTATTCCAGGTGTCCGCTCATCAGGTTCAGTTCGGTATGCCCGCCGGAGACGAGCAGCGCCATCAGCGGGAATTGCGGTTCGGGCGGCGGCTCGTCCCCATTTTTGTAGACCCAAGCCGAATACAGGTGTCCTTCGAGGTGGTTGACGCCCACCAGCGGCAGGCCGGCGCCGAGGGCCAGCCCTTTGGCCATGTTCATCCCCACCACCAGCGACCCGGCCAGCCCGGGGCCGCGGGTCACGGCGACGGCATCCAGGTCGCTGAGGGTCAAGTGCGCCTGCGAGAGCGCCTGCTGGACGACCGGGGTGATCGCCAACACATGCTGGCGGGAGGCGACTTCAGGGAAGACGCCTCCATAGCGGGCATGGACTTCCATCTGTGAGGCCACCACGGACGAGAGCAGGACGCGTCCGTTTTCGAGCACGGCGCAAGCCGTCTCGTCGCAGGAGGTTTCGAGGGCAAGGAGGCGGGCGGGAGGAAGATCAGTCATCAGTGATCAGTAATCAGTGTTCAGGGATCAGGGATCAGTTTATCCTTACGTGAATTATACACTTCTCACCTTGGTCCCAGGAATTTATCGCCGTTGAAATGGATCAGATGGGACGGCATTTCTGAAACCCATACTTCGGTTTCCCAGGCTATTTCTTTCGAGAATTTCTTGAAAGTGGCAAAATCGAGGAAGGCGGTCACGTAGATCCTGCCCGCAGTGCAATTTTTGAACATTTCTTCGAGTTCCACGTGGCGCTTGGGAGACACCGGGCCATGCGACGTGACGGCTTCGATCAGGAAAATCCAGTCCTTGCGTTCGTCATATAGGACAATGTCCGGCAATTTGTCATGCTCAGAGACCGTAACGCCAAGTTTGGTGAAAATTTGTTTTTCGAAAATGAGCACCTTGTTGGCGGTATCGCCAATATAAAGCAATTTTGCGCCCGGAGCGAAGCGAGGGCCGAATTCCGAGCAAATAGCGGCCTGGAGCTGGTTGTGATTGCCGGGCGACAATTTAATCTCTTTACCTTCCCCAATCTGCAACGGTACCTTGTGCTGTTCCCTGGCTCTTTGATATATCTCAAGCAAGCTACCTTGTTGTTTTACGAACGCGTTGCGTTTGCCTTCCCATTCCGGGGTGCCGTAACGGCGCAAAGCATCCAAAACCAAATCAGACAAAACGTAATGTGTGCGCGGGCTGTTAGTTGCCAGAGCGGGATCATCGGGATTCCGAAGGGCGATCCCGGCCTGTTCGAATTGATGTAATACCTGCCTGCGTACCGTTTCGCGAGTGTTTTCGGCATACTCCCGTCCATAACGCTGCTTGATCTCCGTCAAAATATCATGAACGCGCAGGCTTTTTGCCGCAGCATCCTCCCAAGAAGAGTTTTCAGACAGTTGTGCCAGTACAAGAAAAGTCAATGCAGCCATTTCATTTTGCTGCGCCGAGGGCAGTCCAAGCGAATCAAGGATTTCTTGAGCCTGTTCGATTTTTCCCATAACGATCCTGGTCTCCTGAATGAGCGGGAAACTCTCGTCGAGCAGCTTTGTTTCCCACAATGTCGAAAATACGAGATTATCAACAATCCCTGTCGAGGGATCGTCAATGTCTTGCAACCGTTCGCCAATTTGCCGGATGACTTCCATTGGCGGGAGCGGCAGGGCACGCAATTCTGCCGCGTTGACCTGGGTATTCCCGTTCACGATCCTAAAATAACGGTCCACGAGGGCGCTGTTGAAAACCGCAGATAACCCAATCGCTTCAGCCTTGTCCAATTCGCCTTTTCTACGATAGATGAAATTCAGGTGATTTTCGAAGCCGATTTGGGCGTGCGGAAAATTTTCGCCGATCAGAGGGGCGGCGACCAGGCGTCGGCGGTCTTCCTTGGCGCTGAAACGGCGCAACAGGACATAATTCGCGTTCGGGACCAGCAAAGATGGATCATCCTGTGTTATGGCCTGGGGCTTGTCAAAACTACTCAAAGGGTATTCCAGCCTGTACGGTTTGACGTTTTGCATCCACAATAAGGGAACGGTCCCGTTTCCCGACGTAAGTTTCTCCTTCAGATATTGGTTCGAGCGAAAAGGTACGACCCGTCCTGTCGAAACCTGCAAACCATACTGGTCAAGTGAACCATCCCAACGATCAATGGCATCCAAAACCTGCTCATCCAACGCTCCCGTCGGCAAACGGAAGAAGAACGGTTCACGATGAATATCCAGAAATTGCCTTAGCGCGACCTGCCGGCTGATTTGACCGTTTTTTTCGAGGCTCACCTCATCCTTCGATGTCGAAATATTGACGAACCCTGCCCAGTAACTCTCCGTCTTAGGCCTGGATGATTTTTCAATGGTGAAAATAACATTTTCCTGCAAAACCTCGCCGGATTTGAAAACATCATCCCTGGATTGAAAGAGGTGAACCGATAGCGGGATTGTCTCTCTGAGAAGGTCGCGGCGAAAATCCGAAAAATAGACGCCTGAACAAAAGCTCCGTGGAACGATAAAACAGCCGCGGCCTCGCGCTCTTAGCAATCTAGCGCTCAACGCCATAAAAAGGGTATAGATATTCGTATGACCGTTCAATTTCCCCGACGCGGCTTTAACGCGCTTGTCGTCCGCGTTCAATTTGAAGTAAGGTGGATTGCTGATAACATAATCGAACACTTTTCTCCGCCCACCGCTCGAATCGAACAACCTCGGTTGCTGGTCTGGTAAGCAGGCCAAGATAAAATCTTCCTGGTGAACCTGCCAATGAACGACAATCCCCCGCTCTTCGGCGATTTGACTTGCAAACGTGAGTACCTGCCGTGAAATTTCGCATAACTCAGGATCAATTTCGTAAGCATCAATCCACAATTCTTTAGGATAATTTTCTGAGATCAACCGCTCAATGATGGCGCAAACCAAGATGCCGGAACCGGCGGCAGGCTCCAGTAAACAGGCGCCGTTTTCTATGTCCCCAATTCTTTTCGCCATGTAACGGGCAACGGCAGGCGGCGTTAAGAATTGACCGTTTTCCTTGAGCGTTTGGCTTGGCCGTTTCTCGAGGAGTCGCCTGCCTTGCTCGTAACTTAGAGTTACCAAATCTGGAATGGTCACTTCTTCATCTTCAACACAAAATCATACGGATACTCGGCCAGTTTCTCCAGCTTGCCGTCCGGGCGGACCCAGTAGGTGTCTTCGATGCGGACGCCCATGCCCTGGTCGGGGTAGTACAGGCCCGGCTCGATGGTGAGGACCACGCCGGGGGCGAGACGGTTGTCGTCGGCAGCGGTCAGGCCGCTCCACGGGCGCTCGTGGATGTTGAGTCCCAGGCCGTGGCCGAGCGAGTGGACGTAGCCTTCGAGCGGCGCGGCGGTGTTGAGCGGGGTCGGGTGGCCGAGTTTCTCGAATTCTTCGCAGGCCAGGCGCTGGTAATCTTTGAAGGCGGCGTTCAAATCCAGGTTCTCGACCACTTTTTGATATACGCCCCAGACCTGGTCGTACAGTTCCTGGGATTTGGGCGTGGCGTAACCCAGGCTCCAGGTGCGGGTGAAATCGTAAAAGTAGCCGCCGCCCTGTTCCTGCGGATAAATGTCGAAGACGATGGTCTGGCCCAGGCGCAGGAGGTCGGTCGGGTTCCCCTGGGAGTGCGGCAGCCCGGCGTCGTGGCCGATGGCGAAGATATAGCCTTCGGAGGGGACCGCGCCGCGCTCGGCCAGCCACAGGTTGATCCGCTCCTTGACGTCGGCGATCGTCAGCGGGGAGCCATCGTCCTTGAGCAGCACCTCGTCAGCGTTGACGGCCCGGCTGGTCAGGTAATCGGCGGTCAGCCCGACCACCTCGGTGGTGATGCGTCCCATGCGGCGGATGCGCTCGACTTCGGCTTCGTCCTTGGTCTCCATGGCTTTCATAAAAAGCGAGTCTTCGCGCGTCTCGCCGAGCAGTTCGAGACCCGGCATCCGGCGCTGGAAATGCGTCAAAACGGCGAACAGGCCGCTAATGTCGGTGTGACCGTAGACGCCGGCCCGCCCGGCTGAGACTCCCGCGTCGGCGCACATCCGCTGGAGGCGCGTGGCCGCCGCCAGGGCCGCGTCGCCGTTGGCTTCCTTGAGCAGCTCCTGCCAGGGATATTCGCCGTAGCGCCGGACTTTCAGTCCCGATTTGGCGGCTTCGCCGCGCTCCATGTCGTTGCAGAACAGCACGGCCGGCTCGCCGCGCTTCTTGATCAACGTGGCTGCCGAAACGTGCCCGCCGCCGGTCAGGTAGGTCATCGGCGGGTTGTTCTCGGCGTTGCCGAAAACGAGGATGGCATCGAGATTCTTGGCTTGCATCAGGCTGTCGAGGTCGGATTTCATGTAGCTCCTGTTTCTTGAACGCGAATGACGCTAATGAGCGAATGTCGCGAATGTCATTTTAGGGTTGGCTTTCGAGAGATGAGGGTGCGTCCGGTTTTGGTATTGACGACCCTGCAGGATTGGACGCGCTCCGCACCGAAGTTGATGACGATAGCCAGTTGCAGGCCGGTTGCCTTCAAATACGAAAGCGCCTGTTGTTTGTGGATGGGGGCGATTTCGCTGACGGCTTTGTATTCCAGGATGACTCGCCCGTTGGCGACGTTATCCAACTTGAATTCACCGATGGTTGATCCTTTGTAGTGAACGGTGATCTCTTTCTGGCTTTCGATCTCCACGCCGCGAGATTCCAATTCCCGTGCCATGGCTTTTTCATAAAGGCTTTCCGGGAAGCCCGGCCCCAAAGTATTATGCACTTCGAACGCGGCCTGGATGATCAGATACGACAATTCTTTTTCGATGAGTTCAACGTCAGCCATAATAAATCCAATTCGCGCTATTCGCCCATTCGCGCCATTCGCGTTTAAAAGCTCCTCAACACATTCTGCAAGGCCACCAGCAGCGCGCCTTCCTGCTCCGGCAGGACGGTGCGCGGGTCGAGCAGGACCCGGCCTCCTTCGGTGCGGGCGATGACCGGCGGCTTCTGCTCGCGCAGGCGTTTCAGGAACCTGTCCGGGCTTTTCACGTCGAGCGCCAGCAGGGTGGTCGGCATCATCTCGCCCGGCAGGCTGCCCCCGCCCACCGTGGACTCGCCCTTCACCGCCTCGCCCTGCCCCAGGCGTTCGATCCAGACCTTGACCCGGGAGCGGTTCTGCTGCGGCGTGGTGGCGATCATCTGCCAGGTGGGGATTTCGCGCTCGGCCTCGTCCTTGAGATAATGGGTCAGCGTGGCGGTGATCCCGGCCAGGCAGGTCTTGTCGGCCCGCACCGCCCGCGCCAGCGGATGCTTTTTGATCCTGTCGAGCAACGCCTTCCTGCCGATGATGATCCCCGCCTGCGGACCGCCGAGCAGCTTATCGCCGGAGAAGCAGACGACGTCCACGCCGGCTGCCAGCGATTCTTGGACCGTCGGCTCGTGCGCCAGCCCAAAGCGGGCCGTGTCCAGCAGCGTCCCGGACCCGAGGTCGTCCAGCACGGGGACCCCGGCCCGGTGCGCGGCTGAGACGATATCCTTCAACTCCGGCTCTTCGGTGAAACCGATGATCTTGAAGTTCGAACGGTGGGCGCGCATCACCAGGGCGGGTTTCTCGGCGAAGGTTTCTTCGTAATCCGACAGGCGCACCTTGTTGGTCGTGCCGACTTCGAGCAGCTTCGCCCCCGACTGCTTCATCACGTCCGGGATGCGGAAGCCGCCGCCGATCTCGACCAGTTGCGAGCGGGCGATGACGGCTTTGCGCCGGTGGGCCAGCGCCGAAAGCACCAGCAGCACCGCCGAAGCGTTGTTGTTGACCACCACCGCGGCTTCCGCCCCGGTCAGGCGTTTCAGCACCGCCTCGGCGTGGACCAGCCGTGAGCCGCGCTTGCCGTTCGACAGGTCGAATTCCAGCGTCGAATAACCGCGGGAAACCGCTTCCATCGCCTGGATGGTCGCCTTGCTCAACGGGGAGCGGCCCAGGTTGGTGTGCAGGATCACGCCCGTGGCGTTGATCACCGGCAGCAGCGTGGGAGTCATCCACTCGTCCAGCACGACCGAGACGTTTTCCAATATCGCTTCCCGCTCCGGGACGGTGGTCTCGCTCCCGGACAGGATCCGCCCGCGCGCCTCATCCAGCACGCAACGGATGGCTTCCAGCACCAGCGGGCGGCCATTGGCCGAGATCATCTCGGCGGCCAGTTTGGTCTGGAGCAGTTGTTCGACCGAGGGGAGGTTTCGGAGTTCGGACATGGGTTCCAGTGGCGATATTCAGTATTCAGTGTTCAGTGGTCAGTGTTCAGCATCGTGAGGAGCGGGTTCCGGCGGGAGGGGCGGACGAATGCGGGTGCGCTCGCGCATCCGCACCACCGACTCGACCACGAACAGCCCCGCTGCCAGCCCGACGATGACCCACAGGTTGACCACCCGTCCGAGTTGCAGCCAGGCCAGGGTCGCCCCGTAGACGCCGACCCACATCGCCTGGCGGACGATCACGTTCGCTTCGGCTGGCGGCCTGGACGGGAAGCGCAAGTTCAGGAAATAGACCACCGGCAGGGCGAGGCCGGTCAGGGCCATCATCCACAGCACGAAGAACGTCCAGCGCATCCAGACGGTGGGCAGGGTGTAGAAGAACAAAAACGCCAGCCCGCCCCAGCCGAGGATCAGCAAGGTCAGCGTGGCGGGGATGAATTGTCGGAAAGTGGGGCGTGAGTCCATGATTGGATTATACCTTAGGGCGCGTTACACCTCTCCAAAATCCATCCCCATCCTTACGGGATCGCCCAAAAATCTAGCGCCAGAATTAAAATTTCTAGCGCTAGACTTTTAAAATCCAGCGCTAGACTTAACCAAACCGTGCGAGCGATTTTAAAAATCCAGCGCTGGATTTAACCGCTCCCCGATTACGCTATCAGGCGCTGGCTGTGCTTTATAATGGCAATTCGTAATTGGGCAACGCCCAAATCACCGATTACCGATTACCAATTACCAATAACCAATCACCGATCACTGAACACTGGAAACCGATGACTGAATACTCCCCCTTCTTCACCCCCCGCGGCATCGCCATCGTCGGCGCTTCGGCCAGCCCGGAAAAACTCGGCTACGGCGTGGCCCGCAACCTGGTCAACAGCGGCTACAGCGGCGCGATCCACTTCGTCAGCCGCCGGGCCGGGAATTTGTTTGGCCGCCCGGTTTACCCTGACCTGGCCTCCGTCCCCGACCCGGTGGACCTGGCCGTGCTGATCGTCCCCGCGCCGGGGATGGCCGCCGCGCTGCAAGCCTGCGCCGGGCGCGATATTCACGCCGCGATCATCATGTCGTCCGGGTTCCGGGAAGCGGGCGCCGAAGGCGCGGCGCTCGAAGCCGAAATCGTCGAGATCGCCCGCCGGAACGGCATCCGCCTGATCGGCCCGAACTGCATCGGCCTGCTCGATACACACCTGCCGCTCGACACCACCTTCCTGCCGCCGCCCATGCCCCCCAAAGGCGACGTGGCCTTCATCTCGCAGTCCGGGGCCATCTGCGCCGCGATCATTGACTGGGCACGCGGCCAGGGCTTCGGCTTCTCGCGGCTGATCTCGCTCGGCAACCAGGCCGACGTCAACGAGACCGACATGCTGGCCGCGGTCGTGGAGGACGAAAACACCCGCGTCCTCACCCTTTACATCGAAAGCGTGGCCGACGGGCGCAGGTTCATCGAAGAAGCATCCAGGGTGACGCGCCGCAAACCGGTCGTGGCGCTCAAGGTCGGTCGCTTCGAGGCCGGGCAAAAGGCCGCCGCCTCGCACACCGGCGCGCTGGCAGGTTCCGACACGGCTTACGAGGCCGCCTTCCGCAAGGCCGGGATTTTCCGGGCTACGACCAGCGAAGAGATGTTCGACTGGGCTTCGGCATTGGCATCCTGTCCGTTGCCTGCCGGACGGGACATCGCCGTCCTGACGAATGCCGGCGGCCCGGGCGTGATCGCGGCGGATGCGCTCGAGACGAACGGCCTGCATCTCGCCAAACTGGCCGAGTCCACCCGTCAGCGTTTGGCCGGACTCCTGCCCCCGGCCGCGGGCCTCAACAACCCGGTGGACATGCTCGCCTCGGCCTCCCCTGAAGATTACGCCGCCTGCCTGCGCCTGCTGCTGGACGACGAAGCCGTGGACGGCGCGCTGGTGATCCTGCCGCCGCCGCCGATGCACCCGGCCGAGTCCGTGGCCGAGGCGGTCATCCCGCTCATCCGGGGCAGCCGCAAGCCGGTGTTGGTGGCGCTGATGGGCGAGGCGCTGATCCGGGAGGCCGCCGAACGCTTCCGCCGCGCCCGTGTCCCCGAATACCGCTT
Source organism: Chloroflexota bacterium (assembly GCA_049324115.1). Lineage (GTDB taxonomy): Bacteria > Chloroflexota > Anaerolineae > Anaerolineales > Villigracilaceae > UBA5796. Next base: position 47,595 of record JBMOMN010000023.1, read on the forward strand.
CCCGGAGCGGGCCGCCGCGGCGATGGCAGTGTTGGCGCAACGGGCAGAGTTTTTGTCCAACGTGGAAGTGCGTCGCACCACCCCCAACGGAAGCGATTCGAGCGGAGACCCATCCCGTTTAACGGCCTCTGTCCAAAGTGTCAGGTGCGACGCACCCTCCCCGGATGGGTTGGTTGCGGCCTACGGCATCCCGACCGCGCCGGTGGAATTGGCCCGCAACGCAGACGAGGCCGCCCGTCTCGCGGCCGAACTGGGCTTCCCGCTGGTGATGAAGATCGCCAGCCCCGACATTCTGCACAAGTCCGACGTGGGCGGCGTGATGCTGGGACTCGGTTCAGCAGAAGCAATTCGACTTGCCTATACGCAGATGATGGAGCGGGTGGCTGCGGCCGCGCCGCAGGCAAAAATCGAAGGCGTGCTGCTCCAGCGCATGGTCCCCGACGGCCAGGAGGTGATCGCCGGGATGGTGCGCGATCCGCAGTTCGGGCCGCTGATGATGTTCGGATCGGGGGGCGTGGAGGTGGAAGGACTCAAGGACGTGGCCTTCGCCCTGGGGCCGCTGGACCAGGCCGAGGCGTCCGACATGATCCGCCGCACCTGGGCGGGGAGGAAACTCAAGGGCTTCCGCAACATCCCCCCGGCAGACGAGGCCGCAGTCGCCGACATCCTGGTGAAACTATCGCATTTGGCGTTCGACCATCCCGAAATCAGCGAGATCGAGATCAACCCGCTGCGGGCGCTGAACGAGGGGGCGGTGGCGCTTGACGTGCGGCTGAAGTAACTTACACCACTTTATCGGCGTACCGGTCGGCGAACAGGGCGGGCGCGCCGCCGGTATGCCAGAACAGGACGGTCTCGTCCCTGCCGAAGAACCCCTTGCGGATCAGGTCAATCATCCCGGCCGCGGCCCGTCCCGTGTAAACCGGATCGAGCAACAACCCCTCGGCCTGGGCAAAAAGGCGAATGGCTTCCTTCTCCCCCTCGCCGAAGACCCCGTACCCGGCCCGGCAGTATTCGTCCGTAGCCAGCACATCTTCGGGCGAGAAAGCGATCCGCTCGCCGAGTTTCTCCGAGGCCTCGGAGGCCAGCGCCGGGACGTGCGCCTTGAGCCAGGCTTCGGGTTCGTCAATGCTGACGCCCAGGATTTTCCCCGCATACCCGAACAACCGCTGCCCCAGCACCAGCCCGGCGTGCGTCCCCCCGGACGAGGTACCGAAGACGATCCAATCTGCCTCGGCGTTTTGGGCCATCAACTCCTGCATCGCAAACGCATAACCCAGCGCCCCGGTCGGGCTGGAACCGCCATACGGGACGAGATAGGGCCGTTTGCCCGACGCGGCAGCTCGCTCGAAGGTTTCCCGCAAGACCCGGTCGCGGTCGGCCCGGTCTTCCACGAAGGCGATCTGCGCGCCGAAGAGCCGGTCGAGCAAAATATTGGCGGAGGGCTGTTCGGGCTTCCGGCCGGTCAGCACCAGGGTACACTCGAAGCCGAAGCGGGCTGCGGCCGCGGCCGTCTGGCGGCAGTGGTTGGACTGCACCGCCCCGGCGGAGACCAGCATCCCTGCGCCCTGTTCCTGCGCCTCGGCGACGAGGAACTCCAGCTTGCGGGTCTTGTTCCCGCCGAAAGCCAGCCCGGTCTGGTCGTCGCGTTTGACGAGCAGGCGCGGCCCGCCAAGCATGGCCGACAGCCGCGGCATTTCCTCGATGGGGGTGGGGAGGTGGGCGAAGTTCAATCGGGTCGGTTGGTTCATGGGAGGGTCCTTTCAAAGTGTTGCGTGGAGCGTGTTCCGTGTGCTCTTACGAAACACGCAACACTCACCAGCAGTCATGCCCCTGTCACTTGCCGCGTCTTCCGTTTCCCTCGCGCCCGCATCACGTCCAGCAGGCGCGGCAGGATTTCGGTGTACATCCGGTACCAGAGCTTGTTCGGCACGAAATCCCAGGCCCCCAGGGTGCGGACGACCTGCCCGCCGAGTCCTTCCTTGAAGCGGAATACGCCCCACAACGGGTCGCTTTCGTCGAAGACATCCGGCGCGCCCCACAGGTCGTAAACGGCGCAGCCCGCGGCCTTGGCCCGCCGCATGGCTTCCCATTGCAGCAGGGTGTTGGGCATCTTCTCGCGGTGAGTCTCGCGTGACATGCCGTAAAGGTAATAGGCCCGCCCGGCAAACCAGAACAGGAACACCGCCGCGATTGGCTCGCCGTCCACTTCGGCGATCAGCGGCTCGGCGGACGGTTGACCGTTGACCGGGGACGGTTGCATGAACGCTTTCCATACCGCGAGATAGTAATTTTCATCCCGGATCACAAAGCCATCACGAACCGATGTCTCGGCGTACATTTTGTACAACATTGGCAAATCCGCTGCCGTCCCGCGCCGCACGGTCACGCCCTTTTTAGCCGCCAGGCGCACGTTGTAGCGCGTCTTCTGCTTCATGCGGGCCAGCATTTCCTCTTCGGATGGGGACAGGTCGAGCAGCACGGTGTTGCGGAACTGGACCTGGTCGGACGAGAAGATCCATCCCCGCCGGGTCAGCTCGGACCTGACGGCCTGTCCGCCGTTATCGGGGCGTTCATCCTCGCTACCGGGGAGTCCCGTCCCCAGCGCCACGTCCGGGTCCAATTTCAGGAAGATGGCGCCTTGTTTCCTGGCGAACGCCTGCAAATCGTCCAGCACCCGCTGACGGAGGGCCGCGTCGCCCCAGTCCAGGTTCGGGCCTTTGGGCGCGTACAACACCGACAGCCGCGCCGCGAATCCGCCCACCGGGAGGGTGCGCTTCAAGACCAAGCAGGCGGCCAGGCAGTGATCAGTAATCAGTGACCAGTGATCGGTCACGATGAATTGCTTATCGGTCCAGACCGCGAAAAACGGTTTCCAGCCATATTTTTCCTTGACCTGCGCCCACTCCATGGTTTGGAGCAGGTGCGGGTTGGGGAGGGATGAGATGAGTTCGTTCCAGGTTGAAGAGGGAAGGTTGAAGGGTTCCATGGTCATTACAGGGTCAGTATAAACGCTGGCATGAGTGAAGGGAAGGTCTTTGCGGGTTGTTGTATAATCGCATTGAAAGGAATTTGACTATGGTAACTCCAGCAATCGAAACCGCCTTGAAAATGCTCGAATCCCTGCCGGAAGAAGCGCAGACCCGAGCCGTTGAGCATTTGCGTGAGTGGTTGGCAATGACAAATGAAGAAGCCGAATGGGATCAAACCTTTGCCAAACCATCTGAAAAATTGTATGAAGCGGCTAAAAAAGCTCGCCTTCAAATTGCCGAAGGTAAAGCTGAGAAAATGGATTTTGACCGTTTATGAAATCCCAGACACTTCCGTCGTTTTGGGAACATTACAACCGTCTGGAAAAATTGGTCAAACAACGGGCACGTAAAGCCTTCGAATTATGGGCGGAAAATCCTTTTCATCCATCCCTGCATTTCAAATGTATCAACACTCAAGAAAGTTTGTGGGCCGTTCGCGTCACACTTGGTTATCGTGCCATCGGAGTCTTGGAAGATGATGTAGTTACCTGGTTCTGGATTGGCAACCACGACGATTACGAAAGATTTTTTGGGTAAATTTCAACTGTTTCGCGTGATGTAAGCCGTATACAACCGGTACAGAAGGGGATGATACACCCGGTCCAGCGCCTGGGCGGCCCGTTTCAGCTCGCCGCCGAAACCGCGTTTGAAACGGTAGACGCCCCACAGCCCGTCCCGCCGCGACTCGAAATTGGCTTCGAGGGCCGCTTCGTCCTCGTCCGGGACGCCCCACAGGTCGTATTCTTCCGCGCCGTGTGCCCGCGCCCAGCGCATGGCTTCCCACTGGAGCAGGTAGGTCGGCATCCGGTTGCGCTCCTCGTCGGTGGAGGCGCCGTACACGTACCAGGCCCGCCGTCCACGGGCGAAAACCATCAGCGCCGCCAGCGGATGCCCGTCGAACCCGGCCAGCAGCAGTTCGGCCATGCCGGTTGGATGGAACAACTCGTAAGCCCGCCGATAATACTCCAGCGAGTGGACGCCAAACCCGTCCCGCCCGCCGGTGACCTGCATCATGCGGTGGAACCCGTCCAGGTCATCCCAGGCGCGGACGGTGACGCCCTTTTTTCCGGCCAGGCGGATGTTGTAGCGGGTCTTCTGTTTCATGCGGGCCAGGATGTCGTCCTCCGCGCCGCGCAGGTCCACGAGGAGGGTGCGGGGGGGCTGGATGTTGTGGGGAGACGGCGGTAATGGGTAATTGGTAATTGGTAGGTCGGTTTCCCAGGCATCAGGTTCAATTTTCAAAAAAACAGCCCGTTTTTTTCGGCAAACTGTATCGACCTCGCTCCAAAACTGATCACTGGTTACTGAATACTGGTTACTGATCACTGGTTTTGGCATGTACCCCACCGAAAACCCCAGCGGCAGGCGGCGGAACAGGATTTGCGCGCCGGCATCCCCGCAGACGATCCGCACCGGCTCCCAGCCAAAAGCGGACTTCAACTCACCCCACTCGCCGGTCTGCAAGACGTGGGCGTGGGGGTGACTCTGTAAAAATTGATTCCAATCCGGGAGTGAAACTACGGGCATGAAACATAGCCTTTTCAAAACGGAGTACAAAGTTTCCAGACTTTGCCGCCAACGTCAGGAGACGTTGGACTCCGCATTACTAAACTACCGACGTCACGTCCGGCTGGGGGGCGCTGCGGATGGCCGCGCCGGGGACGGTCTCGTCGAGCAGGGCCACCACGGACCCGGTATCGGCGGCGCGGGCGAGGGAAACGATCCGGTCGAGGAGCAGGCCCAGGGTCTCGCCGCGCAGGTCTTCGTCCCGGTCGAGGCGGAATATCTCCGGGTGAGAGGTCGGCTCCAGCGGAGTCCCGGCATCCCAGAGTTCTTCGGTCAGCTTTTCGCCCGGCCTGATCCCGGTGAAGACGATCTCGACGTCGCGGCCGGGTTCGAGGCCCGAAAGGCGGACCAGGTCCTCGGCCAGGTCCAAAATCCGCACCGGCTCGCCCATGTTGAGCACGAAGACCTCGCCGCCCGCGCCCATCGAAGACGCCTGCAAGACGAGGTGGACGGCTTCGGGGATGGTCATAAAGAAACGGCGCATTCCGGGATGGGTGATGGTGACCGGGCCGCCGCTGGCGATCTGGCGTTTGAATTTCGGGATGATGCTGCCCCGGCTGCCGAGCACGTTGCCGAAGCGGACGACGGTGAAGACGCGGCCGGATTTGCGGGCGGCGTCCAGCACGATCATTTCGGCCAGGCGTTTGGTCGCCCCATAGACCGACGAGGGCCGGACGGCTTTGTCGGTGGAGATCAGCACGAAGCGCTCGACCTCGCCGGATATGGCGGCCTCGACCACCCGCCGGGTACCCTCGACGTTGTTGGTGACGGCCTCAGTGACGTTGGCCTCCATCAGCGGGACGTGCTTGTGGGCCGCGGCGTGGAAGATGACCTGCGGCCGGTGTTCGGCAAAGACAGCCTGCAAGCGCCCGGCGTCACGGATGTCGGCGATGACCGGGTGGACCGGCAGGCCGGGGTAATCGTCTTTGAGTTCGAGCAGGATCTCGAAGATGCTGTTCTCGCCGTGGCCCAGCAGCACCAGCGAGGCCGGGTCCCAGCGGGCGATCTGGCGGCAGAGTTCGCTGCCGATCGAGCCGCCCGCCCCCGTGACCAGGACGCGCTTGCCCGCCAGGGCCGCGCCGACCAGTTCGTTGTTGATCCGCACCTGTTTGCGGCGCAGCAGGTCGGTGATGTCCACTTCGCGCAGGCGCGAGACGCTGACCCGCCCGCCGATCAACTCGTACAGCCCCGGCATGGTGCGGAACGGGACGCCCTTCAGGCGGCAAACGTCCGCCACCAGGCGCACCAGGCTGCCGGGCGCGGTCGGGATGGCGATGATGACCTCGTCCACCTGGTAATCGTCGAGGGCGGCGCCCAGGTCGGCGATCCTGCCGATGACCGGCACGTCGTACAGGCGGTTGCGCTGTTTGACCGGGTCGTCGTCCAGCAGGCCGACCGGGCGCAGGTTCAGGTGGCGGCTCTTCTGCATCTCGCGCACCACCAGCGCCCCCGCATCCCCCGCGCCGATGACCAGCACCCGGCGGGTCTTGCCTTTGGCCGCCGCAGCCGGGTTGCGCGTCTCGGCCTGGATGCGCAGCGCAAAACGAAAGCCGCCGACCAGCACCAGCGAGAGCAGCCAGTCTATCCCGACCGCCGAGCGCGGCATCCCGGGGTAGATCAAATTGAACGAAGCCAGGGTCAGCATGATGGCCGAGAGGATGACCGAGCCGGTCGTCACGGCCGCGGCGATCAGTTTGAGTTCGTTGGTGCTGGCGTAGACCCACAGGCGGCGGTACAGCCCGAAAGCGAAATAGACCGGGATCTTGACCGCCAGCGCGACCGCCGCCATGGCCCAGATGGCCGGGGCGTAGAACGGCAGGGCGGTCAACTCCAGGCGCAGGGCAAAACTGCCCAGCACAGCGGTAACGACCAGCAGCACGTCCACCAGCAGGACGTAGCGGTTGCGGAAGCCTTTTTTCATCCGCGCATCCAGTCAACCGTATCCGCCAGCCCCTCAGCCAGCGAGGTCTGGGCCTCGAAGCCGAGCAGGCGGGCCGCCTTGGCAGGATCGCCCACCGAGCGGTAGATGTCGCCGGGGCGCGGCGGGGCGAACTCGGCCGGGGGGATGCCGGGGAAGAGTTCGCTCAGGGTTTCGAGCAGGTCCAGGATGCGGGTCTCGCGCCCGGTGCAGACGTTGAAGACCCGTCCGGGGGCATTCTCATGTTCAGAGGCGACCAGATTGGCGCGCACCACGTCGCCAACGTAGATCAGGTCACGCGACTGGCCGCCGTCGCCGAAGATGGTCACGGGGCGGTTATCCAGCATCCGGCGGACGAAGATCGGCACGGCCGCGGCGTACATCGAATCCGGGCGCTGGCGCGGGCCGAAGACGTTGAAATAACGCAGCGCCACCGTCGGCAGTCCCAGGTTGGTGTACAACCCGGCCATCACCTCGTTGATCTGTTTGGAGGCGGCGTAGGGAGAGAGGGATTGGAGCGGCTCAGTCTCTGGAACCGGATTCGTTTCCGAATCTCCGTACACGGCTGCGGAGGACGCCAAAACCACGCGCCGGACCTTGGCCTGGCGCGCGGCCTCGAGCAGGGACGCGGTCCCCGTCACGTTTACCGCGAAACAGCCCACCGGGTCCGACATGGATTCGGGGACGGAGACGAAGGCGGCTTCGTGGAAGATCACCTCCACGCCCGCGACCGCTTTTTCGACGGCTGCCGCGTCCCGCAAATCCCCCTCCAGGATTTCGAGCGCGCCGTCCATCCCGGCCAGGTTCTCGCGTTTGCCGCTGGAAAAATTGTCGAGCACGCGGACGCGTTCGCCGCGCTTTAGCAAGGTTTCGACGAGGTGCGAGCCGATGAACCCGGCCCCGCCCGTCACCAAATAGAAAGACATGCTACCTCCCGCGCAGTTTGAGCACCGTCCCCACCGTGCGGAACAGGATGCGGATGTCCGTGACGAGGCTGCGATGCTTGATGTAGTAAAGGTCGTATTCGAGCTTGACGGCGGTATCTTCGACCGTGGAAACGTAATCGTAATTGACCTGCGCCCAGCCGGTCAGCCCCGGCTTGACCAGCAGGCGGGCGCGGTAGAAGGGGATCTCGTTCTGGAAGTGCTGCACCCAACTGTCGCGTTCGGCGCGGGGGCCGACCAGGCTCATCTCGCCGCGCAGCACGTTGTAGAACTGCGGGAACTCGTCCAGGCGGGCTTTGCGCAGGAAATTGCCGACCCGGGTGATGCGCGGGTCGTTCTCGGAGGCCAGCCGGGCCTGCCCGTCGGCTTCGGCGTTCTGGATCATGGTGCGGAATTTCAAGATCGAGAATTCCTTGCCGCCCTTGCCGAGCCGGTCCTGGGTGTAAAAGACCGGCCGTCCCGTGTCGAGGATGATGGCCAGCCCGATGAACGGCAGCAGCAGGAGCAGGAGGATCATGCCGACCAGCCCGCCGAGGATGTCCAGCAGCCGTTTGGCAATTTCGTAGAAATTGCTGGTGATCAGGTCATCCACGAAAGAGCGGATCAACCAGTCGGATTCGAGGTGGTGGATGGGGACGCGCCCGGTGATCTCCTCGTAGACGCGCGGCATACGGGTCACTTCGAGGCCCCGCTCCTGGGCGTCGAGGATCTTCTGGAAGGTCGCGCCCTGGATCTCGCCCGTGACGGCGACGATCAGGTTCGAGACGCGTTTCTCTTCGATGACATCCAGCAGGCACTCGCTGCTCCCCAGCACGGGATACCCCAGCACGTCCTTCTCCTGTTTGGCGGGGTCATCGTCAATGAACCCGACGACATTGAACGGCGGAGGGTCCAGTCCCTTGTAGACCTGCATCAGCGTCTTGCCGGCTTTGCCCGCGCCGACCACCAGCACGCGCCGGAGCATCCCGGAGGCGATGAAAATGCGGATGTACATCCCCCGCCACAGGAGCGTCAACGCCGAAGTAAAGACCAGGAACGCGCCGACACCAATACGCGGCAGGGAATTGGTGGGGTCTTTCAAGGTGATGAAAATGAGCGAATAAACGATCAGGCCGATGACCGCGGCGCGGGCGATCCCGCCCAGGGTTTTGCGCCAGTTGGAGGCCACCTGGTAATTGGACGTATCCACCATCAACAAGACCCAGGCAAGGGGCAGCAGGTAGAACCAGAACGGGACCTGCACGTCGAGCACACGTTCGGCGCGGGATTCGGTCATGCCCTGGGCGATCAACCCCAGGAACGAGTAGCGCCGCCAGGTGTAGAGCGCGGCGATGACCGCCAGGGTCGAAGCGATCAAATCCCCAAAAATGATGAGCGCGCGCTGGTCGCCGGGTCTCAGCCGCCAGGCGCTCGGACGGGTAGCATCAGCCATTCCTGCCAACTCCCAAAGTCGAAAAAATGCTCCCCAAAAAACCGCTGCCCCAGGCGACGTGCATGGTGAGGATCGCCAGCGGCAGCCCAAAGCTCAGGAAAAGTTTTTTCTTTTGCGCGGCGGCCCGCAGTCCTGCCAGGAAAAGGATGACAAGATAGCTCCCCACCGCCGCCGCGTAAGGCAGCCACAGGACGGGTAGCCAGAGCGCGGCCAGGAATCCGCCCACCAGGCCGAACACGAACAGCGGGGGCAGCGCCTGCCGCCAGCGCAGGGTCTTCGGGTATCGCTTCAACATGCGGAATTTCCAAAATCCATAACGCCAGTATTGCTTCCAGAGCGCCGCCAGCGTCGGGCGGGCGAAATAGACCGAGCGGATGGCCGGGTCGAGCCAGATTCTCCCCCCCGTTTGCAGGATGCGGGCGTTGAATTCGTAATCTTCGTTGGTCAACAAGGTTTCATCGAAAAAGCCGACCTGCTCGATCAGGCGGCGGCGGAAGGCCCCGAACGGGACCGTATCCACGTAGGCGGCGGAGGTCGCGTGACGGTAGAGGGCGTCGCCCACGCCGAGCGGATGCCCGGCAGCGACGGCGATGGACTGCGCCTGCCAGCCCTCGTCCTGCGGGCGGATCTCCCACACCCCGCCCACGTTTTCGCCTTTGCCGGCCTCCAACGCCTCAACGCTGCGGGCCACGTAATCGGGATAGGGGCTGGAATGGGCGTCGAGGCGGATGACGATCTCACCCGTCGAGGCCCGGATGGCTTCGTTCAACCCGGAGGGGATGGTGCGGGCAGCGTTGTCCGCCACGCGGACGGGCAGGCCGGGGTGAGTCTCCGCGAAACGGGAGATCGCCTCCCGCGTGCCGTCCGACGACAGGCCGTCGGCGATCACGACTTCCATTTCAGAACGGGGATAGGTTTGGGCATAAATAGCCGAAAGCAGCAGACCGATCGTCTGCCGTTCATTGTAACATGGCACAATTATCGAGACAGAAGGCATAAGCAACAGGCACGCGCAAACGCGGATAGGCAATTTTATCCGCGTTTTGGGAAGAAGGTATCAGTTTTGTGTGGGGCAAATTGTCAATTTGCCCTGCCGTCCAGCGGCAACTCAACGATAAAAGTGCTGCCCTGTCCCGGCTGGCTGCGGACGCTAATTTTACCACCGTGCGCCCCCACGATCTCGTGGCAGATCGCCAGTCCCAGCCCCGCGCCGTGCCGGTCCCCGCCCTTGCGGGATTCGTCCGCCTGGTAGAAGCGGTCGAAGATGTGGGCCTGGGCCTCGGGCGGGATGCCCTGCCCCGTGTCCGCCACCGAAACCGTCATCCGCCCGTCCGCAGCCCGGGCCTCCATGCGGATTTGGCCGCCGCGTGGCGTGAACTTGAGGGCGTTATCCACGAGATTAGTGAACACCTGCGAGAGCCGGTCCCCGTCCCCCACCAGGACCGGGAGTCCGGCCGCGCCGACCTCGAACCGGACACCCATCCGACGCGCCTGCGGCTCGAACTTCTCGGCCACATTTTTCAACAACGCCGCCAGGTCGAGCGGGAGCATTTCGAGGCTGGTGATGCCCGAATCCATGCGGGCCAGGTCGAGCAGGTCGAGCACCATGCGGTGCATCCGCCCGGATTCGTCGTAGATGATCTGGGCCGACTGGCGCTGGCGCTCCGGCGAATCCGCCGTGCCGTCGAGGATGGCCTGGGCAAAACCCTGGATCGAGGTCAACGGCGTTTTGAGTTCGTGCGACACGTTGGCGACGAACTCCTTCTGGGCCTTCTGGTTGGCCTGGACGCGCCCCAGCATGGCGTTGAAAGCCCGCAGCACGTCCTGCACTTCACGCGGACCGCTCACCTGCACGGGCCGGACCTCCGAATAGGGCATCTGCTGGGAGGCGTTGACCAGCGGCTGGAGCGGGCGGGAGACCGAGTGGGCGATCCAGTAGGCCAGGAGCAGCGAAAAGATCATCGCCAGCAGGCCGCCGCGCACGAACGGGGAAAACAGGTCATTGCGCAGGAGGGCCAGCAGGGGCAGGCGGTCCCTGGGAGCCAGGGCCAGCAACCCCGCGCCTTTGGCGTGCTCCGCGTAACTGTACAACCAGGCCTGGCCCGCCGCATCCCGCACCACCGGCAGGCTCTGAACCGGGAGCGGGAAACGCCGCAGGTTCAGCTCGGGCTGGTCGGCGCGGGTATCGAAGACCACCTGGTTGTTCCTGATCAACACCAGCCGCACGTCGAGGGCCGCGTCGGTGCTTTGCAGGATGGCCTGGAACTCCCTCGGGGTGAGGGCGGAGTCTTCCAGCCGGGCCGTCATCACCGTTTGGGCCGCGGCAAGACGTTCGAGGGTGCCGCGGTAAAGCACGGGGTTTTGCCACAAATAAAACAGGAAGAGCACCGCAGCCATCCCCAGGACGATCACGATCAGGACGGCGTAACTCAACCAAAGGCGGGCGCGCAGGGACGAAAACATACTTTTCTTTCTAATCGGCGACCAGTTTGTAGCCTACGCCGGTCACGGTTTCGATCCGCACCGAAGCGCCTTCCAGCTTCTTGCGCAGTTGGGCGATGTGGACGTCCACGGTGCGGGTCTGGCCGTAGAAGTCGAAGCCCCAGGCCTGCTGGAGCAACTGTTCCCGGCTGAGGACGCGGCCGCGGTTTTCGGCCAGGGTCAGCAGCAGGTCGAATTCCTGGGTGCGTAAATTCAAAATCCCGGAGGCGGAACGGGCCTCGCGGCTGGCGGGATCAATCGTCAGGTTGCCGAGGCGTATGGGAGCGGAATCAGGCCGCGGCGTCCGCTCGCTGCGGCGCAGGATGGCCTTGACCCGGGCCACCAGTTCCCTCGGGTTGAACGGCTTGGTCAGGTAATCGTCGGCCCCCAGTTCCAGGCCGATGATCTTGTCTATGTCTTCGTCGCGGGCGGTCAACATCAGGATGGCGACCGGGTCGTTCTGCTTGCGCAAGCGGCGGCAGACTTCGAACCCGTCGAGGTGGGGCAGCATCACGTCCAGCACGACCAGGGCCGGATGCAGGCGCGCCACCGCCTCGAGGGCCGCCTGCCCGTCGTCAACGGCTTCTATCCCGAAGCCCTCCCGCTCCAGGTACATGCGCGCCAACTGGATGATGGAGGGTTCGTCATCCACCAGCAGGACGAGTTCGCCGGACATGGACTAATCGCCGTGGGTGGAGGCGAGCAGGGCTATGGCTTCGATCTCGATCGCCACGCCCTTGGGCAGGGCTGCCACGGCCACGGTCGAGCGCGCCGGGGGGTTTGCGGCGAAGAATTCGGCGTAGATGGCGTTCATTTTGGCGAAATCGCCCATATCGCGCAGGAAAACGGTGGTCTTGACCACGTACCCCAGCCCCGACCCGGCGGCTTCGAGTACGCGCGTCAGGTTGGTCAGCACCTGGCGGGTCTCGGCCTCGATCCCGCCGGGGACGACCTCGCCGGTGGCGGGGTCTATCCCGATCTGGCCGGAAGTATAGACCATCTGGTCGGTCTGGATGGCGATAGAGTAGGGGCCGATCGCCTGGGGTGCGTTGGGCGTGCTGATGACTTTCTTGCCTTCGGAGGTGTACATGGGCTGAATCTCCTTTTGTATAAGACTTCGGAAGTCTTTTCAATTATTGTCGTATTCTACGTCATCCCGGCGAGGGCGTCAAAGCGCGCAGCAGTGGCAGTCACCCTGTCCCGCTCCACGATGTTTCGGGGATGCTTCGCAAAGGTGGCTGCCACCTGTGTCGTCAGCGCGCGCCGGATCAGCTTTGCGGGGCGTTCTCCGGCGGGTTGGCCTGGCGGAAATCCCTGAACGCCTGTTGCAAAGCCCGGTTGGCATCGTGGACGGCGTCGCGGGTGTCACGGGTGACCAGGCGCAGGGCGTCAATCGTCTCGCGGGCCTGGGCCGGGTCGGTCACTTTGCCGTCGGCGTCGAAGCCGGCGTGGGTGTCAATGATCGCCTGCCCGCTGTCGTACAGCGTCCGGGCGTCGGCGATGGACTGCTCATAGACCGCCAGGGCTTCTTCCAGGCTGGTCACGTCCAGGCCGTTTTCGCGGGCCTTTTCGATCAGGACCTGGGACTTTTCGACCACCCTGGCGGTGAAGTTGAACAGTTTCCCGGCCCGCTCGTACAGGCGCTGCTGGCGCGACCAGATCCATTCGAGACGCCGGGCCTGCCACCGCGCCACCTGCGGATCCTCGTCCTGGGCGTTACCCGCCGCATAGACCGGGGCGAGGGGCAGCGCGGCCAATCCCAGGGCCAATACGAGGGCCAGGACGACACTCTTTTTGAACCAAACAGCTACTTTCGACATAACAACCTCCTTTAGATAGGGTGAATTGGATTGATAGACACATTGTAGGGGAGGTTTGTTATCGGCGTATTTTTCGGGTGTAAGCAGGTTGTAAAAAGTAGGGCGAGATAAACCTCGCCCTACTTAATATCGGTTTTTTGCCCCCGCGTAATGAAGCCGGATTACGGCCGGTAGAGGGTGATGCTGGTCTCCAGGTTGGCGGCCGGGTCGTAGACGTAACCGGTGGCGGTCACATTCGAGACGGTGAAGGTGACGTAGGTCTTGTTGGTGCGGATGGTGCTGACCGTCACCGAGCAGAGGCCGCTGGTGTTGGTGGTGCAGGAGGCCGAGCCGCTGTACCCGCCGCTCCAGGCCCCGCTGACGACCGCCCCTGAAACCGGCGCGCCGTCCGCGTCTACGATGGAGATGGTCACGGTGGCGCTCCAGTACTTGCTGCTGACCAGCGCGGTCGCGCCGGACAGGTCGGCCACGTGGATGGCAGGATCCGTGCTGCCGCCGCCCGTCAGGTAGGCGATCGCGTCCGCAGCCTGGACCAGGCCGAAGCCGTAGGCCACGTCGCGCCCGGCCGCGCCCAGGTCATAGGCGGTAGCAGCCAGGGCATCCCGGACTTCCTGGTTGGTGGCGGTCGGGTCGGCGCTCCAGACCAGGGCTGCCACCGCCGAGACGTGCGGGGTCGCCATCGAAGTGCCGTCGTAATATTCGTAGCCGCTGGCCGGCCAGACGTATTCGCTGCTGACGGTCCCGGTCTGGCCGAGGGCGTTGGCGACCAGGGTCTGGCCGTCTTCCTGGCTCAGGCTGAGGGCGATGATGGTCGAGGATGCGCCGTCGCCGAGCGTGCCGAGGAAGTTGCCCGGCTCGTTGTTGTAGATCACCGCCGCCGCGCCGCCGCTGTTCTGCACGTTCATCACTTTATCGTAGAACGAGATCACGCCGCGCTCGCAGAGCACGACCTTGCCCGCCCAGGCGCCGGTGCTGTCGCACAGCCCGCCGCTGACCAGCGCGCCGCTGGCCGTGCCGCGGGCCGCGTACTCGATGTGGTTGGCCGCGTAGTCCACGCCGTTGACGGTCAGGCTGTTGATGTCCAGGTACGGGACGGTGCTGAGCACGCCCACGCCGGGCGCGGCCAGTTCCACCTGGCTGTTCTGCTGCGAGAAATCGGCCACGAGCATGGCCGCGTCAATCGCCGCCACCGAAACGACCGAGTCGTAAGAGGCCGGGTACGAGTAGGCGGTGGTGCCGTCGTTGCCCGCCGCAGCAATGGACAGGATGCCCTGGGCATAAAGCGAATCGAAACCGCGCCGCTCGGTAACGCTGGAGCGGCTGCCCCCCAGGCTCATGCTGATGACGTTGGCGCCGGCTGCCGCACAACGGTTGGCCGCATCAATCAACGTGGACGAGTAAGCCCACAGGCCGTCGTTACCGAAGACGCGCACCATGTAAACATTGACCGTGCCGGGAGTCACGCCGATCACGCCCAGGGTGTTGTTGACCGCGGCGATCGTCCCGCTGACATGCGAACCGTGACCGGAGCCGTCCTCGTCCCAGGGCAGGTTGCCGTCATAGCCGCTGACGTTCAGGCCCTGGAAGTCTTCGTGGCCGGTGTAAATGCCCGAATCGATGATACAGACCTTGCGGTTGCTGCCGGTGGGCGCGCCCGCGTCCACCACGTCATCGCGGTTGACATCCCAGACGTCCCGGGCCTGGACCATGTCCACGCCGTAGGGGACGACCTGCGAACCGGCCAGCGCCGGGGCCTGGACCGTCGAAGGCATGACGCTGATCGGGAAGCGCGCCACGTCTTCTTCGAGCAGGACGACGTTCGGGTTGCGGCTGATGCCGTCCACAGCCGCGGCCGGCAGGCTGACGGCGAAGGCGTTCAGGCCATCGAACGCGTAATGGAACTCCGCCCCGGCGCCCTTGAGCGCGTTTTCGACGAGGCCCTTCTTGCCGGGAGCAAACTGTACCAGCAGGCGCGACTTTCCGGTTTGCGGCCCGGTAGCCGCGCTGGACACGTTGAGTACCCCGACGAGCATGGTGGCGATGAGCACGACGCTGATCAGGATGGTGAGCCGTTTCATGAAAATTCTCCTCCGATTTCAAATTTTTATTGGGACAAAGGGGGAAATGGGACAGCGTTCCTCGATAGGGCCTCCTTTCCGGTGAAACCATCACGTACAATGACACCTTTTATGTGACGGAGTTGTAACGGTTTCGATACGGGCAAACCCGGAATTAAATGGCTCGTCAGGATCAAGTGGGGTGGAAACCCGTTTTGCCACAGAGCGCACAGAGAGCACCGAGATTTTAAAAGGCGGCTCTCCCATTTTTGACGGGAAAAACCTTTTGAAACACGAAGGAACACAAAGTCCACGAAGGAATATCTTTACGGCAAGGCGCTTTTTTCCCTTTGAGTGCCTTCGTGTGACTTTGTGTTTAGGCTCTTTCCCGTGTGTTACGGAAGAGCCTAAAAGGTTTTCTCTGTAGACTCTGTAATCTCACTGGTGAATAAATGGGCGACCCCACCAAATACCAGAGAGCCAATTAAATAAAAAAACGCCAGTGATGGACGCTTTTCGCAGGGCAGGACGAAATCCCGCCAAATCGAGTGTTTGCGGAATGCCGTCCCGCATCACGCCACAGGTTATCGGCTGTTGCGGGTCAGGACCAGGATGGTCAGGTCGTCGGCGGGGGGGAGGGGGTGGATGAAATCCACCAGGGCAGTGTCAATGTGGTCGAGGATGGCGGCGGCAGTGCGGGCCGGGGAATTGGTCAGGAGCGAGACCAGGCGTTCCTCGCCGAACATCTCCTCGTCGGGCGAGAAGGATTCGGTCAGGCCGTCGGTGTACATCAGCAGGCAGTCGTCGTCTTCGAGGGTGATCGTATTTTCGCTGATCTCCAGGCTCTCGACCGCGCCCAGCGCCATGCCGGTACGGGTCAGGCGGGTGAGCGAGCTGGTGTCACAACACTGCCAGATGGGAGGGTTGTGCCCGGCGTTGGCGTAGGTCACTTTGCCGGTCCCGGTGTCCAGCACGGCGTAAAAGGCCGTGACGAACATCCCCTGCTCGCAATCGGGATACAACAGGGCGTTGACGCGGCGCAGGGCCTCGGCCGGGGAAACGGTCTCCAAAACGGCGGCCCGGACCAGGGTCCGGGTGAGGGCCATGAAGAGCGCGGCCGGGACACCCTTGTCGGCCACATCCGCAATGAACAGCCCGACCTTCCCGTCCGGCAGTTCCAGCACGTCGTAGAAATCCCCGCCCACCTGGCGCGCCGTCCGCCAGCGGGCCGCCAGGTTCCAGCCCTCGATCTCCGGCAGGATTTCGGGGATGAAAGTCTGCTGGATCTGGCGCGCAAGCTGCACCTCGTATTCGAGGCGTTCGCGCACGACCATTTCGAGCTGCAGGCGGTCGTTCTGGGCGGCCAGTGCCACCTGCTGGGCGATGCCGGTCAGGATTTCGAGCCGCCGCTCGCGGAAGCGCCGCCCGCCGGAGGCTTCTTCGATCATCATCACGCCGAAAATGTCGGTTTTGATAGAGAGCGGGAAGGCCATCATCAGGCGTTCGCCGCTGGAAAAGGCCTCGATGTGGCCGACCAGGTTGTCGTCCGGCTCGATCAACAGCCAGGTGTGGGGGCCATCCTCCGGCTCCAGTTGCTTGACCACGATCCGGTTCTGTTCGCGGACGATGTCGAGCAGGGGGAACTCGCCGACGGCGTAATCCTCGGCCCAGACCAGTTCCTTCACGTCCTCCGGGACGCCGTACTGGTCGCCGGGGTAGAACATTTGCAGGTCTTCGTCCCAGAGATAGATGGCGCAGACCTCCACCCCGACCACGATGGGCATGATGCGGACAATGGTGGCGAGGATCTCGCCCAGGTCGTTCATGCTGACCACCGCCTGGGCCACCTGCAACAGGGCTGCCGAAGCGTAAGCCTGTTCCTGGGCCACGTCGTAGAGGCGGGCGTTCTCGATGGCGACCGCGGCGTAACTGGCGAAGGTGGTGGTCATGGCCTGGGCTTCGTGGCCGTAGCGGCCGGGGGTGTGGTGGGCCAGGGACAGCACGCCCAGCGGCTGGTCGCCGATCCGCAGCGGGGCGACGATGGCGGAATAGTCGCTGGCGAACTGCCCGGCCAGCCCCAGCGGCCCATACGGGTCGTCTGGCTTGCGGATGATCGGCTGGTCGGCCATCAGGGCTTTCGTCATCCACTCGGATTCGGCCTCCCCCGAATTGGAGGGCAGCCGCGCCAGCAGGACTTCCTGCGGGTCCACCCCGTGGGCGGCCGCCAGGAACAGTTCCTCCCCGTCCAGCAGCCAGATGGCGGTGAGGTCGCAGGGCAGGTTGCGCTCCAGTTCGGTCAACACCGACTCGAGCACCTGCTCCACGCCCACATTGGCCGAAAGCAGGCCGGCCACCTCGCGCAGGCTGTCGGCCACCTGCCGCCGCCACTGCTCGGAACTGTACAGGTCGGCGTTGTGGATGGCGGCGGCGATGTTGTCGGCCAGGGCCTCGAAGATCAGGCGGTCGTCATCGGTGAAGGCGTCCTTTTTGTCGCTCTGGATGTCGAGGACGCCGACCACTTTCCCGTTGAAGGTCAACGGCACGGTCAATTCAGAATTGATCTCGACCGGCGGCAGGGGCGAAGGGCGGTAACGCTCGTCCTGGGCGACATCGTTGAGCAGCACCGTCTGGACGTTGCGCGCCACCCAGGGGATGATGCCGCTCTCGTCGTCGAGCGATACGGCATAGCCGCCGCTCAAGATCTCGCTCCGCTCGCCGCTGCCGGCTTCGTAGATGATCTGCCGCCGGTTGTGGTGGACCGTGAACAGGTGGACGAACGGGTAGCCGAACTTCTCCTGGACCAGCAAAGCCATCTCTTTCATCAGGGTTTTCAGGTCGAGGGTGCGGGTGATGCTGTCGCTGGCTTCGGCGATCACGGCCAACTGGTCGGCGCGGCGGCGCAAGTCGCCATACAGGCGCGCCCCCTCAATCGCCAGGGCGATGTTATCAGCCAGGGCGCGCAGCACCAGCAGGTCGTTGGGATGGAAGGCCGCCACCTGGTCGCTCTGCACGTCCAGCACGCCGAGCACCCGCTCTTCCACCTTGAGCGGCAGGACCACCTCGGAGCGGGTCTCGGGCAGGCTGCCGATGAAGCGGAAGCGCGGTTCGTTCCGCACGTCGTCGGTCAACACTTCCTGGCCGGTCCGGGCCACGTGGCCGATCAGCCCCTGGCCCAGTTCCACTTCGAGGGTCGTCGAAGCCTTCCTGCGTCCCTTGCGCGAGGCGCTGGCGCTGGCGCGGTAATGCAGCGCGGTCTGCCCTGGCGAAAGGGTGAAGATCGCCACGTAATAATATTTGAACGTCTCACAGATCAGGGCCGCCACCCGGCGGGCCAGTTCGTCCACGTCCAGCAGGTTGGCGATCTGGGCGCTGACCGAGCGCACCAGGCTCAACTGTCCGATGCGCCAGCGTTCGACCGCCACCCGGTGGGAGGCCACCAGCGCCACCGCAGCGATGCTGACCAGCCCCGCCAGCCCGTCCAGGTCTTCCTGGGAGAAGGCGGACGCGCCCGGACGGGAGACCTGCAGCACCCCCAGGATGAAGCCCTGCTCCTCGATCGGGATGGCCGCCACGCAAGCGCCGCCGGGACCCTCGGCCTGCTCGCTGACCATTTGGCCTGATCCAAACGCCCGGCGCATCCACTCGCTGGACGGCTCGGGCGTGAAGATGGGCGACTCGTCCCAATCCGGCAGGCGGAAGAGGGACTCGTTCAGCCAGACGGCCGCTTCACCATCCACCAGGCGGGTGACCATCCCTTCGATGCGGTCGCGCTGGGCGGCCAGGGAGGTGGCGTTGAGCAACTGTTCGCCCAGGCTGGCGAGTTCACGCCAGTCCGGCGCGGCAGGCTGAGGTTCCCGTTTACTCATCCGTTTTCTCGCGGTGCTTCTTCATGGTGAGCACGTTCCCGAATTCGGGAGAGCACTCGAAGGTGACTTCATCCATCAACTTGCGCATCAGGTAAACGCCCAGCCCGCCGACCTTGCGTTTCTCCAGGTCCGGCGACAGGTCCGGGCCGGGGACGCTGTCCAGGTCGAAGGGCAGGCCGTGGTCCCGCAGGATGATGACCAGGTCGGTATCGGTGAGACTGCACGTGCATTCGATCTCGCCGTCGGGGGTCTCCTCATAGGCATGTTCGATGATATTCGAGCAGGCTTCGTCTGCGGCAAGCTGGATGGCGTAGACCGAGCGGGAATCGAAACCGGCTTCGTCGGCGGCCTGGCCGACGAATTCACGGATATCATCCAGGCTGCTGAAATCGGCAGGGAAAATGACAGTACGCATAATGGAAACGAAAGGCCGCTTTCAAGTCACGAGGCGAAAGCGGCCCGACGGTTATCACCAGCCCCGAATTAGAAGTAACCCACCGCGGCGGTCAGGTCGTCGAAAATCGTGAACAGGGGGACAAATCCGGTCAATTCGAAGGCTTCGTAGATACGCTGCGGGATGCAGGCCAGCGCCAGCTCGCCCCGGTTGTAGCGTTTGCAGGTGCGCTGGGCCGCCAGGATGGTGCGGAACCCGGCGCTGGACATGAACTCGATCCCGCTCATGTCTACAACGATTTTAAACACACCGTTGGCATTGATGCCTTCCAGCAGATCGCTCAACTTGGGCGCTGTGGAACTATCCACACGGCCTGTGACAGTCACAACATCACAGTGTTTGTAACTCTTGGTTGCAATTTCCATGGCTCCTCCATCATCAGGATAAATGATTGCCCGGATTATAACATGGACGCCGTTACTTAGCCCCCTACTACGGGATCGTCCATGCCTGGGACGCCCCTCCTGAACAACCAGGTGTGGTGGATTGTTTTCCCGAAGCAATTGCTGTATAGTATCTTAAGCGGCATCCACTTTTATCCGTAAAACAAGGAGGCAAAACCATGGAAATCACCATTACGAAGATCGAAGGCCGGGTCCCGGTCAGCCTCGTCCAGCTCAACGGCGACCTGGACGGCTCAAACTTCAAGGATTTGATCGCCACCGCCCAATTGCTCTACGACGAAGGCGTCCGCCATCTCTTGCTCGACATGGCGGGCCTGGGCTTTATGAGCAGCGCCGGGCTGGCCGCCCTGCACATCGTCACCAAAGTGTTCGGCGGTGAAAAGGCTCCCGATCCCGAAGACGGCTGGGCCACCTTCCGCACCATGGACAGGGAACGCGCCGGGGGCCGGCAGAACAACGTCAAATTGCTCAACCCCACCGAAAGGGTCTTGGAAGTGCTCGACATGGTCGGTTTCGCGCCGCTCTACGAAATTTACACCAACCTCGACGAGGCCACGCAATCTTTTTAGCCGCGCAACTATTTCGGACGATCCGCATCCAATTAGCAAAAACCGATCAGAGAGGTTCCTTATGCCCCAAAAGAAAACCACCCGCCGCGCCCAGGCGCGCAAGAAAAACATCCTGCAACAGCCCGCCGTCCAGTTGGGCCTCCTGGCGGTCGCCGTCCTGGCGGTCGTCTTCATCGTTTTGGCCAATTCCGGCGGAGGAGGCGGCCTGGCCCGCGAAATCTCGGTGGACGAAGCCTACCAGATCTACCAGCAGGGCGACGCTTACTTCCTCGACGTCCGCACCGTGGAGGAGTGGAACGAGTACCACGCCCCCGATACCACCCTGATCCCGCTCGACCAGCTCGCCGCCCGCGTGAGCGAACTGTCCAAGGACAGGCAGATCGTGGTCGTCTGTCGTTCGGGCAACCGCAGCCAGTCCGGGCGGGACATCCTGCTCCAGGCCGGGTTCACGGACGTGACCAGCATGGCCGGCGGACTCAGCACCTGGCGCGACAAAGGCTACCCGGTCACAACCGGACCCTAGAGAAAATCAGACCCTAAAGGTTTTTCACCCGGAACAACCTTGGATATTCGTTTTGCAACCTCGAACCCGGATGTGACGGGCGAACATCCATGAAACCTTTAGGGTCTCTGGCAACCAACCCGGCCTCACCCGGGGTTTTTTCTTGACAAATCCTGTTTTCGCCTTATAATTGAAAATGATTTTCAATAAGCGAGCGCCCCATGACTGCTGATTCCTGGCTGACCCAACTCCAACAGGGCGGATACCGCCTGACCGAAGCCCGCCGCGCCGTGGTGGACGTGGTCTCGGCTTGCGACCACGCCCTGACCCCGGTGGAAGTCTACGACGCCGCTCGCCGGGCCTACCCGGCCCTGGGGCTGGTCTCGGTCTACCGTACCCTGGAGAAACTCGACGAACTGGGCCTGGTCCAGCGCGTCCACCAGGAGGGGGGCTGCAACGCTTACCTCCCGCACGCCGATGGCCACCAGCACCTGATCATCTGCGACCGGTGCGGGCGGGCGCTCTATTTTTCCGGTGACGATTTGAGCATCCTGTTCCAGCGAGTGGGCGAGCAGCACAATTTCGAGGTGACCGGTCACTGGCTGCAACTCTCCGGCCTGTGCGCCGATTGCCAGCCGGAATAGCTGAATTTAGAGGTGTATTATGTGCATGTTCTGTGCTTCGATCCCGGTTGTAACTGCCGTCGGCGCCAAGGCCCGGGCCAAGCAGGTCCGTGAGCAGGGCGTCGAAAAGCCGTCCGGGAAGAGACAACTGCCGGTCACGCCGGTCACCGTCCTGGCGGTGGGGGCGCTGGTTACGGCTTCGGTGCTGTATCACAGTCAATTTAACGGGTAACAGGCCAAACCGGAGTCCGCTCCGCCGGGTTCCGGTCTTTTTGTGCCGGTTTTTAATGAAATCGAATTTCATTTTCAAGAAGGAGCGTTATGTCCATCAAAAAATCAGTCCTGGTTTTCACATTTATCGGCCTGGCGCTGGCCGGCTGCGGCCCATCCCCGGCTGCGACGGGAGGCGGCCCGAAGGTGTTGGCCTCGACCACCTTCCTGGCTGACATGGCCCAAAACGTGGCCGGGGAGCGGCTGGAGGTCGAGTCGCTGCTGCCCGCCGGCGCGGACCCGCACGCTTACGAGGTCGCGCCATCTGATGTGGCGAAAGTCGCCGCCAGCACAGTGCTGATCGTCAACGGGCTGGAATACGAGCATTTCATCGAATCCTTGCTGGAAAATGCGGGCGGCGAGCGGATGATCGTGACCGCCTCGAACGGCCTGAAGCCGCACGAGATGGAAGATTCCGATCACACCGCGGGCGACCCGCACCTGTGGCTGGACCCGGCCCGGGTGGTGACTTACGTCGAGAACATCCGGGACGGCTTGATCGAGGCCGACCCCGAAGGAGCCGGGATTTACCGGGCCAACGCCGAGGCTTACATCGCCCAGCTCACGGACCTGGATGCCTGGATTTCGGGCCAGGTGGCCCAGATCCAAGCGGGGCGGCGGCTGCTGGTGACCAACCACGAGGCCCTGGGTTACTTTGCCGAACGCTACGGGTTCGCGGTGGTCGGGACGGTCATCCCCAGCCTGAGTTCCGAGGCGGCGACCTCGGCCCAGGGTCTGGCAACGGTGGTCGAGCAGATCAAGGCGACGGGCGCGCCGGCCATTTTCCTGGGCGAGGTGGAGAATCCTGACCTCGCCAACCAGATCGCGGCTGAAACGGGCGTGAAAGTGGTCAGTGGCCTGTATCTCGAATCGCTGACCGACGGCCCGCCCGCGGCGACTTACATTGACATGATGAAGTACAATGTGAGCCTGATCGTTGAAGCGTTGAAGTAGGGCAAATTCCCCTCACCCCTGGCCCTCTCCCTTTTAGGGAGAGGGGGAAAGCAATTGAAATGTACCCTCACACCGACCATCTCGATGACCAGCCGATCCTGGATGTCCGCAAGTTGAGCGTGCGCTACAACGGGCGTTTCGCGCTGGAGAACGTTTCCTTCCACCTGCACGCCGGGGAGCGTGTGGCCGTGGTCGGGCCGAACGGGGCGGGGAAAAGCACGCTGTTCAAGGTGGTGGCGGGCGTTTTGCAGCCGACCAGCGGCGAGGTGAACATTTTCGGCTCGATGCCACGCGGCCACGTCTGCATCGGCTACGTGCCCCAGCGCAGCCAGGTGGACTGGTCTTTCCCGGTCAACGTGGCGGACGTGGTGATGATGGGGCGGATCGCCAAGATCGGACCGTTGAACTGGCCCCACAAACGGGATTGGGACTTCGTCCGGCAGGCCCTCGAGACGGTGGAGTTATCCGACCTGGCGAAGCGCCAGATCGGGCAGCTTTCGGGCGGGCAGCAGCAGCGCATGTTCATCGCCCGCGCCCTGGCCCAGGAGGCCGAGCTGATGCTGATGGACGAACCGCTCACCGGCCTGGATACGCCCTCGCAGGAGGGCATCCTGGCGCTGCTCGACAGCCTCCAGCGCCAGAGCGTGACCGTGATGGTCGCCACCCACGACCTGGAACAGGCCGCCGAGTATTTCGACCGGATCATGCTGCTCAACCACCGCCTGATCGGCTTCGGCCCGCCGGATGAAGTGCTCCAGGCCGAGAAACTGGTCCAGGCTTACGGCGGGCGGTTGCAGTTGGACGGGCACAGTCCCATGCTGATTGATGAGTGTTGCCCTCGCGAGTGATTTACGATTTACGATTGTTGATTTACGATTGGCAATTCACGATTGGAGGAAAAATGAACGAGAAAATATTCAAAGATCGCACAAAGAAACTCGCGATTGCCGTTCTCCGGCTGGTGGACGGGATGCCAAGGTCCATCGCGGCGGATGTGCTTGCAAGACAGGTCGTGCGGTCTGGCACGTCCATTGGCGCGAACTACCGGGCCGCCTGCCGCGCAAAATCTACACCGGATATGGTCAACAAGCTCAAGATCGTCGAAGAAGAGAGTGATGAGACTGCTTATTGGCTCGAACGGATGGCCGAGATGGGCTATACTGCTCCAGGTCAGACAGCTCCCATCGCAAAAGAAACCAACGAAATCCTGGCGATGACCGTCGCTTCCATCAGGACCTTGCGCTCACGCAAATCGTAAATCCAAAATCGTAAATCCAAAATGTCTTTCATTCTCGAACCCCTCCAATACGCTTTCATGCTGCGCGGCCTGGCGGCCGCGGTGCTGGTCGGAATCGTCTGCGCCGTGGTCGGGACCTACGTCGTCCTGCGCGGCATGGCCTTCT
This sequence comes from Chloroflexota bacterium, assembly GCA_049324115.1. Lineage (GTDB taxonomy): Bacteria > Chloroflexota > Anaerolineae > Anaerolineales > Villigracilaceae > UBA5796. The sequence continues at coordinate 71,890 of JBMOMN010000023.1, forward strand.
TCGGCGACGCGCTGGCCCACACCATCCTGCCGGGCGTGGCGCTCGGATACCTGGTCAGCGGCGGGGCGCGGGACGTGCTCTTCTGGTGGGCGCTGGGGACGGCCGTCCTGGCCGCCCTGGGCATTGGGGCGATCAGCAAGAACTCGCAGGTCAAGGAAGACACCGCCATCGGGATCATCTTCGCCGGGATGTTCGCCCTGGGGATCGCCCTGATCTCCACCGTCCGCAGCTACGCGGTGGACCTGAGCCACTTCCTGTTCGGGGATGTGCTCGGCGTCTCGTCCACGGACCTGTGGGTGACGGCCGCTTTCGGGGCGCTGGTGCTGCTGGTGATCTTCGCCTTCTACAAGGAGTTCCTGACCCTGTCCTTCGACCCGATCCTGGCCGTGACCCTGCGCCTGCCGGTAGGGCTGCTCAACAACCTGCTGCTCGGCCTGATCGCGGTCACGATCGCCGTCTCGCTCCAGACCGTCGGCGTGGCGCTGATGGTCGCCATGCTGGTCACGCCCGCCGCGACCGCCTCCCTGCTGACCCACCGCCTGCCGGTGATGATGGGGCTGGCGGCAGTCTTCGCTTCGGTCTCCGGGGTCGTCGGGCTGTACCTGTCGTACTACGCCAGCATCGCCTCCGGCTCGGCCATCGTGCTGACCGCCACAGCGTTTTTCCTGGTGGTCTTTGCCGTCAAACGGGTGATGCACCAAGATTCCTGATCCGGGCACGGACTCCGAATGCGCAGGACCCCCTGCCCAAAAAGCCGAACTTGAAATCTGGTTTATAATCCCGCCCATGAAACGCAAATTCAACCGATTGTGGTCAATCCCCCTTTTACTGGTCCTGGCTGTTGGCATTTACTACATCCCGCCGGTACACGACCGTCTCGCCTGGCGGGTCGAAGACTTACAAACCCGCATCAAATACGCCCTGAATCCACCGGACGAAGCCGTATTCGTCCCGGAAGTGCCCACCGCGGCGACGCTGGCCGTCACCCTGCCGCCGACTCCCACCCCGATCCCCACCGGGACGCCTGAGCCTGCCGGCCCGACCCTCGCGCCGACTCCCACTTCCACGCCGCTCCCGGAGCGAGTTAAACTGGACGGGGTGGTTTACGTGGACCAGCACGAACGCTGGAACTATTGCGGCCCGGCCAACCTTTCGATGGCGCTCAACTTCTGGGGCTGGGAAGGCAACCGGGACGACATCGCCAAAATCGTCAAACCGGGTGTGCAAGACCCCAAACTGGACTTCATCCAACAGGGCAAGTACGACAAGAACGTGATGCCTTACGAACTTTCCGGGTTCGTGCAGGACCATACCGAGTTCAACGTGGTCGTCCGTCACGGCGGCGACCTGGACCTGGTCAAGCGCCTGATCGCGGCCGGGTTCCCGGTGGTGGTCGAAAAGGGCTACTACGAAGCCGATTACACCGGCAAGATCGCCTGGCTGGGACATTACCTCTTCACCACCGGCTATGACGACGCCCAGGGGGCCTTCATCGTCCAGGACGCCTGGCTCAAGCCCGGCAAGGATGTGCTCAGTCCCTACGAGATTTACGAAGAAGGCTGGCGCTCCTTCAATTACCTGTTCATGGTGGTCTATCCCCCGGAGCGGGAGCAGGAAGTCTTCACCCTGCTCGGTCCCTGGCTGGACGCGCAGTGGGCCAACCAGCACGCCCTGGAAAAATCCGAACAGGAGATCGCGGCTTTGAGCGGGATAGACCAGTTCTTCGCCTGGTTCAACAAAGGCACCAGCCTGATCAACCTGCTGCGATACGGCGAGGCCACCCTGGCCTATGACCAGGCCTTCCAGATCTACGCCTCGCTCGGCCAGGACGACAAACAGCGTCCCTACCGGATCATGTGGTACCAGACCGGTCCCTACTGGGCTTACTACTACTCCGGCCGCTACCAGGACGTGATCAACCTGGCCAATACCACCCTGAACGACACCATCAGCGAACCCACCCTCGAAGAAAGCCTGTACTGGCGCGGCCTGGCCGAGTTCGCCCTGGGCGATTCCGTCAACGCCTTTGCGGATGTGCGCGAAGCCGTGCGCCTGAATCCCAACTTCACTGCCGGGCTGCAAAAACTCCAGGAGTGGGGGATAGGACCATAGTTTTGTAGTTAGGTGGTTGGTTAGTTGGTTAGTTTCGTAGTCGATTAGTTTGGTTATTGAAAATCCAGGAGGAGGAAACCGTGACCAAGATTGAGCGCTTTGAGGATTTGCAGAGTTGGCAAAAAGCTCGCCAATTGACCAATACGGTCTACGACCTGACCGAACACCCCAAATTTGCGAAGGACTTTCGCCTGTGTGGTCAGATTCAGGATGCGGCTAGTTCTGTGATGCACAACATTGCCGAGGGCTTTGACTCTGGAACTAATCCCGAGTTTATTCGCTTTCTCAAAATGGCGCGCCGTTCAGCCAGCGAAGTCCAGTCCGAACTCTATTTGGCGTTGGATCGGCAATACGTCACCCAGAGCGAACTGACCATAGCCTACAATCTTGCTACCGAAACGAAACGTCTCATCAATGGCATGATCGGTTACCTCAGAAAATCGCAACAGTCGCAAAGACGAACTACCAAACCGCATACCCACCCAACTACCTAACTACCAAACTACTGAGCTATGAGACTACTCCATTTTGCTGACGCCCACATTGACATGGCCAACTATGGCCGCCACGACCCCGCGACCGGTCTGCCGTTGCGCGTGCTGGATTTCCTGAAGTCGCTCGACACCATCGTGGACGCAGCAATTGACGAAAAAGTGGACCTGGTCATCTTTGCCGGGGACGCGTACAAGGACCGTTCGCCGGCTCCCACCTTCCAGCGGGAGTGGGGGAGGCGCATCATCCGGCTCTCGCAGGCAGGCATCCCGACCCTGCTGCTGGTCGGCAACCACGACATGTCTCCCGCTGCGGGCCGCGCCCACGCCGTCCAGGAGTTCGACACCCTGCAAATCCCGCACGTGCGCGTGCTCCAGCAGCCGCAGTTCCTCAGCGCCGGCGAGCTGGGCCTGCCCGTCCAGGTGATGGCCCTGCCCTGGGTCTCGCGCTCCGGGCTGATGGCCGCTTTGCAGGTCAGCGGCGAAGATGCCGGGAAGGTCTACGAGGAAGTCGAGCAGAGGCTGGCGGACCTGGTCGAGGGCTGGTTCGAGGAGCTGGTTGACCCGTCGCTGCCGGTGGTGATGACGGCCCACGCCTCGGTCCAGGGGGCGGTCTACGGCGCGGAGCGGATGGTCATGCTCGGCTCGGATTTGGTCCTGTCCGGGTCGCTGGTCAAGGACCCCCGGCTGGATTACGTGGCCCTGGGGCACATCCACAAGCCGCAGAACCTGAACGGGCCGGGGCCGGACCCGAAAGACAAGACGCCCTACGCCCACCCGCCGGTGATCTACCCCGGCTCCATCGAGCGGGTTGATTTCGGGGAGGCGGGGGACGATAAGTTTTATGTGATCGCCGAGGTCACGCGCGGCAGGACCCGGGTCCAGTGGCGCAGGCTGGAGGGCATCCGCCCGTTCGTGGACCGCTTCGTCCGCCTGGAGAGCAGCGAAAATGTCACCGCCCGGCTCAAATCCGCCTTGCCCAAACAGGAAAAACTGGCCGGGGCCATCGTCCGCCTGGTGGTCGAGTACCCGCGTGAGTGGGACACGCTGATTGACGAACCCGCCCTGCGGGCTTACGCGGCGGAAGCGTTCGAGTTCCACCTGGTCAAGCGCCCAAAAATGGAGGCCCGCATCCGCCTGCCCGCCGATCAGGCCATCAGCAGCCTCAGCCCGCTCGAACTGCTTGACCAATACTGGCGCGCCACCCACGCCGATGACGGCGAAATCGAAGCCTTGCAGGCCCTGGCCCGCGAGATCTTGACCGACGAAGGATTGGAATAATGCGCTGGATCTACATCTCCCCGCACCTCGACGATGCTGTGCTGTCTTGCGGCGGCCTGATCTGGGAGCAATGCCGGGCCGGGACCCCGGTCGAAATCTGGACGGTCCTGGCCGGGATCCCCGGCCTGGACGAGTTGTCCGATTTTGCGAAGGTGCTGCATTTCGTGAGCGGCACGGGGACCGCCGCCGAGACCGTGACCCTGCGCCGGGCCGAAGACCAGGCCGCAGCCGGGATCGTCGGGGCGAAAGCCGTCCATTTCGATTTCCAGGACTGCATCTACCGCCGCTCCCCGGAGGGCGAGTGGCTCTACGATGGGATCTTCGTCCCGCTCCATCCGGCGGACGCGGACCTGCCGGGGGAGGTCGCCCGCGCCCTGGCCGCCCGCCTCGAACCGGATGACGAGGTCATCTGCCCGTTGACGATCGGCGGCCACGTGGACCACGTGATGACGCGGATGGCGGTCGAGCGGCTGGGGCGGCCGCTGCGCTATTACGCCGACATCCCCTATTTGCAGAAGAACTGGCTGAGCCTGCTCACGTTCACCGGCGGCCTGTGTTCCGAGGTCCACCCGGTTTCCGAAGAGGGGCTGCGGGCCTGGCAGGAGGGCGTCGAAGCCTACGCTTCCCAGCTTGGCAGCCTGTTCGATCCCCCCGAAAGCCTGCGCTCGACCTTGCAAAAATATTGGGAATGTGTTTTCGGGGTGACTCTCTGGGAAAGCCTGCCTGCTGGATACGGTTAGCAGCCAACCGGGACGAGCGGGCCTGCGCATCATCGGGTCGAAGTTAAATTAAAACCGAACCTCCCACAGGGTTGTGGGAGGTTTTGCGGGGGAGAACCACAATTTACTCGACGAAAATTTCGACGTGTTCGCCGTCTTCTGAATCCTGGACGTCAATGATCTTGCCGGTTACGCCTGAGCGTAATGCGTCCATGACGTTTGCCATGTCCACGCCTTCAACTTCGGGGGCAAAGTGGGCGCCGATCTTCAGCCCGGCATCAATCAACGCCAGCGGGATCTGCACCATGGCCTTGTTGCGACCGCTGGCCACGTCGGTGACGCGGATGCGCAGCAGGCGCGGCGCTCCCGGCCCACGCGGGACGGATGCGCTGCTAAAAGAATTGCGCCCTCCCTGGGCCAGGGCAGCCAGCAGCTTGGCGCCTTCGTCGGCGCTGAGCTTGCCCTCCTCGATCATCTTCAGGATTTTCATTCTTTCTTCTGTCATGCCAACCTCCTGTGAAAACTCCGATAACGGGTCGAAAAATTCTGCCTGATAAATCCTCATCCAATATAAACTTGCACGTGCTCGCCGTCCTCCTCCTGCACGTCCACCAGGATCGGTTCATCGGTCGAAGCGGTTTCGAAAACGGCCTTCAGGGTATCGTCGGCAATCTTGCGCTCCCGGTCCGGGATGTGATGCCCGAAGTTCCGCAGGCCCCAGCGCACCAGTCCCATCGGGAAGGGGAAACCGATCCTGACGCGGTGGGGAGATCCGCCGGATGGGTTGGTCACGTCCACGTAGATTCAGCGCGCGGTCCGGCTCCCGAAAGCCAGGGCGATGGCGCCCACACCGAGCAGGAAGGGCAGCCAGGCGCAGAAGAACCAGAACCCGAAGCCCGACCCCTGCATGGCCGAGTACATCCAGCCGGCCCCGGCGATGGTCAGAAAGACGCCGATCCAGAGCGGGATGACCCACAGGCGGCGGAACCCCTTTAATCTGCGTTCGAAATCCCGGTTCGGGGCGGGACCCGGAGCCGGCTCCGGCTCGAGGACCGTTTCCACGGCTGAATCCGGCTCGAAGTCCACCTGCGCTTCGTCGTCGCTCTCCTCCAGAACCCGGATCAGGCGCATGGCCTCCTCGGCGGAAATCTTCCCATCCTCCACCATCTGGAGGATCTTGGCGCGCTCCTCGGCAGACATCACTTGCCTCCTTCGAGGGCAGAAAGCAGCTTTTCGGCCTGTTCGGCGGTGATCTTCTTTTCGGCCAGCATCCTCAGGATGGTCAGGCGCTCTTCGTCGGACACCCGCGGCCGGGGCGGCGTGGAGGGGGTGGGCCGGTTCTCGAAGCTGACGTTCCAATGGCGGGCGCGGTGTTCGGTGTGCCGCATCTGGCGTTCCATCTGGCGCTCAGACTGGCGCAGCTTCTGTTCGGCGCGGCGCATGGCGGCCTGGGCCTTGAGTTCGGCCCGGCGGGCGGCGGCCTCGGCCCGTTCCCGCACCCGCTCGCTGCGGATGTTGACGTGCGCCATCCGCTCGGCGACCCGGTTGCCGATCTCGGCCCCCATTTCGCCCATCTTCACGCCCATGTCAGCCATGCGGGTGCCGAGGTCCACACCCATGCTGGCGAACTTGTCCCAGACGAAAGAGCCGTCGTCCACGTCGAAATCAACCCGGGCCTCCCATTCGTCCACCCGGTTGGTGAGCAGCACGCCGCCGCCGGCCGTCAGGCTGGCTTTGGCGGAGCCGTTGCCGAAAGTGGCGTTGTAAACGCCGGAGAAGGCTTCCTCCACCGGGCCCGAGAGCATCACCCGGATCCCGTTGTGGCCCCCGGCCGTGGCGGTGATCTGCAAATCCACGTTTGCCGGCACGCGCATCACAATATCCTTGCCGGCGGTCATCGTGTACGAGGCGTCGGCCAACGGCTCGATGTATGTCACGATGTCTTCACCGGCAACGGCGAGCACGCTGCCGCGGGCATCGCGCAAGTACAGGTCCGCGCCGACAGCGTCCAGCGCCAGATCGCCGTGGATGTGGCGCAGCGAGGCGTCGCCGCCGACATTCTCCACCTCGACCGGGCCGTTGGCATGTCGCAACACCAGGTCGCCGCCGACGGCGCCCAGGTCCACCGAGCCGACGTGGCTGAGGGCGGCGTCGTTTTCGGTCTTGTCCACAGAGACGGCCCCGAGCAGGCCGCGCACGTTCAGGTCGCCTTCGACCTTTTCGACCTGGATCCCGGCCTGCTGCGGCAGGGACAGGATCAGGTCGCCGTCGCAGGATATTTGCACGAGGCCGTCGTCGTCGGTAATGGTCAGCTCGCTCCCGTCGGTCTTGGCCGAGAGTTCAGGCTGTTCCCAGCCGCGCACGCGCAGGTCGCCGGGGACCGTCTCGATGACGATCTTCGATTCGGGCTTTATGGTCAATATTTGCTGTTCCATTGCGCCATCCTCCTTCCCGCAGCCGCTAATTTTCGCCGCGCAAGGCCTTGAGGGCCTCATCGGCAGAAATCTCGCCCGCGTCCAGGGCGTCGAGCAACGACCGGCGCTGCTCATTGTCCATGTCTTCGGGTTCGTCCTTGCCGGGTTCGTAGCCCATGGCGCGGATCACTTCGTGCAGCCGGTTGCGGATGGTCGGGTAGGACAATCCCAACTCATCTTCCATTCGAGTCAATTTACCTTCGCAACGCACGAAAGTTTCGATAAAATCAAGGTGCTCGACTGAAAGGTGCGCAAAATGCCCGCCCGTGAAACGGCCTTCGATGCTGGTATCGCAAGAGGGGCAGTTCAGGCGGGTAATGATCAATTCGTTCTCGCATACCGGACAGCGGTTGAGCGCAGGATTCATAAGCAACCTCCGAGTGGATTTAATGGTTTCCAAGTTCATTATACGCCAATCTTCAAATAAGTCAATATAAACTTAATGATTTTGTAATTAAAACTCAATATTTTCAAAACGAGCTTGAATTTCGTTGAATAATCGTGACGCGCAACCCTTCCCTTACCCTGGAGACACAATGATCAGAGCCTTGCTTTACACGCCCGGACAACCGCTCCAAACGGAGCTGCCGATCGAGGCGTTGTCGCCGCCCTCCCAAAAGTCGAAGGCGCTCCTGTGGCTGGATTTTTCCGGCGAGCCTCCCGAAGTCTGCGAGCCGATTTTGGAATCTTTCGGTTTCCACCCGCTGGCGATTGACGATGCCTTGCAGGAGACCCACACCCCAAAAGTGGATGACTGGGGCGAGTACCTTTACCTGGTGTTGAACCATTTCATCCTCATGAACCACGCTTTCTCCGGCTGGGAGACCGAGGTCGAGGAACTGGATGTGTTCATCGGCAAGAACTACATCGTCACCCACCACGACATGCGGCTGCACTTCCTCGACCAGGTCTGGGATTCCTGCCAGCGGGACGAGCGTCACCTGCACGACGGGGCTGACCACCTGCTCTACAAGCTGATTGACCGCCTCGTTTCGGATTACATGCCGACTGTCGAACGAATTGACCAGGCCCTGGACGAGATCGAGGACCAGGTCTTCAGCCGCCCGACGCCCTCCACGCTGGAGCGCCTGTTCGGCCTGAAACGGACCTTGCTGTCCATGCGGCGGGTGATCCTGCCGCTGCGCGAAGTGCTTAACAAGCTCGCCAGGGACGACTACGCCACGATTGACCCGCGCGACCGCATCTTCTTCCGCGACATCTACGACCACCTCGTCCGCCTGCACGACCTGAACGAGAGTATGCGCGACCTGGTCGGCGGGGCGCTGGATACCTACCTCTCGGTCATCAACAACCGCATGAACGAAGTGATGAAAACCCTGACCATCATCACGACCCTGTTCATGCCGCTTTCTTTCTTCGCCGCTTTTTTCGGGATGAATTTCTTCCTGCCGGAGGTCCCGGTCCATGAATGGATGACGCGCCCGGTCTTCTATGCGGTTCTTTCCCTGACGATTCTGTCGCCCCTCCTGATGTTCACCTGGATGCGACGCCGGACGTGGATCTGACCCCTCCGATTGCCCAAAAATTCCTTCGCGCAAACCCTTGACTCTGAACGAATGTTCTGTATAATTGTAATTAGCACAAATGAGCGAAGAATTCAATCGCTCAGGAGGTGACAATTATGATGGTACGAAAAAGCAAGGGCCTTGGCCCACGCCACATGAAAATCCTGGAATTTTTACAGAGCTACTGGCAGGAAAACAATTATCCACCCACCATCCGGGAGATCGGTGAGAATACCGAAATTTCGTCCACGTCGGTGGTCAATTACTACCTCGACCAGTTGGAGAAGATGGGCAAGATCGAACGCGACCGCAAGATCTCGCGCGGCGTGCGCCTGACGGGCGCGCCCTCCCTGGCTGAGATGCTGCGCATCCCGATCCTTGGGCCGATCGCCGCTGGTCTGCCGCTGCCGGTCTTCGAGGCAGGGATCAGTTACGAGACCGAGAGCGAGGCCCACGCCGTGGACATCGCCCGCAGTACCCTGCCCTCCCGTGACGTTGACAAGCTCTTCGCCCTCGAAGTCCAGGGAGACTCGATGATTGATGCCATGATCAACGACGGCGACATCGTGGTCATGAAACCGGCCATCGAGGCCCGCAACGGCGAAATGGTCGCGGTCTGGCTGCCGGAAACCAATGAGACCACGCTCAAGTATTTCTTCAAGGAAAAAGACGGTTATCGCTTGCAGCCTGCCAACCCGACCATGAAGCCCATCCTGATTGACAAGGACCAGCCGCTGGAAATCAAAGGCAAGGTGGTCATGGTCATCCGCAAGGTGGAAAGCCTGGCGGTGTAAGCTCTGCCTGTCCGAACATAAAAGACGGCTCATAGCGAGCCGTCTTTTTGATTCAGCGGAGTGCGAAGTCTCCAGACTTCGCATTCTCCAGACTTTGCAGCCCGACATCGGGAGATGTCGGACTCCGGGGTGTCGGGCCTGGGGTGTTGGACTCCGATTTTATTTCAGCTTGACCCGTCCTTTGGCTTTGCTGGAGGCTTTGGCCTTGCCGTTCCCCGCGCCCTGGAACGCGCCGGCCAGCCGTCCAATGGCCATCGGGGCGAAGAGCAGCACCAGCAGTCCGGCCAGGATGGCGCCGAACAGCGGCCAGGATTGGGCGCTGACTTCGGGCAGCACGCCGCCGGGATTGTATTGGGCTTCTTCCGAGGCGGCCCCGCCGGCCAGGGAAACGGTCAGGGAACGGTTGACGCCGTCTCTTAAGGATGATGCAGAGGTGAAGGTGATGCGGTATTCGCTTTGCAGGGCGCGGGCGTAGCGTTCGTATAATCCTTGCAGGCTTTCGGGGTCGTTGGCGTAGCTGTACACGCCGCCGGCCTGTTCGGCCAGGGAGCGCAGCACGGTCTCGTCCAGGCCGCTGTTGGTGCCAAGCTGCTCCGGGTCGCCCAGGCCAATCGTCGAAATGGAGACGCCGCTCGGTCCGATGGCGGTGATCACGTCTTCGGTGGCGGCCTGGCTGAGGTTGTCTATCCCGTCGGTCAGGACGAGGATGGCCTTGCGCCCGCCGACCGGCGAGAGGACCTGCTCGGCTTGCAGGATGGCGTCGAACATGGCGGTGTTGCCGTCGGCGGTGAGCGAGTTGACGGCGGCGGCGAGGGCCTCGCGGTCGGGCGTGACGGGCTGGACCAGGGTCACTGCGGTGTTGTAGACCATCAGTCCGGCCTGGTCTCCGGGGCGCATCTGCTCCACGTAGGCCAGGGCGGCCTGTTTGGCGGCGTCGAGCTTGGCGTTGTTGTTCATGCTGCCCGACACGTCCACGACCAGCAGGGTGGTCAGCGGGCCGATGTCGCCGGAGCCGCTCATCTCAGGGTCCTGGATCGCCTGTCCGTTTTCGCTGAGTTGGATGCGCTCCGGTTCGACGCCGACCGGTTCGCCGGCAGCGTCGGTCACGGAGATGTAGACCGTCACCTGGGGGAAGGCCGACGTGTCCACCTGGGTGATGCGGATGCGCAGGTCGGACTGGGCGGAGGCCGTCAGGACGGGGGAGAGCAAAAATAACGGTAGCAGGCCAAACGTCAGGGCGACGCGCAGCCATTTTTTCGTCCGCATGGTTACCTCTTTTCGTGATAGACCATCTCGGTGTTGCCCATCCGGATCCTTTGTCCATTAGATAGGCGGATGCGCTCGATCTTCTTGTTGTTGACCAGCGTCCCCGAGAGGCTCATGTCTTTCAGCGAGAATTGCATCCCGTCGCCAGTCAGCATGGCGTGCTGCGGGGCGATGTCGGGATCGGGCAGGACGATCTCGGATTTGAGCGGCGAACTGCCGATGGCGACAGCCGGACCCCCGGCGCGCATGAACTTGTCGAGGATGAACTCGGTGCCTTTGAGCTTGCCGGAGGTGACTTCGAGCCAGGCGCGGGAGAGCAGGACGACGATGAGCGAGATGAACGCGCCCACCGATGCGCCCAGCAGCACCAGCCCGGCGGCCTTGCCGGTGAGATGGTCTTGCAGGCGGGTGCGGGCCAGTTCGAGCAGCAGTCCGCCGACCGCGCCGCCCAGCAGTCCGCCGAGCATGCCTTTCCAGACCTGGCTCTTGCCGACCACGCCTTCGGCCGCGCCGATCAGCAGGCCGAAGACGCCCCAGCCGATGACCCGGCCGAGCAGTCCCGCGCCGACGGCCTGGAAGGCGAACTCGCCGAGCGGCAGGCCGAGCGCCCCGGCCACGAAGCCGAGCATCCCGCTGAACAGGCCGGATTTGGCCGCCTGGACCGGGTTGCGGGTGAACGCGCCTTCGGCGATGCCGATGAACAGGCCGACGCTCAGCCCGACCAGCGCCCCGACGACGGCTTCAGTCAGGTACAAATTGCCGGCGAAAGACAGGCCCAACAGGTCGCTGACTTGCCAGCCGAACAGCCCGCCCAGGGCGCCGAGCACGGCGTAATAATAAGTGCGTGTGCGTCTGCTCATCGTGAATTTTCTCCTTCTTCCTGCACCGGGACTTCTTCGGGTTCTTCGGGTTTCGAGGGGGCTTTTTCCAGGTCGTCCAGGAATGCGGTGGGCGAGTGAAGGTTGTGCCAGTTGACGATGCTGCCCTCCGTCCCCGCGCCGTTGACTTCGTAGAAGCCGAAATAGCGGCTGGAATCGAGGCTGCCATTTTTTTGGCGGATGAAGACACCGCCGATGCTGGTATGCGGCTCGACCACCAGGGCCACCTGCCAGGGTTCGGGGAAGAAGCTGTTGTGCAGCCAGGTATCGTAGCGCGAGAGAAAGAGTCCCATGCGCGGGTGGGTGTGGTACCAGCCAACGATGCGTTTGTCGGGATACTGGGATTCGATCCGGTTGAGGACGTCCACCAGGGTGTCCTGGGTGAAGGTCAGGTAGGCGCTGCCCTGGCGGGTGTAGCGGGCGGGGAGCATCTGTTCGATGCTGACGTACTGCCCGATCCCGTCTTCGTGGGCGCACCAGTGCCCGATCAGGATGCCGCCAACCTCGAAGTCCGGGTCGCTGGCTGCATGGACGCCGATGCGGCTGAAAGCCACCTGGCTCATGTAAACCGAGACGACCGGGTACAGCCCGTAGCCGTCGTAGGGGGAATCCCAGCGGCGGGCGCCGTCCACCGGCGGGCAGCCCGTCTCCGGCTGGGGCGCTTCGGGGGGTAAAATGCGAATACTTGAACTAGCCATAAGGCCTCGCCAATCATTCCGGGATGGGTGAAATAAAGGGGAGGCCTGTCCCCTCCCCAGAATCGTGAGGGGACAGGCGGGAGGGGCGGACTCAGCCCGCAGTGACATCTGCGGTCATCATCAGCCGGTCGTTTTCGGGGATGCCCGCGTCGGCCAGGGTCTCCTCCTCTTTCAGCTCGCGGCCCAGGGCCTTGCTGTCGAGGCGGTAAGACATCGGGCGTCCGTCGGGACCCGTGACGGGCAGTTCCAGCGAAGTGGTCAACTCCGGCAGGAGTTCCTTCACGGCCACGTCATCGGGGACTTCGGCAGTGCGGCTGCCTCCCGAAGGCAGGACAATGGTGACAGGTAAATCAGACATGTTAATCTCCTTTTCTATTTGAACTTGATCAATGGCTTCTTCTTTTCGTCTTTCTTTGGCGACGACAGCTTGATCCGCTCCGGTCGGAGCAGTTCGCTGTTATCCACAGGGAAGATGGTCGGGTGCTTCGTGCGGTATTCCCGGCTCCAACGCGCCGCTTCGGGGTCCCAGGGGAAGGGCGGCTTGGTGGGATCATCATGGTAATTCTTGTATTGCAGCATCTCGCCCAGCATGATCACCAGGCGGTCGAGCGACCGGCTGGCCGTCCACCAGGCCGCGTCTATGCAGACGCTGCCGTTCAGGTGGTTGATGTTGGGGTGCCAGATGGGCGTCATCCATTTCATCCCCGGCCAGCGCTGCGGGTACTGGTTGTGCAGGTAGATCTCCACCTGGTGGCGGTTGCTGTATTTGGGATTGCCCTGGCGGTCCACTTCGCTGATGCTCTTGCACTTGAAGGTCACGATGTAGCGTTCCGGCGGCAGGTTGGGGCGGGAGGACTCGGCCTTGAACGAAATCACGTCGCTGCGGGCGGCCAGTTCCTGCATCTTCTCGAAATCGGCCTTCAGGCGGCGCATACGCGGGCTGTCGGCGACCGAGACGATCCCGGCCCCGGCGGTGATGTCGGCGGTCAGCATCAGCCGGTCGTTTTCGGGGATGCCTGCGTCGGACAGGGTCTCCTCCTCTTTCAACTCGCGGCCCAGGGCTTTGCTGTCGATGCGGTAGAACATCGGGCGTCCGTCCGGGCCGACGGTGGGCAGTTGCAGGAGGGAGGTGAACTCCGTCAGCAGGTCGTGGACCGTCACGTCATCCGGGACTTCGGCGGCACGCGCCCCGCCGCTCGGCAGGACAATGGTCACATTCAGGTCAGGCATGGTTCCTCCATCAAGCGTTCATCAAGAGTTGTAGTGCGGCACCTGGCAGGCGCCGGTGATTTCCCAGCAATCGCCGTGGTGTTGGGTGTGACAGATCTTGCACTCCACCATCCCGCGCGGATCGTTTGCGACGACGGGTTCGAGACAGTACGGGCAGACGTGCTCTTCGACCTTGGCCAGTTGGATCTCGGACCTGCCGCGCCGCCTGGCCTTCACCGGTTTCCGCGCCGGTTTCGGGACGACCAATGCGGATGGCTTTGCCGCGTACCGGGTCGGGGTCAGGGCTGCGGCGGATACCGTTTTACGGGGCTTCTTCACCTTCGCAGCGCCCCGGACCTTCAGGCCTGCATCCCGTTTCGACGGACCGATCGCCGGCCAGGAGAGCTTCGGCAGCCTGGGCAGGGAGGGTTTCCTGAACTGCGGCAGTTTGGGCCGGGACAGGCTGGGCATTCGGAATTGCGGCCATTTGGGCATCTTGAACGCCGGGCGGCTGGATGATTTCCTGCCGCTGTCGCCGGGCTTTTTTGCCGGGGCCGGTTTTGGCGGCGCAGACGGGACCCTGGGCGCTGTCCGCCGCAGGACCAGCATCGAAAGGGAGATCGCCAGAACGCCGATCCCGACCTGGGCCAGCCCCAGCCAGTCCGGTTGCGCCAGGGTGGGCGTGAAGCCCAGTCCCAGCCGCCAGCCGGTGAAAAATCCCAAAATATTGAGGGATAAGAACAGGGTCGCCAGCGACACTACAAAACGGAAAACGATGTTCCATTTGCGCAGCACCAGCCGGGCGCTGATCCCGGCCAGCAGGCCCAGGGCCGCGTCCGCAAAGACGGCCAGGGCAATCTCCGGCGCATCCAACCCGGAGCGGAACAGGATCGCGATGCCGAGCGCCGCAGCGCAGCCGAGCAGGAACAGCAGCACCAGCTTGCGGATAAATCCGTTCCGTTCGGCAGGTTGGGAGGGTTTCACGGCGCTCATCGTTGCAGCTTGCATGGTCATGGATGTCTCATCGTCAATCGTGCAGGCGCACCCGCCCGCGGGCTTTGTTGGCGGGTATGTCCTTGATCTTCACTTCGCCTTTGATCCGCACCCGGCCTTTGGGCCTGATCTTCAACGGTTCGGACTGTTCGAAGTGGCGGAAGTGGAGGGCTTCGTTCAGGTCACCGCTCAGCTCATAGAAGCGGTATTCGTCGCCGTTGTTGGCCCGCAGGATGTGCAGGGGCGGCACGCCCACGCTCGACAGGGTGCGGTGCAGGAAGTTCTCCCCGCCGGTGATGCTGTGGGTCAGGGTGGCTTCGCGCAGCACGCCGCAGGTGGGACAATGCCCGGCCTCGAAGCTGACGTCGCTCAGGGGGCGCAGCACGGCTTCGACCGAGTGGCAGGTGGGGCATTCGAGGGACGTGATCAGCTCCTGGTCCAGCTCGATAACGGCAGCCTGCCCCAGGTCGGCGCGGGCGATGCGGAGCAAGTCGTCCAGGGTGGTGCGTTCGGCCCGGGCGGGCAGTTCGGTCACCTCGCCGTAAGTCCAATGGCTTTCGCAATCTTCGCGCGGCACGTAGGCGGTGGTATGCATCTGGTTGACCATCCCGTTGAAGTGGGTCACTTTGCCCGCCTCGACCGGCAGGCTGTGGATCAGCTTGAGGGCCTCCTGCGACTGCATCCCGCCGATGATCGAGGCGATGGTCGGGGTGGTGGGCACTTTGCCGAGCAGGATGTTCTGGCGGGCCAGCAGCGGGCAGGAATAGCGCAGCGACAGGTCGCGCAGGGCCAACTCGTTGAGGGTGCATTCGTAGCAAGCGCCCTTGCCCGGCACGAAGACCCGCACCAGGCCGAGCAGTTCCTGGATCGCCCCGTCCACCCAGGGCTTGTCCATCCAGTAGCAGAAGCGGTTGACCGCCAGGCGGGCCTCGCGGTTGTCGAGGCAGCCGATCACCGCGTCCATGCGGCGGATGATGCCCAGCCCGAGGGCGGTGGTCACGTCCCCGTTCAGGTATTGGACGTGGACATCGGGGTTGATGGATTTGGCGCGGGCCGCGGCGACCTCGGCCTTGCTGCGGTTGTTGTCGTTTTCTCGGAAGAGCACCGAGCGGCTCAGGTTGGCAGCTTCGACGTTATCGAAATCAATGATGAAAATGTGCCCCACGCCCATCAGCGCCAGGTTCTTGATCACCTCGTTGCCCAGCGCCCCGGCGCCGACCACCAGCACCTTGGCCCCCCGGACCTTGTCGCGCTCCCACCAGGAGATGAACTCGAACGTGCCGAGGCGGTCCTTTTGCAAATTGGGGATGCGCAGCGGCTTGTCGGACGAGATGGGGACGCGCAGCGGGCGGGAGACCGGCTCGTTCGTGGCCGGACGGGCCGACGTGGTCGCCGAATCCCCGGCCAGCTCCTTGGCCTGGGTGATGTTGGTCTCGTCTATCGCCCTGACGAACCAGCCCACGTTCGGGCGGGATTCGATCAGGCGGTTCTCTTCGAGGGCCTTGAGCGCCTCACGCAGGGTGGTGCGGCTGACGCCCAGTTGGGTCATCAGCTCGCGCTCCGGGGGGAGCTGCGTCCCGGGCCCCAGGCTGCCGTCCAAAAGGGAGGCGGCCAGGCGTCCGGCGGAGGTTTGGGCGAGGGTTTTATGAGCAATGGGATTAATTTTCATTTGATTTTCGAGTTTCTCTGGTATGGTGGTCAGACCAAATATACCAATACTATACCGATTTCCCCATTCGGAGTCAAGTGGTCGGGTTTAGGATATAAGTACTACCGGAATCAAAAAGACGGCCCACAAGAGCCGTCTCTCTGTTCTTGAAACTGTGGAACTAGGCGACTTCGACGACCGCGCCGGCTTCTTCCAGTTTCTTCTTGGCGTCCATTGCGGCGTCTTTGCCGACTGCGGAAAGCACCTTGCCGCCGGCAGTCTCGGCCATGGTCTTGGCTTCGCCCAGGCCCAGGCTGGTGAGCTGGCGGATGACCTTGATGGTCTCGATCTTCTTGGGACCCGCGTCCTTGATGATGACGTCGAACTCGGTCTTCTCTTCGACGGGTTCAGCCGCGGCGACAGGGCCGGCGGCGGCAGCCATGGCGACGGGAGCGGCGGCGGAAACGCCCCACTTCTCTTCCAGCATTTTGACCAGTTCAGCAGCCTCGAGCACCGAAAGCTCGCTCAGCTGTTCGAGCAGTTTTTCAAGATTTGCAGCCATTGTTCAGTAACTCCTTACAAACGTGAGAGATTAATTTTGAGCGGATTTGCGTGATGGTTGCCGATCACGCTGCGGCGGGCGATGCGCCCTGGTCGGCATAGGCCTTGAGGACAGCCGCCACCTGGCGTCCGGGTTCGGACAGGGTGCGGACGAGTTTGCTGGCAGGAGCCAGCAGCACGCCCAGCAGTTGGCCGCGGACGACCGGCAGCGGGGGCAGTTCGGACAGTGCTTTGACCTGATCGGCGTCCAGCAATCGCTTGTCCATGAACCCGCCCTTGACCTTGAGGGCCTCAAGACCCTTGGTCGCTTCGGACAGGGCCTTGGCGGTCGCGGCGGGATCGGTGAACGCAAAGCTGGCAGCCGTGCTGTTGACCAGGAAGCTTTCGGGGGCTTCGAGGCCCCTGGTCGCGAACGCCCGGCGGGCCAGCGTGTTCTTGATCACGTGGAACTCGCCGCCCGATTCGCGGATCCTGGCGCGGATGGCGTCCAGGTTCTTCATGGTCGCGCCGGTGTATTCCACCAGGATCACGGCCTGGCTCTTGTCGAGCCACTCGCTGTACTGTTCCAACACTTCGTTCTTGCGCTGCTTCGAGATAGCCAAAGGATTTACCTCCTTTCTAAAAAAGTCTTTGCCTGTCACTTTCCAGGCAAAGACTTTTACGTGCCACGAGGGCAGGGAGAGTTTTCTCCAAGTCTCCACCTGGGCAGGGAATTAAGCCCTCAGCGAGGGCGCCCGCCGTCATTGGCGAAGTCAATTTTTGACAGGCAGCTAACGGGCAGGGATTACCCGATAACCTCCATGGATTGGGCCAGATTGGGATCCACTTTGATACCGGGACCCATAGTGGTGGCCATGGTGATGCGCTTGATATAGGAGCCTTTCGCGCCGGACGGGCGGGCCTTCCTGATGGCGTCCATCAGGGCGGCCAGGTTCTCGAACAGTTTCTGCTCGTCGAACGAAGCCTTGCCGATCGGCACGTGGATGTTGGCGGTCTTGTCCAGGCGGAACTCGACGCGCCCGGCTTTGGCTTCCTGGATGGCGCGGCCCATGTCCTCGGCGTTGACCACCGTCCCGGCCTTGGGGTTCGGCATCAGGCCGCGCGGACCGAGGATGCGGCCCAGGCGGCCGACCTTGCCCATCATGTCCGGGGTGGCGATGGCTACGTCGAAATCGGTCATGCCGGCCTGGATCTTGCCCAGGGTCTCGTCGTCATCGGCAACCAGGTCGGCGCCGGCTTCGCGTGCGGTGGCAGCGCCTTCGCCCTGGGCGAAGACCAGCACCCGGACGGTCTTGCCCAGGCCGTGCGGCAGCACGACCACGTCGCGCACCTGCTGGTCGGCCTGGCGCGGGTCGAGTCCCATGCGCAAATGGATTTCCACCGTCGCGTCGAAGTTGGTCGTGGCAGTCTCTTTAGCCAGCACAACCGCCTGACGCGGCTCGTACAGAGCTTCGTTATCCACTTTGGCCTTGGCGGCCAGATATTTTTTACCGTGTTTTGCCATGATTTATCTCCGTGGTCCAAGCGGGCGCAACTAAGCAGCCCTCCCACCAGTCTAGTCTACGACCGTCAATCCCATGCTGCGGGCGGTGCCCTCGATCTGGAGCATGGCGCCTTCGATGTCTATCGCGTTCAGGTCTTTCATCTTCAGTTCGGCGATCTCGCGCACCTGGGCGCGGGTCACCTTGCCGACCTTTTCCTTGTTGGGGACCGCCGAGCCTTTGGGCACGCCAGCTGCCTTGCGCAGCAGCACGGCCGCGGGCGAGGTCTTCAGGACGAAGGTGAACGAACCGTCGGTGAAGACGGTGATCTCTGCCGGGAGGATCTCGCCCGCGCGGTTCGAGGTGCGGGCGTTGTACTCCTTGCAGAAGGCCATGATGTTGATCCCATGGCCGGCCAGGGCGGGACCAACCGGCGGGGCCGGGTTGGCTTTGCCCGCTTCTAGCTGGAGACGGACGATTGCCTTAAGTTTCTTTGCCATTGAATTCAAACTCCTTTGTGGTTTTAGCGGGCGATTTACGTGTACCGGACGTTCTTCCCGGTGTGGGACGCCCTCCCACCGTATCAAGCCGGATTAAGCGGCCTGTTACCGTTTCGTCAGGCTTTCTCCACCTGGAGAAAGTCCAGTTCCACGGGCGTCTCGCGCCCGAAGAAGCTGACCATGACGCGCACCTTGGTGCGCTCCATGTCAATTTCCGACACCACGCCGCGGAAGTCGTTGAACGGCCCGTCAATGATGCGGACCCGTTCGCCTTCCTTGAAGGTGACTTTGACGGTCGGGGCCTCGGCTTCCATGCGCTTGATGATCTGCGAAACTTCCTCGGGGCGCAGGGGGGTGGGCAGGTTGCCCATGCCGACGAAACCGGTCACGCCCGGCGTATTGCGCACGACGTACCAGGATTCTTCGGTCAGGATCATGTTGACCAGCACGTAACCGGGGAAGATGTGGCGCTCCACCGTGCGGCGTTTGCCGTCCTTGACTTCGATCTCCTCCTGGGTCGGGATGACCACGTCGAAGATCTTGTCTTTCATCCCCATGGTTTCGATGCGTTGTTCGAGGTTGTGCCGCACCTTGTTTTCGTAGCCGGAATAACAGTGGATCACGTACCAGGCGGGTTGCCCCTCTCCGGGTTCAGAATCAGGCCCGGCGTCCAGACCCGAAGCGGGTGACTCCACCGGAATCGCCTGATCGGACGCGGGCATTGGGATAGCGGGCGCGTCCTCAGGCTGGTCCATTTCGTCATCCGAATGAAGCTCATCATCCAGGATGGGTTCTTCGGGGTCTTGCGTTTCCATGTTTCTCTCTTTACGAAATTCCCAGGATCAAATCGAAAAGCCTTGACGCCAGGAAATCAAAAAGTCCCAGGAATAGGGCCATGAAGATCATAACAAGCACGACAATCCCGGTCAACCGGCGGGCTTCCGGCCAGGTGGGCCAGGAGACTTTTCTGAGTTCGCCCACAGTTTCGCGGAAGAACCGCTGGACGGGGTTTGCCCGCTTGCGAGTTTCTTTTTTATCGGCCACAGCAGAGTTCCTCAAACTTTCTTTGACGTTTAAAACGCCGCCTCACGACATTGCAAGGAGGAGGACGGCGTTGGTATTAGCAGGCCAGGCAGGACTCGAACCCACAACCGCTCGTTTTGGAGACGAGAGCTCTACCAATTGAGCTACTGGCCTAAGTTTAGTTGCGTAGTTTCATGGTTCGTAGTTACGTAGTTCAACTTCCAAACTACGTAACTACGAAACTACCTCACTATCAAACTACTTCGTTTCCCGGTGCGCGGTGTGCTTGCGGCAACGCGGGCAATACTTGCTCAACTCCATCCGGCCGGGATCGTTGCGGCGGTTTTTCTCTGAGGTATAGTTGCGTTCCTTGCAGTCGGTGCAGGCGAACGTGATGGTCGGGCGGATATCTTTCTTCTTGGAAGCCATGTGTTACTTCTACGGCCCTTCTTGCGGGTCGTATCTCCTTACTCGAGGATTTTGGTGATGACGCCGGCGCCGACGGTCAGGCCGCCTTCGCGGATGGCGAACTTCTGCCCCTGTTCGAGGGCCACCGGGACGATCAACTCGACCGTCAGGTTGACGTCGTCGC
>JBMOMN010000024.1:0-12523 GCA_049324115.1 Chloroflexota bacterium
GGATGAATTATGAAGGATGAATGGTGCTGCAAATGTCTTGTTTTATTTCTCTACCGGACAACCCCTTAACGCGAATACCGCGAACGGAGCGAGTTTTGCTGATTTATTTTCGAAAACATTCGCGTAATTCGCCTAATCCGCGAAATTCGCGTTGAAAAAGGTTTTCTAAAAAATCTTTCTGGTAGAGAGTTGTGAAAAAGGTTTTTGCAGTGCAGTCATTCGTTGGTATAAGAAGAAATGGTAGAATTACCGAAGTCATACACTTATCAGGAGATCAGATATGGAGACACACGAACTGGTCATCGAAATGAAACTGCTCGAACGCCGTTTGACGTTATACGAAGAAAAGTACGGCATTCTCAGTGAAGATTTCCACGCTGCCCTTACTTCAGGCCAACTGGCGCGCTACGACGAATATGACGAGACCCGTACCGATTTCAGCCGCTGGAAAGGTATTTATGAAACCTGGCTGCGACGCAAACAAGCTTACACCAAAGCACTGAAACGGCATGGATTGATTGACGTATTGCGGATTCAGCCATCGTATTAATGACCGGCCAGCCTCTAGAGTCGCTTGCGGAATACAGCCGCTTCGTGGCGGCGCTGCTCGACCGTCCCGATGTTGCGTACTCCACAGTGGCGGTCTGGTCCGAAAGTCCGTACACCGGCACTGCCGAGGGGGAGATCGTCTTTACGCATGGTATTCGATTGCGGATCAGGGAAGAATTGGATTTCGAAGCGGGCATCATCACGGCCTATGGTTACGAAGCTTATCGAGGCGAAGAACGTTTATATTGGTACGACGACTTCCCGCATCCGCACGACCCGACCCTGGCTTCCACATTTCCTCATCACAAGCACGTCCCCCCGGATATCAAACATCATCGCGTTCCAGCGCCAGCAATGAGCTTCGAGCGCCCCAATTTACCTGTGCTGATTCAAGAGATCGAAACACTGGTGAAGACGCTGCACTGAGCGTTCCCTTGAGTACCGTCGAAGGGCTGTCGAAGTGTGCCGGTGCCGATCCGCCGGTTGAGCCGATGGTCGAGTAGAGCGGGCGCTCTTTCCGCTCGTATCGAGACCTTACCGATCCGCCAGGTCGAGCCGATGGTCGAGTAGAGCGGGCGCTCTTCCCGCTCGTATCGAGACCCTGCCGAAACCTGGCCGAGGTGACAGGTTTTGGAGAGATGCTCTACGGAGATGACGGGTGGCATACGCTGATTTACGATTTGGGATTGGCGATTTGTGACTCTACTGCAAAACCTTTTCGCCACAAAGTATCCATGAACTTCGTTCACCCCGAAGGATGAAAAAGGAGTCCAAAGTCTCCAGACTTTGGCGCCAACGTCGGGAGACGTTGGAGTCCGTGCCCTATTTTCATATCAGAATCAGGAAAAAATCCTGAAGGTTTCCTTAGCGGGTTTCGCGTCTTCGCGGTGAGATTAACTGTTTGCAGTGGAGTCATTTGCGATTTGCAATACTTCTGCCCGCTGGATGCAGGAAAGATGCTCAGGCTTTTTCGAGCAATTCGAAATAACGCTCGCGTGTCATCCCTGCGGTTCTCAGGTTTGTCATAATGTGCGTAATCGGCACTTTATGCGGGCTGGTCTTGATGACCAGCGGCCTGCGTATCCCTGGCTTGGTCATGATCAGATGATCCCCCTTCTGGCGTTTGAGCACGAAACCTTCCATTTCAAAGATCTTCACCAGTGTTTGGTAAGGGATGGGCGTGATTTTTTGAGGCGTCATAGGCCTGACGAGACAACAGGCACCAATTCAGCCGTAATAGGTTGGCGAGGCAGCCAGTTCTTGTCGGTCTGGACAAAGCCTGCTTCCTGGAGAATCTCGACCAGGGTACCCATAGCCTTGCACTCCTCCAGAAAGGCTTCCAATGCCTCCCGCAGGGATTCCCGGGCTGCATCCACAGTTTCGCCATAGCTGGAAACATCCAGGTCGGGGCAGATCCCCACATAGAGATCGCCTTCACGAAAAATTTCTGCACGCACAACGATACGCTGTTTCATAATTCTCATTGTACCACTTACGATTCACGATTTACGATCTTGAGCCTTGTGTTGCGCTTGTCGAAACAAAGGGATTGGCCGAAGGTACCCCGCGCTTTGGCCCACCAGAGCTTGAGATCATTGGTGAAGACGTTGGGTTGAGCCGATGGTGGAGTAGAGCGAGCGCTCTTTCCGCTCGTATCGAGACCTTGTCGAAACCTGGCCCAGGCGGTAGGTTTTCGAGAGGTGTTCGACGGAGATGTCGGGGGCATGAGAAATAAAGGATGAAGTTTTTACCGCGAAGAACGCAAAGAGCGCTAAGATTCTTTAAGACTCAGATCCAGCGCAAATTTCCACCTTATACCGCCCGAAGCGGTCACGATCAAGCTGGCTTTTTGTTCCAGAACCATTATATCGAGGTACGTCACAGGGTCTAATAGATGAATTATCTGCATAGCACGTAAAACAGCCTATGCGAGTTGTAACGTGTATTTGAGGGCTTGATCGAGCGCTAATAAAACGCCCGGGGAAAGAGACCCCAATTCACGGATCAACCGTTGCTCGTCCACAACCACAATTTGATAGCACAAGGCAACCGAGTCTTGGGATAATCCGCCTTCACCTGCCGGGATCAAAACCGTTCCAGGTACCTGGGTACGGCGCAGATTCGTTGTCAGGGGCACTACCACGATGGTGCGGGTAAAACGATTCAACGTCTCCCGTTGAACAATGATGACTGGCCGAATTCCGGCCTGTTCAGAGCCGCGGCTTGGATTCAGATCGGCCAGAAATACATCCCCGCGACTCATTTCCCGTCCTCACGCTGGAGAAGGCGGGAATAATCTGCCAAGACGGACTCTGAAAATGCCGTGTCTTCATCTGCAAATTCAGTCTTGAGCGCGGCGGCATGCTCGTCGGAAATGGCATCCCACTTCCAGGCCAGTTGCCGTTCTCTCAGGAAAGTGGCAAAATCAAGCACTTCCGCCTGTTCAACGGGAGATAAGGTTTCCACAACCTGAATCAATTGAGTTCGAATGTCGTTCGTCGTTTCCATAGAGCTTTACTCCTCTTGCATCTATCGCTCTTTCATACTGGTCATTGGTACAATCTCATAAGAAAACTTTAGTTCCTGCATCGGCACGAAGTATTATAACGGCTTTTACTGGTGGACCGAAATAACCTGTTCAATGCTGTGAATCTGGGGGAAGCCGGAGAGGGGCCTCACCAATCTTCGCCAGCGGGTTGGCCGCAGTTACCTTGCGTCCTGGCCCACCAGAACTTTAAGTCACTTCTGCAATATTTACTTCGTGTTCTTCGTGAGCTTCATGGTAAAAAGTTTTTACACCGTATCCATGAACCTCCGCTCGAAGCCCCCGGTTTAGCGGACCAGTTCGACCTTCGCGCCGACGTTCAAATCCTGCCAAATTTTGTCGGCGGTGAGAGCCGTCGAGTCGGTCGTCAATGCCAGGACGAGGCAAGCCCGGTCTCCCAATGAAAGTCCGTAAGCCTGGGTGTGAGTTGCCAACAAGCCGGACTGAAAGGCCTGTTCATCATCGAATGCTTTGACATCCAGGCCAAGCAGGGCCAAAGCCTCCCTGATCTGGTCTTTGGGCATTCCGGCCAGGGATAACCGTGTAACCACCTCCGCCAGGTTGACCGCAGATACAAGCGATTCGGGCAAAGATCGCTGCACCAACCCTGCGCCTGGTTCATCGTTCAAAAGCGCCAAAAGGGCAGAAGCATCCAAGACGAACTTACTCACCCTTCGCCTCGACGCGCCTGGCCTGGATCAACTCGTCCACCAGGGAAGTCCCCTGGGGTACATATTGCCTGACTATTTTTTGCGCCAGATTGACGGCCTGGCGCAAGGGGATGAGGCGGATCGAACCATTTTCCAGGCGCAAAACGACCTCATCCCCGACCTCGATTTGTAATTCTTTACGCAGCCTGGCCGGAACGATCAGCCTGCCACCTTTTGCAATTTGTGTCCTGAATTCCATGATCAGCCACTTTTCCGAAACACGCCATTTTTCCCCATTGTACCACTTGTGGGACCGCTGCAAGAAGGTTGATCTCACCGCGAAGGAAATCTTCAAGATTTTGCTCGTGATCCTTCGAGAACCTTTAAGAAATTCTTCGTGTACTTCGTGTCCCTTCGTGGTGAAAGGTTTTTACACCGTATCCATGAACGTCTGCTCCACCCGGTTGAAGATCACGCTCCCCAGGAAGACCACCGCCAGCATGAAGCCAAAACTATACAGCAAGTGGCCGGTATCCACCGTGCCCGCGCCCAGGAAGGCATAGCGGAAGGCTTCCACGATCGGCGTCATCGGATTGGCCAGGATGATCCACTGGAAGCGCTCCGGGATGGCCGAGACCGGATAGATCACCGGCGTGGCGTACATCAGCAGTTGCACCCCGAAAGTGACCAAAAAGCGCAGGTCACGGTACTTGGTGGTCAGCGAAGAGATGATGACGCCGAAGCCCAGGCCCAGCCCCGCCATCATCAGCACCAGCACCGGCGAGAAGGCGATCCATGCCCATTGCGGACGGATCGGCGTCCCGCGCAGGATGAAATACAGGACGAACAGGATGAACAGGGCGAACTGGATCGAGAAAGTGATCAGGTTCGAGACCAGGATCGAGACCGGCACGGCCATGCGCGGGAAATAGACCTTGCCGAACAGGTTGGCGTTCTGCACGAAAGTGTTGGAGGTCTTGTTCAAGCACTCGGCGAAATAGGCCCACACCACCGTCCCCGACATGTAGAACAGGAACTGCGGCAGCCCGTCGGTCGGCAGGCTGGCGATATTGCCGAAGATGACCGTGAACGTGATCGTCGTCAGCAGCGGCTGGATCAGGTACCAGAGCGGACCCAGAATCGTTTGTTTGTAGACGGCCACAAAGTCCCGGCGGACGAAGAGCAGCACCAGGTCCCGGTAACGCCAGAGTTCGCCCAGGCGCAGGTCGAGCAGGCTGCGCTGCGGCTCGATCACCATATCCCAATTGTCTTCTTGCGAAAGTGCGTTCATCCTCTACTGCCCGCTGCTCACTGAAAACTGAATACTGAATATTGAATACTGAACACTGCTTACTGATCACTGGCTCTTCCCACGCATCCGCCCTTCCGACATGGCTTGTCAGACTAAGGTGGAGATCAAGTCGGAGTCCCACATCTTGTCATCCCCGAAAGGAGACCTGATGGTGGATGTTTCCAACGTCGGGACCGGAGTCCAACGTCTTATCATCCCCGAAAGGGGACCTGGCGTTGGCGGGCGTTCTCCAAAGTGGGGAGGCTTTGGACTCCCGGCCGGCTACCGCTTCTTCTTGCGGATCAACCCGGTCGGCACGTCGAGCGGGACCTGCTGCTTGCTCAACAGCTTCAGCAGGACCCTCACCCGTTCGTTGCCCGAAATGCGCGCATCGAAGATGGCTTCGTACCCCGCGAAGGGACCTTCCTCGATGACGACCGTATCCCCGGGCTTTAGCCCTTCCAGGACCTCGCCGCCCGCGGCGTTGATCGCCTCGATCCGCTTGCGCAGGGTGGCGATCAGCCCGTCCGGGACCTCGGGCGGTTCCCCGCCGAAAGTGACCAACCCGCCCGACCCGGGCATCCAGTTCAGGATGGAAAAACCGGCCTGGGCCAGGTCCACGTGTACGAATAAATATCCGGGAAAGTAAGGCCTGATCTTGCGGGCACGCGGGTTCACCGTCTGTACACGCACGCACGGATAAAAAGTCTCGAATTTGTCAGCCTGCAGTTGCCTCCACAAGAAATCTTCCTTGTTGGGCTTGCTCCGCAGGGCATACCACCGGGTTGCCATGAGATGATTCTTACCTGCTTTGCGTCTCTTTTCAATTGAAGTATGGTTGCAATCGGAGACCTTCGTCCAAGTCCCCTTTACGGGTGTCTACTTAACTTATGCAAAAATGGGTTGGAATCTTTCAACGGATCGTGCGACGCCTGAAATCCTGTATAGGTGAATTCCCGCGCAGGGAGTCGATTATCCCGGAATGTAGGGGTGGTCAGTCAAATATCATCCGGGGTCTCCAGTTTCTCCGGGTCTACCAGTTCGCCGGTATCCCTCAGGTGCGTCGTAGCGCCCTGTTCGATCCAATGGTCCAGCAAATCCTTCCTGAAGCGCCAGGTCTTCCCGATCCGCATACAGGGGATCTGACCCAAATTCGCCAGCCGGTAAACTTTGGCTTCGCTCAAACGCAAATACTCCGCCACATCCCGCACAGTCATGATGATGACAACACCGCTGTTCGATAGCCGCATATCCTTCACCACGGGCCTTAATGTCCCGAACCGCCTTGCATGGATCGCTTCCCCTGTAAAAATTATGCAAAAATATCTAAAGAACGATGAATTTGTGCTAAAAACTACATTACCCACTATATACCTTTTCCGCCCAAAATTGAATAGACAGGGTGCTAAATTTTCATAGACAAATGTCACGATTGTCTATCGAAAGGGCCATTGTCGTTTTGCGGGATGATCCCCAACTGCCGGGCGCGGGCGATGGCGGCGGCCCGCGTCCGCACCCCCAGGCGCGTGTAAACTCCCGAAAGCAGGTTGCGGAAGGTGGAACCCGAAATCTTCAGCTTCCTGGCCAGCTCCGACGATCCCATATCCGGGTAAGCCATGCACAAGAAGAGGACTTCGAGCTGGCGCGGCGACAGGCGCGTTTCGGCAGGGGGCGCGGCCAATTCCTGCTGGATGCCCGGGCTGAAATAAACCCCTCCCGCAGCCACGAGCTTCACCACCTGGGCGAGCAGCTTGATCGAATTATCATCATCCTTAAAGATGTAGCCGTTGACGCCCATCCCGTTGAGGGCCTTGATCAACGAGGGCTGGTTGAAAACCGAAATGACGATGACCTTCAGGCCAGGGTAGGCCGCAACGATGCGCGGCAGTTCGAGCAGGACCGGGAACAGGTTGCGGTTCTCCGGCGAAGTGGGCAGGCTCAAGTCCAGCAGCAGGACGTCCACAGGTTGGGCGACGAGGATCGCCTCCAGGTCCATCCCGTAGCGGCCGCTGGCGACCACCTGGATGCCTTCTTCGGCCTCGAGGCGGTAAATGTAGCCGTCAATGATGCTTTGGTGGTCGTCCAGGATGGCGACTCGGATGGCTGGCATCGCTCGAAACTCCCGTTCTACCTGTCGGCTTTTCCCGACTGCCTGTCGTCTGCGGTCGTGCCGGACCAGGGGATGGTCGCCGTCAAACGATAGCCTCCCTGCTCCGAAGGCTCTACCGTTAAATTCCCGCCCAAAAGGTTGAGGCGCTCCTTCATTCCGAGCAGCCCCACGCCGCCCCGCGAGTACGAGAGCTCACCGCCGCCGTTCCCGTTATCAACAATCTGGAGGCTGATCCGGCTTTCGTCCCGCGACAGCCTGGCGACTACCTTGTCGGCCCCGGAATGTTTGATGACGTTGGTCACGGCTTCCTGGGCCACCCGGAAGAGGCTGATGGCAACCTCGTCTGTGATGTCGGGCAGGTTGGCGCCCCGGTAGTCGGTCTCGATCCCGGTTTGTTCGCGGATCTCCCGGAAGAAATCGCTGAGGCAGATGTTGATCCCGCCCACCTCGAGGGCCGGGGGGCGCAGGTGCTGGGACAAGGACCGGACCAGGCCGATGCCGCGAGTGACCAGTTCCAGGGTCCCGGACAGCCGCTTGCGAATGGGATCGAAATCCCGCGGCAATTCCTGGATCACGGCATTGATCCCGTGCCTGATCGTCACCAGCACCTGGCCGGCTTCGTCGTGCAGCTCGCGGGAAATATGCCTCCGTTCGTCCTCCTGGGTGCGGATGATCTGGTGGGTAAACTGCCGCAAGAGCATCTGGTTCTCTTCCAATATCTGGGTCCGTTTCGAGACCTGGTGTTCGAGCCTCTTGCGCCCGGTTATATCCCTCCCCACCGCCAGGAAGCGGACCGGCCCTTCGCCTTCGCTTTCGAGTGAACAGGTGCTGAATTCGACGATGACGGGCGAGCCGTCCTTCCTGAGCAGGGAGGTTTCGATATCGCGCAGAGTGCTTGCCGGCGGCTCCCTGAGCGAGTTGGCCAGTTTGTCCCGGCCTTCGGGCGCAATGAAATCGGTGACATTCCTGCCGGTCAGTTCCCCCGCTTCCGCGTAACCCAGGAGCGCCACCCCCGCCGGGTTGATCTCCACGATGGCCCCGTCCTGCTCGACGAGGAGCACCGCGTCCGGCGAGGTCTCGACCAGTTTGCGGTAGTGCATCTCGCTTTCGACCAGGGCCTGGTTCTTGGCGGATAGTGCGTCCAAAAGGGTCGTCGCCTTGCGCAAATTGATCTGCAAGCCGCGTAGCAAGACCGAGAACGAGGCGGTCAAGATCACGCTGGTCAGGACGAAAATCAAGCCGCCGATCAACCACAGGTTGCTGTCCGCCTGGCGCAACCCAATGCGCAACTCGAAGCCGGCGCGAACGATCATGTAACTCATAGCTACGATCGTGAGGCTGCTCAACGAAAGCGCAATCGCCCCGGCGCGCAGGTTGAAAAGCAGGGTCGCCATCGCCACGAATGTCAGGAAGAACAGGCCCGCGTCGACGTTGAACCCGCTCAGGATCAGGTTTATCAGCCCGAGCGCAAACAGGAAGGTCATCCAACTGAGCGCCCTGGTAATGTAGGGGATGCGGCGAATGAAAGCGATCACGAACAGCCAGGCCAGGATAATGACGTAGACCAGGGCCGTCGTGTGGAGTTCGTTTTCCAGGGCCACCCGAAAAGCAGGGACGAACAACACCAGCCCGATCAGGAAGGAACAGATGAGCAGGATATCGAGCAGCTTCTCGCGCAATTGTTGCAGGCTCTCGATTTTGTCAATATCACCGTAAAGGAATTTGGATAGGGAGGAAAGCATAGGATAATCTTATTGATGAATGGCGAATAACTGTTTACGAGGAGAAACGGTGCTTCAATTATACCCTGGGCGGTCACACACCTGCCCTCCCGCTCCGCTTCGGGGATTGTAATGGCGGGCGGTGCCAGGGAATTGCGCTTTTTTTGGAAGTATCGAGTTCTATAGTATTGCCCTGCAAAAACTATGCTGACCGCGAAGATTTTTACCACACACCTGCCCAGAACCGCAGGTGCTGGGGAGATCACAGAGTCCATAGAGATTTTAAAGGTTTTCTCCGTGTTCTCTGTGCGCTCTGTGGTGAAAGGGTTTGGTTGCGGCCTGCCACGCTATGTAAAAACGCAATCATTTTGCGGATTTACATAAAATTCGAGCATAAGGATATTACAGCTTCTCTACCGGACAGATCTTTGAGAAAACCTTTCTCAACGCGGATTTCGCGAATTTGGCGAATACCCTGGCGGGTACGATGTGACGCGAATGTTTTTGAAAATAAATTAGCGAAATTCGCTCCATCCGCGTAACACCTGCACTGCGCCACACCTGCCCTGGCGGGCGGTGCCAGGGAACGCACGAAGTCCCCGAAGCGCAGCGGAGTGGGAGTGCGGCGCAAGTGTCCGCGTTAAGGTCTTTGGTTTTTGTCCAGTTGAGAGATTACAGCTTGAATATTCGGATTGTTCATCCGAATATTCAAAGCTCACTCCACCTCCGCCGGGATGCGTTCCAGGCCCAGGGCTTCAGCGGCGCGCAGGCGGTAGAGGCCGTCGGTCAGGAGGTAGCCGTCACGGGTGCGGCGCACCTGGAGCGGCGGTGTGATGCCCATTATCCGGGCGCGCTCGACGGCCTTGTCCAGTTTGGCGGGGTCGAGGCTCAGGGATTGGTGGTAGTTGCTCAACCGGATGCGGTCCAGGGGGATTTCGACGACGTTGCCGCGTGAAGCCGGTTCCGCCGGTTTAAGCGGGGCCGCCACGCTGAGGGTCAACCGGAAGCCGGTCTCCTTTTCGAAGGCTTCCGTTATTCCGGCCTGCTCCTCAGTTGGAATGGATTCCGCCAAAACCACGCCGACCTCGGACTTCTCCGGGTAAATGCCGGGGCCTTTCCTGACAGCCAGTCCCGCCCTGGTGAGCAGGGCGCGGGCGGCTTCGAGGATCGCGCCCTGGTTCGGCTGGGGATTGACACTCAGCGGCCAGCCGGTTTGCGCCGCGAGTTCATCGATTTGGGTTTGGTAACGCCCGGCCACCTGGGGCGAGATGAACGAGAGCACAATTTCCTCACCTTTCAGGCTGGTGCGGTAGAGCGTGCTCCCCTCGAGCGCAGATTTGATAAAAGTGTAAGCGGCGTTGATCTCCATCTGCCGGCCCGTCGGCTGGACGGCCACCGGCCCGGAGGCGGGCTGCGCGGTTTCGGTCACGGTCAATTCCCAGCCGCTGGCAGCCAGGAAGTCTTCCTCGGCCCTCGTCCTCTCGCTTTGCGAAAGAGGCGGGACCGTCACCGCCACGCGCTTCTGCTCGCGGTGGATGGCCGGTCCTTTGACGATCTGCCAGCCCCCCGGCAGGACTTCGCGCACGAGGGTGTTGAGGGCAGCCTGGTTGGTTTCGGGGATTATTTCCACCTGCCAGCCGGTGGCCTGTTCCAGCGAAGCGACCAGGCCCGCGAAACGCTGGCGGGCCGAATCGGGGAAGTCGAAGGTCAGGGTCAGGATGTGTTCAGCCAGGCGGTAGCCGCTTTTACGCAGGCACGCTTCAGGCGGGAAATGTCGGTTGGCGGCAGCCAGGGCCTGGTTCGGCTCCATGACCGCCGGAGCAGCGGAAGGCGATCGGAACGGCGCGAGGTCGGCTGGGGTGGGCTGAGTCTCTCCCATAACGGCGAGCACGGCCTCCGGGTAGACCGCCTGCTCCAGGCCGGGGGCGATTTCCACCCACAGGTGGTCGCTTGCGAGGGCCAGGCAGCGCGCCGGTGCGGCGTCATCCCCCTTGACCACCACCCATTTGCCCGCTGCATCGGCGAATCCGGCCATTTTCTCGCGCCGCTGGCGGTTGAGTTCGTCCTGGCGGGCGCGCAGGTCGTTGGCCTGGCCGGGTTCGATGAAACGGCTGGCCCTCTCGAATTTCAGTTCGAAAGATTGCCCGGCCCGCGGCAGGCGGACGAGGCGCTGGCGGGCGCCGATGGCCTTTTCGAGGCTGGCGCGGGCTTCGGAATCGCCGTGGACCAGGAAGACCTGCTCCGGGTCGAGGGTTTCGGTGAGGTTGATGATCTGGGATTCGTCGGCGTGGGCGGAGAGGGAATAGGTCGCGATGTGGCACTGCACGTCCACCTTGTCCGCACCGAGGCGGAGGGTGCCGGAGCCGCGCTGGCTGAGTTGCTGGAGGCGGTGCCCGGGGGATTCTTCGTCCTGGTAGCCGGTGAGCAGGATGGCATGTTCGGGCTTGGGGGCCAGGGCGCGGGCGTAAGCGAGGGATGGGCCGCCAGCCAACATGCCCGAACTGGCAACGATCACCGCCGAGCCGGGATCCCAGATGATGGCGTTGCGCTGCTCGGCGGAGGCCACCGGGCGGATATTGGCGTTGAAAAATTGCGCGCCGCGCTCCTGCAAGGCCAGGGGCAAAGCCTCGCCAAACGAGGGATAGGCCTGGCAAATGGCGCGCACCATGCCGTCTGCCCAAACCGGGACGCCGGGCAGTTCACTGCGGCGCTGGTATTCGTCGAGGATGAGCAGCACCTCCTGGGCGCGGCCGAGCGCGAAGGCCGGGATCAGCACCTTGCCGCCCGCAGCCGTGACCCGGGCCACGGTTTCGACCAGTTTGCGCTCCTGCACAGCGCGGTTGGCGTGCAGGCGTCCTCCGTAGGTGCTTTCGACGATGAATGCGTCGGGGTGGAAGGCGGGCGGGCGGGCGCCGTCCACGGTGCGTTGGGGTGAGATGGAGATGTCGCCGCTGATGAGCAGCCTGCCCTCGGGGCTTTCCAGGCCGATCATGGCCGCCCCGGCAATGTGCCCGGCGGGGAAGAAGGTGGCGGTCAGGTCGGAGGCCAGCGCCAGGCGGGCCTTGAACGGGACGGGAACCATCGCCGCCGTCAGTCGCTGCACGGCAAGGTCGTCGAAGAGCGGCAGTTCGCCCTCCTCGTCGAGACGGCTTTGCATGATGCGGCGCGAATCCTGGTGCAGGACGCGGGTCAAGGCCAGGGTGGGCGCGGTGGCGTATACCGGGACGTCCGGGTAACGTTCGAGCACCAGTTCGAGCGCGCCGGTGTGGTCGGTGTGGGCGTGGGTGACGAGCACGGCATCCAGCCTGCCGGAGCCGCTTTCGAGCTGGCTCAGGTCGGGAAGCTGGTCGGTGTCCAGCCCGGCGTGGGCCTTGGGCGAGGGGCGGATGCCGCAATCCACCAGCACGCGCCGCCCGGCTGTTTCGACCAGAATGCCGCTCGCGCCGACTTCGTCCGCGCCGCCCAGGAAGGTGATTTTCATAGCTCAGTCCTCTGTATGTTCTCAATTCTCACTGGAGCCGATTATATACCTCGACTTTTGCAGCACAATGACAACAGAATAGCCAAACGATCGCAATAATTCCGGTACAATCCAGAGGAAAGAGCCAATCCACCGGAGGTGAGCGATGTATCCATTGGTAGAATTTCCAGAAATAG
>JBMOMN010000025.1:0-12383 GCA_049324115.1 Chloroflexota bacterium
GTAACGAACGGGAAAGAGCCTAAACACAAAGTATCCATGGAAAGGTTTCACCCCGAAGGATGAAAAAGGAGTCCAACGTCTCCAGACTTTGGCGCCAACGTCGGGAGACGTTGGGGTCCGCGCCTATTTTCCTATCAGTCACACGAAGGCTCTCAAAGGGAAAAAAGCGCCTTGCCGTAAAGGTTTTCCTTCGTTGACTTGGTGTTCCTTCGTGTTTCAAAAGGTTTTTCCCGT
The DNA here is from genome assembly GCA_049324115.1 of Chloroflexota bacterium. Lineage (GTDB taxonomy): Bacteria > Chloroflexota > Anaerolineae > Anaerolineales > Villigracilaceae > UBA5796. The sequence goes on from JBMOMN010000025.1 coordinate 235, forward strand.
CAAAAACGGGAGAGCCGCCTTTTAAAATCTCGGCGCTCTCTGTGCGCTCTGTGGTAAAACGGGTTTCCACCCCACTTGATCCTGATGAGCCAACTTTTTACAACGCGAATACACTGACGGGCACACGTTACGCAGATTTGGCGAATACCCTTGCGGGTACGATGTAGCGCGAATGTTTTTGAAAATAAATTCGCGAAATCCGTTCCATTCGCGGAATTCGCGTTAAGATTTTTGGTTTTGTCCGATAGACAATAATTAGGGCCTGTGTAAAAATAACTTCCCGATTTTGAATCGCTTCTGTCCGTGCCCGTCGGACTAAAGTCCTGCCTCAGTACGTGAAAGTCGGCTAAAACCGACTTGTGGTTATCAACCCGAAGGGTTTCCAGGTACTGAGAAGGCGGCTTCAGCCCCGCCGGTTTCGCGGGAAAAACGGAAGTTATTATTGCATGACATCTAAGCGGATTAATCTCCTCCCGCATGGGGGGCGCGGATTGAAACGATAAGCGGATACTGGAGCAGGTTGAACTCTGGCGTCGCCTTCCGCATGTAAGGCATGGATTGTAATGCGGACGATGTGGGCCGGGAAGCGCCTGCCTCTCCCCGCCCGCGCGTAGGCCTGCGGTCCACGCTTCGGGATGCGGCGCGAGATCGTCAATGACGCACCCGGCGAGCTCAAGCCGTCAAATGGCAGGTGTCGTTCAACCGTTTGAGCGATACGAAATTGTCGGCGATCAGCACTTCGGACAGGCTGGCATTTTCCATTTCGATGTACCAGCGTTTCTCCGGCGACAATTCCAGGACGTGGCGCACGATCTCGCTCAACGACCCGCCGTGCCCCACCAGCAGCACAACCTGTTCGTCGTGCTGCTGCCTGAGATCGTCCAGGAGGGCGGCGACCCTCGCTTTGAACTGGCCGATCGTCTCCGCGCCCTGCGGGGTCTGGTTGAAATCCGCCAGCCAGGCCGCGATCATCCCAGGATATTGGGCCTCGGCCTCGTCGAAAGTCAGGCCCTCGAGCGCGCCGAATTTCAATTCCCGCAGGCGCGGTTCGGGGGAAACCTCCAGCCCTTTGGAATCGGCGATGATACCGGCCGTCTGCATGGCCCGGCTGAGATCGCTGGCGTAAACGGCATTGATCTTTTGGCCCGCAAGCCGCGCCGAAGTCCGCTCCGCCTGCCGCCTCCCGATGGCCGAGAGCGGCACGTCCGACTGGCCCTGGTAGCGGCGCTGGGCATTCCATTCCGTTTCACCGTGGCGCACCAAAAGGAGTCGCAGCATCTCATTTCACCTTCATCGGGATGCCCGCCACCAGCAGGAAAACTTCATCGGCGCGGCGGGCCAGGATCTGGTTGGCGCGCCCCAGGATGTCACGATAGGCGCGTCCCAGTTCGTAAGCCGGGACCAGCCCCATGCCGACCTCGTTCGAGACCACCAGCATCGTGACATCGTGTGTGCCCGCATAGTCGGCCAGGGCCTCGACTTCCGCCACCACGCCCGCTTCGATCTTCCCGTCGAACGGGTCTGCGCTGGGCGCGTCGAAAGGGTCGCCTTCGGGACCGGCGGCCGCGATCAGGTGGTTGTTGACCAAAAAAGTGATGCAATCCACCAGGATGACTTGCTCCCCGCTTCTTTCCCGACGAAGGGCCTGGGCCGGGTTTCGAGGGGCTTCCAGCGTGACCCAGGCCGGGGACCGCGCGGCGCGATGCTTCGCCACCCGGGCTTTCATCTCCTCGTCCAGGGCCTCCGACGTGGCGACGTACAGCACGCTGTCGCCGCCGATCTCCCTCGCCCGCGCTTCGGCGAACGAACTCTTGCCGCTGCGCGCCCCGCCCAAGAATAAGATCAGTTTTCCCATAAGCTCCTCTCGATTACAAATTGATGTTGCCGGTGAAAAGCAACAGGACGGCCAGTTCGGTCAGTTCGCACAGTGCGCCGTAACTGTCCCCGGTCAGGCCGGGGATGCGGCGCAGGATGAAGGCCGCGCCGAGCCAGAGTACGATCCCGGCCAGGGCCAGCGCCAGCAGGCCCGTCCACCCGGCGGCCAGCCAGGAAACCGATACAGCCAGGGCCGTCGCCAGGACCACCTGCGGCCAGCGCGTTCGATCCTTCATATCGCGGCCGAGTCCTTTTTCGCGGGCGTAAGGGCAGGCGAAAACTGCCATCGCCAGCACCCAGCGTCCGATAACGGGAGCCAGCCAAAGCCCCGAAAGATGCGGGAGCGAGACCAGGGCGGCGTATTTAGCCAGGAGCAGCAATCCGCCACCGGCCACGCCGAAGGCTCCCACCCGCGAGTCGCGCATGATCTCCAGCCGCCGCTCCGGGGTGAATCCGCCGAACAGGCCATCGCAGGTGTCGAGGAAGCCGTCGAAGTGCAGGGCGCGGGTCAGCAGCAGCCAGGCGGCGAGCACGAAGACGGCCGTCACCGTCGGCGGGAAGACGAAGGCCAGGCCGCGAGCCAGGCCGTAAAAAACGCCGCCCAGGGCCAGGCCGACCAGCGGGAACCAGCCCACGGCGCGGCCCATCTCCTGCGGCGTGAACATGCGCCGGACGATGGCGGGGGAAATGGTGAGGAATTGGAACGCGGCCAGGAGTGAGATCATGTTTGCCACAGAGATCACGGAGTTTTTTCTATGCGCTTCGTGGTGAAAAACTTATTCTGGCTCTTCCGCAATTTACGGGAAAGAGCCTAAACACAAAGTGACACGAAGGCTCTCAAAGGGAAAAAGCGCCTTGCCGTAAAGATTTTCCTTCGTGTTTCAAAAGGTTTTTCCCGTCAAGAATGGGAGAGCCACTTATTCTTTATCCGATACCCCGGCCTCGGTGAAGGTGGCCATCTCGGCCAGGATTTTGCATGCGGCTTCGGCCATCGAGATGCCCAGGGCGGCCCCGGTGCCTTCGCCCAGGCGCAGGTCGAAATCGAGCAGGGGTTTCAGGCCGAGCCAATCGAGCATCAGGCCGTGACCGCATTCCTGCGAGCGGTGGGCGGCGATCAGATAGGGCCTGACTTTTGGCGCAATCGCCACGGCGATCATGGCGGCCGCGGTCGAGATGAACCCGTCCACCATCACCGGTTTGCGCCGGGCGGCCGCGCCGAGCATCACGCCCGCCAGCCCGCCGATCTCGAAGCCGCCGACTTTGGCGAGCACGTCCAGGCCGTCGTTGGGGTCGGGTTGGTTGACCGCCAGGGCGCGCTGGATGGCGCTGATCTTGCGCTTCAGGCCTTCATTATCCACGCCCGTGCCGCGCCCGGCAATTTTGGCGGGCGACTCGCCGGTCAGGGCGGCGGCAATGGCGGCGGAGGGAGTGGTGTTGCCGATGCCCATGTCGCCCGTGCCGACGATGTCCAATCCGTTTTCGATTTCAGCGCTGACGATTTCGATGCCGGCGGCGACGGCTTTTTCCGCCTGCTGGCGGGTCATGGCCGGGCCCTGGGCCATGTTCGCCGTCCCGGGCGCGACCTTCCGGATGAGCAGGGACGGGTGCGGTTCCAGGTCGGCGGCGACGCCCATGTCCACGATGACGATGCGCGCCCCCGCGTGGCGCGCCAGCGCGTTGATGGCCGCCCCGCCGTGCAGGAAGTTGAGCACCATCTGGGGCGTGACCTCCTGCGGGTAGGCGCTGACGCCTTCGGCCACCACGCCGTGGTCCCCGGCCATGGTGATGATGACTTTATCCCGGATGGATGGGATCGGATTCCCGCTGATGCCCGCCAACTGGACCGACAGTTCTTCCAGTCGTCCCAGGCTGCCGGGCGGTTTGGTGAGCGTATCCTGGCGGGCTTTGGCGGCTGCCAGGGCATTTTGGTCCAACTCTTGAATGCGGGCGAGGGTTTGTTCCAGCATGGTTTTCTCCTGATGATTTGCTATGAAGCGCGCGAATTGACGATGAATGATCAGAACTCCACGCCCGGCTGGGCCTGGAGGCCTTCGTTGTAGGGGTGTTTGATCTCTTTCATCTCGGTGACAAGATCGGCATACTCGATCAATTCCCGGGGCGCGTCCCGCCCGGTGATGACCAGGTGCAATCCCTGGGGCTTGTTGGCCTTGAACCACTCGATGACCTGGGCGGTATCCAGCCAGCCGAAGGACAGGGGGTAGGTGAATTCGTCCAGCACGATCAGGTCGTAGTTCCCGCCGGCGATCTTCTCTTTCGCCGCCTCCCAGCCGTCCAGGGCGCGGGCGACGGTTTCGTCCATGTCCTTCGAGGTCCAGGTGAAACCGTCGCCTTTGGCGAACCAGTCAATGCCGAGTTTTTTAGCGGCTTTGATCTCGCCCCATTGCCCGGTTTCGGCCTTGATGAATTGCACCACGCAGACCCGGAGACCGCGTCCCCAGGCGCGCAAGAGCATCCCAAAAGCGGCGGTGCTTTTACCCTTGCCGTCCCCGGTGTTGACGATGACCAATCCTTTTTTCGTTTTAGCCATCCTGACTCACGCTCCGTTCCGATTGAGCACACCGCTCGGAAAGATGATCGGCGCGCCCGTCACCGGATGGGCAACGATCTCCACCGGCGTCCGGTAGGCCTGGCTGATGGTTTCCGCCCGGATGACCTCCTGGGGCGTCCCGCAATGCTTCAGTTCCCCGTCCACCAGCAGGGCCACTTTATCCGCAAAGAACGAGACCAGGTTCAGGTCGTGCAGCGCCATCATCACCGCCAGTTGCTGCTCCTCCGCCAGTTGTCTGACCAGCGAGAGCAGGTTGGTCTGGTGCTGCAAATCGAGATGGTTGGTCGGCTCGTCCAGCAGCAAGACCGGTGTGGACTGGGCCAGGGCGCGGGCCAGCAGGACGCGCTGCTGCTCGCCGCCGGAAAGCTGGGCGATGGAGCGATGGGCATAACTTTCCAGTTGGGTTTGCCGCAGGGCCAGGCGGACGGCGGCGCGGTCGGCTTCGCTTTCGCGTCCCAGCCAGCTCATGTGGGCTGTGCGGCCCATCATCACCGCCTGCTCCACGCTGTACGCCCCGCCCAACTGCCGCGCCTGCGGGACGACGGCCAGGACCCGGGCGCGCTGCGTAACGGTGAGCCGGGTCAGGTCCTGCCCGTTGACGGCAACCCGGCCCGAGGCCACCGGGATCGTGCCGCTGACGGCGCGCACCAGGGTGGTTTTCCCCGCCCCGTTGGGGCCGATCAAGGCCAGGATCTCGCCGGGAGATACCTCCAGCGAGACACCCCGGAGCGCCGTCCGCGGCCCGTAAGCAACCCTGAGGGAAGAAATCGTCAACATGGCTACCAGAAGACCTCCTTCTTGGCCCGGCGCAGGATCCACAGGAAGAAAGGCGCGCCGGCCATGGCCGTCACCACCCCAACCGGCAGCGTGGAGGGGGCCAGCAGGACCCGCGCCAGCATATCCGCCAGCAGGAGCATGCTGCCTCCCCCCAGGATCGAAAGCGGGATCAGCCGCCGGTAATCCGGCCCCCACAGGAGGCGGATGATGTGCGGGACGATCAGCCCCACGAACCCTATCACCCCGGAAAAGGCAACCGCAACCGCGGTGGTGAGCGAGGCGGTCACGATGACGAAAACCTTCGCCCGGTCCACGGCCAGGCCCATTTGTTTGGCTTCCTCCTCGCCGAACTGGAGCACGTTGAGCATGTGGCCGGAGAGGGACAGCAGCCCCATCCCGATGACCATGTAAGGCAGCGCCGCCACGACCGGGTCCCAGCCCAGCATGGGCGAGCCGCCCAGCAGGAAGGAGATGGCGCGGTGGATCTGCAAATCGGTACGCAGCATCAAGGAGGAGGTGACCGCCGAGGCAAACGCCCCAACCGCCACCCCCGCCAGGATCAGCGTGGTCAGCGGGACCATCCCGTTGACGCGGGCCAGGTTGTACACCAGCAATACGGTAGTGACCGCCCCGATAAACGCGCCGACCGGGATCAGGTAGAACCCGAACAGGTCCGTCGGCCAGTTGAGGGTCATGGCGATCACCGCGCCCAGCCCGGCCCCGGCGGCCACCCCGATCAGGTAGGGGTCGGCCAGCGGGTTGCGGAACAATCCCTGGTAAGCGGCCCCGCTGCTCCCCAGGGCCGCGCCGGTCAGGACGACCAGCACCGTGTGGGGCAGCCGCACCGACAGGATGATGGCCGCGAAGGCATTGGGCCAATCCGGGGTGAAGGCAATCCCCGGCAGCCGGTCGGCCAGGATGCGCAGGATCGTCCCCGGCGGGATGAAGACCGCGCCCAGGGCAATGCTGAACACGAAGGCGACCAGCAGCAGCAGGATGTTGAGAAGGTAGGGCCGTTTACGCAGCATGAGGAAAAATCCTAAACACAAAGTATCCATGAACTTCATTCACCTCGAAGGATGAAAAGGAGTCCAAAGCCTCCAGACTTTGGCGCCAACGTCGGGAGACGTTGGAGTCCGCGCCTATTTTCATATCAGGGCAGGAGGGGCGCCGAAGATCCAAAGAGTCGCCATGCTTCGTGTTCCATTGTGCCGTTTGGGTGTGGACGAATTTTTACTCGAACACTTCGGGGTGCAGGAGTTTGGCGGTCGTTTCGAGCGCATCCACCAGCCGCGGCCCCGGAACGCTCATCATGTTCGGGTCAATCGGATAGATCGCGCCGTTGACTACGGCGGTGATCGCCTCCCAGCCCGGGCGGGCGGCCACGCTTTCAGGCGTAACCCCGTAAAGGGCATCGGCCAGCAGGATAACGTCCGGGTTGACCGCGATCAATTCCTCCGTGCTGATCTGGGCGTAGTCGCCTTGCAATGCCGAGGCGGCATTGGTCCCTCCGGCCATCGAAATGATGTAGTCAATGAAAGTGCCCGAACCGGTCGTCCAGGGGCTGGCCGGATCGGTCGCATCCAACTCGTAGAATACGGAAGGGTGATAGGAAAGCGGGGCTATTTTTTCGAGCACGGTTTTGACCCGCGCCTCCAAACCCGCGATCAAGGTTTCGGTCTCGTCTTGGTGGCCGGTTAATTGGCCGAAGTCGCGCAGGTTGTCCCAGAGTTCTTCATAGGTGGTGGGGTTGGCCTGCCAGTAGACGTTCAGCCCCAGGTCACGCAAGGCCTGTACCTGGTCTTCGTTGATGATCTGGGCCGCGACCACCAGGTCCGGTTCGAGGGCCAGGATGGCCTCGGTGGGCAGTTCGCCCCACAACGCCCCCACGCTGGTCACGCTCAGGGCTTCTTCGGGGAAGAGGGAGAAATCATCCCGACCGACGACCTGATCCCCGGCCCCGATGGCGAACAGGATCTCGGTGGTGGATGCCGAAATGGAGACGATCCTTTGCGGGTAATCCGCAAATTCGAGCGTGACCCCCAGGTCATCCACGAAGGCCATCACCTCCGGTGTGGGTTCCTGGGTCGGTTCAGGGGTGGGTGACGGCTCGACGGGAGCCGGCTCAGGGGACGGCGGGGCCTCGGTCGGCGTCGCGGCGGGCGCGCAGGCTCCAAGCAACAAACTGCCTGCCAGGAAAACCGCCAGAAAGAGTTGCAGTGTTTTTTTGTTCATGCTTACAGACCTCCAGTAATTTGGTTGATTTGTTCTCGATCCCCACCGGCAGCGGCACGGGTGACTCGACGAGAGAAGCCCGCGCCACACGCCGGACGGGGAATCAAAATCCCCTGCCGCTTGGACAGGGGAAGGTTGTAGATTTAGACAAGGAATCTAAATACTCCACCTCCTTTCCGCGAGGCTTGTGGAAACCAATCGAGGCGGGCGACCTGGCTTGTTTAGTTCATTAGTTTTGGTAGTTGGTAAGTTTCGCAGTTCAGGGGATAAACTACCGAACTACTCAACCATGAAACTACCGAACCAAACCTACAGTTGCGCGACAGCACCGGACTTCACTCGAAAAGTGTCACCGGTTTCGCCATTAAACCATCCCATCCGGGGGAGGAGGTACCTTGATTGAAATCAGGTTGATAAAGTTCTGTCTTGATGCCCCTATTCTACAACATTTTCAGGCGGATGTAAGTCAGGACAATGAACATAATTTGTCAGGTTTTTTCTGACATTATGGGAAAGGGTGGGCTTATTTTGGGGAGGAGGGTGACGTACAGTTTTGTGCGAAGAAATGTTATCCATTTGCTTGTCACGCCCGCTTATCTCACGTATACTCGCGGCAGGTAATACAGATTTACAGACTTCGGAAGTCTATTGCTTTTCAGGAGGAATCATGCCCAGCGGTATCAAAATCGAAGAGAAATACGAACGCAACGGCTGGCCGTCCATCCCGCGGCCGGACTTGAAGCCGCCCGATGGCTGGAGCCTGGACCTGCTGGTGGGCGTCAACCGCATCCGCGATCACAGGCTTTCACCGGACGGTCGGCAGATCGCCTTCATCTGGGACCGCAACGACCTGTCGGACGTGTACGTCATGCCGTCGGCGGGCGGCTGGCCGCAGCGCATCTCGATGAACCGCGGCCTGGTCGCCTACTGGGACGACGAAGTCCCGCTCTGGTCGCCGGACGGCCAGTGGCTGGCCTTCACGCTGGGCGGGCACGCCCAGGTCGCCCGCGCCGAGGGCGGCCTGCCGAAGAAGGTCAGCGATTTCGCCGAAGGCGCATCCGTTGCCGCCTGGATGCCGGATAGTCGCGGCTTGCTGGTTTACGTGGACCGGGGCGGGGAGGCCGTCCAACTGCTGCTGACCGACCGGGACGGTTCCTGGCCGCGCCCGCTGGTGACGCTGGAGGGGGATGTGAGGGATGCCCATCCCGCCCCGGACGGCAAGTCGGTGGTGGTCGTCTTCCGCCCGAACGGCGACCCCAACCGCTGGGACCTGCGGCTGGTGGACGTGGCGAGCGGCGAGGTCCGCACCCTGAGCGGCGCGCCCAAACAAAAAGACTGGTTCGCCCGCTTCTCGCCCGACAGCCGTCAGGTCGCCTTCCTCTCGCAGCGCGGCGGCTGGGACCAGGCCTGGCTGGTCAACGCAGACGGCTCCGGCCTGCGCCAGTTGACCGCCCTCGAAAACGACATCTCCGACCTGGCCTGGTCGCCGGACGGGAGTCGACTGGCCTGCACCGTCAACCGGGGCGGGAGGTTCGACCTGGCCGTGATTGAGATCGCCAGCGGCGGCCTGCGCGACCTCGTCCGGGGCGAGGGATTCTTCCAGCGCCCGAACTGGCTGCCGGATGGGACGGAACTGACCGTCGAGTATGAGAACCCCGTCCAACCGCCGGACATTTACCGGGTCCGGGTTGGGAGCGGTGAAATGACCCAGCTCACGTTCTCGAATCCGCCTGCGCTGCGGGGAAAACTCGTCCGCCCGGAACCGGTCATCTATCCCTCCTTCGACGGGACCCCAATCCAGGCCCTGCTGCTCAAGCCCGAAAAACCCAACGGGGCGGCCATCGTCCACCCGCACGGCGGGCCGTCGGGCCAGTACGCCTTCGAGTGGGACATCCTGGCCCAGTATTTCGTGGCCAAGGGATACACTTTCATCGCCCCGGATTACCGCGGCTCCACCGGTTACGGCGTGGCTTTCGAGCAGGCCAATTACAACGACTGGGGCGGGGCTGACGTCCAGGACGTGCTCTACGCGGCCCGTTACCTGCGGGGCCTGGACTGGGTTGATCCCCAGCGTATAGCCATCGTGGGCGGCAGCTACGGCGGCTACATGACCGCCCTGTGCCTGTCGCGTGACCCCGATTATCTCTTCGCCTGCGGCGTGTCGAAGTACGGCGACGCCCATCTCGAAAACTCGTGGGCGCTCTGCAACCGGGACCTGCGCCTGTACACCGAGATGATGCTCGGCAACCCGGGCCGTAACCGGGACGTGTTCCTCAAGGGTTCGCCGATCTTCGAGGTCGAAGCCATCCGCAAGCCGGTGCTGGTGTTGCACGGCCTGGCCGACGATGTCGTCCCGCCGGAGGCGTCCGAGATGTGGGTCGAGGCCCTGCGCCGGGCGGGCAAGACCTTCGAGTACAAGACCTACGCCGGTGAGCCGCACGGTTTCCTGCAGCGCAAGAACGTGCTGGACGTGTACGAGCGGGTCGAGCGCTTCCTGGATTGGTATCTGATGCCGCCGAAACCTTAGAGAAAACCGCGAAGGCGCGAAGAACGCGAAGAAAACCTTTCGAAATCTTTGCAAACTTGGCGTACTTCGCGGTTCATTTTTAGGATCAATTATGACGGAAATCTTCTCTTACGAAACCCTGACCTGGCCGGAGGTGGCTGGGCTGCGGCGCGACACCCCGCTCGTCATCCCGCTCGGATCGGGCTGGGATTTGGGCCTGCTCGCCGAAGCTCTGGGCGGACCGGCGTCTATCGGCCTGCTCCCGGCCATCCCCTACGGCTGGCGCGGCAGCGAGGTGGAAGTCCCCGCCCCGGTATTGGGCGCCTTCGTCGGCAACCTGCTCGACAGCCTCCGTGACGACGGCTTCACCCGCGTCCATGCCCTCGTCCCGCAAGGTTTGGATTTGGGTTTAAAAGAGGCCCAAATCCATCAAAAATCCCACGCAACACGCAACACGAGTCGCATGAAGCATGGTGCGTATTCCGACAAACTCTCTGATGCGCAACCCGGCAAAGTGATCTTGATCCCCGCCGGCCACACCGAACAACACGGCTTCCACCTGTCCCTCAACGTGGACACGCTCATCATCGAAGCGATTGCGAACGGCACGGCTGCGGCTGTCCCCGACCAGGCCGTGACCCTGCCGGTCATGCCCTACGGGGTCAGCACCCACCGCCAGGCCTTCGCCGGGACGCTCAACGCCGGCGGCCGGGCCTTCGAGGATTTTTACGGCGCGGTCATAGATGCGCTCGTGGCGCGTGGCTTCGACCGTTTCTACCTCCTCAGCGGGCACGGCGGCAACTGTTCGTTCTTCACCACGGTGGTCAAATACGCCGGGGAGCGTCACCGCCGCAGCTTTGCCGCCACCTCCTGGCTGTATCTCTCCGGCCCGGACGGGGTCGCGGCGCTCGAAAAGTACCGCCGCTCGGAGATCGGCGGCATGGGCCACGCCGGGGAACTGGAAACCGCTCTGATGCTGCATCTGCGTCCCGACCTGGTGGATATGTCGAAGGTCATAGATGAAACCGACTTCGTCGCCACGCCCAACTACTACATGGATTGGGTCGAGGGCGGCTCATTGATCGCCAACCCGCCCTGGGACGACGACAGCCAGACCGGCGCTTACGGGGCGGGCAGTCTCGCCACGGCGGAGAACGGCCGCCTGTGGCTGGAGGCCGCGATTGCCGAGAAAGCTGTCCACGTGGCGGAGATCCACGAGCAGCACCGGCGGCGCGAGGAACGGCGGGAAGCGGGGTATGGGTTGTGGGGAGGATAGTGATGCGTGTTGCGTAGGGCGTAAAACGGAAAACGCTCCACGCAACATGATCCACGTAACACGATCCACGCAACACTCACTCTACGAAAATATCAATTCTTTCCTTGCCCTTACCAGGATTGCTTCGTTTCAACCTAATTATCCCCACTTCGCCGGTGCGCTTCAGGTGAGTCCCGCCGCAGGGAACGCGGGCGAAGCCGGGGACTTCCCAAGTGCGGCGTTCGCTGGCTTCGTCGCTGAAGGCGCTGATGATCGGCAAATCGGCCTCAACCAGGGCCTGGGCCTCAGCTTGCAAATCAGAGATGAGCGGGGCCAGACTCTCGCCCCAGGTGAAATCAATCCGGGCTTTGTCTTCGGCGATGTGCGCCCCGGCTTTTTCGACCCCGCTGAGTTTGCGGTAGGCCAGTTCCAGCACCAGTTCGGCAGCGAAATGCAGCCGCATGAGACGGTAGCGACGAGGCCAGTCAATCACGATCCGCACCGGGTCGCCGAGTTTCAGTCCGTGGCCGCTTTCGAGGGTGTAATAGATCTCCAGCCCGTCTTTGCGCGCCGCCAGCACCGGGACTCCGCCGATCGTCCCGGCGTCGCTTTCCTGGCCGCCGGAGAAGGCGTAGAAGATCGTCTCGGCAACGGTGACAGCTTCCCCATTCACGGAGGTGATGCGGGTGTCGAGGTAGGTCAGGTAGGGGTCGAGCCAGAAGCGTTTGAGGGTCATGGGCGGCTATTTCCGAAGCCAATCAATCAGACGCTTTTTGATCGTTTTCAGGCGCTCAGTTGAAATTTCCCCGATTCTGCTGGATTTTGTGGTTCTTTCGTTTTCATTGGGAAAACCCTAAAACACGAAGGAGCACAAAGTCTACAAAGGAGGAACCCATCAAATCAAGGCGTTTTCCCTTTGAGCGCCTTCGTGT
>JBMOMN010000026.1:0-90130 GCA_049324115.1 Chloroflexota bacterium
AGGGAAGCCGATGTGCTGACCCAATACGCCGTGCAATCCCGTTATCCTGGTTTCTCTGAAGAAATTACAGGAGAAGAATATCGTGATGTTCTGGCCTTGTCTGCGAGGGTCGTTTTCTGGGTGAAAACTTTGCTGGGGGCATGATTATAGTCCTATTAAATCGACAGAAGCAGGGGATTTCAAATGGTATAAGTAGCCCATGAAGAAAAAACGTCGAACCGGGTGTGTTCTGTTCAGCCTGCTGCTCGCGGCCTGCCTGCTCGCTGCGCCGGCGGGCTATACCCTGCTCACCAAACACGTCTTGCCGACCTCGACCCGGCGCACCCTGGCCGATGGGGTCATCTACCGCCGGGTGGTGCGCTACCTGCCGGAGCCGCTGGTGATGCACGTCGTCCTGATTGAGGTCAAGCAGGCCGGGGTGCGCTTCCTGGTCACGCCGCCGGATGTCACCGATAAGGGTGAGCATCCGCTCAAGGCGCGCACCACCTCCGAGTTCATGCAAGATTTCGGGGTGGACATCGCCATCAACGGCGGAGGCTTCACCCCCTGGTACGCCAACGGCCCCGACTATTATCCCCACTCCGGCGACCCGGTGACGCCCATCGGCAGGAGCATGTCGAAGGGCAAGCTCTACGCCGACGGTCCCGGCCCGACCCTATACATCACCGCCAACAACAACATCAGCTTCAACGCCGAGACCGGCAAGCCCCAGCACATCCTCGCCGGCGACCGGATGCTGGTCAAGAACGGGGAGCCGGTTGACGGCCTGGATACTACCGAGCGCGCCCCGCGCAGCGCAGTCGGCCTGAGCCGGAACGGCAACACCCTCATCCTGGCGGTGATTGACGGGCGCCAGCCGCTCTACAGCCGGGGCATGACCTTTGCCGAACTGGCGACCCTGATGATCAACTATGGCGCGGAGACAGCCATGTCCCTCGACGGCGGCGGCTCGTCCACGCTGGTGGCGCGGGACAAGAACGGCCAGCCGCAGGTGCTCAATTCTCCCATCCATGCCGGGGTGCCGGGGCTGGAGCGCCCGGTCGCCAACCATTTGGGGATTTTCCTGGGGGAATAATGGGTTTGCCCACTTGACTTCGGGCCAGGGGGTGGAATGGGTTTCACGGATGATAAAATTCGCTTATGCCCCTCGCATCTCTCCTCGACCACTGGCGTGCTGACCCCGCCACCGGGCCGAACCTCGTCTCCTGGCGGACCCTGCCGCAGCGCCCCGCCGACCTGCGTCCCCTCCCGCCCGACCTGCCTCCCGTGCTGGCGGACCTGCTGCGCGGCCAGGGCATCTTCGAGCTTTACAGCCACCAGGCCGAAACCTGGGAACGCGCCCGCCGGGGCGAAAACCTGATCCTGTCCACCGGAACGGCCAGCGGCAAAACCCTGGCCTACAACCTGCCCGTCCTGGCCGCCCTGCTCGAGGACCCCGAAGCCCGCGCCCTTTATTTTTTCCCCACCAAAGCCCTGACGCAGGACCAGTATTCCGTCATCAGTCATCAGTCATCAGTTTTAGCATCACTCACCAATCACCACTTACCATTTACCACTGCAATCTACGACGGCGACACCCCCCAGAAAGATCGCAAGACCGTCCGCGAGCGCGCCCGTCTCGTGCTGACCAATCCCGACATGCTCCACACCGGTATCCTGCCGCACCACACCAACTGGGCCGAATTCTTCCGTCACCTGCGATTCGTGGTCGTGGACGAGGCCCACACCTACCGCGGCGTCTTTGGGTCGCACGTCGCCAACCTCCTGCGGCGGCTCAAGCGCATCGCCGCGTTTTACGGCGCAACGCCGCAATTCATCCTGGCCTCGGCCACCATCGGCAACCCGCAAGGACTGGCCGAACGCCTGGTCGAGGCCCCCGTCCACCTGGTGGACCGGGACGGCTCCGCCCGTGGCCCGCGCCATTTCATCATCTACAACCCGCCCGTGGTGGATGCCGCCCTCGGCCTGCGCAAGAGCAGCCTGCTCGAAGCCGTCCGCCTGACGGAAGACCTGCTGAATGCCGAAGTGCAATCAGTGGTTTTTGCGCGGTCGAGGCGCTCCGTAGAGATTATCTTGACGTATCTTCAAGGGAACAGAGATCAGAGAATCGAGAATAGTGACTACTCTCCACTCTCTGCACTCAATTCTCCGGTGAGGGGTTATCGAAGCGGCTACCTCCCCTCACAGCGCCGCGAGATCGAAAAAGGACTGCGCGACGGATCGGTCCGGGCTGTGGTCGCGACCAACGCCCTCGAATTGGGGATAGACATCGGCGGGATGGGCGCGGCCGTCCTCGTCGGCTACCCGGGAACCGTCGCCAGCGCGCGCCAGCAAGCGGGTCGCGCGGGACGCGGGCTGGATCCCGCACTATCGGTTTTGGTCGCGTCTGCCAGTCCCCTCGACCAGTTCCTCGCCTGCCATCCCGATTACCTGTTCGAGCGTTCGCCTGAACAGGCCCTGGTCAATCCCGATCACTTGCTGATCCTGCTCAACCACCTGCGCTGCGCCATGTTCGAATTACCCTTCGCCAAGGGCGAAGGCTTCGGGAAGTTATCTGCGGATAGCGTGGAGGAGTTCCTGCAATTCCTGGTTGCCGGGCAGGACGCCCACCTCTCGAACGAAAAATATTACTGGATGGCCGACGCCTACCCCGCGGCCTCCATCTCGCTCCGCTCGGCCTCGCCCGGCAGCGTGGTCTTGCAAACCTCAGGCGAACGTCCGCTGACGGTCGGCACGGTGGACGGCGAGAGCGCAGTCTGGATGGCCCACCCCGGGGCGATCTACCTGCACGAGGCCCAATCCTATTTTGTGGAAAGCCTGGACCTGGAGCAAAAGACCGCCCAACTGCGCCCGGTCGAAAGCGACTACTACACCGAACCGCTGCGAAGCACGACGGTGGAGGTCTTGGGGGTTTCAGCAGAATCTCCGGGGGAAGGCGAGTTAGGGGTTAGGGGTTATGGGGCAAAGAAGTTTTGGGGCGACCTGAAAGTCACCACCCAGGTCAAGGGCTACATCAAACGCCGCTGGTACACCCACGAAACCCTGGGCGGCGAACCGCTCGACCTGCCGCCCTCCGAGTTGATGACCACCGGTTACTGGCTCTCGATCTCGGACGAGACGGTCAAATCCCTGAGCGAGGCCGGCCTGTGGACCAACGCCCCCAACGATTACGGCCCCGACTGGCCGCGCATCCGCGAGCGGGTGCGAGCCAGGGACAGCTATACCTGCCAGGTTTGCGGACGTCCCGAAACCGGCCGCCAGCACGATGTCCACCATAAAATCCCTTTCCGCATGTTCCGGGATGAAAGCGGCCACATCCTGCGGGATAAGGCCAACCGGCTCGATAATCTCATCACCCTCTGTCCCGAGTGCCACAAACAGGCCGAGACGAACGTGCGCGTCCGCTCGGGGCTGGCGGGATTGAGCTACGCGCTCGGCAACCTGGCCCCGCTCTTCCTGATGTGCGATCCCGGCGACCTGGGCACGCATATCGAGCCGGTCGCCAGCGAGCACTTCCCGCAGCCCTCGGTGGTGCTTTACGATCTCGTCCCGGCGGGGATCGGATTCAGCGAAAAACTCTTCGAGCTGCACGACGAATTGCTGACGCGGGCGCTGGAACTGGTACGCGAGTGCGCCTGCGAAGACGGCTGTCCCTCGTGTGTGGGTCCCGGCGGGGAGAATGGCCTGGGCGGCAAGCCGGAGACGCTGGCGATTTTGGGGAAATTGACGGCCGGCGGAAAAATATCAGGGTGAAGGCTCTACACTTCACCCTGACGGATCCCGGACTACTTACCGGATGGTATTCCGTTTTCAATCCCTCGTCCCCCAAAAGCCAACTCGCTGACTCGCTGACTCGCTGACTCGCTTGCCTACGGCGCGCTGGTATCCGAACTGCCGCCTTCCTGGAGCAGGACTTCGTTCGCGCTGGTCGGGGCCGCCGCCTTTACGCCGGTCGGGGCGAGCACGAAAGTCGTCCGGCCGAGTATCAAGGGGTAATTGGCTGTATTCCAGGTCCCGTTAATAAAGATATTGGCCCCATCTTCGGCTGTCAACAGGACCGGGGTGGGTAGCTTGTAATAGCGGCATGCCGAATCGGTGCGGTCGGTGCCGTCTGAAAATTGCAATGTCCGCGAGCCTGCCCCTGTGGTGTGGGTGTATGTGTTGATCTCCACGTAGGAAAGTACCGCGCTTGTGGAGGCTGTGTAGCAAAGCTCGACGCCGAGCAGTTTCAGTTTCCGCCCGTAAAGCACTGTGGGGATGGAAGGTTGCAGCGAAACATAACTGGAGCCGACAGAGGTTTTCTCGACATAGGAAACATTGGAATAATTTGAAAAGATAATATTGTCGCCCGAAAAGAAAGGCTGCCAGTTCCCGAAACCTTCACTGATCAGGATCAACCCCTGGGTGGGCGGGATCTGGGAGACCTTTTGCAGCCATGCAGCCGCCTGGCCTCGAGTCGTGGCGTCATTGGGTTTGAAAAAGTTGCCAACTGCCAGTTTGTTTTGCTTCATCCAGCAGATGGCTTGCTCGAACTTGTGCCCGTTGGTGTCGTTGAAGCAGTTGGTGGCCGCGTAAACGGTCCCGACCCAAAAGGCGAGTATCAAAAAAGTGGCGACTGCCACAACTGAAAAAAGACGTTTGCGTTTCATTCTGCCTCCTGAATAACTGGTAAAATTTGGATAAGACTTATCTTGAATATCATATATTGGCAAAATTGAAATTACAATAGCCCGCTTTTAACCCAATGGGTTAAAAAAGTGTCGAAAATTCCCTGCTGGGTTAGCGAAATTCTCGGCAAAGGATTCAGATGTCTGGTAGCGAAAAAATAAAAAGACACGAAGGCCCGTTTGTGAAGCGGCCTTCGCGTCTTGTGTTGACGGGTATTGGGGTTATTTTTGGGCCAGCACCAGCACGTCGCCGTCGGGGCCGGTGAGGGTCAGGTTCGAGCCGTCGAAGCTGGCGGTGACGGTTTCGCGCAGCACGTTGAAGGCCGCAGCTTCCTGGTCCATGCCGGAGCCTTCGCAGGCCATCATGGTGGACGTGATCGGGCCGAATTCGATCTTGTCGCCGTTCAGCTCGAAGGCGCCGCTGAACGAGTTGCAGCCCATATTGCCGCCGACCTGCCCGTCGGCGCCGAAGGTGAGGGTGGTTTCGATGTCGGGCGCGGCCGGCGTCGGGTCCATGGCGGAGCCGTAGGAGACCAGCTCCCAGGTGGTATCGTTCAGGGACTGGTTGGTGATCCCAGGGGCGCAGGCGCTCAGGGTCAATCCGGCAACGATAAGGGCGGTCCAAATCAGGGTGGTCTTTTTCATTTTTCCTCTTTTCTCGTTTGGGATTTGGTATTTTAGACGCTGCCCCGGAGACTATGGTTCCTGCGTCGGGAGGGGAGACCCGCCCCGGCCTTTGCGCCGGTTGAGCAGGCTCTGGATGCGGGCATGCCGCGCCCGGTCGAGCGGATAGAACCAGGCGAAGGCCACCGCGCCGCTGAAGAGCAGCGCCCCGGCGGGCGAGACGAGCAGCCTGATGACCGTTACGACGCGTTCCGGCTGCTGGAAGCTGGTGGCCGTCTCCGGCGGGGCCTGGTAGCCGGCCCAGCCGAGCAGTTGCAGCGCCAGGAAGATGGTCAGCCCGCCGGTCAGCTTGCGGATGAAGCTGCGCGCCCCGTAGTAGATGCCCTCCTGCCGGCGGCGGGTGCGCAACTCGTCCCACTCGATGATGTCGGGGAAAATGGAATCGGGCAGGACGTAGGCGGTGGCGATGCCCGTCCCGGCGAGAAAGCCGAGGGCCAGGAGCAGGCCCACCTGTCCCGGCTGGACGGTGAAGATGACCAGCTCGACCGCGATCATGGCGAGCATCCCCGTCACGTACGCGTCCCGTTTGTTGCGCCGGTGCGAGAACCACATCCAGAACGGCAAGGCCAGGATGCAGCCGAGCATCAGCAAGCCAAAGAAAGCCGATTCGAGCGAGAGTGACAGGCCGAACAGGTCCACTTTGGCAAGCAGGTCGCCCCCGGCGATCCAGTAGAGCAGGAAATACGGGAAAGTGACCGCGATCATGTCCACCGCCGACCAGTTGAGCATGTGGATGCCGATGGCGTAGCGGAAGGGGACGTTCTGCCAGGCCAGGCGCAAGGTCTGGCGCAGGGGCAGGGTCTGAATCTCGTCGTCGGTGGCGGTCTCGCGAATGACGGCGAAGATCAACAGGAAGGGGATGGCCCCCAGGCCGCCGAAGACGGCCGCCACGAGCAGGAATCCCTGCTGCTGGGTTCCGCCGCCCGCCAGCACCGCATCCACGATAGCCGGGGCAGCGACGACCACCGCCAGCCCGGCGGCAAGCTGGAAGAAGGTGCGGTAGCCGGTCAGGGTGGTGCGGTCGTCGTAACCGGGGGCGATTTCGGGTGTGAGCGACAGGAAGGGGACCGAGATCAGCGTGGAGAGCGTATCCGAGAGCATAAAGGTCAGGGTGACGTAGAACAGCAGGGCCGTCTGGTTGGTCCAGGGCGGGGCATACCAGAGCATGACCATGCTGACCGCGAACGGGACGGCAAAAATCAAAAGGAACGGCCTGCGCCGTCCCCACCTCGTCCGCACCCGGTCGCTGAGCCTGCCCACCAGCGGATCGTTGAGCGCGTCCCAGAAGATGCCGACCAGCGCACCGAAGGAAGCCAGCCGCGCCTCCAGGCCGACCACGTCGGTCAGGTAGATGGCGTAGAAGACCGAGCGCATCATCGAAAGGGATGAAAGGCCCCAATCGCCGGAGCCGTAGATGAGTTTTTTTATCAAGGGCAGCTCTTGGCGATTGGTTGGCGGCTCCTGGGGTGTTGGCCGCATCACCGTTCCTTTCTCAAGGTTTGCTGGAGGGCACTGGGCATTGTGCGGAACTTGAACGAACGATTATGAACTATAACATGAATAATATCCATACGTTACGCCGGGAGTAGTGAAACCGGTGACGGGAGAGATTCGCAGGAAAATAATGGAAGACAAAGCATCACCTAATGTCTGTTTGGCAGGTTTCAAACGTGGGGTATAATTGATGCGCCGCCCGCCCTTAAAGGACATATCTACGCGGTACGAATTTCAATGGCAAGGCAGAGTATGACAACCATTCCACTGACGTTACCTTCAACTTATTGGGAATCTCTGGAAGTCACACAACAGGATATCGAATATATCCAGAATTATCTCTTCGAAACCGAAACGCCAATGACCATCTCCGAGTTGGCGGCGGTTTTTGTAGACGAACGTTTGCGCCTGGAGCGTGATTCCCTCTCCAGGCAGCAAAAAGCCAGCGGAAAGATCTATTTTCCCAAAGATACTTACAAACCGGGCGAAGCGCTGGTCTTCCCGGCGCTGGATTGGGCCAGGGGAACAGTCCTTGCCACGCGCCCGGGTGTGAACCCGGAAGTCGGCGAGTTCGAAGTCGTTGAAGTCCAGATGGAAAACGACGCCATCCGCCTGTTCGCTTCGGGCTTGCTGGACCACCCGCTCAACGATCCCCCCGAGGAAAATCCCCAAGACGACATGCTGACCGCCACGTTGGTGCTGGAAGCCTCCAGGGACAGCCTCGAAAAGAAACTGGAGGCCAGCCTCCAGGCCGACGACGGCCTGGTCCGCATTGCCGGGCGCTGGTTCCCGCGGGCCTTGCTGGTGGATGTGAACGCCGGCCATCTCAACCTGGCCGAAGCCGTCCTCGACGTAGCCGGCGGCGAGCCGCTGCCCACGGCCAACCTGCTCCAGGACGTGGAACTCCCCGAAGGCGTCAACCCCAAGCTGGCCGAGTTCTCCCTCAATTATGCCTTGCAGGAGGATGGCCGGTTCGACGAGGTTGGCGCAGCCGGTCAGGTCTTGTGGTGTTTGCAGCGCCTCGAACCGGCGGAGGTCCGCGACGTGCCGCCGTATTTGCGTTACACGCCCATCGAGCATGACCGTTCGATCCTGACCCGCGATATGCTGGCCCTCGAAGCCGAACTGGATGACGAACTCAGCGAGTCCTTGATCGCACCCAGCGACGGCAACCAGGCTGTCGTCACCCTGACCTATCCCCACTGGCGCGCGGGAACCCTGCCTGTCTCCGCGCGGGTGAGCAAATTCTTCCCGACGGCTTACGAATCGCCCCGCATCCGTTTCACCCTGGTGGACGGCAATACGAGCCACAAGATGCCCGCCTGGGTGGTACGCGAGAAGCGTTACGTCTTCGGGCTGCGCGAATGGTACGAAAAAAACGACATCCTGCCTGGCAGCCTGATCACCATCCGGCACAGCAAGAAACCGGGCGAAGTCATGGTGACGGCTCATACCCGCCGCCCCACCCGCGAATGGGTGCGGACCGTGCTCGTCGGCGCGGATGGCGGCCTGGTCTTTGCCCTGCTCAAGCAGATGATCAGCACCGATTTCAACGACCGGATGATCGTGGCTGTCCCCGACATGGGCAGTGTGGACCAGGTCTGGGAGCGGATAACCAAGAGTCGCCAATCTTTCGAGAAACTGGTAGTCATGGTCATGCGCGAGTTGACCAAACTCAATCCACAGGGACACGTCCACGCCCAGGAGCTGTATTCGGCTCTCAACATCCTGAAACGCTGCCCGCCGGCGCCGTTGTTGGCCCTGCTGGCGTCCAGCCCGCAGTTCAGGCACGTCGGCGACCTCCATTTCCGCATGGACGATTCCTCGGGCGGGGAGGCGTGAAATGTCGGAACTGAAACGATTCAGCCTGGTCAAGCCCGGCCTGGACACCCCCTTCCACATTGATTTCGATTGGTGGCAGTTCAACGACCGCAACTGGCACGTCTACCTGCGCAGCCTGCTCTGCCCGGAACACCAGGAAGTTTTCGCCGATATGGCTGACGAACAGCAAGTTGATTGGATTGACCCCCGCACCGCCGAGGTCCGCCTGCTGGACGGCATTCAACACATCCTCATGGCGCATTGCACCCGCCAGGCCGGGTTCATTGACGAGCATACCGCCCTGGTGGAGGCCATCTTCCGCATCTTCCTGGTCAACGGCAACACGCCCATGTCGGCCAATGACCTGGCTGCCAAATTACAGCGTCCGGCCGCCATCATATTGAAAACCATCGCCGGGCCGCGCGTCTATCGCGGCTTGCGGCCATTCATAGAGTAGTCCCAGGCCCTCGTAGCTCAATGGACAGAGCAACTGCCTTCTAAGCAGGAGGTTGTGGGTTCGAATCCCGCCGGGGGCGCTGTTATATTCACACAATAGATGTGCTCGCGGTTCCCCGGGCCGCCATGATCGTTCAGGTCTTCCGGGTCGCAAGTGAAAGGAGTGTTTCCCATGCCGCCGGTAATCCGTAAATCCGAGTCTGTTCTGAGTGACAAGCGGCGGACAGTGCTGCACGCGGTGGGCTGGCAGGTACAGGTGCGTTCTTACGCCTGGTCGCCTCCCACTGATGTTTATGAAACCGACATGACTTACGTGGTCCGCGTAGAGGTGGCCGGGATGCGCGAATCGGACTTCCAGGTCAATATGGACAACGACTACCTGGTCATCACCGGGTCGAGGCCGGATATCCACGAGCGCCGGGCCTACCACCAGATGGAAATCCGCTTCGGGGAATTCCATACGGCTGTACAACTCCCCGGCCCGGTGGACGCCGAAAGGGCGGAGGCGCTCTACGAAGACGGCTTCCTGACCGTCACCCTGCCCAAAGTAAGACCGAGCAAGATTTCAATCGAGGAACAATAACATACGAATGGCTGCTTCACGCTGGCAAACCGATTTAATGGACTTGTTGAACTGGGTGGGTGACGACGACGATTCCCTGCTGAAGGTGGTCGTCCCCGCCCTTTTTTCGCGTCTCGCCCCCAGGCAGGACGCGACTCCCGAGCCTGTGGAGCAGGAGCAGGTCATCGAAAAGGAAAAATATCCCCAGGAACTGCCGATCCTGCCTTTGCGCGGGTTGGTGGTCTACCCCCAGACGGCCGTCCCGCTGACCATCGGGCAGCCGCGTTCGATCAGGTTGGTGGATGACGTTGTCGCCGGGGACCGGTTCGTCGGTCTGGTGGCAAGCCGAAATCCCGAACTCGAATCGCCCGGACCGGCGGACCTGTACCCCGTCGGGACGATCGCCACCGTCCACCGGCTGCTGCGCGCTCCCGACGGGACCATCCGCCTGCTGGTGCAGGGCCTGGATCGTTTCAGGCTGGAGTCGTTCACCACCATCGAGCCGTACCTGAGAGCGCGGGTGTCGTACATCCCCGAAACGGTCGAAGCCGGGATCGAGACCGACGCCCTGGCCCGCAACGCCCGCGACCAGTTCAGCGGGATCGCGGCCATGATCCCCTCCTTCCCCGAGGAACTGGCCGGTTCGATCACCTCGCTGGAGGACCCCCTCCAGACGGTTTACACGATCGCCAATTTCCAGCGGATCGAACTGGGTGACGCCCAGCATATCCTCGAGTTGGACTCGACCTTGGAGAAGCTGCGAAAGCTGATCAGCCTGCTCGTGCGCGAGGCCGAAGTGCTCCAGTTGGGGCAGAAGATCCAGAACGAGGCCCGTTCGGAAATCGAGAAGGTGCAGCGCGAATATTTCCTGCGCGAACAGTTGAAAGCCATCCAAAAGGAACTGGGCGAAAAGGACGAGCAGGCGGTCGAGGTCGAGGAGTTCCGCAAGAAGATCGAAGAGGCCGGGATGCCCGAAGAGGCCGCCAAACAGTCCCGCCGCGAACTCGACCGGATGGCGCGCCTGCCGACTGCCGCAGCCGAATATGGGGTCATCCGCACCTACCTCGACTGGCTGGTCTCGCTGCCCTGGTTCAAGACGACGGTGGACAACCTGGACATCGCCCACGCCCGCACCATTCTCGACGCTGACCACTATGGGCTGGAGGATGTCAAGGAACGCATCCTCGAATTTTTGGCCATCCGCAAACTGCGCCTCGAACGCAGCGATGAGCTGAAAAAAGCCAGCGAAGACCGGATCCGCCGCGAGCGTGAGGGCGTGATCCTGTGCTTCGTCGGGCCTCCCGGCGTAGGCAAGACCTCGCTGGGACAGTCCATCGCCCGGGCCATGGGGCGCAAGTTCGTGCGCGTCTCACTCGGCGGCGTGCGGGACGAGGCCGAGATCCGCGGCCACCGCCGTACTTACATCGGGGCCATGCCGGGGCGCATCCTTCAGGCGCTGCGGCGGGTCGAGACCCGCAACCCGGTCTTCATGCTCGATGAAGTGGACAAGCTGGTCTTCGATTTCCACGGCGACCCGGCTTCAGCCCTGCTCGAAGTGCTCGACCCCGAACAGAACTCGGAATTCCGCGACCATTACCTCGAAGTGGCCTACGACCTCTCGCAGGTGATGTTCATCACCACGGCCAACACCCTCGAAACCGTCCCCGGCCCGCTGCGCGACCGGATGGAGATCATCCGCCTGTCGGGCTACACCGACCGCGAAAAGGTGGAGATCGCCAAGGGCTACCTGATCCCGCGCCAGATCCGCGAGAACGGGCTGCGCAACCGGGAAATCCGCTTCTCGGACGCCGGCCTGCGGACCATCATCCGCAGTTACACGCGTGAGGCGGGCGTCCGCAACCTGGAACGCCAGATCGGGGCCATCTGCCGCAAGGTGGGCACGCGCATCGCCGAAGGCCAGGCCGAAAAAGTGCTCATCAAGCCTGAGACGGTGGCGGAGTTCCTCGACCGGCCCATGTTCTACGGGACCGAGGAACTCAACGTCCGCACCTCGATGCCGGGCGTCGTGCCCGGCCTGGCCTGGACGCCGTTCGGCGGGGACGTGCTTTACATCGAGTCCACCCGCATGCCCGGCGGCAAGGGCTTCCAGGTGACGGGTTCGATCGGCAACGTGATGCAGGAATCGGCCCGGGCCGCGCTCTCCTACGTCCGTTCGCGGGCGGGCGAACTGGGGCTTGAAACCAAATTCTTCGAGAATTCCGACATCCACATGCACATCCCGGCCGGCTCCCAGCCCAAAGATGGGCCTTCGGCGGGCGTCACCATGGCGACCTCGCTCGTGTCGCTCATCTCCGGGCGCAAGGTCCGCACCGGGGTGGGGATGACCGGCGAGATCACGCTCCGGGGACAGGTCCTGCCGATTGGCGGGGTCAAGGAAAAGGTCCTGGCTGCGCACCGCAACGGCCTGAAAACGATCATCCTGCCCAGGCACAACGAAGCCGACCTGGAAGACGTCCCCGAGGAGATCAAGAAATCCATGAAATTCATCTTCGTCGAAAGCGTGGACGAAGTGCTGGAGGCCGCGCTGGTAAGGGCCTCGCGCCGCAAGGACGCACCGGACGGCAGCGAGGCGAAAGGGGGCAACGATGCCAAAAGTGCTGCTGGCTGAAGACGATACCACCATGGTCCGCCTGCTGACGACCCTGCTGCGCATGGAAGGCTTCGAGGTGACCAGTTTGACCAACTTCCAGGAACCTGTGATCCAGGCCCTTGGGCGCGAACGGCCCGACGCGTTGATCCTGGACGTGAACCTGCCGAGCGAGAACGGCATTGACGTACTGCGGGCCATCCGAAACGACAAGAGTTTGAAAGACACCTACGTGGTCATGACTTCGGGCATGAACCTGCGGATCGAATGTCTGGACGACGGCGCCAACGAATTCCTGCTCAAGCCCTACATGCCCGACGATTTGATCTCGGCCTTGCGCCGCGTGGTTACATGAGCGCCGGACCGCAAAATGCTCCTGCCATCCGCCAGTTCCGCTACCCTGAGGATTACCCGGCCGTGCGCGCCCTGTGGGATGGAGCCGGGCCGGGGATCAACGTCCGCCGCTCGGACGAGCCGCAGGAACTGGAGAAGAAACTCGCCCGCGACCCCGACCTGTTCCTGGTCGCCGAGGCCGACGGCCTGATCGTCGGCTCGGTGGTTGGCGGATTCGACGGACGCCGGGGGATGATCTACCACCTGGCCGTAGCCCCGGAATATCGCCAGCGCGGGCTGGGCCAGGCCCTGATGGACGAAGTCGAACAGCGTTTGCGGCAAAAAGGCTGCATCCGCTGTTATTTAATGGTGACGAAAGACAATCCAAAGGCCGTGCCGTTCTACGAAAAACGTGGCTGGCAGCGCATGGATTTCGTCGAAACTTATGGAAAGGACTTGAGTTGACCGTTTTGCGCTTCGGCATCCTGACCGCCTCGGACCGTTCGGCCCGAGGCGAACGCCCCGACGCCTCCGGCCCGGCGCTGGTGGAACTGATCGAGTTGCAGGGCTGGCAGGTGACGCGCCAGATGGTCTTGCCGGATGACTTGCGGGAACTGCGCCAGACCCTGATCGAGTGGGCCGACGAAAGCGCCCTGGACGTGATCCTGACCACCGGCGGGACGGGTTTCTCGCCCAGGGACGTGACCCCCGAAGCCACCCTGTCCGTGATCGAAAGACAAGCGCCCGGCCTGGCTGAGGCCATGCGCGCCGATAGCCTTGCTAAAACGCCCCATGCCATGCTCTCCCGGGCCGTGGCGGGCATCCGCGGCCGCACGCTGATCATTAATTTGCCCGGCAGCCCCAAAGGCGCGGTGGAGAATTTGAAGGTCGTCCTGCCCGTCCTGGCCCACGCCGTCGAACTGCTCCGGGAAGACCCGCAGGCCGAAGCGCATCATTAGATACTTGGCGGCTTTCGGGGTTCTGCGCTATAATCCCGCCGTTTGCAATCCTATGAAAGAGGAAAGATTATGATTGATGTAAATGAACTCCGTAAAGGTGTTACCTTCGAGTTGGATGGTAACCTCTACAAAGTGCTGGATTACAGCCATAACAAAACCGGGCGCGGCAACGCCTCCATCCGTATCAAGGCCCGCAACCTGCGCACCGGGGCCAATATCGAGCGCACCTTCAACTCCGGCCAGAGCATACAGGACGTGCGTCTCGATTTCCACAACGTCCAATACCTGTACACCGACGGCGACCTGTACTATTTCATGGACAACGAGACCTTCGAGCAGCCGGCGGTCGAATCCAGCCTGATCGGCGACGATGCCGGCTACCTGACCGAGGGCATGGAAGTCAAACTGACCTTCTACCAGGGCAAGCCGCTCGACATCGAACTGCCCCTGACGGTTGACCTGGAAGTCGTCGAGGCCGAGGTGGCGGTGCGCGGCGATACCGCCACCGGCGTGACCAAAAAAGTCAAAGTCTCCACCGGGCTGGAAGTGCAGGTGCCCAATTTCGTGGATGTGGGCACGGTCATCCGCATTGACACGCGTACCGGGGCCTACGTCACCCGGGTGTAACCCCTCCGAGACCTGGCAGAAGTCAGGTCTCGATTTTATGGGCAGGTAAGATTTTTTATTTCAGGGGACTCCTAAAGTTGGAGGATGGTTGATGAGAACGCCCGCCGGAAGTGAATGTCCGTATTTCTATGGGGATTATTACCGCGGCCGCGAGCACGAGGAATGCCGCCTGCTGCTGGCAGCCAACCCGCCCGAAAAATGGACCCGTAACCTGTGCGCCACCTGTCCGGTCCCGGGGATCGCCCGCGCCAATGCCTGCGAGCACATGGTCCTCACCGGGCATGTCGCCCGGCCGGTCAGCGCGGTCTTCCAGCGCCGGGTGCAGGTAACGGCCTTCTGCCGCAAGAGCAACCGTCCCGTCAAGGAGCCGCACGTCGGCTGCGGCGAATGCCACCCCTTCCCGCCCGTATTCGAAGTGAAAAAATGACCCTGACCCTGCTGCTCGACCTCGACGATACCCTGCTCGACACCCGCATGGACGCCTTCATCCCGGCCTATTTCCAGGCCCTGTCTGAGGCGCTGGCCGATGACGTGGACCCCCGCGCCATGCTCACCGCCCTGATGGACGGGACCCGGTGCATGATGGCCAACCAAAACCCGGCCAGGAGCCTGCGCCAGGTCTTCGACTCGGTCTTTTTCCCCGCCCTGGGCATTGACCGGGATTGCCTTCAGTCCAGGATCGAAACCTTTTACGACAACGTTTTCCCCAGCCTGGGCCAACTCACCCGGCCGCGCCCCGGGGCGGTCGAACTCGTCGAATGGGCCTTCGGGCAAGGCCACCGGGTCGTCATCGCCACCAACCCCCTCTTCCCGCTCAAGGCCATCCACCACCGGATGCGCTGGGCGGGCCTGCCCCCCGAAAAATACCCCTTTGCGCTGGTCGCGTCTTACGAAACCTTCCATTTCACCAAGCCTTCCCCGGCCTTCTACGCCGAAGTGCTGGCCCAACTGGGCTGGCCCGACGACCCGGTCGTGATGGTCGGCGACGACGTGGAAAACGACCTCAAGCCGGTCTCGGCCCTGGGCATCCCCGTCTTCTGGATCGAGAACCCCGGCGCCAGCCTGCCCGAAGGACTGACCCCCGCCGGGCGGGGACGGATTGGCGAGGTGCGCGCCTGGGTCGAATCCCTCGATTTGACGGCCTGCCAGCCCGACCTGTCCCGGCCCGAAGCGCTGCTCTCCGTCCTGCGGGCCATCCCGGCCGCGTTATCCCGGTTGACACACGGCCTGTCCGAAACTGCCTGGCGCTGCAAGCCCGAACCCGGCGAATGGTGCCTGGTGCAGCTCATGTGCCACCTGCGGGACGTGGAAAACGACGTCAACCTGCCGCGCGTCAGGAAAATTCTGGCGGAGGAAAACCCCTTCATCCCTGGCGAGGTGACCGACCGCTGGATCGAGGAACGGGAGTACGCCCAGCAGGACGGCCCGCTGGCCCTGGCGGAATTCATCACGGCCCGCACCGAGACGTTGGGCCTGCTCGCCGCTTTGGACGCCGGATCCTGGCTGAGGCCTGCCCGCCACAACATCTTCGGCCCGTCCACGCTCCTGGAGCTGATGGGCTTCGTGGCCGAGCACGACCGCAGCCATATCCGCCAGGTGCTGGCTACCATCGCCGCAGCCGCCGAGATCGTCTGACGCGCATCCATCTTTTGCAGGTTGTGTTATAACGTCCAGGATGCCCCCTGGACGTTATTTTGTGCGAATCCCCGGAGTGCAAAATCAGGAGATTTTGCGCTTACTCATTTTTGAGGAGACTACTTTATGCGCAACCGTGTCGTTGTCACTGGCCTGGGCTGCCTCAGCCCACTCGCCAACTCCATGCCCGAAACCTGGGAGGCCCTGCTCGCCGGGAAATCCGGCGCGGGACCGATCACCTTCTTCGACGCCAGTGGACACAAGACGAAATTCGCCGCCGAACTGAAAGGCTTCGATCCGGTGGCCCTGTTCGGCAGCCGTGAAGCCCGCCGCATGGACCGCTTCACCCAACTGGCCCTGGCGGCCTCGATCCAGGCTGTGGAGGATGCCCGGCTGGAGATCACCGACGCCAACCGCGACCGGATCGGGATCATGATCGGTTCGGCCATCGGCGGGATCGGCACCCTGGCCGAGCAGGTCAACCTGATGCGCGAGCGCGGCCCCGACCGGGTCAGCCCGTTCCTCGTCCCGATGATGCTGGCCGATACCGGCCCCGGCATGGTCGCGATCCAGCTGGGACTGCGCGGCCCGAACATGGCCATCGTCACCGCCTGCGCCACCGGAGGCAACGCCATCGGCGAAGCAGCCGAGGTCATCCGCCGTGGCGCGGCTGACGCGATCCTGGCGGGCGGCTCCGAAGCCGCCATCGTCCCGATCGCCATGGCCGGCATGAACGTGATGGGCGCCCTCTCGACCCGCAACGACGACCCGCAGCGGGCCTCGCGTCCCTTCGACCGCACCCGTGACGGCTTCCTGATGGGCGAAGGCGCGGCCGTGCTGGCGCTCGAATCGCTCGAACACGCCCAGGCTCGCGGCGCGGCCATCCTGGCCGAGATCACCGGCTATGGCACCTCCGACGACGCTTACCACATCTCGGCCCCGGCGGAAAACGGCGCCGGCGCGGCCCTGTGCATGAAACTGGCCCTCCAAAGTGCCGGGCTGGGACCCGCCGACATCGGTTACATCAACGCCCACGGCACCTCCACCCCGCTGAACGACAAGAGCGAGACGGCGGCCATAAAGACCGTCTTCGGCGAGGCGGCTTACAGCATCCCGGTCTCCTCCACCAAATCCATGACCGGCCACCTGCTCGGCGCGACCGGCGCGGTTGAAGCGGCCATCTGCGTCCGGGTCTTGCAGGCGGGAATCCTGCCCGCGACCATCAACTACGAAGTCCCGGACCCCGATTGTGACCTCGACTACGTCCCCAATACCCCCCGACCGGCCAACCCAGATCACATCATGTCCAATTCATTCGGATTTGGCGGGCACAACGCCACGCTGATCGTTAGCCGTTATAAGGAGTAAATCATGCCAAACGCCCATATTACCGGTTGGGGCACGGCTGTCCCTGAACAAATATTGACCAACGACGACCTGAGCAAGATCGTCGAGACCAACGACCAATGGATCCGCGAACGGACCGGCATCGCCGAACGGCGTATCGCCTCAAAGGAAGACTCGGTCTCATCCCTGGCGGTGGACGCTTCCATCAAAGCCTTGCAGGTTGCCAACCTGGCCCCCACCGACCTGGACCTGATCATCTGCTCCACCTCGACCCCCGAACACCTGTTCCCGGCTACCGCCTGCCTGATCCAGGACAAGATCGGCGCGACCAAAGCCGGGGCCTTCGATTTGCTGGCGGCCTGCTCGGGCTTCATCTACGCCGTCAACATGGCGGCCCAGGCCATCCGGTCGGGTTCGATCCGCAGCGCGCTGGTGATCGGCTCGGAGACCCTCTCCCGCTTCGTGGACTGGAACGACCGCAAGACCTGCATCCTGTTCGGTGATGGGGCTGGCGCGCTCGTGCTCCAGGCCAGTTCCCAGCCGGGCGGCGTGCTCTCGGCGGTGATGCACTCCGACGGGTCCGGCGGCGACCTGCTGACCCTCCCGGCGGGCGGCAGCCACCTCCCGGCCAGCGAAGAAACCGTCAAGCGCGGCCAGCACTACATCCACATGGACGGGAACGAAGTCTTCCGCTTCGCCACCCGGGTCATGGCCCAGGCCACCCACGAGGTCGTGGAAGGAGCCGGGCTGCAAATGGAAGAAGTGCGCTGGATCGTGCCGCACCAGGCCAACCTGCGCATCATCCAGGCCGCAGCCCGGGGCCTGAAACTGCCCATGGACCAGTTCGTGGTCAACGTGGACCGCTACGGGAACACCTCCACCGCTTCCATCCCGCTGGCGCTGGTCGAGGCGGTCGAAAAAGGCCAGATCACGCGCGGCGACAAGCTGGTCATGGTCGGGTTCGGGGCGGGCCTCACCTGGGGGGCGCTGGCCGCCGAATGGACCGGGCCGCTCCCGGCCGAGAAACCGGTCCACCCCGAACGCTACAAGTACCGCGCCCGCATCCGCTCGATCCTGCGCCGCCTGTGGCGCTTGATCGAAGGCATCATCTGGGGCCGCGAGGTCTAGGGCGGCATAGTCAAAACCTGCCCTTTGTGGTACATTAGACCCAGATTCAATTTCTGGAGGAACCCATGCCATTTCGATTTGGCGGTTTGGAAATAGTCGTCCTGCTCGTCATCGTCCTGTTGCTCTTCGGTCCCGGCCGGATCGCCAAGATCGCCGGAGAACTCGGCAGCAGCATCAAGTCCTTCCGCGAAGGGTTGGGCGGCAAGAACAAAGAAGACGAAAAAGAAGACACGCCCAAGGAAGATTAAGTCCGCAGCAACTATCACGACAGGCTCTTTGCCGCGCGGCAGAGGGCCTGGTTTTTTAACTTCTTGAGTCATTGCGAGCGGGTCGCCATGCGCGCCATGATCCGCTTCGACTCCCGCCCGCGCCTGGGGGAAATCCAGTCGCCCATCCTGGTCTCACCAGCGAGGACGACACCAGCGGTTGGCTCAATGACTTGGAGCAGACTTCGGAAGTCTTTTCAGAGTTTTGTGGCTGGGCGACTCCCTGAAAGACTTCCGAAGTCTATTCTTGAGAATCGCAGGTACTTGAATAGACAATATGAAAGTGCTATAGTGTGATTGATCTATGTGAGTCAGGAGGGATGCCAGCAAGACAATGCCTGATTTAGAAGTTATGAGCAACTGAATAAATCCTGTCTCGCTCGCTGCGGCTTCATGAACACTGCTCAGGGATGAGGGACCCCTAATTGGCCAAGGTCAGTGTAAGTACAAGGAGATGAGACCATGTTTACACGAGCAACTGTCGTCCAAGTGCGCCTCGACAAGGTGGATGAAGCCATCTCCATCTATCGGGACTCTGTAATACCGGCAGCCCAACGGCAGGAAGGGTTCAGGGACGCCATCCTGCTGACCAATCGAAACACAGGTAAAAGCATCTCGCTCACCTTCTGGAACACGGAGGGTGAGATGTTGTCAGGCGAGGCCAGCGGCTATTATCAGGAACAACTCGCCAAGTTCAAGGATATCCTCACGGCAGCGCCAATCCGCGAGGAGTACGAGGTTGCCGTTCAGGCGCTGGCCGCGCCCGCAACGGATTAGTCTGCAACGGATCAGTATCGAAGGGATCCCTCATCCCGATCCGAGTGCCATTTCGAAAATCGTCGGCAAGGCGACCGGTCTCTGTGGGGGGACAGGCTCAGGGCGGGCGTCGCTGCGTTCCAAAGACACATCAAAAAGAGCCTGGTCTTGCCAGGCTCCTTTTACGCAATACGCAACACCCTCAATACGTAAACTCCTCCACATCCTCATTTGCCAGCAGGGTCTTGACCAGCGCTTCGTGATGGCTGAGTTTGCCGTTGACGTGCCAGGTGGTCTTCACCCGGTCGCCGGTGCGGGCAAATTTGGTGTGATAGACGCGCAGGCCGCAGGCAGTGAAGATTTCGGCGAGTTTTTGGATGTGCGTATCTGTGTTGGCAGTCTGGATGACGTAGGTCCGGTTCTCGCGGATGCGGTCAATCTGGCCCTCGATGGCCGGGAAAACCCACAGCACGGACAGGATGGCTGCCGTCGCCGCGCCGACCAGCAGGTACTTCCCGGCCCCGATGCCCATGCCGAGAGCCGCCGCCAGCCAGATGGTCGCGGCGGTGGTCAGCCCGCCGACTTTGGTCCCGTCGCGCATGATCGCCCCTGCGCCGAGAAAGCCGATGCCGGTCACGATGTTGGCCGCGATCCGGGTGGGGTTGCTCTCGATCCCGATTTGCAGCGAGATGATCGTGAACAGGGTCGCGCCGAGGGTGATGAAGATGATCGTGCGGAATCCGGCGGCCTTGTCCCGGAATTCGCGCTCCGCGCCGATCAGGCCGCCGACGAGCACAGCCAGGCCGAGTTGGAGCAGGTGGGTGGGGGTGAGTTCCATTGGTCATATCCTCCTCACGGTTTGATATTTTCCGATTCGAATGCTTGAATAAGGGCTTCGCCTAAGTGGTATTCTAAACTCCCATCATTGTCTATCGCAGAAACTTTTTTGCATTGGATACATCCAATTGCCGGCAGCGTAATATGCAAAGTAAATGGGGATAAATTCTTGAATTGAAGTTCGAATTCAAGAATCTGCGAACTTTGAATGGATGAAGTTAGTTCAGTTCTACAGGAAGGGCAAAGAAAACTTTTGTTGAGAATGCCCTTCTTTTCGGCAAAAATTTTCTGCTTATAAATTTCGTCGATCAGCCATGCACCAAAATCTGGATGGGGATATTTCTTTGTCCGTTCCCTTTGAGCCGGAAGGTGGCATTTATAAATGCCACCGAAACATTACCATCTGTTCCCGTTATACGAGGTAAAGTGATTAGATCCAAGTTTTTGGATATTTTTCTGGTCGAGACAGATGTATTTTGTTTTTTGTTCATCCATTTTGATAACTTTTCAAAACTTTTTTCTTGACGAGGCCATGAAAAATATGCCGAAACAAGTGTGCCTAGATAATAAATGCTTATCAAAATGCCAAAAGCCCAAAGGGCAAAAGGAGTTGGGTTCGAATATGGTTTTGTAACTGAAAAGATTGTAAAGCTGGTAGCAATAAAAACAAGAATCAAAATCGCAATCTTCTTTGTAAGTTTCTTCCAATTTCTAATTGAAACTGCCTTAATCCAAACAGGAATAGACATGATATTGGCTAATGTCAATATCAATGCGAGTCTCAAAAATGTGTCTTCAAAAATCTGTTAGTCTGATTGCCTAATTGAGTTGTTTAGATAACTCCCCTGGCGCGAACTGAATGGTCATGTGCTGACCAGGGGCAATTCGATCTCTTCCACTCGCCAGGCGGCGTAAGTCAGCGCCTCTTTGATATCTTCTTTTTCGAGATAGGGATACGCTTTGAGGATTTCTCTGTCTGTGTGACCGGCTGCCACGAGGCCGACAACCATGCCGACGGTCACGCGCATTCCGCGGATGGTGGGTTTGCCGCCCATGATTTTGGGGTCAAAGGTGATACGCTTCAAACCTTTCATGCTGGTTCTCCTGAAGAATTGATAAGGGGGATTATACACTTGAGTTTGCTCAAAACTCGCCCATTAGTTGTTTCTGTAACTCTCCCGGCGTGGTGACCGGGTACTGGCAGACGAAGCCGCGGCAGACGTAGGCGGTGGGGGCGTCGTGGAGCATGGGACGGTCGTGCAGCAGGGCGGGGGAGCCTTCGGGAGGCGGGAAAGGGGCGGCCGCCACGACCTGCCGCGGCCGGTAGCCCTTGCGGACTTCGGCCAGCAGCAGTTGTGTCCCAGGCTCCGACAGGTCGCCGCTGATCGCAACCTGGTCCACGCGGG
Organism: Chloroflexota bacterium; assembly: GCA_049324115.1. Taxonomy (GTDB): domain Bacteria; phylum Chloroflexota; class Anaerolineae; order Anaerolineales; family Villigracilaceae; genus UBA5796. The sequence continues at coordinate 21,587 of JBMOMN010000026.1, forward strand.
CGTTGGCGAAATCTGCGGCCCAGAGCCAGCGCGAGAAAGCGGTCGGGTAGCGGGTGACGGCCTCGGCCACCCTCGCCAGGGACTTCTCCGCCCGGTCGCGATAGTCGCTGTTTTCGGTGCAGGCGGCCAGCTTGAGCAGGGCCTCGGTCGCCAGGGCGCTGCCCGACGGGGTGGCATTGTCCTGCAAATCCTTCGGTCGGACCAGCAGCGGTTCGCCGTCTTCGGGGGTGTCGAAGAAGCCTCCTGCCGGGTCGCTGAATTGCCGGATCATCTCCTCGGCCAATCCTTGTGCGGCGGCGAACCAGCGCGCGTCGAAATCGGTCTGGTAGAGTTCGAGCAGGCCGAGGATCAGGGCGGCGTAATCTTCGAGGAAGACCTCGCCGGAGGCCTTGCCGTCCCGCCAGGCGCGGCGCAGGCGACCGTCTGGCCGCAGGGCAGTCAGCAGGAAGTCGGCGCTGCGGGTAGCCAAATTATAGTAGTTCGTAGCAGCGATTTCAGTCGCATGATTTGTCGCCTGGTCTGGAAAACGACTAAAGTCGTTACTACCCAACGCTCTTGCCGCCTCGGCCAGCGCTGCCAGCATCAGCCCGTTCCAGGCGGTGAGTACCTTGTCGTCGGTGGCGGGGCGGACGCGGCGGGAGCGGGCGGATAAAAGCCGGGAATGGCACTCGGCCAGTTTGGCGGGAACCTGCCCCCGGTCCAGGCCGAAGCGGGCGGCCAGGGTGGCGTCGTCGAGGGCGCGCTGCAAAACCGTCCGGCCCTCCCAGTTGCCCCGTTCGGTGATCCCGTAAGCCGCCTCAAAAAATCCACTACTCTCTGATAATTGCTCTCTGATCTCTTCTAACGTCCAGACGTAGAATTTGCCCTCCACGCCCTCCGAGTCGGCGTCGAGCGAGGCGTAAAAGCCGCCCTCGGGGTCGGCCAGTTCGCGGGCGACGAAGGCCAGCGTCTCCTCGCAGATGTGGCGGTACGACGGCTCGCCGGTAAGCTGCCAGGCGTGCAGGTAAACCTGGGCCAGTTGGGCGTTGTCGTAGAGCATTTTTTCGAAATGCGGGACGCGCCAGTGGTTGTCGGTGCTGTAACGGGAGAAGCCGCCGCCGACCACGTCGTACATGCCGCCGCGGGACATGGCCTGCAGGACGTGGTGGATGACCTTGAGGGCCTCGTCGCGGCGTTTGGCGAACGGGTTGGAGGCGAGTCGCAGCAGGACTTCGACGGCCATCGGCTGGGGGAATTTGGGGGCCGCGCCCCAGCCGCCGTAGGCCCAATCATACGCATCTATCAGGGACCCGGCGGCTGCCTCCGTGACCCCGGCGTGGAATTCGCCCCCGGCCCCGCCCCAGGCTGCCGTGGATTGCAGGCGCTCGGCCAGATGCGCCCCGACTTTGGCGATCTCGTCCCGGCGGGTTTGCCAGGCGTCGGCCAGGCTGGCGAGCACGTTTTTGAAGGAGGGCATGTTGTAACGGGCGGCGGGCGGGAAGTAAGTGCCGCCGTAGAACGGGCGCAGGTCGGGCGTGAGGAAGACCGACATCGGCCAGCCGCCGGAGCCGGTCATGGCGGTCACGGCCTGCATGTAGATGGCGTCCAGGTCGGGGCGCTCTTCGCGGTCCACTTTGATGTTGACGAAATGCCGGTTCATCAGCGCGGCGGTCTCGGGGTCCTCGAAGGATTCGTGGGCCATGACGTGGCACCAGTGACAGGCGGCGTAGCCGATGCTGAGGAAGATCGGCTTGTTTTCAGTGCGGGCCTTGGTCAGGGCTTCTTCGCCCCAGGGATACCAGTCAACCGGGTTGCCGGCGTGCTGGAGCAGGTACGGGGAGGTGGTTTGGGCTAATCGGTTGGGCATGAGATTTTCCGGTAAACAAAAGATAAGGTGAAGGGATTATACCGGATAAGAAACTCAGCAATTCGGATAATTATGGTATAATTTCTTTAGAACATTTATTCGGTATTTATGCCCAAGGAGTTGAATATGGCTTCCAAAGTGATGGTTTTTGTCGGAACCCGTAAGGGCGGGTTCGTGTTCAGCAGTGACGCCGACCGCAAGCAATGGCAGGCCAGTGACATCCAGTTCAAAAGCTGGAACGTGATGCACATGCAACTGGACCCGCGCGACCAGCGCCTGCACGCAGCGGTCAGCCACTTCGTGTATGGTCCCACCACCCATTACTCGGACGATTTCGGCCAGACCTGGACCCAGGCCAGGGAGGTGCCGGCTTTCTCAAGGCCGTCGAAATCAGGGATTCCGATTGCCACGCCGGATGAGGCCCAGCTGGCCATGGAAGGGAAGCGCCCCGAGCAACACGGCCCCGAGAAGATGATCAAGGTCTGGAATATCACGCCGGGGCGGGCGGATGAACGGGGAGTTTTATACGCCGGGGTCGAACCGGCCGCTCTCTTCAAGTCCACCGACCGGGGCGAGAGTTGGACCCTCAACGACGGCTTTTTCGACCATCCGCACCGCGGCACCTTTTTCCCCGGCAACGGCGGACTGTGCCTGCACACCATCCTGCTCGACCCGTCCCGCCCGGAGCGGATGTATATCGGGGTCTCGACCGGCGGCTGTTACCGGACGGATGACGGCGGTCTGACCTGGGCCCCGTTCAACAAGAACGTGCGCGCCGACTTCATGCCCGACCCGTTCCCGGAATATGGGCATTGCGTCCACAAGATGGCGCTCCACCCGTCCGCCCCGGAGGTGCTCTTCCAGCAGAACCATTGCGGCGTTTACCGCAGCGACAACGCCGCCGCCGATTGGGTTGACATCGGCGAGAACCGGCTGCCCAGCCGCTTCGGCTTCCCGATTGCGGTCCACCCGCACGACCCGCGCACGGTTTACGTCGTGCTCGAGGAGAGCGACGAATACCGCATGAGCGTTGACGGGCGTTTCGCCGTCTGGCGCAGCCGGGACGCGGGCGAGTCGTGGCAGCGCATGACCGACGGCCTGCCCGAACGCGCCCACCTTGTCGCGTTGCGGGATGCGATGGCCACCGACAGCCTCGAAGACGCCGGGATCTACGTCGGCACCAACACCGGGCAGTTGTTCTACAGCCGCGACGCCGGGGATAGCTGGGAATTGCTGGCCGATTACCTCCCCGGCATTTTGTCGGTCGAGGCCGCGGTGATCCAAAATTAATTCCACCCATGCGCAAAGAATCCGATTCTCTCGGCGAAGTCATCGTCCCGGAAGATGCGCTTTACGGGGCGCAGACCCAACGCGCCGTCGAGAATTTCCCCATCTCCGGCCTGAAACCCTGGCGGGCGTTCATCTGGTCCATGGCGGTCATCAAGCAGGCCGCGGCCGAGGTCAACCGCGACCTGGGATTGTTGGATTCCGAACGCGCCGAGGCCATCATTTTGGCCGCGCAGGAGGTGGCCGCCGGGAAATGGGACGACCAGTTCGTGGTGGACCCGTTCCAGGCCGGGGCGGGCACCAGCCACAACATGAACGCCAACGAGGTCATCGCCAACCGGGCCACCCAGCTCATGGGCGGGCGGCTCGGCGAATACCGGGTCCACCCCAACGACCACGTCAATATGGCCCAGTCCACCAACGACACCATCCCGACCGCTATCCGGCTGGGGTGCCTGTGGCGGCTGGATGAGTTATCTTCGGCAATTCAAAATCTTGTGGATGCGTTCGCGTCCAAGGCTGACGAATTCGACGACATCCTGAAATCCGGGAGGACGCATTTGCAGGATGCCGTGCCGCTGCGTCTCGGACAGGAGTTTGGCGCGTACGCCCGGGCCGTCCAACGCGACGGCGAGCGGATCCGGGGGGCGGCTGAGGGACTGGGTCGCCTGGGCATCGGCGGCACGGCCGTCGGGTCCGGGTTGAACGCCCACCCCGAGTATCCCGCCCGGATGGTAGCGAAGCTGTCCCGGATCACCGGCTTGAAATTGACCGGGTCCGAGGACCTGTTCGAGTCCATGCAATCCATGGCCGACGCGGTCGCCTTTTCGGCTGCGCTCAAGACCCTGGCCTTGACCCTGATCCGCATCGCCAACGACCTGCGTTTGTTGGCTTCCGGCCCTTCCACCGGCCTGGACGAGATCCGCTTCCCGCCGGTGCAGCCGGGGTCGAGCATCATGCCGGGCAAGGTGAATCCGGTGATGGCCGAGATGCTGGATATGGCGATGTTCCAGGTGGTGGGCTGCGACACGACGGTCGGGCTGGCGGCCCAGGCCGGGCAACTGGAACTGAACGTGATGATGCCGGTCATCGCCCACAACCTGTTCGAGGCCATGCAGGTGATGATCGGCTCGATCCGCGCCTTTACCGAACGGGCGGTGCGCGGCCTGAAAGCCAACCGTGAGAAAGCCGAAGGCTGGCTGGCAAAAAATGCCATCGTGGCGACGGCTCTCAATCCGCTGATCGGCTACACCCGGGGCGCGGAACTGGTCAAGGAAGCCCAGACCCGCAGCCTGACGGTCCGGGAAGTGGCGCTGGAAAAGGCTCGGGCCGGGCTGCTCATCCACCGCGAAAGCGGGCTGCCGGTGAGCCAAGCGGAAATCGAACGCGCCCTGGGCGACCTGCGCCGCCTGACGGAGGGGGGAATCGTTTAGCCGGGCAAGGATCAACCTCAAAACACGAATTGCGCGAATCAGGCGAATGACGCGGATATTTTGAAATATGGGCGAAATTCGCTTCCTTCGCGCAATTCGCGTTTAAAAATGGACGCTCTGGAGAACCTTAATTTTGTTGCAAGCAAGCCACGTCGTGGATGCCGGTCAGCGCCTCCCAGAGGGCGCGGGCCATCCGCTCGCAGGCTTCGACGGCCTGGGCCTGTTCACCGGGGAGCAAGGCGTTGATCTGGCGCAGGAGTTTTTGCGCCTCGTGCCAGTTGGCGCTGTGGACCTCGAAATAGGCTTCGACTTCACGGGGCAGGGTGTAGTGAGTCTTCAACCCGTTGAGTTTCGATTTGGCCGTAGCCGGCTGCTGGGCCTCGAAAGCGTACATGGCCCCGAGGGTCGAGGCAGGCCGGCTGAAAAGTTCCCTGGCTGTGTCTGCAAGCTGGCGGGCTTCGTGGACGGGCGTTACATCCACAGGCGCACCCAGCGCGGCGCTAAACTCGTCCCACATTTCGGCGTGCTCGCGCTCCTCCCCGGCGGTCGCTTCGTCATGGAGGGTTTCCCATCCATTGGGCAGCAGGGTGATGAACTGCCCGTATTCGCGGGCATAGATTTTCAACGCCTCCACCGGCAGGGTCCCTGCGCTCCAGGATTGGTAAAAGGGATGTTTGAGCAGGTCCCATTTTTCGAGAATCGCATCAAGCTGTTCCTTCGTACTCATAAGCGGCTCCTTTCTAAATCAGATAAAGGTTATCCAAATATAATCCGAATCAGGTTGGAGCGCAATGTAAAAATATGTGAAAAAGAAAAGGCGACTTGCGTCGCCTTTGTTTCGCTTACTTTACTTTCTCTTCGACCGCTTTTGCAACTTTCCCCAAAGCGCCGGTCACGCTGTCCGGGTCTGGCAGGCTGCCCTGGGCCAGGTTGGGTCGTCCGCCGCCGCGCCCGCCGATGGCGGTGATGATGTCCCCGGCTTTCAGGCCGCGCTTGACCAGGTCCTCAGTCAGAACCGAGATAACGGTCGTCCCGGTCGCCAGCACAGCCGCGCCGCTGCTGGGGAATTTCTCGCGGAACTTGTCGGCCAGGGCGCGGAGCGTATCCACATCGGCATTGGGGATTTCGGCGGAGAGCACGTGTACGCCATCCACTGTTTGCACATTGGCGAGTTGTGAAATGAAAGTCGTCAGGGCCACGTCCCGGCGCAGACTGACCAGTTCCTTGCGCAGGTCGGCCATTTCGTCTTGCAGATTTTCGACTTTTTGCGGGAGCTCTTCGACCGAGGCTTTCAGCAAGCCTGCGGCCTGTTTCAGGGTCTTGAAGCGCCGGGCGATCAGTTCATAGGACCCTCGGCCTGTCACCGCCTCGATGCGCCGGATCCCGGCTGCGGCCGATCCCTCGCTGGTGATCAGGAACGCGCCCACATCCGAGGTGCGGTCGAGGTGGGTCCCGCCGCACAGCTCGTAGGAATATTTTTCCTGCTGCTCCGCGAACGAGGTCGGATGGGCCGAAGCTGCCTTGCCGAAATGTCCCGCATCCAGGGAGGCGATGGTGATCGTGCGCACGGTTTCGCCGTATTTTTCGCCGAAGAGCGCCATCGCGCCTTCGGCGATCGCGTCCTCGCGGGATTTGAGCTTGGGCAGCACTTCCATATCGGCAGCCACCGCCTCGTTGACGATCCGCTCGACGCGCTCGATCTGTTCCGGGGTCATAGCTTCGGGGTGGGTGAAGTCGAAGCGCAGGCGGTCGGGCGCGACCAGCGATCCGGCCTGGCGGGCCGCGCTGCCCAGCACCTGGTGGAGGGCGGCGTGGAGCAGGTGGGTGGCGGTGTGGTTGCGCATGATGTCGCGGCGGCGCTGGGCGTCCACCCGGGCCGCGACCTTGTCTCCGATTTTCGGCGTGCCGTAAGCCACGTACCCCACGTGGACGATGCCGCCGGGGGCGGGCTTGCGCATCCCGGTCACGTCAATGGCCCAGGCCACGTCGCCTTTTTTATCCGGCCTGGCCGTGATGATGCCCGTGTCCGAGACCTGTCCGCCCGATTCGACGTAGAATCCGGTTTCGGGCAGCAACACTTCCACGTAATCGTCGGGGTAGATTTCATCGAAGAATTTGCCGCCGTTGTACAGGGCCAACACCTGGCCTTCGAAACTCAACAGCTCGTAGGGGTTGTAATGGACGCCTTCGGGACCAAGTTTCCTGTCGCTTTGGAGCGATTTGATCTTCTGGCTCCAGATTTCTGCGTCCTCGCCGCCGAGCGGTCCCATGGCCTTGCCGCCGCCGGAGGCGATGCGGTGCTCGTCCATGGCGGCGCGGAACCCGGCCTCGTCCACGTCCAGGTTTTGTTCGCGGGCGATGTCACGGGTGATCTCGAAGGGCAGGCCGTAGGTGGCGTACAGGTCGAAGGCTTTGCGCCCGTCGAGGGTGCGGGATTTAGCGGAAATTAGCCCATCGAGTAGATTCTGCAAATGAGCGGTGCCCGTTTCAACCGTCCGCGCGAAGCGGATCTCCTCCCTGGTCAGGTCCTCGAGGATGGCCGTTTTATTTTTCCCAAGCTCGGGATAGAACCCGCTATACGTCTCGATGACCTGTTCCGCGACCTTGGCCAGGAACGGCTCGGTCAGGCCGATCTTGGTCCCGAAGCGGGCGGCGCGGCGGATGATCATGCGGCAGACATAGTTGCGGCCCACGTTGCCGGGCACCACGCCGTCGGCGATCAGGAAGGCGGCCGAGCGGGTGTGGTCGGCGATGACCCGATAGGGGGTGAAATCGGCCAGCATTTCGGATTCGTTGTGGCCGGTCAGGTCGCGCAGCACTTCGAGCGGCTTTTCGAACAGGTCGGTCTTGTAATTCGAGTCAACATCCTGCAAAACCGAGACGATCCGCTCGAAGCCCATGCCGGTGTCCACGTGGGTGGCGGGCAGGGGTTCGAGCTGGGTCGGGCTGAGGCGGTTGTACTGGATGAAGACCAGGTTCCACAGTTCGAGGAAGCGGGTGCAGTCACCGTTGACGCCGCAGACGTGGCCGGGCACGTTTTTCATGTTGCAATATTTCTCGCCGCGGTCGAAGTGGATTTCGGAACACGGACCGCAGGGGCCGGTCTCGGCCATTTCCCAGAAGTTGTCCTTGCGCCCGAAGTAAAGCACCTGGTCTTCCTGGAACCCCGGCTGGGCGCGCCAGAATTGGGCCGCTTCCTCGTCCGTGGGGACATCTCCCTTATCGTCTTTGAAGACGGTCGCCCAGAGACGGGTCTTGGGCAGTCCCCAAACTTCGGTCAACAACTGCCAGGCCCAGGCGATGGCCTCTTTCTTGTAATAATCGCCGAACGACCAGTTGCCGAGCATTTCAAAGAAGGTGTGATGGGTGTCGTCGCGTCCCACATCGTCGAGATCGTTGTGCTTGCCGGCCACGCGCATACATTTTTGTGAGTTTGCGGCCCGGGTGTAGGGGCGTACCTCGGTGCCGAGGAACACGTCTTTAAACTGAACCATGCCTGCGTTGGTGAAAAGGAGGGTGGCGTCTCCACCCGGGACCAACGAGGCGGACGGCACGAAAGTGTGCCTGTGTTCGATGAAAAAATCAATAAAGTTCTGGCGGATTTCTGCGCCGGTAAGTTTTTTCTGGGGCATTCAAACTCCGTGGGTATTTTAGAATTTGGGAATTATACTCGCGTTCAAGCCGGGCTGATTTATGTTTGCCCGGTATAATTTCGGGCCGGGAGGATGGGTGAAGTGACATCGCAACTTAACAGAATTGATAGTGAATTGTGACCCAGGTAGAATTGACAAGACCAATCGTTCATATTTATTATGGTAAGTGAAGCGATTATCGTGATGAGTTCCGGCCTGTCCGGAATCCAGTAAAAAGGAGTACTGCAATGAACAATTCGAGAATGAAAGTTTTTTCCGCCCTGGCAATAATGGCCCTGCTTGTCATGGCCCTCCCTGTGACGGAGCAAGCCAGCGCCCAGGACGAAGTCGAAGTCCTTGGGGAATACGTATCCGGCGAGTTGATCGTGGGTATCAACACAGACACCAAGGATGAAACCCTGAAGTCCCAGGGCATCAATGCGTTATCGGCCCAGATCGGCGCTCAGGTCGCCGATGCGGCCATGGACCAATCATCTTTCCTTTTCCGGTTCAACAGCGACGAAGAAGCTGAACAGGCAATCGAATACTTGCAGCAACAGCCCTGGGTGTCGTTCGTGGAACGCAACCAGGTCTCGACCGTTGCGGAGTCCCTCCCGTCGGGTGAAGAGGCCACACCCCTGTACAACCCGTCGGACCCGAAACGTTTCCTGGAGTGGCAGCTCAATAAGATCATGTATTATCAAGCGCCTGGTCCTGTAAGCACCAACGTCCCATGTATCGTTGTAATAGATACCGGCGTGGATTACAACCATGCCGATCTCAAAGGGAAAGTATACAAGGGAAAAGATTTTATTGGTAACGATTTATTTCCCATGGACGCCAATGGGCGCGGCACCCACATGGCAGGTATTGCCGCGGCTAAAACCAATAATGCGGTCGGGACCGCCGGTATTTCACCTCTCAGTAAAATCCTTGCCATCCGTGTTGCAAATGCCAGCGGGACCGGGACAGCCTGGAAGGTCTCGCAGGGTATCCAATGGGCGAACAGCGCCGGGGCTTCCAAGTGCGGCGGCCAGGTGCCGAAGATCTACGTGCTGGGAATCAGTTTTGCCAAACCCAGCACCGCGATCACCAATCAAGTCAATGCTGCCGCGAACAAAGGCCGCCTCGTCATTGCAGCAGCGGGGGACAACAACAAATCAGTCAAAGCCTGGCCTGGCGCTGAACCGAAGGCTTTTGGCGTGGCTGCAACCGAAGAGAACGACCGGCGGAGCTGGTTTTCGAATTTCGATACCAAAACTGCTCCCTGGGTGGATATTGCTGCGCCCGGATATTCGATATACTCAACGATCAATAACAGGAAATATGACCTCATGGATGGCACAGCCATGTCGGCCGCAGTCGTTGCCGGGACCGCGGCCCGGGTGTGGTCGAAGAATCCCACTTTCACCCTGGCACAGTTGAGGGCGAAGTTGCAAAACACCGGTGATCCTGCAGGAGGGTTCCCGCGGGTAATCAAGCGCGTCAACCTTTATCGCGCCCTGGGTGGGACAAAAACTACTTTACAAGGTAGGATTTTCAACGGCCCTGCTTCCGAACCACTTTTAGGTGCCAAGGTGGTTGTGAAGAACGTGGCGACGGGTAAAGTCGTTTGCTCGATCACCACCAAAGCCAACGGGTATTACACCTGTTTGGTCCCGAAAAGCACCAAGTTTAAAGTATCGGTATCGAAAACAGGATATCGGAATCAGGCAAAGACGGTTTACCTCGGCACCAAGTCGAAGTTGAATATAAACCTTGCCCTGGCGAGTAATGCCGCCGGGAGCTGGGAAGTTGTGGTCCAGTGGCAGGGATGGCAGCCCTACCAGTCCCCGGGCCGCGAAATGGACCTCTGGCTGGTCGAACCCACGACACCCACCTGTTATTCAGCCTGGTTGGGCAATAATTACAACCTTAATGTCACCACCGGGACAGACTCATTCAAGTATGGCCAAACAGAGGGGATCATCGTTGACGAAGCCGAAGGCGGCCTGATGGACGTTTGGGTCAGCATTTGGGACGGCAACCCGTCTCCCTGGGGCAACCTGCGTATCACGGGTTCCGGCCTGGAGGCGGTTATTTACCATAACAATGCCTGGGTAGGCAGGCTTTTCGTACCCGGGACTCCAACCACTTTGTCCAGTGATAACTGGTACATTGGCCAGATAGACCTCGACAACGGGACGTGGACCAAGGTCAACCAGATCAAGACCGACGCTCAGATTCCGACTTGCATGAACAAGTAATCAGCCAGACGGAACATTCGGGCTGTCTCGAAAGAGGCAGCCTTTTTTATTTTTCGAAACCATCCCCTTTGTGTATATAATTCCGCCATGGAAACTTCAAAACCCTTTTCCCGCTGGTACTCCGCTATCCTGATGATGGCTGTCATCTTCATCTTTTCGTCCATACCGTCAACCTCGTTGCCCAGTTTCAGTTACGCCGACCTGTTCGTGAAAAAGGGCGGGCACATGCTGGGATATGGCCTGCTGGCAATAAGTTATTTTTACGGATTGGGCGGGATCCCCGGTCGCACAGCCGGTGAGAACGGCAACATAAAAATATTATTCACCGCTCCCATCGTCCTGGCCTGGATTTTTGCCGTGCTCTACGCGCTGACCGATGAATTCCACCAGTCCTTTGTGCCGGGGCGTCAGGCCAGCCTCGTGGATATCGGCGTGGATGCCGTCGGCGCGGCCGGGATGCTCTGGCTATATCATTTATGGCAAAAACGGAAAGCAAAATGAGCTATTCGACCGCGGCCGCCAGCAGCTTTTGGCCGATGGATTCAGCCAGGTCGGGGCGGTTGGCTTCAAGGACGACCGCGATTGCCAGAGGAGTGCCCTGCCAGTTTGCACCCGTCCCGGCCAGGTACCAGGAGTACACGCTCCCGTTTCTTCGGCCTTGGCCGCGGCACTGCCAAAAATTCGTATCCGGCAAGTTCAAGGCTGTTGAAATGCTTTGAGCGACGGCGGGCGGAATTGCATCCACCGGCCCCGAATTCGGCGGCAGGATGACCCACCCCTGCGGGCGGATGTTCACCGCCTGGGCGATGCGCACCGCAGGCCGCACCCCGTCACCACTGATCGTCGCGGCGGCCAGCGCCATCTGGAGCGGACTGACCAGCAGCGTTTGGTCCGGGTCAGACGCCGCCGCCACCGGCATACGCAGGTTGGGGGCTTCGTATAAACCGAGTGACGTGTAAAGCGCCTGGATTTCTTTCTCCGTCCTGATATTGAGGACATCCAGGATGGGCGATAGCGCCTCCCCCGGCGGATACTGTCCCTGGGTGGCGCGGTTGAGCAGCGGCGCGGACGGGGAACCTGCCACCGTTTCGCCGATCTCGTCCAGCCGATTGGGGTCATACGCGGGGTGCGAAGCCATGGCCAGGATTTCACCGTTTTCAGCATTGAGCAGGACGACGGCCCCGGCGTGGTAGCCGAGCAGCTCGTCTGCCCGGGCTTGCAGCGCCAGGTTGAGAGTCAGGCGGACGTCCAGGCCGGGTGGGGGTGTGCCGTAGAGCAATTGGTTCCACCAGATCAGGCTCGTCGGGTTGCCTTGCAGCCCGCGCAAGTAATTGTCGAGGCTGGCTTCGAGTCCCGCTTGCCCGAAGGATGGATGGGTGTAGCCGGTGATCGGCGCCAGGTCCGGGTAAAGGTAGGCGCGGTTGTAATTGCCCGATTCGCCAAGCGTGACTGTGATGGGCGTGTTGTGCTGGTCGAGCAGGCTGCCGCGCATCACGTACCGGTCCGCGATGGCGCGGCGGGCGTTGTCGGTGCGGGTAAGCAGTGCCGGGCTGCGGACGACAGCCCACCAGCCGTTGACCAGGGCCGCAGCGAACAATCCCAACCCCAGCAGGGCGGGCAGCAGGCGGTAGGGCTGAGTGAAGGGAAGGGGAGCGGGTTCCTCTTCCTCGGTCAGGCTGATCTGCATCAGGATCAGCACCGAGACGAATGAGACCACCAGGGATGAACCGCCGTAGGAGACGAAGGGCAGGGTGATGCCGGTGAGAGGCAGCAGGCGCAGGTTGCCGCCGATGATGAGGATGCTCTGGGCGGAGATGTACGTCGTCAGCCCGGCAGCCAGCAGGCGTTGGAAGCGGTTGGCGGCGGAGATGGCAATGACCATGCCCCGGGCGGTGAAAAGCCCAACGGTGAGGAGCAGGCCCAGGGTCCCGGCCAGACCCGCTTCCTCGGCGATGGACGAGAAAATGAAGTCCGAGTGGGCCACCGGCACGAGGCCCGGATTCCCGATCCCGATCCCGCGTCCTAAAACACCGCCGTTGGCAATCGCCAGCAAGGACTGGACGATCTGGTAGGAGCGCCCGCTGGGGTCGAGCCAGGGGTTGAGCCAGGCGTCAATCCGCAGGCGGACGACATCGAAGGCGAAGTAACCCGCCAACCCGCCGAGCAGGATGAGCGCGGCGCAGGCGAGGAGCACCCGCTTGCGCCCGGAGGCGAAGTAGAGGCTGCTGGCATAAATGAAAATGAAAACGGAGGCTGTGCCGAGGTCACGCTGGACGAACAACAGGAGCAGGGCAATGCCGGTCAGCAGCAGCGTCGGGGCGAGGAGGGTGAAGAGGCGCAGTTTGAGCGGCATCCGGTCGGCCAGGTAGGCGGCCAGGTAAACGACCAGGAGCAGTTTGAGGGGTTCGGAGGGCTGGAAGTAGAAGCCGCAGCATCCAAGCCACAGGCGCTGGCTGCCGCCCATCGGGTTGGTGCCGAAGATCAGGGTCAGCGACATGAGCAGCAGCCCGCTGACCAGCCAGACGTACTTGTAGCGCCGCAAAGCCCGGAGCAGGCCGGGTCTGCGCAGGCCCAGGTAAAAGAGCAGCGCGCACAGGACCATCCAGACGGCCTGGCGCAGGCCGAAATCGGGCAGCAAGCGCCAGATGGTCAGCAAGCCCCAGCCGCTGAGCAGGGACGCGAGTGGCAAGAGATAGGGGTCGCTTTCGGGGGCTTTCCTGCGTACCTGCCAGTGGATCAGGCCAACGGAAAAGCACCAGCTCACAAACCCCAGCCAGTGGATCCAGCGATAGGCCGTATCCCAGGTGCGTTCCCGGGCGGCAGGCGATAGGGTCAGGACGACGGAGTAGAAAAAAAGGAAAACAGCCGCCGTGATCAACAGGCGGCTTTGCAGTTGGATGCGGGTTGGAGGGGGTTGGAGGAACCGTTGCACGCTTAGGGCAAATATTTACTGACCAACAGGTCGAGTTTCTGGCGGGTCTCGGCCGGGATGGCTTTCCTGTCAGTGATCAGGGCGTCAGCCAGGGCGGAACGGCAATCGCAACTGGTCTCATGGCCCAGACTGCGGATCAGTTCCCGGATCGAGTCCTGGGCCAGGCGGGTGTTGTGTTTCAGGGTCTCGACGACCATCTCGACCGTCACGGGGGCTTCGCTGATGTGCCAGACGTCATAATCGGTGACGTGGGCCATGACGGTGTAACACATCTCGGCTTCGCGGGCCAGGAAGGCTTCTGGCGAAGTGGTCATGCCAATGATGGACATCCCCCACGAACGGAATACCTGTGATTCGGCTTTGGTGGAAAAACGCGGCCCCTCGACCGTGATGAAAGTCCCTCCCTGGTGGACGGTACCGCCGGAAGCCTTGACCGCTTGAGCCAGATTGGACGAGAGTTCCGGGCAAAACGGCCTGGCGACGCTGACGTGCGACACCAACCCGTCGGTGAAAAACGTCCGCTCGCGGCCTTTGGTGTTGTCGAAAAGCTGGTCCGGGACGACGATGTGGCCGGGGGTGAAGTCCTCGCGCAGCGATCCGCAGGCGCTGATGCCGACCATTCGTTCCACACCAAGCATTTTGAGCGCATAAATATTGGCCCGGTAATTGATCTCACTTGGGGAAATATGATGACCGATCCCGTGCCGGGCCAGGAAAGCCACGCGCTGGCCTTCGAGCGTGCCGATCACCACCGGGGCGCTGGGCTTGCCGAAAGGCGTGGACAGGTCATGTTCGTCAATATCCGTCAAGCCACCCATGCTGTACAGGCCGGAGCCGCCAATGATGCCGAGAGCGATTTTTTCAGTCAAGGGTTTCTCCTAGTCCAGGTCATCCATTTGTGAAGGAATTTTCTGCGTCGGCGGGTTGATATTCTCGGTTGCCAGGCCGATGGTGAACGTCATCGTGCCGCAATCCACCCGGTCGCCGGAGACCACCACGGTGGGAGTGTACAACCTTTCCCGGTTCAGGAAAGTGCCGTTAGTGGATTGCAGGTCCTCCAGCCACCACTGGCGGTGGTGGTAAGTGAGACGGGCGTGCCGGGCCGACAGGGTTTCGTCGTCCGCCCGGACGTCCGCAGCCAGGTCCCGCCCGATCAGGATCTCCGGTTGAACGAAGTGGCTGACACGCAGTTCCTCCCGCGCCGGCCGGATGTTGAGGCTGATCGTCGGGATCTTGCGGTTGGCGAGCAGGGCGCTCTGCTGCTGGACGTCTCTCCACAAAGCCCAGAGCGACCAACCCAGGAATGCGTAAATGCTGGCTGTGACCAGCAATCGCAGCACGAGAAGGACCGGGCCGCTCATTCTTCTTCTTGGTTGTCTTCACTATCCTTGAAGACAGCGGTCGGCCTTTCACTGGATGCCGGTGAAAGAGGGGCAGTGGTCATCCGGTCGGTGCGGGGCGGGGGGTTATCCTGCCCGAAGATGAGCGGTACGCCCGCCATCGAGATCACATCGCCGGGATAGAGGACCGTCTGGTTGGCGCGCTGGCCGTTGACGTAGGTCCCGCCGGTCGAGTTGAGATCGAACAACACGAAGCGGCCCTTGATGGAGCGCAACTGCACATGATTGCGGGAGACACGCGGGTCATCAATGACCAGGTGGTTGTCCATCCGGCGGCCGATGTTGATGACCGGTTTGTCGAGCGGGAACACTTTGACGCCGTCCACGATCAGGAAGGCGTTGCTCGGCATCGGCAGGGTTTGCGAGTCTTCGGGGTTGTCGCCGGATGGCGTCCCTTTGGTTTCGGCGATATTTTCCATGGAATGGGAGGCCAGGACGCGCACCTCGTTCGGACCCAGGGCGACATCTCCTGCAATGGATATGGATGGGCGGGTTTCGAGTTGCAGTCCGGCATCATCCGCAGCAATGTTGACGATGGCCACGATCGTTTCTATGAGTTTCGGGTCGCTCTGCCAGCCCGCAAGGGAATCCGGATGCACCAGCAAGGTATACACATTCGGGATGTTGGGAGTCCCGCCTTCCGGCGCGGTAATACCGTCCGATATGGCACTGATCAATTGGTTGGCGAGCAACTCTTGCGGCGTTTGCCCCGGCAATAGAGCCACCAACTGCCCTTCGATCAGCGCACGGATTCGTTTCTCGAGTTTATCCAACGTCTCAGGAATAAGCATGGCGATCCACCTGATAGGGTAGCATTATTATACGAGACACAGGATGGAATGTGCAAGGTCTGGAGGCTTTAAAATCAAATTGCACGGATCGCCGCCGGGGGGACGGAATCCGCGCAATTTTCATCAACAGGATTTTCGCGCTACAGCGCTTGTTTGCAGTTGGGACATTGCCTGTCTTTGGTCTGCACCACAAAGCCGCAATTCGGACAGGTGCGGGGCTGTGCTGGGCCGAGGGGCGCGCCGCAGGCGATACAGTTGCTTTCCCCGACCGGGTTGGCGGTCAGGCAGTACTCGCAGGCCAGGCGGGTCAGCCTCTCGGAAATCCGGTGACTGGCTTCGAGGGCCTGCATGGTCGTGCCGATCACCTGCCAGGCCTTTTCGGAAAGTTGAAGGCTCTCGATATCCTGGGCCAGGTCATCGAGCCGTCCCAAAAGATTCAAGGGATTCCGCAAGACCGAAAAAGCGGTGTGCCCGAGGCTGGCCGCCACACCCAGCCAGGCTTGCTGGCCGAGCTGCACCAGGATTCCGTCCGCATGTTTTTGGATGTTGATCGTCAGCGCGGTTTGCCCGCCGGACATCGCTCCCGGGCGGGTGGCCACCTGGACGGCCATTTTGTTGCCGTCGCCGATGATCTGTGCTCGTAAATTGCCGCGATTGAATTCTGCCAGCAGGGCGCGGGCCAGGTCGCTGGGGGTTACGGGGCCGTGATAAACTCGTTGTTCCATGGTTTTAGATTATAATCGCCTTTGCTTAAATTTGGCCTTGCGGGAGGCTCTGCTGAAATCCCGAAGCCCTTTAATTTACGGCGAAAGTACCCGAAAAGATGCGATTTGAAACCCGAAAATTTTACCTGTGGACCGCCCTGGTAGTGGGCCTGGTGCTGATGATTGCCTCCGCAGCGCCCGGGACGAAGGTCCTGGCCCAGCAGCCGACCGGCTCTGTCCCCACCGTGACCGGAACCCCAACCGGGCCGATCGTCAAAGTTACATACTCGGAGCAGATCAACGTCCGGTCCGGGCCGAGTTCCTATTTCTATCCGATCATCGGCATCCTGCTTCCCAATCAAACCGCTCCTGCGCTGGGGCGCTCCCCCGGCGGCGACTGGATTATGATCGCTTACCCCGGCGTTCCCGGAGGGGTGGCCTGGGTCTATGCGCCGCTCGTTTCCCTCTCCCCGGGCACCCTGCCGATCATCGAACCTCCGCCCACCCCAACTCCCCGGACGACCGCCACCCTGGACCCGACCCTTGCCGCCGCATACGAGACCCCCCTCGTCCCGACGCGCCTGCCCACCTTCACCCCGCCGGCCCCGCTCGTCATCCCGACTTATACGGACGCGGTATCGGCCAGCGACGCATCCCGTATCCCCACCGGGCTGCTCATCGTAGCCCTGGGGCTGGTCGGACTGTTCGGCGCGCTGATCTCCTTCTTGCGCGGCCGGTAACGCAGGCCGGAAAACAAAAAAAGCCGGTTGACCGGCTTTTTTTATTGGGTTCTGGATTTAGTTGTTGCAGGCGCAGGAGCCGCCGCAACCGCAGCCGCCGCTGTCGTGACTATGACTTTCACCCCCTCCGCAGCCACAGGCATGGACGTTGTTCGGGTTGTTGATCAGGAACCCCTTGCCCTGGGGGCCGTCCACGAAATCAATGCTCGCCCCGCGCAGGTAGCCGATGGAAATATCGTCCACCACCACTTTGACTCCCTGGGTATGCAGGGTCAGGTCGCTGTCCAGGAAATTGTTCTCGAAAGCCATCCCGTATTGCACCCCGCTGCAACCGCCGCCCTGGACGAAAACGCGCAGCCCAAACCCCTCCAGTTGGCGTTCTTCCAGCAATTCGCGCACAGCCTCTGCCGCTGCCGGAGATAATGTTACGAAATCGGTATCAATTTGGTCCAGCATGTCAACCTCCTCGAAGTTTATTTCTCTAAACTAGACAAATATTATCAACAATGCGATGGTTTGTCAACTCAACGGCAGGGAGATCGGAAAAGGGCGAGACACGTCTCGCCCTTTTGGGTTAATTGCCGGTCGGCATGCGCTGCTCGAGCGTGCGTTCGAGGAGGTCTTCCTGTTCGCGCATTTTGTTCTTGGCCCGCTTCGATTTGATGTTGACGCTGCGGTTCTGGCCCTTGGCTTTTTCGAGCGCTTCGCGCCAGGCTATTTCCATGGCAGTCAGTTCGGGTTCTTTCGGCTCGTCATCAATCTCTGCCATCGCGACCGCTTTTTCTTTCCGGCCTTTGCGTTTCGGTTTCGCCTCGGCAACTTCCTCCGGCTTGGGCAGGACTGCTTTCATGCTCAGGCGGATCTGTTTCTTGCGGCGATTGACCTCTAAAATCTTGGCTTCCACCTCATCGCCTTCCTTCAAAAGCTCGGAAGGATTCTTGATGTAACCGTGGGCGATCTCGCTGACGTGGACCAGGCCGGGGCGTTCCGCGCCGATGTCCACGAAAGCGCCGTAGGTTTCCAGGCGGACGACCTTGCCTTTCACCACCATCTCGGCCTGCATCTCACGCCATTCCAGGCCGAGCGGCTCGATCATGGTCAGTTCGATCCGGTCTTTCTTCACCCGGCGGACCCAGGTCGTGACCTCTTGCCCCACAGAGACCACGTCTTCCACCCGATTGACGGGTTCTTTTTGGAGTTGTGAAATGTGGATGACTCCCGGAAGACTTTGCCCGATATCAACGATGACTCCCGCCAGGGACGTGCGAACAACTTTTCCCGCAAATTTCTGTTTTACATCTATTTCGCTGGTCGGCGCGCTAATAGTTGTTTCCATAGTAGTTCTCCTGATGATCGTGTTCTGGGATAATGCCGAATGCCGATTATACTCTCATAGATGGATGCCGTCAAATCGCACTTTCGAATGCCTTGAATCCTCACCTTGACAGCCACGCCCGCTTCGGGTATCGTTCAGCCCTGTTCAATTTGCCCCTCAGCAGTCCCCAGCCGCTGTTCCCCAACACTTGCTCGGCTTCTGAAGATAAGGATTTTTCGTGAGTTTTACCCAATTCAAACTGGATGCGCGCCTGCAAGCGGGCATCCGTCGGGCCGGCTTCACCGAACCGACACCCATCCAAATCCAGGCCATCCCGGCCGCGCTCGACGGATCGGACCTGATCGGCACCGCCCAAACCGGGACCGGTAAAACGGCGGCCTTCGTGCTGCCGATCCTCCACCGGCTCCTTTCTGGACCTCGCAACCGCTCCCGCGCCCTGATCGTCACCCCCACCCGTGAGCTGGCCGAACAGATCCACGAGAGCATCCGGGTCTTGAGCTATGGCACCAAACTGCGTTCGGCCACCGTCTACGGCGGCGTAGGCA
Organism: Chloroflexota bacterium; assembly: GCA_049324115.1. Classification (GTDB taxonomy): domain Bacteria; phylum Chloroflexota; class Anaerolineae; order Anaerolineales; family Villigracilaceae; genus UBA5796. Next base: position 40,479 of record JBMOMN010000026.1, read on the forward strand.
CCGCCAAACAGATCGCGGATTTGCGCCACGGCACCGAGGTCCTGGTTGCCTGCCCCGGCCGCCTGCTCGACCTGATCGCCCAGGGACACGCCGACTTGTCCGGCATCGAAGTGCTCGTGCTCGACGAAGCCGACCGGATGCTCGACATGGGCTTCCTGCCCGACGTCAAGCGCATCATCATGGCCGTGCCCGCCAAACGCCAGACCATGCTCTTCTCAGCCACCTTCCCGGACGAGATCGAGGAACTGGGCCGCCAGACCACCCGCCAGCCCAAACGCATCGCCGTGGGACTCCGCCAGCCGGTGCATACGGTTTCGCACGCGCTTTACCCGGTCCAGAAGCATCTCAAGACCGCCCTGCTGCTCGAACTGCTCAAGCGCACCGACACCAACTCGGTGCTCATTTTCACCCGCACCCGCCACCGCGCCCACAGCCTGGCCAAGAAGATCGGGCGGGAGGGATTCAGAGTCACCAGCCTGCACAGCGACCGCACCCAGGGCCAGCGACAGTCTGCCCTGAACGGATTCCGTGAGGGCCGCTTCCAGATCATGGTTGCCACCGACATCGCCGCCCGCGGCCTGGACGTGGACAGCATCTCGCACGTGATCAACTACGACATCCCCGACACCGCCGACGCCTACATCCACCGCATCGGCCGCACGGGACGGGCCGAACGCACCGGCGATGCCTTCACCCTGGTCACGCCCGACGATGATGAGATGGTCCGCACCCTGGAAAAGATCATGAAGCAGCGGCTGCCGCGCCAGACGCTGGAGGATTTCGATTACACCGCGGCCGCCCCGCCCGTCCAGGAACGCCCGCCGCGCCAGCCCGCGCCGCGCTCGAACCCCGGCAGCGCTTCCCGGCATCGAGGAATGCCCGGCCCGCGCCACGCCAAGTAAATTTATCCGCGATCCTTCCCCGCCCGGTTGCGGGGATTTCTTTTTCCCGAAGCAACCATGTTAAAATCTGTCAATGCGCAAAACTGCCCTGGCACTTTTATTCCTGTTCGCCCTGAGCGCCTGCGCCCCGGCAGCCGCCCCGGCCACCGTCACAGCCGCCGCGCCGACCGCCGAAACGGCGACCAGCTCCCCGGTCCCCGCGACCGCTACGGAGACGCCGACCCCCAGCCTCACGCCGTCTCCCATCCCCAGCCAGACCCCCACCCCGCCCCATACCCCAACCCCATCCGTCACCCCGACCTACGCCGTCTTGCGCGGGGTGGTCAACGTCGAAAAGGTCAGTTGCCGCTACGGGCCGGGGGCGATGTACCTGTACCTCTACGGGATGCTGCAAGGCGCCACCCAAGACATCGTTGGCCGGAACCAGGACGGGACCTGGCTGCTGACCCAGTCCCGCGGCGACGTGCTGCGTTGCTGGGTCAAAGCCGACCTGATGGACATCAGCGGTGACGTGATGAGCGTGGAGCCGGTGAACCCGCACATCGTCTTGCCCTGGTCGCCGTATTACGGGCCGCTGACGCATGTGTCGGCCACCCGCAACGGGGACGAGGTGCGCATTTCGTGGAACGCGCTGGTCCTGCGCGCCGGCGACAGCTCGGAGCAGACGCCCTACGTGGTCGAGACCTGGGTCTGCCAGGATGGGCAACTGGTCTTCAACCCGGTCGGCTCCTACGCCTACGCCGTGACCGTCACCGACGAACCCGGCTGCGACCAGCCGTCTTATGGCTACGTGCTGGCCGCCGAAAAACACGGCTACACCCGCCCGGTGGAAATCCCCTGGCCGTAATGCCGTCATTGGCGGAGTGCGGACTTCAGTCCGCAAACCAGCAGACTGAAGTCCGCAAATCAGCAGACAAAAGCCCGCAAGTCGGCAGACTAAAGTCTGCACTCCGGTTGCATGATTTTTTCACAATATCGTCATTAGCGGAGTGCGGACTTCAGTCCGCAAATCAGCAGACTTTAGTCCGCAAGCCAGCAGACTTTAGTCCGCAAGCCAGCAGACTTTAGTCCGCAAGCCAGCAGACTGAAGTCTGCACTCCGGCTGCATGATTTTTTCAGAATATCGCCATTTGTGGAGTGCGAACTTCAGTCCGCAAACCAGCAGACTAAAGCCCGCAAGCCAGCAGACTGAAGTCTGCACTCCGGTTGCATGATTTTTTCAAAATGGAGAAAAATGACCCCTAAAATCACCGCCCCTTACGGATCGTGGAAATCGCCGATCACGACTGAACTGATCACCGCCGGGACCGTCGGCCTGGGGCAATTCGCCCTGGACGGGGAGACCGTCATCCTGAGCGAGATGCGCCCCAGCGAGGGCGGGCGCACCGCGCTCGTCCGCTTCGCCCCGGGACTTGGGCCTGTGGACGCCATCCCAAGCGGCTTCAACACCCGGACCCGGGTCCACGAATACGGCGGAGGCGCGTTTGCCGCGTTCGACGGCGTGCTCTATTTTGTCAATTTCAAGGACCAGCACCTGTACCGCCAGCGTCCGGGCCAGGCCCCCGAAGTGCTGACTCCCGCTGACGGCTACCGCTACGCCGACCTCGAAATAGACTACCTCCGCAAGCGGCTGATCTGCATCCGGGAAGACCACACGGGTAAAGGCGAAGCCGTCAACACGATCGTGGCGCTTGCGCTCGACGGCGGCGATAACGGCACGGTGCTGGCCGAAGGCTATGACTTTTTCAGCACGCCGCGACTCAGCCCCGACGGGACGAAACTGGCCTGGCTGTGCTGGAACCATCCCAACATGCCCTGGGACGGGACCGAGTTATGGACCGCCGAGGTCCAGGCGGACGGGACGCTCGCTAAACAGGAGCAGGTGGCGGGTGGTCCCGCCGAATCCGTCTTCCAGCCGGAATGGTCCCCGGCGGGAGTCCTGCATTTCGTGTCGGACCGGTCCGGCTGGTGGAACCTGTACCGGCTAAAAGACGGCATCGAGCCGCTCTACCCAATGGAAGCCGAGTTCGGCCTGCCCCAGTGGGTCTTCGGGATGCGGACTTACGGCTTCATCTCCGAAGATGAACTCCTGTGCGCCTACACCCAAAACGGGACCTGGTCGCTGGCGCGGCTGGATACCGTCGAAAAGAGGCTGACCAACTACGACCTGCCTTTTACAGGTTACGATTATCCACAGGTCGGAGACGGGGCTGCCGTTTTTATCGGTTCCTCGGCCACCGCGCCGACCGCCCTGGTGAGGCTGGACCTGTCCAGCGGCAAAACCGAGATCCTGCGCCGGGCCTTCGAGCCGGCGGTTGACCCCGGCTATTTCTCCATGCCGCAGATGGTCGAGTTCCCCACCGGCAACGGCCTGACCGCCCACGGCATCTTCTACCCGCCCGCCAACAAGGACTATGCCGCTCCCGAAGGCGAGCGCCCGCCGTTGATGGTGATGAGCCACGGCGGGCCGACCAGCGCAGCCATCGTCTCCCTGCGTTACGGCATCCAATACTGGACCAGCCGCGGCTTCGCCGTGCTGGACGTGGACTACGGCGGCTCGACCGGTTACGGGCGCGAGTACCGGATGCGGCTGAACGACAACTGGGGCCTCGTGGACGTGGAGGATTGCTGCAACGGAGCGCTCTGGCTGGCTGAACAGGGATTGGTTGACCGGCAGCGGATGGCGATCCGGGGCGGGAGCGCGGGCGGGTTCACCACCCTGGCGGCCCTGATCTTCAAATCCGGGGTGTTCGGGGCCGGGGCCAGCCACTTCGGCGTCAGCGACCTGGAAGCCCTGGCGACCGACACGCACAAATTCGAGAGCCGTTACCTCGACAACCTGGTCGGCCCCTACCCGGCGCGCAAGGACGTTTACGAGGCGCGCTCGCCGATCCACCACACGCAGAAATTGTCCACGCCGCTGATCCTGTTCCAGGGCGCGGAGGACCCGGTCGTGCCGCCCAGCCAGTCGGAGAAGATGTTCGAGGCGGCCCGGGCGCGGGAGATCCCGACCGCTTACCTCGTCTTCGAGGGCGAGTCGCACGGCTTCCGCAAGGCCGAAAGCATCAAGCGCTCGCTGGAGGCGGAACTTTACTTCTACTCGAAGATTTTCGGATTCGATACGGCGGATAAGATCGAACCGGTCAATATCGAAAACCTGGATTGACCTGCAAACGTATACAACACTGGCAATTCGCCAATCGCCAATCGTAAATCGTAAATCGTAAATCGTAAATCATCAATCGTAAATCGAAGGAGTCCCATGCCCCCCATCCTCGAAGTCCATGATTTAGTCAAGAAATACGGCGAATTTACCGCCGTCAAAGGCATCTCGTTCGACATCCAGGAAGGCGAAATCTTCAGCCTGCTCGGTCCGAACGGGGCGGGGAAGACCACCACCATTTCGATGCTTTCCACCCTCTACGAACCCACCGGCGGCGACGCCGCCATCGGCGGCCATTCGGTCATCAAAGACCCGATGGCCGTCCGTAATTTGATCGGCGTGGTGCCGCAGGAACTGGCCCTGTACGAAGACCTGACCGCCCGCGAGAACCTGGTCTTCTGGGGGCAGATGTACAACTTGAACGGGAGCCGGCTCAAGTCCCGCGTGGACGAGATCCTGGAGCAGATCGGGCTGGCCGACAAGGCCAAAGACCGGGTCAAGACCTACTCCGGCGGGATGAAGCGCCGGGTCAACATTGGCGTGGGGCTGCTGCACAAGCCCAGGCTGCTTTTCATGGACGAACCCACCGTCGGGATTGACCCGCAATCCCGGCGCGCCATCCTCGACACGGTCAAAGACCTGAACCGGCAGGGTATGACCGTCCTGTACACCACCCACTACATGGAAGAAGCCCAGGAACTCTCGGACCGGGTCGGGATCATTGACCACGGCGAATTGATCGCCCTCGGCACGCAAAAGGAACTGACCCGGCAGGTCGGCGAGACCGAGACGCTCGTCCTGCACATCGCCGAGAACGATGACCCCAAAGCCTTGGCCCGCTCACTCGAAGGCGTGGAAGGCGTGCTCGAAGCCACCACCACCGACCACGAAGTGGCCGTCATCACCCCCGAAGCGGAGGACGTACTCGCCGCCGTGGTTGGCAAGGCCAACGAGCGCGGCATCAAGATCCGCTCGATAGACATCCGCGAGCCGAACCTCGAGGCGGTGTTTTTGCATCTTACTGGAAGAGCGTTAAGAGACTAGAGACCGGAGATTAGAGAGCAGTCACTACTCTCCTGGAGTTGACCATGACAAAATTATTCTTGATCGGCCTCAAAGACCTTAAGCTCGCCTTCCGCGACCGGGCAGCGCTGATCCTGATGCTGCTGGCCCCCTTCCTGCTCACCCTCGGCCTGGGATTCGTCACCGGGCGCTTCTCCGGGGGTTCCGGCGGCATCGGCGACATCCCCGTCGTGATCGTCAACCTGGATAAAGATCAGCTGGGCGACGCGTTGGTGGACCTTTTCAACTCGGACGATTTATCCGGGCTGGTGACTGTTACCGAAGCGGACGACCCGGAAGCTGCCCGCCGTTCAATTGACGAGGACCAGGCTGCCGCGGCCGTCATCGTCCCGGCAGGCTTCACCCAATCCGTCATCCCCTCCGCCGAACAGTTCACCGGGACATCCGTCGAGGCCGGCCCGCTCCAGATCGAGGTCTACGCCAACCCGTCCCGCCCGACCGGGGCCGGGATCGTCAAATCCATCGTGGACGAGTTCGCCAGCCGGGTGGAGGAAGGCCGGTTGACCAGCATGACGGCCATCACCCAATTGTTGATGAGCGGCCGCCTCGCCCCGCAGGATGCCGGATCCGCCGGGCAGGCCATGGGCGAACGCCTGGCTGAGTCCCCCGAAGCGGGCCTGGGCATCGCCCTATCCACGAACACCGCCAGCGGTGAGACCAACGACTTCGACGTGCTGGCTTACATGGCTCCCGGCATGGCGCTGATGTTCCTGATGTTCACCACCTCATACGGCGGGCGCTCGCTGCTGGCCGAACGCTCGCAAGGGACATTGCCGCGGCTGCTGGTCTCGCCCACCTCCACAACCCAGGTGATGGGCGGCAAGGTGCTGGGCATCTTCTTCACCGGCGCGGCGCAATTGTTCATCCTGATCGGGGCCAGCACGCTCTTCTTCCAGTTGAAATGGGGCGACCCGCTGGGCGTGATCGCCCTCGTCCTGGCAGCGGTCTTCGCCGCCACCGGCTGGGGCATGTTGATCACCGCCATCGCCCGCACCCCGGCCCAGGTCAGCAACCTGGGGTCGGCCGTCATGCTGATCTTCGGCATCATGGGAGGCTCGTTCATCCAGCTTGAGGCCCTGCCGGAAGCCGTCCAGTGGTTCAGCAAGATCACCCCCAACGCCTGGGGCCTGGACGGGTTCACCACCCTGGCGCTCGGCAACTCGCTGGCCCAACTCGGCCGCCCGCTGCTGGCGCTGACGGCCATGGGCGCGGTATTGTTCACGGTTGCGGTGATCGTCTTCAACCGCAAAGGGATCACGCAAAAATGAAAAAAATCTTCGCCATCGCCTGGAAAGACGCCATCATCCGTTTTGCCAGTAAAGCCGAGCTGCTTTACTTCGTCATCCTGCCGGTCGTGTTCACCTTCCTGCTGGCGGGCGGCACCCCCTCCGGGGACGAGGACAACCGCATCCGTTTGCTGGTGGCGGACCAGGCCCGGAGCGAACTCTCGGCGCAGATCATCGCCCAGTTGTCCGCTTCGACCGCCGTCCGCCCGGAGGTGCAGCCACTGGACGAGGCGCAGGCTCAATTCGACGAGCGGCGGGCCTCCGTCCTGCTGGTCATCCCGGCGGACTTTTCGCTCCAATCCCTGCAAGAGGGCGCGGCCTCGCTCGACCTGCGGATGCAGCCCAACGACCTGAACGGCTCGATTGCCCAGAGAGCGGTGCAGACCGCCATCCGCAAAGTCAGCAGTGCGGTCAACGCCGCCAACCAGGCCGTCAACGAAGCCGAGGCCGCCCGTCCCTTCGCCTCGGACGCCGAGCGCCAGGCCTACTTCGACCGGTCGCTCGAACTGGCGACCCGGCTCCAGACGGAAGCCCCGGAGCGTGTAGCCGTCGTCCAGGGCAGCACCCCGGACCAGGTCGAGTACGACCCGGCGGCCAATTCGTCCGCCGGGCAGCTCATTACCTGGGTCTTCATCCCGCTCTTCGGCATCTCGGCCCTGTTCGCCTACGAACGCAACGAGGGCACCCTGCGCCGCCTGCTGACCACCCCCACCCGCAGATCCACCTACCTCCTGGGCGTGATCGGCGGGCAGGTGACGGTGGCGCTGGCCCAGATGCTGATCCTGGTCGGTTTCGGGATCCTGGTGATGAAACTCAACTGGGGCCGCGACCCGGCCGCGCTGGCCGTCATCCTGGTCGCTGCGGCGCTGGCGGCGGGGGCCATCGGCACGACAATGGGTACGTTCATCAAGACCGAAGGCCAGGCCAGCGGCTTGAGCATCATGGCCGGGATGGTGATGGCGCTGATGGGCGGATGCTGGTATCCGCTGGAACTGTTCCCGCAAGCCGTCCAGTCCGCCGTCAGGGTGCTGCCGACTACCTGGGCCATGCAAGGCATGTTGGACCTGGTGCTGCGCGGCGGCGGGCTGGCGGAGGTCCTGCCCGAGGCGGGCGTGCTGCTCGGCTTCGCGGCGGTGTTCTTCACGGTGGGAGTGTTGCGCTTCAGGTATGAATGAGGAATGTTTCGTGGCGCGTGTGGCGTGTCACCACGCTACACTATCTCCGGTTCGAAAATCTCCTCGATCTTGAGTCCGAACAGGGCCGCCAGTTTGAACGCCAGCGGCAGGGACGGGTCGTATTTGCCGGTCTCGACGGCGTTGACCGTCTGGCGGGAGACCCCCAGCAGGTCGGCCAGTTGCGCCTGGGACCAGTCCCGTTCGGCGCGCAGGACTTTCAGTCGGTTTTTCATTGGAACCTTCGCGAGAAACAGGCGGTCCCGATCCCCCAGAAGGCGACGATGGCCGGGAAGATCCAGACCAGGGACAGGTGCGGGAAACCGATATTTTCCAGGAACCCGTAAGAGAAGGTCAACAGGCCGACCGCGCCGGCAGCGAACGCAATTGCCATCAACTGGATGCGCTGCTGCAATTCGTCAATCCCGCTCAGGTAGCGCAGGAACGCGCCCAGCATCAGGACGATCGGCAGCACGGGGGCGAGGGCGATCGGGATGCGCCAGGGCGAATCGCCCATCCGGTTGAGCAGCGACGCCGACCCAATGATGACGATCACGTACAGGGTCATGCTCAGGCCGAACTCGCGCAGGTAATGTTTGACAACATTATTCATCTTGTTCTCCTTGACTGTAAATCAGATTGTCTAAATGTAAAGCACGCTTTACACAACCTGAATATACAGCGTCTTTTACAAAATGTCAAGGGTGTTTGACTTGATGTTCCAAACTTCGGAAGTCTGGTCCCTTCCGCTGAACCATAGGGGCGCTTCGCAGATGATTCGGCAAGCGCCCATCCACGAATGCTCTTCGATTACGATATAGGGTCACGGGAATTCGAATGCAGATGGTGAGCGTTCGATTATTCGTGGTCGAGAATTCGTAGACGGTTTTCCCCCAACCCTGACGGAACTGCGTGGTTGGCTGCTGTCCGTGCTGGTGAATGAGCATGTGACCGTTGTATGAAAGACCTGACAGGTTTCTACAGAGCCTTGATCAACTCGCGCCTTTGTCCGCGCATGGGTTGCGATGGACTCGCGCCGCGATGAAACCTGTCAGGTCTGACGGGGGTGATCACTTTTCGATAAAAGGCCGCATCCAGTCCGCGATAGTCTCCTCCTCCACGTCAGGACCGGTATCCGAACCGGAGCCGGAGATTTGATACGGACAGCCTGCCGGAGGGCCGCCTTGGAATACCGTCTCGGCGATCACGTCCCCGCTGTATACCGCAACCAACGATGCCTGCCTCGAGAGTTGATAGCGGGCAAAGGTTTGGTTGCCGGTGTAAGCGCAGGTTTGGATCAAGGTGCTTTCTGCCTCGCCCAGGCACAACACTAACTCCGTATTGGCAAGGGAGGTGGGAAGCCACTCAAAGGGCAGGAAATATAGGCCGCCCGTGCTGGAAACCACCCTGTGAATCCCTGTGCCGGGCTGGTACTCGGCGGCCTGATCGTTTCCCCAGCCCTGACAGGCCTTCTGCATGACGCTCCAATAAGTTTCATCGAACACCGGCAGGCGCGGGACGCTCCTGTTCAGGATGAGGAAAGAGATCGCCAGGAACCCGGTCACCAACCCGACCGATGACAGGGCCGCCGGTTTGGTCAATCCACGGTCGAAGGTGGGGAATTGCGAAAGGAAGAGGGTCAGGAACAATATCATGAATATGGCTTCAAGGACCATGCGCACGATCAGCATTGCAGTGCTTTGAGTTGCAATGTCCTCCTTCATGTTCTTGATCGCGATATTAGCGACCATGAGAACGAGTCCCAGGATGAATAAAGAGAGAATGCGGAGGAAGATCGGCGTCCCCGTGCCTGTGCCGGGAGCGCGCCCTTCCTGTTTTGTCGGAACCCCCCCGCCTTTCGGCAAACTTGCGGAAAGCGACCTGCTTTCAGGGAGTGGTTTGTTCTCTTCGTGGTGGATCGCACTGGAATGCCCCTCTCCTGCCCTCTGCCCTTGAGGGAGGCGGTTTGCATTTGCTTTCGTTTTATCCGGTTTCGTTAAGGCCACAATGCCGACCAGCCAGCCTACCGCCAATGGAATGGACAGAATGGTGGCGACGCACCATCCGGGGTATCCCTTTCGGTAGACGATGATCGCCGCAACTATGGGAAAGACCATGCCCACGAGTACAACCGCAACCACTGTGAGGAGGGTGTTCATGGTTCCTGCCTTCCTTGTCCTATATACCCGTCCAAGCTGGAAACCCATCGGGGCACCAAGTCCATTTGGGGAATCCGTTTCCAGCAAATAAAAATAGACAATCTATCAAAAATATTATAGCATGGCAAATTTTCATTCCCCCTGATCCAAGCCGTGTTGGAAGAATAGTTTTCGACAAAAAGAGCCTCCCATTTTCGAGAGGCTCTCACTTAGTCGCTAAACCTTCGGCCCGGCGGCCATCACTTCGGGCGGGGTGGCGTCCTTGAATTTCTTGATGTTGTCCACGAAGCGGGCGGCCAGTTGGCGGTATTTCTTGTCGTACTCGTCCTTGTCCGGCCAGGAGGTGGACGGGTCGAGCACTTCGGCAGGCACTTCAGGACAGGTCATCGGGACCTCGAAGCCGAAGACCGGGTCGGTCTTGAATTCGACCCCGTTGAGCGCCCCGCTCAGGGCGGCCCGCAGCATGGCCCGCGTATAGCGGATGCTGATGCGCTTGCCGATCCCATAGGGTCCGCCCACCCAGCCGGTGTTGACCAGCCAGCAGGTCACGCCGTAGCGTTCGATCTTGCGCTTGAGCAAATCGGCGTAATAGGCGGGGTGATGCACCATGAACGGCGCGCCGAAACAGGCCGAGAAGGTGATCTCCGGCTCGGCCCCCAGGCCCACTTCCGTCCCGCCGACCTTGGAGGTGTAGCCGGAGATGAACTGGTACATGGTCTGTTCGGTCGAGAGGCGGGCGATGGGCGGCATCACGCCCGAAGCGTCGCAGGTCAGCAGGATCACGTTGCGGGGATGCCCGGCCTTCTTTTCAGGCACAGCGTTGTCAATGAACGAGAGCGGGTAGGAGGCCCGCGTATTCTCGGTCAATTCGTCGCTGTCCAGGTCAATCAGGCGGGTGATCGGGTCGAAGACCACGTTCTCCAGGATGGTGCCGAACCTGCGGGTGGCGGCGTAGATCTCCGGTTCGGCGGTCGGGGAGAGCTGGATGACCTTGGCGTAGCAGCCGTCCTCGTAGTTGAAGACGCCCTCGTCGCTCCAGCCGTGCTCGTCGTCCCCTATCAGACGCCGCGACGGATCGGCGGACAGGGTCGTTTTCCCGGTCCCGGAAAGACCGAAGAAAAGGGCCACGTCGTTCTCGTCCTCGGGATTGACGTTAGCCGAGCAGTGCATGGACATCACCCCGTCCAGCGGCAGCAGGTAGTTCAGCACGGTGAAGACCGACTTCTTGATCTCGCCGGCGTAAGCCGAATTGCCGATGACCGCCATCTTCTGGGCAAAGTTGAGGGCGATGAAGGTCTCGCTGCGGGTCCCGTCAATCTGCGGGAAGGACTTGAAGGACGGGACGGCAAAAATGGTGAACTCGGGCACGAAGCGCTGGTACTCGTCCTTCGACTGCGGGGTGATGAACATGTTGCGGACGAACATGCTGTGCCAGGCGTATTCGGTGACGATCCGCACCGGCAGGCGGTAGGCTTCGTCGGCTCCGGCGTAAACGTCCTGGACGAACAGGTCGCGGCCTTGCAGGAAGCCCTGCAGCCGGGCGAATAATTCCTCGAATTTGTTTTCGGCCATGGGACGGTTGTACTGTCCCCACCAGACGTTACCCTCGGTGGAGGCTTCGCGCACGACGAATTTGTCGTTCGCGGACCGGGCGGTATGCGGGCGCGTATCGGCGACGAACGGCCCCCCGAGCACGATCCGGCCTTCATTGCGGAAGGAGGCTTCCTCGTACAGGGCCTCGGTCGGCAGGTTCCAGTAGATCTGCCCGACGTTGGTCAGCCCATGGTTGGCCAATCCGAAATCGGATTTGTAGGCTTTGGCGTGTTCCTGCGCCGGGGTTTTGATGTTGAGCAGGTTGTTCATAAGTTCCTCAGTAATTAGAGATTTGAGGAGTAGAGATCAGTGACTGCTCTCTACTCCCTGCTCTCTACTCTCTCATAGCCAATCTCGGATCAGTTTGCGGTCGCCGATGTAGATTTCATTGGGCGAGTTGGGGTCGAGCGCCCACTTGATGCGGGCCACGCCCTCGGTGGCATCCTTGACCGTCCCGGCGAAGGACAGGCGCAGGTGGCCTTCCATGCCGAATTCCCGGCCCGGCACGGTCACGACCAGGGCCTTCTTGAGCAGGAACTTCGACAGTTCGACCGAGTTGCCGTTGTAAGCCCGGAAGTCGGGCAGGCAGTAGAACGTCCCGGAGGGGCGGACGCAGCGCACGTCGGTGAAGGTGCCCAATTCCTGCATGATCACGTCCCGGTTGTTCTGCATCGTCAGGCGCAGGCTCTCGACCGAGGACTGCATCCCGTTCAACGCGCCTTCGGCGGCGGCCTGCTCGAGCGCGGCCGGGCAGGAGGTGGTCTGGGCCTGGACGTTGGTCATGATCTCGACCATCTTGCGCGGGGCGACCACCCAGCCGATGCGGAAGCCGGTCATGCCGTAGAGTTTGGCGATCCCGTTGACGACGATGATGTGCGAGTTCTCCACGTCTTTATTGGTGAACTGGTAGGCCGGGGCGGCCACCGTCCCGTCGAAGACCAGCTTGTGGTAGATGTCGTCCATGATCAGGTAGATGCCCTTGCTCTCGCACAGGTCTACCAACTCGGCAATGAACTCTTTTGGATAGACCACGCCTGACGGGTTGTTGGGGCTGTTGACGATGATCGCCTTGGTGTAGCCGGTCACGGCTTCCTTGATGTCTTCCATGCGCGGCTGGAAGGTCCCGTCTTCGGGAGTGACGACCACCGGATGGCCGTAGCACATCTTGATGATCTCCGGGTACGAGACCCAGTACGGGGCCAGGATGATGACTTCATCTTGGGGGTTGAGCAGGGTGTAGAGGATGTTGAACAGCGACTGCTTGGCCCCGGAGGAGACGATCACGTTTTCGGGCGCGACCAGGCGGCCGTAGTTTTCTTCCGTGTAGCGGATGATGGCCTTCTTGAGCGAGGGGTTGCCGTCGGCCGGGGCATACTTGACTTCCCCTGTGTTGAGTTTTGCCGCGGCGCTCAGCACGGCGTTGATCGGCGTCTTGTTCTTGGGCTCGCCGATACCCAGGTGGATCACCGCCTCGCCCCGCTCGCGCAAGAGCCGGGCTTCTTCGTTCAAGGCCAGGGTGGGTGACTCTGCGATGGACCTCGCAAGTTGACTGAAACTCATGTTTTCTCCTGATTTTATTCAAAAAAGATACTGGTCAGGGTTAAGCCCGACCAGGTTGTGGGGAAATACGTGTTCAGAATTTCACAGGCGAAATTATACTATCTTTGGGGGCCTGCCGTTAAGTGTTGTGGTTTTGCCTCTTTTCTCCCGGCCGCGCTGGCGGCAAGGTCGGGTATTTACAGAAAAGTCCCGCCCTGGCAACAGGGCGGGACTTCATTCATGCGGATAGGGTGAGGCGGACCGGCGCCTCCTGGCCGAAGAGCCGGAGTTGTACCTGCGGCAGGTCGCCGGGACCGAGGGGCTGGATCCCGTTTTCCCGGAGCAGGTCACGCTCCCGGGCGGGGAGCGCGGCCGAAGCATGAAAGATGCCCAGCAGGGTGCGGGCGTCGTCGTCCGCGGCGATGCGGTTGATCGAGACCGCCTCGCACTCGCGGCAGCGGTGGACCAGCATCAACTCGCCGCGGCCGCGGCCGTATTTGTCCCGGCGGTGCTTGAGGGTCAGGGCCAGCGGCTGCATCGGCGCTTTGCAGGCCGAGAGCCGGTCGCCCGCCGCGTACAGGTCCAGGTGGCGGGACCACAGGCAGTACGGACAGTGGTTGCGGTGACGCACGCCCGAAACGACGCGGGCGCTGGAGACCAGGCCGCCGCACTGGGTGCAGCGGAAGTCCCCGAAGGCGGCGGGGCGCGGGGTCATGGCGTCCTCTTTGGGGAAAGTTCCCCGCTCAGGCGCACGTAGCTCTGGTAGCGCTGCGGGCTGACCTGCCCGGCCATGACCGCCTTGCGGACGGCGCAGCCGGGTTCTTCATCGTGGCGGCAGCTCAGGCCGAACCTGCACCGGCCGACGTATCCGGCCATTTCGGGGAAGAAGAGCGCCAGGTCGCCGTCGCGCACGTCCCACAGGCCGAACTCGCGCATCCCGGGCGTGTCCACCACTGCGCCGCCGAAGTCCAGGTCGAACATTTCGAGGTGGGTGGTGGTGTGGCGGCCCTTGCCCTGGCCGCCCCGTCCCACTTCGCGGACGCGCAGGCCCAGTCCCGGCTGGAGGGCGTTGAGCAGGGTGGTCTTGCCCACGCCGGACTTGCCGACCAGCACCGAGGTGCGGCCGAGTAAGTCCTGCCTGAGTTCGTCCAGGCCCTCGCCGGTGACGGCGCTGACCCTCCGCACCGGGTAGCCGGCGCGGCGGTAGATGTCGAGGGCTTCGTCGAGTTGGCGGTCGTTCCCGGCCAGGTCGAGCTTGGTGATGACGACCAGCGACGGCAGGCCGGAGGCTTCCGCCGAGACGAGGTAGCGGTCGAGCAGGCTCCATTTGGGCGGGGGACTGGCGGCGGCGAAGACGGGGATGACCTGGTCGGCGTTGGCGACGATGACCTGCTCGCTGGCCCCGTAGCCGGGCGCGGGCCGCGAAAGCCTGGACCGGCGGGGCAGGACCTCGTTGATCAGGCCGGTCCCGTCCCCCGCGTCTATGAAGCGGACACGGTCGCCGATGGCTACCGGGTCGGCGTGCTCGATCTCGCGCACTTCACGGACGTTGTGGCGCAGCGAGGTCGGGTCGGCGATGGGGTAGATGAGTTGCTTGCGTATGAGGGACGAGAGTTCGCAGTCTATTTCTCGCCCGTTGGCGCGGACAGTGTAGTGTCCGGTGGTTTTGCGATAGACGACACCCTGGCCGTCTTCGTTGGAGTTGGTAGGCATTGTCAGGGTTTCCTGTCAGCGTGCCCCGCGGCGGCTTTTGGCAGACCGGGGATGGGGCGCGGGATAAGCGGGTAAAGGTTCGGGAAAGCTGCCCGTTTCGATAACGGCGGGCAGGCAAAGGGTCCGGGATGATGCGGGCTTGAGCCGCTTGGGCTTGCATGAAAATGTTCCTTTCGATGGAATAAAAAAACCGGCCAGGGGAAAAGTCCCGTGGCCGGTGGAAGTGTCTGGCGCCGTCGCGCGTCAATGCCTGGCAGCCTATCCGGGAAAAGGAGTACAGGCATCAGCTTGCCGGTTTCCAGCGGACTGAAGTCCGCACTCCAAGAATTATCGGATAGAGAATTATCCTTCGACGCGGCGGATTAAATAAAAGCCACGGGCGTATGGATGCGCCCGTGGCTGTAAAATTTGCGAGATGGCAGATGGCCCTACACAGCGACCCGGAGACGCGCCCATACGAGTTGTACACGGATGACAACCGATGCCATATTCAACATAAAACTCGCGTCTCCTTTCCTTAGAATTCAATTAACCGGGCTGTAGTTTACCAGCGGCGCGGAGGGATGTCAAGATGGATTTTACTTTTTGCGGCGTCCGGCCTGTTCGTTCTCTTCCTCGTCTATCAACGCCGTGAGCAGCCGCAGGGCGGTGGCTTTGCGGTTTGGTTCCTTGATCAGGCTCAATTTGTGGGCGATCTCGGCCTCGAAGGTTTCGGATTCCGAGACGCGGGGGAGTAATCCGGCAGCCCGGTAAGCGGTTTCTGTCGGGATCTTGAAGGCGCGGGCGATGGCGGCCAGCGTCGTCGGCCTGGGATAGGTTTTCTCGTTCAACAATTTGTTGATCACCGCCCGGCTCAGGTCGGCCGCCCGCGCCAGATCGGATTGTGACCATTGGCGCTTGTTCATTTCCGTCAGGAGCCAATTAAAAAAAATGGGTCGTTAGGTGTGTTCATTGTGCAATATTCTCCATGCCTGAGGGGGGAACAGGTTTGCGTTTTGATAATGGCAACGAGAGGGGTAATGGTGAAAGGCCTGCCGCAACTTGGGTGAATAATCGCAGTGCCCTATTCCCCCACTCGCATCCATTATAGTCCATTCGCAGTGAATATCAGCCATGGTTTCATTGCGTTCCATAAATTGGGCTTTTAAGTAGTTCCGCCCGGCCTGAGGGGGGCAGGTCGAGCAGAACTAATCAATATTATAGCGATAATTTGTTTCCAGGCATAAACTCTTTGTTGCCAGTTTGGTGATGCGGGTCTGCGGGCTGAAATGTCCGGCCTGCTTGCCTAATGTTTCTTTTCCTTCTTCGGTTTCTTCGCCAGCCCGGTTTTGAGGAACAGCCACGGCGCGCCGAAGCCGGCCCAGAGCGCCACGCTCGCATAGCGGACGTAGCGCAGGATGTAACCGGCCGCGGAGGCGTCTGAGGCGAGGAGGGCGAAGAGGTAGTCCAGGCCCAGGTAGATGGCGAACAGGCCGACCATCCCGGCGGCGTAACGGACGATCTTGATCCACGCCGACCCCTCAACGCTGAACCGGGCATATTTTTGCATCAGGCTGACGCCGGTCACCGCGCCGAACAGGAATCCGCCCAGGGTGAAGTAGTGACTGGCGTCCCGCGCTTCGGCGGCGAAACCGGCCCACTCTGCCGGGTCGGGGCTGCCGGAGATGATCCAAAGGACCAGAAAACCGCCCAGGATGACGATTGCCGAGGCGGCGAATCCCCATAAGAGTTGGCGATTCAGCGCCTGTTCCCTCCACCAGCCGAGGAAGCGCCTTTCGTACCGGATGAAGAGGGCCAGCATCCCCAAACCGATCAGCCAGCCGCCGAGCACGTCGTGGGGGAAGTGGACACCCAGGTACAGGCGCGAGACGCCGATGAGGATCAAAAGGAGGGCGATGAGCCTCCATCCCCAGGTCGTTTTGAGCCGCCGCCCGATCAGCCCCCAGACGGCCAGGGTGTTGCTGGCGTGCGAGGAGGGGATGCCGTAGGACGTTTCGGTGGACAGCGCTTCGACGCCCCCGATCCAGTAGGGACGCGGCTGGTGCAGAAGCTGTTTGAAATATGAGGCCGGGACATCGGTCAGGATCAGGATGAAGAGCACCCGCAGCCCGGTCGCCTGGTCCACGCACCAGAAAATGGCCGGGATGAAGACGATGTAAAACTCGACCGTGCCCAGGAAGGTGGCAGCCTGCATGAGTCCGTCCAGCCCGGGGCCGAAGGTTTGCAGCCATTGGATCAATGTGATGCCGAATTGGTAGAGTCCGTCCATTTATTGCGCCTCCGATCTGTCATCCTGCTTGCTGCGTGATTTATTGGAATTTATCCAATTATTTCACATTCGCCCCAAAAGTCAATTGACATCCACCCTGAATTTTGCTAAACTATAATCAAGTTGTCAGACAAATTTTGTTGAACCAAAGAATATGCCCACCCTCCTCGTAAAACACGCTTACCTCGTCACAATGGACGACCACCAGCGGGAATTCCCGGATGGTGGTCTTTTCGTTCGAGACGGCTTCGTCGAAAACGTCGGGCAGACTTCCAGCCTGCCTGCGGATGCAGACGAGGTGCTCGACCTGTCGGGCCACGTGCTGCTGCCGGGGCTGGTCAACACCCACCACCACTTCTACCAGACCCTGACCCGCGCCGTCCCCGCCGCGCAGGACGCGAATCTCTTCAACTGGCTCAAGACCCTCTACCCGATCTGGGCGCGGCTGACGCCGGAGGACATTTTCATTTCGACCCAGACCGCGCTCTCGGAACTGGCGTTATCTGGGTGTACGACCGCCTCCGACCACCTTTACCTTTTCCCCAACGGCTCACGCCTGGACGATGAAATTGCCGCCGCTAAAGAAGTCGGACTCCGGCTCCAGGCTTCGCGCGGCTCGATGAGCCTGAGCGAAAAAGACGGCGGCCTCCCGCCCGACAGCGTGGTGGACACTGAAGCCCACATCCTGAAAGATTCCCAACGCCTGATCGAGACCTATCACGATCCCAACCCCGGCGCGATGACCCAGGTGGTGCTGGCCCCCTGCTCGCCCTTCAGCGTCACCGGCGACCTGATGCGCGAATCGGCCAAACTGGCCCGGGAGTACGGCGTCCACCTGCACACCCACCTGGCCGAGACCGAGGACGAGGAGCAGTTCTGCCTGCAAAAGTTCGGCCACCGTCCGGTCGGGTACATGCAGGAAGTGGGCTGGGTCGGCGAGGACGTCTGGTTTGCCCATGCGGTCTGGGTCAACGACGAGGAGATCGGCGTCTTCGCGGAGCACAGATGCGGCGTGGCCCATTGCCCCACCTCGAATATGCGGCTGGCTTCCGGCATCGCTCCGATCAAGGAATATCGCGCCGCGGGTGTCAACGTCGGTCTCGGCGTGGACGGCTCGGCCTCCAACGACGGTTCGCACCTGCTGGCCGAAGTCCGCCAGGCGATGTTGTTGGCGCGAGTGCGGGAAGGAATGACCGGCTACTCATTGTCCAGACCCACCTCTCCGGCTCTCACCCCATTTTCGGAGAAAATGGGAGGAGTGGGAGGGGGGTTGATGACCGCTCGGGAGGCCCTCACTCTCGGCACGCGCGGCGGGGCGGCAGTGCTGGGACGCAGTGACATCGGCTCGCTCGAACCCGGCAAGTGCGCCGATTTCTTTGCCATAAATCTCAACCGTCTCGATTACGCCGGGGGCGCGGTCCACGACCCGGTGGCGGCGGTGGTCTTCTGCCAGCCTGTCAGGGTGGATCTGACTGTAGTCGGTGGCAGGCCCATCGTCCGGGACGGCCATCTCGTCAGCCTGGACGAGAGCCGCCTGGTCGAGCGTCATAACCGGGCCGCGAAACGCCTCCTGGCAGGATGATCCCCGTGCCCAAATTGCCCGATTCGGCCAAACGTTTTTTCTGGGACATCAATGTGGAAACCCTGGATGTGGCTGCCCACCCGCGCTTTGTCATCGAGCGGCTGCTGGAATACGGCGATTTCCCGGAGTTGAAGTGGCTGTTCCGGGAGTTTTCGCGGGATGAGATTGTGGATGTCATCAAGCGGACGCGGCGCTTGTCCCGAAGACGGGCCAGCGCCTGGGCCAATTATTTCGATATTCGACGAGATGAAGTGCTATGTTTGAGCAAGCCCTCCCCGAGTCAACCCGCCGCTATCTGGCCTTATTAGCCGGGAAAAACATCAGCCGGCCTTTTTACCTGGCTGGCGGCACAGCCGTGGCTTTGTATCTTGGCCACAGGATTTCGGTTGATCTGGATTTTTTTACACTCGAACACTTCGACATCGAACGTTTGGAAGAAGCACTGCAAGGTTTTGAAACGTACCGGCGTGATCGGGTTGCAGAAGATACCCTGCTGGGATGGCTCGAAGATTTGCGAATCAGTTTCTTCCGCTATCGTTATAGCCTCCTGGCCCAACCCGGGATGGCGCTGCAAACAAAGATTTTGCAATTGCCCGACCTGGCTGCGATGAAGATCGAAGCCATTGCCCAAAGGAATACCCGCCGGGATTTTGTGGATTTGTATTTCATTGCTCAAAAAGCCGGGATTTCTCCCGAACAGGCTATCGAGTATCATCGCCAAAAATACGCAGGTCTGAATGTGAATTTAACTCACATCGTCCTTTCGCTTGGCTATTTCGACGAAGCGGACAACGACGTAATGCCGGAGATGCTTATCCCTGCATCATGGCCAGACATCAAAAAATACTTTCAATCGGAGAGCAAGGCTTTGCTCCGAAAATTTGTTTCGTGAACCACTGCTTTGGAGCTTTCATGCCGTTTCCCATGCCAATTTCCCGTAATCTGATCGCCGTCGCCATGGGCCGCGCGCCCGCAGACCTGGTCATCCGTAACGGCGAATGGGTCTGCGTCCAGTCCGGGGAGATCGTCCCGGAGACCGACGTCGCCGTCAAGGACGGGCGCATCGCCTACGTGGGCGGGAGCGCAGACCACTGCATCGGGCCGGAGACGAAGGTGATCGAAGCCGAGAGCCGTTATCTCGTCCCAGGCTTGCTCGACGGGCACATGCACGTCGAATCGGGCATGGTCACGGTGTCGGAGTTCGTGCGGGCGGTCGCGCCGCGCGGCTCCACCGGCCTGTTCATTGACCCGCACGAGATCGCCAACGTCTTCGGCTTGAAAGGGGTCAAATTGATGGCGGACGAAGCCGCCGGACAGCCGATCCACGTTTGGGTGCAGATGCCCTCCTGCGTGCCATCCGCGCCGGGGATGGAGACGCCGGGCGCGTCCATCGGCCCCGACGAGGTGGCCGAAGCCATGACCTGGCCGGGGATCATCGGCCTGGGCGAGATGATGAACTTCCCCGGCGTGTTCAACGGGGACGAAAAGATGCTGGCCGAGATGGATGCCACCCGTCGCGCCGGGAAGGTCATCGGGGGGCACTATGCCAGCCCGGACCTGGGCCTGCCTTTCCACGGCTACGCGGCCGGCGGCCCGGAGGACGACCACGAGGGCACGCGTGTCGAAGACGCGGTGGCCCGCGTCCGCCAGGGGATGAAGGCCATGCTGCGCTACGGTTCGGCCTGGCAGGACGTGGCGGCCCAGGTCATGGCCGTCACCGAATCGGGACTCGATCCCCGGCATTTCATCCTTTGCACCGACGACAGCCACGCCGCCACCCTGACCCAGGAGGGCCACATGGACCGGGTGCTGCGTCACGCCATTGCGCAGGGCCTCGACCCGTTGACCGCGATCCAGATGTGTACCCTCAACACTGCCGAACACTTTGGCCTGTCGCGTGAGATGGGCCAGATCGCCCCCGGCCGCTGGGCCGACGTGGTGCTGGTCAAGGACTTGTACGATTTCCGCGCCGACCTGGTGATCGCCAGGGGGCAGGTGATCGCCGAAAGCGGCGAACTGCTGGTGGAGCTGCCTTCCCGTCATTACCCGGATTGGGCCACCCGGAGCGTCAACATCGGACGGAGGCTTGCGGCGGATGATTTTGTGATCCGGGCCGAAAGCGGGAAGTCGAAAACGGTCAGGGCGAACGTCATCGGCATCATCGAAAACCAGGCCCCCACCCGGCACTTGACCTTCGACCTGCGGCCCAACGATGGCGAAATCCATGCCGATCTGCAAAAAGACCTGGCCAAGATCGCCCTGGTCGAACGGCACCGCGGCAGCGGCGGGGTGACGCTCGGCCTGGTCAGCGGGTTCGGCTTCGAGGCCGGGTGCGGCATCGCTTCCACGGTGGCGCACGACAGCCACCACATGATCGTGGTCGGCACGGACGACGCCGACATGGCCCTGGCGGCCAATACCCTGGCGGAAGTCGGCGGCGGGCAGGTGGTGGTGAAAAACGGCCGGGTAGTGGGACTTGTCGAATTGGGCCTCGCCGGCCTGATGTCCCGCGAGCGGGCCGACGCGGTGGCCCAAAAAGCGGCCACCGTGCTCGAAGGATTCCGGGCCTGCGGCTGCGCCATCAACAATCCCAACATGACCATGAGCCTGCTGGCGCTGCCGGTCATCCCCGAATTGCGGATTTCGGACAAGGGCCTGGTGGACGTGACCAAATTTGAATTCATCCCGGTTTTGGAGGCGGGGTAACATGGGAAACTTTCCTTTCCAACGCTTGCAGTCTGAACTGGCGGTCTTGATCACCCACGCCAAAGCGGGAGAACGACTCCCCTCCGAGCCGGACCTGGCGAAGCGGCTGGGCGTCTCCCGCGCCACCTTGCGCGAAGCCATGCGGACTTTCGAGACCCAGGGCCTGATCCGCCGCCGCCAGGGGGCCGGGACCTTCGTGGTCGGGCAGGTTCCGGTGATCGAGAGCGGCCTGGAAGTGCTCGAAAGCCTGGATACGATGGCCGGGCGCATGAACCTGGATATTTCGGTCAGCGAATTGACCGTTTCGCAGGTGTTCGCGGACAAAGACCATGCCGAGGCGCTGGGCGTGGCGCTGGCGACCAAACTCACCACGGTCCAGCGCGTGATGCGGGCCGACAGCCGCCCGGTGGCCTACCTGGTGGATACCCTGCCGGAAGACGTGCTCCCGGCGCAGCAATTCCCGGAAGCGTTCGGCGGTTCGGTGCTGGACTTTTTGCTTGGCCGCGGCGATCCTTTGACGGTTTCGCGGGCCGACATCAGCGCCATCGGCGCGCCGGCCGAGGTGGCCAAGCTGCTGGAGATCCAGCGCGGCGACGTGCTGCTCAAATTCACCTCCCGGCTCTACACCACCTCCGGCCACGTGGTGGATCATTCGCACAGCTATTTCCTGCCTGGCTATTTCCACTTCCATATCGTGAGGCGGGTGGGAAGCAATTAAGACTCCAAAGTCGGGAGACTTTGGAGTCCGAAATAAAAAAATCTTGAGGTTATTGTGACGGTAGAAAGTATCAAATCAAAAGTCGCCGAACGGCACGAAGAGATCATCCAGTTCATGCGGGAGATCGTCGCCATCCCCAGCATGGAAGGCCAGCTCAAGCAGGTCGGCGAACGCATCGCGGCGGAAATGACACGCCTCGGCTTCGAGGAGGTCCGCTTCGACAAGATGGGCAACATCCTGGGCCGCATCGGCAGCGGAAAGCGGGTCATCGTGTACGACTCGCACATCGACACCGTTGGCGTCGGCGACCCGGCCACCTGGGGCTGGGACCCGTTCGTCGGCAAGGTCGAAAACGGGATCCTGTACGGGCGCGGCGCCTGCGACGAGAAAGGCTCCACCCCGGGCATGGTCCACGGGCTGGCGATTGCCAATGAGCTGGGCCTGCTCGAAGGCGCCTCGGCCTGGTATTTCGGCAACATGGAGGAATGGTGCGACGGCATCGCCCCCAACACCTTCGTCGAAGTGGACCCCGGCATCCGCCCGGATTTCGTCGTCATCGGCGAGCCGACCAGGATGAACGTCTATCGCGGCCACAAGGGGCGGGTGGAACTCAAAGTCACCTCGACGGGCAAGTCGGCTCACGCCGCGTCGCACCACCTGGGCGACAGCGCCCTGTACAAGATGCTCTCGGTCATCTCCGGCATCCGCGACCTGGACGCACACCTGCACACCGATTCGTTCCTCGGCAAGGGCACGGTCATGGTCACCGACGCCAGGATCAGCACCGCCTCGATCAACGCTGTGCCGGACGGTTTTACCATTTTCATTGACCGCCGCCTGACCTTCGGAGAGACGAAGGAAGAGGCCGTCCAGCAGATCAAGGATTTGATCCCCGGCTACCTGAGGGATTCGATCACGGTCGAGGAGCTTTTCTACGACGACCCGTCCTACACCGGTTTCGTGTTCCCGGTCGAGAAATATTATCCCGCCTGGGCGCTGGAGTCGGCCCACCCGATCGTCCAGGCCGGGCAGGAGACCATCCGCCAGTTGTGGGACGAGGTCCGCCCGACGGGGAAGTGGTCCTTCTCGACCAACGGCACGTACTGGGCCGGGAAGGCCGGCATCCCGTCCATCGGGTTCGGCCCCGGCGACGAGGAGTGGGCGCACACCAGCCTGGAGCAGGTCCCGCTCGACGAAGTGGTCGCCGCGACGGAGTTCTATGCGTTGTTCCCGGGCGTGTTGAGTAAGCAGGTAGACACGTAAACAGGTAAACACGAAGGCACGCACCCGTGTACTTGTGTACGTGTATACGTGTTTACTTCCCCATCCCCGCCAAAGGAAATACAAAAGAGCATTGGAGGTATCGGCATCGTTAAATTTTCTCAACCATTGAACTAGGAGGTTCAACATGCGTAGCTTTGCCGGTCGTGATATTTTGTCGCTCAAGGAATTCGAGCGGAACGAGTTCTTCCACGTGTTCGAGGTAGCCTCGAAAATGGAACCCATTGCCAGGTCCCGGAAGAACGTGGATATGCTCAAGGAGAAGACGCTGGTCACAGCCTTCTACCAGCCGTCCACCCGCACCCGCCTGGCCCACGAGGCCGCCATGCACCGCCTGGGAGGGCACGTCACCGGTTTTTCGGACGCCAAGATGACCCGGGCCGGCGACTTCTACCAGGAATCGATCAAGGACACGGTCAAGATGCTGGAGTTCTACGGTGACGTGATCGTGATGCGCCACTTCCAGCAGGGCGCGCCGCACGAGGCCGCCAAATGGGCCAGCATCCCGATCATCAACGGCGGTGACGGCTGGGGCGAGCACCCGACCCAGATCCTGACCGACCTGTACACCGTCTTGCGCGAGAAAGGCCGGATTGACGGCCTGAAGTGGCTGGCGGTCGGCGACATGCGCATGCGGACGATGCACTCGCTCGGTTACGCCCTCAGCCAGTTCGACTGCCCGATCACTTTCGTCGCCCCGCCGGAGATGGGACTGACCGAGGAGTTCAAGGCCGAACTCCGGCAGTTCAGCGTGGACTTCAAGGAAGCCGACCACGTGGAGAAGGCCATCGCGGAGGCGGACGTGATCCTGGTCGAGCCGGTGGTCCAGCCCGATTACACCAAGTCGCGCGACGAACGCACCGGCGAGCTGGACCTGACGCCTGCAAACTACAAAATTACGCGTGACCTGCTTTTCAACAAAGCCAAATCCGACGCCATCCTGCTCCACTCCCTGCCGCGCATGGACGAGATCCCCACCGACGTGGACATCACCCGCTGGTCACGCTACTGGCAGGAAGCCTTCAACGGGGTGGTGATGCGCATGACCTTGCTGGCGCTGGTGCTGGGCGCGATGGAATAGTTTGGTTGGATGGTTGGGTAGTTTGGCAGTTTGTTCTTGAGTGCATACCCGACTATTGAACTATCCAACTACGAAACTATCTGGCTTACCAAGGAGGCCCTGATGGCTTTGAATGAAGACCTGAGTAAGTATTGCAGCGAGCCTGCTGAACAGAAGCTGCACATCCTTCGCAAGGAATTGATGCGGCCGATCCTGACCGTCCAGGCCTCGGCGAAACTCTTCAACCAGTACCGCGAAGGGCTGACGGAAGTCTTACCGGAGACGATGAACGCCAGGGAACTCAACAACATGCTCGACTGGCTGATCGAAGCGGCCTCGGACCTGGAAGAGATCCTCACCGTCCTGACCTCGGACTGCGAGAACCTGCCGCCGCACCATCGGCATAATTAGTTCGGTAGTTTAGGAAGTTGGTTAGTTGGGTGGTTCGTTATCCAAGAAACCACCTGATCCCTGAACGATCCAACTAACAAACTATCGGACTATCCAACTACCTAACCATCAAACTATCCAACTATCCGATTATCCAATTACCCGATTATCCAATTATCCAACCAGGAGACTAAAAATATGCAAACTGATCTGCGAAACCGAGATTTGATCGGCGACCTCGATTTCTCGAAGGAAGAAGTCGAAACCGTTTTGGACGTGGCCTTCGACCTGAAGCGCAAGCGCGCCCTGGGCGAATCCCACGCTTACCTGCGCGACAAGGTCCTGGCGATGCTGTTCTTCTTCAGCAGCACCCGCACCCGCGGCTCGTTCGAAGCCGGGATGGCCCAACTGGGCGGCCACGCGGCCTTTATCGAAAGCAAGACCACCCAGATCGCCCACGGCGATACCCCGGTCGAGATCGGCGAGATCTTTGGCCGCTACTTCGACGGCATCGCCATCCGCCACGTGGACTGGGGCCTGGGCAACCAGTACCTCAACGAGGTCGCCAAATCCTCGCGCGTCCCGGTGCTCAACATGCAATGCGAGATCTACCATCCCTTCCAGTGCCTGGCCGACCTGATGACCATCATGGAGAAAAAAGGCCGCGACCTGCGCCGGAAGAAGATCGTCGTCTCGTGGGCTTACGCGGCTTCGTACCTCAAGCCGATTTCGGTCCCGCAATCGCTCATCCTGCAAATGCCGC
Organism: Chloroflexota bacterium; assembly: GCA_049324115.1. Taxonomy (GTDB): domain Bacteria; phylum Chloroflexota; class Anaerolineae; order Anaerolineales; family Villigracilaceae; genus UBA5796. Next base: position 65,858 of record JBMOMN010000026.1, read on the forward strand.
GCTTCGGCATGGACGTGACCCTGGCCTATCCGCCCGAATTCCCGCTCATGCCCGACATCGTGGACCAGGCGAAAGAGCAAGCCCGCAAATTCGGCACCGGCTTCGAGATCGTCCACGACATGACCGAAGGCTTCAAGGACGCGGACGTGGTCTACGCCAAATCCTGGGGGCCGCTGCTGACGACGAGCGATCCGAAAGAGGGCAAAATCCTCCAGGACAAGTACCTGGACTGGATCACCGACGCGAAGAAAATGAAAGCTGCCAAAGAAGATGCCGTCTACATGCACCCGCTGCCCGCCGACCGTGACATCGAAGTCACCAGCGAGGTGATGGACGGCTCCAACTCGGTCGTATTCGACCAGGCCGAAAACCGGCTGCACGCCCAGAAGGCCGTGATGGCGTTGACAATGCGGTAGAAACGTAGACACGGAAACAGGTAGACACGGAGATAGGCATGAGCGAGAAAAAGCCTTTGTATCAATCGCCGGGACAACCGGGGAAGCGTGGTTTCGAAGATTTGGAATGTTTTCAACTTGGGCTGGAAGTGATGGCAAAGATCCATAAATTCTCGAAAACCCTGCCTCCGGATGAAAAATTCGACCTGTATTCGCAGATCCGGCGCTCGTCGAAAGGCGTCACCAGAAATATCGGTGAGGGGTATGGGCGCTATCACTACCTGGACAGTTTGCACTATTATTCGATAGCGCGCGGCGAACTCAACGAAACACTCGCCAGTTTGATAGACGCGAAGGTGTTGGATTACATCGCCCACCCTGAATTCGAGTCGCTTTACAATCTGATCCGCAAAACGGAACAAACCTTGAACGGTTACATGAACTACGTCCGCCGTCAGCGTGCAGGCTCTCAAGAGTTCGGCGACAAAAAGATTCACGAAGATCGGGCAGAATATGGTGATGTTCCAAACGATGAACTTGATAGAACCCAAGTGTAACAAACCTGGAACTGGTTTACCTGTCTACCTGTATACCTTTTTACTTTTACACCTGTCCACCAGTATAGAAGGAGCATACACCAATGAATAAACTAGCTGTCGTCGCCATTGGCGGCAACTCGCTTATCAAGGACAAGGCTCACCAGACGGTCGAAGACCAGTACCAGGCCGCCAAAGAGACCACCTTCCACATTGCCGATATGATCGAGCAGGGCTGGGACGTGGCTATCGGTCACGGGAACGGGCCGCAGGTCGGGTTCATCCTCCGCCGCTCCGAGATCGCCCACAAAGCCGAGGGCATGCACGAGGTCCCGCTGGATGTCTGCGGTGCGGATAGCCAGGGTGCTATCGGCTACGCACTCCAACAGAACCTGCAAAACGAGCTTTATCACCGCGGCATCAAGAAAAAAGTCGTCACCGTCATCACCCAGGTGCTGGTGGACAAGGACGACCCGGCCTTCAAGAATCCCACCAAGCCGATCGGCGGCTTTATGGACGAGGCCGAGGCCATGCGCCGCAAATCGGAGCAGGACTGGTCGGTGGTCGAGGACGCCGGACGCGGCTGGCGGCGGGTGGTGGCCTCCCCGCTCCCGAAGGAGATCGTCGAACTGGAGACCGTCGAAACCCTCCTGGACCGGGGAATCGTCACCATTACCGTGGGCGGCGGCGGCATCCCGGTCATTGACCCCGGAGACGGCAACTATCGCGGCATCGCGGCAGTGATTGACAAGGATTACGCTTCCAGCCTGCTCGCCCAAAAGGTCAAAGCCGACCTGTTCGTCATCTCGACCGCGGTCGAAAAAGTAGCCCTCAACTTCGGCAAACCCGACCAGAAGTGGCTCGACCGGATGACCCTGGCCGAGGCCAAACAATACCTGGCTGAAGGTGTCCATTTTGCCAAAGGCTCGATGGCCCCAAAGATCCAGGCCATCATCTGGTACCTGGAGAACGGCGGCAAACAAGCTCTCATCACCAATCCAGAAAATATTGGCCGCGCCCTCAAAGGCGAGACCGGGACATGGATCGTGACATAGAATTCACAGGTGGAACCATTTGGGTTCCACCTGTGAGTCCACTGAAAAAAGGTTAATCTCACCGCGAAGAGGCGAAGGTCGCGAAGAATTTGGTGAAAAAGGTTTTTGTAGCACTTCCTGCGCGATTCTAAAATCAAGATATTGGTCATATATTTTCAGTAACAGTGTGACTTGCGCTCGCCGATGTTTTAAGTAAAAATGGGTTGTGGTTGGTCCGTCTCGCGAGTAGAATACCACCTATTGTCTAGACATACTTGAAAGGAGGCTGTCTCGACCTAATTCTTCAGAATGTTCGTAACCAAATTTACACAAAGAAATTCGGAGGAGTAAGTTAATGAAACGCTATATCTCGCACATGATCACGCTGCTGGTCGCCCTTTCGCTGGTGCTGTCGGCCTGCGCCCCCAAGCCTGAAGAGGTGGGCGGTTTCCAGATCCCGGAGATCGAAGAAGGCAAGTTCAACGTCGCCATGGTGCTGATCGGCCCGCATGACGACGGCGGCTGGTCACAGGCCCATTACGAGGGGTTGCTCTACGTCGAAGAGAACGTCCCCAACGTCCACGTGGCTTACATCGAGAACGTGCCCGAAGGCGCTGACTCGGAACAGGTCTTCCGCGCCCTTTCACGCAAGGGCTTCGACCTGATCCTGGGCACTTCCTTCGGCTACATGGACCCGATGGAAACCGTCGCCAACGAATTCCCGGACATCATGTACATCCACCTGACGGGCATCAAGTCCAACATGACCAACTTCGGCAACTTGATGGGCGCGATGGAAAACATGAAGTACCTGGCCGGGATGCTTGCCGGCGCCCGCGCCAAGCTGGACGGCAACCCCAAACTTGGCTACATGGCGACCTTCCCCATCCCCGAGGAGATCCGCCTCGGCAACGCCATCGCTCTCGGCATGAAGAAGACCTGCCCCGAATGCACCATGGATGTCCGCTGGATCAACACCTGGCATGATCCGATCATCGAGAAGGAAGCCGCGGCTTCGCTCTTCGACGCCGGCGCCCAGGTGGTCTTCACCGGTGCAGACACCCCGGCTGTGGCTGACGTGGCCCAGGAAAAGGGCAAATGGGGCGTCACCTATGACTGGTACGGCTCCTGCAAGGTCGAACGCTGTCTGACCGCTCCCTACTGGGTCTGGGGTCCCGAATACGCCCGCATCACCCAGGGCGTGATTGACGGCACCTACGTCCCCGGCTGGGATTACTTCGACGCCGACACCGGCGCGCTCGGCCTGTTCGGCTTCATGGAAGGCCAGGAGCTGACCGCCGGCATGGAAGACCTGCCGCCCGAAGTGATCGAAGAAGTCCGCACCATCCTGGCCCAGATGCTGGCCGGTGAGTTCACCCGCTTCGACGTTTTCTCCGGCCCGATCAACGATAACCAGGGCAACCTGATCGTCCCCGAAGGCGAAGCCCTCGAACAGGTTGACCTCGATGCGTTCCCGGAGTACGGCCTGGGTTGTAAATACTGCATGAAGTGGTGGGCCGAAGGCATCACCGCTGAACTTCCTGCAACCGAGTAACCCGTCACCACCAAGGGGGGCAGACACCCAAGTCTGCTCCCCTTTCTAAAATTGCGCATGGTGAATGGCTAACGGCGCCATTCACGATGCACAATTGATCCCCAAGGAACAGCAAATGGCAGACGAACAGAGCAGTACCGAAAACGTTGTCGAGATGCGCGGGATCGTCAAGCGTTTCCCGGGGGTGCTGGCCAACGACCACGTGGACTTCAGCCTGCACCGCGGCGAGATCCACGCTTTGCTGGGGGAGAATGGCGCCGGGAAGAGCACCCTGATGAACATCCTGGCCGGACTTTACCGGCAGGATTCCGGTTCGATCAGCGTCAACAGCCATCCGGTCACATTCTCCTCGCCACGGGACGCCATCAAGGCCGGGATCGGCATGGTCCACCAACACTTCATGCTGGTCCCGTCCCAGACCGTGACCGAAAACGTGCTGCTCGGCCTGGGTGATCCGCGCTTCCTGATGCGCCTGAACGAATACGACAGGAAGATCGCCGAACTGGGCGAACAATTCGGCCTCAAGGTGGACCCCCGGGCCAAGGTCTGGCAGCTTTCGGTGGGCGAGCAGCAGCGGATCGAGATCCTGAAAATGCTCTATCGCGGCGCCCAGGTGCTCATCATGGACGAGCCGACGGCCGTCCTGGCCCCGCAGGAGATCGAAGACCTGTTCGAGACCCTGCGCTCGATGACCACCCAGGGCAAATCCATCATTTTCATCAGCCATAAATTGAACGAAGTGGCCTCCATCGCCGACCGGATCACCGTGCTGCGGCGCGGCCAGGTGACGGCCGGCGGCCTCTCCGCCGAGGGCGTGACCACCCAGGAACTGGCCCGGCAAATGGTCGGGCGGGCGGTCGTCTTCCACCTCGATAAATCCCCGGCAAACCCCGGCGAGGTGGTGCTGGACGTCCGGGACGTTTACGCCGAGAACGACAAGGGATTGCCGGCCCTGCGCGGTCTGTCGTTGAACGTCCGCAAGGGTGAGATCGTCGGCGTCGCCGGGGTGGCCGGCAACGGCCAGCGCGAGCTTTCGCAGGTCATCGGCGGGCTGAGGAGATGCGCCAAAGGCGAGGTCCGCTTGAAGGGCGAACCGGTCAGCAACCGCTCGGCCCTGTACGGAATCCAACGCGGCCTGGCTTACGTCCCCGAAGACCGCACCCACGTCGGCTCGGCTCCCAACCTGAGCGTGACCGATAACGTCATCATGAAAAAATACCGCCAGCCGCCGATCTCCCACAGCGGCCTGCTGGACATGAACCAGGCCACCCGTTTTGCGAAAGACCTCAGGCAAGCCTACGATATCATCGTCCCGACGGTCGAGACGCCCGTCCGCCTGCTTTCGGGCGGCAACCTGCAGCGGGTGATCCTGGCGCGTGAGATTTCGGGCGAACCGGATTTCATGGTTGCGGTCCAGCCGACGCGCGGCCTGGACGTGGGCGCGATAGAAGGCGTCCACCGATTGCTGCTGGCCCAACGCGAGGCCGGTTCGGGCGTCCTGTTGATCTCGGAGGAGCTGGACGAATTGCTCTGGCTCAGCGACCGCCTCTACGTCATTTACGAGGGACAAATCATGGGCGAAATCCAACTCGACGGCGGGGACGCCTCCCAGGAAACGGTGGACGTGATCGGGCAGATGATGACCGGTACGCCGCTGGAGAAGATCCGCATGGAGCGTGACGCATGACAGAGACCACTTCCCCTAAAATCCGGCAGAGGGGCGGGTTCCGCCTGCAACTGGAACCCCGCCTCGAAGAGCCGCCGCGCTGGTTCCCTGCGGCCGTTTCGCTGGGGGCCATCCTCGTGGCCCTGATCCTGGGCGGGATCGTGATCGCCTTCGCGGGCGGCGACCCGTTCCGGTCGTATGCCCACATTGCCCGGGCTTCATTCGGCAGCCTGGGCGTGCTCTCGGACACCATCGTCAAGGCCACGCCCATCATCCTGACCGCGCTGGCCTGTTCGGTGGCCTTCCGTATGAAACTGTGGAACATCGGCGCGGAGGGGCAGTTCATCATGGGCGCCTTCGGGGCCAGCGCCATCGTCCTGACCCCGATTCTGCCGGCCGAAACCCCGCGCTGGCTCTTCGTCCCGGCCATGATGCTGGCGGGGATGCTCGCCGGGGCGTTGTGGGGCTTCATCCCCGGTTACCTCAAGGCCAAATTCAACGTCAACGAGATCATCAGCACCCTGATGCTCAACTACATCGCCATCGCCTGGATCAACTACTGGATCTTCGGGGTCTGGTCGGAGGGCGGCTTCCAGATGAGCGCCAAATTCCCGGATAATGCCTGGCTGCCGCGCCTGCTGGATTACGCCGAGGCCATCCCGGCCTTGCGCGGCCTGACCACCCACGCCGGTCTGCTGCTGGGGATGCTGGCCGCCTTCGCGGTCTGGCTGGTGATCTACCGCAGCCGCTGGGGCTACGAGATCCGCCTGATCGGGGACAATCCCAGGGCCGCCAATTACGCCGGGATCAACATCGCCCGCAACGTGATCTTCGTGATGATGCTCTCCGGGGCGCTGGCCGGACTGGGCGGCATGAGCGAGGTGACCGGGGTCGTCCACCGGCTCCAGACCTCCCCGATCGCCGCCGGATACGGTTTTACCGGGATTATCGTCGCCTGGCTGGCGAAACTGCACCCGGCGGTGGTCATCCTGGTCTCGATCCTGTTCGGGGCGCTGCTCCTGGCCGGACGCGAGATCCAGCCCTCGGGCGTCCCGAAGATGATCCAGGGCATCATCCTGGTCAGCCTGATCGCCAGCGACTTCCTGCTGCGTTACCGCCTGCGACTTATCCGCACCGGTGTGGAGGAATAATCCATGGATCCCATCATCATTCTCCAGGCAGGCGTCGCCACTGGGACCGTACTGCTTTTCGCCACCATCGGCGAACTGCTGACCGAACGCTCCGGCGTCCTTAATTTGGGCGTGGAGGGCATGATGCTGATCGGCGCCATGACCGGTTTCAGCGTCACTGTGGCGACCGGCAACCCGTGGCTGGGCCTGCTGATGGCGATGCTCTTTGCCGGACTGCTCAGCCAGGTCCACGCGCTGATTACCATCACCCTGCACGCCGACCAGGTGGTCAGCGGGCTGGCGCTGACCTTCCTCGGCACGGGCATCAGCCTGGTGCTCGGCGAGGGCCTGAGCAAAGCCGGGACTGTGGCGCTGCTGCCGTCCTTCTCGATCCCGCTGCTTTCGCAAATCCCGATCCTGGGGCCGATCTTCTTCACCAAACAGAGCATCCTGGTTTACATCGGCTACCTGCTGGTGCCGGTCACATGGTATTTCATCAACCGCACCCGGCCCGGATTGCACCTGCGGGCGGTGGGCGAATATCCTGCCGCTGCCGACGCGCTCGGCATCAACGTCCACGGGATGCGCTACCTGTACGTCTTCGTCGGCGGGATGCTGGCCGGGCTGGCCGGCGCGACCATCAGCCTGGCGGTGGCTCCCGGCTGGTTCAGCGAGCTGACCACCGCCGGCCAGGGCTGGATCGCGGTCGGCCTGGTCATCTTTGCCCAATGGGACCCGGTGCGGGCGGCGGTCGGGTCGTATGCCTTCGGGGCGCTGCGCCGCCTGATCCTCGACATCCAGGGGCCGACGATGCTGTTCGGGGTCGCCAACCCGTTTTATTACAACCCGTATTGGGGGTTCTTCCTGCAAATGCTCCCGTATGCCTTCACCGTGATCGTGCTGGTGATCGGCTCACGCGAGGCCATCCGCAAGCGCCTGGGCGCGCCGGCTGCGTTGGGGAATCCCTACATTCGCGGGGAGCGCGGGCTTTAGGTTGTGAGGCGTGATTTTGCCCGCCCCATTCTTGCTTCTTCTTCCTTGAAGCGGCAGGAGTAAAGCCATGATGGAATATAAAGGCTATATCGGTAAAGTCGAAATTGACGAAGAAGCAGGCATTTTATATGGGGAAGTGATCAATGTCCGCGATGTGATCACGTTCGAAGGAATGTCTGTCGAAGAAATTCAACAGGCATTCCGCGAGTCGGTTGACGATTATCTCGATTTCTGCGCCCAGCGTGGCGAAAAACCCGAAAAGCCATTTTCAGGCAGGTTTGTCCTGCGGCTCCCGGCCGAATTGCATCGTAAGGCCTACATTCAGGCAAAATTGGCAGACAAGAGCCTGAACAGTTGGGTCACAGAAGTTGTGGAGAGCGCACTCGAACACCAGTAGATACTTTTCCTGTCGCGTGAAGCAGCCGCGCCGGGGAAGTTGGGGCTGTTGATGGCAGGGGTGATGGAAGAAGTAGTAACGATACTACAAAAAAGTGCTAAAATTCAATCCCATTGGTTCGGTGGTCGCTGTGTGGTTTTGATACGAGCGGAAAATCACCGCTCTACTCAACCACCGACAGCGGCGTGGGGCCAAGCCCCTCGAAAAGTGCCGCCGTCCTGACACAGGAGGTCGTTCCACATGAACCTATGGCAACAGTACGTTTGCCCTGCCTCGGTCAGCGAGGCCGTCCAGGCCCTCACGTCCGCGCCCGGAGCGGCGCTGCCCCTCGCCGGCGGCACCGACCTGATGCTCGATTTGCAGCAGGGCCGCCATCCCCCCGTCCACACCATCGTAGATTTGACCGGAATCACGGAAATGACCGCCCTCGAGCTGCGCGGGGACGAGTTATTCATCGGCGCGGCGCGTCCGCTGACCCGCATCGCCCGGGACCCGCTGGCCGTCCGCCACGCCCGGGCTTTGGTCGAAGCCTGTGACCTGATCGCCGGGCCGCAGGTGCGCAATGTGGCGACCCTCGGCGGCAATGCCGCCCACGCCCTGCCCGCTGCCGACGGGACGATCGCCCTGACCGCCCTGGGCGCGGAGGTCGAGATCGCCAATCCCGCCGGGACGCGGCGCATCCCCTTCACGGCGCTCTTCCTCGGCCCCGGCGAATCGGCCCTCGAACATGGCGAAGACCTGATCGTCGGGTTTTATTTACCGCTTACCACTTACCACCAGGCCTCGGCCTTCAAGCGCATCATGCGCCCGCAGGGGGTGGCCCTGCCGATTCTCAACCTGGCCTGCCGCCTCGAACGCGACGGCGGGACGATCGCCGACCTCCGCATTGCGGTTGGCCCCGGCGGCCCGACTCCCTTCCGGGCCACGGAGGCCGAATCGGCCCTGCGCGGCAAGCCCTTCGACGCCGCCACGCTTTCAGATGCGCTGGATGCGCTGCTTAAACAGGCCAAATTCCGCACCAGCGCCCAGCGCGCCACCGCCGAATATCGCTATCACCTCGTCGGCGGGCTGCTGAAAGACACCCTCGAAACCGCCTGGGAGAGAGCAAGATCATAGAGAAAACTACTGAGACACAGAGACACGGAGATTATTTTGGGAGTTGCTTATGTGCGCAAACTCCCTTAGATGTGCTGTGGAAAGGATGGCCATGCAACGCAATTTCCCCGTCCCACAAAATAAGAATGTCGTTCCGTTATTGGAAAAGGAGCTTACAGACAGGATCATCGGTGCTGCCATAGAAGTCCACCGTATCATGGGACCCGGATTGCTCGAGTCATCGTATCAATTGTGTTTGGAACATGAAAGCACCTTACGAAAGATACCGTATGACCGACAAGTTGAGATACCGTTGACCTACAAAGGCATTGATCTTAACGCGGGCTACGTGATTGATCTCGTATACGATAAACGAGTGATTGTAGAACTGAAAGCAGTTGAACGTGTCCTGCCAGTTCACGAAGCCCAATTGCTGACTTACATGAAACTTACAGGGATTCGCGTCGGCCTTCTGATCAATTTCAACGTGCCCGTTCTGAAAGACGGCATTTACCGCCGCGTTCTCTAACTCGAATAAGGTAAACTCTAAAACTCCGTGTCTCAGTGTCTCCGTGGTAGATTTTAGAAAAGTGAGCAACAAATGGAACAAAAATTGGCTTTTACAGTCAACGGTCGGCTCCACACCCTTGCCGTTGCCCCCGACGAAACCCTGGCGGATGTGCTGCGCAATCGCCTGCGCCTGACCGGGACCAAGATCGGCTGCGAGGAAGCCGAATGCGGGATTTGCTCGGTCCTCGTGGACGGCGAGACGGTACTCTCCTGCGCCTATCCCGCCCTGCGCGCCAACGGCAAGACCGTGCTGACCATCGAAGGGCTGGCGGCCCTCACCCCAACCCATCTCCCTCAGGGAGAGGGGCAAGGGGTGAGGGTTTTGCATCCTCTTCAGGAAGCCTTTGTCCGGCATGGCGCGGTGCAGTGCGGATTCTGCATCCCCGGCCAGATCATGACCGCCCATGCCCTGCTCCAGCGCAACCCCGATCCATCCGGCGACGAGATCCGCCACGCCTTCAAGGACACGCTCTGCCGCTGCGCCGGGTACTCGTCCATCGAGAGCGCCATCCTCGAGGCCGCCCACGCCCTGCGGACCGGTGAACCTGTCCGACCGAAGCGGGTGCAGGAATCCGCAGCAGGGTTCAGGGTCGTCGGGCGCAGCCAGGTCCGCCCGGACGCGGTCGCCAAAGTCACCGGCGAGGCGCTTTACACCGACGACCTGACCTTCGATGGGATGCTCTTCGCCGCCGTGACCCGGGCCGGCATCCCGCACGGATTCCTGCGCAAGCTGGACGTTAGCAAAGCGAAATCCCTCCCAGGCGTGGTGGCGGTTTTGACCGCCGAAGACATCCCCGGCGACCACAACCACGGCCTGTTCCACAACGACTGGCCGGTGATGGTCGGGATCGGGGAACGCGTCCGCTACGTGGGGGACGCGGTGGCGGTCGTCGCTGCGGAAACCCAACAGGCCGCCGAGCAGGCCGCGGGTCTGGTTGGAGCGGTGTATGAAACCCTCCAGCCGGTCACCGACCCGGTCGAAGCGAACCGGCCCGGGGCGGCGAGCCTGCATCCATCCGGGAATTTGCTAAAACACATCAAGGTCCGCAAGGGCGATATGCCGGCCGGCTTCGCCGAAGCGGACGTCATCCTCGAGCACACTTTCCACACCCCGCCTTATGACCACGCTTTTTTGGAGCCGGAATGCAGCATCGCCGTGCCGACCGGTGACGGGCGGATGGAGATTTACGTCGGCTCGCAGATCCCGTACTCCGACCGGGTGCAGGTCGCCAAATCGCTCGGCTGGGACGAGAGCCGGGTGCATGTGGCCGGGCAGTTGATGGGCGGCGGCTTCGGCGGCAAGGAGGACATCGCCGGGCAGATCCACGCCGCGCTGCTGGCGAACGCCACCGGCCGCCCCGTTAAATTACTGTGGGACCGCCGCGAGAGCCTGATCGTCCACCCGAAGCGCCACGCCACCCGGATCCGGGTCAAGTTCGGCGCGAAAAAGGACGGGCGGATCGTGGCGGCGGAATCCGAACTCTACGGCGATACCGGGGCGTATGCCTCGCTCGGCGAAAAGGTGATGACCCGGGCCACGACCCACTCGGCCGGGCCGTACAACATCCCCCACGTGCGGGCCGATTGTTACGCCATGTTCACCAACAACCCGCCCGCCGGGGCCTTCCGAGGCTTCGGCGTGACCCAGTCGGCCTTCGCGGTCGAGAGCCTGATGGACATGCTGGCCGAAACCCTGGGCATGGACCCGATCGAGTTGCGCCGCATCAACGCCCTGCGGGTGGACGATACGACCAACACCGGACAGGTGCTGCGCGACAGCGTGGGACTGGTCGAGTGCATTGACAAAACCGAAGAGGAGATGCGCCGTTTAACCGGCTCCGGGCGTCTCTTTGACCCTCGGCCTGTGGACGGCGCCCCGCACCTGGTCCGCGCCTGGGGCTTTGCCGCGGCTTACAAGAACACCGGGCTGGGCGGCGGCGCGCCCGACAAGGCCGGCGCGGAAGTGGAACTCTACGCCGACGGCAATCTCGAAGTCCGCACCTCGTCGGCTGAACTTGGGCAGGGACTGGTCTCGGTGCTGCAAATGATGGTCGCCGAGGAAATGGCCGTGCCGCTCGAAACGGTGCGCGTCCTGGTGATGGACACCGACAAGACCCCCGACGGCGGGCCGACCACCGCCTCGCGCCAGACCTACGTCTCGGGCAACGCGGCCAGGCTGGCGGCCAAGACCCTGCGGGAGGCCATCTCCCGCACCCTGGCCGAACGATACGACCAGCCGCCCGAAAGGATCGGTTTTGCGGACGGGCGTGTGCGGGTCAATGGGCATTCGCTCTCGATGGCGGAGGTCGCAGCGGAGATGAAATCCGCCGGGCAGGAGCCGAAGGTGCTCTACGAATATTGGGCGCCCGAAACCCGGCCGCTCGGTCAGGGCGGCGACATGCACGTGGCGTTCGGTTTCGCCGCCCAGGCCGCCGAAGTGGAAGTCAATACCCTCACCGGCGAAGTGAAAGTGCTGCGGGTCATCTCGGCCAACGATGTCGGGCGAATCATCAACGCCCTCGGCCTGCACGGGCAGGTGGAGGGCGGGGTCATCATGGGATTGGGCAACGCCCTGACCGAGCACTTCATCCTCGACGAAGGCCGGGTCGTCACGGACCGGTTGGCCCGCTACCGTATCCCGTCCATTGCCCACGCTCCGCAGGTGATCCCGATCATCGTCGAGCATCCCACCGCAGACGGGCCTTACGGCGCAAAAGGCGTCGGCGAACTGGTCAGCATCCCAACCACACCGGCCATCACCAACGCGATCTACAACGCGGTCGGCGTGCGGGTGGACAGGCTGCCGGTGGACCAGGAAAAGATCGCCATGGCGATTGCAGCCCGGAGAGAACAATAGCCTGTCGGCATAAAAAATCCCCGGTTTAGCGCCGGGGATTTTGCTAAAATTCTTCTTCGTCGTTTGCCGCCTGTATCTCGAGCCTGACCAGGTCGTCCCATGCCTTCATGATTTCATCCCCGGCGTTTTCGGCTTTCAGGCGTTCGAGGACCGGCCCGTCGCTGGCCTTCAATTCTGGAAACGCCAAGAGCAGCATGGCGAGATCGCGCCAGTCGGTCCCGGATTTGGGCTGGCCGCGCCGGTGATGGTAGGCGATGACCTTGAGCGCGATCAATTCGGCTGGCGTCGCGACCAGCACCTGGGCGATGCGCCGGGCAGGCGGCAAACTCGCCACATTCCGGATATCTGCCAAGTGGCGGTTGCCTGATTTTTGGATCTGGTAAATCCTGAACCCGCGCCCATCGGCAACCTCGCGCACGCGCACCGCAATGTGCAGCCGACTTCCGAGGTAGGCGCGCAACTCCTCGGCAAAATCCGCCGCACGGGATGATAGCAGGTCAATATCCTGGCTCATCCGCGGTTCGGGCACGTAGGCGTTGACCGCTTGCGCCCCGAAGACAACCACATCGTCTCTGCCGCGCAGGAACTCCAAAATCACCTCCTGGATGGTTGCCAGCGGCAAGGTTTCGTTCATGATGAACTCCTGAAAAGTGAGAGAACCCGCGTTGAACATGGGTTTATTTTAGCATACTCCCGGCAGTGTCCAGATAACGCGCATGGTATAATGTTTTGCGGCATTTGGAATGCCTGCATTTTTTAACTCTGCGGAGACCCACTTGGCCTTCAACCCCATCAACTGGCTTCTCGGCCTGTTTTCCCTCGACATCGGCATTGACCTGGGAACCGCCAACACGCTCGTCCATGTACGCGGCAAGGGGATTGTCATCAACGAACCTTCATGGGTGACAATTGACAAACGCACGCGTCAACCGCTCAGGATTGGCCTCGAAGCCAAAGAGATGGTGGGGCGCACGCCGGGTAACGTGATCGTCGTCCGGCCCTTGCGGGATGGTGTCATTTCAGAATTCGACGTGACCCAGTACCTGCTGGAATATTTCATTGGCCGGGTTCACGAACAAAGTGTCGTCCCGTTGCCGCGCCCGCGCGTGGTGGTCGGCATCCCGGCCGGGGTGACGGAAGTCGAGAAGCGCGCCGTTTACGATGCGGTCATGGCCTCGGGGGCGCGTGAAGCCCACCTGATCGAGGAACCTGTCGCCGCGGCCCTGGGCGCGGGCCTGCCCATCAACGAAGTGCGCGGCAGCATGGTCGTGGACATCGGCGGCGGCACGACCGAAGTGGCCTGCATGTCCATGAGCGGCGTGGTCGTTTCCCGCTCCTTGCGAGTGGCGGGCGATGAAATGAACTCCGATATCGTCCAGTATGTTCGCAACAAATACAACCTGCTCGTCGGCGAAGGCGTGGCTGAACAGGTCAAAATGGCCATCGGCTCAGCCTTCCCGCTGCCGGTCGAAAAGACTTACGAAGTGCGCGGGCGCAACCTGGTGACCGGCCTGCCGGAGACCATCGAAGTCTCCTCGATCGAAGCCCGCGAGGCCCTCTCCGGGTCCGTGCAGGTGATCGTGGATACCATCCGGGACGCCCTGGACGAGGCCCCGCCGGAGATCATCGCGGATTTGATGGACATCGGCATTTGCCTGGCCGGGGGCGGCGCGCTGCTCCAGGGCTTGGCCGACCGCCTGGCCGATGAACTCAACCTGCGCGTCTGGCAGGCCGAAGATCCGCTCACTTGCGTGGTGCGCGGCACCGGGTTGGTGCTGGACGATTTCGAGAACATGCGAAAATACCTTGTCGGGTTGGAGCGTGGCAGTACCCGTCACGACCGGGCCTAGAAAAAAACGTCCGCATCGCCCGCTCCGGCGGGCGATGCGCTTTCAAGAATAAACTATGAAAGATTTCCTGTCTCGTTCGATACAAACGACCATCATCTTTTTAGTCGTGGGGGGGATACTGCTGCTGGCGTTTGGGGGCTATTTTGGCCGGGCCTCCACCCTGTTTTCCGGGGCATTGTTGGGCGTCCAGGAATGGGTTTCGGTGCGATACCTGGCCATCCAGGATTTCCTGACCGCGCCTCGCGAAAGCGCCACCCTGATCCAGCGCAACGCCGAACTGGAAGCGGAAGTCGCCCGTTTGCAGGCCGAAGTCATTACGCTCGAACAAAAAGTCGCCGAGACGGATATCCTCTCGGCCCTGGTGGACTACGCAACGGCCAAGCCGGAAAACACTTACCTGGCCGCGGCCGTCATCGGGCGGGACCCGAGTCCGTTCCTCCATTATGTGATCATCAACCGCGGCTCGAACGACGGCGTGCAACGCGGGATGCCGATCGTGACCGATCAGGGCCTGGTCGGCCGGGTGGACGCGGTCATCGCCAACGCGGCCCGCGTCATGCTCATCACCGACCCTGGCTCCTCGGTCAACGTCCGCCTGCAAAACTCGAAGACGGACGCCATGCTGCTCGGCTCGTTGACGGGCGACCTGTCGCTGGACATGATCTCGCAGGATGCCACCGTCGAAGCAGGCGACGTGGTCCTGACCTCCGGGTTGGGCGGCGGTTATCCGTCGGATATCGTCATCGGCCAGATCGTCAACGTGCGCAAGCTGGACTACGAACTATTCCAGCAGGCCACCGTCCAGCCGGTGGTGGACTTCACCCGCCTGCAGATCGTCCTGGTGATCACCAATTTTCGGGCCATAGATTTCACCCCGCTCATCCCGGAGCCTGTCCCGTAGCCCATGCGTAACCTGATCGCGTTCCCGGTCCTTTTCCTGGTGCTCCTGCTCCAGACGACCATCTTCAGCCGCCTGACCCTGCTCTCCGGCGCGGCGGACTTGATGCTGGTCACGCTGGCGGCCCTGGCCGTCCAGGAACAGGTGACTTCGGCCTGGCACTGGGCCGTCCTGGGCGGGCTGATGATGGGACTGGTCTCCGGCGTCCCCTGGTTCGTGCCGGTCGTCGGATACCTGGCCGTCGTGGGGCTGGCGCGGCTGTTGCAGCAACGATTCTGGCAGGCGCCCATCCTGGCCCTGTTCGCGGTGGTCTTCGCGGGGTCGTGGGCGGTAAACCTGTTGACCTTCGCGGCCCTCCAGATCCTGGGGAGGCCCATCGCCCTGGACGACGCCCTGGGGCTGGTGATCCTGCCCAGCCTGTTATTGAATATGCTGCTGGCCGTCCCGGTCCGGGCTTTAATTGTTGACCTGGCCGGCTGGCTCTACCCGGTAGAGGAGACTTTATGAGCGCAAACAGCGCACCAGCGCCAAATACCCGGATCGAAACCTGGCGGACGATATTGTTCGCGGGGGTGATCTTGCTGGTATTCGGTTTGATGACGGCGCGGTTGGTGCAATACCAGATCATCGAACACGATACCTGGACGAATCGTGCGGTTGACAACTACACCGTGTCCAGCACCGTGCCTTCCCCGCGCGGTATCATCTACGACCGCAACGGGATCGTCCTGGCCCGCAACGTGGCTTCGTACAACGTCGTCATCGTCCCGGCCCAACTGCCGGACGACGACGCCGACATCCAGCGCGTTTACCGTGAACTCTCGGCGGTGATCGGCGTGCCGGTCAATTCCGGCACGGTGGACGACGCCAAACTGCTGGCCGAGTGTACCGAGGGGCCGGGCATCGCCCAGTTGGTGGAACTTGGCGATTCGCTCAAACCCTACAGCCCGGCGAAGATCAAATGCAACGTGGATGAAGAAGTGGCCCGCGTCGTGAGGGAAAATTCCGTGTACTGGCCGGGGGTGTCGGTCCAGATCGAGGCCGTGCGCGACTACCCGACCGGCGAACTGACCGCCAACGTGGTCGGGTTCCTCGGCCCCATCCCCGAAGCGGCTGCCGACTTTTACCAGGGCCTCGGTTTCGAGGTCGGCCGCGACAAGGTGGGTTACGCCGGCGCGGAACTGGCCTTCGACGACGTGCTGCTCGGCAAAAACGGGACCCGCGTGGTCGAGGTGGACGTAGCCGGCCAGGAGTTGCGCAATCTCGAACCGCCGGTTGCGCCCGTCCCAGGTGACAACATCGTGCTGACGATTGATACCCGTCTCCAGGAGGCGGCCCAGGCGGCTTTGATGTACCAGGTCAATTTCTGGAATACCTGGTTCAACAGTATCCGTATTTCGAGCGGCGTGGTGATCGCCATGAACCCCAAAACCGGCGAGATCCTGGCGATGGTCTCCTACCCGTCTTACGAGAACAATCGCTTTGCGCGTATCATCCCTGCCTATTATTACAACCAGGTGGAACAGGACCCGCGCCACCCGCTGCTGAACAATGCGATTTCTTCGGAGTATCCGCCCGGCTCTGTTTTCAAACTCTCCACGGCCATCGGCGCGTTGAACGAAGGCGTGGTGGACCTGGGCACGATCGTCGAGACCCCCGGCAAGCTGACCCTGACCGAGAAGTTTTCGCCCAACGACCCCGGCCGCGAGCGCGACTTCGTGGACTGGATCTACGAGCGCAACGGGGTCATCAATCCCGGTGGTTTTGGCCGGCTGGATTTCCTGCATTGCATCGCCTATTCGAGCAACGTTTGCTTTTACAAACTCGGCGGCGGTTTCAAGACCGAGATCCCGATTGGTTTGGGGATTGACCGCCTCTACCAGTACGCCCGCGCCCTGGGCTACGACCAGCCCACCGGCATCGAACTGCCCGGCGAGCAGGACGGCCTGATCCCAACCAAGCAGTGGAAACGCATCAACCAGGGCGAAAACTGGTCCACCGGGGATACTTACATCGCCAGCGTAGGCCAGGGTTACGTCCTGTCCACGCCGCTGCAAGTGCTGATGTCGGCGGCGACGATAGCCAACGACGGCAAGCAAATGAAGCCGACCATCGTCCGCGAGATCGTGGACGGGCGGGGCCACGTGGTCACGAAGTGGTTCAACCCGGACGAAGGGACCGTTACCGACGGACCGGCGGCTGAGAACAGTTTCCAGATTTCGCCGCTTACGCCCCACCAGCGCTGGGACATCACCGTTGACCCGTTGATCGAGGATTATGTCTGCGATGAAGACGGCTACTGCGAAGAAACCGGGCAGATGAAAACCGTCCAGCCGTGGGTGGTCGAAGCTGTCCAGAGGGGGATGCGCCTGGCCGTCACCGACCCGACCGGCACGCTCCACACGGTTTTCTACGAGCCGGAGGAGTTCCCCATCCCTGTGGCGGGCAAGACCGGCACCGCCGAATACTGCGACGACGTGGCGCGCACCAACAACCGCTGCCAGTTCGGCCAGTGGCCGACCCATGCCTGGTCTGTAGGTTTTGCGCCATTCGAAGACCCCGAGATCGTGGTGGTGGCCTTTGCCTACAACGCCGGTGAAGGCGGTACGGTGGCTGCGCCGATCGTCGCGGCTGTTATCAAAGCCTATTTCGAGCTTAAGGCCATTGATATTTCGCTCAGCGGCGGCGGTTGATGCTTTCGTGTAATGACGATGATGCAATGTTTTCGCAGTGAAACCTGATGCGAGACCGTGCTATAATTCAGCCCGGCGGCGAGGTGCGCCGCCGGGGTTTAATTTGCCCCAGGAATCATCACGTGCTGGTTTCGGGTAGTGAAAATCGGGAAGCGTAGTGCATGAGCGCCTCACAACTCACGCTCAAGATCAAGGGATTGCGCGACAGCCTGCTGGTGACCCTTCCGGAGGGCCGCTGGGAAGAACTTCGCGGGCTGTTGCTGAACCAGATCCAGGAACGGGAGGCCTTCTTCAAGGGGGCGCGACTGGCCCTGGATGTCGGCCCGCAGGCGCTCCATGTGTCGGAGGTGTCGGAGCTGCGGGACGCGCTCTCGGAGCAGGGGGTGGCGCTCTGGGCGGTCTTGAGCGACTCCCCGTCCACGGAGAAGACGGCCCAACTGCTCGGGCTGGCAACGCGTCTGGCCCGGCCCACGCCCGAGGTCCCGCGCGCTCCGGCGGAAACCGTCGAAGCGGACAAAGCCCTGTGGGTGGACAAAACCCTGCGCTCCGGGATGCGCGTCGAATATCCCGGTCATATCGTCGTCCTGGGTGACGTCAACCCGGGGGCGGAGGTCGTCGCCGGGGGGAGCGTGATCGTCTGGGGGCGGCTGCGGGGCGTCGTCCACGCCGGGGCCGAAGGGGACAAGGCCGCGACCGTCTGCGCCCTCGACCTGTCGCCCCAGCAATTACGGATCGCGGGCGAGATCGCCCTGGCTCCCAAGCAGCGCAAGACCCCCGTGCCGGAAATCGTCCGATTGCAGGACGGGCAGCTCGTGGCCGAACCCTGGCACCCGGATAAACATTAGGGATGTGAGAATGTCAACTGTGCTTACGATCGGTTCTGGAAAAGGCGGGGTCGGCAAGACCACCGCGGTGGCAAACCTGGCTGTGGCCCTGGCGGCCGGCGGCGAAAAAGTGGTTTGCATTGACGGCGATATCGGCCTGCGCAACCTGGACGTGATCATGGGCCTCGAAAACCGGATCGTTTACGACCTGGTGGACGTGGTCGAAGGCCGCTGCCGGCTGCGCCAGGCCATGATCCGCGACAAGCACCTGCCGGAGCTTTACCTTATCCCGGCGGCCCAGACGCGGGACAAGAGCGCGGTCTCGCCCAGCGACATGGTGCGCCTGTGCGACGAACTGCGCGGCGAGTACGACTGGATCCTGATCGACTCCCCGGCCGGGATCGAGCGCGGCTTCAAGAACGCCATCGCCCCGGCTGACCGGGTGGTGGTCGTGACCAACCCGGAGGTCTCGGCGGTGCGGGACGCCGACCGGGTGATCGGCATCTTGGAAGCCGAGGAGAAGGGCACGCCCTCCCTGGTCATCAACCGCCTGAACCCGGCCATGGTCAAGCGCCACGACATGCTCTCGGCTGACGACGTGGTGGACTTGCTGGCGGTGAAGGTGATCGGGATCGTCCCGGAAGACGATGATGTGATCGTGGCCGCCAACCGGGGGACGCCCGTCGCCCTCGACCCGAAGAGCCGGGCCGGGCAGGCGTTCCGCAACATTGCCCAGCGATTGAAAGGCGCCAACGTGCCTTTCCTGGACCTGGACGACCAGGGTAATCTTTGGCAGCGCCTGTTCGCGGGGAGGAAGTGATATGAGCTTTTTCGAACGTCTCAGGGGCCGCAAACGCAGCGCCGACAGCGCCAAGGAACGCCTGCAATTGGTCCTGGTCCACGACCGGACCGACATCACGCCCGCCGTGCTGGAGGCGTTGAAGGATGACCTATTGACGACCATCTCGCGGCACGTCGAGATTGACCCGGCCGCGGTCCACATTGACCTGGAGCGCGACGGCCGCGCCCAGCGCCTGATCGCCGATATCCCCTTGCGGAGCGTATCGAGGCGCCGGTCGGGATAGCGTATGCGTAGCCAGGTCTGGCGGCACTTCGATTTCTGGCTGCTGGGCGCGGTGGTGATCCTGGTCATTTTCGGGGTCATCATGATCCGCTCGGCGGTGGCCGGAAACATCGAACTGACCGAAACAACCCCCCTCGTCCAGAGACAAATTATCTTCGCCATTGCCGGTCTGGTGGTGATGCTGGCCATGGCGGCCATAGACTACCACCTGTGGGCGGCGGTCAACCGCGGCCTGTACCTGGGCATCATCATCGTCCTGGTGACGCTGAACATCATCGGCGGGGCGCTCTTCGGTTCGGCCCGCTGGTTCCAGAGCACACTCGTCTTCATCCAGCCTTCGGAGTTTGCCAAGGTCGTCCTGATCCTGGTGCTGGCCTTTTACTTTTCCCGCCACATGCACGAGATGAACGACCCCCGGTGGACCATCCGCAGCTTCCTGTTGACG
This sequence comes from Chloroflexota bacterium, assembly GCA_049324115.1. GTDB lineage: Bacteria > Chloroflexota > Anaerolineae > Anaerolineales > Villigracilaceae > UBA5796. Next base: position 85,880 of record JBMOMN010000026.1, read on the forward strand.
ATGGGTATCACCACCTGGATCATCCTGCAACCCAACCTGAGCACCTCCATCGTGACCCTGGTGCTGTGGTTCGCCCTGCTGTGGCTGGCGGGCGTGCCGGTCAAGCATTTGATGGCCTACGCGGTCGTTGGGGCCATCCTGCTGGCGGTGACGTTCCCGATCCTGATCGAACGCGGGATCATCCAGGAATACCAGATGAACCGGGTGATGACTTTCCTGGCCCCGCCCGAAGACGCCAGTTACGGCGATACCTACAACATCGAGCAGGCGGCGATCGCCATCGGCTCGGGGGGGCTGTTCGGCCAGGGATACGGACTCGGCTCCCAGGTCCAGAACCGCTTTCTCAAGGTGCGCTGGTCGGACTTCATTTTTTCGGCCACCGCTCACGAGTTCGGGCTGGTCGGGGCCATGCTGGTCATCATCCTGGTATTATTTATCGTCTGGCGCTGCCTGTACGCGGCCCGCATCGCCCAGGACCCGTTCGGCGCGTTCATCGCTTACGGCGTCGCCACGTTGATCTCCTTCCAGGCGGCGGTCAACATCGGCGTGAACCTGGACATGCTGCCCGCCACCGGCCTGACCCTGCCCTTCCTGAGCTACGGCGGCAGCTCGCTGGTGGCCAACCTGATCGCCATCGGCCTGGTCGAAAGCGTGATCATGCGCCACAAGGCGCTGGAATTTTAGCTTTGACGCCGCGAGTGCGTCGCACCTGAAGCTGGCAACAAAACCGCTAAAAAGGATTTTGCCTGGGCTTGAACGAACTCCGTTCAGTAAGGTGCGACGCACCCTCTGCGGCCAAATATTTTGGAGAACCATGACCCACCTCAAACCCGCCCGCACCCGCATGGCCCCCTCACCGACCGGGCGCTTCCATCTCGGTTCGGCCCGCACCGCCCTTTTCGATTACCTGCTGGCCAGGAAGACCGGCGGGCAATTCATCTTGCGGATCGAGGACACCGACCGCAAGCGCTTCGTCCCCGGTTCCGAAGAGGAGATCATCGCCAGCCTGAAGTGGCTCGGAATCGAACCGGACGAGGGGCCTGGATACGGCGGCCCCTACGGACCCTACCGCCAGACCGATCGCCGCCAAACCTACGCCGAACACGCCCAAATCCTGGTGGACAAGGGGGCGGCCTTCCCCTGCTTCTGCACCCCGGAGCGGCTGAACGCCGTCCGGCAGGAGCAGCAGAAACGCAAGGAGACCCCGCGCTACGACGGTACCTGCCGCAGCCTGCCGCCGCAGGAGGCCGCCAGCCGGATCGCCGACGGCGAGAAGCACGTCATCCGCTTCAAGATGCCCCGCGAGGGCGTGACCATAGCCCGCGACCTGCTGCGGGGCGAGATCGTGACCGAGAACCGCCACCTCGACGACACCGTGCTGCTCAAGTCCGACGGCCTGCCGACCTACCACTTGGCGGCCATGCTCGACGACCACCTGATGGACATCACCCACGTGCTGCGCGGCTCCGAGTGGCTGCCGACCTTCCCGCTCCACGTCCAGGTGGTGCGCGCCTTCGGCTGGGACGAGCCGGCCTGGGTGCATCTCTCGGTGTTCCTCAAGCCGAGCGGCAAGGGCAAGATGAGCAAACGTGAGGCCGCCCAGGCCATGACCGACGGTTATTCGATCTTCGTCAAGGATATGGAAGGGCTGGGCTACACCCCCGAAGGCGTGCTGAACTGGATCGCCCTGATGGGCTGGGGCGTGGCCGAAGACGACGTGATGAGCCTGGACGAAATGGTCGAACGCTTCGACGTCGAGAAGTTGACCCCCTCCCCGGCGGCGATCAATTTCTCCCGCCTCGACCATTTCAACGGCACACACATCCGCCGCCTGCCGGTGGATGAATTGTCCCGCCGGATCAAGCCTTTCTTCGTAGACGCCGGTTACGCGGTGGACGACGACACCCTGCTGCGGATCACCCCGCTGATCCAGGAGCGCCTGGTCACGCTGGACGACTGCCTCGCCTTTGGCGGGTTCTTCTTCCAGGAAACCGTCGCCCCCGACCCGCAGGACCTGGTCGCCGGGGGACTGAGCGTTTCCCAGTCTGCCGAGGTGGCCCGCCGCAGCCTGGAGGTCCTTTCGGGCGTGGATTCCATGGCGCACGAAACCGCCGAGCCGCCGATGCGCGCCCTGGTCGAAGAGACCGGCTACAGCGCCGGGCAGGTCTTCGGCATCCTGCGCGCCGCCGTCACCGGCCAGCGGGTCAGCCCGCCGTTGTTCGAGAGCATGGAAGTGATCGGCAAGCCGAAAGTAATCGAAAGGCTGGAGGGGGCGATCAGGTTGTTGGAAGCGTTGTAAACTGCTTACGGCGCAAAGTTGCTCCCCTTGGGCTTTCCAATGCCGCAAGGGCAACACCGATTTCGCTGCCGTACATCTGAATTCTTTGCCGCGAATTTCGCTAATTCAGGCGGATTTTACAGAAAAATCCGCTATGGCAGATTTGACCCGCCTCCCGTCGCTAAAAGGAGACAGCCACTCCCGAAAAGTGACTGTCTTCTGCTGCCGCCCCACCGATTTTCACCGCCGTTTGCGAAACGTCCCTAGCGGGAGGGGGGTGATGATTGGATTGTTACCTTACTCAAGGTTTTATATTTTCGGACTTAAATGCCACAATTATTGCCTCGTTCAAATGATTGTTTAGTGAGCCGTCCAAATCTATTCCGGATATCTTGTTGCACTGCGGGCATATGACCGATGGTATAGTGATTTGCATCGTGAATGAATCGAAGTTTTTATACTTCAGTTCATACTCAATTCGCTTCGGCATTTGCATTTCTGGGTTTAATACCGTGCCACAAGAAGAACATAAAAATTTCTTTTTCAAAACACCTCGCCTTTCAGCCAATGTCCCCCTCTTGGTGTAAATTTCTTCGAATAGCCACGCGCCAAAATCAGGATCAGGATATCGCCTAGAAACCTCATCTACTTTTTGAAAGGTGGCGTTCACAAAGGTGACTGAAGCATTACCGTTCACCCCAGACAATACTGGGATAGATACGAATTCTTTTTCTTCCATGGGAATTCCTATTTGAAGCAATCGTTCGCGTTAGTTTGGACATTTGCACAAAGTACGACAGTGCGCAACAAACCATCAAGATATCCTTCTAAATCTTAACGTGGCCAAAATAGATATGCTGAAATTGCTGCGGCAAGACAATAAATTGCTAAGGCAATATTTCTTGCCCATATAGTGAACATCGAAGGATTCACCTGAGGTTGCAGATATGCATAGGCAGAGAAACCCATTGAACATAGCACCATTGCAATTATCAAAACTCTCTTTGATAAAGGTTGCCATGGCCTCGCGGAAACCGAATGAATCCATACAGGCATCGATAAGATAATGGCAAAGAATAGAATTAATATCAGTCTTCTCATTTGATTATCTTTTCATCGCTTTTAACAAGCGAGATTATCTTCCTCGCACTCGTAATTTGGTTGTGGTTGCAGAGAAGGAGCGAGTGCCGTACCTGCAGAAGTGCCAGCCCCGTTGGCAATAATAATTTGGCTATAAATATTTCTGGCATTTTGGGTTGCAAACAACGTGCCCCATGTGCGACCTGGCGCAAAATACTTAGCTTGAGCCAGAGAATATTGACCAGACGTTACGGGTCTTGCAGCACCGGCCAACAAGGATAAGCCACCAGCGGCTACAGCTGATGTTACAACCCCTTCGGGGGTTATTGGTATGGGCGGTTTTCCTTGTGGCACATCTATTGCATTAGTTGTCGCTGTTGCCGCCACATTTGCCGCTGCTCCTGCTGCTCCATTAACTACCGCGGTGCCTACAGCCAATGATGTAGCAGTTACTTCAATCCCAACACTCGCCATCAATGTACCTGCTACAGGCCCTGCAATACCACTTACTGCCCCCGCAATTGCACCACCTACTGCTGCACCAATAACTCCACCTGTTGTTATCTCTTGGTGAGTTACAGACGCCACTGCTACATAAGCAACGGCTGAAACTGCCGCTCCAACCAATGCGCCAATTGCCATTGTACACAATGGCCAACAACGACCGTCGGGATCAGTGTTATTACATGGATTGTTACCCACATAGGCAAACCGATCCCAAGATTGCGGATTCTTTTCATCTGGCACTAATGTATCGGCCTGCACAAAGCGTCCCAAAGCGACATCGTACCAGCGTGCCCCGTAGTACATGAGTCCGAAGCCGAGATTGCCGAGGTCGGTGGCGTCGTCGGCCACGTACGAATATTGGCCGGTGTAGGTATATCTTGTTGGTA
>JBMOMN010000027.1:0-88225 GCA_049324115.1 Chloroflexota bacterium
AACTGGCGCTGGTGGTTCGACAATGCCTTCGCAGGTTACGATAGCCATAGCTCACCTCGCTGGAAATTATTGCACGATGCGTTACATCTCCAGGCTTGCCTCCAATCGCTCCCGTTCTTCCTCTATCAAACTCTCGTCCAGTTTCTTGAACAGCGGTTCCGGCGGGTTCAGCTTTTGGCCGGGTTGGAGGCCGCTCGGTTTCCAGTAGGACGAATTGCCAATTTGTCCTGCACGGTAGCGCAGTCCCTTGTGGGTGCCGAGCGAGTCGCTGATCTCCTCGACGTATTGCTCGCCGAAGAGCGGGGTCTCGTAGCCGAAGAATTGATGCAGGCGCTCGGAGGTGAACGGCAGGACCGGGGCGAAGAGCAGCTTGAGCGAGTTGATGGCTTTCAGGGCGGTGTAGATCGTTTTGGCGGCCTCGGCCTTGTCTTCCTTGACCTGTTTCCAGGGGGCGTTGACGTCGAGGTACTGGTTGACGGCGGTCGCCAGTTTCATCGTCTCGGACAGGGCGGCGCGCAGTTTCACGCTGTCGTAGAGAGCGCCCACGGACCCGAATCCGGCCTCGATAACGGCCAGCAGGTCCAGGTCCGAGGGGCGCAGCGTGGCGGGATCAACCTCCGGGACGCGTCCATCCCAATTCTTGTAGCAGAACGAGAGCACCCGGTTGGCCAGGTTGCCCCAGGTGGCGACCAGTTCGTTGTTGTTGCGGGCGACGAACTCGGCCCAGTCCCAGTCGCTGTCTTTCATTTCGGGCATGTTGGCGGTCAGGTAGTAGCGCAGGGCGTCAGGGTCGTAGCGGGTCAGGGCCTCGAGTCCCCAGATGGCCCAGCCGCGGCTGCCGCTGATCTTGCGTCCCTCCAGGTTCATGAACTGGTTGGCGGGCACGTCGTAAGGCAGCGAGAGCGGGAAGTTCTCCTCGCTGAAGATCTCGGCGAATTTTTCGCCCGCACCCATCAACTGCGCCGGCCAGAGGGAGGTGTGGAAGAAGATGTTGTCCTTGCCGATGAAGTAGAACTGGCGGGCGGCGGGATTAGCCCACCACTCGCGCCAGGCTTCCGGGTCTCGATACGCTTCGCTACTCGACCCTCGGAGGCGGCTCCATTCGATGGCGGCGGAGAGGTAGCCGATGACGGCCTCGAACCAGACGTAGATGCGTTTGCCCCGTTCGGTCCAGCCTTCGACCGGGACCGGGATGCCCCAGTCGAGGTCGCGGGTGATCGGACGGGGCAGCAGGCCCTCGGCTTCGATCTTGCCGAGCGATTCGCCCAGGACGGGTTCGCGCATGTGGTCGGCCCGTTCGCGCAGGAAGCGTTTGACATCCGGCTCCAGCTTTGACAGGTCAATGTAATAATGCTCGGTCTCGCGCAGTTCGAGCGCCCCGTCGCCGCTTTTGGCTTTGGGGTTGATGAGCTTTTCGGGTTCGAGCACGTTGCCGCAGCGGTCGCACTGGTCTGAGCGGGCGCCCTCGTAGCCGCAGATGTAACAGGTGCCTTCCACGTAACGGTCGGGCAGGAATTTTTTGGCCGAGGGCGAGTACCACTGCATGGACGTGCCGGTGAACATGAAGCCGTTCTCTTTGAGCGCCAGGAAGATGGCCTGCGAGACCTTGAAGTGGTTCTCGGTGTGGGTGGAGGTGAACAGGTCGTAGGTGATGCCGTAGCCTTTGAAGACTTCGAGGAAGGTGTCGTGATAGCGTTTGTAGACCTCCTCTACGGGTTTCCCTTCTTTGTCGGCCGCGAGGGTGACGGGCGTCCCGTGCGAATCGGTGCCGCTGACCATCAGGACTTTGTTCCCTTTCAGGCGGTGGTAGCGGGCGACAATGTCACCGGGCAGGTGCGAGCCGGTAAGGTTGCCGACGTGGATCTCGGCATTCGAGTAGGGCCAGGCAATGGCAATAAGAATATTTTCGGGCATCATGAACTCCTTCGGAGAGCTATCAGCCGTCAGCATTCAGCTTTTGGCTGCTAACTTTGGGGGTTTTACTGATAGCTGAAAGCTAATTGCTGACCGCTACCAACTAACAAAGAAAAAGGCTGTCCGCGCAACTGGGACAGCCTCTTATTTCGTCGGTGGTGAGACTAACGATCATCCCAGGTGCGGCAAGACATCGCCATTTTCATGGACATGGTCATTGTCACCATTGGGAAGCCGGGTCTTGTGTTCATTGGCGGCAATTTTACTACAACCTTTGTAATTCACAAAGCGATTTTCACGATAAAACCCGCCCCGAAACTTCGGGGCGGGTCGGTGGTGCCGAACCAAATGACGCAGCGGGACGATCAGGGAACGGCCGCGCTCAGCTCAACCTTGATCTGCTCGAAGAGTTGCACAACGGTATCAAGTCCGGTCAGGGCTTCGAGCATGGCATCCTTGTCCCCGGCTTCCAGGGCGGCTTTCATCGAGGTGGTGAAAGAGGTGGTCTCCTCGCTGATCTGCACCAGGGTGTTATCGAGGTCGGCCCACTGCTCGGGGACCTCGTCGGCGGGGGTGGAGGCGAGCACCTGTCCGGCGGCATCCAGGCGATCCAAGGCGGCGAAGGTCCCATCCATCCAATCCGGGTCTTCCAGGGAGGATGAATCGGCGGCCCCGAATTGTTCGGCGACCTCATTCATTGCCGCGTTATATTCCTCGATTGCAGGAGTAAGGTTGGTGAAATAGATTTCCTCGGCGCTTGGCCCACACCCTGTCGCAGCCAGGGCGAAGGTGAGAGCCACAAGGAACAGTATCGAACGCTTCAGTGTTTGCATGGTGTTCTCCTTTTGCATGAAATTTTTCACAATATACCATTCCCCTGTCTGCGGAAAAATAAACATTCACCGACACTTTTGTAAGATCGGGTTTCCCGCGATCTACAAATGACTCTCGCATGGCGCGCTTGGAATGTTGCGAATGGGCCGGATCATTCGAGCGCGAAACTCTCTAGGATGAAGTCAGCTTCCGCCTGGTATGGCTCGAGGGTCCCGGCGTGGAAAGACAGCAGGTAGATCATCCCGCCGCTTTCGAGCCAGACATCCCGGAATTGCCACCAGGGTTCGCCCCAGGGACGGGAGTAACGGATTTCGAAGCCTTCCAGGCCGTTGACGGTTATGGCCTGTTCGGTGAAGTCATAGCAAGATGCGCTTTGCGGGACACAATGCAGGCTATTGGATCGAGGCCGGGAATAAAATACCCGTGGGTTACACGGGTTTGGGTTTCAGGATGGAGACCGTCTTCTGCTTGAGCTGGCTGGCCCAGCGGCGGACCGGCGGCAGCCGGAGGATCAACAAGATGGCGACGATTACGGCGAAGATCAGCGGCTTGAGGATGTCCCCGCTCAGGCCCACCAGGTCGCCTTTTTTAGCCCAGGCAAAGTGGATGACGGCGGTGATCCCGGCCATGTAAACCAGCTTGTGGAGGGTCTTCCAGCCGCTGCCCATGCGCTTCATCCACCATTTGAAGGAGGTGACTGCCAGCGGCAGCAGGATCAGGAAGGTGGTGATGCCCATCAGCATGTAGGGCTTGGTGGCGGTGCCCTCGGTGAAGAATTTCAGGCTGAAGCCGTAGTCCAGGCCGACGAAGGAGAGCATGTGCAGGGAGGCGTACATGAACGAGTACAGTCCCAGCGCCCGGCGGCGTTTGAGCAGCTCGCGCCAGCCGAAGAGGGTGTTGAGCGGCGTGCAGGCCAGGGACAGGGTCAGGAAGATGATGGCGTGGTAGCCGGTCCACTGGCTGATGGCCTGGATCGGGTTGACGGTCAGGTTGTCGGTCAGGGCGCGGACGACCAGCCAGGCCAGCGGGTACCAGCCGAAGATGTGCATGGTGATTTGCAGGGGAGTGAAGCGTGGTTTTTTCATTTGAATTTCTTTGTCCGCTAATCTTCGCCAATCTGCGCCAATGTTTTCTCGAATTTCGACCTTGTGGGTTTTGATTAGTGATGATTAGCGCCGATTAGCGGATTCTTTAGTAGTTTACTTTCAAATCCATGCCCGCGTACAGGCTGGCGACTTCTTCTTCGTAGCCGTTGAACATCAATGTCTCGCGGCGCTTGATCTCGCCGATCCGCCGTTCAGAAGCCTGCGACCAGCGCGGGTGGTCCACTTCGGGGTTGACGTTCGAGTAGAAACCGTATTCATTGGATGCAATCGAATTCCACAAAGTGGCGGGCATCTCCTCGACCAGTTCGATCTTGACGATGGATTTGATGCTCTTGAAGCCGTATTTCCACGGCACTACCAGGCGCAGCGGCGCGCCGTTCTGGTTGGGCAACATGCCGCCGTACAGCCCGGTCGCCAGGAGGGCCAGGGGGTGGTAGGCTTCGTCCAGGCGCAGGCCCTCCTGGTAGGGCCAGGGATAGAAGGGACTGCGCTGGCCGGGCATTTCGTCCGGGCGGTAGACCGTCTCGAAACGGACGAATTTGGCGCTGGCCATCGGCTCGACGGCCTTGAGCAGTTCGCCGAGTTCGAATCCCATCCACGGGATGACCATGCTCCAGGCCTCCACGCAGCGCAGGCGGTAGACGCGTTCCTTCTGGTCGAACAGCGCCAGCAGGTCTTCGATCCCGAAGGTCTGGGGTTTGTGGACCAGGCCGCCGACTTCCACCGTCCAGGGCTTGGGGTTGAACTTGGGGGACAGGCGGGCGACGCCTTCCTTGTCGGTGGTGAATTCGTAGAAGTTGTTGTAATTGGTGATCTCGTCGAACGAGTTGACCGGGTCGCCCAGCTCGTCGGTCTGGTCCGAAGCCGGGACAGGAGTCGAGTCCCCGGTCGCGGCCCCGTTCCCGCCCGGCTGCGATTTGGGGGCGCAGGCGGCCAGCAAGGCCCCGGCGCTGACGATCCCCATGGCTTTCAGGAAGTCACGCCGCGAGAAGTACGTGCTCTCCGAGGTGATTTCGGATGAGGGGACTGCGACGTGTTTGAGTTTGTTATCCATTATGGCCTCCGATAAATACGATAAACCTTGTCTATTTTAAACGGTGCAAATTAATCTTGTGTTAGAGAAGAAATTGCCATTTGTCATTGCGAGCCATCCTGAGTGGAGCCGCTGTTTGTTGGCGGCGTAGTCGAAGGATGGCGAAGCAATCTCCCAGTCAACAAGGGACTGCTTCGTTCCTCGCAGTGACACTTCACGGGTACGCCTCGGCCAGCAAGGCCTGGATGGCCTCTTCGGTCTGGGCATACGCGCCCTCGCCGATGTGGACGTAGCGGATGTGGCCGCGCTTGTCTATCAGGTACAGGGTGGGCCAGTATTGGTTGCGGTAGGCCCGCCAGGTGGCGCCGTCGTTGTCCACGGCTACGGGGTAAGGCACGTCCAGGTCGAGGATGGCCTGCTTCAGGTTGTCCAGGTCTTTTTCGTAGGAAAACTCCGGGAAATGGTTGCCGATCACGACCAGTCCGTCGTCGGCGTATGCTTCATGCCAGCCCCTCAACGAGGGGATCACGTGACGGCAGTTTATTCAGCCGAATGTCCACATCTCCAGCAGCACGACCTTGCCGCGCAGGTCCGCCAGGCGCAACGGGGCGTCGGTGTTGAGCCAGGTCTCGTTGGTCAGTTCGGGGGCCTCGCCTTCGTCGGGCAGGTCGGCGCGGGGCGCAGGGCGAGAGTCGGCTGCCGGGCCGGACAGGCCGGCGCAGCCGGTGAGCAAAAGCAGGGCAAATAAAAGTAACTTTCGCATGGCGTCTCCTTTTCGAGATACGCCAAGTGTAAAAGGAAGTTATTACGAAAGTCTTAACGGGGTCTGACAGGAGTGTGAAACTTTGCCCGCGAGTGCGTCGCACCTGGCCCGATGGCAAAATTCCTTAAACGGATAGCTTTTTCGCTTGAGACTTATCGGTTTGGGAAGGTGCGACGCACTCTTAAGCCTTCGGCAAATGGAAGAAGAAGCGCGTCCCCCTCCCCAGCTTGCTCTCCACGCCGATCTCTCCCCCGTGCGCCTCGACGATGCCGCGGGCGATGGCCAGCCCCAGCCCGGCTCCGCCGGTCGAGCGGTTGCGGGACTTCTCGCCCCGGTAGAAACGCTCGAAGATCTTGGGGATGTCCGCGGCCGGGATGCCCTCGCCTGTATCTGACACCGAAACGGTCACGCGACCGTTGGCCTGCCCGGCGAGCACGGACACGGTCCCGCCCTCGGGCGTGTGCCGCAGGGCGTTGCCCACCAGGTTGTTGAGCACCCGGGCGATGCGCTGCACGTCCATGACCACCGGGTCCACGCCGGGTTCGAGGCTGACTTCCAGCTTGACCCCTTGTTGGACGGCCAGCGCCGAGAAACTTTCCAGCGTGTCCGAAAGCAGGTCGGACAGCGACGCCGGCGACAGGTCCAGTTTGAGACCGCCGGCGTCTATCTGCGACATCTCGAACAGGTCGTTGATCAGATCCGATAAATTCTGGATGTCACGCTGGGCCGTCCGCAGGTAACGCTGGCGGGTCTCGTCGTCGTCCACCATCCCGTCGGCCAGGGCCTCGACGATGGCGCGCACCGAGGCCAGCGGGGTTTGCAGGTCGTGGCCGGCCCAGGCCACCAGGTCGCGGCGCAGGGCGTCGAGTTCCTTTTGGCGGGCTTCGGCGGCTTCGAGGCGGGCGGCCATGGCGTTGAATGTCTCGGACAGAGCTGCCAGTTCGTCCGCGCCGCGCACCGGGACGCGCGCCCCCAGGTCGCCGCCTTCGATCTGGCGGGCGGCGCGGTCGAGGTCGCCGATCCGCTCGGTCAGGGTGGAGGCCAGGAAGAAGCCCAGCACGGTGGCGATGCCCCCGGCGAAGAGCAGCAACACGGTGGCGAGCATCAGGTCGTGCTGGCTGGCGAACATCAGCCGGGCCGTGACCCAGACGTTGACGAAGGTCAGGGCGCTGGCCAGGACGTAACTGCCCAGCAGCGACCAGCGCAGGGTGGGGGAGCGTTCGATCCAGCCGTAACGATAGGCCAGGTAGCCCGCCCCGGCCGAGATGATGGCCGTGGCGCTCAGGAACTGGGCCATCGCGCCCAGGTCGCTCATCGGCGGCTTCATCAACAGGTAGAAGATGCCCAGCGCCGAAGCGACGATCAGGGCGATGCCGAGGATGAAACGCAGGGTGGCGTTTGTTTTTTGCTGGTTGTGGGCAGTCATAGTGTCATCCTGTCATTGCGAGGGCTGCAAGCTCGAAGCAATCTCACCTTACCGATATAGTGCTGCTTGACCTTGAAATCAGATTGCTTCGTCGCTTCGCTCCTCGCAATGACATCAAGGTTCGAAGCGGTAGCCCACGCCCCAAACCGTCAGCAAATGTTTGGGGTTGGCGGGGTCTTCCTCGATCTTCTCCCGCAGCCGCCGGATGTGGACCGTGACGGTGCTGGGATCAATGTAATCCGACAGGCCCCAGATGCTTTCGAGCAACTGGTCGCGTGAGAAGACCTGGCGCGGGTGGCGGGCGAGGTGGTGGAGCATGTCGAACTCTTTGGCGGTCAGGTTGATCTCCTCGCCGCGCACGTTGACCAGCCGCGTCTGCGGGTCAATCGAGAGATCGGCGAAGGCCAGGGTGGTTTCACGCGGCGATTCGTCTTCGGCCTTGACCCGGCGCAGCACCGCCCGCACCCGGCTGACCAGTTCCTGCGGGCTGAAGGGCTTGACCACGTAATCGTCAGCGCCCAATTCCAGCCCGGCGATGCGGTCGGTCTCGTCGCGGCGGGAGGTCAGCAGGATGATCGGCACGTCGGAACGGTCGCGCAGGTGGCGGGTCAGGGTGAATCCGTCCACCTGGGGGAGCATCACGTCCAGGATGACGAGGTCGGGCATCCGGGCCTCGAAAGCCTGCCTGGCGGAATGTCCATCCGCATATTGCTGGACGTCGAAGCCTGCCCGCTTGAGATACAGGCTGACGACTTCGGCTATGCTGGGTTCGTCTTCGACAATGGCGATTCGGGTCATGGCAATATTCTAGTGAAGGGTGATTATGAAGGTCTGTCTAAATTATTACACAAATATTACGAGTTGGCAGGTCTTATTCATCTTTGCGTAAGGTTTCCGCCGCATTTTCGTAAGGGTTGGCCGGTATCATGCGGAAAGTTGACAGCCTTGAGGGTGCGACGCACTCGCGCAGGGCGCGAAAAAATCCAAACTGGAGGAACCCATGCTCAAGAAAACTTTGTTGTTCACGCTCGTTTTTGCTTTCCTGTTGGCCGCCTGCGGACCGGCGGTCGCCACGCCCGATGCCATGATGGACAAGGGCGATGAGATGATGACCGAGGAACCCCATTCCGGCGACGATATGATGGATGAGGCCATGCCCACCGAAGACGCCATGATGGAGGAAAAACCCACCGAAGAAGCCATGATGGACGACAAAAAAGACGAGGCGATGATGGACGCCCCGGCCTGGTTCGCGGTGACTTTTACCGATGCCCGTACCGGAGAGACGTTCAGCATCAACGATTTCAAGGGCAAGGTGGTGTTGGTCGAAACGCTGGCCCAATGGTGCTCGAACTGCCGTCAGCAGCAGGGACAGGTGGTGGAACTGCACAAACTCCTCGGCGAACGGGACGATTTCGTCAGCTTTGGGCTGGATATTGACACCAACGAGACGCTGGCCGACCTGACCAACTACGTCCAGGCCAACGGCTTCGACTGGTTCTACTCGGTCGCCACCCCCGACGTGGCGCGTGAGATCGGCAACCTGTACGGGGCGCAGTTCCTCAACCCGCCCTCGACCCCGATGCTGGTCATTGACCGCCACGGCGAAGCCCATCCGCTGCCGTTCGGGATCAAGAGCGCCCAGGAGCTGTACGACGCCCTGCTGCCGTATCTTGACGGCGAAATGTAACCCTGGGTAATAAATAACCACAGACCGGAAAACCTATGAACTTCGATGCCATTTTCACCTCGTTGGGCCTCGGCCTGCTCGCCACCACCAGTCCCTGTGTGCTGCCGCTCTACCCCGGATTTTTAGCCTATCTCAGCGGCGGACAGGAAGGACTCGAAAACCGGCGCGGCCGCTACTTCCTGGGCCTGTTCGTGTTGCTGGGCGTGCTGGCGATGATGCTGGCCCTGGGGCTGGTCATCGCCCTGTTGTCGGTCTCGGTCGGACGGGCGCTCTCGCTCGTCATCCCCGTCGCCGATTTGCTGATCATCAGTCTGGGCGCGCTGCTCCTGCTGGACCGGAATCCGTTCAAGGCGCTGCCGCAGGTCCGGGTCCCGGCGCTCAAGAATCCCTATTTCAACGCTTTCGTCTATGGCCTGCTCTACGGACCGATCGCCCTGCCGTGTTCGGGGCCGCTGGTGGTGGGCATCTTCGCCTACTCGCTGACCGCTGGCGAATTGTTCAGCAAACTGTCCGTGTTCCTGTGGTTCGGGCTGGGATTCGGCGTGCCGCTGCTGGTCCTGTCCCTGCTTTCGGGGGCCTTGCAGCGCAGCCTGACGCGCTGGTTCGCCCGTAACGCCCGTCTGGTCAACCTGATCGGCGGGGTGCTGCTGGTCGGGATCGGGATTTATGACCTGTTCGCCAACCGGGAGTTGATCGCGGCCTTCCTGGCCTGAAAGTCCCCTGGCCTGGGCCGGGAAGTTGATCCGGGTTCCAAATGGAATCCGGATTTTTTGTCGAAAAAGGGGTATGTATTGGCCTCATTCCGATGTAAAATTATTGAAAAGAATTTAGCGTGGTATACTCCGATTAGTAAGCGATTACCACTTTACAGGGAATCTTATGCGGATTGACAAGCATCTTCGCGCCGATCAGGAAAATATCAAACGTTTCCTCGCCGCCCTTGGAGGTGGCGCAGTGTTATTGGGGAGCAGCAAGTATGCCCGCCCCAGTTTCTTTATCTATGCCCACGAATTCATCCGCGAGTACATCGAACAAGGCTTTTACAAGAAGGAAGAATTCATCATCACGGCTCTCGAGGATTGCGGATTCCCCTCGGATGACGGGCCTGTGGGCGCGATGCGGATGGACCACGAGAAGAGCCGCAAGGCTGCGGAGTTGATGATCGACGCGGCCAGGCATTGGCAGGCCGGGGACGAGATTGCGCGGACCGAGGTCAGTTGGGCCACGAGCCAATACACCGCGGCAGTCCGCGAGCACCTGGAACGGCTCAGGACCCGCATCTTCCCGCTGCTCGAACAGAGCATCACCGTCGAAGAGGAGTACCGCGTTTCGGAAGGGATCAACAACGTCCATTTCGAGAACAGTCTCGAAGCCGGCACGGACAAGTACGTCAGGATGATCGAAGAGCTTGAAGACGAACTGAGCGATTGGAAGTAAGCCCGCGCCTGCGGAATTTTTGGGCGGAGTCCCTCGGCCAGGGCCGGGACTCGGCCCTTTTGTTTTCCATCCCGCAGAATTCTATTGCCCGGATGGTGTATTTCATCTATAATCTGGGAATTCTGAAAAGGGATGTAACGCCGGATCCCGAACTCACACAAATCCCTCAACAGCGGAGGAAAAGATGGCCGACTCGGTTTATTCCATAATTCGCCCGATGGGGCTGGCAGGGCTGCTCGACAGGGCGATCAGTCTGTATCGCCAGAACTTCATCAAGTTCATCGGGATCATCGCCATCCCGTTCGTCCCCTTGATGCTGGTCCAGACCGGGCTGGCGCTCTTCTCGACCACCTCCATGGTCGAGCAACTGGACGTTTATACCAACAGCTCGAATCCTTTCGATCTGTTCACCCCCTCGGTGATCGGGGCCTATACCGGCGCGATCCTGTTCGCAATTTTACAATTCGTCTTCGTCAGCGGCCTGGCTACGGCGGCGTTGACCCGGGCCGTGGCCAACAATTACGTCGGCAAACCGGTCGAAATCCTGGATTCCTATAAATCCCTGAATAATTCCTGGGTCCGGCTGATCTTCGCCCTCCTGGCGATTGTCATCCTGGTGATCCTGCTGCTGGTCTGGAGTATCATCCCCTGCATCGGGTGGTTTACCGGACCGGGGCTGTCGTCATTTATCACCTTTGTGGTCAGCCCCCTCCTGGTCCCCGTGATCGTGCTTGAGCGGAAAGCGGTATTCGAATCCCTCCGCCGCGCCTGGGACCTGTCCCGCAGCCGCTTCTGGTGGCTGGTGGGGGTCGCCCTGGTCGTCACCCTGCTCGGACAGTTGATCGTCAGCGGACCGGTCTTCCTCATCAACGTTCTCCTTCAATCCCTCCTGTCTCTCATACCCGGCGGGTTCGACGCGCAACTGGTCATCAGCACCATCATCCAAAACCTGGTCGCCATTTCCACCAACCTGTTGTACCTCCCGCTCCAGTTGACCATTATGACCGTGATCTATTTCGACCTGCGGGCGCGCGCCGAAGGCCTCGACCTGGCCTTGCAGGCCTCCACGGTCGGGGGAGGATCTGAGGTGGTTGAACTCCCCGAAATCGCAGTGCAGGCCAGGCCGCCTTTCTTCACCGGCCTCGACCTGGGGCGGTTTGCATTGCTCTCCCTGGCGATATTCACAATCTATATCCTGCTTTTTGCCGTGGTCATGTTGTTGGGATTGGCGGTCGCATAGACGTAATGAGACCTTCCGCGGCACGCCTGTTTTTCATTTTCGGGATCGTTTTCGCCCTGACCGGCCTGACATCGCCCGCGATAGCCGCGCCGGCCGCCTCCACCGGATTCCAGGACGCCCACACCACGATTGACGAAGCCGCCTACTGGGAGCTGGTCCAGCGGACGCGCAACGCGGCTTTCGACCTGAGAGACCTTCCAGAGCCGGAGATCAAGGCCGGGTTGGCCGCGCTGACCGTCGAATGGGAATCCGTCACCCGGGTCCGGGGCGCTGACGGGGGACTCATCCCGGTGGACAACGGCTATTTGATCGAGACCCTGCGCGCCGTCCCGCCTCAACCGTCGCAGGTCGTCGAAATCCTGGATGCCCTGCTGTATGCCCACGATGAAAACCCGGGCCGGGTCTTTTCGATCGCGGACCTCGCCCCGCTCCAGGCCATCCTGGCCCGGCCTGAATTCGACTGGCCCGAAGAACCGCCAGACCCGATCAACGAATGGTTCCAGAAGGTCTGGGAGCGGATCAACCAGTGGCTGAACAGCGTTTTTGGGGACTTGCAATTCACCTTCTCCATCGATTCGAGTTTCCTGCCGATCCTGGCTGGCATCCTGCTCGTCGTCATCCTGTTCTTTGTTTTCAATACCGTTTTTGCGGATTTCGTGCGGGAGGCCCGGCTGGCCGCCGACAGGAACGGCGGGGACGAAATCCTGACGGCCGAATCCGCTTTCGAGAAGGCCCAAACCCTCTCCCGCGGCGGGGACTACCGGTCTTCCGTCCGTTACCTGTACCTGTCCTCCCTCCTGGCCCTGGACGAGCGCGGCCTGCTGCGCTACGACCGCTCGAAGACCAACCGCGAATACCTGCGCAGCGTCGCCAATTCCCCCGAACTGTCTGAGCCGCTCGAAGACGTGATCGAGGTCTTCGACGATGTGTGGTACGGGTATCATTCCCTCGAGGAAAAGTCATTCCAGCAATACAGCGACCGCGTCCGGGAACTCAAGGAGAAGAAGGGATGAAGCTCTCCCGGGATGCCTGGCTGGGGATCGGGGTCCTGCTGGCGCTGGTGCTGCTGACCGTCGCCGCGGGGTTGCAGCAATCCCATGAAATCAACCTGGATTACTTGAGCACCTCCGCCGGGGAGAAGGGGACCCTGGCGCTCAAATTGTGGCTGGCCGACCTGGGCTATGCCCCGCTCGAAGGCAACCCGTCGGAGTTCGACCCCGGCCCGGAGATCAGGACCATCTTCATCATCCAGCCCATCCTCACCATCACCGAGAGCGAATGGAAACTGCTCGACGAGTGGGTCGAGGCCGGGGGCGTGTTGGTCGTGGCCGGGGACAATTTCGAAACCTTTCGCGCGGTCAGCCATTACGAATTCTCGCTGGATTTCATGGACCCGCAAGCCACGGAACTGACCGCCGCCACGCCGCTCTTGAATTCCCCGGCCCTGGCGGCCAAAATCCCGCTCACCCTGGACCTGGCGCTTGGTTCCGCCCGGACGGATTTCGTCCCGCTCCTGGCCGCCGACGGCAAACCCGTGGTCGTCGCCTTCGAAAAGGGCTACGGACGGGTGATCCTGTCTGCCGCGCCGCACCTGTTCTCGAACCTGGCCCTCAAGGACGAGGCGGCCGCGGCCGCAGTCCTGAACATCATCGCCCTGGCCGGAGAGACCGGCATGGTCTGGTTCGACGAATGGCACCATGGAGTCCAGACCGTCAGCGTGCTCGGCCCGGAGCAGTGGTTGAGACGGACCCCCGGCGGGCACGCCCTCCTGTTCGTGGTGGGGGTGCTGTTCCTGGCCCTGCTCCTGCAAGGACGCGCCTTCGGCCGCCCGGTCCCGCTGGCGCACGAGATCAAACGCCGCGGCCCGATGGAACACGTGACCGCCATTGCCAGCCTGAACCGCAAGGCCGGCCACCGCGCCGAAGTGTTGCGCCAATACCACCAGCGTCTCAAGCGTCACCTCGGCTACCGCTACCGCCTCGACCCCTCCCTGCCGGACGCCGAATACGTGGATGAACTGTCGAAATACAACCCGACGATTGACAGGGAAAAGCTGTTGAATCTGTTGCGAGCTTTATCGCAGGACACGGTCAGCGAAGGCGAACTGGTCAAACTCGCCTCCGAAGCCGCCCAATGGATCAAGGATTGATAGGACTTTTTGGAGGATCAAATATGCAAATTGCCGACCTGAAAAACTTCTACGAAGACCTGCGCGCCGAAGCCAGCAAAGTGCTGGTGGGCCTCGAAGCCCCCTTCGAACTGCTGGTGGTGGCCCTGCTGAGCAACGGCCACGTCCTGCTGGAAGGCGTGCCCGGCACGGCCAAGACCTTGATGGCCAAAACGCTTTCGTACATGGTCCAGGCCCAGTTCACCCGGGTCCAGTTCACGCCCGACCTGATGCCCTCGGACATCCTCGGCACCAGCGTCTTCGATATGAGTTCCTCCCGCTTCTATCTCAAAAAGGGACCGATCTTCACCCAGCTCCTGCTGGCCGACGAGATCAACCGCGCCCCGGCCAAGACCCAATCGGCCCTGCTGGAGGCGATGGAGGAGCGCCAGGTCAACCTCGAGGGCGAACGCCACCTGCTGGATGCGCCGTTCATGGTTATCGCCACCCAGAACCCGATCGAATACGAGGGGACCTATCCGCTGCCCGAAGCCCAGCTCGACCGCTTCATGTTCAAGATCCTCGTCCCGTACTCCCCGGCCAGCGTAGAGGTCGAAATCCTGCGCCGCATCCATCACGGCTTCGACCCGCACAACCTCGAAAGCGCGGGACTGTCGAAGGTCATCACCGCCGGGGAAGTGACCGAGATCCGCAAGCTGATCCAGCAGGTGACGGTCGAGGACGGGATCCTGACCTACATCGCCAATATCAACGCCGCCAGCCGCCGCTCCCCGGACCTGGTGCTGGGAGCCAGCGCCCGGGCTGCCACCCACGTCCTGGTCTCGTCCAAGACCTTCGCCGCCTTGCAGGGCCGGGATTACGTCACACCCGACGATGTCAAGCTCGTCGTCCCGGCCGTCTTCCGTCACCGCATCCTGCTCAAGCCCGAGGCCGAGATCGAGGGCCTCAACGCCGACGCGGTCATCCAGCGCCTGCTGGGCCAGGTGGAAGTACCAAGGTAAAAATATGAATTATGAATTCGGAATTATGAAAGGAATTCTGAATTCATAATTTTGAATTCAGAATTTATGTTACCTACCACTCGCGGTATTCTCATTCTCTTACTCGCGGCTCCCATCATCGCCCTCGGGGTCTGGATCGGGCCGATGGAATGGGTCGGCTGGGGCTATGCCGCGCTCGTGGCGCTTCTGTTCTTCGCCGATTGGCGCATGGCCGGGAGCATCGAACGCTTCGAGGTGGGCCGCCAGCACGACACCAAACTCTCGCTCGGCGTGCGCAACCCGGTCACCGTCAGCGTGAGGAACCGCGCCCGGCGCGGGACCAGTTTCCAGGTCCGGGACGAACCGCCCGAAGCATTCCAGATCGAGACGCGCCTGCTCGAGGGGCAAATCCCGTCCCTGGAGACCTGGACCGGCGTCTATCATCTCCAGCCGCTGCGCCGCGGGGACTACCGGTTTGGCGACCTCACGATGCGCTGGCTCGGCCCTTTGGGTCTGGTCCTGCGCCAGGGGACGGTGAAGGCTGCCGGGCCGGTGAAGGTTTACCCGAACCTGCTCGACGTGCGTATGTACGACCTGCTGCTGCGCAAGAACCGCCTGCAGGAACTGGGCCTGCGTACCACGCGCATGTTCGGCGAGGGGACGGAGTTCGAGCGCCTGCGCGAATACCTGCCCGACGACGAGTACCGCCGCATCAACTGGAAGGCGACCGCCCGCCGCCACCGCCCGGTGACGGTCCAGTACCAGACCGAGCGCAGCCAGACGGTGATGGCCGTGCTCGACACGGGCCGGATGATGCAATCGCCGGTGGCGAACATTGCCAAGCTGGACTACGCCGTGAACGCGGTGCTGTTCCTGGGTTACGTGGCAGCCGGCAAAGGCGACCGGGTGGGGGTGATGAGCTTTGCCGACGAGGTGGGGCATTATCTCGCCCCCCGCCAGGGACGCGGCCAGTTCTACCGGATGCTGGAAGTGCTCTACGCCGTGGACGCCCAGCAGGTGGAGCCGGATTACCGCAAGGCGCTGACGTATTTGGCCGTCAAGCAGCGGCGGCGGGCGTTGATCATTATTTTCACCGACCTGTCGAGCGGGGCCAGCCTGAACAACCTGGTGGCGCAGGTCTCGCTCCTGGCCCGGTCGAGCCTGCCGCTGGTGGTGACCATCAGCGACCCGGATGTGCATGCCGCCGCGTCTCAGCAGCCGCACGATTCGCTCAGCGTTTACCAGCGCGCCACCGCCTCCCAAATGCTGGACGAGCGCCGGGTGGTGCTGGATACGCTCCGCAAACGGGGGGTCTTGACCCTGGACGTGCCCGCCAACCAGCTTTCGATGTCGGTCATCAACCGTTATCTGGAATTGAAGGGGAAGACGTTGTTGTAGTCTGGTACTCTCTACTTCAAGTACATGCCGCACAAAAGCCTTCACCACGGAGACACCGAGACACTGAGAAAGATAGGGAAAACTCCGTGACTCCGTGTCTCTGTGGTTGATTGCCTTAGCGCCTTCGCGGTGAAATCTCTTTATAACCGCTTCTTTTTCTTCTCCCGCCCGCTGAGAAATAAATAGCCGTAGAACAGGATTCCCGTCCCGATGCCGACCGCCCACTTGACCGGCCAGGGGATGGCCTCGGACGGGGAGATGAATCCCTCGATGGTCCCGGCCAGCACCAGGAACGGGACCGCCCCTCCCAGCAGCCGCACCGACTTTTGGGCCGCAATCGCCAGCGCGTCCCGCCGCCGCATCAACCCGGGACGCAGCAGCGCCCAGCCGAGCATCAATCCCGACCCCCCGGCCATGAAAATGACGCTCAACTCGATCACCCCATGCCCAATGACGAAGGTCGCCAGGTCGAAGCCGAGGCCGTAATACCCCGTCAGGCCGAGCAGCCCGCCCAGGATCAGCCCGTTGGTGACCAGGATCCAGAGGGTGAACAGGCCGCCGGTCACGCCGCTGCCGAAGGCCAGGAACGAGACCCGGATGTTGTTCTGCATGATGAACGAGGACGCGTAAGGCCGCTCCTGGATGGGGATGTCCATCCAGAGTTGGCCGTCCTCGACGACCGGGATCAGGTCCTGCACTTCGGCAGGCAGCAGCCACGTCGCCGATGACGGCGAGACGGCCGTGCTGATCCCGGCTGCCACCGCCGGGAGGGTGAACATCAGGAACGCCGCAAAAGTGAAGATGAACGTCTCGCGGAAAAGGCGCGGAAAGCCTCGCAGGGCAAACGCCGCGAAACGGTTCCAGGCCAACGGTTCGCCCTGGTAAAGCACGGCATGTGCCCGGGCCACCAACCGGTTGAGCAGTTGGGTCACGCGGTGGCGCGGGAAATCCCGTTTCGCCAGGGCCAGGTCCGAGCTGGCGGCCCGGTACAGGCTGGCCAGCCGCTCGATGTCCCCGGTCGAGAGGCGGCCAACGTCCAACTGGGCCTTCTCGACCAGGTTACTTAAGAGTTCCCAATCTTGCTTGCGGGACTGGTAAAATTCGTCAACATTCATAATCGTAAAGCTCTCCACGGGGTCATCGAATTCCCGCCAAAGGCATTGTGAGATAATTATACCCATGACCAACTCGAACGACATCCTGAAAATTGACACCCCCGAAAACGTCACCTTCGATTACGACGTGGCCGGGATCGGCTCGCGCTTCCTGGCTGCGCTGATAGACACCTCCCTGATCGGGCTGGGGCAGGTGATCGTCTTCGGCGCCCTGTTCCTGCTGCTGAACAACGAGCTTGACTCGGCGCTGGGTTCGATTGCCGTCTCCTGGATCATCGCCTCGCTCGGCCTGGTCAGTTTTGTGTTCCTGTGGGGCTATTATATTGGCTTCGAACTGTTCTGGAACGGGCAATCTCCCGGCAAGCGCTGGGTCGGGCTGCGCGTCATCCGGGTGGACGGGACGCCCATCACCCTGACCGAGTCGGCCATCCGCAACCTGGTGCGCCTGATAGACCTGCTCCCCATGGCCTACGGCGTGGGGGTGGTGACCATGTTCATCAACAGCAACTCGCGGCGGGTCGGCGACCTGGCCGCCGGGACGGTGGTCGTCTACGACCGCCGGGAAACAGGCCTGGGTGACCTGGCGCCGGTCAACCCCGGGGTGTGGGCCGCGACCATATCGCCGGCCAAGCTGCCGGAGGAATTCCCGCTCGAAAAATTGACCCGGCACGAGGTGGACGTGATCGAGGAATTCCTGCACCGGCGGGACGACCTGTCCAACCGCCGGGAACTGGCCCGTCACCTGCTCGAAGCGCTGGTCGGACGCCTGGGTCTGTCGCGTGAGACGATGGACTTTGACCGGGCCGACGACCTCCTCGCCGCGATCTACAAAAGGGTCCGCTCACGAAATGCGGAGTAATTTTCAAGAAAAGAGGCCAAAATGAAAGAATCCAAAAAACTGATGATCGGCTTTGGGATCGTGGGGGCCTTGTGCCTGTGCGCGGCAGGGGTCGCCTACTTCGCCTTCCGGCAGCTCGGCGAGCGGGTCAGCAATTTCGTCGAAGGAGACCCAACCAGCATCGCCAAAAGCCAGGAAGAGATTGCCCGGTTCGACGTCCCTCCGGGTTACAGGCCGATGGCGATGTCGTTCCTGAACTACAGCATGGTCAGCCTGTTCCCTGAAGACACCAGCAGCGGAGTGACCATCATGATGGTCCAGTACACCGGCATGACGGCCGCCTCCCAGGAGCAAATGGAGGAACAACTCCGCCAGACCGCCGAACAACAGAGCGGGCAGCCGGGTGTGTCCATGCGCGTGGTGGACACCTACGAAGAGGTCATCCGCGGCCAGACGGTGACGGTCACGGTCAGCGAGGGCAACTACGAGGGCTTCGTCATGCGCCAGTGGATGGCGATCTTCCAGGGCAACAAAGGCCCCACCATCCTGATGATCCAGGGGCCGACAACCTCGTGGGACGACCGGCTCGTCGAGGATTTCATCCATTCGATTGAATAGATCATTCTCTGACAAGCGATGATATAATGACGGAGAATTACCGTCATATAACGGATAATTGCCGTCGAAAGGTCTTCCGATGCTTGAAGTGCTCCTGGGTTCGCAAAATGCCGAAAGGGTCTTGATTTACATCTTTGCGCGTGAGGAAGGGTATCCGCGCGAAATTGCCCGCCACTTCGACACCGACCTGAAATCCATTCAGAAGCAATTGGATAAACTGGAGGCGGGCGGAGTACTGGTCAGCCGCGCGCTAGGGCGGACGCGTCCCTATGTGTTCAATCCGCGCTATCCGTTTTTGAGTGAGTTAAAAGCCTTGCTGGAAAAAGCATTATTGTTCTATCCCGCAGAGAAAAGGGATGAGTTGCTCATGAACAGGCGCAGACCGCGTGCGCGGGGCAAAGCGTTATGAAGCAGGTCAAAAGCATGAGCCAGACTGAACTGGCGGCATACATCCAAGATTCCTTGTACGCAGCAGGTGTCAAGGTTGTCCTTTCGGGCGGGAGTGCGGTCGCGTTTTACAGCAACGATCAATACGTCTCGAAAGACCTTGATCTGGTTCATGACGGGTTCACCAGAAGGGGTAAAATCAAAGCGGTGATGGAGGGATTGGGTTTTCAGGAGAGTGGGCGATATTTTGTCAGTCCCGAAACAGAATTTTCCGTGGAGTTTCCGAGAGGCCCGCTTTCAGTTGGTGATGAACCTGTCAAAGAAGTCTACGAATTCAAGTTGGCAACGGGAACGTTACGGGTCCTTTCGCCAACGGACTGTGTAAAAGACAGGTTGTGCGCTTTTTATTATTGGAACGATCAGCAGGGATTGGCGCAGGCTGTGTTGGTTGCCAAAAGCCAGAAGGTTGATTTGAAGGAAATCGAACGATGGTCAAAAGCGGAAGGCAAGGGAGATGAATATGAAATTTTCAGAAAGAAGCTTTGATGGTTGTTTAATAACGCGTTGCAATTCTCTCCCTTTGAGAGTTGGCTGGCGAGAACAAGAGTTGATCGCCGATGGCCTCCTTCCGGGTTGAGATCACGGATACGGCTCGGCGGAAATTCTATGTTCCAACTCAAAACCACCCCCTTCCACGAACGGACCTCGAAGCTGTGCCTGCCGCAGAACTGGCGGCGCTGGGCGGGATACCTGGTCGCCGGTTCCTACGAGTTGACCCTCGACCGCGAGTATTGGGCCATCCGCAACTCGGCGGCGCTGATTGACGTTTCGCCGTTGATGAAATACCTCATCACGGGCAGGGACGCGGCGGCGCTGCTGCACCGCGTCACCACGCGGGATATTCTCAAGATGAAAGTGGGACAGGTCGTGTATACCGGCTGGTGCGACGACGACGGCAAGCTGATTGACGACGGGACGGTGGCGCGGCTCGACGAAACCACCTTCCGCCTGACCGCGGCGGAGCCGAACCTGCGCTGGCTTTCGATGAACGCGGTCGGCCTGGAGGTGGAGATAACGGAACAAACCGACAGCCTCGCTGCGCTCAGTTTGCAGGGACCAAACTCCCGGTCCGTGTTGGAGCGGGTGTGCGGGCAAGACGTTGGGGGGCTGAAATATTTCCGCATCATGCAAAATTCGCTGGGCGGTATCCCCGTCACGATTTCGCGCACAGGCTACACCGGCGACCTCGGCTACGAGGTCTGGATGGATAACCGGGATGCGCTTGCAATTTGGGACGCGCTGGTGGACGCCGGCGCGGATTACGGCATCGCGCCTGTGGGCATCCTGGCGATGGACATGGCCCGGGTGGAGGCGGGTCTGTTCATGCTCGACGTGGATTACACCTCCACGAGCTGGGCCTGGATCGAGGCCCAGAAGTCGTCGCCGTTCGAGCTGGGACTCGGCTGGACGGTGGCGCTCGACAAACCGGGCTACTTCGCCGGACGCCGCGCCCTGGAGCGTGAAAAGCGTGAAGGTCCGGCGTGGAAGATGGTCGGCCTGGAGGTGGACTGGGACGGGATGGAAAAGTTTTACAAGGAAGTTGGCCTGCCGCCGCAGATCCCCGGCATGGCGGTGCGGGCCAGCCTGCCCGTGTGGGTGGGCAGCACGCAGGTGGGGTACGCCTCCACGTCGAGCTGGTCACCGCTGTTGAAGAAGTACATCGCCCTGGCACACTTGCAGAAACCGTATTATGAAATCCCCGCAGGGGGCGAAGTTGGCACAGAGGTGAGAATGGAAATCACAGTGGAACATCGCCGCCAGTACGCGCCGGCCACGGTGGTGAAATTGCCCTTCTACGAGCCGGAGTGGAAGAAGAAGTAATGGGGATTGGAAACCCGTAATTGGTAAAAGGTCATTGTTGCTGGCGAGAGGCGGGGAAATTCTTCGATGTAAAGTCTCAAGATTTTTAAGTTCATTCCTGCCCGCGATCTTTGTGGTCCACCAGACGGAGGAAGGCCTCCACCACGCGGGGGTCGAAGTGCTTGCCGGATTGTTCGCAGATGTAGCTCAAGGCTTCGGCGGTGGACCAGCGTTTCCGGTAGGGGCGGTCGGAGGTCAGGGCGTCCCACACGTCCACCACGGCGAAGATGCGGGCCGCCAGGGGGATCTGGTCCTTTTCCAGCCCATGCGGATACCCGCCTCCGTCCCAGCGCTCGTGGTGGTAGCGAGGGATGTCGAGGGCCTGGCGCAGGTAGTTGATCGGCGCGAGCATTTCGTAAGCGTAGACCGGGTGGCGGCGCATGATCTCCCATTCCGCGTCGGTCAGGCTGCCCGGTTTGAGCAGGATCGAGTCGGGGATGCCCATTTTGCCGATGTCGTGCAGGAGCGCGCCGCGGCGCAGGTTCATCTTTTCCACGTCGCTCATCCCGAACATTCCGGCCAGTTGCAAAGACATGTTCGCCACGCGTTGGGTGTGGCCTTCGGTTTCCTTGTCGCGCAGGTCGAGGGCGCGTGACCAGCCTTCGATGGTCGCGTCGTAGGCCAGGCTGAGTTCGGTGTGCGAGCGTTGCAGGTTGTCGAAAAGGGTCGCGTTGTCAATCGCGATGGCGGCCTGGGTGGCCAGCGTCTCGAAGAAGTCGAGCCAGTCGTTTTCGGGGGCCAGCCGCTTGTGCGTGAAGACTTCCAGGACTCCGAGCGTCTGTTCCTTGGTCACAAGGGGCGCGACGTAATGGGACACGAACTTTTCTTCGGCCAAAAGGGCCTGTCGGCTGAAGGCCTCGGGTGCCAGCCCGAGGTCCGGTATGGAAAGGATCCGTCGCCGGGCCGCGGCCAGCCCGGCCTGTCCCTCTCCCATTCTCACCCGGAAATGTTCGGGGCAGCGCGTCCGAAAACCGATCCCGGCGGCGTATTCGAGCATCCCGGTCTGGGGTGTGAGCAGCAGGATGTCTGCGGCGTCCACGTCGAGTTGGGTGACCATCGCGTTGAGCAGGATGTCGAGGGTCTGGTCCAGGTCGAGGCTGGTGGTGATGGCCAGGTCTATCTGGTGCAGGGTGATCAGGCGGCGCAGTTGTCGTTCGGCCTGTTCGTAGAGCGTGACGCGGTGAATGGCGTTGGCGGCTATGTCCGCGGTGGCATTGAGCAGGCGCAGTTCGCCATCGGTGATGTGCTTTTTGCGGGCGATCCACAGCGCGCCGATCACCTGTTCCTGGGCGATGAGCGGGACGGCCGCCACAGCCTGGGATTCGCCGAGCAGCGCGGGTCGGTAAAAGAGCGGGTCGGTGTGAGCGCTGTTGGTCAGGTAGGGTTTCCGGTTCTCCATCACCCAACGGATGGCCCCTTTGCCGGGCGGGAGGCGCAGGCCGGTGAACCTCTCCCCAACCGCCCCGCGACCCATTTCGAGAGTGATCTCTTCGGTGGAAGGGAAGGGGATTGCCAGCATGGCCCCGTCGGCTTTGAAGAGTTCGTTCATCTGGTCCAGGAGCACGGTCAGGATTTCGGAGCGGGTGGCGGCGGTACGCAGGGCGTTGGCGACCGTGATGATCGCCTCGCGCTCGAGTTCGTGCTGGCGCCGTTCGGTGATGTCGCGGACGATGCCCTGGAAGCGGCCGTCGTCCAGCATTTTCCCGCTGATCTCGACCGGGATGAGCGACCCGTCCCTGGCGACCATGGTCCGTTCCGAGAGGACGATATTTCCCGCCCGCAAATCGTCGAACCGCAGCGGCCGGGCAGCCTGGTCTTCCGGGGCGACCAGGTCTTTCATATTCAGCTTGAGGATCTCTTCGCGGGTGTATCCCAGCATGGCGCAGCCGCTCGGGTTTACTTCGATGTAGTTGCCCTGGACGTCGGCCACGAAAATGCCGTCGGAGGCCTGCTCGACCAGGGTGCGGTAACGCTCGTCAATCTCGTGCTGGGCCAGGATGGCTCTTTCGCGCTCGGTGACATCAATCAAGGTGAATACCAGCCCGCTGACGCGTCCGTCGGCTTCCTTGACGGGTTGCAGGGTCCAGTTCCAATAGCTTATGCCTCGCTCGGGGTGTTCAGCGTACTCGAAAGGTTTGGCGTAGGCGATGTAAGGCTCGCCGGTCTCCACCACCCGCCGGAATATGGCTTCGTTCTCATCGTTCGGGTATAAGCTGAAATGGTTCCTGCCCACGAAGAATTCCGGGGTCCTGTTATCTGCCTCGGCGTAGGCGCGGTTGACGCGGATGAAGTCGAAGTTTTTGTCGAGGTAAGCGATCAGGAACTCGGTGGCCGAGAAGAGCTTTTCCAGCAATTCGTTGGACCTCTTTAGTTCATTTGTCCTCTCTCTCACTTTGCGTTCCAGTTGGGCGCTGGCCTCCTGGAGCTGCCCGCGCTGTAACCGGTTTTCGAGCGAGATGGCCGCATAATTGGTGACGTTGTCAATGAAAGGCTGGTACACCTTGAAGACATCGGGGTCGGAAACCTTGAGGATGAAAAAACCGAATTGGTGTTCGTTGAACTCTATCGGGGTCATCTGCATGTTGGGCTGGCCGGCCAGCCGGCACTCGATCTTGTCGCCGTGCAGCCGAACCTTTTTTCCCTCGGTGACGATTTTCTTGTGGGTCTTGCAGTTTTCGCAGAAATCGTTCTCCACCTCCCCTTTCTGGACGACGACATCTTCGAGGCAAACACGGCAGGATGCAATTCCAGGTATGGTGAGCAATGTCTCCGCAAAAAAATCGGCAATGTGGGTTGTGTCTGATAGTGTATATTCGCCGTTCTGCGCTGCCAGTAGTTTCCCAAGCACGCGCGCGTCGGCTTTTTGCCCGCCCTTGTTCCCGGAACCATCCTTTTTCATAAAATTGATCTCCTCGCGACGAAAAGGTGCGCGTGGTGTGCATTGACTATCGGAGCGCTCCCACAAACCGGCTTAAAAATACCCACCGATAACCCTTATCCGAAAAAAGGAGTGCAAGCTTCAGCGTGCCGGCTTCCAGCGGAATAAAGTCCGCACTCCAGGGATATTCGGATAGATAGTAAGGAAGGAATGGGTGGGGTGGGTCTTCGACCGTTTCCCCCCGTGCCGCTCGCACGGAATGGGATGTTTTGTCCATCGCGCCTCCCAATGACCGATGGTGAGATATGAAACCTGGTATAGGAGCCTGCCGGGAGTGCCCCGGTTGTGTTTACGCAAAACCATCCCTATTATATATCCATCGCACAACTCGCCCAATGACACATTCGTTCGAGCGCGGGAAAGTGGCAGGTTTTCGATGCCGGAACGGAATGGAAAAACAAGTGAATTATAATAATTTGAGAAACTTGACCATTGGAGTGATGCCCATGAAAAAAACAAAATCGTTTGGCGACTTCAAAAAGGTTAACTTTGAATTGGTTACGAAAATGAAAGGCTAAGAAATAATGGCTTCGAGACTCTCTAAAACTAAATGGAATAGCCTATCCTTGCCAACCATTAATTCTCCAATGGATGTTTCTGTTGAGGTTGAATTATCGTATGAAGGTAAAAAATCGGCGTTGGAGGTTTTGGACACCAGGCAGGCGGATGTTTCACTTTTATGGCAGGCCTTACCAACGACCAATCGTCTGTACTACGGGGATAATCTGCCGATCCTTGCCAATCTCTTGAGCGATGAGAGTGTTCGCGGCAAAGTCCGGCTTATTTACATTGACCCGCCTTACGCAACCAGGGGAGTTTTTCAAACCCGTTCTCAAAAAGATGCTTACTCCGATCTGCTTGAAGGGAGCCACTATATCGAATTTATCCGGGAGCGTTTGATCCTCTTGCGCGAGCTGCTTGCTCCCGATGGCTCCATCTATGTTCATCTCGACGAAAACATGGCCTTCTATATCAAAGTAGTCATGGATGAAGTATATGGGAGACACAACTTCCGCAATTGGATAACCCGCAAGAAATGTAACCCTAAGAACTATACACGCAAAACATACGGCGATATTTCGGATTACATTCTTTTCTACACCAAATCTGATGAGTATGTCTGGAATCGAGCTTATGACAAATGGACAGATGAAAAGGCTCTGAAAGAGTATTCATACGTTGATGAGGAAACCGGAAGGCGATATAAAAAAGTGCCGGTTCATGCGCCAGGCACAAGAAACGGTGAGACGGGAAAAATGTGGCGCGGAATGATGCCGCCTCCCGGAAAACATTGGCAATATACTCCAGAGACCTTGGACGCCATGGATGCCCGGGGTGAGATTTTCTGGTCTTCGAATGGTAACCCCCGGCGCAAAGTTTATCTTGACGAGAGTGATGGTATTCCTGCCCAGGACATCTGGCTCGGTTTCAAAGATGCACATAACCAGAACATTGAAATTACGGGCTACCCTACCGAAAAGAATCCAGACCTGTTGAAGCGGATTATAGAAGCCTCGTCCAATCCCGGAGATTTGGTGATGGATTGCTTTTCCGGCTCTGGAACAACTTTGGAAGCGGCTTCACAGTTGAACCGTCAATGGATTGGCGTTGATAACAGCCAGGAAGCTTTGCTACTACTCTTAAGCGTTTTGCGCATGGGACTGAACCGATGGGGGATTTTGTCGGCAATAAAAATAAAGCGATAACCTTCCCGTTATTTCGGATTACCAATTTTGGTCTCTATTCAGCTTCCGAGCGGAAAAATGAAATCACGGGACTCATCGAGCAATGGCGTGAATGGATTGCAGACAATTAACGCAAATAGAGACGGCGTTGCGACCGTCTCTATTTCTATAAGCGAGGAATCTTCATGAAGTCCAATTATTATGATGCAATCATCATCGGCGGCGGGCACAACGGACTGGTTGCCGCGGCCTATCTCGCCCGTGCAGGCAAGAAGGTGCTCGCGCTGGAGCGCAGGCACATCGTCGGTGGGGCGGCGGTGACGGAGGAGATCTTCCCCGGCTACAAGTTCACCGAGTTTTCTTACGTGGTGAGCCTGCTGCGCCCGGAGATCATCCGTGACCTGGAATTGCCCCGGCACGGATTGAAGATTTTGCCTCTGCCATCAACCTTTACCCCGATGGAAAACGGCGACTATCTCGCCGCATGGGATGACCACGACCTGACCCGCCGCGAAATTTACCGTCACTCGCCCAGGGATGCCGAAGCCTACGACGAATATGCCCGCGTCATGGCCCGCGCCGCGAAGGCGATCAAGCCGATCATCAACCTGATCCCGCCGGACCCGTCGTCGCTTCACCTGCGGGATTTGTTCAACCTGCTC
This sequence comes from Chloroflexota bacterium, assembly GCA_049324115.1. GTDB lineage: Bacteria > Chloroflexota > Anaerolineae > Anaerolineales > Villigracilaceae > UBA5796. Next base: position 26,113 of record JBMOMN010000027.1, read on the forward strand.
AAGCTCGGCCGATACGCGGCGTCGCTCTCCGAAAAAGAACTCTACATGACCGCCAAACTCGCCACCCAATCTTCGGCGGATTTGCTCGAGGAATGGTTCGAGACCGACGCCCTCAAAGGCACCAAAGCCGCCAGCGGGATCATCGGCACGTTCCTGGGTCCGCGCTCGCCGGGGACGGCCTACGTGCTGCTGCATCATTACATGGGCGAGATTGACGGCGCGTTCCGCGCCTGGGGATTTGCCAAAGGCGGATCGGGAGGGGTCAGCGGGGCGATTGCGAGCGCGGCGCGGTCGCTTGGGGTGGAGATCAGGGTCAATAGTCCGGTGAAGCAGGTTATCGTCAAGGGTGGACGCGCTGTGGGCGTCGCCCTTGAAAACGGAGACGAATTCCGGTCCAAAGTCGTGATGTCCGCCGCCGATCCGAAGCGGACGTTCCTGCAATTCGTCGAGCCGAAACATTTCCCGGATGAGTTCGTCACGTCCATCCAAAACTTCCGTGTGCGCGGCTCGTCGGGCAAGGTCAACCTCGCCTTGAGCAGGCTGCCGCGCTTCACCGCGCTGGACGAACCCGCCCTGTTCCGCGGCGCGGTCTCGATCAGCCCGAGCATTGACTACATCGAGCGGGCCTACGACGACGCCAAGTACGGGCAGATTTCGAAGCGCCCGTACCTCGACATGATCTTCCCCTCGATGATTGATCCCGACATGGCCCCGCCCGGCCAGCACGTGATGTCGTGTTTCGTGCAGTACGCGCCGTATGATCTCGAAGGCGGCTGGACTGACCCTTCGACAGGCTCAGGGCAGGCTCCACGCGACCAACTCGGAGAAACGGTAATCTCAACGATTGAGCAATATGCCCCCAATATTCGCGACTGCATCGTCGGGATGCAGGTCATCACGCCCAAGGACATCGAGGCCATCGCGGGGATTACGGGCGGCAACATCTTCCACGGCGAACTGCTGCTGCACCAGATCTTCTTCCTGCGTCCCGTGCCGCAGTGGGCGGACTTCCGCACCCCGCTCAAAGGCTATTACTTCGGGGCGAGCGGCGCGCATCCGGGCGGCGGAGTCATGGGCGCGCCGGGGATGCTGGCGGCGAAGGAGATTTTGAAGGATGGGAGTTGGTAAGTGGTAATTGGGGACTGGAGATTGGAGACTGGAGATTGGAGATTGGAGAATTGGATGATTGGCCGTGAATGAATGGTGGTCGAGTAGCCCTGTCGCGCTGAGCGGGGCGCTGGCAGGAAAAATATCAGTTGTGAAGGTTCCATTTACACAATGTTCTTGACACTGCCAATATATCGGAGCCCTAAATGAGCATTTACGCAGCAATCAGCAATTCCAAATCTAAGATTTTTGATACCGCCGGAAGAGGGGTTTTCCGGGATTCCTCGAAACGTCCACGAATTTCTTCACGAATAACCGAATAGACTGGCGCAAATTCGCGCATTCGTGGCCTTATTCGTGGATGGTTGTTGGCTCAAATAGCCCGATCGTTAACTTTTCAGGCCCAGATTTTGAATTGCTGCTCACCATGACTGCTACGCTATCATCATCGGCGCGGGCGGCGTTCGCCCTCACCCTGTCCTCTCCCACAGGGAAAGGGGAACGCTTCACCTGAGTGAAATTTGGTCTGCTCTTCGAGCTTCTCTATCCCGACACCATTGACAACGAGCCTGCCGCGCCTACCGTTGAATCAATGATCAAACTCTTGTAAACCTTTCCCATCTTTGCAGGCGGGGGAGTCATGCCGTTTTCAAGCCACCATTCGACCAGCGCAAACAAGGAAGTCGCGATATGGTTCGACGTGATCTCGAGGGTCACTGGATTGCCCAGTCTCGCCAATGGCATACAGGCGTGTTGAAAAATGACTGCAACATCCCGAACCACCTTTTTGCGGACACGCGCCACGCTTTGACTTTTGAACAAAATACTGAAGAGATCGGCATTTTGGCCGATATATTCGAAAATGAGCCTGCCTTCTGTTTCAAGATTGGCGGTATCAGACTGCTTCGCCAGCGACTCGATGCGCGTCATCAATTCCGCCAATCCTTCGTCGAGAACTTCCGCCAGCAATTGATCGAGAGTATCGTAATGCCTGTAAAACGTGACGTAGGCTGTTTCGGCGCGTTCCGTGACTTCTTTGATCGAGATCGAAGCGTAATCCTTTTCCAGGATCAGCGAAATGAGGGCGCCGCGCAAGGCGCGGCGCGTGCGTCGAACACGCGGGTCAACTTTTGCGGGAGGGGATTTCGTCGGCATGGGCAAATCCAGTTCTGTTACAAAATGGCCGCTTCTATTACTTTTGTTATACCAAAGCCAGATCCGCGATTGACTTTGAAACCAGGCTGGCTACAATGTTACACATACTGCTACGCAGTATAACAAAAAGGAGCAACCATGAAAACTCTAACGGTACATGAAGGAAAGACCTGCAAGCCCCAGCGCGTTCCCCTCAGCGCAAAGATGACGGCGGATCAAATCCAGAAAGCCTACGACGAGATCGCCGGACAATACGAGAAAAGGACCTGGTTCGACCAGCATGTCCTCGGCGTGGCGCGGCTCAAGAAAAACCTGCTCTCGAAAGCCTCGGGAAAGATCCTGGATGTCGCCTGTGGAACGGGACAGAACTTTCCGCTCTTCGCCCCCGGCAGCAACATCACAGCGGTTGACCTGAGTCCCAACATGCTGGAGGTCGCCCGCAGGAAAGCGGTCCAACACGGGCTGAATGTGAACCTCGCCGTGATGGACGCCGGGGAACTTGAATTCCCCAATGGAAGTTTCGACACGGTGGTTTCGACCTTGTCCACCTGCACTTTCCCAGATCCGGTCAAGGCATTACAGGAAATGAAACGCGTCTGCCGGCCCGGCGGTTTGATCCTGTTGCTCGAACATGGCCACAGTTCCGTGCCGTGGCTTGCGAATTATCAAGACCGCCACGAATATCAGCATTACGAGGACCACGCGGGTTGCCGCTGGAATCAGGACCCGCTGGATTTGGTCCAATCGGCTGGCATCCGGCTGCTGAAAAACAGGCGGACCATCCTGGGCATGTTCCATGTCATCGAAGCAACACCCACCGGCTGACAGTATAATTGTGAACGAACGTCAATGATGGCGTTCGTTCACTCGTCATGTCTGTGGAGAGACAGGAAATGGGAGACTCGAAGACAAATCATTACGACACCCTCATCATCGGCGCGGGCCATAACGGACTGGTCGCCGCGGCCTATCTCGCCAAACGGGGCAAAAAAGTCCTGGTGCTCGAACGGCGGCCCATCGTCGGCGGGACGGTGGTGACCGAATCGTTCGGGGACGGTTTCGTCGCCGACTCTGTGTGGGCCGGCGGAAGCCTCCGCCCCGACATCCTCAAGGATTTGAAACTCACACTTCCTGTTGCCACAGAGAAGCCTGCTTTCATTTCCCTTTTGCCCGACTCCAATTCTCTAATTCTCTATCCTGACCCCGCCAAAGCCGCCGAATCCATCAAATGCTTCTCCGAAAAGGACGCCGCCCGCTGGCCCGAATTCGTCCGCTTCATGGACAAATCCGCCCGCATCCTCGATTTCATCTACTACACCCTCATGCCCCGCCTGCCGAAGAATTTCAGCCTGGGCGAGGGCTACGGCCTGCTCGAACTCGGCCTCGAACTGCGACTCGCCGGCCGCCGGGACATGCTCAATTTCATCCGCATGTTGCCGATGACCGCTGTCGAATTCCTGGAGGAGTGGTTCGAATCGGGGCCGCTCAAGGCTGCGATCGCCTCGGTCGCCGTCCATGGCCAGACCCTGGGCGTCATGTCCGCTGGGACGGGTTACACCCTGCTCCACAACTGGCTCAACCGCGGCGGGCTGGCGCATACCCCCCTCTCGCCCTCCCCGCATTTTCCCGGAAAATGGGGGGAGCCGGAGGGGGGTGGGGTGGGAGGAATTGGCGTCATCACCCAGGCGTTGGCGGATGCGGTCAGGGCGTATGGCGGCGAGATCCGCACGAATGCGGAAGTAGAACGGATACAGGTGGACACGTACACCTGTAAGGGCGTGGTCCTGGCAAGCGGTGAAGAGATTTCCGCCAATACGCTCATCTCCGCGGTCGACCCGAAACGGACCTTCCTCGATCTCGTCGGCGCGCCGAACCTCCCGCCCGAATTCGTCTGGCAGGTCCAATCCATCAAGATGCGCGGCTCGGTGGCAAAAGTCCACCTGCTCGTCGAGGGCCGTCACGGTCTCCCCGCCGGGACGATCGCCCTTGCCCCGACCCTCAACTACCTCGAACGCGCCTGCGACGCGGCCAAATACGGCGAAATCTCCGAGAAGCCGTATCTCGAAATCACGGCCTCGGGCAATGTAATTTCAATCCATTTCCAATATGCACCCTACAGCTTAAGACAAGGCAGTTGGAACAACGAAACCCGCAACACACTTGCCAATTTAGCCATCCATACCCTCACCGACCACTTCCCCAATCTCCAATCTCTGATCTCCAATTCCCACATCATCACCCCTCTCGACCTCGAACAAACCTACGGCCTCACCGAAGGCGACCTCAACCACGGCCAGCTCATGCTCGACCAGTTCCTGTTCATGCGCCCGATCCCCGGCTGGTCGAACCACAAGACGCCGGTTGACAACCTGTACCTGTGCGGCAGCGGTGTCCACGGCGGAGGCGGAGTCAGCGGCGCGGCGGGGCGGAATGCGGCGCGGGTCTTGAAGTAAAGAGGAGCAGTTAATGGTCACATTCTACAGAACCGAACAGACTTACCAATCCGGCTCGAAGACCCTGGCCGGTGAATATTACACTTCTCAAGACATCTTCACCGCCGAGACCGAACGCATCTTCTCCCGGCGCTGGTTCTGCGCCGGGCACGCCAGCCGCATCCCGCACTCTGGCGATTACTTCCTGCTGGAGGTCTTCGGGGAGAGTATCCTGCTCGTGCGCGGCGAACAGGCCGAAGTCCGGGCGTTTTACAACGTCTGCCGCCACCGCGGGACGCGCATCTGCGAAGAGTCCGAAGGCCGCTTCGGCAAATCCATCCAATGCCCCTACCACGCCTGGACCTACGCTCTCGACGGCCGCCTGATCGGCGCCCCGTTGATGAAAGACGCCGACGGCTTCGACAGGGCGGATTTCCCGCTGCACGCCGTCCACATCCGCATTTGGGAGGGGTTCATCTTCCTCAACCTGTCCGGGTCCCCGCAGCCTTTCGAGGCGGAGTTTGCGCCCCTGCTGGGCAAATTCGCCGATTGGAACCTGCCGCTCCTCCAACCTGCAGGCCGGGCCGTGTATGACGTCAACGCCAACTGGAAATTCATCTTCCAGAATTACAACGAGTGCTACCACTGCCCGCCGATCCACCCACAACTGGCGAAGATCAGCCCCTTCAACTCCGGCGGGAACGACCTGGTCGAGGGGCCGGTCCTCGGCGGGTACATGCTGATCGAAGGCGCGGAAAGCCTGACCCTGAGCGGGAACGCCTGCGCCCTGCCGGTCGGCAACCTGAAGCCCGAAGACCACCGCCGCGTGTATTACTACTCGATCTTCCCCAACATGCTCCTCAGCCTGCACCCCGATTACGTCATGGCCCACACCGTCACGCCGGTCTCGCCGGAGCAGAGTCGGATTGCCTGCGAATGGCTCTTCCACCCGGAGGCTTTCGGCAAGCCGGACTTCGATCCCCAGGACGGCATGGATTTCTGGGACATGACCAACAGGCAGGACTGGCGCGTCTGCGAGTTGAGCCAGTTGGGTGTCCGGTCGCGGGCGTACAGGCCGAGTCCCTATTCGCCGCGCGAGACCCTTCCGGCCGCGTTCGACCGGTATTATCTTGAAGTATTGGGCGCGTAGAGGGTGCGCTGCACTTGACGGGTTGAGTTGTCCCGTCGAGCAGAACAATGCTGCGGCCAAGCCGGGTCTCGTCGAAACCGGTGCGACGCACTCGCGGAGGCGCGGTAATTTGTCACAAAGCTCACTGACATTCATCAAAAATCTACAATTGGGGGAAAACTCTCACAGTTTGCTCATAAAAAACTTCATAATCTTCCGTCGTAACTTCCCCCGGCAGCGGCTATAGTCGGCTCAACACCGGAAAACGGACCGATTATGCACATCCACTGCCTCGGGATCAACCACACCACAGCCTCGGTCAGCCTGCGCGAGCGGCTGGGCTTCAACCCGGACGCCGTCCGCGCCGCCCTGTCCCGTTTGGGATGCGGGATGATCGGGGACTCGCTCGGCGAACTGGTCATTCTCTCCACCTGCAACCGGATCGAACTCTACGCGGTTTCCTCACGCCCCTTCCCGGACGATTTGAGCCTGTTCCTGTCCGAGACGCGCGAGGTGCCGGCTGACGCGTTCCGCCCCCACGCCTACCACTTCCGCGACGAAGACGCCGTGCGCCACCTGCTGCGGGTGGCTTCCGGCCTGGATTCGCTCGTCCTGGGCGAGCCGCAGATCCTCGGCCAGGTGACGGACGCCCTCGAGCAGGCTCGCGGCGCAGGCTCGGTCGGGCCGCTGCTCTCGCGCCTCTTCCAGAGCGCCATCCATGCCGGGAAGCGCGCCCGGGCGGAGACCCACATCGCTCGCAACCCGGCCTCGGTCTCGTCGCTGGCGGCTTCGCTGGCCGAGAAATCCGTCCACAACCTGGCCCGGTCGCAGGTGGTTATTTTGGGCGCGGGCGAGATGGCCGAACTGGCCGTCGAAGCCCTGCGGAAACGGGGAGCCTCCAGGGTATTGGTGCTCAACCGTACCCTTGCCAGGGCCGAAACACTGGCGAAACGGTGGCAGGCCGAGGCGTCCACGTTCGAGCGGATGGAGGAGGCCCTGTCCGCCGCCGACGTGCTGGTCGCGTCCACCGGCGCGCCGCACACCATCATCAATCCCGGTATGGTTGAGCGTATAATGAAAGAGCGCCCGTCCCGCCCGCTGGTGATGATTGACATCGCCGTGCCGCGTGACGTGGACCCCGCCTGCAACGCCATCCCCGGCGTGACCGTGTTCGACATGGACGGCCTGAACGCCCGCCTGGAACATTCGCTGGCCGAGCGCGAAGCCGAAGTGCCGCAGGTGGAGGCGATCCTGGGCCAGGAGGCCGGTAAATTTATGGAATTCTTCGAATCCCTGGATATGCTGCCGCTGATCGCCGACCTGCGCCAGCAGGCCGAGGCCATCCGCCAGGCCGAGTTGAACAAGACCCTGCGCCGCCTGCCAGACCTGAGCGAGGCCGAGCGCGCCCGCGTCGAAGCCCTGACCCAGGCCCTGGTCAAGAAGTTGCTCGACGCTCCCACCACCCGCCTGCGTGCCCAGGCCAACACCTCCGCCGCGCCCGAATACGCCAACGTCGCGCGCGCACTGTTCGGTCTGTCCACTGAAAACTGATCACTGATTACTAATGAGACTAACCTTCGCCACCCGCCCCTCCGCTCTGGCCCGCTGGCAGACCCAATGGGTCATCGCCGCTTTGCAAGCCGCCCATCCCGGCCTGGCCTGCGAGGAAAAGGTCATCACCACCCGGGGCGACCAGATCCTCGACAAGCCCCTGCCCGAGATCGGCGGCAAGGGCCTGTTCACCCGGGAACTCGAAAGCGAACTGCTTTCCGGCGCGGTGCATTGCGCGGTGCATTCGCTCAAGGATTTGCCGGTCGAAAACCCGGCCGGGTTGACGGTGGGATGCGTGCCGCTCCGTGCCGAAGTGCGGGATGCGCTCATCTCGGCGCGTGGTCATACCCTGGAAACCTTACCCCCCGCTGCGCTGGTCGGGACCTCGAGCCTGCGCCGCGCGGCCCAGGTCTTGTCCGCCCGCCCGGACCTGGCCATCGCCTCCCTGCGCGGCAACGTGGATACCCGTCTGCGCAAGGCGCTGGAGGGGCAGTACGACGCCGTCATCCTGGCCGGGGCCGGTCTCACCCGCCTGGGGTTGGAGTCGCACGTCACCCAGTGGCTGCCGCTGGAGGTCATGCTCCCCGCGCCGGGACAGGGCGCACTGGCCGTCCAATGCCGGATTGACGACGAGGAAACCCTGTCGCTCTTATCCGCCCTCGAAGACGCGCCCACCCGCGCCGCCGTGACTGCCGAACGCCAGTTCCTGCTGGGGCTGGGCGGCGGCTGCGCCGTGCCGGTGGCGGCTTATGCGGAGCAGATGACTGGAGAACAGAAATTAGAGATCAGTCTTTCCGGTCTCGTCAGTTCACTGGACGGCAAGCGGGTTATACGGGTTACTGGGCATGGTACTGACTCGCTGCAGTTAGGCCGCCAACTCGCCGAACAAGCCTCGGCTAAAGGCGCGCAAGAAATTCTCTCGCTGCTCCCCAATCCCTAATCATCTGCTCTCTACTCATCTAATCACCATGAAAGTCCTCATCACCCGTCCCCGCTCACAGGCCGATTCCTTCGCCGAGGCGCTCGCCGCGGCCGGTTTCGAGCCGGTCTTCTTCCCGGTCATCGAAATCCGCCCGCTCATCAAGAACGCGGCGCTCGACCGGGCCATCGAAAAACTGGATCGTTACGACTGGGTGGTCTTCACCTCCGTGAACGGGGTGGAGGCGTTTTTCGATGCCATTGCGAGGGAGCGAAGCGACCGAAGCAATCTCCCGTTTGACAAGGGGATTGCTTCCCCCACGCTCCGCTCTGGGCAAGCGCCTTTGGCTCGCAATGACACCTTTCCCAAGACCGCCGCCATCGGCCCCAAAACCGCCCAGGCCCTCGAAGCCCGCGGCGTGACGCCCGATTTCGTCCCCGGCGAGTACGTGGCCGAGGCCATCCTGCCCGGATTGGGCGACCTGCGCGGACGCCGGGTGTTATTGCCACGGGCCGAGATCGCCCGCAAAGCCCTGCCCGAAGCCATTACCGCCGCCGGCGGCGTGGCCCACGAGATCGCCGTCTACCGGACCCTCCCGGCGATACCCGACCCGGCCGGGCTGGCAGCCTTGAAGTCCGGGGTGGGGGCGGTGACGTTCACCAGCCCGTCCACCGTGGCGAACTTTGTCCGCGTCGCCCGCCGCGCGGGACTCGATCCGCTGCGCCTGCCGGGGAATCCCAGGATCGCCTGCATCGGTCCCATCACCCGGGAAGCCGCCGTAGAGGCGGGCTTTACGGATGTGATTGCCGCGGAAGAGTACACCACCGAGGGACTGGTCGAAGTGTTGCGCGCGCGTGACGCATAAATTGGAGAAATCATGGCTCTGCATGAATTTGAAACTCGTCAATCCAAAATCGAAAATCGTAAATCCGAATTCGCAAATCGCAAATTGATCCGTCCCCGCCGCCTGCGCCAGACCGAGGCCCTGCGCTCGATGGTGCGCGAGACCGAACTCAACGCCCGCGATTTCATCTACCCGCTCTTCGTCCGTCACGGGCAAGGGCGCACGCCGATCGCCTCCATGCCCGGCATCGCCCAACTTTCGGTGGACGAGGCCGTGCGGGAGGCCGGGACCGCGGCAAAATTGGGCATCCCGGCGGTGATCCTGTTCGGCATCCCGGCGGAGAAGGACCCGGTCGGGCTGGAAAACTTTGCCCCCGACGGGATCGTCCAGCAGGCCATCCGGGCCATCAAGCGCGAAATCCCGGAAATGGTGGTGGTGACGGACGTCTGCCTGTGCGAGTACACCGACCACGGCCATTGCGGGATTTTAAATACCCGGACTCCGAAGTCTCCTGACTTCGGATTTCCTAAATCTCCCGGCTTTGGAATTCCAACGTCTGGAGAGGTTGAAATCCGTTATCCCCACCTGCCCGAAGGTTACGTGCTCAACGACCCGACCCTCGACGTGCTCGGCAAGGTGGCCGTCTCGCACGCTGAATCAGGCGCGGACATCGTCGCCCCGTCCGGGATGATGGATGGGATGGTGGCTGCCATCCGTGAGGCGCTGGACGGGGCCGGGTTCGAGAACACGCCGATCCTGTCTTACGCGGTGAAGTACGCTTCGTCGTTCTACGGCCCGTTCCGGGATGCGGCCGAGGGCGCACCCAAATTTGGCGACCGCAAGTCTCATCAAATGGACCCGGCCAACGTCCGCGAGGCGCTGCGCGAAGCCGCCCTGGACGTGGACGAAGGCGCAGACATGCTGATGGTCAAGCCGGCCCTGGCCTATCTCGACGTAATCCGGGCGGTCAAGGAGGCTTTTCCCGAACTGCCGCTGGCGGCCTACAACGTCAGCGGCGAGTATGCCATGGTCAAGGCCGCCGCACAGAACGGCTGGATTGACGAGGCCAGGGTAACGCTCGAAACCTTGACCGCCATGAAACGCGCCGGCGCGGAGCTGATCATCACCTACCACGCCCTGGATGCAGCCAGGTGGTGGAGGTAATTGGTGAATGGTAATTACCAATCACCAATTACCCGAAAAGGAGACTTTAATGACATTACCCAACTTGAGCGAACGCGCCGCGGCCGAACGCAGCGCCAACAATGAACGCATGACCCACGCCGACTTCGACCAGGCTCCCTTCACCATTGCCTGGGAAGTGACCCGCGCCTGCGCCTACGCCTGCGTCCACTGCCGGGCGGACGCCCAGCACCAGCGCGACCCGCGTGAGCTCTCGACCGGGGAAGCCCTGGCCCTGATAGACCGCCTGGCGGATTTCGGCAACGCGCCTATTTTGATCTTCACCGGCGGCGACCCGATGATGCGCCGCGACCTGAACGAGTTGATCGCTTACGCCACCCAAAAGGGATTGCGCTGTTCGTTGACTCCCACTGCCACAGCCTTGCCGACCACCGAACGCCTGGAACAGGTGCGCGAGGCCGGTATCCGCCGCGTGGCGCTCTCGCTCGACGCGCCCAGGCCCGAGGTCCATGACGCTTTCCGCAAAGTCCCCGGCTCCTGGCAGCGGACGATGGACATCCTGCGCCGCGCCCAGGGGGTCGGGTTGAGCGTCCAGGTCAATACCACCGTCGCCAAACATAACGTGGACATCCTGCCTGAAATGATCCCGTTCATCCAGGAAGTCGGCGCGGTGCAATGGTCGGTCTTTTTCCTCGTCCCCACCGGGCGGGCGATGATCGAGCAGATGATCTCCGCCGAGCAGCACGAAAAAGTCTTCAACTGGCTGTACGAACTCTCCCAAAACGCCCCCTTCGACATCAAAGGCACGGCCGCCCCGATGTACCGCCGGGTCGCCATCCAGCGCAGGAAGGCCGAAGCGGGCGGCAAACCGGTCACGTTCCAGGGAGCGGGCTTCCAGTACGCCGACGGGCTGAACCGCCCGACCCGGGGCGTCAACGACGGCAACGGCTTCCTGTTCATCTCGCACATCGGCGAGATCCAGCCGAGCGGATTCCTGCCCCTCACGGCCGGGATGGTGCGCGAGGCTGACGTGGTGGATGTCTATCGCAACCACCCGGTCTTCAAGGATTTGCGCGATTATTCCAGGCTCAAGGGCAAATGCGGCATCTGCGAATACCGCGACGTGTGCGGCGGACAGCGCGGGCGCGCCTACGGCATCACCGGCGACTACATGGAGACCGACCCGGCCTGCGCCTACGAACCCGGATCGAAGGGACTGTGACCGTGCCCGAACAAACGCCCCGCACCCTCAACCATTACGCCCTGGTGGCTTTCAAGGAGGCTTATTGGGCTTTGGCCCCGGAAGCCCGCGCCGCCTTCCACCGGGACTGGCTGGCCGCGCTGAAAGAAGCTGCCCAAAAACTGGACATCTTCCAGGCCACCGAAAGCGGCGTGGATTTGCTGGTGTGGAGCGCGGCCCGGGCGGAGGATCCGCAAGCGACAGCCGAATTCTTCGAATGCTTCACCAGAGCCAGCACCCCATACCGCCACCTGATCGAGATCAAGCATTCCCTGTGGGGTTTTACGCGCCCCTCACAGTACACGAAAACGCGCTCAACCCAGGAAATCAACCCCTTTGCCGAAACCCGCAAACGCTACCTGGTCATCTACCCGTTCGTCAAAACTGTGGAATGGTACCTGATGGGCCGCGAAGCCCGCCAGGGCATGATGAACGAACACATCCGCATCGGCAAACAATACGAAGAGATCAGGCAATTGCTGCTCTACTCGTTTGGTGTGCAGGACCAGGAATTCATCGTGGTCTACGAGATGGACGATTTGCAGCAATTCTCCGACCTGGTCAACGAGCTGCGCTCGTCCGAAGCGCGCCGCTACACCCTGCGCGACACACCGCTCCACACCGCCATCTATCACCCCGCCGAAGAGACCCTGGCTTTGTGGAAATGAGTATTTACTCCCTGAACGACAGTTTTCTAGATCGCCTGCTCGAGGTCTACCCGGCATCCAGGCCATCCCAGAGTTTCGACACGTCCTGGGTCTGACCGCTTAGGGCCTCCTGCCACCCCTGGCGGAAAGTCTGCTCGGCAGGCTGGAGCATAACCGTCTCACGGAACACCCGCACCAATTGGATCAGGTTAGGCAGGTACTCCGCTGGCAACTCGCGGGCTTCTTTCAGTAAAAGTTCCTCCAAATTTAGCGTATGCTCTGTCATACGACCTCCGAATTGGATTTTAGCATGACCAAACCAGAAACCACGACTTTATACTCTCCAGTCTCCGATCTCTCATCCAGATTCCTGTGTGCTTGTAACTGCCTTCCGGTTGATACCACCCCCGTCTGGTTCATGCGCCAGGCCGGGCGTTACATGGCCGAATACCGCGCCATCCGCGAAAAATACGGCCTGCTCGAAATCGTCCGGCAGCCCGAACTGGCCGCCGAAGTGACCCTCCAGCCGGTGCGCGCCTTCGGCGTGGATGCCGCCATCCTGTTCGCCGACATCCTGCTCCCGCTCCAGCCGATGGGCCTGGATTTCGAGTTTGCGCGCGGCGAGGGACCGGTGATCCACAACCCGATCCGGACCCTGGCTGACGTGAACGCCCTCCGCCCGCTCGAACCGGAAGAGAGGCTGGCTCCCGTTATGGACGCCATCCGCCTGCTCCGGGCCGAACTCGGCCACACCCCGCTGATCGGCTTCTCCGGCGCGCCGTTCACGGTCGCATCCTACATGATCGAAGGCGGCGCCTCCCGCGACTACAAGACCACCAAGCTGATGATGTACGCCGCTCCCGAAACCTGGCAGGCCCTGATGGACAGGCTCTCCACGGCCCTGGCGGAATACGTCACAGCCCAGGTCCGGGCCGGGGCGCAGGCCATCCAGCTCTTCGACTCGTGGGTCGGCGCCCTCAGCCCGGCGGACTACGAGACCTTCGTCCTGCCTTACTCGAAAAAGGTGCTGGACGCGGCTCACGCAGCCGGCGTCCCCGTCATCCACTTCGGCACCGGGACGGCGACCTTGCTCCCGCTTATGCGCCGGGCGGGCGGCGACGTGATCGGCCTGGATTGGCGCGTCCCCCTCGATAACGGCTGGCAGGCCATCGGTCACGACCGGGCCGTGCAGGGCAACATCGACCCGGTGGCGCTGTTCGCCCCTATCCCCGAAATGAAAAAGCGCATCCACGACATCCTGCGCCGCGCCGAAGGCCGCCCCGGTCACATCTTCAACGTCGGCCACGGCATCCTGCAACACACGCCGGAAGCCAACGTGCGGGCGGCGGTGGAGATCGTGCATGAGTGGAGAGCAGAGAACAGAGAATAGAGAACAGAGAGAAGTCACTATTTCCCAATCTCGAATCTCTTGACCAAAAACAACCATGGAATTAAACCTTACCGGCTTAATCGCGGCAGCATCCGCTTTCCTCGGCGTCTGGCTCGGACACGTCTCCGTGCGGCTCATCGAACGCAACGCCAAATCGCTCCTGCCGCCCATCCTCATTGTCCTCGTCCTCGGCCTTGCTTTCGAAACCTTCTCACTTATTACCAATTACCAATTACTATCCACCGCTCTTGGTATCCTCGGCATCACCCTCCTTTGGGACGCGTTCGAATTCGTCCGCCAGGAGAAACGGGTCAAAAAAGGCCACGCCCCCGCCAACCCGTCCAACCCGCGCCACGCCCGCTTCCTGGCAGAACCCGGTTCGCGGGCTACAACGGTTGATTTGCTCAAACGGGAGCCGGGCAGACAGGTACAAAGATAAACACGTACACACGTAGACACGTAAAAACAGAACACGCTGCACGTTCCACTGAAAACCACTCACGGGTTACGGATTGATTATGGACTTCTTCGGCATCCTCCTCGGCATTGCCACCCTTTTCATCATTGGCCTGGGATTTCCCCTGGTTATCCATGGCGAAAGATATTTCGGCTATTTGTGGTGGCCCTACATGATGGGTCTGGGTTTTGTCATTATTGTCGCCTCCTTTTTCATCCCCGCAGACTGGCTTTCGGCTGTCGTCGGCGTGCTCGGCGCAACCTTCGTCTGGGGTTCAACCGAACTCAAGGAGCAGGCCGTCCGAGCCGAACTGGGCTGGTTCCCGTTCAATGAAAACAAGGTCCAGCCGCCATTGAAGGAGATCATCGGTAAATGGAAAGCGCCGCACCTGTGATCGGCCTCCTGGTCATGGCCTACGGCGGGCCGGGCAGCCTCGATGAAGTCGAGCCGTACCTCCTGGACGTGCGCGGCCACCGCCCGACCTCCCAGGAGATCATTGACGAGGTCCGCGAACGTTACCGCCAGATCGGCGGGCGCTCGCCCATCCTCGAACGGACCCGCGACCAGGCCCAGGCCCTCGAAGCCGCGTTGAACGCCGGGGGAGGGCGCTTCGAAGCCTTCGTCGGAATGCGCCACTGGCGCCCGTTCATCGGCGATACGCTGGCGGAAATGTCCGCAGCCGGGATCGAAAAAGCCGTCGGGCTGGTCATGGCTCCGCATTATTCGCGCCTGAGCATCGAAGCCTATTTCGCGAAAGTGGGGGAATCCGGGAGCGGGGTGGAAATCGCCCCCATCCAACGCTGGAACCTGCTGCCCGGCTATCTCGACGCGCTGGCAGGACGTGTCCGCGCCGCGCTCGAACGTTTCCCTGCCGAAGCCCGGGCCGGGGTGCCGGTCATCTTCACCGCTCACAGCCTGCCGGAGCGCATCCTGGAGTGGGACGATCCCTATCCCGGCGAGCTGAAAGCCACGGTGGCGGAACTCGCCCAAAGGCTCGATTCCAATCCCTGCGAGTTCGCCTACCAGTCGGCGGCCATCTCCAGCGATCCCTGGCTCGGCCCGGACGCCGGGGAAGCCATCCGGCGGTTGGCCTCCGAGGGGCACAAAAATGTCCTGGTCGCCCCGGTCGGATTCGTCAGCGAGCACGTCGAGGTGCTCTACGACGTGGACATCGTTTACAAGCGCCAGGCGGCCTCGCTCGGGATGCGCCTCGAACGCATCGAAATGCTGAACACCTCCCCGCAAATGATCGGCGGCCTGGCCGGGCTGGTCCGCAAGGTCGCAAAGGAAAAGAACTGGTTATGACCCATCTCGTCATCGTCGGCGGCGGCATCGCCGGACTCTCCGCCGCCTACTACGCAACACGCTTCAAGCAACACTTCGAGATCACCCTGATCGAAGCGAGCGATCATTGGGGTGGCAAGATCACCACCGACCGCGTCCCCTTCGACGGCGGCGACTTCATCATCGAAGGCGGCCCCGACACCTTCCTGGCCACCAAACCCTGGGGCGTGGCCCTCTGCAAGGAACTCGGCCTGGCCGACCGCCTGCACGGCACCAACCCGCACCAGAAAAACACCTACGTCCTGCACCGCAACCGCCTCCAGCCCCTGCCTGACGGCCTGGCGCTGATGATCCCCACCAATATCCCCTCCATCCTGAAATCCCGGCTGGTCTCCTGGCCCGGCAAACTCCGCATGGGGCTGGACTTCCTGCTCCCGGCCCACAACGGCCATCTCGACGAAAGCCTCGGCAGCTTCGTCTCCCGCCGCCTGGGCCGCGAAGCCTACGAAAACCTGATCGAACCGCTCATGTCCGGCATCTACGCCGGCGACGGCGACCACCTCTCGCTCCAGTCCACCTTTCCCTACCTGCACGACCTCGAAGCCAAATACGGCTCGCTGGCTCGCGGCGCCCTCGAAATGCGCAAGAAAATGCCCGCCGCGCCCGGCTCCCGCTCCGCCTTCCTGACCCCCACCACCGGCCTGGCCGAAGTTGTCGAAAAGCTCGTCGAACATCTCACCGCAAACGACGCGGACTTGCGTCTCAACTCCCCCGTCTTACGGATCACGCGCCAAGCAACACATTATCAAGTCGAAATGGAAGACGGCTCCAACCTTTACGCTGATTCCGTTATCCTGGCCACCCCAGCCCCCGTCAGCGGGAAACTGCTCGGATCGTTCGACCCGGAACTTGCCTCCGTTTTACAAAGCATCCCCTACGCCTCGACCGCCACCGTCACCCTGGCCTACCGCCAGGGCGACCTGTCCCGCCCGCTGGATGGCTACGGCTACGTCATCCCCCGCCGCGAGGGACGCCGCGCCCTGGCCTGCACCTGGACCTCGACCAAGTTCCCGCACCGCGCCCCCGAGGGCTGCGCCCTGGTCCGGGTCTTCGTCGGCCGCGCCGGGCAGGAATCCGCCATCCCCTGGGATGAACCCGGTTTGTTGGCTTTGGCCCGCGAAGAACTCGCCCAAACGCTCGGCATCACCGCCGATCCGCTGCTCAGCCGGGTCTTCATCTGGGAAAGCGCCATGCCGCAGTACAACCTCGGCCACCCCGAAAAACTGGCGCAGATAGACGCCGCCATCGAAAAATACCCCGGCCTGGCTCTGGCGGGCAACGGCTACCGCGGCATCGGCATCCCGGACTGCATCCATTCGGGCGAGTTGGCGGTGGAGAAAATCATCGCCAGCCTGCCCCAACCCCTTAAAATAAAAGAGCGGATTGCTCCGCTCTAATTCAGCAACCTGGTTCATTGCCTGAACAAAACGATCCCATCGGCCTCGACATTCCGGCACATACCAAATTGCATGCTGTTCATTTCTTTCCAGCGTTCTTCACCGATCACCTGGATATTGAAAACAACATTGTCGTGATTCAATTCAATCCGGGCGGCCATCTTCCAAATGTTATCCCGCAATTCCCAGGTTTCGTGCCTGACAAGAACCAGCATATCTGTATCCGAATCGGCGGTGAAATCGCCGCGTGCTTTGGACCCGAATAAAATTACCTGGAGAATATCATCCGGGTAGGTTGCCAACAATTTTGCCAGCAGTGTTTGAATAGCGGTTCGCTCACCCGCAATTATTTTTGAAGGAAGTTGTGTTGTCGTAACCATGTTTCAATCTCGTCAACAAACCCTTGTGCATCGCGCATACGTTTACCCAACAAATCCGGGTCGAACCTGGTCATCATTTCGTAATCTCCAGCCTGCCGTGCGTCGAAGAGCAACTTGTATATGTCGCTGAATTCTACAGGAAATTCGCCGATCTTGATAAAATGCTGCCGAAATGCGCTGAGCACAGCCGTGTGTTTCGAAAACGACAGCGACTTGGTTTTCAATAATGCGGTAGTGGCATAGAACACGGCATAATACATTCTACTGGCGGCAGTACTATAAAAATCACTTTCCAAATTGAACTTTGCCGCTGCCAATGATTCATGCGCGGCTTCGATGTAGAGCTTGATTTCATACAGGACATCCGCTTGTTTGCTCATTTTTTCAAGTATACCGGAATTATTAAACTGAAACAACTATCCCGGAGACCTCATGAACATCCCAAAATCCATCTCTCTCTTCCAGCAAGCTCAAACCCTCCTCCCCGGCGGGGTGGACTCGCCCGTGCGGGCTTTCAAGGCCGTGGGCGGGCAGCCGCTCTTCATCGAACGGGGCGAAGGCCCTTATCTCTTCGACGTGGACGGCAACCGTTACATTGACTACGTCCTCTCGTGGGGGCCGCTCATCACCGGCCACGCCCACCCGAAAGTCGTCGAAGCCGTGCGGCAGGCCGCGCTGAAAGGGACCTCCTACGGCGCGCCCAGCCCGCTCGAAATCGAACTGGCCCGCCGCGTGATGGAGTTCATGCCCAAGATCGAGATGATCCGCTTCGTCAATTCGGGCACCGAAGCGACGATGAGCGCGTTGCGCCTGGCGCGGGCCTACACCAAACGGGACAAGATCATCAAGTTCGAGGGCTGCTACCACGGCCACGCCGACATGCTGCTGGTGCAGGCCGGGTCGGGGGTGGCTACGCTCGGCTTGCCGGATTCGCCCGGGGTCCCGGCGGCTACGGCTGCGGATACGCTGGTCGCAGTCTATAACGACCTTGAATCCGTTGCTGCGCTTTTCCGGCAGTATCCCGGCCAGATCGCGGCGATCATCGTCGAGCCGGTGGCGGGCAACATGGGCGTCGTCCCGCCGGTTACAGGTTTCCTCGAAGGCTTGCGCCAACTTGCCACGCAACACGGCGCGTTGCTTATTTTCGACGAAGTGATGACCGGGTTCCGCGTCCACCCCGGCGGGGCGCAGGCGCTCTATAACATCCTCCCCGACCTGACCACGCTGGGAAAGGTCATCGGCGGCGGGCTGCCCGTCGGGGCTTACGGCGGAAAGCGCGGGATCATGGAGCTGGTCGCGCCGTCCGGGCCGATGTACCAGGCCGGGACGCTCTCCGGCAACCCGCTGGCCATGTCGGCCGGCATCGCCGCGCTGGACCTGCTGAAAACGCCCGGGACCTGGGACAGGCTCGAGCAAGCCTCAGCCGGCCTGATGTCCGGGATAGAAGCGGCGGCCAAAGCTGCCGGGATTCCGCTTCAGCAGACCCGCGTCGGCACGATGTTCACCAATTTCTTCAGCGAAGTCCCGCCCAAAGACTGGGGCACGGTCGCAAAGGCGGATAAGGTCCGCTATGGGCAGTTCTTTCGGGCGATGCTGGAGGGCGGCATTTACCTGGCTCCCTCGGCGTTCGAGGCCGGGTTCATGTCCACCGCCCACACCGACGAGGACATCGCTGCGACGGTCGAAGCGGCGGAAAAGGCGTTCAGGGCGTGGTAAATGGTGAGGGGAGGCAGCACCGCGAAGAGTAGAGAATGCAGCGTTTGCGTGACTCGCGTTGGATAAGGCTCCTGTCGAAGATTCCGCGGGCGGGTACGTGGCCGCCATCCGAGCCGCACTGATCGCCTGGGAGCGGATGTTCGTCTTTCTCAAGGAAAAGCTGGGCTGAACGGCCTGTTCAAGTAAATCAAAAGCGACCTTGCGAAATTCGCAGGGTTGCTTTTGACTTTTTATGATGATCACTCGGGTTGGTGAAGAGTTGTAACCAGATCAGGTAAAGGAGCGCCAACTTTATCAAATGTTAATCACACATGGGCACTCGCGTAATTACAGTGAGTGTGTAGGTATTTCCTGATTTGGATTTTTGACTTTGTCAGTGATTTGCGCTTGGTTGGCAATGTCATAAATATATGCCGCCACATTTTCGTGTTTGAGTGCAAATTTTTTTGTTGCCGCTAAATACAACAGTGCAAAGACTTTAAAAAAAGCATATCCCAGCAAAACGCCTGTTGCATTAAAAATAGCGTCGTTGATGTCAATCGTGCGATAAGGATACCCTAAAATTATGGAGAAAATTAATTGGGCTGTCTCAAGACCAACCCCTAGCGCGAAAGCCAAAAAGGTAATTTTCTTTGTTTTTACCCTCGCAATGAAGTTCAACCCAAATCCAAAAGGCATCGTCAGGATGATATTGTTAACTATGCCCAAAAAACTTGCAGGGGTTAGCCCATATTTACCAAAATAAAAAGGTACAAGATTTATCTGTGACATTAATGGCTCCTCTCTCATTACGTCTACATAAAACCCATTTATTTCTACTGGGAAAAATACCTTATCTATCGCAAAAAGAACATATGCCCCAAATATTGAGAGAAAAAACAAGAATAATACATTGTGTGTTCTGCGCCATAAAACAGCTAACGTGACAATTGATAACAATATCGCTATTGGCCAAAGTGAAGTTCCTGTGTCGTTATATAGTATCTCCATTTACTTGTCTCCTCTTTTTGAAAAAATACTTTGAGGTCTTGAGCTTTTTACCCAAAACCTCAAGATTCGTTATATCAATTACTTTGTCATAAGGCTACCAGAGCCTGTTACTTCACGATCGTCAGCGGCTGCCCTCCAAATTTTCAAATAGTATTTACCCGCGGGTATTGAACCACAGGCTTTACTAAAACTTTTTGTTTGGTTCCACAGTAGCGGTACAGCAATTGGTCCTGCTTTGCATACTATTTTATTATTGCTCCATTTTCTCACCTCAAAATACCAAGGCTTCGCTGTTGGTGGATTCCCATATACTGCTGTTGTCTTTATCGTTCCGCTTATAGTCAAAGCCCCAGCGGTCATCTGATGGTAAACCCCATTCGTTTTTCCATTTATCACACGACCGTCGTAGTATGCTAAAAAATACCAGCTACTACTATTTGCAAGTGCGGGTGTTGCCATAATAAACAAGGCGATAAACAAGAATAGACCAGTAATGGCCTTGTTCCTTATGCTTGAAATTTTAGATGGTTTCATCTTTTTATCTCCATTTTTTGTATGGTCAAATTGCTGTATTTTACCTTACTGTTTTTAGTTGAATCCAGTCTTCTTACTTTTGATGTCTGTAATTCAAGATGTTATGTCATTTCGCCTCCTTGCAGATAAAATGCCTGACATGAAGACAAGCAGCAGGCTGAGAATTTCAGGCTTGCCTAGCAAATTAACAATCTTGTTTCCATTCTCCTTGGTTTGATGGATTTTATTTTAGCGCGCTGCGATAATCATACTCACTGGAAAGCACACCGTCTACTGTGGAAATCCACAGGTGCTCACTCCTCCAATAACCCCAACCTGACCGCCTTGACCGCCGCCTCGGTGCGGGATGAGACCTCCAGTTTCTTCAACACATTCCCCACGTGAAACTCGACCGTCCTTTCGGCGATCTCCAACCGGCAGGCGATTTGCTTGTTGCTCATACCGTCTATGAGCAGGCTCAACAATTGAAGTTCTTGCGGGCTGAGGGGCGTTTCCACGAGTTTCCCTCCTGGGTACTGGCGTTCGGATTGTGCCGGGATTATACCCCCCCGATATTTTGTAAATGAAATTCGGCGCGCAGGCATAGTACAATTGTCCTGCAAGAAACCTTTACTTCAAACGGAGAAACTCATGACCGAAACCTATGATGTCATCGTGATCGGCGCGGGACCGGGCGGCTACGTGGCTGCCATCCGCGCCGCCCAACTGGGACAGAAGACCGCTATCGTGGACAAGCAGTGGCTCGGCGGTGTGTGCCTCAACGTCGGCTGCATCCCCTCCAAGTCCTTGCTCAAGAACGCCGAAGTGGCCCACACTTTACGTGAGCGCGGCAAAGAATTCGGCTTCTCGTTCGATAACCTGAACCTCGACTTCAGCGTCGCCTTCAAACGCTCCCGCCAGGTCTCGGACCGGCTGGTCAAGGGCGTCGGATTCTTGATGAAGAAGAACAAGATCGACGTCCACATGGGCACAGCGAAACTCACCGGACCTGGGGCTGTCACCGTTACCGGCGCGGACGGCGCGGCGACGGCGCTCTCCGCCAAAAACATCATCGTCGCCACCGGCGCCAGCGCGGCCGTCCCCGGCGCGTGGAAGGTGGACGGCGAGAAAGTCGTCACCTATCTCGAAGCCATCCTGCAGGACAAGCTGCCCAAGTCGGCGGTCATCATCGGGGCGGGCGCCATCGGCGTGGAATTCGCCACCGTCTGGAACTCCTACGGCGCGGACGTGACCATCGTCGAGATGTTGCCGCGTATCGTCCCGCTCGAAGACGAGGAAGTCTCCGCCGAATTGGAAAAAGCTTTCAAGAAGAACGGGATCAAGGCCCTCACCGGGCACAAGGTCGAGGCGGTGGAAACAACCCCATCGGGAGTCCGGGTCACGGTATCCTCGAACGGGGAGACAAAGACCCTCGAAGCGGAGCAGGCTCTGGTGGCGATCGGCTTCCGTCCCAACTCCAAAGGCTTGGGGCTGGAAGAAGTCGGCGTCAAGATCAGCGAGCGCGGCTTCATCGAAATCGACGAGCGCATGGCGACCAACGTCCCCGGCATCTGGGCCATCGGCGATGTGACCGGCAAACTGATGCTGGCCCACGTCGGCTCGGCCATGGGGATCGTCTGCGCCGAGCACATCGCCGGTCACGAGACCGTCAGCCTGGATTACGAGATGATGCCCCGCGCCACGTACTGCCAGCCGCAGGTCGCCTCGTTCGGGCTGACCGAGGCCCAGGCCAGGGAGCGCGGCTACCAGGTCAAGACCGGCAGGTTCCCCTTCCAGGCCAACGGCAAAGCGCTGGGACTGGGCGATTATGCCGGCTGGGTCAAACTGGTGGTGGACGAGAAATACGGCGAACTCCTGGGCGCGCACCTGATCGGCCCCGAAGTGACCGAACTGTTGCCCGAACTGACCCTGGCCCGCATGATGGAACTGACCCCGGCTGAGATCGCCCGCAATGTCCACGCCCACCCGACGTTGAGCGAGGTGCTGATGGAGGCGGCCCACGTGGCCGAGGGAGCGGCGATCCACATTTAGCTGCCAGACGCGAATGCGTCGCACCAGGTTCGACGGAAGGGGCCATCGCTTGAACCAATCCCGTTAAACCGAGGTTGACCGCCGGTCAGGTGCGACGCATCCTCCACCTGGCGAAAGGGGCGAGTATGTTGAATCCCTATCCCTGCGTCGTCTGGCCCCTGGCGCTCCTTGGGGCATTCGGGGCCTTTTGGATGTGGAGGAAACGTCGGGAGCGCAAAGGCGCGTGGATCATGCCGGTGGTCTTCTTCGCCGGGGTTTTGCTCGTCCTGTGGTCGGTGGTCTGGTTGGAATTTGGAAGGTTTTGGCTGGACAGGCTGTTCGCCATTTATATTCCCCAGTAACCGGATTCCGATTTGGAGGTGGAGATGCTTTCGATCCTGGCAACCGACGATTGGCGGAAGGCGCACCCCGGCGCGACGATCGGGCTGCTGGAACTTTCAGGGGTGGAGGACACAGGCCCATCCTCCGGGTTGGAGGCGCATAAACGGGATACGGAAGCCCGGCTGCGGGAGCGGTATCAAGGTTTCACGCGGCAGGACTTCCTGGCGATCCCGGTCATGTCGGCTTACCACCAATATTACCGGCGTTTCGACAAGACTTACCACGTCCAACTCCAGGTGGAGTCGATCGTCCTGAAAGGCAAGGGCCTGCCCAGCGTATCGCCTCTGGTGGATGCGAACTTCTCCGCCGAAGTCGAGATGTTGGTCCTGACCGCCGGGCACGACGCGGCCAAATTGCGCGGAGCGGTCGTCATGGACGTATCGAGGGAAGACGATGCGATGACCCTGATGAACGGCGCGCCCAAAGTGATTTACGCGGGCGATATGGTCATGCGGGACGCGGAGGGTATCTGCTGCTCGATCATCTACGGGCAGGACAACCGCTCGCCGATCTCCGGGGAGACATCCCACGCGCTTTACGTGGCTTACGCTCCTCCCGGCATCCCGCCCGGACTGGTGGAGGAGCAACTGCGGAAAATCGAGGCCAACGTCCGTTTGTTCTCGCCGGACGCGGTGGTCGAGCAAATGCGCCTGATCCAGGCAGAGGGCGCAAATAAACTCTAACAAATGTTCCAAAATTGAACACCTTACGGTACAATCTTTGAAAACAGGACAAGGTATGGTATTTGATGAAACAACTGTCTTTTCTAGAAACAGAAAAGCCCGTCCAAAAGCAGGAGTGGGGAACTTTCAAAGACAGCTTACGCGCACCTATTCACAACTGGTTTACTTATCCTGCCGGTTTTTCTTATAAGGCGGTTGAATCGAGTTTTCTCACTTACGACATCCGTCAGGGACAGACAATTTACGACCCGTTCATGGGATCCGGCACGACAAATTTAGTCGCAAAGAAATCTGCCATTAATTCTTATGGCGTCGAGGCTCATCCTTTCGTCTTTAGAATCACTCGAACAAAGATGAATTGGGAAATCAATCGGGATGAGATTGCTCATGCTATCCGAGAGATAGAAGCACAAGTAAGGCAACGTCAAAGGAATTTCAATGGGACAGATTCTCAAGTAGTTTTATCAAAAGAGTTTCCTGAACTCGTTTTGAAGTGTTACGAAAACAATACCTTGTTGGATTTGCTTTTTATTCGCGACGCGGTCAATGAAGGTGATTTTTCGCAGTCGGTTAAAGATATCTTCTTTGTCGGGCTGACAAGCATTTTACGCCAGGTCTCGACAGCAGCAACCGGTTGGCCGTATATCGCACCTAAGAAACAAAAAACGACATCCTTGAACAAGAACGCTTTGTATGAGTTTACTCATCAGGTTAAAAAAATGGTGAGCGATATCAGAAGTACCATTGATGAAGCAAATCCAAATTACAAGGATTCATTTCACAAAATATTCAACGCCGATTCTCGTCACACGCAAGATTTAATTCCCGGATCATGTGTTGACCACGTTTTCACTTCTCCGCCCTATTTGAATAATTTCGATTATGCTGACCGCACCCGTCTGGAGTTGTATTTTTGGGGGGAGGCAAAGAACTGGGGCGAAATTTCGGAAAATATCCGCACAAAGTTGATTACTTCGGCAACCACGCAAATTTCAAGGGACGATCCACGATATAACCTGTCAGAAGGTTTGAAAGATGCCTGTCCAGATGTTTTCGACTTTTTGAGAAAGTCTATTTCGCAATTGAGTGAAATCAGGTTAACTCGCGGTGGAAAAAAGAGCTATGACCATCTTGTATCAGGCTATTTCAATGACATGTTCCAGGTCATTTCTGAGGTTTATAGAGTCTTGAAAACTGATACCAAGGCCGTCTTTGTCCTTGGCGATTCTGCCCCTTATGGCGTCCACATTCCGACCGATGATTTGATTGGGAAAATTGGCTTGGGTGCGGGATTTGCAGATTATCGAATTGACGTATTAAGAGAACGTGGCGGCAAGTGGAAAGATAATCCGCAAAGACACGGTGTTTTGCTACGTGAATCCATCGTCACCCTGATGAAGGCGTAAATCATGGCAGATGACATCCAGAATCCAGGGAGTGCGCTTGGCGAGGCCATCGGCGCAGAAATGGAAAATGCGCTGAATGAGTTCTTGACAGACCTTGTCGAAAGACGGGGGTATCATTTCTTGAGCAAAAGCCCTGTCAAAAACAAGAACGTATCCCCAAAGAAACTCTTGATGTACGACAAGTTTGGTACGGCTTACAACATTGACGCTGTAATTGCCAATGAAAGTATGCAGCCGATGATCCTGATCGAATCGAAATATATTCGATACAAGAAACATAACCGCGATAAAGGCAGCTGGGTTTGCACGGCCCACCCAGCCGTAAGGCGGCGCTATCAAAGCATCAGAAGTTCGATCGCAGTTTTGGCAGGGAACTGGACTTCGTCGTCTCTGGCCATGATGCGAAGCTTTGACATCAATATCTTTCTTATCCCTTTCAAAAGAATCTGTGACCTTCTGGCAATGTACAAAATAGATTTTGATTGGGATGAAAAAGACCGGGTTGCGGCTTTGGCTGCATGGAAAAAGTATTCAGTCTTGACGGACGGTCAAAAATCCAAAATTGGCGTTGAAATGGTCAATGCCATCAAAGTGGAATTGGAAAAATTGGTTTTGGACATCCTTGACGATACTGCCGAGCGTCGAGTCGAGAGCGTAACAATTGAGTTGCATTCAAATCTTGGCGAAGTGAAAGCCTACGAATTCGCAACAGTCGAACAAGCCGTAGAATTTTTGAACACTGCTGAATTGAAAGAAGTGTTCATTTCGAGCGATTCGCTCACCCTGTTCGATCCGCCCCCTGATACAGAAAATGATGAGGGGTAAGCAAACCATCGAAATTCCAAATCGTCACGAAGACGTGCTTTCACGATACCAGGCTTCCGGGATTTCCAAAATCCCGGAAGCCTGGTCTTCCTGGTGCAGAAAGGGACTATTTATCTTTATTCACCCTCACCTTCGGTAGAACCGTGGGCTTTCTGGGTGGGAGGGTGATGAATTTTCTCCCACTGGTTTCCTGCTGCTTTTTCAGGTCTGCGGCGATGGCCTGCAGATCATAGTTGAATTTCCTGGCGTGCGCGTCGCGTACCCGGCGTACTTCGTCAACGATTGGGTCATTCCACATTTCAAGCCTCCATCAATTCCATCGGAGAACAAATTACGGGCGGTTCGTAACCGTTCAACCGGCAAACAAGTTCCACATTTGCCCGCATTGTGGCGTTGGCAATGTGTTTGAAGTTCCATGTTATCAGGTAATCCATGCCGCCAACGGTTGCAATCGCGATATGCAAGGCGTCTTCTGCTGCTTTTCTCGGAATTGCATTTTGTTCGATCAATTTCTCAGCCAATTCGATTGCTTCGGGCGTGATGTCAAGGTAATTGCAATCTATCAAAGCTTGCTGCCGTCTTTCAAGCCACCATTCCTGTGTCACTTGCTGGTTGGCAGCGATAAGAATGTCGCGGCTTGGGCGGGCGGCGAAATAGCTGATGACGCTGGTTTCTATGTAAACTTTTGGCTTCATGCTCTTTATTATACATTGCTAATCACACAATGCTCCCAAATCAGGTAAAATCCAAGCCTATCCCACCCCCAAGGAGTCCCCCATGCCCGTCTGCCTGAACTGCAACACCTCCGCCGATGAGAAGCCCTTGCTGGCGCTGGCCTTCAAAGACCAGACCTTGCACATCTGCCCGCAATGCCTGCCGGTGCTGATCCACAAACCCGCCAACCTGGCCGGGAAACTGGAAGGGGCCGAACACTACGGCGCGCCGGAAGAGCATCATCACTAGAGCAGTGGTAAGAGGTAAGTGGTAAGTTGAAAGAGATCGCTGCATTTACCAATTACCAATTACCACCTTCCCCCATGTCGAAACTCACCCACCTGACGCGCTCGTCGTTCATCCTGATCGCCGCTTTCGGGCTGGACAAGGTCGTCGCCTTCGTGCGCACCAGCATCATCGCCCGCCAGTTCAGCCTCTCGCACGAACTGGACGCCTTCAACGTCGCCAACAACCTGCCCGATCTGCTCTTCGCCCTCATCTCCGGCGGGGCGATGACCATGGCCCTCATCCCGGTGTTGAGCGAAGTGATGACCCAAAAAGGCCGCCCGGCCGTCTGGGACGTGTTCTCGCGGGTCGCCAACCTGGCCTTCGTCGTCACCGGCGCGTTCGCCATCCTGATCGCCATCTTCGCCGAGCCGCTGGTCAGCGCCAGGCTGGGGATCGCGCCGGGATACGAACAGGTGCAGCGCGAACTGATCGCGGACCTGATGCGCCTGAACCTGTTCGCCACCCTGATCTTCTCGATCAGCGGACTGGTGATGGGCGGGCTTCAGGCCAACCAGCATTTCCTGCTCCCGGCCCTGGCCCCGCTCTTCTACAACCTGGGACAGATCATCGGGGCGCTGGTCTTTTCCCCGACCGAGCCGTACACGATTGGACCCATCACCCTGCCCGCCTTCGGGATGGGCGTCCACGGGCTGGTGTACGGCGTGATCCTGGGCGCGGCGCTGCACCTGGGCATCCAGGTCCCGGGGCTGGTCAAGTACAAGTTCCGCTGGACGGCCTCGCTCAAACTGGACCAGGCCCTGGTCAAGGTGCTCAAGCTGATCGCTCCCCGGCTGGTGACGATGTTCGCGATCCAGTTGATCTTCATCGTGCGCGATAACCTGGCCTCGCAGCTCGACCTGGTCGGCGCGGCCAGCATCCTGACCTACGGCTGGATGATCTTCCAGGTCCCCGAAACGCTGGTCGGCACGGCCATCGCCACCGCCCTGCTGCCGACCCTCTCGGAGCAGGCCGCCCAAGAGAAATGGGACGAGTTCCGGGCCACGGTCGAGAAGGGGGTGCGAGTCCTGGTGGCTTTCAGCCTGCCGGTGGCCGCCGTCATCGCCGCCGGGATCCGCCCGCTGGCCGCGGCCGTCTTCGGCTTCGACGAGACCGGGACGTTGATGCTGGCCTGGACGACGCGGGTCTTCCTGCTCGGCATGGCCGGGCACACCGTGCTCGAGGTCGGCGTGCGGGCCTTCTACGCCAAACAGGACGCCCTCCGCCCGATGGTCGCCTCCATCCTCAATACCGCCGCCTTCGTCCTGTTCGGCCTGCTGGTCATCCGCGAGCGCCCCGAATGGGGCACGACCGGCATCGCCCTGGTCGGGATGGCCTACACCGCCGAAGCGATCTTCGTGATGTGGTGGCTCAACCGTCGGCTGGAGGGGCCGTCCATAACGGCGGGCAGTTCCATCGTCCGGGGGACGCTTGCGGCGCTCGCCGGCGGCGCGGCGGCCTACGCCCTGGCCCTCTACCTGCCCGGCGGGGCCGTCGTCACATCCCTGACCGGCATGACCCTGGGCGGGATGCTCTCGCTGGCGTTCATTCTCCCCGAAGTCCGCACGCTGCTTCGGCTTTAGTCTCTGGTGTATAATCAGCCCCATGCCTGATTTCGAAGAAACCCAACCGACACAAATTACGGGGGATACCGCCCCCACCCGCCTGACGCAAGAACCGCCGCCCCCTCCACCCTCCCCGGACGAGACGCCCGACACCCCCGAACCCCAAGCTCCCCGCAAGCGGCGCGGACGGTTTTGGCTGGGCGCGCTGGCCCTGGTCCTGATCCTGGCCCTGGGCGGCGTGAGCGGCTATTTTACCGGCCTCGGCGACCGCAAGAACGCCGAAAAAGACCAGATTGGCCAGGTACTGGCCGACCAGTTCGAGATGGCCGCCCTGGACATGGCTGAAGGCCGCTACGGGCTGGCCCGCCAGCGGTTCGAGTACATCATCAGCGTGGACCCGAACTATCCCGGCGTCACCGAGGCCCTGACCGAAGTGATGCTCAAGCTGAGCATCACGCCCACCGTCACCCCGACCTTGACCCCCAGCCTGACCCCCACGCCCGACCTGCGCGGCGTCCAGTCTATTTTCGACCGGGCAACCCAACTGGTCGCCGCCGGGGATTGGAGCGGGGCGATCACCGCCCTGGATGAATTGCGCAAAGCGGACCCCACCTTCCAGTCTGCCAACGTGGACGGGATGTACTACATCTGCCTGCGCAACCTGGGTGTGGACCGCATCTCCCGCGAGGGCAACCTGGAGGGCGGCATCTATTACCTGACCCTGGCCGAACGCTTCGGCCCGCTGGACGGCACTTCGCTCGGCCTGCGCGAGGGGGCCAAACTGTACCTGACCGGAGCCTCCTTCTGGGAACTCGACTGGGAGCAGGTGATCTTCTATTTCTCCCAGGTCTACCAGGGCTGGCCCGGCCTGTGGGACGCGTCTTCCAACATGACCGCCGGCGAGCGTTACCGGATCGCGAACGTCAAGCTGGGGGATAAATATTTCGCTGAAGAGAAATATTGCCTGGCCGAGGAGTCGTACCTGATCGCCCTGTCCATCGCCCCGGATAACGAGGTCAACAACAAGGCGCTGGACGCCGGCCTGCGCTGCCGCCCGCCAACGCAAACGCCCGAACCGACTCCGACCGGGCAAGCCCCGACCGAACCTCCCCCAACCGAACCTTCCCCGACCGAAGAACCCGGTAACGGCGGATAACCCGATGGCCGGAATGCCCGCCTGGGCCTTGACGCTGACCTACTGGCTGCACATGCTCGCCACTGTCGCCTGGATCGGCGGGCTGGCGGCCCTGGCCCTGATCGTGCTGCCCGCCTCGGCCAAAGCCCTCGACGCGGAGGGGCGGGCCGCCTTGCTCGACCAGATACAGAAGCGTCTGGAAGGGTTGGCCGGATTCAGCCTGTTCCTGCTGCTGGCGACGGGTATGTTCCAGATGAGCGCCAGTCCCGGTTTCGAGGGCTATCTCTCGACCGCCAACGCATGGGGACGGGCGATGCTGCTCAAGCACGGGCTGTTCGTGCTGATGCTCATCGTCAGCGGGGCGCAGACCTGGTGGCTGCTACCCAACCTGCGTCACGCCCTGTTGCTGCAAAAGCGCGGCAGGGGCGACGAGACCGTGATCGAGAAAATGCGCCAGCGGGAGATGCTGCTCTTCCGGGTCAACCTGCTACTGTCCGTCTTGATCTTGGGGGCTACAGCCCTGGCAAGGGCTTCGGGATAGAAAGTTTCAATTTTCAGCCGCCGAAATTTAATTGGCTCTTCCGTAATTAGCGGGAAAGTGCCTAACTCGGACAAGCCGGAACCCCTGGGTTGAGCTTGCCGAAACCAAAAAGGATTCAACCACAAAGGGTCACGAAGGAACACAAAGGAAAACCTTCGTGACCCTTTGTGCCCTTCGTGGTTTAAATTCTTGCACACGTGTGCCTGCGGTTCTTTGCAGGCAAAAAGCAAGGAGTTAACTTGTAAGGTACTAAACACAAAGTATCCATGAACTTCGTTCGCCCCGAAGGATGAAAAACAGTACCGTAAGATTTGTCTTGCGCCCCGAAGGCAACATGAATGTTGCGCTACTCTTATTTTCATATCAGGCACTCAAAGGGAAAAAGCGCCTTGCCATAGGGTCTTTTCCTTCGTCGCCGTCGTGCTCCTTCGTGTTTCAAAGGGTTTTCCCGCCAGAAACGGGAGAGCCGTTAAATTTAAAGGCTGAAATTTTGATTCCCTTACAGGCTGCGGCTGTGCCCCATGACCGGCATGATCCACTCGTCGGAGTAGTGCTGGCTCAGGATGTCGTAGTAGAACAGGGCTTCCTTGTTGGGCAGGGTGTAGTTCCAGTCACGCTGGAAACGCTGGCGCTCCTGGCCAAAGTGCTCGTCGGGGATGGTCTCGCCGGCGCGGCGGGCGATGATGTCGGACGATCCGGCCCCTTTCGAGAACTTCATCTTCGGGCGGTGGACGATCTCGTCCGGCAGCCGGCCCTCGAAAGCCCGGCGCAGGAGGGCCTTGGCCGGATGCGAGTCGCTGTGCCGCTTCCACTCGGCGGGCAGGCTGAGCGCCAGCGCCACCGACTGTACGTCCAGGAACGGGACGCGGGCCTCCAGCCCGTGGGCCATGGACATCCGGTCGCCGCGTTGCAGGTTGGTGTTGTGCAGCGCTTCGGTGATGTAGACCAGCTCGTCTTGCAGGGCTTCCGGCTGCTCGAAACGGCTCAGGTAGCTGTACCCGGCGTAAAGTTCGTCCGCGCCTTCGCCGGTCAACATGACTTTGACTTCCTCGGCGGCCATCTTGGCCAGGAAAAAGTTGGGGATGGCGCTGCGGACCAGGGCCGGGTCGAACGATTCGAGATAGTAGATGACTTCGGGCAGGGACTCCAGCATATCCTGTTCGGTGTAGACCAGTTCGTGGTGGCGCGTGCCGAGCGTCCGGGACATCAGGCCGGCCGCGGCCAGGTCCGGGCTGCCCTCCACCCCGACGGCGAAGGAGTGGATGCCGGGCATGTCCCGGCTGGCGAGCAGGGCGACGATGCTGCTGTCGAGGCCGCCGCTCAGGCTGACGCCGACCGGCACGTCGGCCATCAGCCGCTTGCGGACCGCCTCCGTAAGCGAGCGGCGGATCTCGGGCAGCGCCTCCGCTTCGCCGGGCAGCCGCTCGGTCACGCTCCCGTCCAGGCTGCGCTCGACGGTGTAATACTGCCTCCAGCCGCGCCGGCTGTGGAACCAGTGCCCGGCCGGGAACTCGCGCACGTCGTCACAGGCCCGCGCCAACGCCTTGACCTCGGAAGCGAAATACAGCACGTTATCCTGGAGACCGAAATAGAGCGGCTTGATGCCGAGCGGGTCACGCGCCAGGAAAAGGTCGTCCCCGGTCGAGATGGCGAAGGCGAACATCCCGTCCAGCCACTCGGCGATTTGGGGGCCGTGTTCCAGGTAGAGTTGCAGCACCACTTCGGTATCGGTGGTCGTTTTGAACGGATGCCCGGCCAGGTGACGCTGTCGCAACTTTTTGTGGTTGTAGATCTCGCCGTTCAGGCTGATCCAGCTCCGGCCCTGGCGCATGGGCTGATGCCCGCCGCCGACATCCAGGATGGCCAGGCGGGTATGGCCGAGGGTGGCGCTTTCGTTCCGGTTGACGCCGTTCCCGTCCGGGCCACGGTGTTTGAGTTGGTCCACCATTTGTTCGACTGCTTCGGACGAGGCGGACTGGTAGGCTCCTGCAATGCCACACATGATCGTTGATTCTCCTTTTTTGGATGCAAAACGCCCGGTCCCCACCGGCAGGCAGGGTACAGGGCGCAAAGTCGTATGGATTGCATCACAATGTGATTGCAGCAAGTTGCCGTCAGTTGATCGGGCTGGAATGGGCCGGATCAGGTGTGAAGGGAACCAGACGACTCCACGCCCGGGCAGCTTGCGGATTGGGTTGAACTCAGGTCATTCTACCATACCGGAAAAGCAGGTCACGTTTGACGTGACTACGGCCCCAGGACTACTGCTCCAGTCACGCTTCAAGCGTGACCTACGCGCCGATCTCTTCCAGCGCCTTGAGCGCCGCCTCGTGCAGCGCGCCGTTGGAGGCCAGCACGCCGCGGTTGTTGAGCAGCATCCGCCCCTGGGTGAAATCGAGCGGCCTGCCAGAAAGGTCGCTGATGCGGCCCCCGGCCTCCTCCAGGATGAGCGACCCGGCGGCCTGATCCCATATTTTTTCCCGGTAATCCGGCTGTTTGGGCGAGAGCAGGCGCAGGATGATCTCACCCTGTCCGGCGGCCATGACGGCGTACTTGGCCTGGCTGTCCATGCGGACGGGTTCGGCGGAGGTGCCCAATTTGGCGGCGAACTCGTCTATCTTGTCCGCGTCGGTGTGACCGGCCTCGAACGAGCGCATGATGCGGGCGCGGGACGGGACGGCTGTGGGCGAGACCCTGAGCCGGGCCCACTCCCCAGGGGTTTCCAGGCTCGTCGTCCAGGTGCCTTGGCCGCGTAAGGCCAGCACCAGCGAACCGGGGCCGTTGTGATCGGGGACGTAAGCGTTTATCAAATTCGGGCAGCCGAGCGCGCCGATCTGCACCTGTCCGTTTTCGACCAGGGCGAACGCCACCGCGTACTGGTCGCCGCGCAGGAAGCCCTTCGTCCCGTCAATCGGATCGAGGGTCCAGAAGCGGGGGGCGGATTCGGCTGAACCCAGGTCAATCCACTCGCAAACGGAATCAGGCGAAGCGTCCGGGACGAAGCGGCGGACGAAGCCGGTGATCTGGGCCAGCATGTCGGCTGAGTCGGGCGTCTGGAGCTGGGCGGACGATTCCTCCCCGACCATGACGGCCTGCGGGAACCGGTTCGCCAGCATCTGCGAGACCAGGGCCTGGGAGGCGAAATCCGCAATCGTGACCGGGGATTTGTCGCCTTTGGTCAGGGCCGAGGTGACGGTTTCCCGCTGGACTAGGCGGACGAGTTGGGAGGCCTTTTGCACGGCCTCGACCGCGAATGCGACTTCGGGGTGGGTGAGATCAATCATGAAATTTCCTTGTTGGGGACAAATTTTTCGGGTAGGGGCGACCCGTCCTGGAAATTCAGGACAGTGGCAACCCGTGAAGGGTCGCCCTTACACCTGGTTTACAGCGAAATCATTCTCTGGGCCGGCACGCCGGTCAGGTCGTAGGCCATGGCCCCGGTGATCTTGACCGGGACGATTTGGCCGGGTTCGAGCCGGCCTTCGACCAGTACCAGGCCGTCAATTTCGGGGGCATCGCGGTACGAGCGCCCGATCGAGATGCCGTTGTCGAAGCCTTCGACCAGCACATCGAGGGTCTGGCCCACGTAGGACTGGTTGATCTGGAGCGAGATGGCCTGCTGGCGTTCCATCAGGCGCTGGTAACGTTCCTGCTTGACCTCCGCCGGGACCGGGTCGCCGAGGGGTTCGCTGGCCGTGCCCGGCTCGAACGAGAACTGGAACGCGCCGACCCGGTCGAAGCGGATCTCCTCGATGAAGTCCATCAACGCCTGGAACTCCTCGTCCGTCTCGCCGGGGTAGCCGACGATGAATGTCGTGCGGATAGCCAAATTGTTGATCCGGGCGCGCATCTTTGCCAGGGTCTCATGCACCCACTCGATGTTCGACGGGCGGCGCATCCGGTAAAGGGTCTTGGGATGGGCGTGCTGGAGCGGCATGTCGAGGTACGGCAGGATCTGGCTGCGGGTTGCCATGACTTCGATCAGCCGGTCGGTGACGTAGCCGGGGTAGGCGTACATGACCCGGATCCAGTCCAGACCTCCCTCACCCCTCGCCCCTCTCCCCGTGGGAGATGGGTTGGGGTGAGGGGAATCACACACTTCATCCACCAGGCGTTCGAGCAGTTGGGCCAGGCCGTCTTTCATCCCCAGGTCGTGGCCGTAGTCGGTGGTGTCCTGGGCGATCAGGACCAGTTCGCGGATGCCGTCGTCACGTAGAATTTTGGCTTCCTCGAGGATGGTCTCGAGCGGGCGGCTGACGGCCGTCCCTTTGATGAGCGGGATGGCGCAGAAGGCGCACGGACGGCGGCAGCCATCCGCAATTTTGAGATAGGCGCTGGCCCCGGCGATGGAGGCCCGCAGCGCGCCGCGTTCGTCCGCGCCGACGGTGAGGGCCTCGTCCGGCAGGTGGTAGAGCGGTTCGGGATGAGGGGATGAGCGTAAATCGCCCACCACCTGGAGGATGTCCATCCAGCGGCGGGTGCCGAGCACCCCGTCCACGCCGGGGACCTGGCGGGCCACGTCCGCGCCGTAGCGCTGGGTCAGGCATCCGGCTGCGATCAGCAATTGGTCGTTACGTTTGCCGTCAGCCAGTTCGCGCAGCACGGCAATCGATTCGTCCCGGGCCGGGCCGATGAATCCGCAGGTGTTGACGATCAGGACTCCCGCCTGGGAGGGTTTCTCGACCATGCGGTAGCCGTCCTCCAGCAGGAGTTGGGCCATCGAGTCCGAGTCGACGGTGTTCTTGGCGCAGCCAAGCGAGACGAGGTGGAAGGATTTTCGGGACATGGGTTTTTAGTCGGTAAAACTGTAGGTAGACTTCGGAAGTCTTTTTAGGAGTCTTTACGATGGGAAGCTCTACCAGAGAGACTTCCGAAGTCTGTATGCGCAGACCCCGATGATACCCCAGAACCTGGAAGGATTCAACTGATGAGCCATTCGGAAATCGAGCGGACCTCCACCGGCACGCTGTCCAACTCAAAGCTGTCCTCGCCGCTGTCGGCCAGGATCAAGGCTTTTTCTACAGCCACAGCCCGCAGCCCATCTCTTAAGGCGCGAAGTTCGCGTTCACGCGTGGCGGGGTTGGACAGATTTTGAGTAACCTGGACGAGCAATCGCGACTCGGGGAGGTAGAAATCCACCTCGAAGCTGCCCGGCGTGGCGCAGTAATAGATTTCTTTGGTTTGCCGGCGCAGCGCAAGGAAGACCAGATTTTCAAACAATTTCCCGGAATTCGGCGAAAAGGCGAATCCAACGGCCTGGGATAATCCGGTATCAATGCAATATATTTTCTTGGGCGCGATCTGCTGCCGTTTGACGGAGAAGTCATAGACGTTCAGAGCGAAAACCAGCCAACTGTTTTCCAGGTAATCAATATAATTTTTGATCGTATTGACACTGCCCAGGTGGAACTGATCTTTGAGACGGTTGAACGAAACCAGGTTGGCCGGGTTACTCATCAAATAGAACGCCAGTTCCCGGAGCGCCGTGACGGCATCCAGCCGGTAGCGCGTGGCAATATCCCTGTAGATAACGTCATCGTACAAAGTGCGCAGCAAGGGCAATTCGGGGTAATTGAGTGCATCGGGGATTCCCCCAACTTTAAGATAGGCGTCCAGGGCGCTTTTCAGGCGGGCGGTGTCTTGAGTGGTCATACGATGGAGATCGGGGATCGGCTCGCTGCGGAATTGCAGGAATTCCTTGAACGAGAAGGGGAACAATTCAACCGGCACGTAACGACCGGTGAGACGCGTCCCCAGTTCCCGGCTGAGTAGGGAAGCATTGGAGCCGGTAATGTAAAACTTGAATCCCATATCCATAAAACGGCGGACGAAGTATTCCCAGCCTGGGATATTCTGAACCTCGTCAATGATGAAAATCTTGCGCTCACCGAAAGAGTCCAGCAATCCTTCGTAGAGATCATTGGCATCTTCGGCCTTGAAGCCGAGGAGCCGATCGTCCTCGAAGTTGACGTAGTAGAACGCATCCCTGCCGAGTTTGTGGGCCAGTTGGGCTAGCAGGGTGGACTTGCCCGCCCGGCGCAGGCCAGAGATGATGACTGCATGGGGGGTATGCGCTGCGCCCTCGACTTGGGACAATTGAGTCCGCTCGATGCCGGTATCGCGCTTCCAGAACGAATCGAACTGTTCCAGGAGCATGGCTTTGATCTGGTCACGCGACCAGCGGGATTTCCAAATGTTTTCACTCATGGCGAAATATTATACCAGAATGTTTTCATTGATGGTGAAGAATTCTCCGGGGTCGGATTTCGAAGCCTTTTGTCCCATGGAACGGGAATTCGTCTGGTCAGATTTTCAATTGAAAAAGCAAACACAGACTTGTCTTTTTCACGGTCTTGGGGCTGGCGCTAATCCTGCGGCTGGGGCGTGGGCGTGGGCGTGAAGATCGGCGAGGGGGTGATGCTAGGCGTGATCGTGATCGTCGGGGTGACGGTGAAGCGCGGCGTGACGGTCGCGGTCGGCGGCTCGGTCGGGGTCGGGAAGAAGACGCCGCGCACCGTGTAAATGCGGTCCACCACCTCGCCGTAAGCCCCCATCAGCCCCAGCCGGGACTGGTTGAAGATTATTTCGATAGCCGCCCCGTTGCCGGTGATCACCTCGATCTGCTCGTCGGCGTCGAAGTTGAGCGCTCCCCCGGCCACCACCCGTCCCTCGAACGCGACCTCGCCGTCCACGATCACCCGCAGGAAGGCCCGGTCGGCGATGACCAGCACCAGTTGCACCGGGGCGGCGCTGAGGGTCTCGGTCACCTCGACGGTCGGGGAGGGTTCGTCCGGGGCGAGGGTGGGTTGGTCCGAAGCGAGGGTTGCCTGGGTGGGGGCGACCGGCAGGGTGGGTGTGAACGTGACCAGCACCGATTCCAGGGGGTTCTCCGGCGTCGCCAGCAGCACGTCCGAGATCGAAGGGCCGGTCGGTTCGGGCGAGGGGGCCGATTGGGCCTCCAGCACCCGGTTCAGGCCCCAGATCGAAAAGGCCGCCAGCCCCACTGCCATGCCCACGCCGAAGATTAGGTCAATGCTCAGGATGCGCCGCGCCCAGAGCGGCAGGTGCCAGCGGCGGCCGTGCGGACGGGTCAGCTCGGCCAGCGGGTTGCGCTCGATGCGCTGGGCTTGCAGCCCCTCGGCAAAACGCAGCAGCAGGGCGTCGGCGTCCAGGTCGAGGAAGGCGGCGTAATTGCTGATCATGCCCCGCGCCTGCACCGGCGACGAGAGCCGGTCGAAGGCCCCGGCTTCGAGCACTTTCAGGTTATGGGCGCGCACGTGGGTGTGGCGTTCGATCTCCTCGAGGGTCAGGCTCAAGGCTTCGCGGCGTTCGCGCAACTGCGCGCCGATGGCTTGGAATATCAATTGGGATTGGAGGCCTTCCGCCGCTTCGGCCGGTTCCGCCTCGATGGGAATTTCCCCGGCTTCGACATTCTCCGGCGGCTCCTCCCCGGGACCCTCGGCCTGTTCGCCGTTACCGGCAGCGGATTCGCTGTCTGAGGCCTGGCGCGCCCACGGGAAACGGAACGGCAGCTTGAAGCGCGTCCCGGAGTCCGTTGCGGGGGCGGGGGATCCGTCCATAGCGGGAGCAGGCTGCTCTTCGGGTTCGATCCGCTCGGGTTCGGGCGCGGGCGTTGGCCCAGGTTCGGGTTCAGGCTCCGGCTGGGGCGGGGGAGCGGCCTCGATCTTCGTCACGCTTTCGACCGGCGAGGTTGTGCCGTTGCGCTGTTCCTCCAGCAGGGAGGCGACGTCCAGCCCGAGGAAGTCGGCGTACAGGCGCAGGAAGCCGCGCCCCTGGGCCGCCGAGGGCAGGGCAGGCCAGTCGTCGGCTTCGAGGGCGCGCAGGAACACCGCCCGGACGCGGGTGACTTCCTCCGCCTTTTCGAGGGTCAGGCGGCGGGCTTCGCGGGCAGATTTCAGGCGTTCGCCGATGGTTTGTGGCATGGGGTTAATCGAACATCACCGGTACTCCCCTGGCTGGGCGTGGACCGGTGATGTTTTCTTCCTGAGGGTGGGGCTGTTTAGGCTTCGGCTTCGTCGGCGGGTTCTTCTTCGACGACTTCTTCTGCCTCGGCTTCCATGGCGGCCAGCTCTTCCATTTCGGCCAGGGCGGCTTCGACGGTTTCGCCTTCGCGATGGACGATGACCTTGATCTCCGGGACCAGGTCCATCGTCAGGCGGATCTCGACGGCGTGTTCGCCGAGGGTGCGGATGGGCTGCATGGCGACCTGCTGGCGCTTGACTTCCAGGCCGGCTTTGGCTTTGATGGCCTCGGCCACGTCCTGGGCGGTGATGGAGCCGTAGAGCTTGCCGGTTTCGCCGGCCCGCACGCCGAAGGTGAGCAGCAAGCCGGACAGTTGTTCGGCGACGCCGCTGAGTTCCTGGTTGAGGGCGGCGCGCTGGGTTGCGGCCTGTTTCTTGATCTGCTCAACCTGTTTGAGCGCGCCGGGGGTCGCCAGGACGGCCATCCCCTGCGGGAGCAGGTAGTTGCGCCCGTAGCCGTCGGCCACCCGTTTGACGTCGCCTGCGCGGCCCAGTTTGTAAACGTCTTTGATCAGTAGTACTCTCATTTTTCTCAAGCCCTTTCAAGCTGGGATATGTGGAGCGAAGGGTACAACGCTCCGGCGGGTGATTTTACCAGAGAGGGGGAGGGGCGTCAATTCGAGTTTTCCGGCTTGCCAAGCATCTCAAGCCGGAGTATGATACGGCCATGATGCAATGGCTGCGTTCGTTCACCTTCAAGCAAGTCGGGGTCGGGATCGCCCTGGTCATCTTTTTCCTGGCGATCGTGGATTTCAATGCCCGCCTGGACACGCTCCGGCAGCGTGAGGACGCGGTCAAGACCGTGCGGGCCGAGGCGACGGCGGTGATGCAGACCCAGATGGCCCTGCAAACCGCGGTGGCCTACGCCACCTCGGACGACGCGGCGCGCCGCTACGGGTACGAATCCGGGCAGGGGGAGGAGGGCGACCACCTGGTCGTGCCGGTCCCCGCGCCGGGCAGCACCCCCGCAGCCCTCACCGAGCCGACGCCCGAACCCGTGCCGCCGAAGAACTGGGAAGTGTGGTGGCAGTTGTTCTTCGGGGACTGAGTTATCCCAACTCTTGCAAATACTGACGGATCATCAACGCCGCGGTCGCGCCTTCGCCTGCGGCCGAGGCCGCCTGCTTGGTGGAGCCGGCCCGCACGTCCCCGGCGGCGAACAGGCCGGGCAGGGAGGTCATCAGGGTTTTGTCGGTGACGACGAAGCCCCATTTGTCAATCTCAGCTCTTCCGGCGGCCAGGTCGCTGTTGGGTTCCAGGCCGATGAAAACGAATACGCCGTCGTAATCCCATTGCTTGATTTCGCCGCTGGCGCGGTCCTCGACCAGGATGCTCTCCAGTTTGTGCTTGCCGCGCAGTTCCTTGACGGCGTGGTTGACGGTGACAGTCATGTCCTCGCGCTTGGCGACCGCATCCTGCAAGATCTTGCTGGCCCTGACCTGCGGCAGGAACTCGACGATGTCCACCTGCTTGGCAAATTTGGTCAGGAACAAACCCTCCTCGAATCCGCTGTTGCCGCCACCGATGACCAGCACCTTTTTGTCCTTGTAGAACGCGCCGTCACAGGTGGCGCAGAAGTGGACGTTGATCCCGATCAGTCCCGTCTCGCCGGGGATGCCGAGCCTGCGATAACGCGCCCCGGTCGCCAGCAGGGCCGCCTTGCTGCCGTATTCCGAGCCGTCTTTGGTTTTGATGCACAGGTACTGGCCTTCGGGGTTGATCTCGGTCACGCTCTGGGCTTGCAGGATCTCCACGCCGAAGCGCCGGGCCTGGCGCGTCAACCGGTCGGCGAACTCGGCCCCGGATACGCCGTCGTCGAAGCCGGGGAAGTTGTCGAGGGTCTGGGTGACGGCCACCTGCCCGCCCAGCCCGGACTTTTCGATGACCAGCACGTCCATGCCCTCGCGGGCCATATAGAGGGCGGCCGTCAACCCGGTGGGACCGCCGCCGATCACGATCGAGTCGTAGAACGAACGCTTAGCCCTGGTCTGGAGTCCGAGCTTTTCGGCCAGCTCCTCGTTCGACGGCTCGACCAGTACGCCGCCGTCGGGGAAGATGATGGTCGGCACGCTGCGGTTGCCGTGGTTGACCTGCTCGACGAAGGCCATCGCCTCAGGGTCTTCCTCGATGTTGACGTTCTCGTACTGGATGCGCTGTTCGCCGAAGAACTGCTTGGCGCGTTTGCAGTCCGGGCACCAGACAGTGCTGTAAACGGTGATCTTTTCGGGTGTCATGCGCGGGTCGGGCATAATTTGTCCTCCAAAATCTGAATAAAACTTCGGAAGTCTTTCGGAAAAGACTTCCGAAGTTTCTTTAAAGAACGCCCGAAAGCGGGATATCTTACGCTCTCCAAGTATAATTGCAGCGATGCCCGACCGAACCAACGACCAATGGCTTTCCGATCTTAAAAATCCCGGCCCGCCGCGCGAAGCGGCCCTGGCCGACCTGCACGCGCTCGTGTTACAGGCCATGCCCTACGCCCTCTCGCGCTATCTCTCGCCGGACAACCCGCAATTCAACGCCCTGGCCGAGGAGACCGCCCAGGAGACGCTCCTGCGCGTCCTCGACCGACTGGACACGTTCGAGGGCCGCAGCCAGTTCACCACCTGGGTCTACAAGATCGCGGTCCACATTGCCCTGAGCGAGTTGAGACGCCGCCGCTGGCGGGACGTTTCGCTGGATGAGCTTTTGGAGGACGCCGACGGCCAACCAACGGAACCAGGCTGGATGTCCACGCCCGACCCGGGGCCTGAGACGCGGGCCGAGCAGCGGGACGCCCTCGAACGCGTCCGCCGCATCATCGCCGAGGAGTTGACCGATAAACAGCGCAACGCGGTCATCGCCATCGGGATCAAGGGCATGCCGATGGAGGAAGTCGCCAAAAAGATGCGCACCAACCGCAACGCTCTCTACAAACTGATGTTCGACGCCCGCCTGCGCCTGAAACAACGTCTCGAAAACGAAGGCCTGGAAGTGGACGAGTTAATGGATCTCTTCGAAGCATAAGAAAATCGTAAGAACCCGAACAGTAAAATCGTCTGGAACAGCGATACGCAATGGAGATGCTCAACTTTTTGAAACGCTGGTTCAAGCCCCACCCTGGCCCGCAGGCGGTGGGGGACGCCCTGGTGCAGAGGATGCTCCGGTCGTTGAAAGTTACCAGTATGGACGAATTGACCTGCGAGGATACCTTTGCCCTGCTCGACCAGTTTGCCGAGCTGGTGGCGAACGGTGAAGACGCTGCCTGCCTGATGCCCCTGGTGCAGGCGCACCTCGACCTGTGCGGGGAGTGTTACGAAGAATACGAAGTGTTGGAACAGATCCTGGTCGCTGCAAACAGGCCTCATCCCCAGCTTTGAAATCCGGCTCACAGGATGAGCGCCGCGACTTCCGGCCAATCCGTTCCGGCGCTTGCCCCAAGCTGGTAAGAAAAGCTGCTGTTTTGATATCTACCAGGCAAGACCTGGAGGTACGAGATGAAAGGCTTGGCTTTAGTGGTTTTAATGGGGGCCATCTTTTTGAACGCCTGCGCCCCGGCTGCGACCGGGGTCCCGCCCGGAACGTCCGCCGCGCTCCCGACGGCAGCCGGCTCCCCCGCTGCGCTTGCCGTCACCCTCCAGCCCGACGAAGCGCCTCCCGCCGGAGCCGCCAGCGAATTCACCACCGATTTCAGCCGGCATAGCGTCCCTTACGATGAGATCTTTTCGGGAGGGCCGCCGAAGGACGGCATCCCTTCCATTGACGATCCCAAATTCGAGACGATTACTTACGCCGACCTGTGGCTGGGGGACCGTGAACCGGTCATCCTGGTCCGGGTGGGGGACGACGCCCGCGCCTATCCGATCCAGGTGCTGATGTGGCACGAAATCGTCAACGACGAAGTGGGCGGCCTGCCGCTGACGATCACTTTCTGCCCCCTGTGCAACACGGCCATCGCCTTCGAGCGTCAGGTTGGCGACCGGGTGCTGGATTTCGGTACCACCGGGCGGCTGCGCTATTCCAACCTGATCATGTACGACCGCCAGACCGAGACCTGGTGGCAACAGGCCGACGGGCTGGCGATCGCCGGGGATCTGACCGGGACCCAACTGGCCTTTTATCCCGCGGCCATCGTCGCCTGGTCCGAGTTCACCCAGGCTTACCCGGAGGGAAAGGTACTCTCGCGGGAAACCGGTTTCGTCCGGGATTATGGCCGCAATCCCTACGAAGGCTACGATGATGTCAACAGTTCGCCGTTCCTGTACCAGGGACCGCCCACCCCGGGCCGGTTGCTGCCTATGGCCCGGGTCCTGACCGTGGATTTCAGCGGCGAGGCGGTCGCCTATCCCTACGATACCCTGGCGGAACTGTCCGTCGTCAACGACACCGTCGGGGAGCGGGAGATCGTCGTGCTTTGGCAGGCGGGCGCGACCTCTCCCCTGGACGAGGGGACTGTTGCCGGGGGAAAAAGAGTCGGCACGGCTGCGGCTTATTCCCGCGACCTCGACGGCCAGACCTTGACCTTCACCTTCGACGGCGGGTCCATCCGGGACGAGCAGACCGGTTCCACCTGGGACGCGTTGGGCCGCGCCCTCAGCGGTCCGTTGGAGGGGGAAACGCTGGATCCGGTCGTGGCCATCAACCATTTCTGGTTCTCGTGGGCCGCCTTCAGGCCCGATACCCGGATTTTCGAACCCTAGCCCCTCCAATTACCCTCACCAATAACCAATTCCCCCAACCTTAACCGAATTGAAAGGCCGCAGGCGCGCCAGCGCGGGACAAGCAAAGTAAAATAAACGCCGATGGCCTTTTCCTCTTTTACAGGCGGCCAACTGCGCGTAGAAACCGTCACCGGCGTCGAGGCGGTTGGCCAGGCTGAATGGGACCGCTTGAGCGCAGGCCGTCCGTTCGCCAGTTACCGCTGGTACCGCTACGGCGAAACCGTCATGGACGATTGCCGGCCGGTCTACATCCTGGTCGAACGCGGCGGCGAGGCCATTGCGCGGGCCACCTTCTGGCTGGTGCGTAACGAACCTTTACCCGTCGAACCCAAAACCGTCCGCAGCGCGCTGCAAGCCTACCTCCGCCGCCGCCCGCTGCTGATCTGCCGCTCGCCGCTGGCTAACCTCTCGGGGCTGATCCTGCCGGAGCAAAATCCTGCGGATTGCCTGCGGCTGATAGCGGAGGCGGCCAAATCGGCCCTGCGCGAGCTGAAAGGCTCGTTCCTGCTCTTCGACTTTATGGAAGCGGGCCGCGACGATTGGCCTGCGGATTTCGTCCCTCATCAGGTCAGCGACCCGGGCACGGTCATGGCCGTCGAAGCTGACAGCTTCGAGGACTACCTGGCGGGCGGCAACAAAAAGGACCGCCAGCA
This sequence comes from Chloroflexota bacterium, assembly GCA_049324115.1. Classification (GTDB taxonomy): domain Bacteria; phylum Chloroflexota; class Anaerolineae; order Anaerolineales; family Villigracilaceae; genus UBA5796. The sequence goes on from JBMOMN010000027.1 coordinate 69,449, forward strand.
CTACAAGCGGGTCCTGCGCCAGGCGGAAGAGCTGGGCCTTGAGTTGACCCGCCATGCCAGGGTCCCCGACCTGGACGAGGCCATGCCCCTGATCCGCAATGTGGAGCGACGCCACAACGCCGCCGAAAACCAGTGGGTGCGCGGCATGTTGGCCCATATAGACGGGATCAATGCCGCCTGGCTCGAAGTCCGCCAGCACGGACGGCTGGTCGGCTGCGGGCTGCTCGCCGAGGACAACGGCGCATTGATGGCGACCGCCCTTGGCCTGGCCGAAGACGCCCAATACGCCTATTTCCTGCTGGTCTATGCCACTTTGCAGGAAGGCTTCGAGCGCAGGGTCAAGGCCATCCGCATGGGCAGCGGCGCTTACGAGGTCAAACAACGCCTGGGCTTCGAACTTGAGCGCAACAACCATGCGTTCGTCTGGCTGAATACACCGGCCTTGCGGAAATTATTAGGAAGATGAGGTAATGGTCACCGGCATTTATCTTTCCACCCTCCTGTTTGTCATCGTGGCGCTTTTCTTCGTGATGGATTTCTACTTCATGCGCCGCTACGACCGCGAGCGCGCCGACGAGCGCAAGGGCTGGTCGTGGGATTACACCCTGTTCACCCTCGGGCTGGGGCTGGCCATCGTCCTCCAACCGGCGCTTTGGCCGGGGATCGGCTTCTACACTTCTGCAGCATGGGGGATTTTCATCCAGGTTTTCGGCTTTATTTTAGTTTCCATCTCATTCGGGCTGCACATCTGGGCGCGGGAGCATCTCAAGAAATTCTACACCGAGCGGGTCGAGGTCCAGGCCGACCACCGGCTGGTGGACAGCGGGCCGTATGCGCTGGTGCGCCATCCGATCATCACCTCGTTCTTTGCCCTGGCCCTGGGCGTTTTGCTGATCAACCCCGCCCTGACCAGCCTGGGGGCGGCCGCCTACGCTTTTTGGGATTTCCTGCGGGCGGCCGCGCAGGAGGAATCCGCTCTCAGCCGCGAAGTCCCCGGTTACGCGGCATACCGGCAACGGGTCCCGCGCTTTCTGCCGCGGTTGTCGAGGCGGCCGTGATCTCCAGGGACGAGTTCCTTTCCCTGTCCACGGACGAAGCCGCCCGGCTGGTGCGGCAGTCCGGCTCGAAGGTGTGCGTCTTCCCCATCAACGGGACCCGGCGCTGGTTCATGCTCGAATACGGCGACCGGGAGTTCGAGGATCCCATCGCGGCCTACATGGACATCGCCATGCAGCGTCACGTCGAACTCTATAAATTGTTTTTCGATCACGGGGTCGGGACGCTGGTCACGCCGGTGATCGGGCCGGAAATCCTGGCGACCCGCGACGGGTACATGCAGAAGATCGGCGGCGAGGGACTGGCCCGGCTGGCGACCCACCCGGACCTGCTGTCGTTTTACGAGGCGTATGGCGTGCGGGTCCGCTTTTACGGGGATTACCGTCAGCACCTGGCGGGGACACCCTACGAATTCTTGATCGGGCTGTTCGATGACGTGGCGGAGAGGACCCGCAGGCACGACCGTTTCAGGCTTTTCTTCGGCGCATTTGCCGATAATTTGAATTCGACCGCCCGCGTGGCGGAACTGGCGGTCGAATACTTCAAGGAACACGGCGCGGTCGCCGACCGCAGGAAGCTGGTGGAGCTGTATTACGGCGAGTACATTGACAGGGCCGATATTTTCATCGGCTTCGACCGGCTGGCCGCGTTCGATTACCCGCTGATCAACTCGGGGGAGGAAGACCTGTACTTCATGGTCGCGCCGTCGTCTTATTTGACGGAAAGGCAGCTGCGCGCCATCCTGTACGACCACCTCTGCACCCGCCGTACCCACGAACCGGATTTTGCGGACCTGCCGCCGGACGCGTATGCGAACCTGCGGGCCTTTTACCGCGCCCACCAGGACAGCATCCTGGGGACCGGACAGATCCGCCACAGCTATTGGCAGCCTGAAATTATCGAAAAAGGACAGGGATAAGATGGACCTTAACGTTGAAACCAGGAAACTCCTCGAAGAGATCGGCCCCGGTCGGATGAGCAGCACCGCCTACGACACGGCCTGGGTGGCGAGACTGGTGGATTACGACCGGGAACTGAGCAACAACGCCCTGTCCTGGTTGTGCGAGAACCAGCTCCCGGACGGCAGTTGGGGTGCGGCGGAACCGTTCTATTATCACGACCGGGTAATCTCCACCCTGGCAGCGATGATCGCTTTGACGCATCGCGGCCGCCGGGCGCAGGACAGGGTTCAGATCGATAAGGGATTGCTGGCCCTCGAACGGATTACCTCCGGCGCGACCAGCGGCCTGGCCGCCGACCCGAACGGCGCGACCGTCGGCTTCGAGATGATCGTCCCTACCCTTGTAGCGGAAGCCGAGCGGTTGGGGATCGTCAAGCAGCAGGGCGACCGCATCCTGGGCCGCTTGCGCCGCCTCCGGGATGCGAAAATGGCGAAATTGCAGGGGTTGAAGATCAACCGGTACATTACTCCCGCGTTTTCGGCGGAGATGGCGGGGGAAGATGGTCAGAGTATATTGGATATTGATAATTTGCAAGAGAATGATGGCTCAGTAGCCCACAGCCCATCAGCCACGGCATATTTTGCTTTGAAGCTAAAGCCGGGAGACCCCAAAGCGATGGAGTATCTAAGAGCCTGGGCAGCCCATGATGGGGGTGCGCCCAATTATGCGCCAATAGATAACTTTGAAATTGCGTGGAGCTTGTGGAATCTTTACTTTGCCAATTCGCCGGATAACAGCAACCCGGAAATCAAGAGGCTATTGGACACCCTCCAAGGTTCGTGGCATACCGGCACAGGGATAGGCACAGCGGTTGATTGCACTGTGAAAGATAGCGACGATTCAAGCGTAGCCTTTGAAGTCCTCTGTTCCTTTGGATACGCCCCGGATGTTGAAGCGATCCTTTCTTACGAAGAAGATAACCATTATCGCTGCTTTTCCTTAGAGGCAAACCCATCAATTAGTGCAAATATCCATGTTCTTGGGGCGTTGAAAAAAGCAGGATTTGTTGGTTCTGATAAATCCATAAAGAAGATACTCAAATTCTTGCACCAAACCAGGACGAACGAGACTTATTGGTACGATAAGTGGCATACATCCCCTTTTTATGCAACCACACACGCAATCATTGCAAGTGTGTCATTCGATAAAAACCTTTGCTCGAATGCTGTGCAATGGATATTGGAAAACCAGAGGGCGGATGGGTCTTGGGGGCATTTTTCCCAAGCAACCGCCGAAGAAACGGCATACTGTCTGCAAGCACTTTTGACATGGGAGCAAAGTTATGGGAAAGTGCCGAGAACTAAATTAGAGTTGGGTGCGCGCTGGCTAACAGAGCACTTTGATGATTCTTATCATCCGCTTTGGATAGGAAAAGCATTATATACACCATATCTCGTTGTTAAGTCTGCCATTCTTGGGGCATTGGATTTAACAAATAAGGTTACTCAATGAAAATAACCGATTCAATTAACCAATGGATAACTGTTTCCACGTCCGACCTCGACGATGCCAGACGTCGTAAATTGTTGAACATCCTCCTTATCGGGGTAGGTGGGTTTACGGTTTTGACAATTTTGGCATTGCTGGTTTTCATAATCGGAGGTTCCGAAGCTCAGACCATAGGCAATATATGGCTTCCAATATTAAGTTTTTTATTGATCGTAGCAATTGTATATTGGATAAATCGCCAACCGTCGTGGCCTGGTTGGATTTCGTCGTCTTTGTTTTTGTTGCTTTTACTGGTCGCCTTTTATTTTGTGGATGAACCATTTGAGCTTGCTGGCGGACGAAGCCTTTTTATCTTCACTGTGCCGATAATTATGGCGAGCATCCTACTCAGCCCGGCCTCAAGTTTCATTTTCGCCACCCTCGCATCTGTCGAAATAATCCTGTTAGCCCAGATCGCGGATCTTGTGCCAAATATTTACGCGATGATAGGCTTTTTATTCGTAGCTCTCATCTCCTGGCTCTCCTCCCGCAGCCTCGAACAGGCCCTCAAGGAACTCCGTCACATCAACACCAACCTCGACCGGCTCGTCGAGCAAAAGACCCAGGAACTGGCGAAGGCCCTCTCGCGCGAACTGGTCCTGGCCGGGCGCAACCAGGCCATCCTCGAAAGCATTGCCGACGGGGTGGTGGTGTTCGACACCAACGGCGAGGCGACCCAGGCCAACCCGGCCCTGTCCGAGCTGCTCAACGTCCCCGGCGAAGAGATCATCGGCGCTTCGATCCAGCAGTTGGTCGCAATGGAGTTCCTGGACGCGAAGAGCCGCGGCTTGCTGGCCGGGCTGCTGATCAACCCCGGGGCGGGAGAGTCCAGTTACCGGATCAACTGGGGCAGGAAGACCCTCTCGGTCAACGCGGCCCAGGTGCAGGACTCGACGGGGGAACTGGTCGGCACGGTGGCCGTCTTCCGCGATTTCACCCGCGAGGCCGAACTCGAACGGATGAAGGATTCCTTCCTCGCCACCGTCTCGCACGAGTTGCGTACCCCGCTCAACGCCATCCTGGGGTACGCGGAAATGCTCAAGGAGGCCATCTACGGCCCGGTCAACGAGAAACAGGCCGGGGTGTCCGAACGGATTATGACCAACAGCCGCCGCCTGCTCAGCCTGGTCAACGACCTGCTGGACCAGGCCCGCATGGAAGCCGGGAAATTGTCCATCCACATCGGGCCGTTCAAACCGGCAGAACTGCTCGACAGCGTCCACGGCGTGATGGACAAGATTGCCTCCGACAAAAATTTGAAACTGACCAGTGACCTGGACCCCGCCCTGCCGCCGCTCCTCAACGGCGATGCCCAGCGTTTGCAGCAGATCATGGTCAACCTGGTCAACAACGCGGTCAAGTTCACCGACGAGGGCGGGGTCCACATGAGCGTTTCCCTGGCCGACCCGTCCCACTGGCGCATCGAAGTGACCGATACGGGACGGGGCATCCCGGAGGACGAACTGCCCAAGATCTTCGATGCCTTCCGCCAGGTGGAAGCGACGGCCACCCGCGAACATGGCGGTTTCGGCCTGGGGCTGGCAATCGTCAGGCAACTCGCCGGGTTGATGAACGGGGAGGTTGGCGTCGAATCGGAATTGGGCAGGGGCAGCCGCTTCACCGTCACCCTGCCGCTGGTCGAGCCGTAGTCGAGGCGCGCATGAACGAAATCAAAGCAACCTGGGCCAGGTCCAAGACCTATCGCGCCCTGCTGATCGCCGCAATCGTCTATTCCCTGCTGCGGCTGGCGGTGCAGGTCTATTTTTCTTTCGGTTCCTTCGAGTCGCAGGCTGTCGAAGAAGGCGGGCAAATCTCTGTGGATTTGCAGCAATCTTACGTCATGGCGGCCAAACACTTTTGGGCGAGGGAAGACCTGTATTTGAAAGGCTCGCTCGAAATCCTGGAACTCCATTATCCCTATTCCCCGGCGTTCGCGTTCCTTTATTCCCCGATCTTGCTGCTCCCAACGAATATTTTGCTGGTGCTCATGTTCATCCTGCACCTCGGCGCGTATGCCCTGCTTTATTTCTGGTGGCGGCGCATCTTCAATTACCTGCAACCGGAAAGCAGCCTCCCCGAAATCTGGGCCTGGATGCTGCCGGTCTTCCTGGTCTTCTCGGTCTTTTGGGACGACCTGGCCTACATGAATATCTACCTTATCGTGGCCCTTTACGCCGCCTTCCTGATTGATGCGGTCGTGCGCGAACGCCTCGCCCCGGCGGCCTTCTGGCTGGGAGTGATGATCCTGCCGGTCAAGCCGCATTGGGCCTTTGCCGCCGCCCTGCCGCTCCTGCTGGGGCGTTACCGCTTCTTTTTCAAGTTGATGCTCTGGACGATCCTGTCTTACCTGGCGGTCACCGCGATCACCGTCATCGGCGGCGGGATCGGGTACGGGCTTGCCCAATACCGGGATTACTTCGGGTTCCTGGCCCGCCTGAGCCGGGACTTCCCCTGGTGGGGGCCGGACAGACCTTTTTTGGGATACAACCACTCGGTCATGCAGGTCGTCCTGTATTTCCTGGGCGTCTCGCCCGGGACGATGCGGCTGGCTACCGTTATCAAATTGTTCATCCTGGCCCCGCTGGGATTCCTCGGTCTGCGCCTCCTGGTGAAGCCGCTCAAGAAACCGGCCACTGAGGTCCCGCAAATGGCCCTCGACCTGGTCTTCGCCCTCTACCTGGGGGCCTTCGTCTGGCTCGACATGGTCTGGGAACTGTCGCTGGGCGTGGTCATCTTTGCTTACCTGCTGGCAGTGGTCAAGGATAAGTGGCCCCGGCTCGCCCTGTGGGTGCTCTTCGCCCCTTACGCCCTCCTGGATATCTGGCGTTTGCTCAGTTATATCGCTTTTGGAGACGAAGTCCTGTATAATGGCGCGTATGTTCTGACCGACCCGCTGATCTACGTCCCGGTCATCATGCTCATCATCCTGCTCTTTTATGGATTGCTGCTCCGAAAACTCTGGCAATCCCCGCAACTGCAAGACGCGCGAGCTTGAAACTACACACGGAAAGGAATCATTCGACAATGCCCGAACTGGCCCTCATCATCGAAGACGATCTCGACCTTTCGACCATTTTCTCCGAAGCCCTGACCGCCGCCGGGTTCAAGACCGAAGCCCTCCTGGACGGGAAGGCGGCCCAGGTCCGGCTGAACGAGGTCGTGCCCTACATCGTGATCCTGGACATGCACCTGCCCTACGTCTCCGGCCTGGACCTGCTCCAGCAGATCCGCACGGACGAGCGGCTCAAACAAGCCCTGGTCGTGATCTGCACCGCCGACGCCCGCATGGGCGAAGCCGTGACCGACGATGCCGATTTCGTCCTGATCAAGCCGATCACCTTCACCCAGCTGCGCGACCTGACGAGGCGGCTCAAATAGCAAAGCAAAAAGACGCGATTCAAACAGGAATGTCCCGAAGGTTTGGTAAAAGCCTTCGGGACATTCTTTTCTCATCCAGCGAGTGATTGTTTGGGAGAGCAGGTCTTTTTTCGGCTAATCGAAGGTGTCAGCCTTCCAGCAGTCGTATTCGACTCCGCCGGGGGTGGTGAGGATCAACGGCCACTCATCGTCATCTTCTTTGTAACCTGAGAGCGACGATTTCAGAGAAGCCATCGTCTGGTCGGCCTGCCAGCGCGAAACGTGGAAGGACTGCCAGGACGTGTCGGGTTGGCGGGATCCGGTCCGGGCGGCGCGGCAGGCCAGGGCGGCGCCGACCGCTTCGCGGGTCCCGGCGGAGAGGCGGGTGGAGCTGAACGCCTGGGCCAGCGCGGGCACGGCGTCCTCCGAGAGCGAGGCCAGGTAGGCCACGTCCAGTTCGTGACCGGCTTCGGCCCGGGCTACGTTCTGGCGGACGATGAAGCCGTCCACGTTGAGGAAGGCCAGCGAGAGGGCGAACCCCAGGGCGGCGATGAGCATACTGACCGCGAACAGGCGTTGTTTTTGGATCCATTCGAGCGCGACAACTGCCACAAGCAGGGCGGCCAGCCAGAGCAGGAAGACGTGCGAGTAGGTCCGCAGGCGCGAGAAGCCGTAAGCGTCTTCGTAGAGCGCCAGGCGCTGGTAGGCCGAGACGAGCATGACCAGCACCAGCGCGACCACGCCGATCCCCAGCCCGGAGAAGGCCCTGCGCTGGAGGGGAGTTTCGCGTTTGGAAAGCGCGCTGAAACCCATGAGCAGCAACAGGCTGATGAAGGCCACCCCAAGCAGTTCGCCGAAGCCGCGCCGGGCGTATTCGGAGTAGGTGAATCCTTCGACGGAGATGTTGGCCTGTCCGCCGAAGAAGTACTGGAACTGGATGATGACGAACATGGCGAAGAGCAGGATCACGCTGCCCAGCACGATGGCGGCTTCGGTAAATCCCAGGAAGGGCGGGACGACCGGCTTCTCCTCGCCCTGGAGCTTTTCGTCCCGGCTGCGTTCGGCGGCGTGCAGGTAGATGCCGGCCAGCAGGTAGGCCAGAATCAGGATGTAGACACCGCGGAAGATGTACTCCGGCAGGTTCTCGAGGCGGAAGAGCTTGATAAAATCGTCGAGGCGCTGGGCAAAGACCAGGTCGGCGGAAGCGAGCAGGGAGGCGAGCAGGGCGACGACCGGCAGGGCCATCAGCAGCCCGCGCAGGACCGGCCAGACCTGCCTGCGGGCCTTGGGAGTTTCTTCTTCGGGCGTGTCGCGGCGGGCCTCGGCGGTGAACCCCAGCGGGCGGGCGATCATGCTGCCGAGCAGGGAAAAGAGCCGCACCACGTAATCGGCCAGGCCGTAAGACAGCCAGCGCCCGCCGCTGAAGGTGACGACCAGCACGAACATGAGGAACAGGGTCATGACGTGGGTCAGGAAGGCGGTCATCGGCTCGGCGCGGACGAAGGTCATCGCCGCGAGCAGGCCGATGGGCAGGAGCAGGAGCAGGGTCCCGCGCGCCGCGCTGACGCCGAGACCACGCGTCAGCCAGAAGCCGGTCCCCAATGTCAGCACGACGAAAATGGCGAACGAGACGCCGGGGGTGTGTTTCCAGAACAGGAAGTCGAAAACCCACCCGAGGGCAAGAACTGTGATCCAAAGACGATTGGTTTTTTGCATGGCATCCTCCATTTTGTTTCGGTGATGATAGCCGGGTGCGGCTGGCAAGGACTGGCAAAGACTCTCAGGATTTTCGACAACCGGATTCTACCCTTTCTTTTCCCGCTTGACACGCCAATCCAACTCAAGTAAACTCTAGCCGCTTATCAAATTCTAAGGAAAGGAGGCGCATTTCGATGATCGAGTTTGTCTTGTTGGCCGAACGCAACAATTTAATTCATCCTCCGCGGAGTGCGCCTGTTGACCGGTAACGGTCTTCCTGAAATCGTGTCTCAAGCCACGCTGCGCTCTGCATCGTGGCTTTTTATTTTGAAAATTTCACCGCGAAGACGCGAAGCTCGCAAAGTTTTTAAAAATCTCTTCGCGCCCTTCGTACCTTCGCGGTTCTCAATCAAGGTTTTTCATCATGAACCTGCCCCTCAAAGCCTACTGGGACCTGCTCTCCCGCCACATCCGCCCGCAGCGGGGGCGCTTCGCCCTGTTGACCCTGCTCCTGTTTGGCAGCATCGGCCTGCGCATCCTCAACCCTCAGATCATGCGCGGATTCATCGATTCGGCCCTGGCCGGGGATGCCCTCTCCAAACTGACCGCCGCCGGGCTGACCTTTCTCGGCATCGCCCTCTTGCAGCAGGGAGTCTCGGTCGCGGTGACCTACCTGGGCGAGAACGTCGCCTGGACGGCCACCAACGCCCTGCGGGCCGAACTGGCCTGGCACGCCCTCAACCTCGACATGGGCTTCCACAACGACCACACCCCCGGCGAGTTGATCGAGCGGATTGACGGCGACATGACCGAAATGGCGACCTTTTTCTCGCAGTTCGTCATCACCCTGCTGGGCAACGCCCTGTTGCTGGCCGGCATCCTGGCCGCGCTCTTTCTCGAAGACTGGCGGGCCGGGCTGGGCTTCACTGCCTTCGTCGGCGTCGCCATGCTGATCCTCTACCGGGTCAAGGACCTGGCCCTGCCGCACCAGAAGGCCCGCCGCGAGGCCGAATCGCAGCTTTTCGGTTTCATCGAAGAGCAGCTTTCCGGCACCGAAGACCTCCGCGCCAGCGGCGCAGTGGACTTTTCGATCCGCGAACTCTTCCGCCACCAGGCCGAGATCCTGCGCCACAACCGGCGGGGCCACTTCAAGAACTGGATCATCGAGAACGTCATGGGCCTGGCCATGACCGGCGGCACGATCCTGGCCGTGGCCAGCGGTTACTGGCTGTTCACCCCCGGGGCCGTCACCATCGGCACGGTTTACCTGTTCGTGCATTACATCAATCTTTTGGACGAGCCGATCTGGATGATGACCCGCGAGATCGAGAGCTTCCAGACTATTGGAGCCTGCGTCGAGCGATTGACCGAACTCCGGGCGATCCAGCCGGACGTTCGGGATGGTCCCGGCATGGAAATGGACTCGCGTCCCCTGGCCTTGACCTTCGACGGCGTGACCTTCGCCTACAACGGCAGCGACGCGGTGCTCGAAAACCTGACCTTCCGCCTGGCTCCGGGCCGCGTCCTCGGCCTGCTCGGTCGCACCGGCTCCGGCAAGACCACCCTGGCCCGGCTCATCTTCCGCCTCTACGACCCCCGCAGCGGACGCATCGCCCTCGACGAGGCCGACCTGCGACAACTGAAACTGGACGCCCTGCGCCGGCAGGTCGCCATCGTCACCCAGGACGTGCAGCTCTTCCGGGCCAGCGTGCGCGACAACCTGACCTTCTTCGACCGTTCCATCTCCGACGAGCGCATCCTGGCCGCCCTGGACGAGTTGGGCCTGCGCGGCTGGCTGGAGTCCCTGCCGAACGGCCTCGACACCGAACTCGAAACTGGCGGCAAAGGCCTCTCGGCCGGGGAGGGCCAACTGCTGGCCTTTACCCGCGTCTTCCTGCGCGACCCCGGCCTGGTCATCCTCGACGAGGCCTCCTCCCGCCTCGACCCGGCCACCGAGCAATTGCTGGAGCGGGCCGTGGACAAGCTGCTGCGCGACCGCACGGCCATCGTCATCGCCCACCGCCTGGGCACCGTCCACCGCGCCGACGAGATCCTGATCCTCGACGGCGGCTCCATGCTCGAATACGGCGAACGTCACCGCCTGGCCGCCGACCCCGACTCCCGCTTCCACCACCTGTTGCAAACAGGTTTGGAGGAAGTGCTGGCATGATAACCGCAGGGGCGACCCGCCAGGGTGCAAAAGCCTTGATTTTTTGCTGGTATCCATGGCAATCCTTCCGGCAAGTTGGCCTGAAAGGGTCGCCCCTGCGCGTTTTATAAACACCTGGATGTACGATGACCGAAACTTCCACCCCCCTCGAATCCCCCGTCCCCGCCCTCCCGGCCTGGAAAGTCATCCGGGAAATGGTGCGCTTCCGCCCGTTCCTGTGGTTCATAGACTTGCTGTCGGTGGCGCTCTTCCGCTTCGTCTGGCAGTTGGCCCCAGCCCTGATCATGCAGGCCTTCTTCGACATGCTCACCGGTGACGCGCCCCTGCGCTTCGGCATCTGGGCGGTGGTAGCCTTCCTGGTCGCCGCCTGGCTGGGGCGCGTCCTCGGCGCGTACGGCTTCTACTACGCCGACGTGCCGATCTTCAACGAAATGAACACCCTCATCCGCAAGAACCTGCTGCGCCACATCCTGCGCCGCCCCGGGGCCTCACCCCTGCCCGATTCGCCCGGCGAGGCCGTCAGCCGCTTCCGCAACGACGTGACCGAGATCCCGCTCTTTTCCATCTGGATCAACGACATCATCGTCGGGCTGGTCATCATCGGCGCAGCCATCGGCCTGATGGTCAACATCAGCCTCCAGGTCACGCTCCTGGCGCTCGTCCCGCTCCTGGTCGTCGGCTTCATCGCCAACGCGGCCATGAAACGGATCGAAGAATACCGCCGCGCCAGCCGCCAAGCTGCCGGGAAAGTCACCGGATTCATCGGCGAGTTCTTCGGCGCGGTCCAGGCCGTCAAGGTCGCCACCGCCGAGAAGAACGTCATCGGCCGCTTCCACGAACTCAACGACGAGCGCCGCCGCCTGGCCCTCAAGGAGCGCCTGTTCAACGAAGTGCTCGACTCGATCTACCGCAACATGTCCACCCTCGGCACCGGCATCATCCTGATCCTGGTCGGCCAGTCCATGCGCCGCGGCGACTTCACCGTCGGCGATTTCTCGCTCTTCGTTTACCTGCTCGGCAGCATGGGCGACCTGACCACCTTCGCCGGGATGGTCACCGCCCGCTACAAGCAGCTCAACGTCTCGGTCCAGCGCATGTACCGCCTGATGGAAGGCGCGCCGCTCGAGGCGCTGGTCGAGCGCAGCAAGATCAATCTCGACGGCCCGCTGCCGATCGTGCGCTATCCTTTGTTGACGGAGGCCGACCGGCTCGAAAGGCTGGTGGCCGTCAACCTGACTTATCGCCACCCTGGGTCTGATTCCGGCATCTCGTCCGTGGACCTGAGCCTGCCGCGCGGCTCCCTGACCGTCATCACCGGGAGGGTGGGTTCCGGCAAGACCACCCTGCTGCGGGCGCTGCTCGGCCTGCTCCCGCTCGACGCGGGCGAAATCCACTGGAACGGGTGGCGGGTCATGTCCCCGGCGGATTTCTTCGTCCCGCCAAGGTGCGCCTACACTGCCCAGGTGCCGCGCCTGTTCAGCAACACCCTGCGCGAGAACATCCTGCTCGGCCTGAAAAAATCGGATGATGAGATCCTGGCCGCGGCCCAACTGGCCGTGATGGAGCGTGACCTGCTAGACCTGGAGCGCGGCCTGGACACGACCGTCGGGGCGAGGGGCGTCAAGTTGTCCGGCGGGCAGGCCCAACGGTCCGCGGCGGCGCGCATGTTCGTGCGTGAGCCGCAACTGCTCGTCTTCGACGACCTGTCCAGCGCGCTGGATGTCGAGACCGAGCGCCAACTCTGGGAGCGGCTCTTCGCCCGCGAGGGCGTCACTTGCCTGGTCGTGTCGCACCGCCGCCCGGTCCTGCGCCGCGCCGACCAGATCATCGTGCTCAAGGACGGCCGGGTCGAAGCCCGGGGCAAACTGGACGGGTTGCTCGCCGCCAGCGAGGAGATGCGCCACCTGTGGCAGTTGGAGGCGGCTTGAGAAGGCGAAAGATCGGCAACCGTCTGTTCGTTGGTGGAGAGGAGTATCCACGATGAAGATTGCACCCCTGGCAGAAGTCAAGGCCAATCTAAGCGCTTTTGTAGAAGAAGCCATCGAAGGCCAAACCATCGTTATTACCCGTAACGGGAAAGCCGCAGCGGTCATTATTGCCCCGATGGATGATGACGATCTGGAACAATTGGTTTTATATCGCTCGCCTAAGTTCCAGGAAATGCTCAACCGGTCCCGCCAGAGCATCGCCGAGGGGAAAGGCATCCCTCACGATGAATTCTGGGCGAAAGTCGAAGCGTCTAAACCAGTCCCGGCTGTGGCCGAAAAGAAAGGGGAATACCGGGCAAGGAAAAAATAGGATTGTGTGGAATTTGCAAGAGATTCAAACACTCCCCGAAGAGATTCATCTCATTGGGGAGTGTTGAGTTTCGCCTGTTGCGGAAAGTTACCCCGAAAATGTGAGTTCCAGCGCTTTCAGGTCAATCTGCGCCCCGGCCGGGATCAAGAAATCCATGCCCAGGATGCCGTCGAGGGGGAGATCATAGTCCAGGCTGCCGACCTCGATTTCGAAGTCCTCGAACGAAAAATCCCCGACCTGCAGCGCCTCCACCCGGCGGACGAAGACCACTTCCTTGCCGCCGATGCCCTGAATGGTGAGCAGGGCATCGTCCGCCTGGGGCACGATGCGGATTTTGGAAAGCAGGTCTATTGAAAATATCGTCCCGCCTGAACCGGTGTCTACCAACACATTGGGGATTTCGATGGATTTTCCGCCAAAGGTCAGCCTGACCGTGACGAACGGCAGGTTATCCCTGACGTGTAGCTGCATGTCGCCCCCCTCGAATGCCAAGCCACTGGCGTTCGCGGATATCTAAAGCATCGCGGCTGGTGTGGACGTAGTAATACTCCCGTTCGGGATGCTGCTGGTGTAGTTTGCGGTAACTCTGCAAGGCTTTCGTGCCATCCGGGCAGGTTTCGACGACTGCGATCTTGTCGAGCACCCGGTTGCGGTTTTCATCGCTGTGAGCCTTCAAGGCTTCGATCACCAGCCATTGATCGGGGTACGCTTTGCGAACACTTGACCAACGCATATTGTTCTCCTTCTGGCTAAGAGCGTTACCAATTTTATTATACACGGCTTGTCACCCTTGAAAATTAAGATAGTTGTTCACTCCATGTTAATTGGGGTCCATTGAGCAGGATCGCAACGGCATTGAGAACATTGCGTCCCAAAACTCCTAGAGGCTGATCAATTACCAAAAATTGCCCTTTGAATCGTTTACCCAGGAATACCAAATCAAGTTGAACCACATCTGCCAGTTGGGTATTCCCATCGAAACCTTGCAACTCATAAACCTTGTCAGTCACAGGGGTGAGTTCTAATTTCTCGATCAATTTTCGCGGTATCAAGGTTACGTCTGCACCGCTGTCAATCAACATTGGCACATCAGACAATGAAGCGCCAGTTACGGGGTGACGTAAAATCACACTGGCTACTGGCGCGGGCGGATCGAACTGGTCAACGTTATACGCCGGCACCTGGTGTGTCCTCGCTGACTTCCAGTATGAAATCTGCGGTCTGGCTCGGGTTGACAAGGCGAGGTGACATCACCCGGGCGGTCTTTTCCACCTGCAAATCCGGCACAATAACGTAGACTTTCGCTTTTTCTGGCAGGCGGATCCCAGTCTTTAGCCGGATTTTGCCTTTTTCGACAATTCCTTCATAAGTTGTGATTGTCATAACTTGCCTCGTCTTTCTCTGTAAAAATTATAGCATGGCGAGATGGGAAATCGTTTACGGCTCTCTGGAAATTTATCTGAGTGTAGAGGTTTTTCGGGACTTCTCAACTCATTTGAAACACACCCTATTGATTGTTGTCGTCAGGTCGATCCAGCAAATCGGCGTCAATCAAATCTTGCGGACGCCCCGATGCGCGCTTGGCCGCGATTAAGTCTTGTTTGGAGATAAACAAAACTGGTAAACCCTCAAAATCAACACTAACCCGGCGTTTCCAGGCATCTTCAAATTGGATGCCGGGAATACCCATCAACACATCCACGCGGATGGGCGGAACTCCTATTTGGAAGAAGTAGCCTTCTTCTGAAAAATCCTTGTATGAAAGGTTTGTCAGAGGGGCACCAAATTCTCTTAGGGCTGCAAATACAGTCTTTGCATTTTCGGAATCCGTGCTGATCCAGACATCCAGATCCTTGGTATAGCGCGGTTCCGCATACTGGATGACCGCGTATCCTCCGATCACCAGATATCTAACGTTCCTGGCGTTGAAAATTCTCAACAGATCGCTGAAGTCGGAGTTGACGAACATCGCGCCCCTTAACTTTCATGGCATGGACGATCAATTCCCAGGCGGCATTAAATCGGGCGATGGCTGGCTGCGCCTGCCAGAATTGAATATCAAAGGACCGGTCAAGGTCTTGTAACCTTCCTTTTCGCTCTATGAAGTTTGTTCTCATGGTTAGATTATAGCACGCGGAGTGGTTGCACCGCGGTAGAGTGGTTTACTTCAAATACTGATCAAAAAATTCAATCGTCCGGGTCATGGCGGTGGTGAAAAAACCGGACAGGTTGTGGTCGTCGCCTTCGTAGGTGTACAGGTCGGCGACCTTGCCTACGGCGCGGGCCTGCTCTGCAAGCCGGATGGAAAACGCCAGGGGCACGTCCTCGTCTTCGGTTCCGTGGTGCAGCTGCAAGGGTCCCGAAAGATCGCTGAGAAAACTATTGGATGAGATAGAGGCCCAGAAATCGGGATTCTGCTCCGGCGTGCCGTACTGCTCGATCCAGCTTGTGCGCCAACTGCCCCGGCGGGAATCGGGCGAAGGGGTGAACGATCCCGTCCGCCGCCAGTTGTAGAGCAGGTCGGTGTAGGAGGCGACCACCCCGGCCCAGATCACGCCGACCTTGACATCCTTCGAGACGACCATGGCCCGCAGGGTCAGGTATCCGCCCATCGAATGGCCCCACATGCCGATCTTGTCCGGGTTGACTTGCGGATGGCGCTGGAGCGAGGCGACCGCGTTGAGCACGTCTATGGTGTAGCCGGGGCTGCTGTATGCGCCGCTCGCTTCGCCCTCAGACTGGTCGTGGCCGCGATAATCTATGCGGAAGACCACGTACCCGGCGCTGGCGATCCGGTCCACGTAGGCCACGTAACGCTGGGTGGTGCGGTACACGTCCGGCGGGATGTAGCCGTGGTTGAAGACGATCCCCGGCCAGCCGCCTTCGGGCGTTTCGCCGTTCGGGATGGTCAGCAGGGCGTAGATCTTCAGCCCTTCGGACAGGTAATAAGCGTAATAGCGGCGGTAATTGAGGCCGGGGTCGAGTTCGCGCTCGATGACGATCTCGCTGCCGGGATAGGAACCCGTCCGCTGGTATTCGACGCTCATCGGGTGCGGGACGGGCGTGGCGGTCGGGACCGGTGTGCCGGTCGGCGTCTGGCTGGGAGTCAGCGTGAGGGTTGGCGGGTCTGCCGTGGGGGAACTGGCGGGGAGCAACGGGGCAGGGACGGGATTGTCCGCCGGGGCAGAAGCGCACCCGGCCAGGACGAGGCTCAACAGCACCACTAAATTCAGTTTTCTCATTTTGCGTTTCTCCTGCAGGTCGCTAACTTTTTGTCGCCCGGTGCAGGTGAATTCTTACAGGGCGGCTCACCGATACTCCGTGATATACTCGCCGTGAAACCTTTCAAATCCGGCGGGGTTACTATTTCCAGACCCGCCGGTAGGATGTGACACCGGTGTCGGAACACGAGATCAGCGAATCAGATATCCTTGCCAGCGCGTCGAGCGGCGACAGTGACTCTTTCGGCCAGCTCTACGAGCGTTACGTGGACCGCATCTATAACTACGTGTACTACCGGACGGGGAATGTCCATGATGCAGAAGACCTGACTGCACGGGTCTTCCAGCGAGCCATGAAGCACATTCACAATTACACCGACCGCGGCGTCCCTTTCTCGGCTTGGCTCTACCGGATCGCCCACAACCTGGTCGCCAACTGGCACCGGGACCGCAGCCGCCGCCAGGAGATCCCCCTGGCCGACGCGCCGATCCTGAGCGCCAAGGGGGAGCACCCCGAATTCACCCTGGTGCGGACCGAAGAAGAGGATGCCCTGCTGCGCCTGATCCGCCGGCTGCCGCCCGACAGGCAGCAATTGCTCATCCTGAAATTCGTCGAGAACCTGTCGAATGCGGAGATCGGCCAAATTATGGGACGCAGCGAAGGCGCGGTCAAGAGCCTGTACCACCGTACCCTGCTCTCGCTGCGCGACCAGGTGGATGTGAACGACGACTCAGGAATTTGATCAAGGAGATTTCCCATGCTGCGTATTGTCACCGATGGCGCCGCCGATATGCCGATCGAATGGGGCGCGGAATACGACATCCACACCATCCCCATCAACGTTCAGTTCGGCGACAAAACCTACCTGCAATTCATAGACCTGGACCTCGACCGTCTCTACCGGATGATTGACGAGACCCGGGTCATCCCCAAGACCTCCCAACCCTCGCCTCACCAGTTCACCGAGTTCTACAAGAAGATCGCCCAGCCGGGCGATACCATCCTGTCGGTCCACGTGACCAGCAAATTGTCCGGCACGTATGCCTCGGCGGTGGCTGCGGCGGAGGAATTGAAGGGCACGTACAACGTCGTCACCTACGATTCGCTCGGCGGTTCGCTCGGACTGGGTTTCATGTGCCGCCAGGCGCGCCGGATGGCGAACGACGGCAAAAGCGTGGACGAGATCGTCGCCTACTTCGACTCGGTGCGGGACAGGATCGAGATCATCCTGACCCTCGACAAGCTGGATTTCGCCCGGATGAGCGGGCGGGTCGGCACGCTCTCGGCGGCCCTGGCCTCGGTGCTCAACGTCAAGCCGATCGCGGTGCTGAAAGACGGCCTGGTCAACATGGTCGAAAAGGTCCGCACCCGCCGGGCCTCCCTCGACCGGGTGCTGGCAATGGGCAAGGCTGCCGTGGGCGACGCCCCGGTCTACCTGGGCGTGATGCATGCCCGCGACCCGCAATCCGGCCAGGCGCTGCTCGACGAAGCCAGGAAAATGTTCAACGTAAAGGATGCGGTGTTGACCGACCTGTCCATTTCGCTGGCGGTCAATTTTGGCCCCGGGACGGTCGGCCTGATCCTGTACCCGGCCGCGTAAGGGGAGGGGCATTATGGCTGACAAGACATCCAGACTTGACAATTTGAACGACCTCGAAGCCCAACTCGCAGGGACCCTCAAGCCGGTCGCCCCTTTGACAGCTTCCCGCTCCGGGATCCAGAAACGCATCCGCATCCCCGAGGCGCGGCTGCTTTCCGCCCGCCTGAGCGACTGGCGTTCACTGATTGCCGTCTTCAGCGGGGTGATGTCGGCGGCGCTGGTTTTGATCACCGTGACGCGGGCATTGTTCTTCTTCTACCGGCGGGCGAAGGCCGGGTGAACTGGTAATTGGTAATTTGTGCCTGGTAAATAGAAACTTCCGAGGCTGGATGGCCTCGGAAGTTTTTGGTTTTTTGGGTGACTAAGCCGGTGTCTACAGGGAAGGTCTTCGTTCCACAGCCTTGTCCAGTTATTTATCTTTCGGCAGTTCCCGCGCGGATGGCCTCGCGAAATGCGGAGAGATCGGCCAACATGCGTTGGATGCGTTCGGCGTGGGCGTTGATATCCCGGTCCAATTCCTCCGGGTCGGCAGGAGTAATTTGCCCCTCTATGAATTCCAGCCATTCCGAAGCATCCCGTTGGTTACGCCAGATACCTTTTGGGGACTTGATCAATACCATTACGCGGCGATCTGATATGGCCACATCTTCTACAATACCATACCAGTGTTGGACTTTGACAAATGCTCCGCGCCGGAGCCATTCCGGTTTAATCATCTTCTGCCCATCCATTGGAGAGCAACCTTTCCGCGATTTTTATCGCTTCTCGCCGTGACATTGGGTGATAACCGAGTTTGTTCGTAACTGCCTACCCGCCCTCACCCCCAGCCCCTCTCCCGGTGGGAGATGGGAGCAGAAACGGACAATCTTGTAGTTTTCGGCAAGAAAATCTGTTTTTCGCGTCCGTTTCCTTCTCCCCGTGGGAGA
>JBMOMN010000028.1:0-87243 GCA_049324115.1 Chloroflexota bacterium
AGGGATGCAATGACCCCGATTAGGAAGCTGTAACCCCTTTTATCAGCCGTGCCATTCAGTCCTGCTCGAAAATGGAAGAAGTTTTTGCGAAAAGGCATCGAAGAATGCTTTTTTGGGGTTAAGGATGAAGTCAGGAAAACGCCCAAAAGATGCTTTTTTCTGCCCGATTCCGGTTTCTTAGGAGTTATGAGAACCCCTTTTTTAAACGCGAATTCCGCAGATTTGGCGAATAACGCGAATGTTTTTGAAAATAAATTCGCGAAATTCGCTCTCTTCGCGGAATTCGCGTTAAGGTTTTTGGTTTTGTCCGGTAGACAGTGTCCAGCCAGGTTTTGTCGAGTTTGATATGCCAGAGAGCAAGTTCTACCTGCAATTCAACCAATTTGGCAGCAGTCTCGATTTCTGCTTCGCGAGCTGTCCATTCGATAAAATGCTTGCTTTCGTCGATTAAACTTTCGACCAGCGCTTTGTTCTTCTCATTGTTTGCGAATGACTTGATCCGGCTCAAATTCGCGGCCAGTCCACCCAGGCGAACCGGGAGGGGATCACACAGGTAGCGCTCTCGAATGGGTGTCCAATCTTTCATAGCTTGAATTATGCAACACAGACAGGGATTGCGTTCGCGGAGCATGTTCCAAACTTCGGAAGTCTGCCTTGCGGCGTTATGGTCGAGGAGTCTTCCGGGAGACCGCCGAAGTTTTATGGCGTTCGCGAGGCATGTTCCAAACTTCGGAAGTCTGCCTTGCGGCGTTACGGTCGAGGAGTCTTCCGCGAGACTTCCGAAGTTTTCAGGGGATGATAGCCAAGGAAACCTTTAGGGTTTGTCCCCGGCAGCAAAAATCAAACTCCCCGTGAAAATCGCTTCACGGGGAGTTGTTATTTTGGGAGGGTGCGTCGCACCTTGCGGCAGGGCTTGGCCCTCGCCTGAGCCGGTCCCGCTCAACACGGCGCGACGCACTCGCGGCTGCTATCGCTTACGGGACGATCTCCAGCCCGTCCATCACTTCAGCGCCGAAGCCGTAAGAAGCGCCCAGCCAGTAGGAGCTGAAGGTGCAGGTGGTGGTCGCGCCGAGCGAGCCGGGGGTGCAGATGAAGATATCTGCGCCGGTGCCGCTCAGGCCGGTGACGGAGAACGCGCCGACGGTCGTCAGGTAAAGCTGCCCGGTGGCGGGATCAATCCAGACGCCGTTGGTGTCCTCCGAGGCCGCCTCGTTCAGCCCGACGTCCGAGCCGTCGAAGTAGAGCGACCAGGTGCCGGCGGTGGTTGCGCCCAGGGAGGTGGGCGAGAAGGCCGCCAGGTCTTCGTCGCCGCCCGAAGCGCCCGTCACGCTGAATCCGCCGAGGGTGCTGAGCACCAGCCGCCCGTCGGGGGCGAAGCCGATGGCATCAATATCTTCGTTGTTGGTCGTCAGGCCCACGTCCGAGCCGTCGAAGTACCACGAGAAGGTCCCGGCTGTGGTCGCGCCGAGCGAGGTCGGGGTAAAGCGGACGATGTCGGAATCGTCCACGGTGCCGAGGCCGCTGACCGTCGCAGCCGCATCCAGGCTGAGCAGGATGGTGCCGTCCGGCATAAGCGCAAAGGCGTTCACGTCGCCGGTGATGCCCACGTCGGAGCCGTCGAAGTAGAGCGCCCAGGCGCTGGTGGCAGTGTTGTACGACAGGATGTCTTCGTCGGTGAAGGACACGCCGCCGACCGTCCCGTTGGTGGTCGAGCTGACGTAGATCATCTCACCACCGGAGGGCGGCGGGGTATTGGTGGGAGTCGGCGGGACGGGGGTGTTGGTGGGTGTGGGCGGGACGCCGGTGTTGGTCGGCGTGGGCGGGACCGTGGTTGGGGTCGGGGTGGGGACGACGCTGCCGCAGCCGGGCAGTTGGAAGGAGCCGATCCGGGTGCGCCAGGAGGAGGTGCTGGTGGTCTGGAGGTATTCGTTGGTGTACCAGAAGGTGCAGTCGTCCAGCGGGTCAACCGACAGGCTGCTGTAATCGCCCCAGCGGGAATAGGTGGAGGTCTGCGCGCCGGTGCCGGTGATGAGCGTGCCTTCGCCCTGGGTCATCTGACCGAGGGCATCCCCGGCCAGCCGTCCGGTGTAGCGGATGGAGGGGTACATGGTGCTGCTCGAAACCGAGTAGCCCAGGCCGATGTTGCCGTTGCCGTCCATGGCAATGCTGGCCATCCAGCGCCCGGCGGTATCCGGCGAGAACGTGCCCTGCTGGTAGATGCTCCAGCCGCCGCCGGAGTTGCGCAGCTCGTACCAGCGGACGCCGGCCCGGTCGGTGCTGGTGGCGTCAACCGTGTGGTTCAGGACCAGGGTCTGGTAGCTGCCGAAGTTGCGGTACTGGGCGCGGTACATCAGGCGGTCGGCGATCGCATCCAGTTTGCGGGTCGTGCCCTGCTGCGGGATGCAGTTGCGGTTGTAGCTGCACATGTTCGAGTCGAACGCCGCCACCGGCAGGACAGCCGTCTGGGTGAAGGTCGAATTGGACGGCGTGGCCCAATCCACGTGGAAGCTCCAGATCTGCAACTGGTCGCCGGAATAGCCCCAGGCGTTGTCGTCGAACTGGAGCACCGGGTTGGGCGCGCCGGCCGGGGGCACGGGGCCGTCCAGGTCGCCGGGGAGCATACCGCCCAGGTTGGGGTCAACGCCGTACAGGTCGAAGTAGACCATCTGCGCCGCCTGGCCGAGGAGCATCTTGTCCCGCTCGAAGGCCACCACGCCCGCCCCGGCCCAGGAGCCGGTGGTCGAGAACTGGTTGACGGTCATGTAATACCCATCCGGCCAGACGCCGAACTTGGGGTAGTCGTTCATCTTGGTAGCGCTGATCTGGAACTGGTAACGGTACCAGGCCCCGGTCGGGTCGCCCGTCTGCGAGACGGCGATGCACTGGTAGAACGGCCCGCTGGGATAGTTGGGCAGGGCGAACTGGTTCACCATCCAGCGGTCGGCCAGGTGGTCATACTGGACGATGGGGTCGCCGTCGTTGGAGGTTTCGCATACGCCCCCGAAGCCGGTCCAGAGGGTGTTGCCGGCCGCCGGACCGTAGAGCAGGGTCCCGGTTTTGCTGTAGATCGCAAACGACAGGTTGACCCACTGCATGTAGTGGTTCGGGCCGACGTCGCCGTTCGTATCGGGCGGCAAAACGCCGTTGACGTTGCTGACACCCTCGAAGTTCTGGAGCGGGGCAGCAATGTTGATGGACGGCGCCAACCCAAAGTCGGCTTGCAGGACGGGGTCTTTGAAGTCTTTCGGGCCTTCGATCTTGCCGCCGCGCTGCCCCAGGGTGCGCAGGACGTTCAGGTCGGGATCAGCCTGCGATTTTCGGGGTCTGATCGGCCTGATCGAACTCAGGGGCTGGGACACGTCGTTCATTTCGGATTGGGCAAACTGCGGGCCGTTGCTGGCCTGCTGCAAGACCTCGGGGCCGGCCTGGCCTCCGGCCGGTCCATTGGGCATCAGAGGCGCGAACCTTGAAAATGGCCGTTCCCGGACGAATGCGCTACCAAAAACCGCAAACGCGATTATTGCGAGAAGGCCCGCGAGGGCTAACCATCGGTTGACACGTTTCATTTTTTCTCTCCTGACATTGTTTGATTTTGATTTTGAAACCTGACTTGCGCGAACGTCAATGGTCCTTAAATGATGAACACCTCCTCTATCAGAAGTGGAGGTGAGCGCGTGCTTTGGGAAGATATGCCCTTAGCTAAACCGGCCATGCAGCGAGTGTGTCACGTATATACCAAATGGAATTCAAGCAATCTTATTTGGGCTGTCACAGAATGGGGGAAAATATATTACGACCCATAATAGCATATTTGAAACGCAAGAGTCAACCGTTTTTCTTAAAATATCCGGCTTCGGGTCCAGGAATTTTTTCGTCCCGCCCCTCTTGACAAATTAGAACAAATATTCTATTATATATCCAGGTATTCACTCATCTAACGACTAAAGGAGGTCGAGATGAACTTTTCCCCATCGCGGCGTTCGTCCGGGGGACTGCCGGCCGTGCTCAGGAACATCCCCATCAGCCGGGGTGCGGCGTTCGGCATTATGATCGTTGGGGCCTTACTGGCGTTCGAGGTCTTCAACTTCAGCACCACCGATTTCGCCCTCAGGGACGTGCTGGGCGACCTGCGCTTCATGAGCATCCGCTGGTCCACCATCCTTTCGATTGCCTTCTGCGGCATTGACTTCGCAGGGATCGCCCGCCTCTTCACCCCTGAAAAAGGCCGCGACGAGCCGGCCGAGGTCTGGTACCTCTTCGGGGCTTGGCTCCTGGCCGCGGCGATGAACGCCATCCTGACCTGGTGGGGCGTATCGGTCGCCATCGGCAGCCACACCAGCCAGGGCAGCCAGGTGATCGGCTCGGCAGCCACATCCAAGGTGGTGCCGGTCTTCGTCGCCATCATGGTCTGGGTCATCCGGGTCCTGATCATCGGCACGTTCTCCGTCGCCGGAGAGCGGCTCTTCACCGAAGATGCCCGCTCCGTCAAGACCGGCAAACCCGCCAGCACCGGCGGCAGCAACAAGCCCCGCCCCAGCTTCGACCCGCAGCCGGCCTACCAGAAACCAGCCTACTCGAAACCGTACCAGCAGCCCGCCTCAAACGTCAACCGACCTGTCCAACAGTCCTCGTTCAGTCCCGCGCCTCGACCTGCTCAAAAACCGGAGCCAACCTACCATAATATGTCTTCGAGCGCGGCCCCGACCTCCGAAACTCCTGGCAAATCTCTCTCTTACGAGGCTTCCAGCCGGATGAGAGATATTTAATGCGGCAAATATGACTCCTCGCTCATCACCGGCACGTCAAGCGCAGACAGCCGCTCCTGAACAAGGCAGCGGCTGTCTGTCTGGATTCATGCTCCCACCCCTGGTGGTGGTCATCGTCGGCCTGATGCTGGCCGCCTTCGCCCGCGGCCTGCCCCTGCCCGCCGAGACGGGCTTCCCGGTGGCGCAGGCCGCGCCCTTGAATGCGGAAGCGTCCACGGCCCTGGTTGCCCCGGTCGGATCCCCCCCAGGCGGGACGCCGGCCATCGCCGCGCTGTTCACGCCCGAGGTCCAGTATTGGGGCGGGAGGATCACCGCCTGGGCGGCGCAGGCGGGCCTGGACCCGAACCTGGTCGCCACGGTCATGCAGATCGAATCCTGCGGCGATCCCCAGGCCCGCTCCCGGGCCGGCGCGAGCGGACTGTTCCAGGTCATGCCCTACCACTTCGCCGCCGGGGAGAATGCCTACGACCCCGACACCAACGCCCTGCGCGGCACGGGCTACCTGTCGCGCTCGCTGGCCAAAGCCAACGGGGACGCCCGCCTGGCCTTCGCCGGTTACAACGGCGGGATCGGCGTGATCGGGCGGCTGGAGTCGTCCTGGGCGGCCGAGACTCAACGTTATGCCTACTGGGGCAGCGGCATCTACGCCGACGCGGCCCAGGGCGCGGCGACCAGCCCCCGCCTGGACGAGTGGCTGCAAGCCGGGGGAGCCAGCCTGTGCCGCCAGGCCAAAACGCGATTGGGACTGCCCTGAAATTGCTAAAGTAAACTTCCGAAGTTTCCCCTCACGAAAAATTGACGGTCATTTGGGACCGTCAATTTTCAAATCCACCGTTTGTTCTTCGCACAGGGGCAGGTAGATCGTGAATGTCGTGCCCTGCCCCTCCCTCGAGTTGACCTCGATCCGCCCCCCGTGATGGTCCACGATCCAGTAAGCGATGGAAAGCCCCAGGCCAAAGCCGCTGGCCTTCGAGCGGGTGCGGGATTTCTCGGCCCGGTAGAAGCGGTCGAAGATGTGCGGCAGGTCCTTCTCCGGGATGCCCGGGCCGGTATCCGCCACGGTGAGGCAGGCGGCTTCGAGGGTTTTGCTCAGGCCCAGGGTCACACGCCCGCCCGCCGGGGTGTATTGGATGGCGTTCGAGACCAGGTTGATCAGCACCTGCTTGATCCGGTCGCGGTCGCCGTCCACCTGCACCTGGTCAATATCCGCAATCGTCAGGCTGACCTTGTCCTTGGCCAGCACATGCATCTCCTGGAAGACTTCCAGCAGCAGCGTGTCGAGTTCCACGCAGTTCAGGTTGAGCGGCAGCTTGCCCGATTCAGCCTGGGCCAGCAGCAACAGGTCGCCCACCAGCCGGGTGAGACGTTTGACTTCGGCTTCGATGCTGCCGAGGGATTCCTCGTCGAGGGTGTTCATCCGCCGCATCAGGTCCACGTTGCCCCTGATGACCGTCAGCGGCGTGCGGAACTCGTGGCTGACATCCGCCAGGAAGCGCTGCTGGGACGAGAAGAGCGTTTCGAGCCTTTCGAGGGTCTCGTTGAAGGAATGGATCAGCCGCCCGATCTCATCGCCCGGCGAGCCGGAATACGGGATGCGGCGCGACAGGTCGTCGGCGCGGGTGATCTGCTGGGCCACGTCGGTCACGGCCTGCAGCGGCTCGACCAGCGTCCCGATGGCGTAAAAGCTGGTCACGGCCGCCACCAGGACCGAGGCCAGGAAAAAGATGGCGATGATGTAGAGCAGGTCACGCCGAGCCGTATCCACCAGGGTCAGGCTGGTGGCGACCTGCAAGACCCCCGCCGGCCGGCCGTTGACCGAGACCGGGACGCTGTAAACCCGCAGGCGGATGTTGTCCAGGAAAGTCACGTCCCGGAAAACCGGCTCCACCGCCTCCAGCCCCTGGGCGTCGAGGGGTTGGTCTATCGTGCTGATGATGGTGGACATGAAGGTCAATTGCCCGTCCCGGTCCCAGAACTGGAGCACGGCGTTGGAATTGATGTCCATCCTCTGGATCACCGGGCTGACCGTCCCCCAATCATTGATCCGGGTATTGGAGATCACGTCTGTGGCTGTCTGGATCAGGACTTCGTCCAACTGCCGCAGGAGCATGAAATTGACCACTGAATAAACCCCCACCCCAAAGAGCAGCAAGATCCCCCCAAGCAAAGTAATATAGAGCAACGAAAGGCGGGAGCGAAGCGGCATTGATCGGGCCTCTAAATTCAAAAAATCCAACCGGCCTTGCCGGAAATATTTCTAAGGTTGCTCACGCAACACATAGCCCACGCCTCGCACCGTATGGATCAGGCGCGGCTCGTCCCCAACTTCGAGTTTCTGTCGCAGGTAACGGATGTAAACTTCGAGCACGTTGCTCTCGCCGCCGAAATCGTACCCCCAAACGCGGTCGAAGATCACTTCCCGCGTCAACACCTGGCGCGGGTGGCGCAGGAACAATTCCATCAAGTCGTATTCTTTGGCCGTCAACGAGATCAGGCGCTGGCCGCGCGTCACCTGGCGCGAGCTGGTGTCCAGCGTCAGGTCGGCGAACTGGTAGACCTGCACCCGTTCCACCTGGGTCCGGCGCAGCAAGGCGCGGATGCGGGCCAGCAGTTCATCCAGGTTGAACGGTTTCACCAGGTAATCGTCCGCCCCGGCATCCAGCCCCTGCACCCGGTCCTGGATCGTATCCTTGGCGGTCAGCATCAGGATCGGCACCGAGCCACCCGACCGGAGCCGGTGGCAGACCTCCAGCCCATCCATGCCGGGCAGCATCCAGTCCAGCACCACCAGGTCGGGCACGTGGTCACGCGCCAGGCTCAGGCCGCCGCGCCCGTCGGTGGCGACATCCACCGTATAACCCTCGTAAGCCAGGCCGCGCTGCAAGAGTTTCAAAATGGCAGGATCGTCTTCGATAATCAGAATTCGCTCGTTCATTTTTGCTCCTTGTGCCTGCTTGAACATTTGAATCTTACCACAAAGGTATCCTTTGGTAGAATATCGCCGTGCCCCGCATACCGTTCAGCAAACGCCTGTTCGACCTGACCGCTGCCGGCCTGGGATTGATCCTGCTCTCCCCGGTTTTACTGCTGCTGGCCCTCCTGGTGCGCCTGTACCATGGGACGCCGGTCCTGTTCCGCCAGATGCGGCCGGGCTACCGGGGACGTCCCTTCCACCTTTACAAATTCCGCACCATGACCGACGAGCGGGGCGGGACCGGAAGCCTGCTCCCGGACGCCGAGCGGCTCACACGCTTTGGGCGTTTCCTGCGCGCCGCCAGCCTCGACGAGCTGCCCGAACTCTTCAACATTTTACGCGGCGAGATGAGCCTGGTCGGGCCGCGCCCGCTGCTGATGCAATACCTCGACCGCTACTCGCCCGAACAGGCCCGCCGCCACGATGCCCTCCCCGGACTGACCGGCTGGGCGCAGGTCAACGGGCGCAACGCCCTCACCTGGGAAGACAAATTCCGCCTCGACGTATGGTACGTGGACCACTGGTCCTTCTGGCTCGACATCAAGATCCTGCTCATCACGCTCTGGAAGGTGCTCAAACGCGAAGGCATCAGCCAGGAGGGCCACGCCACCGCCGAAGAGTTCATGGGGAATAAAGATTAACCGCGCTCCTTGACCACCATCACCGAGCACGGCGCGTAATGGACCAGCTTGCGCGTCACGCTGCCCATCAGCCAGCTTCGGATCAACCCCAGGCCGCGTGAGCCGACCACGATCAGGTCCACCGCGTTCTTCCTGGCGTATTCGATGATCTCGGTGGCCGCGTCGCCCCGGCAGATCAACGTATCCACAGACGCGTCCAGCTTTTTCAGGGAGCGGGCAGTGCGGGCAACCAGGGCCTCGGCGTCAGCCTGCTCTTTGGCGGCGATCCGCTCGAGGTTGGCTTCCACCTCCGGCGACAGGGGCGGCACGGGGATATCCGCCATTTCAGACCAGACCAGGCCGGAGGAGGTCATCGCAGGCGGCAAGACGGTCATCACGCTGAAGCGCACATCCTCCGGGAACGGAAATTGCTTGATGAACCTGAGCGCCTCGATACTGCATTCCGAGCCGTCGGTGGAGAACAGGACGTGTTTCAGCCCGGCGTAAGGCTTGCGCACCACCAATACGGGCATCTCGGCGTGTTCGACCACCTGCTGCGCCACCCCGCCGAGCAAAATCCCCAGCGTGGCCCGCAGCCCCACCGAACCCATCACGATCAGGTCGGCCCTCTGCTCGTCGGCGATTTCCACGATCTTCGGCGCCGGCTGGCCGAGCAGCAGGTCGCTCTTCACGTTGTGGCCGGCCGCGGTCAACTTCATGTGGGTCTGGCTGAGGGCCTCTTCGAAAGCCCAGACGTTATGCGTCTGTGCGATCTCGAAGACCCGCAGGACGAAGATTGTGCTGCGCGGCGAGAGGTCCAGGTCGCACAGCAGCGAAACGGCAGCCGCGGCGTGCTCCGAGCTGTCGTCCGCCATCAGGATGTGGATTTTTTGCGGTTTGGCAGGCATCTCACTCTCTCCTTTCCGCCTGTCCGCCAGGCTGGTTGCGCGAGGCCGGCCGCCGGGGCCACAGCATGGGCGTCGCAGATTTATAGTCCAGATAGCTGCGGCCAAAGCGGATCTCCAGCTCACGCTCTTCATAGATTTTCAAGAAGACAAAGATCACCGGCCCGACCATGACCAGCAGCCAGGCCAGGAACAACCCGGACCGGAGCCATAACCCCAACCCGACCAGGAAAGCCAGGGCCGCCAGCACCATCGGGTTGCGGGTCCAGGCGTAGACCCAGTCGGTCACCACTGCGCGGGTCAGCGCCAGGGCAAAGGGCAGGCCCAGTCCCTTCAGGAGCAGGCTGGCGACCGCCAGCGCCAGGAACAAGCCGCTCAATCCCATGAGCGACAGTCCCAGCCAGGGCGGCAGGGCCAGCACCCACAGTTCCGAATCCAGGCCGACGTAGGTGGCGCAGATCAGGGCAGCCCCCAACAATGCGGCGATCAGGTAATGGACCACGCTCGTGACCCGCACGGCCCGCTCCGGCGTGGGCTGGCGGTCCAGCAGGCGGCGGCCAGCCCATACTACCGGGACCAGGCCCCCGATCCCCGCCAGGGCTATGGCAATATTGGTTTGCAGGGCAGGGCGTTTAAACAACAAAATCAGCCACATCCCCCACGTCAGGCTGAATCCGATCAGGTTGACAATGACATTGGACATAGCCACACCCTTTCATGCGTTCGCATTCGGAGGTGCGTCGCACCCGGTTTCCAGGTTTAATCCGATAAAACGGGAGATTTCTTCGCTATGGCAAATCTCGTTCAGGAAGGTGCGACGCACCCTCGTCCCGGTTGAGCAATTTATTCAATTTCAGTCTAGCACGGATTGGGCGCAAAAACAACCGCATGAGGTTCGGGACGCCAAAATCTCCCGATTTTGGACCCCAGAGTTGGGAGATTTTGGTACTTGCATGCCCAATATTCAACGTCTGGAGATGTTGGACTCCGTCTTCCGTTTAGCGGACCCTATCACATGGGCGTGCAGGTCGGGTCGGCAACCCGACCTACCGGGCGAAATCCCAGAAGACGAGGGCGGCCTGCTCGATGCCTGCGGCGAGTTTGAGGTCGTTGGTCGGCACCTCCCCAGGATAGCCGAAGATCACGAGGACGTAGGCCTGGGTCCCGTTTGCGGAAGGCCAGGCCACCACCCCGGCATCCCCGACGATCAGGCGTTCGAGGGTGAGGGTGCCGCGCTTGAGGTACAGCACTCCGCCTTCGGGCAGGAGCGGCGAGAGCACACCCAGGCGGGTCTCGTCGTTGGGGGTGTATTCGGCCATCAGGTCGAGGATGATCCGGCGGGCTTCGGGGGCGAGGAGGTCGCCCCGGTAGAGGCCGGAGAGCAGGACGGCGATCTCTTCGACCGTCGAAGTCCGGTTGAACACGTCGGTGGCGGGCGCGCCCCAGGCCGAGAGCGTAGCGGGGATATCCATCCCGGACTGGCGGAGGTAGTCGAGCAGGCTGGCGGTGGCGTCTTCTTCGGAGTTGACCAGCATGGCGCGCAGGAACTGGCCCAGGGTGCGTCCGCTGCCGTGGGCTTCGAGGTAGGCCGACAGTTCGCCCGGCGGGACACCTTTCTGTTCCAGCGCGGCGAACAGGAGCATCGCCACCGGGACCTTGATGACGGAGGCGACGTGGACCGCGTCGGCGGGGTGATGCTCGTAGACGCGGCGACCCGACCCCGGGTCCAGGATGATCGCATTCCATTTGCCGCCGGCCGCCTCGAAAACGGAATCCAGCTTTTCGGCCAGGGCGAGTTCCTCGGGGGCAGCGTCCTGCACCGGGGCCGAGAAACGCCAGAGGTCGAAGCCGCCGAAGCCGGTCATCCCGATCCACATGTTTTTACGGTCAGTCCACTCGTAGAACTGGCCGACGCCCGGCTGGGCGGGGTCGTAGAGCATGGTTTCCTCGATGACGTAGTAGCCTTCATCCGGCTGGGTGTTGAGGTTGGTGACGGTGTAGGCTCGCCCGGCCTCGTCCACGCGGGTGACGGTCAGGATGTGCTCGAAGGTGCCGTTCTGCCCGGCGTAGAGGTAGAGCACGTCACCGACTTCGAGCGGGAAGGCGCTGAAATCGAACTCGTCCGTCGGCGTCTCGAAGCGGAAGTGTTCGAACTTGCCGGGCGGGAAGGTTTTGGCGATGGTGATGGCGTTGGTATCGGGGCGCAGCAGCCAGAAATCGTTCAGGTTTGTCAGGCGGCTGAGCAGCCCGGCATCCCGCAGGATGGCGATGGCCAGCGGCCCGCACATGTTCGACGGGTGGGCGTACTGGACGTAGCCCATCTGCTCGGCGACGGCGAGGGCGTCGTCCTGGCTGGGCGAGAGGTAGGCCAGCGAGGCCTGGTAGATGCGCTCTTTCTGGGCGTCGGTCAGGATGCCGCCGTCGGGTTCGGGGGTGGGCGTGGGCGGGACCGGGGTATCGCCCGGCTGCGAGGTTGGCGATGGCGCGGGAAGCGTGACGCCCGGCTGCGGCGGGAGGGTGGGCGGGGCGGGCGTCTGGGCCGGTCCGCAGGCGGAGAGGAGGATGGCGGTGAGGATGACGAGGCTGAATGATCTCATGTTTCAAAGTTTAGCATAAAGTATCATGGATGAGCTTACCACAGACTTCCGAAGTCTATTTTCATCGCAGCGGTGGTATAATCGCCGCAACTTTTCCAAGACGTGCCCGGAGACGAGTAGCTGTGTAACCGTCCAGAGACCTGCCGGTCGGTGCGAGGCAGGCGGCCAGGCGGCGAAATCCCCTCCGGTTTCTAGTAGAGCGATTTGCCAAATCGCCCCACAGGAACGTCACCCTCGCAGGTGTTGGGCAAATTGCCAATTTGTCCAACAGTAAGAGGGGCGGGAGCGCCCGGTACAGCGCAAAGCAAGATCATGACCCTCATCCCCTGCCCTTCTCCCTGGCAGGGAGAAGGGAGACATGATGAAAGCAGGTGGCACCACGAGACGCCCCCTCGTCCTGCAAACGGACCGGGGGCGTATTCTATTTCAACGGAGGCGCATATGTTAGACATCAATCTCATCCGCGAAAACCCG
Organism: Chloroflexota bacterium; assembly: GCA_049324115.1. Classification (GTDB taxonomy): domain Bacteria; phylum Chloroflexota; class Anaerolineae; order Anaerolineales; family Villigracilaceae; genus UBA5796. Next base: position 12,337 of record JBMOMN010000028.1, read on the forward strand.
GATATCGTCCGCAAGGCGCTGCGTGACCGGCAGGAGAATCCCGCGCCGGTGGATGCGGTGCTGAACCTCGACGCCCGCCGCCGGTCCCTGATCGGCGAGGTGGAGGCGCTCAAGGCCGAGCGCAACGCCGTCTCGAAAGAGATCGGCAGGCTGAAGGATCAGGCCGAACGCCAGGCGAAGATCGAGGCCATGCGGGTCGTCGGCGACAAGATCGCCGCGCTGGATAAGGAAGTGGAAACGGTCGAGGCCGAACTGACCGGGATCATGTCCACCCTGCCGAATATCCCCGATCCGCGCACGCCTTACGGCAAGGATGAAGGCGAGAACGTGATCCTGAAGACGGTCGGCCAGCTGCCCGAATTCGACTTCACCCCGAAAGCGCACTGGGACCTGGGGCCTGCCCTCGGTATCATTGACTTCGAACGCGGCTCGAAGCTGACCGGCTCGCGCTTCTACGTCCTCAGCGGCGCAGGGGCGAGGCTCCAGCGGGCCTTGATCGCCTGGATGCTCGACCTGCACACGCGCAGCAGCCAGGGCTACCGCGAACAGTACCTGCCCTTCATGGTCAAGACCGCCACCGTCTACGGGGCGGGGCAACTGCCCAAGTTCGCCGACAACCTGTACAAAGACCACGAGGATGACTACTACTTCGTCCCGACCGCCGAAATCCCGCTGACCGGCCTGCACATGGACGAGATCCTGGACGAGGCCAGCCTGCCGCGTCTCTACACGGCTTACACGCCCTGCTTCCGCCGCGAGAAGATGAGCGCCGGACGGGACGTGCGCGGCATCAAGCGCGGCCACCAGTTCGACAAGGTGGAGATGTACATCTACTGCAAGCCCGAAGACTCGGAAGCCCTCCACCAGAAGATGTTGGCCGACGCCGAGGAGACCTGCGCCCAGTTGGGCATCCCCTACCGGGTCAAACTGCTCTGCACCGGCGACATCGGCTTCGGCTCGACCATGACCTACGACCTGGAGCTGTGGGCCCCCGGCTGCAACGAGTGGCTCGAAGTCTCCTCGGTCTCGAACGTGACCGACTTCCAGGCCCGCCGCGCCAACATCAAATACCGCCCGGCGGACGGCGGCAAGGCGCAGTTCGTCCACACCCTGAACGGGTCGGGGCTGGGGCTGCCGCGCACCCTGATCGCGGTGATGGAGAACTACCAGCAGGCCGACGGTTCGATCGTGGTGCCCGAAGTGCTCCGTCCCTGGATGGGCGGCGTGGACGTGATCCGGTAGGTGCTTACAAGTTAAATCCTTGCTTTTTGCCTGCACCGGGCCGCAGGCACACGTGTGCAAGAATTTTCACCACGAAGGACACGAAGGGTCACGAAGGTTCTCCTTTGTGTTCCTTCGTGACCCTTTGTGGTTGAATCCTTTTTTGGTTTCGGCTCATTCGAGTTAGGGGCTCCTATTTCTTAGCACAACCGAATTCCTACCGAAACGTTATACCCTTCACGGTCACAACTTGCGCTTATTATCGAGCAGGAAAGCGCAATATGTGACCGTGGGTATTATATAATCAACACATTGCGCGAAAGGAATATCCATGCCCCACTGGCTCGAAGTTTCCATCCAATTACTCACCGCCCTGTTCATGCTGATCGGCCTGGTCGGGCTGGTCGTGCCGATCTTCCCCGGCTTGGTGATCATCTGGCTGGCGGCGCTGATCTACGGCCTGCTGACCGGATTCTCGACCCTGGCCTGGGTTATGTTCGCCATCATCACCGTGCTGATGATCATCGGCAACGTGGCCGACAACCTGATGATGGGCAAAAAAGCCCTCGACAACGGCGCGGCCTGGAGTTCGATCGCCATCGGCTACGTGGCCGGGTTCGCCGCCAGCATCTTCCTGACGCCGCTGGCCGGGCTGGCGGCGGCTCCGCTGGCGCTGTTCGGCGCCGAATACGTCCGCCTGAAAGACCGGGACAAAGCCTTCGAGACCACCAAAGCCATGATGATCGGTCTCGGCTGGGCCTTCGTGGTCCGTTTCTGTCTCGGCCTGGTGATGATCATCCTGTGGTCCATCTGGGCCTCAGCGTAAGAATCCATTCAACCCAACACAAAAAGGAGATGCTATGCCCCAAATCGTTTTCGACATCCTTGAAATTGCCGGCAGCCTGATCCGCTTCGTCGGCTTGCTGGCCTTCGGGCTGGGTATCGGCTGGTTCACCCTGCACACCTTCAAGGAAGCCAACTGGCAGTTGAAGATCGCGGTCTACCTGGGCTTCGTCGGCCTGGGGATCGCCTTCGCCCGCTTCCTGCCCGGCGGCGCGCTGGGCGCGTTCGCCATCGGCGCGGGCGGGGCGTTGCTGATGTGGGGGATGCAAAAAGAGAAGAAACCCGCAGAGGCCGAGGAATGATCCTCCCCGGATTACGAAGCGCCCGGAGTGAACTTCCGGGCGCTTTTGGTTCATGGGGACAGGCGTGATCAGGGCAGCGCCTCAAAACCGGTGATGGTGAAGGCAAGCTCGTCGTCCACCGCCAGTTCGATCCAGTCCACCGAGACCTGGGAGGGGAAGCCATAAGATGCGTCGTAAGTGACTTCGACCTTGTCGGCCTCGTTCAGGGCGCGTTCGACGTAGGCAAAGAGCTTCTCGACCGTATCGAATTCCGCAGTCATGGAAGTGACCTGTTCCAGCGTCCCGCCGCCGAGGTCCACCTCGGGGCCGACGCTGGCATTGACCACCTGCCCGTCCAGCACTTCGTAAGTCACCGGGACGTTGGCGAACGGGCAAAAGCACAAGACCGCGACCGTAAACCGGTAATGGGTCACGGCCTGTCCGTCCCAGGCGGCGCGCTGGCGGTCGAACTCCGAGCCGCCCGTCCCGCAGGCCGCGAGCAGCAGGGCAACGATCAGAAGGAATACGGGTAAAGTTTTCTGTTTCATCATTTTTCTCCTTTGGGTGTGCCGGGCAGACGGCAGGCGGAAGGCGAAAGTTCCCATACAAAAAGCCGCACGAGTTTCGGCCTCGTGCGGCTGGCGGGATGAAAGCGGGGGCCTACTCCCCGGCGTGGATCAGGTAGGCTTCCACCATCAGCAGGTTCTTCTCACCCGCCCGGCGGACGACCTCCAGGTAGGTGCCCATCGAGGCTTCCTCCTCCACTTGCTCGGTGACGTACCATTGCAGGAAAGCCTGGGTGGCGTAGTCCTTCTCCTCGATGGCCTGGGCCACCATCGCATGGATCCGGCGGGTGACTTCCTTTTCCCAATCCAGGGAGGTGGCGAAGGCGTTTTCGGCCGAGGCGATCTCGTACTTCGCGGCCGGGATGGCCGGCACCCGCACCTCCGCCCCCACCTCGGTCAGGTAGTGGACGAATTTCAGGGCGTGCTGGCGTTCCTCCTCCGACTGGGCGTAGAACAGCCCGGCCAGTTTGGAGAGGGCCTGGTTGTCGAAATAGGCGGCAATCTGCAGGTATTGGTTGGAGGCTTCGAGTTCATGCCCGATCTGGGCGTTGATCATATCGGCTAACTTCTGGCTGATCCTCATCTTGACATCTCCTTCTATCGGGAATGGCTTCGTAAGGGCGACCCTTCAAGGCCATCCGGCAGGTTGCTTTGTCCAAAGTCTGATCCTAAAACCCCGGTTTTCGATCCCTGGCGGGTCGTCCCTACAGTGAACAGGATGGATAACACTATCGAAATTTTAGCACATTACTCCAACTGCTCGATCACGCCCTGGACCGCTTCGGGCGCGGTGATCTGCCCCTGCAAGATGCCCACCACGGCTTCCTGCATCAGCGGGCCGAGCGCCAGCATGATCTCCTGCGAGGGGACCAATTGGGCCGATTCCAGCACCTGGGCGGCCAGCGCCTGCGACGGGCGGTCTTTCCATAACGGCAGACTGTTGGGACGGGGCGGCAGGTAGCCGGCGGCGGCAGTCCACTCGGCCAGGAAGGCGCTGTCCACCAGGAATTCGGCCAGGCGGGCGGCCAGGGCCTGCTGCTCGGCGTCGGTGCTGGTGACGGCCCAGGACCAGCCCGCGGCCAGCGTGAAGGGCTGCGAATCGAGTCCGGGTAACGGGAGCAGGCTCGTGTCTGGGGACGCTCCGGCCAGGGCCTGCGAGGCCCAGGTGACGGACAGGGCGGCGCGTCCCTCGCGGTAGGCCTGCCACGACTGGGCATCCGTCTGGAACTGGGTATCGGTCACCGGCATCAAACCGGACGCCGAGGCCTGGGCGTAGAACTCGAACAGGGTCTCCACCCCGGCCGGGTCCAGCGAGGGCCGCCCTTCGGCGTTGACCAGCGCCCCGCCGGAGGATTGGTACAACCCCAGGCTGACCAGGGCTTGCGGATCGGCGGCAGGGAAGGCCAGGCTGGCGCCCAGGTCACGGATCTGGGTCCAGCCGGCGTCCGCTTCCAGGGTCACTTGCGAGGGGTGATAGGCCAGGACGAGCGCGTCCCCGGCGAAAGGCAGGCCGTAGGCGGTGTTCTGGATGTGGGCCATCTGGCCCGCGAAGGCGTACCAGTCGGGGTCGTCGAGCACGGTCGTCAGCCCGTCGAGGGGACGGAGCAGGCTGAGGGCCGCGGCCGCTTCGAGGTCGGGGCGCGGCAGGGCGACCAGATCGGGCAGGGCATCGGGCGCGGCGCGGCTGGTTGCGGTCAGGGCCTCCAGCAAATTGGAGGGGCCGCTGGCCGCCTTGATGCGGATTTCGATGGTGATCTCGGGGTTTTCGGAAGCGAACCGGTCGAGGCGGGATTTGAGCAGCTCGCCCGCCGGGGCGCCGGCGTTGGGGTCGAACTGCGGCGGCAGCCAGAGGACCAGGGTGCGCGGCCCGCCCGGCGTGGGGGGCGGCGGGGCGGTGACGGTCGGCTCAGGGGTGGGCGTTAGAGTTGGGGTCGAGGTCGGGCTGGGGTTGACGGGCGGGAGGAGCGTGCCGCAAGCGCTCAGGGCGAGCGCCAGTAGCAGGGAAAGGGCGATGAACCGGCGCATCAATCCAGGGAGACCGGGGCGCTGAGCATCGCCACCAGCAGTTTGACGGCGTTCTGCACGTCGCTGGTCTCGACCATCTCGGACGGCGAGTGGATGTAGCGGCACGGGATGGAGACGCAGCCGGCCGGGACGCCCGCCCGCGCCACCTGCATGGCCTTGGCGTCGGTGGTGCCGCCCAGCAGGACTTCGCGCTGGCAGGGGATTTTCGACTTTTCGGCTGTGCGGATCATCCAGTCCACGATGCGCGGGTCGGCCAGCATCCCGCCGTCCTTGATCTTGATCGCCGGGCCTTTGCCGAGCGAGACTTCCATTTTCTCGCCTTTGGGCGTGTCGCCGGTGGCGGTCACGTCAACGGAGACGCCGATCTCCGGGTCCAGGCCGAAGGCGGCGGTGGCCGCCCCGCCCAGGGTGACTTCCTCCTGGGTGGTGAAGACGAAGTAAACCTCGTGCGGGGTGGACTTGAGCTGGCGCAGGGTCTCGATCATCACCGCCACGCCGATGCGGTCGTCCATGGACTTGGCGACCAGCTTGTCGCCCATGTCCATGAATGCCCGTTCGAAGGCGGCCACGTCGCCAACCCTAACCGGGCAGTCTTTGGCCGAAGCCGCGCCCACATCAATGAACATCTTGTCGTAGGGGTGCATCTGGTTCCAGTTCTCGTAGCGTTCGCCGCCGATCACGCCCCGCGCGCCGTTGACGAAGACCACCCGCGCCCCGTGTAGCACCTGCGGGCGGATGCCGCCGATGGTGGTGAAGCGCACGAAACCGTTCCCGTCAATGTGCGAGGCGATCAGCCCGATCTCGTCCATGTGCCCGGCCAGCATGATCCGCTTGCCATTTTTGGTCGCGGCAGAAGGGGCTTTGCGGACGATCAGGTTGCCCAGCGCGTCGACGCGGACTTCGTCGGCCAGCGGCTCGACCTCGGCCCGGATCACGTCCCGGATGGCGGATTCGTAGCCCGAGGGGCTGAAGGTTTCGGTCAATTTTTGGATGAGAGACTTCATTGGATCTCCTTGATCATTTCACTCGAGCTTTCTCAACGCGACTGCCGCTAACAGGCGAATGACGCGAATTCTTTTTCAATGCCATTTGCGAAATTCGCCAAATCTGCGTTATTCGCGTCGAAAATCCCTGCGGCGGATCCTTTTACTGGTTCAACGGGACGATTTGCCCGTGCGAAAAGGCGAACTCTTCACGTTTTTTGATGATGTAGACCTTGCCCCGGCCCATCACCTGCCACTCGCCGTCCAACCGGCCGACCAGGGCGGTCTCCTCGTCAATGCCGAGCACGAACCGGTCGCCGGAGAGCCGTTTGCGGGCCGTGGTCAGGACCATCGGCCGCCAGAGTTTCATCCGGTCGAAGTGGGGGATGACGCTCTCCGCCGGGAGCTTGCCGAAGGCCGGGATCTGCTTCATCCCCACCGAGCGGATGTCGGGGACGTAGCGGGCCAGGATCATCGCCCCGGCCGAACAGCCGGCGTAAGCGGCCCCTCGACTCCAGGCCTGTTCGGCCGCGTCCCAGGCTTTGGTCCCGGCCAGGGTCTGGTACAGGTAGAGCGGGTTGCCGCCGGAGAAATAGACCAGGTCGGCTTCGGCGATCAGGCCGGCCCAGCGGGGATGGTCGGCTTCGTCCCGGTCCGTGATGCGGACACCCTTCACGTCCGCGCCCAGGCGCTGGAAGTGGTCGAGGCCCATCGAGATCCAGCGGTCCACGCTGGCGTCGCCTTCCGTGCCGGCCGCGGTCGGCAGGCAGACGACGCGGGGCCTGCGCCCGTTAAGGTGCAGGCAATCGAGCAGGTAGCGGTCTATCGGTTCCATCACCGGCAAATATTCGCCGGAGCCGAGCAGGGCAATTTGTCCGTTCATACCAATAATCTCTCTCGATAGATAAATCTGCTCAATCGGAGATTGCTTCGGGGTCTCGATACGGCGGAAAAGCATCGCCTGCTCGACCCTCTCGCAATGGCACTATCGCCTTTCGCCCGCCAGCAATTCCGGGGTCATCCGGGTCAGGGCGGCGTGCAGCAGGGACAGGGTGGCCTTCCAATCGTCGAGACGGGAGAGGCCCGCGGCGGTGTGGGCATAGCGTCCCGGCACCGAAACGGAAACGGACGGGACCCCCGCCCGGGCCTTGTGGATCGCCCCGGCGTCCGTCCCGCCCCCGCCCGGCTGCCGGAACTGGTACTTGATCCCGTTCAGGTCGCCGGTCTCGGCCAGAAAACGGATCAGGCGCGGGTCGCTGAGCGTCCCGGCGTCGGCGACGTAAATGGCCGGGCCGTGATCCAGTTTCGTATTGTAGAAAATATTCTCGCTGCCGTCGTGCATGGGCAGGTCGTTGGCCGGGGTCGAATCGATCGCGATCGCCAGGTCCGGGTCGAAAGCGTGGGCCGCGACCTTGGCCCCGCGCAGGCCGACTTCCTCCTGCACGGTGAAGGCCGCCAGCACGTCCACGTTGGCGGGGGCGGACTTGACCAGTTCGATCAGGGTCGCCACGCCGATGCGGTCGTCAATGGCTTTGGCGAAGATCGAAGGGCCGACCCGCCTGAATTTCGTCGCGAACGCCGCCCGGTCCCCGACCTTGACCTTGCCGCCGCCGGGACCTATGTCTATCCGCAGGGAGTCGAGCGGGATCTTCTTTTTGCGCTCGTCGGCGGTGGTCAGGTGGATCGGCTTGGCCCCGATCACGCCGGGGACGTGTTCCCCGCCAACCAGCACCGGCTTGCCGACCAGTTGGCGCACGTCGAGCGAGCCGACGGTCTCGAAGCGGAAGATGCCGTCCTTTTCGTCGTCCACCAGCATGAAACCGACTTCGTCCATGTGGGCGTCGAGCATCACCCGCAGGCGGTTTGCGCTGCTGCCCTTTTTGGTCACAAGTACGTTGCCGAGGGCGTCCACTTTGATCTCGTCCGCAACCGGGCGCAGTTCTTCGAGCACGATCCGGCGCACTTCGCCCTCGTCGCCGGAGACGGCCACGGCGTTGCAGAGTTTTTCGAGCAGTTTCAGTTGGGTGTTGCCAATTTTGGGTGACATTAACTTTCTTCCCAGGTAATCTTCTCCACGAAATCCACCTCCAGCCCGGCGATGAACGCCGCCAACAGGCGGCCGGCGCGCTGCACGTCCTTGACCGCCACAGCCTCGACCGGGGTGTGCATGTAGCGCAGCGGGATGCTGACCACCGCAGTCGGGAGGCCCTCGGCCGCGACCTGCAAGGCGTAGGCGTCCGTGCCGGAGTGGCGCGGCATGACCTCGACCGAGAACGGGATTTCGAGCTTTTCGGCCAGCTCTTTCAGCGTCTTGTGGAGGAACGGGTGGATGTTCGGCCCCCAGCCGAGGGTCGGCCCCTTGCCGAGCGGGAAGGTCTGCCAGTCGTTGGCCCCGGGGCCTTTGGCGAAGGTGACGTCCACGGCGACGGCCAGGGTGGGATGCAGCCCGAAGGCCGAGGTCTGCGCCCCGACCAGCCCGACTTCCTCCTGGACGCTGGCGACGGCCAGCACGTCCCAGGCGTGGGCGCGGGATTGGAGCTCCTCGAGAGCAACGGTGAGAGCCGCGACCGAGGCGCGGTTGTCGAGCGAATGGCCCGAGAGCACCTCCCCGGACAGGTCGGCCGGCGGGGTGTCGAACGAGACGAGGTCCCCCACCCGGACGAGACCGGCCACCTTCGACGGGAACAGGCCCACGTCCACAAGGAGATGCTCCAGCGGGACCGGGTCGCTGCCCACCTCATCGGGCAGGGTCCGCCCCGGGGGCTGGACGACCATCCCCGGCAAGTCCTCCATTCCATGGACGATGACCGGCGTGCCGGGCAGGATGCGGGCATCCACCCCGCCCACGGCGGTGAGGCGCAGCAGGCCGTCCACCAGTTGCGTGACCATCAGGCCGATAGCGTCCATGTGGGCGGCGATCAGGATCGAGGGGCGGGGTTCCCCGGCGCTGCCGCGCTTCAGCCCGTGCAGGGAACCGAGGCGGCTGCGGCTGATCTCGTCCACCAGCGGGCGCCATTTGTCTTCGATGAGGGCTGCGGCCGGGGTTTCGTAACCCGACAGGCCGGAAATGGAAATAAGCGATTTAAGGAATGGGGCAATATCAGGCATGGAGACTTCCAGGGAGGCTAGGGCGTGGAGGCGGGGGTGGGTGTCGGGGTATCATTGGCCAACGGAGCCGGGGTTTCGGTAGGCGTCGGGGTGAAGGTTGGCGTGGGCGTCGGCGTGTCGGTGGGCGTGAAAGTCGGGGAGGGGAAGGGCGTTGGCGAGAGGGTCAACGTGGGCGTAAAGGTTGCAGTTGGCGTGAAAGTAAATGTAGGCGTGAAGGTCGCCGTCGGGAGGGGAGTGTTGGTGCTGGGCTGGAACGGCGTCTGGGTGATGGTCGGGGTGGGCGTGATGGTTGGCGTGTGGGTCGGGGTGGCGGTGGATGTGCCGGTGGGGACCGTCCCGGTGGGGCTGGGGGTAACGGGGGTGGGCGAACCGGTCGGTGTGAGGGAGGCGGTGGGGGTGGCCGTGGGAGCGTTGGGGTCGGGGGCGATCATGACGGCAAACAGCCCCGCGCAATAACAAGGCACGGTGACGAGGATAATCCCAATCAAAATGAGGCGGCGGCGCGCCCGGACCATGTTTATGTCATCCATAAGATACCCCGCCCATGATAACACCAGTCGGGGGTGGGTGTACAGTGTTCAGTATTCAGTGGTGAGAGACCAGACCCTGAGGGTTTTCACCGCCGACTCTCAGCCGCGTTTGCAAGGCCGGGGACGCTCATCCATGTTGACCTGTGGGATGGGGGGACATATAATTTGTTCATAGGACATTAATCCAAGGTTGCCTAACTGTCGAACCGCCAAATCACGAGTTAGATGCATTGGGTAATTAGGAGAAGGAAACAGATGAGAATTCGAAAATACCTAACTCGGTACCATAAGATCGTTAAATTCGTTCTCACACTTTTCATTGCTCCTTTCTCTATCACACTTATAGCAGAGGCGCTTCTTCAATTGGTCAAAAATGAAATGGTTCCATTTTGGCAACAAGCTGTTACCATTATTTCGACCCTGCTTTTTGGAATCTTGCTCTTTGGTGGATATACAAATTTATTCGATAAGATTGTCATCGCAATAGCAAATAAGAATCGCTCGAGGCAATTTCAAAAGCCGAAAATTCTTGTTCTCGACGGTAGAATTGAAGAAGGCAATGAGATTGCCCCAGAACCAGCGATTACCAACTATTTGCCCCCCGACTGGGAGCAAGCATTGCTCGAGCCACCATTTCCACTAGAAGTCAATGTTGGGCCATTGGTTCATTCATGATTTCCGAGCTTATCAGGTTGTAGTCAATCCTTTCGGCGAAGCTTATCCTGAAGAAGACACATATACCTACAAATCCTTTGAAACAATCTGCGACTATGTTTTTTCAGGTGGGATTTACGTTAATGTTGCGGGAATTCCATTTTGGTATTGTCATGACCCAAGAGATCCAGAATACATTGGCAAACGTATTACCGCTGGCCCACTTAGGAAGGAATTAGGCGAGGAACCCAGAATAATTCAACTTCCATTATTTCAGGCGCTGTTTCCTCAAATTCGCGGGCTGTCTGAGAATCTTATCGTTGAAACTACTCAATCAGATCGTGAGCGAAATCTTTTTGGTGATCTTGTCCATGCGGGCGGAGATACAAAAGCAAAGATGTTCAGAGCTTATCGTCCTGGAACATCGGGTCTAGTTCCTTTGCTAAAAAGTGGAGATCCAAGCAGATGGTTAATTGCAGGTCTAAAGTATGGAGATGGTTATTTTCTTCTCGCTGGATTTGATTTGCGGGGAGAAGGTCATTCCAGCTTCATGAAAGTGGTCATGGCTATCAAAGGTTGGATTGGCTTTGAGGCTCGAGGTAGAAAATAGAATGTAACTTTTCAGGCTTGTGTATTGTGCCTTGATTCGGCGGACTAAAGTCCTGCCTCAGTACATGAAAGTCGGATAAATCCGACTCGGAGCGCCAGTCCGAAGGACTTTCACGAACTGAGCAAGTGGCTTTAGCCCCGCGATTCCGAGTTGTGGGTAATCACCAGAGTTGTCAAACGCCGGTTGAAAGACAAAGAGAATAAGGCGCAATTGACAATTCGTGTTGATCGTGACGTTTTGGCCTGGTTCAATTCGCAGGGTCGCGGCTATCAAACTCGCATCAATTCCTTGCTGCGGGCTTATATGGAAGCCAACGCCAAACAAAAGAAATCATCTGGGCATAGTCAGCGAGCGCAGCAATAGCGGCCATCTGCGGGGTGACAGCTACCGGCAAGACTTCCGAAGTCTGGACTACTTCTGCAACTGCTCCACCATCACCTGGTAGATGACCGCCTCCTCGTCCCGGTAGACTTCGCGCAGGGCAGGGTCGGCTTCGGCAGCCCGGATGAAGTTGCCGTGCCGCAGGTCGGTGTGGATGTAGGTGGCGGCAAAGTCGTTGTAGATGACCCGGGACGGGTTCTCCACGTCGCCGTCGGTGATCTGCACCCACAGGTCGTACATCTGGGGGTCGTAGAGCTGCATGTAGGTCGGGTCGAGGCCCACCAGGTAGGTGTTGTGGGTGTTGTAGTAGAACAGGCGCGGGAAATCGTCCCAATCGGTCTGGAACAGGCGCGTCCCGGCCGGGGTGTTCTGCTCCAGCCAGGCCGAAGCCCCGGCGTACAAGTCGTAAGGCTTGGCCCCCTCCAGGCTGGAGCGGGTCTCACGGATCGAGAAGAAGACCGCGTAGCCGCCCAGCAGCAGGATCAACAATCCCGGCAGCCAGCGCAGGGAACGCGTCCGCAGGGGAGAGACCGGCGAAACGGTAGCCAGCCCCAGGTCCAGGACGAGCGGGGACCAGGCAAAGGCGGCGAAGATCAGGGCGAAGGCGGGGAAATATTCGACGAAGCGCCGCGCCTGGAAGAGCATCGCCCCGAACAGGACCGCGGCCAGAAATCCGAAAGCGGTGCGGACCTCCATCCTGCGTCCTGAAATCCCCAGGGCCAGCGCCCCGCCGACGAAGGCCAGCAGCGAGGGCAGGGAGTTTTCGAGCAGTTGGGTGGTGTTGTAGGGATACCACTCGTTGCCCACGCTGACGGCGGTGGTCTCGGTCAGTTTGGGCAGCATGTGACGCCAGGTGAAAATGAAGTTATACGGGAAGTATGGGTTGACCAGCACCCCCAGGGCCACCCCGCCGAAGGCGTAATACAGCGGGACGAGGTCGAGGCGGCGTTCGACCAGGGCCACGGCCAGCACGTACATCCCCGCCAGGGCCAGGATGAGCGGGAAGGCGTCGTAGGTCCAGACGTAGAGGAACGAGAGGATCCCCAGGTAAATGTGTTTCCGCTCCAGCAGGAAAATCATCGCCAGGGCCAGCAGCCCCAGCGAGACCGACTGGGCCCGGGTGACGCTCATGCGGTAGAGGAAAGCGTCCGAGATGCCCAGCAGGCCGATGGCCCACAACCAGGCGTAAGGCACGTTCTGGCGTTTCAACAGGAACCAGACCGCCAGGAAGGCCAGGCTGGCGAACGTCACCGCCGACCATTTGGCCCCGGTGAGCAGGTCGCCGAAATAGGTGAATGGGATCAGGGCCACGTGGTAGAGGAAGTGGTGGTCGTAGAATTCCCGCTCGTTCAGGATGCTCAGGGGCAGGTAGGGGAAGTCCGGTTTCAGGCCCTCGGTGCGCATCAGCCAGGCCAGGCGGATGTGGTAGAAACCGTCGTTATCGGGCAGGTCTGGCGTGGAGAACTGGATGACCGCCATGCCGGCGAAGAAGGCGGCAAAAATGAGCAGCGATGTGAGGGTGCTGGCAATGCGTTTGTTCATATAAGGTGGAGTTCCTTTGGCATACCAAGATAGACTTTACCGGTATCAACGGTCAAGTCGCCAGGGATGCCGGAGAAAATCCGCAAGTCGCCAAGAAAAGATCTTGGCCTTTCAGGTCAGGCGACCGGCGACCTTGCGTTTTGGCGGTATGGGTCTTCTTGATACCGATAAAGTCTATTATTAAGTCGGGGAAGCCTCGAAAAAGTTGTCGGTTTCGGAAACAGCAATTCACAGGATGTCATTGCGAGGGGTGCTCTTCCCCGAAGCAATCTCCTGTTTTAGGATGGGAGATTGCTTCGTCGCACACCTGCTCTGGCGGGCGGTGCCAGAGAAAAGCGCCCCTCGCAACACTTGCACCGCACGCAAGTGCAGGTGTGACATCTCCCAGCAGAGTATAATCCATCCATGCCCAAACCCATCCATGTCCGCCCTGCCCGCACGACCGACACCGAACGGCTGGCCGACCTCGCCGCCCAACTGGGCTACCCGTCCACACCGGAGCAGGTCCGGCGGCGGCTCGGCCTCCTGCTGGACAAAGCCGAGGAGAACGCGGTCTTCGTCGCCGAAACCGACGGGCGGGTCGCCGGCTGGGTCCACGTCCACATTTACAGCCTGCTGGTGGACGATCCCGAAGCCGAGATCGGCGGGCTGGTGGTGGACGAGCAGGCCCGCGGCCGGGGCGTAGGCGCGGCGCTGATGCGGGCCGCTGAATCCTGGACCAAGGAAACGGGCTGCGCCAGCGTCTACCTGCGCTCGAACGTCATCCGCACCCAGGCCCACGAGTTCTACAAGCGCCTGGGCTACACCATCGTCAAAAGCCAGTATGCCTTTCGGAAAACCCTGGATTAGCCACAGAGACCTGAAGACTTCGGAAGTCTTTATCAGAGTCTTCGGGACGTGGAAGCGCCCCGGAAGACTTCCGAAGTCTGCTGTCAGTGCCGAACCATGATCCCCATCTCCCTCAAACTCTCCGGTTTCCTCTCCTACCGCGACCCCGTCGAAGTGGACTTCACCGGCTTCGACCTGGCCTGCATCTCAGGCTCGAACGGGGCGGGCAAATCCTCCCTGCTCGACGCCGTCACCTGGGCGCTCTTCGGCCAGGCCCGCAAACGGGACGACTCGCTCATCAACCTGCAATCCAGCGCGGCCGAGGTGGCTTTCGTTTTCAGCCTCGAAAACAACCTCTACCGGGTGCAGCGCTCGTCGCCGCGCGGCAAAACGACCCTCCTCGAGTTCCAAATTTTAGATGGTGGCACCTGGCGCACCCTGTCCGAGCGCACCGGGCGCGAGACCCAGGCCCGCATCGAGCAGACCCTGCGCCTCGACTACGAAACCTTCACCAACGCGGCCTTCTTCCTGCAAGGCAAGGCCGACCAGTTCACCCAGCAGCGTCCCGGCGACCGCAAACGCATCTTGGGCAGCATCCTCGGCCTCGAGGCCTGGGAGGATTATCGCAAACGCACCGCCGAGCGGCGCGCCGCCCTCGAAGCCCAAGTGCGGGGAATTGACGGGCGGATGGCCGAGATCGAAGCCGAACTGGCCGAGGAACCGGCCCGCCTCGATAACCTGTCCCGCCTCGAAAGCGCCCTGGACCTGTTATCTGCCACCCGTAAATCGGCCGAATCGGCCCTCGAGGGGATGCGCCGCGCCGCCGCCAGCCTGGGCGAACAGCGCAAACTGGTCGCGGCCCTCCGGTCCCAGCTCGACCGGGCGCAGGCAAATTTGTCGGCGCTGGAATCCCGCCTGGAGGAACGTCAGGCTGAAAGCCTGACCTACGCCGATTTGCTGGGACGAGGAAAAGAAATCGAAGCCGCTTACAAAAGCTGGCAATCCGCCCGCGACGGATTGGCCCGCTGGGATGGGCTGGCCGGCCAGTTCAGCCAGGCCGAGAAGCGCCGTTCCCCGCTGGCCGAGGCGATCGCGGTCGAAAAGGCGCGGCTGGAGCAGGAGGGCGCTTCGCTTCGCGGGCAGTATTCAGGGATCAGTGAACAGTTATCGGTGAGGGGTGAGTTGCATGAGCAGCTTGAAGCCGCGCAACAATCACTGGCGGAGATCGAGGCAAGGCTGGCCGAGCGCGAGGCGCTGGAAAAAGAGAGCCAGTCGGCGCGGGAGAAGCAGGCTGAACTCAAGGCCGAAAACCTGGCGCTGAAAGCCCAGATGGACGAGATCAAGGCCCGCATCGAACGGCTGGAAGTGGCGAAGGGCGCAACCTGTCCGTTGTGCGGGCAGGGACTCAGCCCCGAACACCGCCAGACGACCATCACCCAGCTCAACGCCGAAGGCAAATCCCTGGGCGACCGCTTCCGCGCCAACCAGACCGCAATGGCCGATTTCAACCAACAAATCACGGAGCACGTAACACGCTCCACTCAATACGCATCTCTCGACCGCGATCTCCTCACAACCTCCAATAAAATCGCCCAACTCACCGCCCAACTCGACGCCTTGCACAAGTCCGCTGCGGAGTGGGAGGCCAAAGGCGGGCCGCGGCTCAAGGAGATCGAAGAGTCGCTCGCCGACGGGAGTTTCGCGGCCGAAGCCCGCGCCCAACTCGCCGCCGTGGACGCCGAACTCAAGTCCCTGGGCTACGACCCGGAAGCCCACGACGCGGCCCGCCAGGCGGAGGCGGAGCAACGCGCCGCCGAGGAAGAATATCGCAACCTGGAAAAAGCCAGAGCCGCCCTGGCCCCGCTGGAACGCGAGATCAAGGAGCTTAAGTTGCAAGTTGAAGGCCAAAAGTCACAAGTGGAAGAGCAGCAGAAAGAATATGACGATTTAGCTGCGGCCCTGGCTGCCTCCGAATCCCAGGCCCCGGACCTGGCGACCGCCGAACGGGAGTTGTTCGCGGTCAAGGAGCAGGAAAACCGTCTCAACCAGGAGGTCGGCGCGGCGCGGCAAAAAGTGTCGGTGCTGGACGATCTGCGGGCGCGGCGGACAGGCCTGGAGTCCGGGCGGGAGGCGCTGGGGATCCAGATCGGGCGTCACAAAACCCTGGAGCGGGCATTCGGCAAGGACGGCGTCCCCGCCCTGCTTATCGAACAGGCTCTCCCCGAAATCGAGACCAAAGCCAACGAAATCCTCGACCGGCTGAGCAACGGCAGCATGTCGGTGCGCTTCGCCACCCAGGCCGAGTACAAGGACAAGAAGCGCGACGACCTGAAAGAGACCCTCGACATCCAGATCAGCGACGGGGCCGGGCTGCGGGATTACGAGATGTACAGCGGCGGCGAGGCCTTCCGGGTCAATTTTGCCATCCGGCTGGCGCTCTCGAAGGTGCTGGCCCAGCGCAAGGGGGCCCGCCTGCAAACCCTGGTGATTGACGAGGGCTTCGGCTCGCAGGACGAACAGGGCCGCCAGCGGCTGATCGAAGCCATCAATTTGGTCAAGGGTGATTTTGCGAAGATTTTGGTGATAACCCACCTGAACGAACTGAAAGACGCCTTCCCCAACCGGATCGAAGTGGAAAAGACCGGGCGGGGATCGGTGGTGAGGGTGATCTAGCGCAGCCGGCGGACGGCATCCCAAAAGTCAAGAACCGTCAAACGACCGTTTCCCGAACAATCCTGGAGTGCGGACTTCAGTCCGCTGGGGACTTCAGTCCGCTGGGGACTTCAGTCCGCTGGGGACTTCAGTCCGCTGGGGACTTCAGTCCGCTGGGAACGGGCAAGCTGAAGCTCGCACTCCTTTTTGGATAGAGAATTACCGCAATGCCCACCGCATCCCGGCCCGGCTTACACACGACTCATTGGCGTTGAGTCAGTGACTCATCGGCGTTGAGTCGCCAACACGCGCCCTCGATGTCATCGAGACCCAACGCGCCAATCCCTGCACCGGCAGCGGGACTTATCAGTTTTGTCAGTATCCTCCCCTGTTTTACGCAATGCAAAGTGATTGTAAAGGTCGGCACAAGAGGCCAACCCTATAATGTAAACATTGCAAAAAGATTGCAATCGAAAGCGCCGCACAACCCATCGAAACGCCCGGCATTCGTCACTGCCGACGCAAATCTTTATTCATCGCACCATGCAGTAAAGGGAGACCCAAGTGAACAGAACGCGTTTCTTCTCATCCATTTTCGTCGTGTTGGCCCTTATCTTTTCGCTCATCCCAACACAACCCGCCCAGGCTGCGACCTACGCCGAAGGCTGGCTGGCCTTCCTGGGCGGGGGCGGCCTGGACTATGGCCTGGCTTCCGTGGTGGGCGCCGGAGGGGACGTCTACGTGGCCGGCCGCAGCACCGCCGACTGGGGCAGCCCGGTGCGCGGCTTCACCGCCAGCAGCAGCGAGGCCTTCGCGGCCAAATTCGATCCTGACGGGGTCCTGCTCTGGAGCACCTTCCTGGGCGGCAGCGGCAGCGACTACGGCAACGCCATCGCGGTGGACAGCGCCGGCAACACCTACGTCGCCGGGTTCAGCACCGCCGCCTGGAGCTGCTCCCCCACCCCCTGCACCGTCTCGGCCTTCACCAGCAGCGGCTACGAAGCCTTCGTCGCCAAAATAGACAGCAGCGGCAACCTGGTCTGGAACACCTTCCTGGGCGGCAGCGGCAGCGACTTCGGCTACGGGGTGGGCCTCGCCACCGACGCCAGCGGCAACGTCTATCTCGCCGGGCGCAGTTCCGCCACCTGGGGCAGCCCGGTCCGGGCTTACGCGGGCGGGTACGACGCCTTCGCCGCCAAACTCGATAGCGGCGGCTCCCTGCTCTGGCACACCTTCCTGGGCGGCCCCGGCAGCGACGCCAGCAGCGCCATCGCCGTGGACGCGGGCGGCAACGCCTTCATCTCCGGGCGCAGCGGCACGGGCTGGGGAACGCCCGTCCAGGCCTTCCTGGGCGGCAACGACGCCTTCGCCGCCAAACTGGACAGCAGCGGCAGCCTGCTCTGGCACACCTTCCTGGGCAGCTACGGGGACGACGGCGGTAACGGGATCGCCGTGGACGCCAGTGGTAATGCCTACGTCTCCGGCTTCAGCGATTCCAGTTGGGGCGCTCCTGCTGAACCCTTCACCGACCTGGAAGACGCCTTCGCCGCCAAACTCACCGGCGCGGACGGCTCCCTGGCCTGGAACACCTTCCTGGGCGGCTCCGGCAGCGACTTCGGCTTCGGCGCGGCCGTCTCCGGCAGCGCGCTCTACGTCACCGGCAACAGCAACGCCGCCTGGGGCAGCCCGGCCCGGCCGTTCGCGGTCAACGACGCCTTTGTCGCCAACCTCAATCCGGCCGACGGCTCGCTGGCCTGGAATACCTTCCTGGGCGGCCCCGGCAGCGACAACGGCTACGGCCTCGCCACCGATGCGGGCGGCAACGCCTACCTGGCCGGGCAAAGCGACGCCGCCTGGGGCACGCCCTCCCGCGCCTACAGCAGCGCCAACGAGGCCTTCATCGCCAGGGTAGATGTGGCCCCGCCCACCGTAGCCTCGATCACCCCCGCCGACCCGAACCCGACCAACGCCGCCAGCGTGGACTTCACCGTCACCTTCTCCGAATTCGTCACCGGCGTGGACGCGTCCGATTTCAGCCTGGCCGTCTCCGGCATTACGGGAGCCTCGGTCAGCGGCGTGAGCGGATCGGGCGCGGCTTACACCGTGACGGTGGATACCGGCAGCGGGGACGGGACTATCCGCCTCGACCTGAACGACGACGATTCGATCCTGGATGCGATCGGCAACCACCTCGGCGGGAGCGGACCCGGGAACGGGGGCTACACCGGCGGCGGGTCCTACACTGTGATGAAAACCGCCCCGGTCGTGACCTCGGTCCTGCGCGCCAACCCCGACCCGACCAGCGCCCCGAGCGTGGACTTCACCGTCACTTTCTCGGCCCCCGTGACCGGCGTGGATAACACCGATTTCGCGGTGACAGCCTCCGGCGTCACGGGCGCGGCGGTGACGGGCGTGAGCGGTTCGGGGACAACCTACACCGTCAGCGTGGATACCGGCTCCGGTGACGGCACGATCCGCCTGGACGTGCTCGACGACGACTCCATCACCGACGCCACCGGCAACCCGCTCAACGGCGGCTACACCGGCGGCGAATCCTACACGGTTGACAAATCCGCCCCGGAGACGCAGATTGACACGATGCCCGCCGACCCGTCCAGCAGCCGGGACGCCAGTTTCACCTTCTCCAGCCCGGATGCGACCGCGACCTTCGAGTGCCGGCTCGATGGCGGCGGGTTCGGCCCCTGCGCCAGCCCGGCGAGCTACACCGGCCTGGGCGACGGCCCGCACACCTTCGAGGTCCGCGCCGTGGACCCGGCGGGCAACACCGACCCCACGCCCGCTTCCTACGCCTGGACGATTGACGCCACCACGCCCGAAACCCAGATAGACACCCATCCTGCCGACCCGTCCAGCAGCGCGGATGCCAGCTTCACCTTCTCATCCCCCGACCTGACGGCCACCTTCGAGTGCCAGCTTGACGGCAGCGGCGGGTTCGCTCCCTGCGCCAGCCCGTTGGATTACTTCGGCCTGGCCGACGGCCCGCACACCTTCGAAGTCCGGGGCGTGGATACTTTGGGCAACACCGACCCCACCCCGGCATCCTTCGCCTGGACGATTGACACCGCCGCCCCGGACACGCAGATAGACACGATGCCCGCCGACCCGTCCAACAGCGCGGACGCTTCCTTCAGTTTCTCCAGCCCGAACGGCGGCGTGACCTTCGAGTGCCGGCTCGACGGCGGCTTCGTCCCCTGCGTTTCCCCGTCAAATTACACCGGCCTGGCAGACGGCCCGCACATCTTCGAGGTGCGCGCTTCGGATGCCGCCGGGAACGTTGACCCCACCCCGGCCTCCTACGCCTGGACGATTGACACCTTCGCCCCGGACACCCAGATTGACAGCTTCCCCGCCGACCCGTCCAGCAGCGCCGACGCCTCCTTCACCTTCTCCAGCCCGGACGGCGGCCTGACCTTCGCCTGCCAGCTTGACGGCGGCGGGTTCGCCCCCTGCGTTTCCCCGGCAAATTACGCCGGCCTGGCAGACGGCCCGCACACCTTTGACGTGCGCGCCACCGACGCAGCCGGGAACACCGATCCCACCCCGGCCTCCTACGGCTGGACGATTGACACCCTCACCCCCGACACCCAGATTGACAGCTTCCCCGCCGACCCCTCCAGCAGCGCCGACGCCTCTTTCACCTTCTCCAGCCCGAACGGCGGCCTGGCCTTCGCCTGCCGGCTTGACGGCGGCGGCTTCGCCCCTTGCGTCATCCCGGCAGAATACTTTGGCCTGGCTGACGGCCCGCATACCTTCGAAGTCATCGCAACTGACGCGGCCGGGAACACCGACCCGACTCCCGCTTCCTACACCTGGACGATTGACACCCTGGCTCCGGACACGCAGATTGACACGATGCCCGCCGACCCGTCCAACAGCCGGGACGCCGGTTTCAACTTCTCCAGCCCGGATGCCACGGCGACCTTCCAATGCCAGCTTGACGGCGGCGGTTTCTTGCCCTGCATCTCCCCGGCGATTTATTTCGGCCTGGGCGACGGCCCGCATAGCTTCGAGGTCCGCGCCGTGGACCCGGCCGGCAACCCCGACCCGACCCCGGCTCTCTACGCCTGGACGATAGATGCGACCGCCCCCGAAACGCAGCTTGACACCATGCCCGCCAACCCGTCCGGCAGCGCGAACGCCAGCTTCACCTTCTCCAGCCCGGATGCGACCGCGACCTTCCAATGCCAGCTTGACGGCGGCGGGTTCGCCCCTTGCGCCAACCCGGTGGATTACCTCGGCCTGGCCGACGGCCCGCACACCTTCGAGGTCCAGGCCGTGGACGGGCTGGGCAACACCGACCCGACCCCGGCCAGCTACACCTGGACGATTGACACGGCTGCCCCGGACACGCAGATTGATAGCTTCCCCGCCAACCCGTCCATCAGCGCCGACGCGTCGTTCAGCTTCTCCAGCCCGGATGGTGGTGTGACCTTCGAGTGCCAGATTAACGGCAGCGGCTTCGCCCCCTGCGCCAGCCCGATGAATTACCCTGGTCTCGCCGACGGCCCGCACACCTTCGAGGTGCGCGCTTCGGATGCCGCCTCCAACACCGACCCCACCCCGGCCAGCTACGCCTGGTGGATTGACACCGCCGCCCCGGATACCCAAATTGACAGCTTCCCCGCCAACCCGTCCACCAGCGCCGACGCCTCGTTCAGCTTCTCCAGCCCCGACGGAGGAGTCTCGTTCGAGTGCCAGCTTGACGGCGGCGGCTTTGCTCCCTGCGTCAGCCCGGTGGATTACTTCGGCCTGGGTGACGGCCCGCACACCTTCGAGGTCCGTTCGACCGACGCAGCCGGGAACACCGACCCGACCCCGGCCTCCTACGCCTGGATGATTGACGCCACCCCGCCGACGGTCGTCTCGGTGACCCTGGCCGGGACCAG
Organism: Chloroflexota bacterium; assembly: GCA_049324115.1. Lineage (GTDB taxonomy): Bacteria > Chloroflexota > Anaerolineae > Anaerolineales > Villigracilaceae > UBA5796. The sequence goes on from JBMOMN010000028.1 coordinate 33,468, forward strand.
CCCGACCAACGCCGCCAGCGCGGACTTCAGCGTGACCTTCTCCGAATCCGTTACGGGCGTGGACAGCACCGATTTCGCGGTGACAGCCTCCGGCGTCACGGGCGCAGCGGTGACGGGCGTGAGCGGTTCGGGCGCGGCTTACACCGTCACGGTGGATACCGGCTCCGGCGACGGCACGCTCCGCCTGGACGCGCTCGACGACGACAGCATCCGCGACGCTTCCAACAACCCGCTCAACGGCGGATTCATCACCGGGCAGTCCTACACGATTGACAAGACCGCCCCGGAGACACAGCTGGACACGATGCCGGCCAACCCGTCCAACAGCCGGGACGCCGGTTTCAGCTTCTCCAGTCCCGACGGCGACGTGACCTTCGCCTGCCAGCTTGACGGCGGCGGCTTCGGCCCCTGCGCCTCCCCGGCGGATTACACCGGCCTGGGTGACGGCCCGCATACCTTCGAGGTCCGTTCGACCGACGCGGCCGGGAACACCGACCCGACCCCGGCCGCTTACGCCTGGACGATTGACGCCACCCCGCCGGAGACCCAGATAGATACCCAACCGGCCAACCCGTCCAGCAGCGCCGACGCCACCTTCACATTCTCCAGTCCCGACGGCGGCATTGCCTTCGCCTGCCAGCTTGACGGCGGCGGCTTCGTCCCCTGCGCCAGCCCCCAGCCTTACACCGGCCTGGCCGACGGCCTGCACATCTTCGACGTGCGCGCCACCGACGCCCTGGGCAACACCGACCCGACCCCGGCCACCTACACCTGGCTGATTGACACCGCCGCCCCCGAGACACAGATAGACACCAAACCGGCCGACCCGTCCAACAGCGCCAACCCGTCCTTCACCTTCTCCAGCCCCGACCTGTCGGCCACCTTCGAGTGCCAGCTTGACGGCGGCGGCTTCGCCTCCTGCGCCAGCCCCAAGTCCTACACTAGCCTGGCCGACGGGCCGCATACTTTCGAGGTGCGCGCCGTGGACCTGTTGAACAACACCGACCCGACCCCGGCCAGCTACACCTGGACGATTGACACAGCCGCCCCGGACACGCAGATTGACACGCACCCGACCGACCCGTCCAACAGCGCCGACGCCTCGTTCACCTTCTCCAGCCCGAACGGCGGCCTGACCTTCGCCTGCCAGCTTGACGGCGGCGGGTTCAGCGCCTGTACCAGCCCCCAGCCTTACACCGGCCTGTCGAACGGCGCCCACACCTTCGAGGTCCGCTCGACCGACGCGGCCGGCAACACCGACCCGACCCCGGCTTCCTTCTCCTGGAGCCTCGACACCGGCCTGCCCTTCGTCTCGTCCATCCTGCGGGCCAGCGGGACCCCGACCGAGCTGGCGAGCGTGGACTTCACCGTCACCTTCACCAAGCCCGTCACCGGCGTGGACGCGGCCGACTTCACCCTGTTCACGACCGGGACCGTCAGCGGCGTCTCGGTGACGGGCGTCAGCGGCTCCGATGCGGCCTACACCGTCAGCGTGGATACCGGGACCGGTGACGGGACCCTGCGCCTCGACCTGACCGACGACGACAGCATCACCGACGCCTTCGGCAACAAACTGGGCGGGGCCGGGACCGGGAACGGCGACTACACCACCGGCGAATCCTACACTGTCAGGAAACCCGTGACCGTGACCCTGCGCTCCCAGGGCGCATACGACGGCTGGATCCTCGAACGAGGCGAATACAGCAGCCAGGGCGGGTCCGTGGATGCGACCGCCGCCACTCTGATCCTGGGCGACAACGCCGGGAACAGCCAGTACCGTTCGATCCTTTCCTTCAACACGGCCGGGCTGCCCAACAATGCCATCATCACCAAGATCACGCTCAAGGTCAAGCGTTCGAGCCTCGTCGGGACCAACCCGTTCAACACCCACAAGAAGCTGGTGCTGGACATCAAGAAAGGCCCGTTCTCGGGGGCGAATGCCCTGCTGCCGACCGACTTCGAGGCTGCCGCCAGTTTACAGCCTGCGGGCATATTCAGCGGCGCCCCCGCCTCCGGCTGGTACAGCGTCAATCTCAAGACGACCGCCTTCCCGTTCGTCAACCTGACGGGTATCACCCAGTTCCGCCTGCGCTTCCAGTTGGACGACAACAACGACTCCTCGGCCGACAACATTCTCTTCCACAGCGGGAATGCGCTCTTCGCCGACCGCCCGATCATCGTCATCGAATACTACAACCCGTAAACATCTCCCCGCCCAACCCAAAACGCCGCCCATCGGGCGGCGTTTTGGGTTGGGACCTGCCCCAACCGGCAGGTCAGATGTGCTGGTCAATAAGGATCGGGTTGCCGTCGGGATCCACCAGCATAAAACTGGCCGCGCCCGTCGTACCTTCGTCTGCCTCGGTGATGAACTCTACCCCTTGCGCCTTCAACTGCTTCTGTAGTTCGCGGACGTCTGTGAAAGCCTCCAGCTTTTGGGCATTCTGGTCCCAGCCGGGGTTGAAAGTCAGGATATTCCTTTCGAACATCCCCTGGAAGAGACCGATCACATGGCCATCGTTCTTCAGGATGAGCCAGTTCTGGGAAACATCTCCCATGAAGACCTTGAAACCCAGCTTCTCGTAAAAATCCTTCGAAGCCCGGATATCCTTGACCGCCAAACTGATCGAAAACGCGCCGAGTTCCATACTTTACTCCTTTGGTTGGTCAATCGCTTTGATTTCAATCCCCATAATAATCCAGCGCCTCTCTTGCCCTTTCCGTGATGAAGGCGTTGGGGTGGTCCTCTTGGCCAATGGGGATGATGGTGTTCATGGATTTTTCGAGTTCCCAAAAACCGCCCTCCTTCATCCGGGAACGCAGCAATTCCACGGCGCGTGACAGTCTCCGGTCGCGCACGCCTTCCCTTGCCAGGAGCCACAAGATTTCGAGGAAATCGCTCTTGTAGAAATTTGGGAATGTAAGCCTGCCAATATCCCGGTGAAGGAGTCTGTCTCTGTGACGGGAACTGAAACACACCTCGTGGTGCAGAACAAACTCGATGCAATTCCCGATCAGGCGTTGGGCTTCCGGGGTCCTTTGGGATTTGGGGATGAACGAGATTCCTTTGAGCAGTTTGGTCACGCCCCAATAACAGGTATGCTTCCCGTAGCAGGAAGTGTTCGAACAGTATGGATAGGTCGCCGGGGTCTTGAAACCGCCGTCGTCGAAGCGTTGGTACGCGGCGAAAAAACCGACGGTCCGATCCAGTGATTCCGAAGGGGGCATCCCGAAATAATGGTGGAGGTAGATCAGGTTGCCGTTCAGGCACGGGATGGGGAAATGGCTCATGCCCGGCAGCCTGAAAATCCCGTGTTCAGGGTCATAAAAATGCCCGGTCACGAGGCGCAGAGACGGCTCGATCTGCGGGATGCCGGCAGGCGTTTTGAGGTCGGCCAGCAGGACCAGGGTCCAGAGCGTGGATTTGAAATTGGGCGAATAATGCACGTACTCCGGGCGCTCACGGGCCTGTCTCTCGTCGAACCCCCACCGGAAGGAACCGTCCTGCCTGGCAAGGACGGCTTCGATGGTGCGCTTGCGGAGATCTGCGGTCTCGGTATCCAAAGGATGTTTATCGTTAGCCGCCATGGATACCTCTCACAACTTGAAATACGCCGCGGTACTTTGACTGCTTTGTAACATTCCTGAAACCGGCTGTCTCCAATTCCGTCACGAGTCCATGGCGGAGCATGTCCCGTCGGGTGGAGGTTTCGAAGTTGAATGGCAGCCAGTAGAAGAACCAAAGCCCGATGAACAACCGGATCAGGATATTTCCTGGATCGTCCAATTCCAGGATAATGACTTCTCCATTCTTCTTCAATACCCTTCTTGCTTCGGACAGGACTCTTTGTCGGACTTCTCCCGGCATTTCGTGGAGCGCGTGGGTAATGAATACCTTGTCGAAATAACCGTCCTCGAGACCGGTGCCGGTCACGTCGCCCTCGATGAAACGGACGTTGCCAAAGCGGTTGTTTTTTCGGGCTATCGCTATCTGCCCTGACGAGAGGTCCATCCCCACAATTTCACTGTCTTTTCCTGCTTTCCCAGCCATAACGAAGGTGACTCCGCCAATGCCGCAACACATATCCAGGATTTTCTCCCTGGACGAAAAGTCAATCCGGGCAATCAGTTCTTTCCTGACGCGATCTTCCCCGCCAAATGGCCGAAAACACCACTTGACCAGAAGGGCATAGTAGCGGCTATGGATATGATCGTAAAACCATTTGTAATTCTTTCCACTCCATGCCATCATGTCCGAATTCCTCTATTGGATGCGGCGAAAGCGTATCCTTTGAGTAACGCCCTCGCCGGGCGGGATTGCGCCAGACCCGGCGGGGTGTGCCGCAAAAAGCGGACCATTTCTCTCGATCTTTCGCTCATCCTTTGAGATTGTTGTTTAGCAGTGGCCACAAATTACATTATCTATGGATCCCTTTTTGCCTTGGCTCCGAAACCTGGGATTCTTTCCGGCAAATAGTTAGCTGATACAAACGCTATGCAAACGTAATAATGCGAAACCGTTAGCCTTATTGCGTCATCGTTCATGTTGAGACTCTAAAGGCCTCGGTTATGCCGATTGGATTCGATAATTCCATCAGCAATAATGGAAACATAAGTTGTCCGCAATGCTGGGTTTGGACAACGAGTTTCCATAATTCTTTGGGCATCAAGTTCGCTATCTGGAATCATATTTTGTCTTCTGAAGAAGTTGACCAACTCGTAATTCAGCGGTTCGGCGTTTGCGGAGCGCCGCTATGCGGCGGGCGGCACTCCCTTCATGCCGGTGATGCAATTATTGTAGCATTTTTTTCTACGCAACGTCATGCTGAACACATTCGCTTCACTCAGTATAAACACCGCGAAGCACCTCTTTCACCGAGCAGGGGACTCTTCGGTCGCAACGAACGCTCCCCATAATTCTCCCAACTCACTATGGACGAATTGGCCGGGTCGTGGGTATGATTATGGGGTTCACAGGAGCCATCATGTCCCTCATGCAATACCTGCGCGACATCTACCCTTACGACCCGCAGCGCAAGGTCTTCACCATTGACGCTGCGGTGGATACTTACGACGAGTTGTACAACTATCTCGACCCATCCCCCTCCCCCAGCCGGGACCTGGCCCCGGACGTGGTCGAATACCTGGACCAGTGCTCGGAGGAGATCCCGCTCCAGTACGGCATCCGCATCGTCATGCACGTTCAGGAGGAGCCGCGTGACGAAACCCGCGAGCACGAATGCCTGGACAGCATCAAGACCTATTACCAGCACGCAACCATCCTGTCCCGCCTGGATGGCCGGCAGACCCGCGTCCGCTCGCTGCGTTACGTGGCCTTCTCGCTCCTGTGCCTGACCATCTACCTGCTGACCCAGCCCTGGGCGGAGATTTCGCTGGTCACTACGCTGCTGCACGAAGCCTTCCTGGTCGGCGGGTGGGTCTTCATGTGGGAGGCCGTCTCGATCAACTTCATCGAGACCGACCCGCCCCGGCTGGCGCGCCGGCGTTTCAAACGGCTGGTGGAAGCCCCCATCGAATTCACCTACGCCCACAAAACCGACTGACCGGTATGTTTTCGGGTATAATGGCCCAGTCACCCATACCCGAAAGAGAGAAAAAGATGAAAATTGTAACCGATTGCGCGGCCGACCTGCCTGCCGAAGAACGCGACGCCCTGGGCATCATCGAAGCGCCGCTTTACATCCAGTTCCCTGAAGGCGAGATCAATTCCGCCGACATCAGCGCCGACGACTTCTACAACCGGCTCGAGTCCATGCGTCCGGCCATCCCGACCACCGCCCTGCCGTCCAGCGGGGTGTTCACCGAGCTTTACAACAAACTGGCCGAGACGAAAGACGTGCTCTCCATCCACATCTCGTCCGGGTTGAGCGGCACCTTCAACTCGGCCCGCATGGGCGCCGGGCAGATCAAGGACAAGGTCGTGGATGTGTTCGACTCGATGACCCTCTCCGGCGGACAACGTTTCCAGGTCCTGGCGGCGGCCTGGGCCTCGAAAGCGGGCTGGACCCTCGAAGCGATCAAGGAACGATTGGCCGCCATCCGTGCCCAGACGGAGGTCATCTACACCCTCGAGACGCTCGAATACCTGGCCCGCGGCGGCCGCATCGGACGCGTCCAGGCCCTGGCGGGGTCGCTGCTCAAGCTCAAACCGATCATCAATGTGGACCACGCTGACGGCAAGTACAGCACCGTCGGCAAGGGGCGCACCATCCCCCAGGTGTTGACCACCATCACCGAGCACTTGGCGGCCAAATATGCCAGCACCCCGGTCTGGGCTACCGTGCTGCACGGGCGGTTCGCCGAAGGGGCCGAAATGCTCTCCCAAAAGCTCCAGCAAAACCTCAACATCGCCAAACTGGAGGTCATGCGCATCTCGCCCGTGCTGGGTGTCCATACCGGTCCCGGCATCGTCGGCGCGGCAGTCGTGCCGATGGAATTGGTCTCCGACCTCAAAAAGTAAATCCAGAATTACCCACAAAAAAAGCACCGGTTTTGGTGCTTTTTTTGTATAATAGTTAATGTCGTCACGATCGGGGAGGCCTTTCTGAAAGCATACCCTTCCAATCTATTCCGTTTTTCATTCTCGTAGCCGGGCAAGGCGAGGATCAGCCATGCTGTCAATGTCTGACGCCCTGTTGCTTCTTGGGTTGGTATACCTGACAATCGTGTGGTGTGGCACCCTGCTGGCTTACCGGCGTAACCGGCTCCTGCCTGACGATAGCCCGCAGAAACAAAAGTATTCTCCCCTTTATATCTTCATTGCTCCTGCGCTTCCCCCAATTCTCATCCCAATATTTATTTTCCTGCTTTCAATTTTCAGTATCGTGTTCGGGGCCTTCCTGGTCGTTTTCGCCGCAACGATGCTCGTTTTCGGGCAGGTGGCTCTTCTCAACAAACTGATCGGAATTTTGGTAAGACTCGGCGACGCCCTGCTCAAGATTGCCCACATCATACTCTGGCCTTTTTACGCCATCCTGCGGGCAATCTTCGCGCCCGAACAATCGCCTTAAAAACTGGCTCTCTGGTATTTGGTGGGGTCGCCCATTTATTTACCAGTGAGATCACAGAGTCTACAGAGAAAACCTTTTAGGCTCTTCCGTAACAAACGGGAAAGAGCCTAAACACAAAGTATCCATGAACTTCGTTCACCCCGAAGGATGAAAAAGGAGTCCAACGTCTCCAGACTTTGGCGCCAACGTCGGGAGACGTTGGGGTCCGCGCCTATTTTCCTATCAGTCACACGAAGGCTCTCAAGGGGAAAAAAGCGCCTTGCCGTAAAGGTTTTCCTTCGTTGACTTGGTGTTCCTTCGTGTTTCAAAAGGTTTTTCCCGTCAAAAACGGGAGAGCCACCTTTTAAAATCTCGGTGCTCTCAGTGCGCTCTGTGGTAAAACGGGTTCCCACCCCACTTGATCCTGAAGAGCCTAAAAACTTTAACGCGAATGAGGCTAATCGAGCGAATTCCGCGAATGTTTCGAAACAACCGCGGAATTCGCTAAATCTGCGTTGTTCGCGTTAAGAATTTGACCGTCAATGCTCCTTGCGCCGGTAGGGGACCATCAGCAGGAACCCCACCAGGATGATCAGCATCCCGATCTCCACCCCCCGCGCCTGCCAGGGACCGAAGTGCGGCACGCCCGGCAGCGGGTGCGACCCCATCCCGAAGATATCCGCCATCCCGGCGAACACGGCGATCACGTAGCCGGTGCTGATCAGCCGCAGGCCGAAATCGGCGGCAATGCTGCGCTCGCCCCCGGCCCACAGGGTCGCCAGGCTGATGTACCCGCCCACGCAGATCACCGCCAGCCCCACCAGGAAGACCGCAATCTGCACGAAACCGACCACCGCGCTGCGGTCCAGGCTGAACCACTCGGGCTTCGCGCCCAGGATCAGGAGCAGCAGGCCGACGAACGTCAACGCAGCCCCGGTCCTGATCCGGGCTACCGAGGGAAAGATTCCGTTGGAGGATTGCAAACCGGCCATATTCACGGGAGGGCCTCTCGTAAAAACCTGAGCCAATTCCCGCCCAGGATCGCTTCGATGTCCATGGGTGAGTAACCTCTTTCTGCCAGCAGCGGGCCGAGCTTTTGCAGATCGGCGATGGTATCTATCTCGGACGGCGTGCCGGCCCAGCCAAAACCGCCGTCGAAATCGGTGCCCAGGCCCGCATGGCGGGCGTCCCCGGCCATCTGGCAGATGTAGTCAATGTGGGCGGCCAGGTGCGCCAGCGTGACCGCCTGTTTGCCCTCGGCAACCGTCCAGCCGGGTTTCAGGAACTTGTTGTACGGCACCACGCCGATCACGCCGTCTCTTTCCAGAATACCGGCGATGACCTCATCCGTCAAGTGACGATTACTATACGATCCTTTCAAGAGCGCCAGGGCATTGGAATGGCTGGCCGCGACCGGGCCGGGGTAAAGGTCCAGCGCCTGGCGGGCAGACAATGCGTCCATGTGGCTCAGGTCGAGGATCAGGTTGAAGCCGGCCATGGCCTCGAGGAGTTCGCGGCCGTCGTCGGTGAGGGGACCCGGTTCCTGCGTCCCGCCGCAGAAACGCGTCCCGGCCCAGGCCGGGCCGATCATCCGCACCCCGCTTTCGACCCAGGCGGGCAGCTCGCCGATCTGGCGGATGCCCTCCGCCCCCTCCATCAGCACCACGAATCCCACCGGACGTCCGGCCTGCTCCGCTTCGAGCGGCCGCTCCCAGGCGGACAGGGTCTCGCGCAGGTCCGCGCCGCTGGCGATCAGCCGGAACTTGTCCGGGTGGCGGTCGCAGAGCCGGTGATAGGTGTCCAGTTGCGTCCGGTAGAGGCGGTGGGCCTGGTCGAAATCAGCATAGATTTGGGAATCCCAATCGCCCTCGCTGTGGCGCAGCGGCGCGGCGAACAGGGTGGAAAAGACGACCGCTACCCGGCCTTGCTGGTAATCCGGCCAGCCGAGGAGCGAGTCGCCGTTGTGCTCCACGTTCGGGCCGCCGCGTTCGATCCGGCGGGTCTCGGCTGCCGAACGGGTGTAATCCCGCCCGAGGGCGAGCATGTTCCAGGCAATATCCTGATGCGAATCAACAATGAGGGGCATAAGAATTAAATAGAAAGCGCACCAGACGGTGCGCTCTCTGTAACCGTTCTATTCTTCGGTCGTTCCGTCAGAGGAGTCTTCCACGGGTTCTTCAGCCGGTTCGGGTTCGGGTTCGTCTTCGTCATCCTGCCCGAAATCCAGTTCCTGGGCGAGGGCTTTCATGTCCTTGTCGGCGTAGGCCGGGGAATCCACCTTGCGCAGGCTCAAACCGATGCGGCGCTGGTCGGGGTCAATCCGCACGATGCGCAGGGTCACTTTCTCGCCGTCGCGCAGCACTTCACGCGGGTGTTCGATCCGGCTTTCGCTGATCTCGGAAATGTGGATCAGGCCCTCGATCTCGTTCGCCAGGCGGGCAAAAGCGCCGAACTTGGTCAGGCGGGTGATGGTGCCTTCGACCAGTTGGCCGACCTGGAAGGCGTTGATGCGAGCGCGCCAGGGATCTTCCTGCAACTGGCGGATGGACAGGCCGATGCGCCGCTTTTCGCGTTCGATGTTGATGACCTTGACCTTGACTTCCTGCCCGACCTCGAGGACCTCGCTGGGATGATGGACACGGTCCCACGAAAGCTCGGAGAGGTGGACCAGGCCGTCTGCGCCGTTGACGTTGACGAAGGCGCCGAAATCGGCCAGGCTGGTGACGCGGCCGGAGTAAACGCCGCCTTCCTTGAGTTCTTCGATCACCCGTTCCTTGAGCGCGGCGCGGGATTCGCTGCCCGCGGCCCGCTCCGACAGGATCAGGCGGCGGCGTTCGCGATCCACTTCGATGACGCGCACCGCGATCGGTTCGCCGATCATCTTGGCCCAGCGCTGGTCGGGGGTATCGCCCACCGCCATGCTGCGGCGCAGCGCGCTGACCTGCGAGGCCGGAACGAACCCGCGCAGCCCGTGGACGGGGACGATCAGGCCGCCCTTGTTGAAGCCGTCAACCGCGCCTTCGTAGACCTCGTCGTGCTGGAGCATCGCTTCGACCGCATCCCAGCCCATCTGTTCCTGGGCGCGGGTATACGAGACGATGACGTTGCCGTTCTGGTCTTCGGGGTTGACGATGTAGACCGGGATCTCCTGGCCTACCTCGAAGGCGGCGCGTTCTTTTTCTGGAATTTGTTCCAACTCGCGGCCGGTCAACACTCCTTCAGATTTGGCGCCAATGCTGACGAGGATCTGGGAAGGGCTGATACTGGCTATCGTCCCCGTGCGGATTTCGCCGCTTTGCGGGAAATCCAAGGCAAGGCCGCCCTCCTGTTCGAGCAGGCTTTCCATGGAAGGGGTGGCGGGTTGTGGGGATTCGTTTTCGGCGAGCGGGGTGCCCTCGAGCGTTCCCTCCTTCCCGATTTGGGCATCATTCTGTTCCATAAGGTGGTTAAACTCCGGTTGTTTAAAGATAGGCGGAATTATAAAGGTAAAAACAGTCCTTGACAACCCTTGTAATGACCGGGAAGTCCTTGCGAGGAGGGTGCTTTCCCCGACGAAGCAACCTTCGCAAGGTTTCACAGATAACTTGCAGTATAATCTTCCACCGAGGAACCTACCCTATGCCTTCAATTTTCCCCTTCACTGCAATCGTCGGCCAGGAACGCATGGCGCGTGCCCTGGTGCTCAACGCGGTGGATACCCGCATCGGCGGCGTGCTGATCCGGGGCGAACGCGGCACGGCCAAATCCACTGCGGCCCGGGCGCTGGCGGCGCTGCTGCCCAAAGTCAGGGCCGTCAAGGATTGCCGCTTCGGCTGCGATCCCGCCTCTCCCATCACCTGGTGTACGGAATGCCGCGAACGCAACAAGAACGGCAGCGACCTGCCGGTCGAAGAGAAGACCATCCCGTTCATCAACCTGCCCGTTTCGGCCACCGAAGACCGGGTGGTCGGCACCCTGGACATCGAACAGGCCATCCAGAAGGGCGAACGCCACTTCGAACCGGGCGTGCTGGCCAACGCCAACCGGGGCCTGCTCTACATTGACGAGGTCAACCTGCTCGACGATCACGTAGTGGACCTGCTGCTGGATTCCGCGGCGATGGGCGTCAACGTGGTCGAACGCGAGGGCATCTCCTTCGCCCATCCCTCCCGCTTCATCTTGGTCGGGACGATGAACCCCGAAGAAGGCGACCTGCGCCCGCAGTTGCTCGACCGCTTCGCCCTGTCGGTGGAGATCACCGGCATCCGTGAGCCGCGCGAGCGGGTCCTCATCATGGAGCGCAACATCGCCTTCGAGAAAGACCCCGAAGCCTTCCGCCAGGCGTGGATGGAAAAGGAAGAAGAGTTATCCCGGCGGATCGCCATGGCCCGCACCCTGGTGGACAAAGTCACCTACACCCGCCGCGACATGCTCTCCATCGCCGCCCTGACCGCCTCCCTCAACGTGGACGGCCACCGGGCTGATCTCGTTATTTTGAAAGTAGCCCGCGCCCAGGCCGCCTTCGACGGGCGGACGGCGATCAACGACCACGACATCGCCCTGGCCGCCGAACTGGCCCTGCCCCACCGCATCAAGCGCGGCCCGTTCTACCAGGCCGAGATGACCACCGAGCAGCTGCAGGAGCGCATCGAGCAGCTCGCCGGCCAATCGGTCCCGAACGAGCCGGACGAGAGCCAGCCGCAGCCGCAGGAATCCGAGGAAAAAAAAATTTAAAAATTGAGGAAGACTCCGAAGAGTCCGAACAGCAAGGCATACCGGAACCCTCGAAGCAGGATGTCTTCCACAACGCCAGCGCCAACTGGTGGGAGGGCGGACAGAAGGTCAAGGTCGGCGAGACTTTCGATCCCCGCAAGCTGGATACCCCCCTGGACAAACTGACCCGGCGCAAAGCCGGCCGGCGGTCGCAGACGCGCACCAACCGCAAGCGCGGCCGCTACATCCAGGCGCGCCCGGCCATGGGCAAGACCGACGACGTGGCCTTCGACGCCACCCTGCGGGCCGCCGCGCCTTTCCAGAAACGCCGCACCGAGCAGCGCAAACGGGTGGCTTTCGCCATCCAGAAGGACGACCTGCAGCGCAAGGTGCGCGTCAAACGGACGGCCAACCTGGTGCTGTTCCTGGTTGACGCCTCCTGGTCCATGGCCGTGGCCGAGCGGATGAACGCCACCAAGGGCGCGATCCTGTCCCTGCTGACGGATGCTTACCAGCGCCGCGACCGGGTCGGGCTGATCGTCTTCCAGAAGGACCGGGCCACCCTCGTCCTGCCGCCAACCACCTCGGTCCAGTTGGCCCAGCGCGCCCTGGTGGACATCCCGGTGGGCGGCAAGACGCCGCTCTCGGCGGGGCTGCTGATGGCTTACGACGTGCTCCTGCGCGAGAAATACGTCCACCCCGACGTGGAACCGCTGCTGATCACCCTGACCGACGGGGCCGGGAACGTGGCCCTCGGGACCCAGCCGCCCCAGGACGAAGCCTATCATTTCGCCGAATTGATCGCCTCCGAGCACATCCGCAGCATCGTGATCAACATGGAGCACGCCGCCTTCGACCAGGGCCTGGCCCAGATGCTGGCGGACCATCTGAAAGCGCCCTGTTACGCCTTGAACGAAATCAAAGCCGAGAACCTGTACCACGCCGTGAAGCAGGAAATGGCAGGGGGAGCCAGTAACCAGTGATCAGCAATCAGTCACCAGCGTTCAGTGTTCCGTATTCAGAAGGTCGGGCTTGCAGCCCGACTTTTTGCTGGGCGCATTGTCAGAAATACAGGATTTTTGTAAAGGTTTGAAAATGACGCATGGCACTACTCAAACTTGACAAATCAGACCATAATCAAACTGGCGGTTAAATCCCGCTAATTATTGTCCAACTTCTCAAATAAAGGAGAAATGAATGCCAGCTCAAGGTTGGATCGAAGTCAGCGACAAGTATTGCAAAGGCTGTGAACTGTGCGTCAACGCCTGCCCCCAGGAGGTGCTCCAATTGGACATGGAACGCCTGACGCCCAAAGGCTACCATCCGGCCCACATCTTCAAGGACGGGTGTACCGGCTGCGCCATCTGCGCCCTGGTCTGCCCCGACGCGGCCATCACGGTCTATCGCGAGATCGTCAAGGCCGTGCCTGCGACGGTGTAACGTCACAAGATTTTGCGTATTTTCGCTGAATTGGAGAGAACATGCCAAGAGAACTCTTGAAAGGGAACGAAGCCATGGCCGAGGCCGCCATCCGTGCCGGACTCGAAGCTTATTTCGGCTACCCGATCACCCCCCAGACCGAAATCCTCGAACACTTTTCCAAGCGCCTGCCCGAACTGGGACGGGCCTTCGTCCAGGCTGAATCGGAAGTGGCCGCCATCAACATGATCTACGGCGCAGCCTGCACCGGGGCCAGGGTGATGGGGTCCTCCTCCAGCCCCGGCGTCTCGTTGATGATGGAGGGCATCTCCTACATCGCCGGGACCGAGATCCCTGCGGTGCTGATCAACGTGATGCGCGGCGGCCCCGGCCTGGGCAACATTGCCCCGGCCCAGGGCGACTACTTCCAGGCAGTCTATGGTGGCGGGCACGGCGACTATCCCCGCATCGTGCTGGCCCCCTCGACGGTCCAGGAAGCGATTGACCTGACGGTGCTGTCCTTCGACCTGGCCGAGAAATACCGCACGGTCGTGATCCTGATCGCCGACGGCTCGATCGGCCAGATGATGGAACCCGCCGAACTGCCCGAAATGCGCCCGGTCAAGCGCGTGGACTGGCCCTGGGCCACCAACGGGGCCATCGGCCGCGAGCGGCGCATCCTGTCGTCCATTTACATTGACCCAAACGAGGAAGAAGTCACCAACCTGCGCCTGTTCGAGCGTTGGAAGGAAATCCAGAAGAACGAAGTCCGCTACAAGGAATATTACTGCGACGACGCCGATTTCGTCGTGGTCGGCTTCGGCACGGCGGGACGCGTGGCGCTCTCGTCGGTGCGGGCCGCCCGCCAGCAGGGCATCAAGGTCGGGTTGCTGCGCCCGGTGTCGGTCAGCCCGTTCCCCTTCCAGGCGCTGGACGAGCTGTCGAAACGGGTGCAGGCCTTCCTCGTCGTGGAAATGAACATGGGGCAGATGCTGAACGACGTGATGATGGCGACGAAGGGCCGCGTCCCGGTCGAGTTCCACGGGCGACCCGGCGGCGTGGTCCCGTTCCCGGACGAGATCCTGGCCGAGATCCGGCGCGTGGCAACCACCAAGCTGACGGTGGCTCCCGATCCCCGTCACGCCTGGTATGACCGCATGATGGAAATGATGAAATAGAGGTGCAGAATGGTTGCTTTAGTCAAACCTGAAAACCTGGTCTACTCCCGCCCGCAAGCCTTCACCGAATTCCCGACCCACTACTGCCCCGGCTGCACCCACGGCGTGGCCCACCGCCTGATCGCCGAAGTGCTGGACGAGATGGCTATCACCGAACGGACCATCGGCGTCGCTCCGGTTGGATGCTCGGTCTTCGCCTACAATTATTTCGACTGCGATTTCGTGGAGGCCGCCCACGGGCGCGCCCCCGCCATGGCGACCGGGATCAAGCGCGTCCTCCCGGAGCGGATCGTCTTCACCTACCAGGGAGACGGCGACCTGGCCTCCATCGGCATGGCCGAGATCATGCATGCCGCGGCCCGGGGCGAGAACATCACCGTGGTCTTCATCAACAACGCCATCTACGGCATGACCGGCGGGCAGATGGCCCCCACCACCCTGCCCGGCATGAAGACCACCTCCTCCCCGCTGGGGCGTGACGTGGAAACCCAGGGCTTCCCGATCCGCATGGCGGAGATCCTGTCGAACATGGACGGGGCCGGGTACATCGTCCGGCGTTCGCTGCACGACCCGAAGAACATCCGCATGGCCAAAAAAGCCATTCGCATCGCCTTCGAGACGCAGGCGCGCGGCCTGGGCTTCTCGATGGTCGAACTGCTCTCCACCTGCCCGACCAACTGGGGCATCTCCCCGCTCGAGTCGCTGGCCTGGGTGGAGGAGCACATGGTCCCGGCTTACCCGCTCGGCGATTACAAGGTCGCCGAAGGGGTGGCGGGAATAAAGTAGAGACTGGAGAACAGAGAGTAGAGAGTAGTCAACTGCTCTCTAATCTCTTCTCTCTACTCTCTGGGAGTGAAACGACCTATGCAAAAAGAAATCCTTATCGCCGGCTTCGGCGGACAGGGCGTGCTCTTCGCCGGTCAGGTACTGGCCTACGCCGCCATGGACACCGGCCACGAAGTCACCTGGATCCCCTCCTACGGCCCGGAAATGCGCGGCGGCACGGCCAACTGCACTGTGGTCATCGCCGACGAAGAGATCGGCTCGCCGCTGGTCAAAAATCCCCCGGCGGTCATTGCCCTCAACTTGCCGTCTTTCGACAAGTACGAAGAGTTGGTCCAGCCTGGCGGCGTGCTGGTGGTCAACCAGTCCATGGTGGACCGCAAGGCCAGCCGCGACGACATCACCGTGCTCTACATCCCCGGCAACGAGATCGCCGAGGAGACCGGCAACCGCCGCCTGCTCAACATGGTCATGACCGGCGCGCTGCTGGCGGCCTTCCCCGTCATGAGCCTGGACGACGCCAAAGCCGCCCTCAAGGCCCACCTGCCGGCCAAGCACCAGAAATTGATCCCCAACAACTTCGCTGCCATGGACAAGGGGTACGAGATGGCCAAGGCGCAGATGGGGCAGTGATCAGTAGACAGTAATCAGTATTCAGGGATGAGAAAAGCCCGCTCCTTCGTGGATGCGGGCTTATTTTTCACTCGTTCTGGACTTTCGCTTTTGCCAATCTCCTTCTACGGAGAATATCCAACAATCGTTCGATCCCCAGGAAAACGACGACGATGACCGTGAGCGGGATGAGCATCATCAGCGACCGGTTGAGGCCAAATCGGGCAACTCCCCGTTCGCCGCGCTCGAAGCCCTCCGCTCCCTCGCCGGGGACGAATCCCGGACGGTCGAATCCGGCCTCCCGTCCGGGGAGGGTCGGGCTGGACCCGGCGCCGGTCGCGTCGACGATGAGCACCGTCACCCCGCTGACGACGGCAACCGCCAGTAAGATAATGAATATTCTGCCAATGGTCTTCACGCCTGCACCTCCTTTTGTTCGACCTGCCTGGCCGGTCTGAGCCGGGCGAACGGCTGGACCAGGTAGCGTTTCACCGTGCGGACGATCCAGTCCCAGTGCAGGGCGGTGTGCAGCCCCAGCAGCAGGATGAACAGGTTGGCGGTCGCGTCGTGCAGTGGGCGCCAGGCAAAATTCAACGGCACGCGCAGGCCCAATGCGGGCAGCGCCGCTTCCGAGATCATCACCCCGGTCAGCATGATCAGCACCCCGTCAATGAACAGCAGCAAGTTAAGGATATAGTTCAGCCGGGCGCGGGCCGCCAGTTTGCTGAAAAAGCGGCGCGTCACGGCCGAGATCCACTCCCAGTTGAGCAGCAGGTGGGTGACGATGGCGGCCATGCTGGCAATCGTCAGCCACTCGTGGACGGCGATGCCGGTCGAGAAGGGGTCCATCGCGACCAGGAAAACGACGAAGATCAGCAGGTCTATCCACAGTTTCGTCTTTGTGTTGGTTTTCTTTTCCGACGTTTCACGCATAAATGTCATCTCCTTTGCGAACGACCCGGATTATAGCGACCCAATGTAATCGCCATGTTGGAAGACTGTGAGCAAATTATGGAGATAATAAGTCCAGTTCAACAAGTATAATCCTGTCCGAGGCGCACGATGAAATACGAACATATCGGTAACGTTACCATCCCCAAGATCGGCTTCGGCACCTGGAAGATCGGCGGCGATACGCGCGCCCTCCCCGCCCAGGACGCGTCATCGCTGGCAGCCCTGCGTTCGGCCCTGGAGATCGGCTACACCCACTTCGACACCGCCGAGATGTATTCCAGCGGCCACGCCGAAGAACTGCTCGGCCAGGCTGTCCGCGAGGCGGGGGTTCCACGCGAAAAGTTGTTCATCACTTCCAAGGTCAAACCCGCCAACCTGAGTTACACAGGCGTGCTGCGGTCCTGCGAAGCCAGCCTGCGCCGCCTGCAAATGGACTACCTCGACCTGTACCTGATCCACTGGCCGGGGAGCACACCGCTCAGGGAATCCTTCCGGGCGCTGAACCAGCTCGTCCGGGAGGGACGGGTGCGGCAGCTCGGCGTCAGCAACTTCGACCTCGGTTTGCTGGACCAGGCCCAGGCGGAGTCCGAGTCGCCGCTGCTCACCAACCAGGTCCCGTACAGCCTGTCGAACCGGAGATACGTCAAAAACGGGATGCTGGCCTACTGTCAACGAAACGACATGCTCCTCACCGCCTATTCCCCGGTGGACGAGGGCCGCTTGCGGGCCAATCCTGCGCTGCAAAATATCGCTGCCGCCCATAACGCCACGCTCTACCAGATCGCCCTGGCCTGGCTGGCGGCCCAGCCGCGGGTGATCGCCATTCCCAGGTCGGCAAACCCGCAGCGCCAGGCCGAGAATTTTGCCGCGGCTGAAATCGAACTGACGCCGGCAGAAATGCAGCAACTCGACTCGCTATGAAAACACAGGTTATCCCCAAAATCGAGATCGTCGAAGAGACGAAAACCACCCTGGAGCCGCTCTACCGGGTCATCATCCATAACGATGACGTGACCCCGATGGGTTTCGTCGTCCATGTCCTCAGGGCGATTTTCCGCCTGCCGCCGCCGGACGCGGTGGAGGTGATGATGACTGCCCATCTCAACGGTAACGCCCTCGTCCAGACCCTGCCCCGCCGGGACGCCGAAAGCCGGATCGCCAAAGCCCATTTAGCCGCCAGTCTGGAGAATTACCCGCTGCATTTTTCGATGGAGCCGGAGTAATTTGGTTTGGCAGTCGTTCAGTCTCGTCGTCCGGTAGTCTCGCCGTCCCGCCGTCCCGCTGACTCGTTGACTCGCTGACTCGCTGATTCGCTGACTCGCTGATTCGCTGACTCGCTGACTCTCATGCTCACCCAAATCAACCTCGACGACCTGGTCTCATCCTTTGGCTGGCAGGACTCGCCCCTGCTCGCCGGAATCTTGCGGCGCATTTTTTATCGCCCGGCGCGCAAGTTTGCCCGCCAGATGCTGGATTTCGACGCCCTGGTCGGGGCGGTGGGTCTTGCAGAAGCCTCCACTCAAACCCTGCGCGGCTACGTCAAACAGGTGCGGGTTTTCGGGCGCGGGGACATCCCGGAATCCGGCCCGCTCCTGGTCCTGTCCAACCACCCCGGCATGACCGACACCCTGGCCCTGTTCGCGGCGCTGCGCCGCCCGGACCTGCGGATCATCGCCGTGCGGCGGCCATTTCTCGAATCCCTGCCTGAAACCACCAAAAATCTTTTCTACATCAGCGACGACCCCGCCGAACGGATGAGCGCCGTGCGCCGCGTCTCGGCCCACCTGAAGGCGGGCGGCGCGGCCCTGACCTTCCCCGCCGGGCAGATCGAACCCGACCTTGCCGTCTACCCCGGCGCGCTCCGATCGCTCGACGCCTGGACCGACTCCGCCGGGGTCTTCGTCCGCTTCTCCCCCAAGACGCGCATCCTGCCGGTGCTGGTCAGCGGCGTCTTATGGGACAAGGCCGTCCACCACCCGCTGACCCGGTTGAAAAGGCCCGGCCCGGAGCGCGAGAAGCTCGGCGCGGCCTTCCAGTTGCTGGCTCAAATCCTGGCCGGTGTGCGCCCCGTGGCCGTCACCGTCCGCGTCGGGCGGCCCCTCTGCGCCGACGAAATCGGCTCGACCGAGATGGCCGCCATCCACGCCAAAGTGCTGGAGCAGATGCGCGGCCTGCTGCAAAATCCGCCCGAAGGCGAGGGCGAGTTGATCTTGTGATCCGAAAAAAGCCCTCCCTCTCCAACCTCCTCTGGCCGGTTTTACTGGCCGCCCTGCTCTGGTGGGCCTTGCGCCACGCGCCCCTGGCCGACATCTGGACTTCCCTCAGGTTGCTCGAAGCCTGGCAAATCGCCGCCTTGCTCAGCCTGAACACGGGCATCTACCTCCTGGTCACACTGCGCTGGTGGATCATCGTCCGTGCCGGGAACCGGAGCATCGCCTATTGGCCGCTGCTGGGCGTGCGGGTGGCCGTCTTCGGGGTCAGTTACTTCACGTTGGGCCCGCAGGTGGGCGGGGAACCGCTCCAGGTGCTCTTCCTGCAACGCAAGCACGGACTCGCCTTCACGCGGGCGACCGCATCAGTGTTGATGGACAAATTGCTGGAGTTCCTGGCCAATTTCATCCTGCTGGCGCTGGGAGCCGCGGCCATCCTCGAGGCGGGGATCCTGTCCACAAACGGGAGCAGGCCCATCTTGAGTCTGACCGGGCTGGCCGTCTTGATGATGTGGCCGCCCATCCACATTTTCCTGATGATGCGCGGCGTCCATCCCGTATCGTCCATCCTGCGAGCGCTGCCGTTCGTCCCCTGGCAGGCTAAACCCGTCCGTTTCGTGCGCGCCGCCGAGTGGATGGCGGGGCGGTTCTGCCGCAGGCATTTGAAGGCGCTGGTGCAGGCTGTTCTCGTGTCGCTACTGGCGGGGATCGGCATGGTCGGCGAGTATGCCCTGATCCTGTCGTTCCTGCACATCCCCCTGCCCTTCTGGCAGACCGTCGCCGCCTGGACGGCAGGCTGGCTGGCTTTCCTGGCCCCGCTGCCCGGCGGGTTGGGCGCGCTGGAGGCCAGCCAGGTCCTTGCGCTGGGAGCGTTTGGCGTGGCTTCGGCCTCCGCCATCGGCGTGACGCTGCTCATGCGCGGCCGCGACCTGCTCATCGGCGGCCTGGGATTGCTCATCGCGGGGCGGGGTATTGGAGTAAAATAGTCCAAATACGGCAGGCAGATTTCCGAAATCTACACCTCTCCCGAAAACCATTTTGGCTGTTTCAGGCGTATTACCAGAAAAGGAGCGACAGAATGAAACTTACCGGTAAACATTATGGGATCATCATCGCCGTCCTCATCACCGCCGTCCTGCACCTCGCCGCCGCCTTCGACAAGGTCATTTTCACCCACGGGCCAGATCCATTGTTCATCCTGAACGGCCTGGGTTACTTCGGGCTGCTGGGGGCCTATTTCCTGCCGATTCACTTCTTCCAGCAAAGGCACAACCTAGTGCGTTACACCCTGATCGGTTACGCCGCCGTCACCATCCTCGCCTGGCTGGTCATCTGGGTCGGCTTCTACGTCATCCGGGACGGCTACTCTTTTTTCGACCGCGATTCCATCTACGGCGTCCCGTCCAAGATCACCGAAGTCATCCTGATCGGCCTGCTTTGGTCCGACAAGGGCTGACGCCGCCGCGCAGGGGGTAAAATAAGCCCATGCAGCGAAAAACCGTCACCTTCACCGCCCCGGGCCGGGTGGAAATCCGCCGCGATCCCCTACCCTCTCCGGGCGCGGGCGAAGTGCTGGTCGAAACCCTGTGCTCAGCCATCAGCCCCGGCACCGAAATGCTGGTCTACCGCGGCCAGTTCCCCAAAGGCCTGCCCGTGGACGAGTGCTTTCCGGGCATGGACGGCCCATTCGCCTACCCGCTGGCTTACGGCTACGCCTGCGTGGGGGTGGTCAGGGAGACGGGCAAACAGGTGGACAGGTCCTGGCGCGACCGGTTGGTCTTCGCCTTCCAGCCGCATACGTCCCACTTCGTCGCCAAAACCAAATCTCTACTCTCTATTCCCTACTCTCTTCCTCCCGAAACTGCCGTCTTCCTCCCCAATATGGAGACCGCCGTCAACCTGGCGCAGGACGCCGCGCCAATTCTTGGGGAACGGGTCCTGGTCTTCGGCCAGGGGATCATCGGACTCCTGACCGCCGCGCTGCTGACGGAATTCCCGCTCGCTTCGCTCGTGACCTCGGACCTGCTCCCGCTTCGACGGGCCGCTTCCTCGTCCCTGGGCGTGACCGCTTCGCTCGACCCGGCCGCGCCCGGTTTCCAACAGCAGGCGGGCGAACTCCTGCCGGGCGGGGCCGACCTGACCATCGAGGTTTCCGGCTCCACATCCGCCCTCGACGCCGCCCTCGCCCTGACCCGTTTCAGCGGGCGGGTCGTCGTCGGATCGTGGTACGGCCAAAAGTCCGTGGCGCTCGACCTGGGCGGGACCTTCCATCGCAGCCGCATCCGGCTCATTTCGTCCCAGGTCAGCACCATCGCCCCAGAGTTGAGCGCCCGCTGGGACAAATCCCGCCGCTTCGAGGTCGCCTGGGAGGCCCTGGCCCGCCTCCGCCCCGAAAAATGGATCACCCACCGCATCCCTCTCGACGATGCCGAAAAGGCCTACCGCCTGCTCGACGAAAATCCGCAGGAAACCATCCAAATCATTTTCACTCCGGACTCCAAAATCTCTTGATTTTGGAGCAATACCCTGTCAAAAATCTGGAGATTTTTGACTCCGAACAGGAGCACTCATGTACACACTCGCCGTCCGCCGTGACTTCATCGCCCGCCACTTCCTGATCGGCGGCGATTGGGGACCGGAAAACCTCCCCAACTCGCACCATTACGTCCTCGAACTGCAACTCTCTGGCGAAACCCTCGACCCGCACGGCTACCTTTGCGACATCGTGGAGGTCGAAAAGCATCTCGACGAGGTTGTCAGTTATTTCAAAGAGCAGATGCTCAACGAAAAGCCCGAATTTGCCGGGCTGAACCCGTCCATCGAACATTTTGCGCGCATCCTGGCAACTTCTCTTAGCGAACGCATCGCCGCGCCCAACCTCACCTCCCTAAAAGTTGTTTTATGGGAAAACGAGAGCGCCTGGGCTTCGTTTTGTTTGGCAGTTGGATAGTTTGGTAGTTTCGCAGTCCGAAAGCGCAGATTGGCCTTCTCATTGCTTGTCTCTCCAAGATACCCGACCATCGAATTATTGGACTTCCGACTATCTAACTACCCGACTACCAAACTGACAAACTATGAAACTGGGTCTCCTGATCTACGGTTCGCTCGACACCCTCAGCGGCGGCTACCTCTACGACCGCAAACTGGTCGAGTACCTCCGTCGTCAGGGTGACACGGTCGAGGTCATCAGCCTGCCGTGGCGCAACTACGCCGCCCACCTGGCCGACAACCTCCGCTTCCGCCTGCCGCCCGGCCTCGACCTGCTCATCCAGGACGAACTCAACCACCCCTCGCTGTTATTTGCCAACGCACAGCCGCATCCATATCCGGTCGTCAGCCTGGTCCATCACCTGCGCTGCTCCGAACTGCGTCCACACTGGCAAAACCGGTTCTACCATCTCGTCGAAAAGCGTTACCTGGACTCGGTAGACGGGTTCATCTTCAATTCGGAAACCACCAGGAGAGTAGTAAAAAAGTTATTAGCAAGTAGAGGAGTGGAGAGCAGTAAACCCGACGTTGTGGCCTACCCGCCGACCGACCGGTTTGGAAATCCGATGACATCTGAAGAGATCGTTGCCCGCGCTCGCCAACCCGGCCCGCTTCGGATCCTGTTCCTCGGCAACCTCATCCCCCGCAAGGGACTGCACACCCTGTTGGAAGCGGTCAGCGATCAGCAGTCAGCGGTCAGCCTCGAAGTAGTCGGCTCATTGACTGCCGATCCCGCCTACACCCGCGCCATGCAGCAAAAAGCCGCCGTCCTCGGTCTATCGTCAACCGTCCACTTCCTCGGCCCACTCGACAAAACCGCCCTCGCCGCAAAACTCAGCTCCGCCCAGGTGCTGGCGGTCCCCTCCAGTTATGAGGGATTCGGCATCGTCTATCTCGAAGGGATGGGCTTCGGCCTGCCCGCCATCGGGACCACCGCCGGGGCCACCTCCGAGATCATCACAGACGGCGAGAACGGCTGCCTCGTCCCGCCGGATGATGCGACAATATTATCCGAGCGGCTATCCGCACTGGCAAACGACCGCGACCTGTTGGCCCGGCTCTCGCTCAACGCCCTGGCCCGCTACCGGGAACAGCCGACATGGGAGCAGACAGCCGCCAAAATTCGGGATTTCATTGCACAATTGCTGGAGTAGAGCCACTGCGCTCTGCTCTACTACTCTCTAATTTCTACTCTTCTCCATGAATTACTCCTTCCCCCGCTACCTGCTCGCCAAACAAACCGTGGACGACCGCGCCCTCAACAAAGACGTGCTCGCCGCGCTCGAATCCAGCCTGCCCAAAAAGTCATTGTCCGTTATCGAAGTCGGCGCGGGCATCGGGACCATGCTTACCCGCCTGCTGCGGTGGGGCATCCTGCCCGACTCCGTTGACTACACCCTGATCGACTCCAGTCCCGAAAACATCGCCTTCGCCCAAACCTGGCTGCCCCAATGGGCCAGGGAACACGGCTGCCAGGTTGACCAGCCCTCCGCTTCCAGCATCCGTTTCTCCGCTTCTCAATCCGCTGCCCCATCCGCTGCCCCATCCGCTGCCATCCGCTTCTCCGCTTCCCAATCCGTTGCCAAATCCGCTGCCCCGTCCGCTGCCATCCGTTTCTCCGCTTCCCAATCCGTTGCCAAATCCGCTGCCCCATCCGCTTCCAGCATCCGCTTCTCCGCTTCCCAATCCGTTGCCAAATCCGCTGCCATCCGTTTCTCCGCTTCTCAATCCGTTGCCAAATCCGTTGCCAAATCCGTTGCCAAATCCGTTGCCAAATCCGCTGCCCCATCCGTTACCATCCACCTTATCCACGCCGACCTCTTCGACTACATCCGCTCGGCCCCCGCGCCCGCCGACTTGCTCATCGCCCACGCCTTCCTCGACCTGCTGCCCCTGCCCGACAGCCTGCCCGGACTGCTCTCGCTGACGAAAGACCTCGCCTGGCTGACCCTCAACTTCGACGGCGTGACGACCTTCGAACCCGCCCTGGACCCGGAGCTGGATTCCGCCATTGAGGCCGCCTACCACCGGACGATGGATTCCCGTCCCGGCGGCGGGGACAGCCGTTCGGGCCGGCATCTGTTCGGGGTTCTGGAGCAGGCCGGGGTCCAGATCGTTTCCGCCGGGGCCTCGGATTGGGTCGTGTATCCGGTCGAGGGTCAGTACCCCGCCGACGAGGCCTACTTCCTCCAATTCATCCTGCATTTTTTCGAGGAGTCGCTCGGCCACCTGCCGGAGTTGCCCGCCTGGCTCGAAAAACGCCGGAGACAGGTCGAGCGAGGCGAATTAACCTACATCGCCCACCAGATCGACTTCCTCGCCAGGGTAAAACCGGGATAGAATCGAGACGTAGAGAAGGTACGGAGCAAAAATGGTCTATACCTACGAAATTGACGGCATCCCGCTGCAAACCGGCGACATCATCTGCACCATGAACGGCAAACCAGACATCCTGCCGGGCGAGTTCTGGCGGCTGATTGGGCGGCTCGTCCCCGGCGACGTGGACCACGTGGCGATCTACCTCGGCCCCGGCGGCCGCTGCGTGGAATCGGGGTCGCGCGGCGTGATCACCTTCGAGGTCCACAACGAAACCTGGGACACCGAGTTCATGGCCCGCGAGCGCGGCCTGCTCTTCGACACGTTCTACGGGGTGGCCTATCCGCTGGCCGGGCGGGAACTCTCGGATGATGATGAATTCCATACGCGCCAGAAGGTGGCCGAATTTTGCCTGGAACAATTGGGCAAATCCTATAACCTGAACTTCCTGAACGCCGAGACCGACGAAGCCTTTTATTGCAGCCAGTTGGCCTACAAAGCCTACGAGCAGGTCGGCATCAACCTGAACACCGGCTTGGCGATGGAATCCCTGCCGGGGACGAACTACATCGTCTATCCGCAGGAGATCTGGGATGGATGCGTGCGCAGGGCGGCTTCTGTGACCAGCCATCTGTTGTCAGCGGTCGGTGAAGCAGCGGTATAATTTCGTTGTGGAACTTCCCAACAAATTCAAAGCCTACGTTCCAGGGAATAAGATCTTGGAATATTTGCTTTCCGAAACCCATTCTGTTGGGAAATCCAAAGCCAGATTTTTCCGTGCGCTTGGATATGACAATCGTGAAGCAGGTCGGTTGGAAGAAGAATTCGTAAAGATCGCACAAACAAACGATGTCAAGAAATCAGTAAGCACGCTTCACGGTACCAAATATGTTATTGATGGGGAGCTTGAATCGCCAAAAGGTGTTATTATTCGGATAAGAACAATCTGGATTATTGAAACCGGCGAGGACCGCCCGAGGTTTGTTACTGCTTATCCACCAGATTAAGAACCGGAGCAAGAAAATGATTCGCGAACTGGATACAATCGTCTTATCACATGACTTGAACGAATTTGGCCTTAAACGCGGCGATGTGGGAGCAGTCGTTCATTGCTATGCGGGTGGAAAGGCTTTCGAGGTGGAATTTGTCACTGGCGAGGGAAACACAATTGCAGTTGTCACCTTGAATAGAGCCGATATTCGCACCATGCAGCGTGAGGAAATCTTGCACGTCCGCACATATGCAGCGACGGCATGATTCAGGATAAGGAGTTGTAGCATGGAGATGTTTGTCTTTACTGGCATAGTCTGGAAAGAAGGCGGCGAATTCAGCGCGCTCTGCCCGGAACTTGATGTGGCGTCACAAGGAAAGACTATCAACGAAGCGCGCGATAACCTGCTCGAGGCGGCTGCTCTCCACCTCGAAGGTTCCTTCGAAGATGGGCTTCCCTATATGCGGCCTGTTCCTCCATCTGAAGACCCGCGCAATTCACTCCCAGCGGAAACTTTGAAAATATTCAAATTCAAGGTGGATGTAGCGATCAAAGCCTATGCCTAAATTGCCGGTACTCAAACCGCGGCAGGTTATCGCTGCGCTCGAAAAAGCTGGGTTTCGACGTGTCAGGCAAAAAGGCAGTCACATCCAATTCAAAAGGGGAAATCTACTTGTAACCGTCCCCAATCATCCCGGTGATCTGAATCCACAAGTTTTGCGATCCATACTTCGACAGGCGCAACTCTCTTCGGAAGAACTCGAAGCTCTACTCAAGTAAATTACTTCCCCAGCGGCGGCTAACCCCCGCCGCTTTTTCATTCCCCCGGTATAATTCGATTCATGAACTTCCTCATCACCGGCGCGGCCGGTTTCCTCGGTTCGTCGCTTGCCAACCACCTCGCCCGCGAGGGACACCAGGTGCGCGGGCTGGACGACCTGTCTGCGGGCAATCCTCAATCGCTCGCGCCGGATGTCCACTTCACGCGCGGGGATGTCAACGACCGGCCCAAATTGTGGACCCTGCTCCAGGACGTGGACGTGGTCTACCACCTGGCGGCGCGGGTCTCGGTCCCGGAATCGGTGCTCTACCCGCGTGAGTACAATGCCGTCAACGTGGGCGGGACCGTCAGCCTGATGGAGGCCATGCGGGATGTCGGCGTCCGGCGCGTGGTCCTGGCCTCGTCCGGCGCGGTCTACGGGGACCTGGGCGAGCAGCCGATCAAAGAGATCGCCCACCCCGACCCGCGCTCGCCTTACGCGGTCTCCAAACTGGCGGCGGAGTATTACGTCAAAACCATTGGCGGCCTGTGGGGCATGGAAACGGTCGCCCTGCGCATCTTCAACGCCTACGGTCCCGGCCAGAACCTGCCCCCCTCCCACCCGCCGGTCGTGCCGCACTTCCTGCGCCAGGCCCAGCGCGGCGGGACGCTCGTCGTCCACGCCGATGGCAACCAGACGAGAGACTACGTCTACGTGGACGACGTGGTCAGCGGGTTGGTCGCGGCCGCCACCGCCCCGGGCGTGGACGGGATGGTGATCAACATCGGCTCGGGGACGGAGACCAGCATCCATGAACTGGTCGAAATCGTGATCGGCATCACCGGCGGTAAGGCTGAGGTGATCTACAACCAGCGCACCTCCGGCGGCGTCTCGCGCATGTGCGCCGACCTGGTACTGGCCTCCCAGAAATTGAATTACAAATCCTCCATCCCGCTGGAGCAAGGGCTGAGGCTAACGCTGCAACGGGATACGAGGTTTAAGTGATTCGCCAGCAGACTTCGGAAGTCTTTTTCGGACTCTTCGGAACATGGAGTCGTCCCAGGAGACTTCCGAAGTCTATTTTCCCGTGCGCACTGTGAACTCCGTGGTGAATCCCCTCCCAATCAACTTCTACACCCGCCCCACTTTAACCGTCGCCCGCGAACTGCTCGGGGCGCGGCTGGTGCGCATCCTGGATGGAGTCCGGGTGGCGGGGATGATCGTCGAAACGGAAGCCTATGTGGGGGAGTCCGATCTCGGCTGCCACGCCAAAGCCGGGAAAACGCCGCGCACGGCGGTCATGTACGGGCGGGCGGGAATCGCCTACGTCTACTTCACCTACGGGATGCACTGGCTGTTGAACGCCGTCACCGAAGCAGAGGGATTCCCGGCCGCGGTGTTGATCCGGGGCATCGCGCCGGTCGAGGGCCTGGAACTGATGTCTGCGCGGCGGAACGGACGCGGCTTCGACGGCCCGGCCAAGGTCACGCAGGCGATGGGCATCGGCCGGGACGAGAACGGGCTGGATTTGACGGAGACCGGCCGGGGGCTGTGGATCGAGCCGGGCGAAGCAATCCCGGATGATAGCGTGACGATTGGCCCCAGAGTGGGTTTAAATAGTGTGCCCGAACCGTGGAAGAGCATCCCCTGGCGGTTCAGGGTTAGAGAATAGAGAACAGATAATTAGAGAAAAGTGACTGTTCTCCGCTCTCTTATCTCTACTCTCTTGTTTGGAGGAAACATGGGTCTTTTATCTGGTAAAACGGCTTTGATCTTTGGGCTGGCCAATGACCGCTCGATTGCCTGGGGCATTGCCAAAGCCATGCACGAACACGGCGCGGCGATCGGCATCAGTTACGCCGGCGAAGCCCTGGAACGGCGCGCCCGCCCGCTGGCCGAATCGCTCGGTTGTACTTTTATCGAACCTTGCGACGTGGCCGACGACAAGGCCATAGACGCCATCGCCCACAAAGCCGCCGAATCTTTCGGCGAGATAGATATTCTGGTTCATTCGATTGCTTTCGCCAACCGGGACGAGTTGACCGGTCCTTACTACCGCACCAGCCGGGCGGGGTTCCACACCGCCATGGACGTGAGCGTCTACTCGTTCGTGGCGCTGGCCTGGGCCTTCCAGCCGTTCATCCGCAAGGGCGGGGCGATGATGGCCATGACCTATTACGGTGCGGAAAAGGTCGTGCCGCACTACAACGTCATGGGCGTAGCCAAAGCCGCCCTGGAAGCCTCGACCCGTTACCTGGCTTACGATTTCGGCCAGCAGGGAGTACGGGTCAACGCCATCTCTGCCGGGCCGATCCGCACCCTGGCTGCGGCCGGCGTGGGCGGGTTCAAGTCCATGTACAAGGCCTTCGCCGACATGGCTCCCCTGCGCGAGAACGTCACGATTGACGATGTGGGCAATGCCGCCGTGTTCCTTTGCTCCGACCTGGCCTCCCGCATCACCGGCGAAGTGCTCTACGTCGACTCCGGCTACAACATCGTCGGCGTGCCGGAACCGGAGGGGTAAATTCTCGACAGCAGAGTGCGTCGCACCTTTCTCAACGGACCTTCATCTAGCGAAAAACACCCCCGTTAAACGGATTTAACCCAAAAGTGAGGTGCGACGCACCCTCCCAGGCGCTGACGATTGAAGTCAGCG
This sequence comes from Chloroflexota bacterium, assembly GCA_049324115.1. GTDB lineage: Bacteria > Chloroflexota > Anaerolineae > Anaerolineales > Villigracilaceae > UBA5796. The sequence continues at coordinate 62,038 of JBMOMN010000028.1, forward strand.
CCTTTTCCTTTATACGGTAAAATTACCCCATGTTCAAACGAAACACAACCCCAACCGCCCAACCCGCTGCCGCCGTCCAGAGCGTCGAGCGGATCACCTCCGTGCTGGGACCGGGCGTGGTCTGGCAGGGCAACATCACCGGTTCCGGCGGCGTGCGCATCGAGGGCGCGTTCGAGGGCAAGATCGCCCTGAAAGGCATCCTGGTCGTCGGGGAGAGCGGACGCGTCACCTGCGAGAACATCCGCGCCAGCACGGTCGTCGTGGCCGGGGCGGTGCGCGGCAACATCACCACCCAAAAGCTGGAGATCCGGGCGACGGGTCGGGTCTGGGGCGACGTGATCACCACCTCCTTCGTGACCGAAGACGGCGCGTTCCTGCGCGGCCAGATCCGCATGGAAGACGAAGTCAAACTCGACCTGGAAGAGGGCGCGCCGTTGGCGGCCGCACCCATGCCCGAAGAGTCCTCCGCTGCCTGACATGCGCTACCGCGACCTGTCCATCCTGACCTTGCGCGAAGCGCCCAACAACGCCCGCACTGAGGGGTTCGCCTTCCTCGTCCGGGCGGGTTTTCTGACCCGTGAGAACCAGCCCACCGAATTGGGGAAATTTGCCCTCGACCACCTGGAAAAATTGGCCGCCAAAACCGGCGGCTCGTTCTTCGCCGAAATCCATCTGCCGGTCATCGGCAACAACGAAGAAACCTTCTTCCCCATCCCGACCGGCGCAACGGAGGTCATCCACTGCCCGGCCTGCGGATACACCTCCCGCAGCGAGGCGGCGCTCTTCGCCAAATCCGCCCTGCCGGGTGAAGCGCCTCTGCCGCTCGAAAAAGTCGCAACGCCCGATTGCAACACCATCGAGTCGCTGGCAAACTTCCTGAACATCCCCAAAGAAAAGACCGCCAAAGCCCTGCTCTACACCCGCCCATCCGACGGCAAATTCATTTTCGCCGTCGTGCGCGGCGACATGGCGCTTAGCGAAGCCAAGTTGAAAAGACAGGTTGGCGAAGTGCGCCCGGCGACAGCCGAAGAGATCGAACAAGCCGGCGCGGTCCCCGGCTACGCCTCCCCCGTCGGCCTGGCGGATGCGCTCGTCATCGTGGACGATCTGGTCCCCCAGTCGGCCAACCTGGTCGCCGGGGCCAACGATCCCGGCCATCACCTGAAAAACGTCAACTACGGGCGGGATTACCGGGCCGAAATCGTGGCGGACCTGGTCCAGGCCAGGGGAGGGGACGCCTGCGCCGAATGCGGGAACCCGTTAAAGGAACTTCCCGCCGACGTGCTGGAAGACGGGGCCGGATACCGTTTCGACAAGCTCCTCCTGGCCCTGGCCGAATCCCATCACGACCCGAACGGCCTGACCATCCCCCGTCCCGCCGCGCCCTTCGACGTGTACCTCATGCCCATCCCCGGCAAGGAACTGGACACCTTCGCCGCCGCCGACGAGATCTACCGGTCCCTGCAAGCCGCCGGATTGACGGTCCTGTTCGACGACCGCGACGAGCGCGCCGGGGTCAAGTTCAACGACGCCGACCTGATCGGCCCCCCGCTGCGCGTCACCGTCGGCGAGCGGGGGCTGAAGGAGGGGGTGGTAGAATTGAAACGAAGGGATTCCAGCGAGAAGGGCCTGGTTCCTATCGAAATTCTAAGTGAGATGGTCCGAAACTAATGAAACCAACATTCGAATTCGACGAACCAATTCTGTACACAACCGGCGCTTACATTCAGCCCATGAAACTGACCAAAGAAAATGGGGGCGAAGTTTGGGTCTGGATCGTCAGGGAATTCGATGACGATACATTTCTCGATGGCGACCTTCATAATCCAAAAGAGTATGGGGACACGAAGGAAGAATTGCTTTTCGTCGAAGAATGATTGGCAAAAATACAAAGGCGGTCGGCATGCTGGACTCTTACCAAACCTTTCAAAAAGATGGTCATCAAGTCATTCGCGGTGATGCACTTGACGCGCTGGATGATGCAATTCCTGACAACTCAGTCGATTTAATCTTTGCAGATCCCCCTTATAACATTGGCAAAGATTTCAATGGTCGCAAGGATAAATGGGAAACCGAGGAAATTTATCTTGCATGGTGCTATGGATGGCTTGATTTGTGCATTAAAAAACTCAAGCCAACTGGCAGCCTTTACGTTATGGCATCCACCCAGGCCATGCCTTTTTTCGATATTCACCTTCGCAAAAAAATACACATCATGTCCCGTATCATCTGGCATTACGATAGTTCCGGTGTTCAGGCCAAAAAACATTTTGGATCCCTATATGAACCAATTCTATTTTGCGTCATGGATAAAGAAAACTATACATTCAATGCGCAGGACATTCTCGTAGAAGCCAAAACCGGGGCGCAAAGAAAGTTGATGGACTACCGTAAAGCCGTACCAACGATTTACAATTCACAGAAAGTCCCGGGAAACGTTTGGTATATTCCCAGGGTGCGTTATCGAATGGATGAGTACGAAAACCACCCGACCCAAAAGCCTGTGGCGCTTCTGGAGCGTATTATTTCAGCCAGCTCCAATCCCGGCGATTTGGTCTTGGATCCATTTTCAGGAACCTTTACGACTTCTTTTGTTGCCCAGCAACTTGGCAGACGTTCGATTGGCATCGAAATCGAAGAGGAGTATATAAAAATCGGGTTGCGACGATTACAAATAATGGATACTTATAAAGGCGAAAAACTTGGCCGATCTCTGAGAACATTCGAAAAAACATCACCGGCGCAGCAATCAATGAAATTGTTTGAGTAAAAGACGATGGATCATGAATTCACGACTCAAATATTAGCTATTCTCGGAATCGCTTTTGGGGAGAAAGCCCGGGCGATTTTTGATATAAGCCCCATACTGCAATACCTGAACATCAAGACTCGTTCAGCCTCGCGTAATTCCAAATCTCGCGGCAGCTTTGGAAATTTATATGCGATTTATGTATTGGTGGAGGATTATCTTAGCCATCAATTCGATATGCGAGGTGATTATTCATCTTACGAAGGTGCAAGGTTTAGTGATCTGTTTAACAGACAAAGACAACTTCCTTTTGGAAGCAAGCTCCAGAATCATGCGCTCAATCATCGTATGAATGAAGAGTTTCATAAGTATTTTCCAGAAGTTGAATTCATACCAATCCTCAGAGATATCCAAAATGGTCGTTACTGGATCAACGAAAATCTATTATTGATCCCAGATGGTGAGAAAACGATCAATCTTGCGCCATCGGTAAAACAAATCATCGAGACTTACATCAATACAAAACAGGCCATGTTCGTTGATTTCATTAAGAATTGTGAACGGTTATCCACTAATTCCTATCGTGATGATGATCAAGACATCAAATTTATTGCGGGTTTATTGGCACCAACCCAGGACGCAAGAATTTTCGAAATCGTCAGTTATTCAATTTTGCGTTATTACTATCATGACCAGATAATCTATTTCGGATTCGACCTCGAAAATCTAAAAACTGAAAACTTACGCCTCTATAAAACCGGGCGAACGAATGCCAATGACGGGGGAATAGATTTTGTAATGCGCCCATTGGGAAGATTTTTCCAAGTGACGGAAACTCTGGATATTAAGAAATATTTTTTGGACATTGACAAAGTCGAGCGGTTCCCAATTTCGTTTGTGGTCAAGTCCATGGAAGATACAGAAGTAATTCACAATCACATTCGTGAGGGGGCAAAGCGCCTGTACGCCATTGATGCGATCGTGGAAAAATATATGGCTTGTATAGAGGAAATCATCAACATTCCGAAATTGCTCGAATATTTTCACATCGCCCACGAAAAAGGCTTTTTGGCGGGCATACTCGACGAGATTGTCCTCCAAAGCAAAGTCGAATTCAATTTCCTGGATCTAACAGACATTCAATGATAATCCCCCAAATCCCCATGTCCTCCCCAGACCTGACCAACGCTGAGCGTCAGGCCGTCCTCGATGTGCTCGATACGCCCAACCTGAGCATGGGCCAGCGGATCCTCGACTTCGAGCAGGCCTTCTGCGAACTGACCGGCGCGAAGCACGCCATCGGCGTCAACTCCGGCACGGCGGGGCTGCACCTGTGCGTCCGCGCCGCCGGCATAGGACCCGGCGACCTGGTCATCACCACCCCGTTCTCGTTCGTGGCCTCGACCAACGTGCTGCTCTTCGAGAACGCCATCCCCCTCTACGTGGACGTGGATCCGCAGACCGGCAACCTCGTCCCGGAACTGGTAGCCGACGCCGCCCGCCACCCTGAAAAATACCTGCCGCGCAAGGGCGTCAATCGTAAATCGTCAATCGAAAATCGAAAATTGAAAGCCATCCTCCCCGTTGACGTCTTCGGCCAGCCGGCCGACATGGACGCGGTCAACACCGCCGCCCGCGAACACGGATTGAAGGTCATCGAGGATTCGTGCGAGGCGCTGGGAGCGGAGTACAAAGGCCGCCAGGCCGGGAGGCTCGGCGATTACGGCGTGTTCGCTTTCTATCCCAATAAGCAGATGACCACCGGCGAGGGCGGCGTGATCGTCACCGATGACGACCGGGCGGCCGATTTCATGCGCGCCCTGCGCAACCAGGGACGCGCCCCCGGCGACACCTGGCTGCAACATACTTACCTGGGCTACAACTACCGCCTCGACGAAATGTCCGCTGCGCTGGGGGTGGCGCAGGTGAGGCGTCTCGACGAGTTGATGGCCAAACGCCAGCAGGTGGCCGACTGGTACGCCGAACGCCTGGCGGAAATCCCCGGGGTCGAGGCTCCGTTCGTCGAGGCCGCGACCAGCCGCATGTCCTGGTTCGTTTACGTGGTGCGCTTCGCCCCGGGCGTGGACCGGGACCGGCTGGCGGAAAAACTTGGGGAACGCGGCATCCCCGTCCGCCCTTATTTCGCCCCCATCCACCTCCAGCCTTACATGGTCGAGCGCTTCGGCTACCGGGCGGGCGATTTCCCCGTCACCGAAGACCTGGGACGCCGCGGCCTGGCCCTGCCGTTCTCCGGCGTGATGACCGAGGCACAGGTGGAAACCGTTTGCCAGACGATCCGGGAGGGATTGGAAACCTTATGAAAAATCAGTACCGTCCGAAATCGTGGGTTGACCCGCGCCTGGGGGTGCGCCGCTCGCCGATTGACCGCAAAGGCATCTTCGCCACAGCCCCCATCGGCGAAGGCGAGACCATCGTCATCTGGGGCGGGACGCTGTTTACCCAAGAGGAAATAGACCAGGGCAAGGCCGCCCGGAGCAGTTACGCCGCGGTGGACGAGAGCCTGTTCCTGGGCAACCCCGCCGAACTGGGCAACTACGCCGACACCTTCATGAACCACGCCTGCGACCCCAACGTGTGGATGCACGACGAAGTGACGCTCGTGACCCGCCGGGCCGTTGAACCGGGCGAGGAGTTGACCGCCGACTACGCCTTGTGGTACGAGACCCCCGGCGAAATCGCCCCCTGGACCTGCCGCTGCGGCTCGCCCGACTGCCGCGGCCAGGTCACGGGCGACGACTGGGAACTGCCCGAATTGCAAAAGCGCTACGCCGGGCATTTCTCGCCCTTCCTCAACCGGCGCATCGGGAAGAAACGGGAGCAAGGGTCTTCGTGAACGACGAGCAGGCCGTCTACCGGCCGCCCCTCCAGCCGGGTGTAAACACGCACCTGACCCTGGTCGCGCTGCTGGGGATCGCCTCGGCCGCCAGCATCTGGCTGGTGACGAGCGGCGGGATAGGGACGCAGTTCATCCTGTCCCTGGCGCTGGCTGCGCTGGTGACGCTGCCCATCCCGGTGCTGCTCTACCGCCTGTACGCCCTGCTGCGCGGCGAATACCGCCTCGACCGGGACACCCTGCGCATCCAGTGGGGGCTGCGCCTGGAGGAAATCCCCATCTCCGACGTGGAATGGGTGCGCCCGGTCAGCGCCGTCCCGCTCCCGCTGCCGTTCCTGCGCCTGAGCGGATCCATCCTGGGCGTGCGCCGGGTCAAGGAACTGGGGACGGTCGAATTCCTGGCCTCCACCACCGGGACGATGCTGCTGGTCGCCACCGCCCGGCGCATCTACGCCATCTCCCCGGTAGACGCGTCCGGTTTCGTGCAAGACTTCCAGCGCGCCATCGAACTCGGCAGCCTGTCGCAGGCGGGAGCGCACTCGGTTTACCCGTCTTTCGTTTTCATCCAGGCCTGGAAATCGCCCCTGACCCGTTTCCTGTGGTTGAGCGGGCTGTTCGTCAACCTCGGCCTGCTGGCCTGGGTCAGCGCCCTGGCCCCGGCGCTGTCGAGCGTTTCGGTCGGCTTCCTGCCAGACAAGACCCCCCAGCCGCCCAGCCCCGGCATCCAGTTGATGCTGTTGCCGCTGGTCAGCCTCACCCTTTTCGTCATCGGCTGGTTTGCCGGGCTGTACTACCACCGCAAAGACGAGCAACGTTCGATGGCCTACATCCTCTGGAGCGCAGGGACATTGACATCCATTCTCATCCTGATCGCCGTCCTTTTCATTCTCCCCACCGCCGTGTAATCCATGCAAATATTGATCGGATTTGTTGCAGCCGTCCTGGTCGCCTTCCTGGCCTACCGCGCCCGCAGCTTGAGCTTGAGCGGGGCGCTGGCGGCGGTCGGCGTCGGCGCAGTCATCTTTGGGATCGGCGGCTGGGAATGGGCCGCGCTCCTGCTGGCCTTCTTCGTCTCCTCCAGCGGGTTGACCAAAGCCTTCGGCAAGCGCAAGAACAAGTTCGACGAGAAGTTCGCCAAAGGCGGCCAGCGCGACGCCGGTCAGGTGCTGGGCAACGGGGCGGTCGCCACCCTCTTCGCCGCCCTGCACGGGCTGTATCCCGAAGCCGCCTGGCCCTGGCTGGGTTTTGCGGCCGCGCTGGCCGCGGTCAACGCCGACACCTGGGCGACCGAACTGGGCGTACTCAGCCCGCGCCCGCCGCGGCTGATCACCAATCTACGCAAGATTGTGGAAATGGGGACTTCGGGCGGGATTACGCTGACCGGGACATTATCTGCGCTGGCAGGCGCGGCCGTTATCGGGGCGCTGGCGGGCCTCCTCGGACCGGGAGCCGGCTCCGGGTCCCGGGCGCTGATCGTGGCCCTGGCCGGGCTGGCCGGCTCGCTGTTCGACTCGCTGCTCGGCGCGACCGTCCAGGCCATCTATCACTGTCCCGTCTGCGACAAGGAGACCGAGCGCCACCCGCGCCACCTGTGCGGCGCGGGGACCAATCGCATCCGAGGCTGGGCCTGGATGACCAACGACTGGGTCAACCTGGCCTGCGGGGCCTTCGGAGCGCTGATGGCGATCCTGGCTGGATGGGGTTAGACTATTGGGATTGTTCCAGGAATTCTTGGGGGGTGAGAACTTTCAACGTAGATTTTTCTTTGAAGTGCTTGGCGTTCCAGGTTACGAACATTTCCGCGCCCGGCGTGCGTTCTGCCAGGTTGGGAATTAATGCATCCATGAATGCAACTCTCTTGGAGACCATCCTTTCAAAAGGGCGCTCAAAAATCTCAGTGCGAAATGATGTGGAAGCAGTGGTATTCTCTGGATCAACAGGCCATATCACGGTCAAACTGTAGGCGTCCACCAACCAGGATTGCCAGGCATTCAGCTTATCGGGTGACAGATCGAATGACAACTGCCCCAATATTTCCATCAGGCTGTAGATGGTTATGGCTATTCCCTTGTCCTGCGCCTGTTCCAGAAAAGCCGTATTGAGTGGCTGGCGGCTATCACGTTGATAAGCAAAGGCTAACAGGATCACATCGGAATCTAGGATGACCATTCCCGTCCCCGCAAGTGTTTCATGGTTTCATCCAGCGATCCTAGTTCCCCGGCAGCGGCCAACTCAGTTCGCACTTGTTTGGCCAGAGATTGGCCGGCGCGTTTGGCGTCTTTTGCCCCCGAAGGGGCAGCCAGGTGAATGGTCGAATATCGGGCAAGTTCATCGCTCAAGCGGCGTTGCTCATCCGGCGATAGCCGCAGGGCGGCTTCGAATACCTTGCGATAATTGTTGCTCTGCTTTTTCGGGCGCTCTGCTATGGTCATAAGAAACCTTTCACTAAAGACCGATCGCTCTGCAAATAATTATACCCATTGAAACAGCCTTCGCAAGGCTTTTGCGGGCAACGCTGTTTGGAAAGTTCGAGCAGCCCTTTCTCCAATAAACCTCTGGGAATGTGTCAATCTCCGCTGGATGTTTTGTAACTCGTAAAGTATAATTCCGGTGCATTTTATTGAGGAGAAACGCCTTGGCCGACCCACGAATCGAAAAATTTGCCAGTGTTCTGGTCGAACACTCCGCCCGTATCCAGCCCGGCGACCGGGTGCTGATCGAAGCCACCACCGCCGCCGAGCCGCTGGTGCGCGCCCTTTACATCAAAATCCTTGAAAAAGGCGGACAGCCCCACCCGCTGGTCAGCCTGCCCGACATGATGTATCCCGACTCGGAACAGTTGCTGCTCACCTACGGCAACGACAGCCAGCTCGAACTGGTGCCGACTTTCCTGAAATTCGCATACGACCAGTTCGAGTCGCGCATCCGCATCCACTCGCAGACCAATACCCGCGCCCTGACGAATATTGATCCGCTGCGTCTCCAGCGGCGCAAGAAGGCCACCGGCATCATCACCGCCACCCAGATGCGGCGCGGGGCCGAGGGCAGCTTCAAGTGGGTCACGACCCTCTATCCCACCGAAGCCTACGCCCAGGACGCGGCCATGAGCCTGGAAGAGTATTCCACTTTCGTGTTCAATGCCTGCCACGCCAACGAATCCGATCCGATTGCCTTCTGGAAAGAGGTCGAGAAGAAACACCGCCAGGCCATCCAACACATCGAAAACCACAACCAGGTGGTGCTGCGCGGCCCCAACGTGGACCTGACCCTGTCGGTCAAGGGGCGCAAGTTCAACAACTCGTTCGGCATCCACAACATGCCCGACGGCGAAATCTACACCGGCCCGGTGGAAGATTCCGTCAATGGCTGGGTGCGCTTCACCTATCCGGCCATTTTCAACGGGGTGGCGGTCGAAGGCGCGGAACTGACCTTCAGCAACGGCAAGGTCTCCCAGGCCCGCGCTGCCAAGAACCAGGACTACCTGCTGCGGATGCTCGAAACCGACTCCGGGGCGCGCTACCTGGGCGAGTTCGCCATCGGCACCAACTTCGAGATCAGCAAATTCACCGGCCAGATCCTGTTCGATGAAAAGATCGGCGGGTCCTTCCACATGGCGCTCGGGGCGGGTTATCCCGAAACCGGCTCGAAGAACGCCAGCGCCATCCACTGGGACATGATCTGCGACCTGCGCACAGACAGCGAGATCACGGTGGACGGCGAGCTGTATTACAAGAACGGGAAGTTCGTGTTCTAACCGGTTCAGGGTTACTGGTTTAAAAAGTTGAAGGTTGAGAGCAAACGCTCCCAACCTTCTTTTTGATTTGAGACTCTTGACCCTGCTATGCCCGCCAGAAGCCGCGCCGGAACATGCGTACTTCCTCCATCGTGACGAAGGCGGTCTCGTCGTTCTCGTGAACGATGGTCTCGACCAGAGCGATCCGTTTGCGGCGCACGTTTAGGCTAAGCACGCTGACTGTGCCGTCCTTGCCGCGGGCCGGGATCTCGGTCACGCCGAAGCCGGCTTCGCGCAGCTTCTCGGCCAGGGCCGTCCCGCGCCGGGAGCTGACGATCTGCATGTGGGTGTACCCGATCGCCAGCCGCTCCTCGATCAGGATGCCGACCACGTTGCCGGTGGCGAACCCTGCCGCATACCCGACGATATTGAGCGGGTTGCCCAGGTTTTTGAGCACCGACGAGAACGCGATCACGAAAATGACCGACTGGCAGAACCCCAGCGCCCAGGCGATGCCCTTGCTGCCGCGCACCACGAACAACATGCGCAGCGTGTCGAAGGTCATGTCGGTGACGCGCAGGGCGAAGATCGCCAGGGCGCCCAGCCAGGCAGCGGGGGAAAGCAGGAAATCCATGGTCAATCCATCGCCGGGAGGTACAGGGCTTTCAGGTATTCCTTCAACATGCGCCGGGTGCTGAACTGAGGTGTGACCGTCCGCAGGGTTTCTTTCATGCGCTTCATCCATTCCGTCGGGATGCCGTCGCCGCCGCGGTCGCCGTAATACATCGGGATGATCTCGTTTTCCAGGGTGGTGTACAGGTCATCGGCGTCGGCCTTGTCCTGTCCCTGTGAGGCGGGGTCCCGGTCGTCGCCGATGGCCCAGCCGTTCCTGCCGTTATAGGCTTCCCGCCACCAGCCGTCCAGCACCGAGAAGTTGAGTCCGCCATTCATCGCGGCCTTCATGCCCGAGGTCCCGGAGGCTTCGTTGGGACGGCGCGGGGTGTTCATCCACACGTCCACGCCCTGGACCATGTAACGGGCGATGTTCATGTCATAATCTTCCAAAAAGACCAGCCGTCCGCCGTTCTCGGCCTTCTTGACGGCGCGATAGACATCCTGGATGAGGTGCTTGCCCGGCTCGTCGGCGGGATGGGCCTTGCCGGCAAAGATGATCTGCACCGGGCGGTTGGGACGGTTGATCAGTTGCAGCAGGCGGTCGAGGTCGCTCAGGATGAGGTTGGCGCGTTTGTAGGTGGCAAAGCGGCGGGCGAAGCCGATGGTCAGCACGTAGGGGTCGAGCAGCGCCCCCGAAGCGATCACCTGCACCGGGTGGAACCCGCCTTTCATCCAGCGCTGGCGGTTGCGCTCGGACATGTAGAAAACCAGTTTGCGTTTGAGGTGCATCCTGATCTCCCACAGCTCGACATCCGGGATGGATTCGATTTTTTCCCACATTTCGGGGTCGTCGAGGTGGTCCAGCCAATGGGGGCCGAAATATTTTTCGTAGAGCACCCGCAGGCGGCGCGCCATCCAGGTCGGGGCGTGGACGCCGTTGGTCACGTAAGTGATCGGAACTTCCTCTTCCGGCAGGTGCGGCCACAGCTCTTTCCACATCGCCCGCGAGACGCGTCCGTGCAGTTCCGAGACGGCGTTGCGGCCCTCGGAGTAACGCAGGGCCAGGATCGGCATGGAAAAAGTTTCGCCCCACGATTGCTGGTGCCGGGCCAGGTCCACGAACTGGTCACGCGTCAAGCCGAGGTCGGGCCAGAGAGTGGCGAGGTATTTATCCACCAGCCAGAGCGGGAACTCGTCGTTCCCGGCCGGGACGGGCGTGTGAGTGGTGAAGACGTTGTTCTTGCGGGTCTCCTCGACCGCCTCCTCGAAGGACTGGCCTTCCTGCACCTTTTCGCGCACCCGTTCCATCGTCAGGAAGGCCGCGTGGCCCTCGTTCATGTGCCAGACGGTCGGGTTGATCCCCAGCATCCGCAGGGCGCGCACGCCGCCCACACCCAGCACCACTTCCTGCAACACGCGCAGGTTCAGGTCGCTCCAATACAGGCGGGCGGTCAACTGCCGGTCCTGCGGGGCGTTCTGGTCCAGGTCCGAATCCAGCAGGTAGAGCGGGATGCGCCCGACGCGCAGCTCCCACACCCGCAGCGTCACCGAACGGTCGGGGAACGGCATCGTGATCGTCAGCGGGCTGCCCTCGTCGTCCAGCACCGGCAGCACCGGCAGCCGGTTCAGGTCGAGCGGGTTGTTCAGGGCCTCCTGCCAGCCGTCTTCGGAGATGCGCTGGGAGAAATACCCCTCCCGGTACATCAACCCGACGCCCACCAGCGGCAGGCCCAGGTCCGAGGCTTCTTTTAAGTGGTCGCCCGAAAGGACCCCCAGGCCGCCGGAATAGATTTGCAGGATCTCGTGCAGGCCATATTCCATCGAAAAATAGGCAATCGTATTGCCGCACTTCTCGGCATATTCCCCCGTACACCAGGTATTTTCTTCTTCCAGGTAAGCGTCGAACTCGCTGAAAACCTTGTCGTAGATTTCGAGGTAGTGGTTGTCCTGGGCGGCGGCGTTGATGGCGGCCCGCTCGATGGAGCGCAGGAACACGATCGGGTTGTGGTTGACCCGTTCCCAGAGTTCGTTGTCGATCCGGTTGAACAGGCGCTGGGCATACGGGTTCCAGACCCACCACAGGTTGTAAGCCAGCTCACCCAGCCGGTGGATGCGGCGCGGCAGGTCGAAATTGTTCGGGAGTTTCGTGCGGAAATTAGGCATGGTTTTCCTTGGTTTTTGGGATGGCCCGGCTATCATACCATAGCGAAACCCTGAAATTGTTAACCGACTTTACATTTTTCCTGTACAATTCTGTCATGCCTCGCACCGTGCAACTCTTTGCCACCTGCCTGGTGGACACCTTCTTCCCCGATACCGGCCAGGCGATCGTGGATGTGCTCACCCGATGTGGTGTGAGCGTGGATTTCCCGCCCGGCCAGACCTGCTGCGGACAGCCCCCGTTCAACGCGGGACTGCGGGCTGAATCCAGGCCATTGGCCGAGCATACCATCCGGACATTTGAATCCGCCCCCGGCGAAATCGTCGTGCCTTCGGGATCGTGCGCCCACATGCTGCGTCACGGCTACCCCGAACTCTTCGCCGGCGACCCGGCCTGGCTGGCCCGCGCCCAATCCCTGGCTGCCCGCACCTTCGAATTCACGGAATACCTCGTGGACGCGCTCGGCATCAGCGACGTGGGCGCCCGCTGGGGCGGCCCGCTGGCCTACCACCCGTCCTGCCACCTGTTGCGCGGCCTCGGCGTGGACCGCCAGCCCCGGGCTTTGCTTGCAAACGTGCGCGGCGCCCAAATCGTGGACCTGCCTCACGCCGAAGAATGCTGCGGCTTCGGCGGCATCTTCTCCGTCGAACACCCCGAACTGAGCGCCGAGTTCCTGAAACGCAAGATCGCCAACCTCGAAGCGACCCGCTCCCCCACCCTGGTCGTGGCTGATACCGGCTGCCGGATGCACATCGCCGGAGGCTTGAACCGGCAGGGCAAACCCTGGCAAGTCGTCCACATCGCCGAAGTGCTGGCCCGGACGTAACCCATGCGGCGACTCCTGATACTGATCTTCGCGATTATGGTTGCCTCCGGCTGTGGACAGCAATCCGTAGTGGACAAGGCGGAAAACCCGCTCGCCCAAAAACCACCGACGTTCACGGTCATGCCCACAGCCTATCGTCCCGTAACACCCACCCCCTCGCCGACCCCGCTCCCCACAGCCACGCCAACGTTCACCCCCTCGGCTACCTCCACGCCAACGGCCACATTCACCCCGCTCCCCACGTTCACGGCCTCGCCTGTTTCCCCCCTAAATACATCATTGAAGAAGTTGGCGGCCTCGAATGGGATACATGTCGGCAGCCTGATCAAAATAGAAGATATCCGAAGCGACCCGAACTTTGAGAAAAGGCTGCTCGACCAGTTCGACATGGTGACCATCAACGGCTTCGGCCGCACCTACCGGGCGCCCGGGGTTTTCGACTTCTCAGAAACCGACCCGGAAGTTAATTTTGCAAACCAGAACAACTTGCGAATCCGGGCGCAGCCGATCATTTATCATGTGACCACCCCCCGCTGGATCACAGACGGTGACTGGTCGCTCCGGCAAGCCAGGGATATTTTGAAGGAATACATCCACGGGATCGTCGGCCATTACCGCGGCCGGGTGGATGTCTGGATCATCGCCAACGAGATAGTGGATGACGATGGCAATCTCCGCCAAAACATTTGGGCTGAGACCCTCGGCCCGGATTACGTTGCCATGGCTTTCCGTTGGGCGCATGAGGCCGATCCGAACGCGATCCTGCTTTATAACGAGTATCACCTGGAGCGCCCCGGCCAGAAAGCTGATGGGGTCTTCCGCATGGTGAAGAAAATGGTCAACGATGGTGTACCCATCCACGGGGTGGGATTCCAACTCCACCTGGAACTGGGGTCTACCCCAAAACTGGCCGTCCTCCAATCCCAGATGCAGCGCTTCTCCCGCCTCGGCCTGATCGTGGATGTGACCGAACTTGATGTTCGGCTGAAAAGCCCCTTTACCGAAGACCGGCTTGGCGCGCAGGCCGATGCCTATGCCACCGTGATGCAAGCCTGCCTCAACGTGCGCAACTGCAAGAACTTTACCATGTGGGGCTTTGCCGACGCAAATTCCTGGATTGACCGGAAATTCCCCGGCTACGGCGCGGCCCACATTTTCGACGAAAATTACAACCCCAAGCCGGCTTACGACGCATTGATCAAAGTCCTGCGCCAAAACAAACCATGACCACCTTTCGCCACAAAATTCGGGATTCGATTGCCGATGCCTCCCTCCAACTCGCCCTGGACGCCAACGCCGAGCGCCGCGTCACCGGGCGGGTCCAGGCGTTCGCCTCGCTGCCCGACTGGCAGGAACGCCGTCAGCGCGCCCACGCCGTCCGGGCGGAGGTGATCGCCCGCCTCGACGAATACCTCGACCGGTTCGTTGCCAAAGCCACCGCCAACGGCATGATCGTCCACCGCGCCGCAGACGCGGCGGAAGCCGTGAAGATCATCCTCGAGATCACGCGCCACGCAACACATAAAGCCCTCATCGCCAAATCCAAATCCATGGTCTCGGAGGAGATCGAACTCAACCACGCCCTCGAAGCCGCCGGGCACCGCGTCGTCGAGACCGACCTGGGCGAGTACATCGTCCAGTTGCGCGGCGAAAAACCCAGCCACATCATCACCCCCGCCGTCCACCTGCGCCGCGCCGACGTGGGCCAACTCTTCGCCGAAAAACTCGGCATCCCCTACACCGAAGACATCCCCACCCTGACGAATACCGCCCGCAAAGTCCTGCGCGAGGTCTTCCTGACCGCCGACGTGGGCCTCAGCGGGGTCAATTTCGGCGTGGCCGAGACCGGCACGCTCACCTTGGTCACCAACGAGGGCAACGGGCGCATGGTCACCAGCCTGCCGCCGGTCCACATCGCCCTGATGGGCATGGAGCGCCTCGTCCCGACCCTCGACGACCTCGCCCTGATGCTCTCGCTCCTGCCGCGCTCGGCCACCGGGCAAAAGATGAGCGTCTACACCCAGCTCATCCAGCGCCCGCTGCCGGGCCAACAGCGCCACATCGTCATCCTCGACAACGGGCGTTCGCGCCTGCGCCACTCACCCCTGCGGGAATCGCTCTACTGTATCCGCTGCGGGGCCTGCCTGAACGCCTGCCCGGTCTTCCGCGAGATCGGCGGGCACGCCTACGGCAGCGTCTACCCCGGCCCGATCGGTTCGGTCATCTCAGCCGGGCTGCTCGGCCCGCAGCACGCGCCGCTGGCCCAGGCTTCGTCGCTGTGCGGGGCTTGCAAGGAAGCCTGCCCGGTGGACATTGACCTGCCAAAGATGCTTTTGCGGGTAAGAGCCGGACAATTACCAGCAACCAATTCCAAAAGCGGATCGGGGCTGCCGCGCCCCGTCAAACTGGGACTCAGCCTGTACGCGTTCATCGCCTCCCGGCCGGGTCTCTTCGCCGCAGCGCAACGGACCCTGGGCCTGTTCCTGCCCCGAAAGGCATTTCTCTCCCTCCCAGCCTGGACCGGCTGGGGCCTGAGCAAGGACATGCCTGTCCCGGCAAAGAAGCCTTTCCGGGATAGTTTCAGAGAGATGAACCGCGAAGGCGCAAAGGACGCGAAGGTTTTAGGAAAGGAAGTTAAAAAGCCCCCGATTGCGCCGGTGATACCCAAGTTTGACCTGGTAGCCCGCTTCATTGAGGAAGTCGAAGCCCTCGGCGGGCACGTGACCCTCACGACCGCTCTCGAACTGCCTGCTCATCTGCTCTCTTTCCTCCGCTCCCGCAGCATCGAGCGGGTGCAGATGTGGGAGTCGCTGCCGGGGCTGGACCAAGCCGAATTAACGGCAGCCGGCCTCCGGGTCCAGCACGAAGCGGACCCGGCGATCAGGGCCGGGATCACGGGGGCGCTGGCCGCCGTCGCCGAGACCGGGACGCTGGTCATCCCCTCCGGCCCGGCCCGCCCGTTGACGGCTTCGCTCCTGCCTGAAATCCACCTGGCCGTGCTGCGCAAATCCGACATCCACGAGAACCTTGAAAAGGCCCTAAACCTTTGCAAGGTCGAAGATTACGCATCCGTTGCCCTGGTCAGCGGGCCGAGCCGCACCGCCGACATCGAGATGACCCTGACCATCGGCGTGCATGGGCCGGGAGAATTGCACGTATTCGTAGTTGACGGCTAAACCCGGCCTGTGATAAAATCTGCCCGCTTAACGCCAAGCGCTCCCATCGTCTAGGGGCCCAGGACGGAGCCCTCTCAAGGCTCAAACCGGGGTTCGAATCCCCGTGGGAGCACTAAAGACAAGCCTAGGGGCTTGTCTTTTTAGTTCCCGGCATTGCATCCCGCGGCACACGGGGCTATAATAAAACCGTCGAGCAAGGAGTTGCCTATGCCTGAAAAGAAATCCAGACGTGATGAGTTCAAGGAGCGCATCCCCAAGGATGTGCGCGAACACGTCAAAGCCGCCCGCGAGGAGATGCGCCAGAGTTTCGAGGCGCTCATGCCGCCGGGATATCGCGAACACCGCCGCGCCGCCCGCCGGGAGATGTTGCTCGCCTGGCGCAGCATGATTGACCATGTGATCGAGCGCATGGACGAGCGCTCCCCAAAAGCCGATTGAACCCGAAACCGCCCCGTCAAATGACGGGGCGGTTCGCATTCCAGGCGGGCGAATCAATAACGGGGCTTCGGCATATCCCGCTATTTGAAGAAGCTGGCGTTTGCCAGGATACTCTCCCGCAGGCTGATGATTTCACCGGCGGCCAGGACGCGGGTCGTTTCGAGCCGGACGGGCTTGCCGTAATGATTGCGGCCTTCGTAATGCCCCGCCTGCCCGGCCGCATTGACCAGTTCGCCGCCTTTGGCAGTATACGCGGCCGGGACGCTATGATCGGGAAAGATTGCCGAGAAGGGACATTCAGGCACGCAAGCGCCGCAATCTATACAACTATAAGGGTCAATGTAATACGTGGGCCACTGCTCCACCGGCTCTCCGGGGCTGATACATTCAACCGGGCAGACATCCAGGCAGCCGTTATCGCGCAAACACAAACTGGTGATCACATGAGCCATACGCTTCTCTCCTTTATCGAATAGCCGGACCTCGCGCCGTGGTAGGCAGGGATGATACTTTAAAAGTCGCACCATACTCCCGGAAGTTACGACATTTCAGCGTTGGATCAGACTGGAAAAGGCCCGGTTTCGCACCTTGACATACTATGTATAACACAGTATAATGCAGAAAAGGATAAGATATGACCACAAATGAAATGTACGACAACACCATCAACGAACTGCGCCGGGGTGTGATCGTGCTGGCCGTCTTGAGCCAGTTGGACGAGGCCCAATACGGCTACTCCCTGCTCAAGCTGCTCTCCGACCGGGGCCTGGAACTCGACCAGGGTACGCTCTACCCCCTGCTACGCAGGCTGGAGTCACAGGGATTGCTGAAATCGGACTGGAAGATCGAAGAATCCCGGCCGCGGCGCTATTACGTCATCAGCCCTGAAGGGCAGGAAATGCTGCCCCGGCTCAAGGAAGAATGGAACCGCATCGTGTCCATGATGGACGGGATGCTCGGATAATAATCAAGGAGAAAGCTCATGAACTTAATCGAACGTTACGTTACCGAAGTCGGCAAGCACCTGCCGCGCAGGAACCGGGCCGACATCGAAGCCGAACTGCGCTCCACGCTGGAGGATATGCTCGAGGACCGCAGCCAGCAGGCCCATCGTCCGGCTGACGAGGCGATGGTGACAGAACTTCTCAAGGAGTACGGCCCACCCAAGCAAGTTGCCGCATCCTACGGGCAGACCCAGTATCTGATCGGCCCCAGGCTGTTCCCCACTTTCATGCTGGTGCTGCAAATCGTCGTCTTCGCCGTCGTGCTGGGATTGACCATCGCTACCGCCATCGCGTTCGCGCAGTCGGAAATGACCCCGCCGGAAGTGCTGAAAACCCTCGGCGAATATGCCCTGAACCTGCTGGGCGGCTTGATCCAGGCTTTCGGCAACGTGGTACTGGTTTTCGCCATCCTGGAGCGGGTCCTGCCTGCCTCCGAATTCGAGGAAAAAGAAGAGTGGACTCCCGCCGAACTGACCCAGGCGCCCGACCCCGACGAAGTGAAGCTGGGCGAGATGATCTTCGGGATCGTCTTCACGGCGGCGGCCTTGACGATCTTCAACTTCTACCCGCAGATCATGGGATTCTGGTTCATCGAGACCGACAACTGGGTCCAGGTGGCCGGGCTGTCGGAAGCGTTCTTCCGCTACCTGCCCTTCATCAACCTGAACGGCCTGCTGACGATTGCCCTGAACCTTTACTTGCTGCGCCAGGGCGCTTGGACGGCGCTCACCCGCTGGCTATACATCGGGACCGAGTTGATCGGGATCGCCATTGCCGTGGCCATGCTGCAAGGCCCGCCGCTGGTCACGTTCTTCCCGTACAGCGCCATCGCCGATCTGCCGGAGGTGCTGGCCGCCATCTTCGACAAGATGGTGCCGGCCATCCTGCTGCTGGTCATCGTGCTGAGCGGGATCGAGATCGTCAAGACCCTCGTGCGCCTCGTCCGCCCGTCGAAACCTGCCCTGCCGTTCCAGAAATGAAAACGGGATAAATTGATACAATAGCAGCCTCGGCCCGCGGCCGGGGCTGTTCACTTTTTACGCCATAGGAGAAGAATGAAACCATCCACCCTCGCCGGCCTGTATCGAAAAGGCCAGTTGTCCCTGATGTTCGGCCTGCTCAACACGGTCAGCCAGTTTTACCGGCTCACCTTCACCGCCTCCGCCAGCCGGAGCGGGCTGCTGGAAGCCCTGGCGGGCGATCCGCTCCCGTTCGAGCGGCTGGCCGAACGCTTTTGCCGCGACGCAGCCGCCCGCGAAGGCCTCGAAGCCTGGCTGCAAATGGGCGTCAGCCTGAAAGAACTGGAACTGGTCGAAGGCGGCTATACGCTGGCAGGTTACTCGAAGAAACTCATCCTGCCCCACAACGACGCCCTGCGGGCCATCGTGGACGAGGTCGTCACGCTCCACCACCCGATGATCCTGGAGACGCCGGGCAAACTCGAGCAGGGCCAAAAATGGGAGATCGGGGATTACGACGGGGAACTGATCGCCCGCTCGTCCCGCATCCTGGAACCGTTCCAGAAGGAGGCCATTGCCGCAGCGTTCCCGACGAGTGGCCTGGTCCGGCTGCTGGAAGTGGGCTGCGGCTCGGGTGTGTACATTGCCTACGCCGCGGGGCGGAATCCGGGGCTGAGCGCCGTCGGTATCGAACTCCAACCCCAGGTCGCGGCGATGGCCCGCCGGAACCTGGCCGGCTGGGGGCTGTCGGAGCGGGTCCAGGTCGAGGCCGGGGACGTGCGCCAGAAATCCCCATCCGAAACCTTCGACATCGTAACACTCTACAACAACATCTACTACTTCCCGGTCGAGGAGCGGCTGGACCTGCTGAAGCACCTGCGGGGATTCGTCAAGCCGGGCGGCTTCCTGCTGCTGACGACCTACTGCCGGGGCGGCAGTCCCGGCGGCGAGGCGTTGAATTTATGGGGCGCAACCACCTCCGGCTGCGGCCGCCTGCCCGGCGCGGACGAGCTGGTCTCGCTGTTGCAGGAGGCCGGGTTCAACCGCGTACAGGCCGCCAGCCTGCTGCCGGGCGACAAGTTCTACGCTTTCAAAGCCGGGAATTAGCGACTATGGAGCCGCGATCACTGCTCATCCGCCTGGATGAAATCGGCCAGTCTCTCGCCCGGAGCGGCCATGCCCTGGCCCTGATCGGCCTTGGCTCGGTCGGGCTGGAACTCGAACGCCTGGACGCCTACTCCGACCTGGATTTCTTCGCCATCGTCGAACCGGGTTATAAACAAGCCTACCTGGATGACCTGGACTGGCTCGCCAGCCTGTGCCCGGTCGCCTACTGCTTCGCCAACACAGACGACGGTTACAAGCTTCTCTTCGAGGATGGTATTTTTTGCGAGTTCGCCGTCTTCGAGCCGCACGAGTTGGAGGCCATCCCCTTCGCCCCGGGGCGGGTCGTCTGGAAACAGCCGCAGGTCAGCCCGGATATTGGCCGCCCCGCAAAAGGGCCGACCAACCGCCCAAAGCGCAGCCCGGACTTCCTGCTGGGCGAGGCGCTGACCAATTTATACGTCGGCCTGGGGCGGGACAAACGCGGCGAGAAACTCTCCGCCACACGTTTCATCCAGGGCTACGCGGTTGACCGGCTGGTGGAGTTGGCTGGCGAGGTCGAAGCCGCCCAGCCGGTTTTCCGGGACGAGTTTTCCGGCGAAAGGCGCTTCGAGGCGCGGTATCCGGGCCTCGCCGGGGAGGCCGCGGCCTGGATGCAGGGCTACGACCGGAACCGCGAATCCGCCCTGGCGATTTTGGCTTTCCTGGAGCAGCACTTCGAAGTGGACCGGGCCATCGCCACAGCCATCCGGGAGTTTTGTGGATAATCCCGCTGTACCAGATTTTCTAACCTTCCAAATCTGTATAATATCCCCACCCCCTTTACCCGTATCTCGAAAGGAGTCCCCATGTACCGCACCGACGCCTACGAAGGATTGCTGGCCGAAAAGCTTTCCATCCCCGGCCACAACGGCGACCTGATCAACGCCTACTTCGCCCGCCCGCTCGGCCCCGGCCCCTACCCGGCCATGGTCCTGGCCCACCACATGCCCGGCTGGGACGAGTGGTACCGCGAAACCGCCCACAAGTTCGCCTATCACGGCTTCGTCACCCTCTCCCCCAACCTGTACTTCCGCAGCGGACACGGCACGTCCGAGGACATGGGCGTCAAAGTCCGCTCGGAGGGCGGCATTTCGGACGACCAGGCCGTCGGCGACCTGGCCGGGGCGATGCGTTACTTGCGCGCCCTGCCCCAGGTCAACGGCAGGGTCGGCATCTTCGGCACCTGCTCCGGCGGGCGTCACGCCTTCCTGGCCGCCTGCCGCGCCCCCGGTTTCGACGCGGTGGTCGAGTGCTGGGGCGGGCGGGTCGTCATGGCCCCCAACGAACTCAACCCCAAGACCCCGGTCGCCCCGATAGATTACACCCAAGGCCTGCCCTGCCCGATCCTGGGCCTGTTCGGGAACGACGACACCAGTCCCAGCCCCGAGCAGGTGGACCGGCACGAAGCCGAACTCAAGAAACACGGCAAAACTTACGAGTTCCACCGCTACGACGGCGCCGGTCACGGCTTCTTCTACTACCAGCGTCCCGCCTACCGCCAGGCCCAGGCCATGGACGGCTGGCAGAAGATCTGGGCCTTCCTCGACAAGCACCTAAACTGAAACAGTAAGGGCGACCCTTCGAGATCAAAATACTTACAGGTACGCCCGAAGTTATCACCAAAATTCGTGATTTTATTACCTGGCGGGTCGCCCCTACCCCCGCTATGGGATTCGATTGGAGCCAACTATGTGTACCATGATCGCAGAAAAGATCAAAATCGAAGGCAGCGGCAAGGGGATAAACGGCTGGTTCAAACTGGATGGGGCGGCCGTCTCCTACGATCACCCCTTCGACGCCCCGCTCGAATACGCCCTCAACCTTGATTTCGTCAACGACTCGCTCGGACCCGGGGCCCGGGTCGCGGTTGAATTGAGCGAATCCGCCGCCCGGTCCCTGGTCGCCGCCATCCTGTCCGTGCTGGACCAGGCCGAGGCGGGCGGCCATCTCGAAAGCCAAAAACGCTAACGGCGCGAGTGCGTCGCACCTGCCTTTTGAGAATAATCTCGTTAAACGGTGGGACGTTTCGCTCGGTATTAGCCCGTTTAGAAAGGGCGACGCACCCTCTGTCAGGCTCTTCGCCGCCACAGGAAATACACCCCGCGCCAGACGACCATTCCAATAGCTGACGACCCGCCCAGGATCAAGGCGAACAAGGGCAGGGCCGCGCTGTTCAGCATGGCCGCCCGCAGGACGGTCGCCAGCGGGGCGGCGAAGAGCATCACCAGGGCCGGACGCCAGAGCTGCTTCGGGGCTGACGCGGCGTCCGGGTCGAAGAGCCTGAACCAGGGCGCCAGCAGGAACCAGCCCACCAGCAGCGGGATGAACGTCGTCAACATGCGCGGCGCGAACGAGATGTCCGTCTCGCCGTGCGAGGCAAAACCGATCACGGTCAGGATCGCCAGGGCAATGGCATCCCCCACAATAAGCAGCAACCTCGAGTTTTTCATAACCTTATCCACCTCGCAAATAGATTACCAGCATCATAATCCCCACGATAAAAAGAAAGATTGCGATAACGATCTGCACCCACCCCAGTTTCTGGCCGGCGTCTTCAGCGAACGGATCAATGTTGGCCGTATTCAACGTCGGTATGCGTGGAATGCTCCCGGCGCGCATTTGCGCTTCGACGGCGTCCACCGCGTCTTTAGCTTCCTTCAAGCCGACGCGGTAACGCTCGCGATAGAGCTTGACCGCCTCGATCTTTTGCCGGGCAGCCAGCAACTGGCGGATGCGGTCTTCGAGCATGGCATCGCTGCCGAACGACACCGCCGGAGCCGCCATCGGCGGGAAAGCCGCACCCAGTCCCCTGGCAAGCACCTCGACCGCGTCCTTGGCTTCCCTCAGGCTGACGCCGGTCGCCTCGCGGTACAACTTGATCGCCATGATCTTGTTGCCCGAAGCGGCCAGGGAACGGATTTCGTTCAGTTTGGAGGGATCGAAAGGTGTGTTCATATATTGCCTCTGCTTTTTGGACTTAAGTTTAACTCAAATCTGACTGCTCGGTGGTGATCGAATAAGTGCCATCGGCCGCCACTGTATCGGCGTCAGTCCCGCCAATCGCCACACTGCTTGTATTGCCCGGCCGGAACCCGCTGGTCTGAGGCGTGACCGTGCATTTGCCGCCAACCAATTCAGCCGCACCGCTATCATCCGTCCGCACCGTTCCCGACACCGAGATTGCCGGCGCCGGATTGACCGACACTGTCATCGTACTCACACAGGCCGCCACCGAGACATTGGTTTCTAAAAACACGCGTACCGTGACTACAACATCACTGCTTGTTTCTGAAACGCCAGTAATATTCACTGAATACACATCAGTTACATTATTTCTGTCATCAACCCTATTAGTGCTTAAAGAAATATTAGGACTGCCAGCCTTACCAAAAGTAACGTGGTCGATCTCATTATTATCTTCAATATTTACAGTCAGTGTTCTCGTCTCACCCACATCTAAATTCATGCTGGTCGGCGACAAACTGCAGGCGGAAATATCCGAAACCATGGTTGCCTGCAGACAATCCTGGGTGTACTGGCCGTAGATTTTAGTCCAGTAAACCCTGCCGATCGCTCCGGCCAGGAGAGTATTGTTGGCGCTGGTATAGGTATACATTCCTTTCCCCAAATCCGCATCGGCTATCTGACAGCCCTGGTCCAAACCGACCCCGCCCGGGCATTTCCGGTTAACCTCGGACTTGCCGGTCCCGAAAAACAGCCATTGATTCGTCAGGGGCGTGGTCGGGTTCCAGTCGATTTTTACCCGCCGGTTGGTTAAAAACGTGTTGCGCACATTCCCCGGCGCCGTGTCCGGGCACGTCCCGCCCCCGCCCCCGCCGCCTTGATCCACACAGCACGTCCCCGGCCCTGCAGTTGATACTGTTAAGCTTTTGCAATAATTTGCAGGTGTTGCATCGCTATCACAAATCCATCCATTTGGCACTAAAGGAAATACTCCATATCTACATTCATCATCACAATAAGCATATATTTGCTTCCAAGTCTGTTTACAAAACAAAGGAGGTGGATCATTATCGTAAGGAACATTTGGCTCACAATTTAATTCAACATCAACCGGCCTTGGGCTATCGCAGTCCACCGGTAAACAAGCCGCCGCCGCCCACGCCTGACCCGGCAATAACAAGCCCAATAATAACCCCAGCCAAATCAGTCTAATTTTCATACAGCTCTTTAGATAAACTAACCACCGGCACAATGATTTCCGCATAGTCCTGCTTTTGCAGTTGTTCCTGCACGGTCGCTTTAAACGGCTGGTCAGCCAAAACCTTGGTCAGCTGGCACAATTCCCAAAAATTCTCGGCCACACTATCGCAATCAGCCACATTCAAATTCCCTGGCACCGCGTTAATATACTCAACCCTGACCTGCTGGCCTTTTTTAAGCCCGGTTGTATCCACTGTTTTTCCCAGCGCCAGAGTAGCAGTTCTTTTATCGCCAGTTAAATCCGGCCATTCCACTTTAACTAAATCCCGGCCGTCTTCCCGTTTAAAACTTTTAATTATTGGCTGAAAATTCCTAAACTCCCACCTGATTTGCCCGGCCACAGTCGCAAACTGCCGGGAAAACACCGGCTTCAAGTCTATTTCCTGTTTAGTGTTCTTGATCTGCCAGCCCAAATACCCAATCACCAACCCCAAAATCATAATCAATCCCACCAATAAACCAATCCATTTTTTAACCATCTATCAATTCTAGCCAACTATTAACCCAAAAATCAAGCTATCTTATCTTCAATTACCTAATAACAATATTCAATTTTTAAACTTCCCATGGAAAAAGGTAAAATTGTACTTTCTGGCAAAACACCATTTAATGAGTTTATTCCCTGTACATGGAGTAAATCACCTATTAAAGTTTGCCCCTGGGTTGTCACAGTAGAAATTATTAATTTTATCTCAATCTGGTCTCCCCTTTGAATCAAATCTAAAAACTCTTCCATATTAATATTATTACCAGTCTGGTCATACAAAATCGGCATTTCCAATCCAGCTGCTCCTTTTATCGGAATACGGTTTTGCTCTAATATTCTTACTGGAAATAAAAAATGTTTATCATTATTTGGATTGTCTCTATCCGGTAACAGTACAGTAATATTCTGAACGATCCTACTTTTACCTTGAAGGATAAGGTCTTCTTCAACAATTTTTTTATCTATCACCATTGGACAAATAGGTTCAATTTTTGTCCCATCCTGTGATATCCGTCCATACCCTGACCAGAATTTATATTTTGCTTGGCTCTTTAGTCTCTCATCCGTCTCCTGCCAGCCGCCGTCGCCGTCCAGCTCGTACCAGGGCTGGCCATTGACCACGATCTGCCCCTGGTCGTTTTCCGTCACCGCCGCATCCTTCGGGATGGCGTTTCTCTGATCATCCGTCAGCCACGACAGGTCCGGGGGGGGGGTGGGTGTAATGGTCGGGGTTGGTGTAATCGTTGGTGAGGGGGAGATGGTCGGGGTTTGCGAGGGGGCCAAGGTGACTTGCGGCGCGACCGTCACCTGGGTGGCAGCGGCCGGGAGGCAGGC
>JBMOMN010000029.1:0-86924 GCA_049324115.1 Chloroflexota bacterium
GTTCTTTCGTTTTCATTGGGAAAACCCTAAAACACGAAGGAGCACAAAGTCTACAAAGGAGGAACCCATCAAATCAAGGCGTTTTCCCTTTGAGCGCCTTCGTGTCCCTTTGTGTTTAGGTTCTTTCTCGCTAATTGCGCAAGAGCCGGGTGTGTGCAAATCGAAAACCACAAATCCCGTTAGAAGCAGGAATTTTCAGGACAAAGACAGCGAAGGTAATGACCGGGAGACAACCCGCGTCTGTAAGGGTAGCACCAAAAATTTGGAATTTAGAGGTAAGGATGACTTCACAAATCCCTGAAACCCGCTCGCAGGCCGGGCCGGTCTCGATCCACCCCGCCACCCTGCTTGGGCAGGTCTCGCTATCGGTTGCCAGCCTCGAGAACCAGGTCAACTTTTACCGGCAGGCGCTGGGGTTCACCCTGAACTGGCGCGAAGACCGCCGGGCCGGGCTGGGCATGGCAGGCCGGGACCTGTTGCGACTGGTGGAACAGCCGGGCTACAAACGCTACGCCCGCGTCACCGGGCTGTACCATTTTGCGGTCCTGTTCCCGAACCAGCGCGAGCTGGCGCGGGCTGTGGGGCGCTTGTTCGCCCTGAAATACCGCAATTATCCTACCGACCACATCATGACCAAAACCACCTACCTCGACGACCCCGAGGGCAACGGCATCGAACTGTACGCCGAATCGCCGGAGGACGGGACCTGGTCGCTGAGGGATGGGGAATACGTCACCCGCCGCGCCGACGGCAGTCTCAGTGACGGCCGCGAACCCCTGGACCTGGAAGCCTTGTTCCGTCACCTGGGCGATGACGACCGCCTCGACCTCCCCGCGCCGGACGAGACCCGCATCGGGCACGTCCACCTTCACGTGCGGGACCTGGACGAGGCGGTGGATTTCTATCACGGCATCCTCGGCTTCGACGTAATGGGCGTGGTGCCCTCTTTCAGGATGGGATTCGTCTCTGCGGGCGGATACCACCACCACGTCGGGTTGAACACCTGGCAGGGTGAGGGCGCGCCGCCGCCCCCGCCCGACGCCCTGGGCCTGCGTTACTTCACCGTCGAACTGCCGCACCAGGCCGCCCTGGACGAAGTCATCGCCCGGGTGGACAGGGCCGGCCTCCCCGCCAACCAGACCGACCACGGCCTGCTCGTCCACGACCCGTCGCAGAACGGGGTGGCGCTGTCCCTGAAACCCGGAGCAGGATAACCGTCCGGTTTACCGGTTCCACAGGCCGCGCAAGAAATCGAGCAGCGTCCCGGCCTGGACGGGTTCGACCCGCATCGGGAAGACGTATTCCCCGTCCGGCTGGGATTGCATCAGGTCGGACATCTCCTGGGTCAGTTCGATCCTGAAAACCTTGAGGATCCTTTTTTGCGAGTCCCCGTTGACGTTGGCCGCCGTGCCCGTGACCGTGAATTCATAGCTGCCGGTGCGGGCGAAGAAATTGCCCTCCTGCTTGCCCTGGGGGTAGAAGCAGACCGTCCGTGAAACCGCGCTGTAACCGTTCAGGTTCATGGGGGCGAAAAAGCTGCCGAGAAGCTCGGAATTGTTCTCCTGGGCGAAATACTGCCCGTAATAGACCTGCTGCTCCCCGGTGGGCAGATAATTGACGCTCATCTCAAAGGAAACCAGCGATCCGGGTTTCGCGCCCCGGTTGGTGACGGTTACGGGGATGAAAAAGGCCTCGTTCCGGCTCTGGTTGTCCACCACCTGCTTGACGAACGGGGCCACCGTCAGGCTCAGGTCGGGGGCTTTGAGGTTGGTCACGTAAACGTTGACGGTCGAGATGATGAACGAGATGATCGAGATGACGATCGCCAGCAATTCCCTGGTAATGCTCAAGGCTCCCTTGAACCCCTGGGGTTTGGATGCGTTCATGCCGTCCTCCATTTCGTGTCCATGGCGGGTAAATCAGATATGCTTTATCCAATTGTAACACCTGGGAATGACCGCTGTTGCAGTCGAAACGGGGAAGGCGCGGCCGACCATCCTGCCTGCCGGCCTAACAGACTTGTAGGGTGAAATTAGTATCCTGTTCCTATTCCCCTGATATATTCAGCATCCTATAATAAAAGCGTTTTAGCCTGCACGCTTGTGTCTGGCGTTTAACAATCCAATCGAAAAAGGCAAACCCGGCGAAAGCCGGGGACGCAAAGCCACGGGTCTAAAGTTCTATGTTTACCATGACTGCCGGGTTGCCGAATGAAATGCGGCAAAATCGCCTGGCCCCGCCGGGCGATTTGCTGTTGTAAGGAGTGTGTATGAATAAATTGGTCTACAAGTTGGTGAGCGTTCTGGCGTTACTGGCCTTGGCGTCTGGCAGTGTTGCCAGCGTCGGCGCCGCGCCTGCCCAGGCTGTGACGGCCAAAACCTATATCGTGGATAAAAATAACATTGGCGGGAACGGCTGCAACAACACCTGGCCGGGGACGCTCGCCAGGCCCCTGTGTTCGATCCCGCGCGGGGTCGCCAGGCTCAAACCCGGTGACACGCTCCTGGTCCGCCGGGGGACGTATCCGGCATTCGAGGTCAAAAAGTCGGGCGCGGCGGGCAAGTACATCACCATTGCCGGGTACAAGACCGAGCGTCCGCTCATCAAAGGCGGGGTGGGGATCAAACTGATCGGCACGGCCTACGTGCGGATCAGGCAGTTCGAGGTCACCAACGCCAGCGCCAACGGTGATTACATGGGCGGGATCACGGTCACGCCTTCGAGCAGCGTCAACCCGCATCACAACATCATCGAGAAGAACAGGGTCCATCACAACACGGCGGAGAATATGTCCGGCATCAAGATCGCCGACGGCTCCTATAACAAGGTGCTTCACAACGTGGTCTACAACAATTATTTCGCCGGCATCCGGGTCGTCAGCAACTCCGCCGCGATGACCGGCAACGAGATCGGCTTCAACCGGGTCTATAACCAGACCCTGGCCGGCGGGGATTCGGACGGGATCGGCCTCTACGGGGAGAAGCTGACCCACACCAACATCCACGACAACGTCGTTTATGGGAACAGCGACGACGGCATTGATACCTGGGATACGTCAGGAAATATCATAGATGGGAATATCGTCTACAACCAGAACGGGGTCGGGGACGGCAACGGGATCAAGGTCGGCGGCACGGCGAGCGGAGGGCACAACACCATCAAGAATAATGTGGCCTATAACAACAAATCCAACGGTTTCCACTCCAACCGGAGCGGCGGCAACGTGTATTACAACAACGTCGCTTACAAGAACAAGGGTTGGGGCTTCCAGGACGTGGAACGGGTCGATTCTTCTTGCACCCTCCTCACCTGCGGCGGGAAATTCATCAACAACATCGGCTACAACAACGGCAAGGGCAATTTCGCTGCGGGCAAATATACGGCCGTCGCGCACAACAACATCTGGTTCAGCGACAGCGGGGGGGCGAAGGTCTCCTACAATTACAAGGTGTATTCGAACCTGCCGGCGTTCTATAAGGCTTCTGGCAAGCGACTGGATAACCCGAACAACGGCAGCCTGTCCTCGCTCCAGGTGAACCCGAAATTCGTCAATGCCCTCAAGTTCAACTTCAAGCTGCAATCCGCTTCTCCCGCCATAGACAGGGGCGACCCGGCCAATCCCGGCCAGGTCAAAGCGGTCAGGCGGGTGGATATCGGCGCTTTCGAGGCCCCTTAATCTGCTCATTCCGAATACCGTCATTCAGGCCCGATCCCGCCAAAGCCCGCCCGGATTTTTCCGGGCGGGCTTGATCGTTTTCTTGTCCCGCGCTCAGGCTTCGCTGCCGAAGAAATCATCCGTTCCGGCGCCGACCCGCCGGGCCGCAATTTCGACGGCACTGGCCAGGGTGTCGGTGATCGGGTCGTAGGTCAATCGCTCCCAGCGGTCGTGCGAACCGACATCCGGCGAATACTCATGGACGAATTTCTGGACCTCGACCTGATACTTCCCGTCGCTGCGCTGCTTGACCAGCGCCCGCAACTGGCGGTCTGGCGCGTAGATGGTTTGCAGTACCTGATCGCTGCGGGGAGTCTCGCCTCGCTTTGGGCGCATCCAGCGGCCGGAAGCCGCAATCAGGCCAATGCCCAGGACGCCCAGGGCCACAGCCATGCTTGACTCGATTTTGCCTGCCAGCAACAGGGTGGATGCCGCCAGCGCAATCACCAGCCCCAGGATCATCATTGCCCAACCCATGCGTACCTCCTTCGTCATACACTTCCATCTTACGGCATTTCGACGCGGCGGGCAACAGGCGGGCAGAACATGTCGCGCGAATCAGGCAGAACCTCTGTATAATGGATTTACCGGATACACCACCCTGACAAAAAGGATGCGCCATGGACACGAATGGCAGCGAGGAGCAATTCAAAACCTTGTTCGATTATGCCCCTGTCTCACTTTGGGAAGAAAACTTCAGCGGTATCAAACGCCTGTTCGGGGAACTCCGCGAACGGGGGATCGAGTCGCTGGCCGCCTACCTGGACCGGGATCCCGAATTCGTGGATGTCTGCATGGCGCAGGTGGTCGTGGTACGGGTCAACCGGCAGACACTGGCTCTGTTCAGGGCCGCATCGCAGGACGACCTGGTCGCCAACCTGTACAAGGTTTTTCGAGAAGGCATGCGCCCCCACTTCCGCAGCGAACTGCTGGCCCTGTGGGACGGGGAACAGGAGTGGGCCGGCGAGGGAGTCAACTACACCCTGGATGGCGCTCCGCTCGATGTCCTGCTGCATTGGCGCATCCTGCCGGGCAGCGAGGAAAGCTGGGAGCAGGTGCTGGTCTCCATCGAAGACATCACCGACCGCAAACGGGCCGAACGCCGCCTGCAGGCCATGTTCGAGGCTTCGCCCGTCTCGCTCTGGGAGGAAGATTACCGCCAGATCAAGGCTTTCTTCGACCGGCTGCGACTCGAAGGCGTAACGGACCTCCAGGCCTACATTCACCAACACCCCGAAATGGTCAGCGATTGTATGGGCCTGATCCGGGTGTTGGACGTCAACCAGAAAACGCTGGAGATGTTCGAGGCTGACTCGAAGGAACACCTGCTTTCGAACCTGAACCAGGTCTTCCGAGGTGAAATGGAGGCCCACTTTGCCTCGGAACTGGTGGATTTGTGGAACGGTGTGCTGGCTTACGAGCGGGATGGGATCAACTACACCCTCAAAGGCGAACCGCTCAACATCCACCTGGACTTTTGCGTGATGCCGGGCCACGAGCAGGACTTCGGCTGGGTGCTGGTCGCCATCCAGGACATCACCGCCCGCAAGAAGGCGGAAGAATACCTGCGCTACCTCGGCACCCACGACGTATTGACCGGCCTGTACAACCGGGCCTTCTTCGAGGATGCGTTGCTCAAACTGGAAAAAATCCGCCGCGACCCGGTCAGCATCATCATCGCCGACCTGGACGGGTTGAAGCACACCAACGACACCCTCGGCCACCAGGCGGGCGACAACCTGATCCGCCGGGCCGCCGAGGTCTTCAAGGCCAGCTTCGAGGGCGAACACGTCACGGCCCGCATCGGCGGGGACGAGTTCGTCGTCATCCTGCCGGATACGGACGAACGGGTCGCCCGCGAAGCGCTCGACCGCATCCGCTCGATGGTGGACCTGAACAACAAGTATTACCGCGAACCGCAGTTGAGCATCTCGCTCGGGGTGGCTACCAGCCAGGCCGACATCCCCCTCGAAAAGGTCATCAGCCAGGCCGACGACGCCATGTACGCCCGCAAACACGCCTACTTCCACCGCCGCAAGGACGACCCCCAATAGATCATACCCGCCGAGTCAAAAAGGCCCCTGGAGGATGAGAGTCTCCAGGGGCTGTTATTAATCACCGGGGCTGCCAGGCGCGTTGTGCCAGTCACTGGCCCATTACACCTTCACGAGATGAATCGGGGCTGCTTCGATAGCTTCGGCGGCTTTATCGAGCAACCGGACGGTGTGTTCTTTCATGCAGCGACCCCTTCGGCGCGGATGTTTCGAATCAGTGGTGTGAGGCTGTGTTGCCATTGGATTTCTTTCACGATGACCCGGCTAATGCTGAGACCATACTCCAACGACAACCGGCTGGCCAATTCCCCTGTCCTGCCAATATCTTACCGTTTTTTGGCAGCCAACGCAATCTCAAGCAGCGGTTTTTCTCATCCCGCTCCCAGCAACGACCGCTGGCGGCTCTCCTGCGACAGCCTGCGGATGTGCTCCATCACGCACTCGGCAATGGTCCTCACCAGCGGGCGGTCGTCCGCGTTCCCCTCGAAGCGCAGCGGCTTGCCGATGGTCACCGCGTACGGACCGCGCAAGTACCAGGTGATGACGTCCGGTTCGCCTTCCAGCGTGGTGGGGATGCGCTTGCAGTTCTCCTCCCGCAGGTGGATCCCGACCGGGACGACCGGTACGCCGCTTTGCAGGGCCAGCCGTCCCACCCCGGACCGGGCGGGCGCGAACCCGTTCGAGGGGCTGATCTCGCCCTCCGGGAAGATCACCACCGAGCGTCCTGAGGCCAGGGTCCGCGCCGCCTGAGTCAGCACCCGGTCGCCCTGTCCCCGGCCGCGGATGACCTCGATCTGCTGCATCCGGCGCATGTACGCCCCCAGCAGCGGAATGGAAAACACCTTCGAATGGATCATCACGCTCAACGGCTGGCGCGAAATAAGATGGATGTAGATCGGGTCGGTGGTGCTGGGATGGTTGGCCGCGAACAGCACCGGCTCCTTGGGCAGGGACTCGTGCCAGAGCACGTCCATTTTGAGCATCAGGCGGGCGTAGCTGCCGATCACGATCCGCCCGACTTTGTAGAGCAATTCAGAGAGCATGAGAGGTCCTTGTTTTTGAGATGACAGTATGAACACCGGGTTCACACACAAGATATTACCCGGTCGCAGCCCGTTCTTCCTACCGGGGAGCTAACAGTTGGCTAACAAAAGTTCGACCACTAGCTTTCAGTACGCATTTCGGTATAATCGAACTGTTGTGAGACTGCCCCAAAACTCTACTCGAGGTGCAGAATGGAAAAAGTGACTCAAAAGGCCATTTCTGAATTTGCCCGCCAGATTGC
The DNA here is from genome assembly GCA_049324115.1 of Chloroflexota bacterium. Classification (GTDB taxonomy): domain Bacteria; phylum Chloroflexota; class Anaerolineae; order Anaerolineales; family Villigracilaceae; genus UBA5796. Next base: position 7,055 of record JBMOMN010000029.1, read on the forward strand.
CAGACAATTCAGCCCTCATAAAATCATTCTGTTCGGTTCCTATGCTTACGGGAAACCTACTCCAGATTCGGATGTGGATGTCCTGGTCATCCTGCCTTTTAAAGGCCGCAACCCCGAAAAAGCAACTGAAATCTGGATGGCGACGAAACCCAAATTCCCAACCGACATTATGGTACGCAAACCGGATGAGATCAAAAAGCGCCTGGAAATGGGCGATGTGTTCATGCAGGAAATCACCGAAAAAGGGAAAGTGCTTTATGAAGCCTCTGGCGCATGAGTGGGTCGAAAAGGCTGAACTTGATTGGTCATCTTTGCATCGTGAGATCCGCGCCCGCAAAAATCCAAATTATGATGCAGCCTGTTTTTTTGCGCAACAATGTCGCGCTGAGAATTTGCAAAAGTTTCCGAACCGCTGCTCGTCATAGCCTGGGGTTCCCAGAATGACAACCATCCTCGCCCTCGTCCCCATGCGCCACCACAGCCAGCGCGTCCCCGGCAAGAACTACCGCCCGCTGGCGGGCAAACCGCTCTTCCAGCACATCATCGAGACCCTGCTAAACGTCCCGGAGATCGGCGAAATCCTGGTGGATACCGACTCCGAACCCGTCATGGACGGCCTGCGCCGCCACTTCCCGCAAGTGCGTCTCATCGAGCGTCCCGAACATTTGCGGGCCGACGACATCCCGATGAACGACATCCTGCTCCACGACACGGCCCAGGCCCCGGCGGATTTCTACCTGCAAACCCACAGCACCAATCCCCTGCTCAAAGCCGAAACCATCTCCCGCGCCATCCAATCCCTAATAGCCAATTACCCAAATTACGACTCGCTCTTCTCGGTCACGCGCTGGCAGACCCGCCTGTACGACCGGCACGGAGCCGCTATCAACCACAATCCCGCCGAACTGCTCCAGACCCAGGACCTGCCGCCCGTCTACGAGGAAAACTCCTGCCTGTACCTCTTCACCCGCGACGACCTGGTCCGGCGTCACCACCGCATCGGCGAGCGCCCGCTCATGTTCGAGATCCCGCGCCTCGAAGCCGTGGATATTGACGAGGAATCCGACTTCGAGATCGCCGACCTGCTCATGCGCCGCCGTCTCGGCCTCACCTGAACTGATTACTGGATACTGACTACTATGTTCACTGTTTTGTTCACCGCCCCCTACATGATCCCCTTCGTGGACCGCTTCCGCCCGGTCTTCGAAAAATACGGCCTCGAACTCATCATCCCTGATGTGCAGGAACGCATGGAAGAAGCCGACCTGCTCAACTACGCCGGCCAGTTCGACGGTGCGATTTGCGGGGATGACCGTTACACGGAGCGGGTCCTGGCGGCCTGCGCCCCCCGTTTAAAAGTCATTTCCAAGTGGGGGACGGGGATCGATTCGATCGACGCCGCGGCCTGCTCCCGTTATGGCGTGACGATCGGACGCACCCCGAACGCCTTCACCACCCCCGTGGCGGATACCGTGCTCGGATACATGCTGGCCTTCGTCCGCCGCCAGCCGTGGATGGACCGGGCCATGAAACGCGGCGAGTGGGAAAAGATCCCCGGCAAGACGTTGAGCGAATGCACCCTCGGCGTCGTCGGCGTGGGCAACATCGGCAAAGCCGTGGCACGCCGCGCCCGCGCCTTCGGGATGAAAGTCCTCGGCACCGACATTGTGGAGATTGACCACGTTTTCATCACCGAAACCGGCATCGAAATGACGACTCTCGAAACCCTATTATCGAATTCCGATTTCATTTCTCTTAACTGCGACCTGAACCCCACCTCCCATCACCTGATGAACGCGGATACCTTCGCCCTGATGAAGCCGACCGCGGTGCTGATCAATACCGCCCGCGGACCCATCGTCGAGGAGAAGGCGCTGATCGAAGCGTTGCAGGCCCATCGTCTCGCGGGAGCCGCCCTGGACGTCTTCGAGGTCGAGCCGCTCCCGCACGAGAGTCCGCTGATGATGATGGACAACGTCATGCTTGCCCCGCACAACGCCAACTCCAGTCCCGCCGCCTGGGAGCGGGTGCATTGGAATACGATCAAGAATTTGCTGGATGGGCTGGGGCTGGATGGCGGTGGTTTGGGCGAGTTCCGTTAGTGCGTGTTGCGTTGTGCGTGTTCCGTAGATGGAGAGGCATGAGTTATGAAACCTAAGAATGCCGCAATGGCTGGCTTTTTGAATGTGGTATTCCCCGGCCTGGGATGCGTTTATCTCGGAAAATGGTTTCTTGCCCTGGTCTATCTGATCTGGGTTCCTTTGGCCTGGATTGCGGTTATCGCAGTCGCGAAGTTCATAACCGGACGCATTTCTGATGAGACAGCCAGATCGGTTCTTTATCTCATGATCCTGTTTGGTTTTCGGGTACGAATTCTCTGGGATGTATTCTTCACGCCCTATTCGTTGGCCGAGGAATATAATCAAAAATCCGTAAGCCAAAGGCCCCTTCCGTGAAATCCGTGCGATCCGTGTCCAAAGGGTTTGAAAAACTATGACCAAAACAGTTCTCATTACCGGCGTGGGGGGCGGGATCGGGCGCGCCTGCGTCCATCATTTTGCCGGGAAAGGCTGGCGAGTCATCGGCGTTGACCGGGATGATTTTGGCAGGGAATTCCCCCATAACGGGCGCTTCATCCGGGCCGACATTTCGCACCCCGAGTCGGCAGCAGAGATCTTCCGCCAGGCGCGGGACTTCAACCCGACCCTGGACGTGCTGGTCAACAACGCCGCGGTCCAGGTGGCCAAACCGCTGGTCGAGACTACCGTCGAGGAGTGGGACGCGGTCATGGCCTCGAACCTGCGCTCGGTCTTCCTGTTCGTCAAACTGGCCCACCCGCTGATGAAAGCCGCCGGCGGCGGGGCGATCGTGAACGTCTCCTCCGTCCATGCGGTGCAGACCTCGGCCAACATCGCCGCTTATGCCGCCTCCAAAGGCGGGCTGCTGGCGCTGACACGGGCCATGGCCATCGAATTCGCGGCCGACAACATCCGGGTCAACGCCATCCTGCCCGGCGCGGTGGATACGCCCATGCTGCGGGCCGGCCTCGACCGCGGCCACGTCGGGGACGGGGACGTGCAATCCCGGCTGGATAACCTGGCCCGCAAAACCGTCAGCGGGAAGGTGGGACGTCCCGAAGAGATCGCCCACGCCATCTATTTCCTGGCCGATAACGAGCAATCCTCCTTCATGACCGGCCAGGCCATGATCGTGGACGGCGGCGCAACAGCGAGGTTGAGCACGGAGTAGTAATTTTTGCCAGTCAAAGAAGTTATAATCGAATTATGAGATCATTACGTCCCCGTGTCCGTGCGCTCAAATTGGCGGCAGAAGTCCGCAAACGCTTGACCCAGGAATTTGGGCAGCCTGTTCGGGTCATTATGTTCGGCTCGCAGGCGCGCGGCGACGCGGATAAAGACTCTGATATTGATCTCCTGGTAATCCTCCCTGTCGTTGATGCAAAAACGACCCGGCTCGCCTCCGATATTGCCTGGGAGGTGGGCTTCGAAGCTGGCAAAGTGATTTCCATGATCCCTGACTCTCAAGAGCAGATGGAACGATTTGCATTCCTCCCCTTCTATCGAAACATCGAACGGGAAGGGATTGTGGTATGACCCAGGGAGAATCATACAAGGACGATCTCATCCAATACCGGCTCGAATCCGCCAGGGAAATGTTGCGCGACGCGCAACTGCTCAAGGAGAATGGAGGCAGCCCGGCAAGCATTGTCAATCGTGCTTATTACGCAGTCTTTTACGCCGCGCTGGCTGTCCTTGTGACCGCGGATGTGGAACCGGGCAAACATTCAGGCGTACTTGCAAAATTTGATGAGTTATTCGTCCGCAAGGGTATTTTAGCGAAGGAAATGAGCCGGATACTCCATCATGCTTTTGACATGCGCCAGGCTGGGGATTATCAAAAATCCAGGGTTATCACAGAAGAGCAGTCTGCTGACATCCTGAATTCAGCCGAAAAGTTCGTTAAAACCATCGAAGAAAAACTCTCATGACCGGCCAGGCCATGATCGTGGACGGCGGCGCAACGGCGAGGTTGAGCACGGAATGATCCGTGGTGCGTGTTTCGGGTTGGGTATGACACGCCACGCAATACGCACCACGCACCACGAAACAGGTTACTACGAATGAAGCAAACTCTCACTTCCCTCATTCCTACTCCCATTTTGAACACCATCAAAACCACCTACGACGCCCTCCGCCGCCTGCCGCAGGTGCCGGACGCCTACCTGCATCCCTGGCGGCGCTGGAGCCGCAGCAGCCTGCGCGAGATGCGGGACATTCACAAAGGCCAGCGCGGTTTCATCATCGGCAACGGGCCCAGCCTGAAGCAGACCGACCTGTCGAAGCTCAGGGACGAGATCACCTTCGGGATGAACCGCATCTACTTGATGTTCCCCGAACTCGGTTTCGAGACTACCTACTTCGCCTCGATCAACGACCTGGTCATCGAGCAGTGCGCCGAGGAGATCGCCGCCCTGCCGATGCCCAAATTCATCTCGTGGCATTCCAACCGTCACTTCCAGCGCTTCCCGCCCAAAATGAATTTCCTTTACACCACCTACACCGGTCCGCAGTTCGCTTATGACATCACCCGCCGCATCTGGGAAGGGGCGACCGTCACCAACGTGGCCCTGCAACTGGCCTTTTGGATGGGCTTCGAACAGGTCATCCTGATCGGCGTGGACCACAACTTCACGTCGAAGGGCGAGGCCAACAAGACGGTCGTCTCGGACGGGGCGGACCCCAACCACTTCGACCCGCGTTACTTCGGCAAAGGCTTCCGCTGGCAGTTGCCCGACCTCGACACGTCCGAGATCGGCTACCGCATGGCGAAAGAGGCCTTTGAACGCGCCGGGCGGCAGGTGCTGGACGCCACCATCGGCGGGCAGTTGACGGTTTTCCCGAAGGTGGATTACAACTCTCTCTTCTAACTTTTAACCTGTAACTTGTGACCGACCTCCCTTTAGTCTCCATCGTCACCCCCTCCTTCAACCAGGCCCCCTACCTCGAGCAGACGATCCGCTCGGTGCTGGGACAGGATTATCCTGACCTCGAATATCTCGTCGTGGACGGAGGATCAACTGACGGTTCGGTCGGGATCATCGGCCGGTACGCCGATAAACTGGCCTGGTCGGTCTCTGAGAAGGATTCCGGCCAGGCGGACGCGATCAACAAGGGCTTGCGCCACGCTCGGGGCGAAATCGTGGCCTGGCTCAACTCGGACGACGTTTACCAGCCGGGGGCGGTTGCCAGAGCGGTGGCGGCCTTCGAGCGCAACCCGGATGCGGGGTTGGTCTACGGCGATTTGCTTTCGATTGACTCCGACGGCCAGCCCTTCAACCTGCAAACCTTCAAACCTTACACCCTGACCGACTTGATGGCCTTCGACATCATCGGCCAGCCGTCGGTGTTCATGCGCCGGGAGGTGCTGGAGCAGGCCGGGGAACTGGACCCGTCGTATCACTTCCTGCTCGACCATCACCTGTGGATCCGCATGGCGAGCCTGGCCCCGATGGTTTACGTCCCGGAAACGCTGGCGGCGGCCCGCTTCCACCCGGGGGCCAAGAACGTGGCCCAGGCGGCCCGCTTCGGCGAGGAGGCCTTCCGCCTCATCAGGTGGATGGAAGGCCGGTCGGAACTGGAGCAGGCCTGCCGGTCCGGGTACGCTCGCATCCGGGCCGGGGCGTACCGGTTGAACGGGTATTATCTCATCGAGGGCGGAAAATCCTTATCCGGGCTGGCATCCTACGCAAAAGCATTTTTGAGATCGCCAAAAGTGGTCTTGAGCGACTGGAAACGCGTGGCCCTGGGAGTCTTCAACCTGGCCGGCCTGGGGCGCATCCGGGGGGTGTACGTGCGCTGGCGGGAAAAACGGTTACAATAGGCCGCGTTTAGAGGCTGAATGAAATTCCTGAGAACGACCATGCTTTATCCGTTCGCCTTTGCGGCTTACCCGGTTTTGTCGCTCCTGGCCGTCAACATCAAGGAAGTGGAAGATGTGGTTGCCTTGAGACCCCTGCTGCTGGCGCTGGCGCTGGCGGCAGTGTTGTTTTTCGTTTTCCGGCTGGCTGTCAAGGATGGGCAAAAGGCGGCCCTCTTGACCGCGCTCGTCCTGATGCTTTTCTTCTCGTATGGGCACGTGTACGACTTTTTGAAGCAGTCCTTCAACACCCTGGCGCGGCACCGCTTTTTGGGGCCGTTCTACCTGATTTTGCTCGGCCTGGGAGTGTGGTGGATCCTCAGGAAAGCGCGCCACTGGCCCTCGCTGACGGAAACGCTCAACGTCGTCGGGATTGTGCTGCTGGTCTTCCCCCTGTTCCAATCCGGCCAATTCCTGGCGCGCACGGCGATGGAAAACCGGAAGGCCGAACAGGCCGAAGCGGAGGCGCTTGCGCTGCACCCTGATCCCGGCCAGCCCCTGCCGGACGTTTACTACATCGTGCTCGACACCTACACCCGCGCCGACGCGCTCCTGCGCGACTTCGACCTGGACATCACGCCTTTCCTGGACGAGATGCGCGGCCTGGGCTTTTACGTGGCCGAGTGCAGCCAGTCGAACTACGATTACACCATGTCGTCGGTGACGGCCACGCTCAATATGACCTTCATTCCTCGCCTGCTCAGGCAGGCCGGGATCACCGAAGACGACCTGTGGATCTACATGCAAAAGAGCGAGGTGCGCCGCCAGCTCGAAGCCCTCGGCTACAAGACGGTCGCCTTCGAGACCGGCTTCGAGTGGAGCGAGATCAAGGACGCCGATTACTACCTGCGGCGCGGCAACGCCGGGATGCAGATCTCGCCTTTCGAGACCCTGCTGGCCGACACGACCGCCCTGCGCGCCCTCTCGGACCTGAGCTATAAATTCGCCGAGGCCAAACTGTCCAACCGTTACGCCAGCCACATCAGCCGTCAGTTGTTCGTGCTGGATGAGCTGAAGAACGTGCCGGACATCCCCGGCCCGAAGTTCGTCTTCGTCCACGTGCTCATCCCGCACCTGCCGCTGGTCTTCATGCCCGACGGGAGCATCGTCAGCGACCCCGGCTTTTACAGCGGCCCGGACGACGGCCCGATCAACGGCGAATACCGCACCCAGGGCTACCGCAACCAGGTGCAGTTCATCAACAGCCGCCTGCCGGACATCGCCCGCGCCCTGCTCGAAAAATCCGGGACACCGCCGCTCATCGTCATCATGGGTGACCACGGCTTGACCGGGAAAAACCGCAACCTGATCCTGAACCTGTATTATTTCCCCAACGGCGGGGACGCCCATCTGTACGACACCATCACCCCGGTCAACTCGTTCCGGGTGATGTTCAACACCTATTTCGGCGCGGAATACAAACGCCTGAGCGACCGCTCCTTCCACGAGGGCGCGAAGGGCACCCCGGTCACAGACTGTAAATAAACCATGACCCTGGCCAGAATCCGTACCCGGCTGCAAATCATCTCCCATTCCCGGCGTTTGGGATTCACCCTGCTGGTGCTCCTGGTCTTCGCCCTGGGCCTCGGCCTGCGCCTCTACGACCTGGCCGACCCGCCGCTGGACTTCCACCCGACCCGGCAGCTTTTCTCGGCCCTCAAGGCGCGCGGCCTGTCCTACCAGTCCGCGCCGGGGGTGGAGGCTTGGGCGCGGCAGATGGCGGTCCGCCAGGGTAGGGCGATTGCCACCATCGAGCCGCCGCTGATCGAGATGCTGGCGGCCTGGTCGTACCGCTATTTCGGGGTGCATATCTGGCTGGCGCGGATCTATTCTTCCGTTTTTTGGATCTTGGGCGGGATCGCCCTCTACCTGCTGGCGCGGGCGATGACATCTCCCCAGGGCGGGCTGGCCGCCCTGACCTTTTACCTGGTCCTGCCCTACGGGGTGATCGCCAGCCGCAGCTTCCAACCGGACCCGCTGATGGTCGCGGCGATCCTGTGGGCGGTTTGGGCCATTTACCGCTGGAGCCTGTCGCCGGGCTGGGGCCGGGCTGTCGCCGCCGGGCTGCTCGCCGGGCTGGCGATCTTCGTCAAGAACGTGGCGGTCTTCCCGGTGGGGGCGGCCATGGCGTCGGTGGTGGTGGCGCGCCTCGGACTGAAGCAGGCCCTCCGGTCCCGCCCCGCCTGGGGGATGCTCGTCCTGGCCGCGCTGCCGGCCCTGGTCTACACCCTGTGGGGCGTCTTCGTCGCCGGGTTCCTCGGCCAGCAGTTCGACTTCCGCTTCTTCCCTGACCTGTGGCGCGAGCCGACGTTTTACGTGCGCTGGTATTTCCAGATGGAAAAGGTGGCCGGGTTTGGGCCGCTGTTCCTGGCGATGCTAGGCCTGTTCCTGGCGGACGGCAAATCCCGCCGCCCGCTCCTGCTGGGACTTTGGGCCGGCTACCTGCTCTACGGCCTGACTTTCGCCTATCACATCACCACCCACGATTACTACCAACTGCCGCTCGTCCCGATCGTGGCCCTGTCGCTCGCCCCGCTGGCCGACGCCGTCTGGGACCGGATCATCCCGCCGCTGTCCGGGTTCAACCTCCTGGCGTTTACCGGGGTGATCCTGTTCGCCCTGGCGGTGCCGGTCTGGCACGTGTACGACGCCCTCAAGCCGGATCACCGCCCCGAGGCTCAGATGTGGGCCGACCTGGGCGGCAAGCTGGGACACAACGCCTCGGTCGTCAGCCTGACCGATGATTACGGCTACTCGTTGATGTACTGGGGCTGGCAGAATTCGACCGCCTGGCTGACTACCGGCGACATGACCGTGCGCCAACTGGCCGACCGGGCGGTTGACCTGCCGGAGCGCTTCGACAAGCTGGCCTCCACCCGGCAGTTTTTCCTGGTCACCGATTTCGTCGAACTCGCCCGCCAGCCGGAACTCAAGGCGAAGCTGGAGAAGTTCGCGGTCTATGCCCAGGGCGAAGGGTATGTCATTTATGATTTGCAGCAGCCGGTGAGTCCGTAGGTGGTCATCGCCAAAAGCAACATTTCAAAAACAAAGCGCTATTGGGGTAAAATCAAGCCAGGTAATTTGGTGGTTTACCGGATAACGGAGTAAAGATCATGACACTTGACGAAAAAATTCACTTTTACATACAAAAGTTGCCGCACTCTTTTCAGGAAGAAGTGTTCGATTTCGTCCAATATTTGCTGACGAAGGCCGAACGACAAGAAAAGCAGGACTGGGAATCTTTATCGCTTTCCTCAGCAATGCGCGATATGGATGATGAGCCGGATTTATACAGTCTCTCTGACTTACGGATAACCTTCGCATGAAGCCAGGCGAAAAGCATGCAGGGCAAGTTGTCGCGTTTCGGTTTCCCCAGGCCGACCTTGAAGCAGGCAAATTACGTCCCGCCCTTTTATTGGCGAAGTTGCCGGGGGAGTATGACGATTGGTTGACTTGCATGGTTTCCTCACAAACCCGCCATTATGTTGACGGGTTTGACGAAATAGTACAGGAAAGCGATGAAGATTTTGAACAAAGCGGGCTAAAAGTTACAAGCGTTATCCGGGTTGGACGTTTGGCGGTGATATCGGGCGAATCCCTGCTTGGCGCAATGGGTCAAATTTCCGGTGAAAGATTGGAACGAGTGACGAAACACCTGGCGGATTGGCTTGCTAAAAAATAAAGACGGGGGCTAACACAGCGTCATGCCAACAACCTTCCTGGGTATCGCAGATGGCAAGTTTTTTCCGCATCGAAAAGCGATTCCCGCCTCGTTCACGCCGAAGGCGAGGGGTATGTGATCTATGATTTGCAGGAGCCGGTAAACCCGTAGTTGGCTTCCTGCTAACGCATAATTTTAAATTCGAGAATTTTTAAGGGATAGAGTTTTATAGGAGATAACATCATGCATCCTTTTGAGAATATCTTAAGCGTTTGTAAAGAAAATATTGAATTTGAGTTCAAGAGCAATTCCCTTACAGAATGGTCTAACTTTCTTCTGAATCCTCGTCGCTTACGTGGAAGCGATTTTCTTATGCGTTGGTCACAAGGGGTTTGGAGTGAAGAACGTCTCACGCAGGCGGTAAATCAGCATGGCGAATTTTTCATAATACCTTATGGACCAAGCGGAACTGCGCCCGATGATGATGTAAGGGCATTTGAATTATATTTTGAACGCCTCGAAGCTGCTGGCTTGGGGCAAATCAAACGTCCAGACCTTTTGGTGTTTAAAAGCGAAGATGAAAGACTGGTAATGAGAGCCGTAGAAATTATTGGCGGGATTTCTGAATTGCCATTTACTCAGGAAACTAACGCAAATATGCAAGATATTTTGTCCAAAGCGTTGGTTGGTATTGAGTGCGAAAATAGTTTATGGCAAGGAAAACTCATGCCTGATTACGAGGCTGACCTTATGCCACAAAAACGACTTGGCGGAAAACTTGGGCTGAAAAAGAATGCTGTTTTGCCGACAATTATTATCAAGGAAGAAGACAGAGGGCCTTTACAAACATGGCAAAATTCTACTGGCGTTCCCATCCATGTTTGGCATGTGTTTTTCGACATGGCTTTTGGTATTTCGCTTGATGAAGCACAAAGACTTATATCAGAAGGCTACATTTTGCCAACAGAGCAAGTTTTTCAGGCTCCTGGTGGTGCCACAACACGGAAGTCTCTCTACAAGTTTTACTATCATTATGGGTATCCTCTTGGCGACGCACTCGAAGAACCAAAACTTGTAGCCAAATCAATCACAGACAAAAACGGTCATATCTTGCCCTATGTTCATTTTGAAGATGGAACAATGAGCATCCGTGAAGAAGCGTTGACTGTGTTGAGAGAGATTCGAAATGCAAAAGGTTAATTCATATAAACTCCCATCAGCAGGTGAAGCGCGAGAAAATCTTCGGAAGAAGGGTCAATTTTGGACACCTGATTGGGTTGCGGAAGCAATGGTTGATTATGTGTTTGCAGATAGCGGTGGCTTATTATTTGATCCCGCAGTTGGCGCAGGTGCATTTTTCAGAGCGGCAAAAGTAGTTGCCCACGAAAAAAAATTACCGTATTCACTTTCGGGAATGGATATTGATTCAAATGCCCTTGAAGAAGCCATCCAATATGGGTTAATGAAAGAAGATCTAAAAAATGTGAAAATAGGTGATTTTATCTTTCAGTCACCACAAGACAAACTATCTGCAATCGTCGCTAATCCCCCCTACATCCGCCACCATCGAATTACATTCGAGACAAAAGAAAAACTTAAGCGATTAAGTATGGAAAGTGTGGGAAAACTTTTAGATGGACGCGCGGGTATCCATATCTATTTTTTGATACGCGCTCTCACTTTGCTAGAAGATGGTGGAAGGCTGGCTTTTATTATGCCTGCTGATACATGCGAAGGTAAATTTTCAAGCGATTTATGGCATTGGATTACAAAGAGTTTTTGTTTGGATGCAGTTGTTACTTTTGCGCCCGAAGCATCCCCATTTCCCAACGTAGATACAAACCCACTAATTTTTTTCATTCGTAAAGATTTACCCAAAGACAAGTTTATTTGGGCAAAGTGTTTTGAATCAAAAACGGAAACGCTTAAGTTATGGGTGCGGTCAGGCTTTGTCTATGCACCCCGAAACAGCATAAGAACTCATACGCGAGATTTATCAGAGGGTTTGCAAACGGGGTTATCCCGTCCTCCAATGACGGAAAAGGCAAGCAAATATATTCTCGGTGATTTTGTTCAAGTTGTTCGGGGTGTTGCCACTGGAGCAAATGAGTTTTTCTTTCTAACAGATGAACAAGTTCGACAACTCGGAATCCCTAATAAATATTTTGTTCGGGCCATTGGGCGCACGAGGGATGTTAACGCCGAAGAAATTACACAAGAGACTTTAGATGCTCTTCGCCAAAAAGGACGCCCTACTTTATTATTATCTCTCAATGATGAACCTCTTGAAAACTACCCTGAAAGACTGAAAAAGTATTTACTCGACGGTGAAAAATTGGGATTACCTCAAAGACCTCTAATTTCTCAGCGAAAGCCTTGGTATAAAACTGAAATCCGCAATATTCCTCCATTTCTTTTCGCTTATCTAGGGAGACGAAATGTAAGGTTTATTCGTAATACCGCAAAGATTATTCCTCTCACTGGTTTTTTATGTGTCTATTCCAAAAGCGAAGATAAGGATTTTGTGGAACGCCTTTGGAAAATCCTTAACCATCCAGATACAATTTCAAATCTTGCTTTGATTGGAAAATCTTATGGTGATGGTGCGATAAAAGTAGAACCACGCGCTCTTGAAAGGTTGCCAATACCGGATAATGTCATTATTGAGTCGGGGTTACCTGTTCAGTTGCGATTATTTGAACCAAAAGAGCCATATCAAACAAAAGAGACGCACAAAAAACTTTCACCCAAGAAAAGTAATGGTTAACGGATAACCGTAAGTAACAAGACGAAATTTGCCATTGCGTTACTAAAAACCCAGAACCTGAAAATATGCGCAATGTGGGCAAATATGATGATTACCTCCTCATGACCTCCCTCCCCCTCGTCTCCATCGTCACCCCGTCCTTCAACCAGGCTGCCTACCTCGAAGCGACTCTCCGCTCGGTGCTGGAGCAGGACTACCCGCGCCTGGAATATCTCGTCGTGGACGGCGGCTCGACCGACGGCTCGGTCGAGATCATCCAGAAATACGCCGGTCAACTGGCCTGGTGGGTCTCGGAGAAAGACCGGGGCCAGACCGACGCCCTCAACAAGGGTTTTGCCCGCGCCCGCGGCGACATCCTGGCCTGGCTCAACTCGGACGACACCTACAACCCCGGCGCGATCCGCGAAGCGGTCGCCTTCATGCAGGCCAATCCCGAGGTCGGGCTGGTCTACGCCGACGCGGATTACATTGACGAGCAGGGACGGGTCGTCGGGCGCTTCCCCGCCGCCCAAACGGATTACCGCCGCCTGCGCCGGGGCTTCGTCCACGTGCCGCAGCAATCCGCCTTCTTCCGCGGCGACCTGTGGCGGCAGGTCGGGCCGCTCGACCCGTCATTTTATTTTGCCATGGACTACGACCTGTGGGTGCGGCTGGCCAGGCTCGCCCCGCTCCGTTACCTGCCGGGACGCGTCTGGGCCAACTTCCGCATCCACAGCGGGGGCAAGACCGTCGTCAGCGATGACCGCTGCTGGCCGGAGATGATCCGCGTCCACTATCGCGACGGCGGCGGGCCGGTTTCGGTCATCACCGCCAAATATTTAATTCGGCGCATGATCGGCCCGCTGTGGCGCTACCGTCTCCAGATGCGGTTGAAGAAATGAAGCACCAAACCTGACAGGTTTCCCCGACTCCCTTTTGGCAAAGCGACTTGCGATGCATGGAGGTTCGCTCCCGAAGGCGACTTCGGAAACCTGTCAGGTTTTGGTCTGGAAATCGAGAAAATATGCACAAAACTACCGGTTTCGACCACGATCTCTCCACCTGGCTCTCGGCCTGGCGGGTCTGGCTTTTAGCCGCCCTCGTCGGCGCGGGATTGGCCGCGGCGGTTTATTTCCTCTTCCCGCCCGCCTATCGCGCCCGCGCCAGCGTCAGCGTGGACCACAACCTCGAACAGGCCCTCCCGCAAGGCCCGGATCGGGACCTGTTCTACTATCTCCAGCGTGAGACCGACAAGCTGGCAACCGTCGCCTGGGCCGACGCGACCCTCGAGCAGGTCGCGGCCCAGTTCCCCGGCGTGACCGTCCAGGCGCTGCGGGGCGGGACCCTGAGCCTGTCCCAGCCCAAGGACGGGGCCTGGCACTTTTGGGCCGAGTCCAACGACCCGGCCCAAGCGCGCAGTCTCGCTGCGGCCTGGGCGGAGGCCTTCGTCTCGCAGGCGCGCTCAGGCATGGACACGGCGGCGCGGATCGAAGCAGCCCAAAAACTGCTGGCAAACTCCGCTTCTGCGGACGACTCGGCTGCACTGGTCGCCCAGATCGCCGAATTGCAGACCCGCTCGCTGGGCATTTCCCCGTACCTGCAGATCAGCCTGAGCCAGGATGCCGACCTGCCGGTCGAACGCGCCGCCGGGTTGGGCGCGTACCTGTTCGCGGGCAGCGCGCTGGCGGTGCTGCTGGCGTTCTTGTATTTGGTGTTCAAGAAATAGACTCCCAAAAGACTTCCGAAGTTGGCTGTGAATCCCATGCCCAACCAACCCTCCCTCCTCGACCGCCTGACCCGCTGGCTGTGGATGCTGGCCGTCTTCTTTCTCCCGGTGACCAGTTTCCGCTATTTCCCGCTGCTGGGCCGCGAGACGCAGGTCCGCCCGCTCTCGCTCTACCCGCTGGCGGGGCTGCTGGCCCTGCTCATCGTCCGCCAGTGGAAGCGGCGGAAGCTGGGCCTGTCCAATCCGGCGCTGACCGTGCTGGCGTTGTTCCTGCTGGCGGCGCTGGCCGCGACCGCGGCCAGCGCGCTCTACGCCCCGCTCGACCTGTTCGACCAGAGTTACGCCGGGCGCGCCCTGCGGGCCTGGGTCACGCTGGCGATCGGGCTGGCCTTCTTCGCCGCCTCGATCTGGATGAACGAGAGCGAAGGGGACCTCAAAACCACGCTGACGTGGCTTTACATTGGATTGGCCCTGCACATCCTGTGGGGCGGGGTGCAGGCGCTGGCGATCTTCACCGACGTTTTGCCCCGTTACCTGGTGGATGCCTGGCAGGAAGCCTTCTCGATCCGCGGGCTGGTCAACTCGCGCCGGGTGTCGGGATTGGCTTTCGAGCCGTCCTGGTTGTCGGGCCAACTGGTGACGCTTTACCTGCCCTGGCTGTACGCCTCGCTGGCGCGCGGCTACCGCCTGTTCCGCTGGAGGTGGGTCGAGCCGCTGCTGGCCCTCGGTTCGCTGGGAATCCTCGTTTTGACGTATTCGCGCAGCGGGGTGCTGCTCGTCGTCGGCGTGGCGGGGCTGGCCTTCGTGCTGGCCGATTGGTCGCGGGTGCGTCAGGCCTGGGGTTGGTTCAAAAGCCCGTTCACCGGGAGCCGGCCGCAGGTCCCCGCGAGCGGGCGCTGGGTGACTGTCGGGGTGCGGGTAGCGCTGGTTTTAGCGGTAGCGGCCGGGGCGGCCGGCGCGTTCTCGATCCTCTCCAAACGGGATTACTTCGCCCGTCTCTGGCAGGCGGAGAAATCCAGCCTGGTCGAGTACATGGTGGATATTTACGCCGGGCCGCGCCTGGCTTACCTGGTCTCGGCCTGGGACATTTACGATTCCCACCCGCTGACCGGCGTGGGCATCGGGGCCAGCGGCCTGTACATGCACGAAACCCTGCCCGACTGGGCGCGCACCACCATCCCGGAGGTGGCCCGCCTGTTCTCGCCGGACAACACCCTTTACCCCAACCCCAAAAATCTCTACCTGCGCTTGCTGGCCGAGACCGGGCTGTTCGGCTTTTGGCTTTTCCTGTTGTTCAACCTGGCGGCGCTGGCGCAGGTGATAAAATGGATGAGGTCGCCGGGCAGGCTGGCTGCGCTGGTGGGGGCGGCGGGGCTGTTCACCTGGCTGGCGCTGATGGCCTATCACTTTACCCAGGATTCGTTCGCCATGCCCAACCTGTGGGTCGGGCTGGGGATGGTGCTGGGATTGACTTTGGAAAATCGGAGCGCGGACTTCAGTCCGCAAAAGGCAGACCAAAGTCTCATTTAGGCCTACCCGAAAAAGGAGTGCAAGCTTTAGCTTGCAAGTTCCCAGCGGACTGAAGTCCGCACTCCAGAAATTTCGGATGGGTTCTTGGCGGACCAAAGTCTTATCCAGAGCCTACCCGAAAAAGGAGTGCAAGCTTTAGCTTGCAAGTTCCCAGCGGACTGAAGTCCGCACTCCAGGAATTTTCGGATAGGTTCTTGGCAGACCAAAGTCTTATCCAGAGCCTACCCGAAAAAGGAGTGCAAGCTTTAGCTTGCAAGTTCCCAGCGGACTGAATGAAGTCCGCACTCCAGGAATTTTCGGATAGGTTCGTAGCAGACTAAAGTCTTATCTTGCAGACTAAAGTCTTATTTAGCAGACTAAAGTCTGCACTCCAGAAATCAAACAGGCGAGAAAACTTATGATCATTTTAGCTGTGGGGATGCCGCGGGCGGGTTCCGGCTGGCATTACAACCTGATCCACGACCTGGTGACGGCCAACGGCGGCGACGATGCCCGCCGGGTGCGTGAGCGCTATCATTTGCAAGGTATTTTGACCGAGGTGAACTGCAACATCGGGGTTCTGTCGGTGCGGCGGCTGGGGATGGCGGTCGTGCCCTCGCTGATGGGCAAGACCTACGCCCTGAAAGCCCACAGCGGCCCCACCCGGACCTCGGGCCTGCTCCAGGCCATCGGGCAGATGCGCGTCCTGTACATTTACCGCGACCCGCGCGATGCGATGCTCTCGGCTTTCGATTACGGCCAGCGGGCCATCGCCAAGGGCCGCCCCAACGCCTTCTCGCAACTGACCGGTTTCGAAAAGACGCTCGATTTCATGGCCGAATACGTCGAAATTTCAAAAGCCTGGCTGGCGCGCAAGGATGCGTTGCACACCAGTTACGAGAATTTCCTGCAAAGCTACGATGCCGAAGCCCGTCGCATTGTGGAATTTCTGGGTTATTCAGCGGCCAGCCCTGAAAACCTGGCCGTGGTCGAGAAATACCGTCCCAACCAGGCCAGCAGCGGAGACAAGGGCCTGCACTTCTTCAAGGGCAGGATCGGCCGCTTCCGCGAGAAATATACCGAAGAACAACAGGCGCTCATGGCCGGGCGTTTTGGTAATTATTTGCAAGGCAGGGGCTACGAAATATAGGGCATAATTAACGCCATGCGCGCCTCCGATTCCCCCTTTGTCGCAGACTGGTTCGCCGTCTCCCTGCGCTGGCTGGCGCTGGTGGGCGTGGCGATTGGATTGGCCATGGGCGGCAATCTGCTCTCGGCCGCCAACCTGCTGATGGCCCTGCTGGCGGTGTGGAACGTCACCCAGACTTTGATGGCCGGGCTTTCGGTCCGCATGAACTGGCATCGCCAGGTCAACCTCGGCGTGGATTCGGTCGTGGCGCTGGCCTTTTTCGCCCTGCAAGGCGGCTATGGCCATTCGGTCTGGTGGGTGGGCGTGATCCCGCTGATGACCGCAGCCATTTACTTCAACGTGCGCGGCGCCCTGCTGACCGCCCTGGCGCTGGGCCTGGCCCAGGTGGCGGTCACCTGGTTCGGTTCGGAAAGTGTTCCCGCCCTGCTTTTCTCGGTCGTCATGGCCCTGATCTTTCTCGGCACAGGCTGGGGGTTCGGCTATCTCGCCCGCCGGGTCTATAACGGGCTGCGCACCAAACGCGTCACCCGCCTCGAAGAAGAGGAAAAAGCCCGCCAGATCGAGACCGAGCGGCTGCGGGCCATCTACACTTTCACGGCAGAACTGATGTCCACCCTCGATTACCGCCGCGTGCTCGATAACGTCCTCGACCTGAGCGCGGCCGTCCTCAACCCTTACCGGGACGAGGACGAGGAAGACCCCATCGTCAGCGCGGTGATGCTCTTCGAAGGCCCCGAACTGTCCATTGGGTCGGCGCGGCGCTTCACGTCCGCGGACATGCGCGTCACGCTCCCGGCGGCCAAAGGCTCGCTGGCCGAGGCCATCAACCAGGGCGATCCCGTCCGCCTGCTGGACATGACCGCCGACCCCGAACTGTCGCACATCGTTTCCCTGCGCGTCTGCAAATCCCTCTACATTTTCCCGCTCCGCAGCGGGTTCAACATCTACGGCGTGCTGCTCTTCGCCCATCCCGACCCGGCTTATTTCGCCGACGACCGCTGCGAGCTGATTGACATCCTCGGGCGGCAGGCCGTGGTCGCCATCCAGAACGCCCGCCTTTACCAGGATCTGGTCGAAGAAAAAGAGCGCATGATCGAAGTCCAGGAGGAGGCGCGCAAGAAGCTGGCTCGCGACCTGCACGACGGCCCGACCCAGTCGGTCTCGGCGATCGCCATGCGGCTCAACCTGGCCCGGCGCATGCTCGACCGTTCCCCCGAAATGGTCGAGGACGAACTCGCAAAGGTCGAGGAACTGGCCCGCCGCACCACCAAGGAAATCCGTCACATGCTCTTCACCCTGCGCCCGCTGGTGCTCGAATCCCAGGGGTTGACGGCTGCCCTGGGGGCAATGGCTGAGAAAATGAAAGAGACCTTCAACCAGGAAGTGCTCATCAAAGTGGACGACAAGCTGCTCGAACAGATCGAGATGGGCAAGCAGGGCGTCATTTTCTACATCGTCGAAGAAGCGGTCAACAACGCCCGCAAGCACGCCCGCGCCTCACAGATCTGGGTCAACCTGCGGGCGCTGAAAGATGAGATCGTATTGCTCGAAATCAAGGACAACGGCGTCGGCTTCGACCTGGACTCGGTGATGAGAGCCTACGACAAACGCGGCAGCCTGGGCATGATCAACCTGCGCGAGCGCACCGAACTGGTCAACGGCCTGCTGCACATCGAAACGGCCCCCGGCCGCGGCTCGACCATCCAGGTCTTCATCCCGCTCAGCGAAAAAGCCGCCGACCGCCTGCGCCACGCCAAACAGTAGCCCCATGCCCTCTGCCACCGGACTGTATTATTTTGCTCACGGCGAAGACAATTTTTACCGCCCGCCGGTCGTGTTCATCCACGGGGCGGGCGGCTGCCACCTCGCCTGGCCGCCGCAGGTCCGCCGCCTGACCGGCGAACGGATCTTCGCGGTTGACCTGCCCGGCCACGGCAGGTCCGAGGGGATCGGCTGCCAGACCATCAGCGATTACGCCACGAGCCTGGTCTACTTCCTGAACGGGATCAAACTGCCGCGCGCCGTATTCGTGGGACACTCGATGGGCAGCGCCGTTGCCGTCACCCTGGCGCTGCGTCACCCGGACCGGGTGCTGGGCCTCGGGCTGATCGGCGGGGGAGCGCGTCTGAGGGTTGCTCCCGCCATCCTGGAAACCGCCCTCAACCCGGCCACCTTCGAACTGGCGCTCCAGGCTGTCCACGAGGGGGCTTTTTCAGCCGGCGCCGACCCGCGAGTGGTGGACCTGTCGAAGAGGCAGATGCGCGAAGTCCGCCCCTCGGTGCTGCACGGCGACTTCATGGCCTGCGACGCCTTCGACCAATTGGAAAATATCTCCCAAATCGCCGCGCCCACCCTGATAGTCTGCGGCTCCGAAGACCGGATGACCCCGCCGCGCTTCTCCGAATTCCTGGCGCAGCGCATCCCCGGAGCGCAGCTCGTCGTCGTACCGGACGCAGGCCACATGGTCCAGCTCGAAAAGCCGGACGAAGTAGCCGATGCGCTGGCTGAGTTCCTGAAATCCATCCCTTACCAACCGGGGGGATAAGCGTTTCCTACAACCCCAAAATCTCTTTCAGGGCAGGTATCGCCGCCTGCACCGCCCGCGCCCGGTGGCTCAGGCGGTTTTTTTCGTCCATGCCCAGTTCGGCCATGGTCTTGCCCAAACCGGCCAGCATGAAAATGGGATCGTAGCCGAACCCGCCCGCGCCGCGCTCCTCCGGGATGATCTCGCCGGGACAGATCCCTTCCGCAAAACGGATGCGGCCGTCCGGCGCGGCGATGGCGATGGCGGCGTGGAAGCGCGCTGCCCACGGGCGAGGGTGGCCGCCCAGGTTGTGGAGCAGGTAGGCGCGGCGGTCCGCGTCGGTCAACCCCCCTCCGGCTCCCCCCATTTTCAGAGAAAGTGGGGGGAGAGACGCGCCGTACCGGGCCGAATACAGCCCCGGCGCGCCGCCAAGTGCCTCCACTTCCAGGCCCGAGTCGTCGGCCAGGGAGACCAGCCCGCTGGCCTGGGCGAAGGCGCGGGCCTTGAGGGCGGCGTTCCCGGCGTAGGTCGAGCCGGTCTCTTCGACCTCGAGAGCCAGGCCCAGGTCCTTCGGCATGACCAGTTCCAGGTCCAGGTTCTGGAGCAAGGCTTCGAGTTCGCGCACCTTGCCTTTGTTTCCGGTGGCGATCAGCAGTTTTGGCATCAGCGTTCCTCGTCTTTGAGTTTTTCCAGGGCCCAGGCGGCGTGCTCACGGACCAGCGGTTCCGGGTCGTCGAGCGCCCGTTCCAGGGCCGGGATGGCCGCCGGGTCGCCGGAATTGCCCAGGGCCACGGCCACGTTACGCAGGTAGCCGCGCCGTTTGGCGCGTTTCACCGGGCTGTTCTTGAATTTCCGGTTGAAGGCTTCCGGGGTCAGCGAGAGTTCTTCGATCAAATCCGGCTGCGGCACGTCCGGACGCGGCGCGAAAGCCGGGTCGCCATTTTCCGCCGCGAACCTGTTCCACGGGCAGACCTGCTGGCACACGTCACAGCCGAAGACCCAATCCCCGGTTTTGCCGCGCAGATCAATGGGGATTTCGTCCTTGAGTTCGATGGTCAGGTACGAGATGCAGCGCCGGGCGTCCAGCGAGCGGTCGGGCAGGATGCAGCCGGTGGGGCAGGCGTCGAGGCAGCGGGTGCAGGAGCCGCAATGGTCGGTGGTGAAGGGCGGGTCCGGCTCCAGGTCGAGACCGAGCAGGATTTCGGCCAGCAGGAAATACGAACCTTTTTTCGGGTGGATCAGGCAGGAATTCTTGCCGATCCAGCCCAGACCGGCGCGCTGCGCCAGGTCACGCTCCAGGACGGGGCCGGTATCGGTGTACCAGCGGTTCGGGACCGGTCGGCCGGCTTCCGTTTCGATGAACGCCACCAGCGCCGACAGCTTCCCCACCAGCACGAGGTGGTAATCCTCGCCCCAGGCATAAGCCGCGACCCTTCCCGTCAATCCCGGCTCCTCGTCCAAAGGGCGCGGGGGATCGTAGGGGATCCCAAGCGCGAGGATCGAGCGGCATTCCGGCAGGATCAGGCGCGGGTCGGCGCGGCGGGCGCGGGCGCGCTCTTCGGCCAGGTAGCCCATCGAGCCGTGACGCCCGTCGGCCAGCCAACGCTCGTAGAAAGCCGCGTGCGGCGGCGGGTCCGGGGTGGTGACGCCGGTGAGGGAAAAGCCGAGGCGCTGGGCCTCGGCTTTGATGGTTTGGGTCAGGGTGGAGATCGGGTCCATCCGCTAAGGGATTTTGATGGATACGCTGAAGAATTCGCCGAACGGGCTGCCGGCGGCGTTGGCCATCCGCCAGACGCCGGTGTATTCGCCGCTGATCGCAGGCGCGACCAGGGTGACGCTGAGTTCCACTTCGAACTGCGGCGGCACTTCGACGCCGATCCGGTTGGCTTTTTTGCCGTTCATCAATTCGCCGTACCCGTACACGATCTGGTAATCCGCCGTCCAGGTGCAGGTGCCGGTGTTCTTGAGCACCCAGGTCTTGGTGAATTCCTGGCCGGGTGTCAGTTGGTCGTAACCGTCCGGGATGGTGGCGTCCCTGACGAAGACGGCGTCGTCGCAAACGGCCTCAGCGGTAGGCGCGGGAGGGGTGTCGGTCGCGTCGGGGTTGGATGGGGCCGCGTCTGCGGTGGGCATGTCGGTGGCCGTCGGCTGGGGGGTGGGGGTGAAGGCGGCCGCGGTCTGGGTGATTTCGGCCACGAAGGTGCCGGCCGCGGCGGTGTACATGGCGTTGACGTCAACGGTTGGGGTCGCCCCGGTTCGAGAGCCGCAGGCAACCAGCAAACTTGCAATGAGCAGTATCACGAGACTATGACTGGCTTTCACGAATGCCTCCTTTTTCTTGCCAGCCCATGAATTCCTGGGTTTGATAGGTTGCAATCCTCATCAGAAGTTTTGGGAATGCGGACCGGGGGTAAATCCGGTCCGCACTCGATTGAAGCTGCGTTAGGGGTTTACCACGCGAATGTAAACGCAGAACACCTCGCCGAAGGCGATGCCGCGGTCATTGAACATTTGCCAGCAACTGTTGTATTCGCCCGGCTTGAGCGGGGCGGTCATCTTCATCCCGATGTCTTTGGTCTGGCCGGGGGCGACGAAATCAGCTGTCTGGATGATCTTCCAGCCGGGGCCGTCCAACTTTTCGTTGCCGAAGGCGAAGGCCAGGAAATAGCCGTCGTCCCAGGTGCAGGTCCCGGTGTTCTGGACGCGCCAGATCTTCTCGAAATCCTCACCCGGGTCCATGTCTGTCAGGCCGTAAAAGTTGCTGTAACCGGCAAAGGCAGAGTTGTCGCACACGTCACCGGATGGGGGCGGCGCGCCCGGCGTGCCGGTAACTCCCGGAAGCCCGGCGGTAGGGATGGCGACCGTGGGGAACCCGGCGGTGGGGCTGGCAGCGCCGGGGCTGCCAATGGTCGGGATGCCGGCCGGGGTGTCCTGGGCGGAGGGGGTGTCGCTTGGCGGGGGCAGGGTCGCGGTCGCCGTCGGTTGCGGGGTCGGCGAAAAGGCCATCGCCGTCTGGGTCAGTTGCGCGGCGACGGTCTCAGCCGCGGCCGTAAAGACTGCCCCAGGGTCAACCGGGGTGGCTTCGGGGGTGCTTGGGCCGCAGGCGCTCAGGACCAGGATGGCCAGGAACGCCAGGGGCCAGATTTTGTTTGCATTTTTCTTCATACAGTCTCCAAAACTTTTTTGTTATTTGCCGATGGAGCAAGGCTCATTATATCATCGGCGGTAGGTGGGGAAACGAATGGGCGGATAGGACAAATTTACCAGGCTGAGCCAATGCCAAACGCGGAGAGCAGACCCTGGATCGAGTATCTTCATTCCAAGAGTCTGCTCTTTGGGCAGGTAAAACCCGGTTAAGGCATTACTGCCAGCGGCGTCGGGTTCAAGGCCTGAACAATGCGCGGCGCGAACCAGAGGGCGTAGTCGTCCGTGGGCTGCCCGTTGGCAAGCACGACCAGCAGGAATTTGACATCCTTCCCGGCCAGGTTGCTCAGGTCCACGTCAACCGTCGAGTATTTATCGTCGTAGATTTCTTTCCACTCGCCGAGTTTTGTGACCTGGCCGCTGCCGATCTGATAGCTCAACCTGAAGGCTACGTTGCATTTCGGGGCGTTGTTCTCGCACAGGACGAAAGCCTTGAAGTGGTAGCCTTGCTTGACCCTGATTGCCGGGAACTTGCCCTGGATCACGCCATCCTTGATCCGTTCCGGGAAAGCCAGCAGGGCGGGTTCGTCGTCTTTGTATCCGTTTTCGAACACCGGGTTCTTGACGTGCAGCACATAGCCATCTTTGCTGCCCTCGTTGCCGGGGCAGGGTAATTTATCCGTGCCGTTGCGCCAGGCCGCATCGCAATAATTGGCCGCGAAATCGTAGACCAGGTTTCCTTCGGTGCTGACTTTAATATCCACCCAGAAGGGGTTGTTGGCGGTCTTGCCCACGCCAAAGATCACGCCGTTGGCGTTGCGCAATTTCCAGTTCCCGCGGTACTCGCCTTCGGTTGCAGGGGCCACCAGCTCAACCGAAAGGTCAACCGTTTGCCCAGGCGCGACCGAGCCGGCCAGTTTGACGGAAGCAGGTCCGCCCATGGCATTCCCGTCCGCAAAGATCAGGCTGTAGCCCGTCGTCCAGGTGCAGGTGCCAATGTTCTTGATGCGCCAGGTTTTGGTGAATTTTTGCCCTGCTCCCACAACCGTACCGTCGGGATACGAAACGTCCTTCTCGAATTGCGCCCAGTCGCAGCGGCTGACGGGAGTGGGGGTGTTGACCTGGACCGTCGGGATGACAATGGGCGTATTGGTCGGCTGCGGGGTGAACGTCGGGAAAACGGTCACCGGTGTGTTGGTGGGGAACGGCGTGCTGGTGGGGAACTGCGGGTTGTCAGGTCCCGGCGTGGCAGAAGCCAAGGGCGCAGACTGGGTAAGCATTGCTTCAAGAGTCTGCGCCGCAGCGGTATATTGCGGGTTCAGGGTGGCGGCCGCGTCGGGGGTGGTAATGCCGCCCTGTCCGCAGGCCAGGATTGCCAAAAGCAGGACCGCCAGCATGGTGACAGGAATGTACTTGGGTTTCATAGCAACCATCCTTGTTCAGATAATTAACTCCCGTCATAGACGACTGGCTGATTGCGGATGTTCCCGGAAAAAAAACGACGAGCCGGGGGGCTGTCTCCCCGGCTCGTTCTGGATGATGGGCCTGTCCGCCGTTTAATTTACGGACAGCTGAACACGAACTCGACGCGGCCAAACTCCTGGCGTTCGGGCGAATCCACCACGAAAGTCACCCAGCGCAAGATGTCCTGGATGGCGTCGGGTTTGAGCAGCCACTCGAAGGTGACGGTTTTGGTCCCGGCGGCGGCGAAGTTGATCTGGCCCTCTTCAGGCGGCTCGTTGTCTTCAGGGTTCTGGGCCCAGTGATAGCGGATCGTGCCGGCTTCGTTGGCGGTCACGTTGGCCGTAATGATGTACCGCGTCCCTTTGGCCGGGCATCCGGTCGCGGGGTCGCGCACCTGGATGTAGCTCACGCTGGCGATGGCAAAACCGCCTTTGGTGTCGGTGCTGATCTTGACGGAGAGCGGCGAATCGTAGGGGCCGAAGCCCATCGTCCCGCCCCAGGGGGTTTGCAGCCGCCATTCACCGTAGTACGTCCCGGCGGCTGAAGGCGCGGTCATGGCGATGGACAGGTCGGCGGTCTGGTCGGGGCCTACGTATTGGGTCAACGGATAGGAACCGGCTGCGGCCATCTGGTCGCCGCTGACGAACACCAGGCTGTAGGACGAGTCCCAGGTGCAGGTGCCGTTGTTCTGCACCCGCCAGGTCTTCGTGAAAGTCGAACCGGGATCAACCAGCATCCCGTCCGGGACGGTGACGTCCGTGATGAAGCTGGCCGACAGGCAGGGTTTACCGCCGCTGTCTGCTGTTGGAGAGGGCGCAGGCGGAACCGTCGGCTGGGCCTGGATGGTCGGGGTGGCTGGCTGTCCAGGAGCCGGTATGGGGCTGGCCTGGGCGGCCTGTTCGGTAAAGCGGGCTTCGACGGTCATGGCCGCCTGGGTGAATGCTGCCGCCACGTCGGGGGTAGGCTGGGGGTCCGGGGTTGTTGCGGGGCCGCAGGCGCTCAGCGCCAGGGCCAAACCCAGGGTCCCCATCAAAATTCTGTTTTTAGCGAACTTCATAGGGTGGAACCTCACTTTCTGGCGGGCATTATACCCGTTTTGAAACCAACAGCGCCCGGCGATTACCCGCCGGGCGCTGTTTGGCAACGCTGTCGGTCAGGGTGTTGAGTAAGTCACGATCAACTTGACCGCGCCGAACCGCACCATATCGGCTATGCCGTCGCTGTTCGTCGAGCCATTGAATTGCAGCCTGAGTTGGAAGCGTGAATCCCCCAGGGCGTTCTGGATGGCGCTGGCAACGTCAGGCTCCTCGGAAGCGCTGCTTAACTCGGCAGTGGAACACCAGCGGACCAGCGCGCCCGAAGGCGCACCTGAGAAATAATCTGCTGCATCGAGTGTGCCAAAGCTCTGGGAATAAGCCCGCAAGCAGCCATCGCCCAAACTGAAGGGCGTGCCCAGGGTATCGTAATCATCGAATTTGACCTGGACCTTGGTGATCGTCGCTCCGGCGGGAATTCCAGAGATATCGAAGCTCAAAAAGGCTTGAGCGCCTTCGTTCGTGTCCACGTCACCGACATTGGGGTTGGGATTCACCGTGCCGTCCGAGCGGACGTGGCCGTCTTCTGCGTCCAGCGTGGTCAGGGTGACGGTTGAAACTGTCGGTGTGGAAGTCGGCGTGGCGGTCGGGTTGGCGACCTTGATCTCCACGTAAAAGGACCGGCCCTGGTATCCGTTGGCGATGGGGATCAGCACCCCCGAGGCGTTGCGGATGCGCCAGTAGCCGCGGTACGTCCCTTCGGTGGAGGGGGCTTTCAAGTCAATGCTCAGGTCCACCTCCTGCCCGTAGAGGACCGAACCGATGGCTTTGGAGGCGTCCCCGCTCATTGCATCGCCGCTGTCGAAGACGAGCGAGTAGCCGCTCCATTCGCAGACGCCAATGTTCTTGATGCGCCAGGTCTTGGTGAAGGCAGCGCCCGGCGCGAAAACGGCGCCGTCGGGGACGCTGATGTCCTTGATGAATTGCCCCAGGTCGCAGATGGGTGTGTTCGTGGGTGTCGGCGGCTTGACGGTGAAAGTGGGGGTGACGATGGCTTGCGTGGGCGGGGGCAGGGTCGCCAGGGGGGGCTGGGTAGGCGAGGCCAGCGCGGCTGCCTGGGTCAATTGAGCTTCCACCGTCTGGGCCGCGGCGGTGAAAGCGGCGTTCGGGTCCTCCGTGGGCCTGGGGCCGGTGGGCATGTTGCAGGCTGTCAGAACGAGCGAGACGACCAAAAAGAACGGTAAAACGATAGAGCGCTTTGACATTCTTCCTCCTTTTCTGGATCAGGTTAATTGTACAACATGCTTAACGCAGTTACGTTGTGCTTTGGTTCCAATAAACAAAACAGGCCCCGGCTGTGGCGAGACCTGTTTCCCGTTTTCTTTCGCTGATCCTCAATCGGGCTTGCTGCCGGCCATCCACAGGCCCAGCGTTTCCCGGGTTGCTTTATCCGCATCCACAAGGGCAACGATATCGCCCCGGTACATCACGGCGATCCGGTCGGAGAGGGCCATGATCTCGTCCAGTTCGGCAGAGACCAGCAGCACCCCCACGCCCTGGTCGCGCAGGGAGATGATCTCTTTGTGGATGTATTCGATGGAGCCTACGTCCAGGCCGCGGGTGGGCTGGTTGGCGATCAGCAGGTTGATCTTGCGGCTGAGTTCTCGCGCCACGATGACCTTCTGCTGGTTGCCGCCCGAAAGTTTCGAGGCCGTTACGTAGGCCGAAGGGGTGCGCACGTCGAAGTTCTTGATCAGCTTCCGGGCCTGGGTGTCCACAGCTTTTTGCTGGAGGGTTATACCCTTGGCAAAAGGTGACAGGTAGTAGGTGTTCAGGATCATGTTGTCTGCCACCGGGTAGGAGAGCACCAGTCCGTGCCGCTGGCGGTCTTCGGGGATGTGGGCCAGCCCGGCTTCGGTGATGACGCGCGGCGGTTTGCCGGTCACGTCTTTGGCTGCCAGGACGACCCGGCCCTCTTTCGTCGGACGCAGGCCTGTCAGCGCCTCGACGAGTTCAGTCTGCCCGTTGCCCTGCACCCCGGCAATCCCCAGCACTTCGCCCTTGCGGACGTTGAAGGAGACCCCCCGGACGACATCCAGGTTGCGCAGGTCGCGCACGTGCAGGTTTTCGACGGTCAGCACGTCCTCGCCGGGTTTGGCCGGTTCTTTTTTGACGCGCAGCAGCACTTCGCGCCCGACCATCATGGAAGCCAGCTCCTGCTCGCTGGACTGCTTCGGGTCCGCGCTGCCGACCACTCGTCCTGAACGCATGACGGTGATCCGGTCAGCGACGGCCAGCACTTCCTTGAGCTTGTGGGTGATGAAGATGATCGAAACGCCGCGGCGGGTCAGCTCGCGCATGATGCGGAACAGATCTTCCACTTCCTGCGGGGTCAACACGGCTGACGGTTCATCCAGGATGAGGATGCTGGCGTTGCGGTAGAGGGCTTTGATGATCTCGACCCGCTGCTGGATGCCGACCGGCAAATCGCCGACGATGGCGTGGGGGTCTATTTCAAGGCCGTATTGGTGGCTTAATTCTTCGATCCGCAGGGCAACTTCGCGCCGGTCGAGTTTGAGCAATGGCGATTTGTTTTCTTTCTCACGGTGCAGGGTTTCGGCGCCGAGCATGATGTTTTCCGCTACGGTGAAGACCGGGATGAGCATGAAATGCTGGTGGACCATCCCGACCCCGTGTTCGATGGCATCGTTGGGCGTGGTGATGTTGATGGTTTTCCCGTTGATGAAGATCTCGCCTTCGTCCTGGTTGTACAGGCCGTAGAGGATGTTCATCAGGGTGCTCTTGCCGGCGCCGTTTTCGCCGAGCAGGGCATGGATCTCGCCGGCGCGCAGGTCAATATCCACGTGGTCGTTGGCGACCACGCCGGGGAATTTTTTGGTAATGCCTATAGCCTGTAGGACGAGGTTGTTTTCGGGCATGACAGGCTCCTATTTCTCGTAGGCTACGCCGTCGGCGGCCGGCGGGATGTTCTTGCCGATGATGCCGGTCAGGATCAGCATGGTCAGCAGGTAAGGCACCATCCCGACTACGTAGGCATTTTGGAGGAAAGCCCATTGGGTCGGGATGAGTTCGCGGAACAACTGGAGCTTGATCTGGAAAGCCTGCGAGGCGCCAAATACGAGCGCCGCCGACCAGGCCCCGAAGGGCGTCCAGTTGCCGAAGATCATGGCGGCCAGGGCGATGAATCCGCGCCCGTTGGTCATGAGCGGCTCGAAGGAGGCAATCGATTCCAGGGTCATGTAGGCACCGCCCAGCCCGGCCAGGATGCCGCCGATGATCACGTTGGCGTAGCGCATGAAGGTCACGTTGATCCCGACCGTATCGGCCGCTTTGGGATGCTCGCCGACGGCGCGGGTGCGCAATCCCCAACGGGTGTTGAACAGGATGTAATGGCTGATGATGACCAGCAAGACCGCAGTCATGGCAATCGGCTTCTGGCTCAAGACGTCGCTGAAGGCTTTGGCAACCGATGCGCACTCGCTCCCGAACAGGCCGCACAGGCCGTTGATGGCTTTGTCCATCGGGATGTAGATCACCGAAAACGTGCCCGGTCCGTGCGGGACCTGCCCGCCGAAGATGCTGCCTTTTTCGAAGAACAACTGGCGGTTGAGGAAGCCGGTCACACCCACGGCGAGGATGTTGATGACCGTGCCGCCGATGATCTGGTCCACTTTGAATGTGACCGAGAGCAGGGCGTGCAGCGCGGCGAACAACCCACCGGTGAGCATGGCAATCAACAGGCCGACCAACAGGCTGGGCATGGCGGAGAAGTTGTAAATGCTGCTCATATAAATGGCACCGAGCCAGCCGAAGAAGGCCGCAGCCAGCATCATGCCTTCGATGCCGATGTTCACGACTCCGGAGCGCTCGCAATAAATACCGGAGAGGGCACCCAGGGTCAGCGGCGTGGCGACCGCGATGGTCGTCCCCAACATGCTGGAGATGATCAAAATTGCCGGTTGGCTTTTCCCGCCGATGAGGACCACGACGGTGAACAGGATGGCAATGATCAGGGCAATAAAACCGAAACGTTTCCAGTCCATGTGCGGCTCCTAGCCTCCCCAGCCCCGAGTGAGGACGAGTTTCTCTTCAGAACCGCGGATGCGGTAGATGTAGCGGACGATGGCATCGGCGGCGACGAAGAGCAGGATGAACGCCTGGATGACGGAGATGATATCCACCGGGATCTGGGTCAGGAATTGCATCCGAGTGCCGCCGTTGCGCATGGCGGCAAACAGGATGGAGGCCAGCACCACGCCGAACGGGTGGGTCTTTCCCAAAAGGGCGATGGCAATCGCGTCGAAACCGTAGCCGACCGAAAATCCGAGTTCGTGGCGGTAATTGAGACCGGTCACTTCGATGGTCCCGGCCATCCCCGCCAGCAGGCCGGAGAGGGCCATCGTCAGGACAATGGTGCGCTTGACGTTGATGCCGGCATACTTGGCCCCATCCGGGTTGGCGCCCACCGTGCGGATCTCGAACCCGAGGGTGGTCTTCCACAGCAGCCACCAGACGCCCACTGCAATCAACAGGGCAACGATGAACCCCCAATGGATGCGCAGCCCGTCGAAAAGGGGAGAAAGCCGGGCGCTGGAAGCAATTTCAGGGGTGCGGGCCGAGACGTTGAGCGGGTTGGGGTCCTTCATCGGGCCGTTGAGCAGGTAACTGGTCAGGTTGAGGGCGATGTAGTTCATCATGATGGTGTTGATGACTTCGTGCCCGCCCGTATAGGCTTTTAGCCAGCCGGGGATGGCGGCCCATAATGCGCCGGTGAGCAATCCCAGGCCAATTGCCAGGGGCAGGTGGATGATCTTGGGGAGTGAGATGCCGAGCATGTCGGGCAGGGCGTAGCCGATCCAGGCGGCCATGACCGCGCCCAGGGCCAGTTGGCCTTCGGCGCCGATATTGAACAGGCCGCCTTTGAAGGCCAGCGAGACGGCCAGCCCGGCCAGGATGTAGGGGGTGGCCCAGACTGCGGTCTCGCTGATGGCTTTCAGGGAGCCGAAAGAACCCTGGAAAAGGCCGATGTAAGCTGCAAAGGGATTGCCGCCGACCAAGGCGATGATAACGCCCCCAACGACCATGGCCGTCAAGATGGCCAGGATCGGGATAAGGAGCGGGGCATCCATAGCCGCCTTGAGAAGTCCTGAAAACCCTCTGGGATGGGAATTTTTTTGTTCGGTCTCTGGCATGTGTTGGTGCTCCCTGGTTTGTGAATGGATGCTCTAATTATACCCGTCACGGTCAAAAATTGCGCCTATGTCTTATGAAGAAAGCGCAATTGTGACTGGTGGGTATCATATAACCAAAAAGGGGAAAGAGTTTGACTCTTTCCCCTCCGGTGAAGCGGGATGTTGGTTGGGTTACGGTTTGACGGGCGGGACGTTGGTCTTCAGGCTGCCGTCGAGCAGTGCGGCGGCGATTTCTTCCATCTTAGCCTTGACCTCGGCAGGGACTTCGCTGTCGACATCGTGGTAGGGGGCATAGCCTGCGTCACCATAGTAGTTGCCGGCCGGGAAGCCACCTTCCTTGGCCAGCTTGAGCAGGTCGAACACGCCCGGGGTGATGAGCTTCATGGCGCTGGAGAGCAGACGCGGGGCCGCGTTGGGCAGGGTGTAATACTGGTCTGAGTCGACGCCGATGGCGTAAGCGCCAGCCTGGGCCGCGCCTTCGACGGCACCGTTACCGGTCTTGCCGCCGCCACCGAAGATGACATCCGCGCCCTGGTCAATCATGGACTTGGCGGTCGTAGCGCCCCATTCGGGATCGGTGAAGGTCTTGTCGAAGCCGACATCGTTATGATAGACCACGAAGACTTCCACAGCCGGGTCGATGTAGGCGGCGCCGGCGCGGTAGCCTTCGCCAAAGCGCCAAACGGGCGGGACTGCATCGGTGCCGAACACGCCGCCGATCTTGCCGGTCTCGGTCATCATGGCGGCCAGAGCGCCGACCAGGAAGCCAGCCTGATCTTCAGGGAAGACGAGGCCAGCCACGTTGTCGATGGTGCCTTCGAACTGGTCCTGGTCGATACCGATGAACTTGACGTTCGGGTAGGTGCCGGCCGCAGTGCGGGTGTCCACACCAAGGTTGAAGCCGACGGTCACGATTACGTCGTAGCCGGCATCCGCGAAGGTGGCGATGTTCTTAGCGTAGTCTTTGGCGTCGGTGGTCTCGATGTACTGGACGATGGCGCCCAGTTCACTCTCAGCCTGCTTGACGCCTTCCCAGGCGGACTGGTTGAAGGACTTGTCGTCAATCTTGCCGACGTCTGTCACCAGGCCGACGCAGAAGACTTCTTCCTTGGTGCAGTCGGGGGTGGTGGGGCCGCAGGCCGGCAGAACCAGCGCAGCCAGGACCAACACGGTCAGGACGATATACAGTTTCTTCATTCCTTCTTCTCCTCAAAAGATTTGTGGGATCGGTTTTGGAGGCCGTCTTCACGGACTCCGCAATTAGTATACAGGGACTTTATGAGCTTGGCAAGATACAGACATCTTTCATCAGGAAGATTTAACAAGTGAAGGGGAAAGGCTGTCGGCCAATTTTGCCTCCCCGCGGCGCACGCCGGCCATCAAGATGAAAGCCAGGGCCATGAAAACCGGGGCGACGAGCATCACGTTGTTGTAATTGCTCCCGGTCAGTTGGACGATCCAGCCGTTGATGTTCGGCCCGGCGATGGCGGCCAGGGTGGAGAACAGGTAATACAGGCCGGTGTAAGTGCCCACGCGCAGGTCCTCGACCATATCCACCACCATAGGCAGGGAGTTGATGTTGATCAGCGCCCAGGCGATGCCCGCCAGCATCAGGAAGAGGCTGATGACCGGAACCGTACCGAGGACGGGGAGCGTGGTCAACACCACGGTGAGGGTGGCCGGGGGCATCGCGAAAATGCCCAGGATGAGCAGCCCCAAGAGGGCAACGCCTGTCATAATGGTGCGGCGGCGTCCAAACTTCGCCCCGATGAAGCCGGAGACCAGGGCGGACAGGACGAAGAGCAGCGAGAGATGGCCTAAAAGTCGAGCGCCATCGGCTTCTTCCATTCCCAGGTGGTTGATAGCGTAGAGGGTGAAGAAGGCTTCGATGGCATTGTAACCGATGAACCAGGCGCAGATCGCCAGGAACAGGCGCAGGGCGCTCTTGTCGGGGTCGGCGAACACCTCACGCAGGCTGGCAAACAACTCCGGTTTTTGCTCGCCGGCTACGAATTCCTTCGGTTCCTTGATGAAGATGAAGACCAGGATGGCCGAGAGGATGACCAGCCCCGACCCCATCCAGAACGGGAAGGCCGGGTTCGTTTTGTACAGGCTGGCGCCAACCAGGAAGGAGATGATCGCGCCAATACCGCCCATAAAGTTGATGATGCCGTTGGCCTGCGAACGCTTCGGGGAGGGGGTGATGTCGGGCATCAGGGCCACGACCGGGGTGCGCCAGAGCGCCATACTCAGGATCAGGGTGCTGGTGCAGGCCACGAAGAGCGGCAGGACAGCAGCCAGCGGGATGACCCCGAACGCGATCGCGCCCAGCGGCGCGCCGATCAAGATGAAGGGCATGCGGCGGCCGATCGGGGTGCGCAGCCGGTCCGACCAGGCCCCGACCGGCGGCTGGATGAAGAGGGCGGCGATGTTGTCGAGGGTCATAAAGAAACCGATCCAGGCCGGGGCCAGGCCGAACTTGTTGGCCAGGAAGACCGGCACGAAGGCGTTGTACACCCCCCAGATGACGCTGACGCCGAAGAACCCGAAGCCGAGCAGGAAGATCTTGCCGTAGTTGAATTTCATGAAAGCCTCCGAGAGTTTAAGGTTGAAGGTTCAACGTGTGAACGTTAAACCTGTGAACTTTCAACCGGCCTCATAGCCGTGTTTTTCGAGAAATTCGAGGTCTTTCTTGCTCAGGTCCGCTTTTGCCAATAAATCGGGCCGGCGTTGCAGGGTGCGGAGCAGGGCCTGTTCACGCCGCCAGCGGTTCACTTCGCCGTGGTGGCCGGAGAGCAGCACTTCGGGGACTTTCCAGCCGCGGAATTCGGGCGGGCGGGTGTAGTGCGGGTATTCGAGCAGGCCAGTGGCGTGGGAATCGTCCGCCGCGCCTTCGGGGTCGCCGAGCACGCCGGGGATGAGCCGGGCCACGGCGTCTATCACGACCAGGGCCGGGAGTTCGCCGCCGGTGAGGACGTAATCGCCGATGGAGATTTCGTCGGTGACGAGGTGCTGGTGGACGCGTTCGTCCACGCCCTCGTAGCGCCCGCAGATGAGGGCGATGCGTTCGTAACGGGACAACTCGTCGGCCACGCGTTGGGAGAAAACGCGTCCCTGGGGAGAAAGCATGATGACCGGGCAGGCAGGCTCGGGTCCGAGAACGCTTTCGACGGCTTCGAAAACCGGCTCCGGCTTCATCACCATCCCGCCTCCGCCGCCGTAGGGCGTGTCATCCGTCGTATGGTGTTTGTCCCGCGTCCAGTCACGGATGTTGTGCAGGGCGATTTCGATCAGGCCGCGCCCGGCGGCTTTCTGGAGGATGCTGGCTTGCAGGTAAGGGGAGAGGGTTTCGGGCAGGAGGGTGAAAACGTCGAAACGCATGGTTACATTCTAGCCGCGAGTAAACGGCGATGCAAGTGGCATTCGTGGTAATCATATCGCTTAAGAAAGTTATTAGAAAAAATCGGGGCGGCTTGCAGGCTTTTTAGGCCAATGGTAAGATGATTTTATGTATTTGAAAGGCAGTAAATGGAGCATGCGCAAACGGCGCAGGCCGATCAATTGGTTCAACGTCGGGCTGCTGTCGCTTTTGGTGGCGGCGGCCGTGTACCTGAACCAGGTCTGGATCCCGACCGTTCCGCCGATCGGGGTACCGACGGCCACTCCGACGCGTGATCCTGAATCTTTTGCCGCCGAAGCCGAAGCCCTCTTTGCCCAGGGCAAGTTGCTCCAGGCTATCGAGTCGTACACGCAGGCCGTTCGGTCTGACCCGCAGAACCCGGGATACTACGTGGATATGGCGCGGGCGCAGATCTATGCAGGGTTGTATGAAGACGCCCTCAACAGCGCCGAAAAAGCCCTGCTGCTCAACCCGAACAACCCGATGGCGCACACCATGCGGGCCTGGGCGCTCGATTTCCTGGGCGATTACCTGGCTGCGGAGGGGGCGGTCAAGAGCGCCATCGAACTGGATGCCAACAGCGCCATTGCCCACGCGGTCTACGCCGAAATCCTGGCCGATCAATACATCAACAAC
This sequence comes from Chloroflexota bacterium, assembly GCA_049324115.1. Classification (GTDB taxonomy): domain Bacteria; phylum Chloroflexota; class Anaerolineae; order Anaerolineales; family Villigracilaceae; genus UBA5796. The sequence continues at coordinate 41,199 of JBMOMN010000029.1, forward strand.
GTGGGCGCCCTCGACACTATCGAGCGCGCCGCCGAAGAATCCCGGGTAGCCACCAGCCTGGACGGGAATTTGCTCGAATCCCGCCGGGCGCGCGGTTATGTGCTGTACGTGACTTCCAACTACGAGCTGGCAATCACCGAGTACCAGGCCGCGATCAACATCAACCCGAACATCCCCGACCTGCACCTGCAACTGGGCGTGGTTTACCGGTCGCTGGGGGTCAACGACAAGGCCGTGGACGAGTATCTCAGCGCCAACGTGCTCAACCCGTCGGACTCGACGCCCGACCTGTACATTTCGCGCACCTACGGCAGCATCGGCGAATATGCCAAAGCCGAACAGTACGCCAAATCCGCAGTAACGGACGACCCGGCCGACCCGTACCTGCGCGGCAATTGGGGCGTCTGGCTGTACCACAACCTGCTCTGGCCCGAAGCCGTGGACCAGTTGTCCCTGGCGGTCAACGGGGGCACGGACGAAGAGGGCGTGAGGATAATTCCGCTGCAACTGGCCAACGACATCCGCATCGCCGAATATTTCTATACCTACGCGCTGGTGCTGGCCCGCCTGGGGCGCTGCTCCGAAGTGATAGACGTGGCTCAACGGATCATCAACACCCTCCCGACCGACGAGACGGCGGTGTTCAACGCCCAGGAGAGCCTGCGCATCTGCCAGGAAAACGTGGACGTGACCCCCACGGTCGAGCCGCCAGCCGGGACTCCGACCCCATGAACGTCAACTCGCGCCGCAACCTGTTCTACCAGCGACCGAACAACAGCGTTTACCGCATGTTCTTCTACCTGCTGGTCATCCTGGGCCTGGTCTGGGTCGTGCTCCAGGTGAACCGGGGCGTGATCAAACCGCCCTTCCAGCCCCAGCCCACCCCCACCCGCTCGGCGGTTTCTTACGCCCAGGAGGGGGACGCCCATTTCGAGGCCGGGGAACTGGACGCGGCCATCACCGCTTACGGGGAGGCCGTCCGGGTTGACCCGAACGATGCCCAGGTCTGGGCCAAGCTGGCCCGCATCCAGACTTATACGTCGGCCCTCCTGACGACGGACGCGGAAAAGAACGCCCGCCTGGCCGAGGCGCTGGAATCGATCAATAAGGCGGTCGAAATCGCCCCGGAAGACAGCACGGTCCACGCCATCCGGGCTTTGGTGCTCGACTGGAACGCTACCCCGCTGCTCTACAGCCTGGACCCCGAACAACAAAGGCTGGGCCAGGAAATGCTGAACGAAGCCGAGCAGGAAGCCCAGACCGCCATCCGTTTCGACAACCAGAACACCCTGGCGCTGGCTTTCTATGCCGAGATCCTGGTGGACCAGCAGAACTGGAGCCAGGCCGAACAATATATCCAGCAAGCCTTGGAACGCGACCCGTCCTTGATGGACGTGCATCGCGTCTACGCCTACGTGCTCGAATCGCTGGGGGCTTACAACCAGGCCATCCAGGAATACGACAATGCGATCTCGATCTCGCCCAACCTGACCTTCCTGCACCTGCGGGCCGGGGCCAATTACCGCCGCCTGGCTTTCGAGAGCACCATCAAGGCCACCCAAAACGAACTGTACGACAAATCGCTGGAGTATTTCGACAAGGCCGCCAAACTGAATGAGCAATTGGGCATCGAGGATCCCATCCCGTATCTTTCGATTGCCAAGACTTATTCGCAGAAAGGCGAATTCTTTATCGCGGCCCGGAACGTCGAAAAGGCATTGGAGCTTGACCCATCCAACGCGGACACGATGGGGCAGTTGGGAATCATCTATTTCAAGGCTCGCAACTACGAAGGCTCCATCCCGGTGCTGAGCTGCGTGATCAACGGCTGCACGGCCGAGGAGAATTGCCAGGCCCGTTTCGGCCGTGACTGCGATCCCGACTTCGACGAGGTCGGCGCGCCGATCGAGCCGCTGGAATTGACGCCGAACACGGTGGTCTACTACTACACCTACGGCTCGGTGCTGGCCGCCCTCAGCCGCCCGCAGCAGAATTACTGTCCCGAGGCGTTGAGCGTGCTGCGACAGGTCAAGGCCGCCTATCCCGCAGATGTGGACATCCAGGCCATCGTCGCCGCGGGGGAGCAGATCTGCGCCTCGCTGGCGGAGAACTGATCCGGGGGAATATCAGAATTTCGTTAACCCAAAAAATAAAGGCTTGACGCACCCTGTAAAGGGATGTATCATTCGGCAGTAATTAGCACTCAACCTGTTAGAGTGCTAAAAAATTGAGGTTCTCCGGGGATCCGCGCAACGGTTATCGTGGCGGATCCAAAAGGACCAAAATTGTGGATCAACCCTTATGTCAGGAGAAAAGGTATGACACTCAATCTTAAGCCCCTCGGCAGCCGCGTGGTCGTCGAACCCGTCGAACAGGAAGAAACGACCGCCAGCGGTATCGTCCTTCCTGAAACCGCCAAGGAAAAACCGCAGCAGGGCATCGTCCTGGCTGCCGGTCCCGGCGACCGGGACGAAGACGGCGATTACATCGCCATGGACGTCAAAGTTGGCGATAAAGTATTGTTCGCCAAATACGCCGGAACCGAACTGAAACTGGATGGCAAGAAACTGCTCATCCTGCGCGAGAGCGACCTGCTCGCAATCGTCGAATAATCCATACGCTGGAGGATATAACCTATGGCAGCCAAACAACTCGTATTTGCTGAAGAAGCCCGCCGCAAACTCAAGAACGGCATTGATGTCGTCGCCACTTCGGTCGCGACCACCCTGGGTCCCAAAGGCCGCAACGTGGCCCTGGACCGCAAATTCGGCTCCCCCACCATCACCCATGACGGCGTGACCGTGGCCAAGGAAATCGAACTCGAAGACCCCTTCGAAAACATGGGCGCGCAGCTCCTCAAGGAAGCCGCCACCAAGACCAATGACATCGCCGGTGACGGCACGACAACATCCACCGTGCTGGCCCACGCCATCGTGACCGAAGGCCTCAAGACCCTGGCCGCCGGTTCGAACGCCATGCTGCTCAAGCGCGGCATCGAAGCGGCCTCCAAGTCTGTGGCCGGGCGCATCACCGAACAGGCCATCGAGGTCACTTCGCAGGAAGAGATCGGCAACGTGGCCACCATCTCGGCCCAGGACCGCGAGATCGGCGAACTGATTGCCGAGGTGATGGACAAGGTCGGCAAGGACGGCGTCATCACCGTGGAAGAGTCGCGCGGCTTGAAATTCGAGACCGAGTTCGTCGAAGGGATGCAGTTCGACCGCGGCTACATTTCGGCCTACTTCATCACCGACGCCGAACACATGGAAGCCAGCATCGAGGAGCCTTACATCCTGATCCACGAGAAGAAGATTTCCGCCGCCCAGGATATCGTCCCCGTGCTGGAGAAACTGGTCCAGATCGGCAAGCGCGAACTGGTCATCATCGCCGAAGACATTGACGGCGAAGCCCTGGCCACCCTGGTGCTCAACAAACTGCGCGGCATGTTGAACGTGCTGGCGATCAAAGCCCCCGGCTTCGGCGACCGCCGCAAGGCCATGCTCCAGGACATCGCCATCCTGACCGGCGGCCAGGTCATCTCCGAGGAGACCGGCCGCAAGCTCGAAAGCACCACCCTGCAAGACCTGGGACGCTGCGAAAAGGTCGTTTCCGATAAGGACAACACCACCATCGTCGGTGGGAAGGGCGACTCCGCCCAGATCAAGGGCCGCATCGAGCAGATCCGGGTCGAGATCGAGAAGAGCACCAGCGATTACGACCGCGAAAAACTCCAGGAACGCCTCGCCAAACTGTCCGGCGGCGTAGCTATCATCCGGGTCGGCGCGGCCACCGAGACCGAACTCAAGGAAAAGAAACACCGCGTCGAAGATGCCCTGTCCGCCACCCGCGCGGCTGTGGAAGAAGGCATCGTCCCCGGCGGCGGCGTGGCCCTGATCAACGCCATGGCCGTGCTGGATGGCATGAAGGGCGACAACGATGACGAGACCACCGGCATCAATATCGTCCGCAAGGCCCTCGAAGTGCCGATGCGCAAGATTTCCGAAAACGCTGGCAAGGACGGTTCGGTCGTCATCGAAAACGTCCGCCGCGCCCAGAAGGAAAAGAAAGACGCCAATATCGGCTACAACGTGTTGACCGACGAATACGTCAACATGATCAAATCCGGCGTGATTGACCCGGCCAAAGTCACCCGCGGCGCGCTCGAAAACGCCGCCTCGATTGCGGCCATGATCCTGACCACCGAGGCCCTCATCACCGACGTGCCCGAGAAGGAAAAACCCGCCGCTCCGCCGATGCCGGAGTACTAAACCGCAAGTAAAGCAAATTGCGCCACAAGCCATCGTAGGTCACGTTTAAACGTGACCTACATTCTTTTTATGTTGGATATACAGGTATAATTCCGGCGATGCCAACCCTGCGACGATTTTCACTACTGCTGCTGATCCTGGCGCTGGCGGCCTGCGGCCCGAAACCCGGACCGGTGGGTACGGATCCCGTTTCGACGACCGTTGCCTCGCTCGAAGCGCCGACCGGCACCCCCACGATCACCCCCACACCTGTCCCGGCGGCCGCACTGGTCAACGGGGAGATCATCAGCCAGGCCGAGTTCGAGGCCGAAGTGTCCCGGCTCAAGGCGGCCCAGGCCGACCTGGGACTTGAGATCAGCGACGACGAGGCCGCCGGCCGCGCCCTGGACGAACTGATTGACCAGGTGCTTCTGGCCCAGGCGGCCCAGGCCGAAGGTTACAGCCTCGACGAGGCCGCCCTGGACGCCCGCATCGAGTCCCTGGCCGCCGACATGGGCGGCGCGGAAGCCCTGTCAGCCTGGAGGCAAGCCCAGGGGTACACGGAAGCAGGCTTCCGGTCCGCGCTGCGCCGCGCCCTGGCCGCAGCCTGGATGCGTGACCAGATCATTGCAAGTGTCCCCCCTACCGCAGAACAGGTACACGTCAAACAAATTCTGCTCTATAATCAGGAGCGGGCCAATAATGTTTTGGCACAGTTGCAAGCCGGCAGCGATTTCGACGATCTGGCCGCATTGTTCGACCCGGTCACCCGGGGCGAGATGGGCTGGTTCCCGCGGGGTTATCTGCTCGAACCCGCAATCGAAGAGGCTGCTTTTGCGCTGGAGCCGGGCCGGTTCAGCGACGTGATCGTGACGGGTGCAGGGTTTCACATCATCAGAGTGGTCGAGCGCGCCGAACGGGCGCTCTCGGCGGATGCCTACCTGTCTTTGCAAGAGAAGGCCCTGGCCGGCTGGCTGGATCAGCAGCGCCAGTTGAGCACCATCACGTTGACGCCTTGATGGAGGAATGCCATGGATAGCTATAATTTCGACGACCCGTCTTCGGGAAAAAAGGCCCGGCCTGGCCTGGTTTGGGATGTCTTGACCGGCGCGATGGTGTTGATGACGGTGTGTGTCGGCGTTTATTTCCTGATCCTGTTGTTCAACCCTTACACGGCGATCAACCCGTTGGCGCCGCCTTCGCCGACCAGGGGTTTCGAGACCCTCACGCCAACCCTGGCCCCCTTGACCCTGCCCCCGACCTGGACGCCCACGGTGACCCAGGAACCGACAGCCACGCGGGAAAGGCCGCCGACGTTCACCCCCTTCCCCAGCCCCACGTCCCTGATGCTGCCGACCGTCAGTTCGGGGTTTACGTCCACGCCGGAGCCGGCGCCGACCTTCACCCCCAAGGCGACGAGCATGCCGTTCACCGTGGCGGTTTCGGCGCTGGAGAGCGCCCCGATCAACGGGATCGGCTGCAACTGGCTGGGTGTGGCCGGGACCGCCGAAGACCTGAACGGCGACCCGCTGCTGTACCTGACGGTCAAGGTGAGCGGCATGTTGGGCGAAAAGCCGGTTGACCTGCTGACGGTCACGGGGACGGCCCCCAGGTATGGCCTGGGCGCGTTCGAGTTCACCCTTGCCGACGCGCCGGTGAACTCCGAGAACACCCTCTCGATCCAGTTGTTCGACCAGGCCGGCCTGCCGCTCTCGGACCAGGTGTATTTCAGTACCTTCGATGATTGCAAGAAGAATCTGGTGCTGGTGCGGTTCAAGAAGGTGCGGTAAAAAAATCCGGCTCTCCCGTTTTTGACGTGGAAAACCTTTGAAACACGAAGGAACACTACGGCAACGAAGGAAAATTTTTACGGCAAGGCGCTTTTTCCCCTTTAAGTGCCTTCGTGAACTTTGTTTTAGCGCCCATCCAAAGAAGGAGTGCAAGCTTCAGCTTGCCGGTTCCCAGCGGACTGAAGTCCGCACTCCAGATACTCTGTGATTTACTGATATAGCAAATTGCTCCACAATCCCACCTGGTTTCAATCCCGGATCTCGTAATTCCAATGGGCATATTTGGGATTCTTCGCCCGGACGACGTCGTCGTATAACTTCCGAAGCTGGGCGGCGATGGGGCCCATCTCCCCGCTGCCGATATTGCGGTGGTCCACTTTGGTGACGACCGTGACCTGGGCGGCGGTGCCGCTCATGAACAACTCATCGCAGATGTAGATTTCGGTGCGGTCAATCGAACGCTCCACAACCGGCAGGCCGAGTTCGTTCCGGGCCAGTTCCATAACGGTCTTGCGGGTGATGCCTTCGAGGATGTTATCGGTCACGGGCGGGGTGATGACCACGCCGTCACGGACCATGAAGATGTTCATGGCGCTGGCCTCGGAGACGTGCCCGTCCACGGTGAGTACCAGGGCCTCGTCGAAGCCGGCCCGGGCCGCGTCGGTCTTGATCAGGGCGGAGTTGGCATAGGCCCCGGCCACCTTGCCCCGGGCCGGGATCATGTTATCGTCCAGCCGCCGCCAGGATGAGATGGTGGCGTGGGCGCTGGTATCGTTCTTGATGTAGAGTCCGAACGGCAGGGTGAACATGGTCACGTCGGTTTCGAGGTTGTGCAGGCGCACCCCAATCCCCTGTTCGGAGATGTACACCAATGGGCGGATATAGATGTCCTGTTTGTAGCCGTCGGTCCGCAGCAGTTCGCGCATGATTTCGGTCAGGCTTTCGGGCGTCTGGTCTATTTCCATGCACATCATCCGGGCCGAGTGCAGCAAACGTCGGAAGTGGTCGTGGGGACGAAAAACGAAGAGACGCTGCTTCTCTTCGTTCCAGTAACCGCGAATCCCGCCGAAGACGGCCGTGCCGTAATTCAAGGCGTGGGTCGCTACGCCAACCTTTGCTTCGGTGTAGGGGACTATTTTTCCCTGGAAATAGGCGTGCATTGGAAGAACCATTCGTAAACCTCCATGGGTGAAAGAAATTTGCCCCTCAGGCAGGATTATTATACTCTCCTGGCCGGATGGCAGCCTGTGTTACTTCAAAATTGCTCCCGCGTCTCGAGGTGAACTATTGGCTCGATTGTTTCGCCATGTGTTCCACGGAGCGCGCCACCAGTTCCCGCAGCACGTCCAGGTTTACATCCTCGATCTTCTTGATGTAAAGGCAGGACTTGCCGGTGGTGTGTTTGCCAAGCTTTGACAGGAGCGCCTCGTACCCGTCGAAGCCGGACATGATGTAAAGGGTCAGGTTTTGCTTGCGGGGCGAGAAACCGGCCAGCATCCAGTCGCCTTCACGCCCGCTGGCGTATTTGTAGTGATACGTGCCGTATCCGACGATGCTGTCGCCCCACATTTTCGGTTCGTGGCCTGTGACCTGGGTCATCAACTCGTTGATGGCCCGGGCATCCTTGCGCTTCTTTTCGTCTTCAATGCCTTCGATAAAGGTTTCGACGCTGGCCTCGTTCACTTTGGTTTTTAGCTCTGCCATGGGTAATCATCCTTTCTACGAATAAAATTTTGGGCTTCCCCGTTTTAACGGGAAAAACCTTTTGAAACACAAAGGAACACAACGGAGATGAAGGAAAAGCTCCTCGGGCAAGGCTCTTTTTTCCCTTTGAGTGCCTTTGTGAACTTTGTGTTTAGGCTCTTTCCCGTTTGTTACGGAAGAGCCAAATTTTGTTACTCAAATTCCAGTAATTGCATCACATCCGCCAGGGCGGCGGCAAAGAGTTCGTCCATGACCGCCGCCTCGACCCGGTACGGGCCGCCGAACTGGCCGTCACCGTAGACCCGGCGTGTGGTGGCCGCGTCCATGATGTTGCTGGGGACGCGCGGCGGGATCTTCTCTCCCTCCGGGAGTTCACCGACGATGGTGAAGGGGAAGGCTTCCAGCCAGTTGGCGTGGTTGGGCTTCAGGTCGTGGCTGCGGGCCACCGCTTCGACGCTGTGCGAGGTCCACCAGTCGTACCAGGCCAGGCGCAGGCCGGGCAGGTCGTTGTTGACTTCCACCAGGTGGGTGCGGGCCGGGCTGTTGCCGCCGTGACCGTTGAGCAACAATATGCGCCGGAATCCCTGCCGGTAAGCCGAGCGGACGATGTCTTCCACCGCCGCGATCAGGGTCGAGACCCGCAGGCTGAATGTGCCGGGATAATCCAGGAAGTAGGGCGAACAGCCGAAATTGAGCGGCGGGGCCACCAGCACGCCGCTCTGTTGGCTGGCGGCGTCGGCCAGGGCGAGAGGGATCCGGATATCGGTCAGCAGGCTCAGGTGTCCGTGCTGTTCCGCCGCGCCCAGGACCAGGATCAGCCGGTCGTCGGAATCCAGGTAACGTTCCACATCCATCCAGTTGAGGTCTTCGATCCGCATAATAGCTCCTACTCCTCCTCGTCCGGCACGGCGCGCACCTGCAAGTTGCTGAAGACGGCGTCAATGTTCGATTCCCTGCTCGGCTCGACGGCGATCCGCACCTCGCCCTGGGAGAACAGATTGTCCGTGAAAACGGAAGCCAGCACCCCGTTGAGATAGACCTGGAAACGGTCGCCGCGGGCGCGCACCCGCAGACGGTTTGGCTCGCCGAAACCCGGGCGCAGCGCGGTGTGGCTGGTCCAATCCATCAGGGTCTCCCACGTGAGTTCGTCCTGCTCGTCCAGCTTGTAGTACCCGAACATGTAAGTGCCCTGGACCGAGACGAAGATGCCGTACCCGCCGCGTTTATCCTGGTAGCGGACGAAAAGCCCGGCGCGGATGTAATCGGTCTTGCCATCCAGGAACTTGATCGAGACGCCCGCATCGGCGTCGTCGAACCAGCCGGACGAGCGCAGCAGGTAGTGGACGCCGTTCCCCACCTCGAAGCGGGCGCGCAGGGCGGCTTCAGGCTCTGGAACCAGTTCCCAGTGGTCCTCGTTCGAGACCGACCAGCCGGGGATGGGCTTCCGGCGCAGGTCGGCGGCCAGGAGCACCTCGCCCATGTCCGGCTCGGGCTGGGCATACCATTTGGGTAACGTGAAGGAGGTGTTGCAGTAATCGCAGACGGCAAAGCCGCGCTTGTGGGTGATGTGCGATGCGGGCGCGCCGCAGTTTGGGCAGTTTGTCTCTGGCATGGGCAATTCCTGACCCCGGCATTTTACCTTACTTTGTAATGCTCACGGCTGCAATTTGCGCCGCCTCACTTCCAAAAACGCAATTTCAATCTCCCAGGGCAGACCGGCAAAATTGTATGCCTGAAAACCTTTACAACTGGGAAAATTCGAGTATAAACGGCCTCCGGCGTCTTTTCCGATTTTGCGGTCGGAAAAGCGCCAAATAAATTTAACCCGAAAGGAAATCTTATGCGAAATGTCTGAGCAGCTCAACTCCTATCTGTCGCCGAAACTCGAGGCGCGGCCAACGCCTTACGGTTTCGGGGTCTTTGCCCACCAGCCTGTCGCCCGGGGCGAACTGCTGGCGATGTGGGGCGGGGAGGTCCACACCACGGCCCAGTTCGACCGTCTCTCGGCGCACTCGCAGAGCATCAGCATCCAGATCGAAGAGGACCTGTACCTGGTGCCGCGCGTGATCGAAGAAGCGGATTACGTCAACCATTCATGCGATCCCAATGCGGGTCTTTCGGGACAGGTGGGCCTGGTCGCGTTAAGGGATATTCATCCCGGCGAACAGGTTTGTTTCGACTACGCCATGTGCGATGGCAGCCCGTATGACGAGTTCGACTGTGAGTGCGGCGCGCCCAACTGCCGCGGACGCGTGACGGGCAACGACTGGCAGATCGAGGAGCTATGGAGCCGCTACCGAGGGCATTTCTCTCCCTACCTGCAAAGGCGGATTGACCTTTACCGCCGCAGCCGGGAGGTCTTCCCGGTCCATGCCCAACCCATTTCGGTGGAAGTGGTTTAGGCCGCCCGAGATTACCGGCCCCTGAGACGACGAACTCTCAGGGGCTTTTTGATTCAGACTTCGGAAGTCTTTTTCGGAGTCTACATGCCGAAAGCTCTACAGAGAAGACTTCCGAAGTCTATCCTGCAAATTATTTGGACGGTGTGGGTATAATTACCTTGTAGAGAAGGAGATAACATGACCAGGAAAGTGTTCACCGTCGCCTGTATAATGACATTGCTCCTCACCGCTTGCGGAGGGGGAACCGCGACCGAAACCGCCACCCTGCCTGCCCCGGAACCGACCATCGAAACCATCCCGCCTGCCACCGAAACCCCCGCTCCATCTGACACGCCTGCTGCGCCGGAAACGCCGTCTACACCGACCGCCACGCCGGTCACGCCCGTCCCCACCAACGCTCCCGATTGCACCAACAGCGCCGCGTTCGTCACGGACATCAATTACCAGGATAACACCGCTGTCGGTCCCGGCGAAACCTTCGTCAAGACCTGGCGGGTCCAAAACACCGGGACCTGCATCTGGGGGCCGGACTACACCCTCGACTACTACTCCAACGAACTGATGAGCGCCGTCCTGCCGGTGCCGCTGGGCCTGACCTACCCCGGCGAAACCCTCGACATCTCCGTTACCCTGATCGCCCCGCTGACCCAGGGATCGCACCGCGGCGATTTCGTCATCAAGAACCCGGCCGGGCTGATCATGAGCATCGGCGAGGATTCGCGCCTGTGGGTCATCATCAGCGTGACCGGCACGGTGACGGCCACCCCCACCAGCACGCCCGGGACCCCAACCGTAACCGGGACCGCTCCAACCGCAACCCCCGGCGCCGGCGGGGCCGCCTGCGCCTACACCACCGACGCATCCCGCGTCACGGGCGTGGTCAACGCGGTCAATGCGTACCGCGCCCAGATCAACCTGACGGCCTACACCACCAATGCCCAACTCCAGCAGGCCGCCCAGAAGCACGCGGCGGACATGGCCTGCAACCAGATCTTCATCCACACCGGCACCGACGGCTCGACCCCGCAGACCCGGGTGGCCGCCGCCGGTTACGTCGCCTCGTCTGTGACGGAGAATGTCTACGGCAGTTACCCGCCCCTCAGCCCGGAGGATGCGGTCGCCTGGTGGGCCACCGATACGGTTGACCCGAACCACAACCTGAACCTGATCAGCTCCACCTATTCCGAGATCGGCGTGGGCTACGCCTTCTTCAACAATTACGGCTTCTACGTCATCGTCTTCGCCGCGCCGTGAACCAGCGATGGTAGCGTAAAGATCAGGCCCCTGAGAATTTCAAACGCTCAGGGGCCTTCATCTATTTGACAGCATCTCAATCCACTAATCTCTACTCTCTACTCTCTATCTCCAATTCTCTATCTCACGTCCCCGTGCTCCCATAATGCTTCAGCCCGAACTGCCAGAAGCGATAGCCCAGGAACAGCAGTAACGCCGCCGCAAAGGGCGAGAGCCAGGCCAGGTTGCTGAGGGAACGGTCGAGCAGGAAACTGGCCGGGTAGAACGAGGCCAGCCCGTAAGGGACGATCCACGTCAGCAGGATGTTGACCGCCTTCGGGTAGATCGTCAGCGGGTATTGGGCGAACAGGTGGTTGTCGAAGACCAGCCGCGTCACCGGGACCGAGTCGATGATCCAGAAGGCGGTCACGCAGGTGAGCAGGTTGATGGCGATGAATATCCCGCCGCCGCTGACCACCGCCACGACCAGCATCAAGGCCTTGAGCAGCGTCCAGTGGATGCCGATGCCGATGGAGGCCTTGACCACCAGCGCCACGCCGACCAGGAAGTTGCCCACCCCGTCCTGGCAGAAGCGGTCGGCCAGCAGGTGGAAGAGCGGGTCTATCGGGCGGACCAGGAAGCGGTCGAAGCCGCCGGAGCGGATGTACTGGCGGCCCAGCGTCCACAGGTTGTCGGCGAACATGTGGTTGATGGACTTCGCCAGCGTGATCAGCCCGTAGATCAGCAGGATTTCGTCGTAGGTCCAGCCGTTCAGGTCCGGCACCTGGCGCATGACGACCCAGATCGCCAGGATGCTGGAGGCTTGCAGGGCAATCGTCGAGAGCGCCCCGATGATGAAATTGGCCCGGTACTCCATCAGCACCTTCAGGCGCTGGGTGAGGAAGAGCCAGTAGAGGGAAAGGTATCGAGTCATAGTTTTTGTAGAGCAAAATGCCATTTTGCTCTACCCTCCCTGCACCGTCACCTTGCGGACGGCGACCCGGAAGAACAGGCTGGAGGCCAGCCACATCCCGGCCACCCAGGTCAGTTGCGCCAGCCACACAGACGGGGCCTGGCTGAGGGGCGTGATCCCGGTCAGCAGGCTGACGGGCACGGCGATGGCCTGGGCGAAGGGGATGCTCAAGACAACGGTTTGCAGCCAGCCGGGCATCATCGCCAGCGGGACGAGGCTCCCGCTCAGGAACAGGGACATGCCGAAGATCAGCACGCCCAGCCCCCAGACCTCGGTGGTGTAAAACGTCAGGCTCGCCAGGAACCAGTGGAAGAAGAACTGCACCGTAAATCCCAGCAGGGCCGAGACGGTGAACGCGCCCCAGGTGGCCGGGTCGGACGGCCATTGCAGGCCGAAGAGCAGGGTCGCCACCACCGCCAGCGGGATTTGCGAGATCAGGCGCATCACCAGGCCGCTCAGGTTCTGGACGTAGTACATGCCCTGGAAACTGATCGGGCGCAGCAGGAAGTGGATGATATTGCCTTCCCGCAGGTTGAAGCCGAAGTCGAAGATCAGGTCAACGTCCATCAACGGGGAGAAGATCTGCGCCAGCAGGATGTAGGTCAGGGTCTGGTGGAGGCTCAGGGCCGCGACCGAGTCCGTATCGGCATAGACGGCGCGCCAGAAGAAGACCAGGATCGCCATCCCGATCGTGTTCAGCACCAGCCCGATCCAGAACCAAAACTGGTAGGCCATGAAGACCTTCGGCACCATCCCGAAGATCGAAGCATAGATCGAAAGGTCACGGCGCAGGGCGCGCATCATGCCGCCTCCTTCTCCCGGACGCCGTTATCGAGCGCGCCGTTGTAGATCTGCTTGACGATGTTCGCCAGGTCCGGCTCGGAGAGCGAGAAATCCCGGACTTCGATCTGCTTCATCACCGCGCTGGCCACCTGGCTGGCGGTGGTCTGGATGCGGTCGAAGCGCAGGGTGATCTTGCGGTCGCCGGTCGAGAGCAGCTCGCAGCCGGGGGGCAGGCTCAGAGACGGGACCAGGCCGGTCGTCTCGAACGTGATCTCGCGGTACTTGCCGAATTTCTGCTTGATGGTCTCGATCGGCCCGTCGTAGATGACCCGTCCCTCGTCAATGATGATCACCCGCCGGCAGAGCTGCTCGATGTCGCCCAGATCGTGGGTGGTCAGCATCACGGTCATGCCCTTCGAGCCGCACTCAGCCTTGATGAAATCCCGGATGCGCTCCTTGACGATCAGGTCCAGGCCGATGGTCGGCTCGTCGAGGTAGACCACCTTCGGCTCGTGGATCAGGGCCGCAGCCAGCTCCGAACGCATCTTCTGTCCCAGCGACATATTCCGCACCGGGACCTTGAGCAGGTCGCCCAGCTCGAGGGTCTGCGAGAACTCGTCCAGCATCAGTTTATAGCGGGCGGGCGGCACGTCGTACATGCGGGCGATCAGGTTGAGCGACTCGATCAGGGCCAGGTCCCACCACAGTTGAGTGCGCTGGCCGAAGACCACCCCGATCTCGCGGGCGTTGTCAATCCGCTGGCGGTGCGGGTCGCGCCCCAGCACCCGGATCGTGCCGCCGGTGGGCATCAGCACCCCGGTCAGCATCTTGATCGTGGTGGATTTGCCCGCCCCGTTGACGCCGATGTAGCCGACGATCTCGCCCGGGTCGAGCCGGAAGTTGATCCGGTCTACGGCGGTCTTGGACTGGAACCTGGGCGCGAACAGCCCTTTGACGGCTCCGCCCAGCCCCGGGTCTTTCTGGGGGATCTTGAAGACTTTGGTCAGGTTTTCGACTTCGATAACAGACATTTTTCATCCTTGCTTTCTGCGAAAGGCTTGCGAAGGTTGGTTTTAACAGTTAAACAAAAAAACCACAGGCATGAGCCGCCCGTGGCAATGAAGGCCGGTCAGGGGACAGATCGCTCTGCCCTTACACGATTACCCGGAGACGCGCCCATACGACAGGGTTACGGACGAACACAGCCATGAACTTCATCCAACACGTCTCCTTTCCTTAGGGTTTGATTAACAGGCCCGTAGTGTACCAGCGGGGGAGGGGGCTGTCAAGCCATCGCGAGTGCGTCGCACCCCCCGGATATCAATCTTTCGGGGAAGAATAAACAACGTAACCGTTTTCGGCCTTTTCGAACAAAGCCAGTTGCTTTTCCGATTCGATGGTTATCGGGATCAATGGGTTGTAATTCAATACGATCGCTTCCAGCATAGGATTTCGATTTTTCTCGCTGGCGCCAATATGATAATAATGCTCGCGAGTCAAAATCGTGAAACGAGAGGCATATTTCTCGACTGCGCTGTTCGTGCGATAGCGATTGCTATGCCAGGTGGACAGGATGAACTTTGCGCTCGTGGTGTTCAGCATTTCATAAAGTTTTTGCTCACTCGTCTCTGTCCAGGAATTGAAATAATCTGTATGCCTGCCAAGGTAAGGCGGATCGCAATAAATAAAATCATCCTTGCCGGCCTGAGCCATGACTTCTTTGAAATCAGCGCAAACAAATTGCCAGTCGTATTGGCTGGTAGCCTGGTCCACATATTTGATTTGATTCACGATTTTGGTCACATACGCTTTTGCAAAGCGCTCGGGTTTATGCCCAAACGGAACATTGAATTCACCCTTTTTGTTGAAACGCATAACACCATTGAAGCAAGCGCGATTTAAGAACAACATATCGAGGGGATTGCCGCTTTTGTTGAAACGCTCGCGCACTTCGTAGTAATGGTCTTGGCCTTTAATTCGAAGCAGCGCCCCCTCTTCTTCCAGGAACTTCCTGGCAATTGCCGCCGTGATTTCGCCCTCTTTGATGGCATTGTAAAAGTTGATAATATGCGGATTTATATCCGCGAACATCGCTTGATTTGGCCGTACATTGAACCCGACCACGCCCGACCCCATGAAAGGCTCGATCCACTTCCCATTCGCACTCAGGGAAGCATGATCTTTTATCCATGTGACCAGCTTGGTTTTTATGCCCTGGCATTTCAAAGGCGGGACATTAATCGTCATTTTGGCGCTCTTCTACGGTTTTTACGGGAAGGTTTGCTCGCCATTGGGTTTGCAAGAATGGGGTCTTGACCACGATACGCCAGGTAATCCTTCAACAAGGTGATTTTCTTTACTTTGCCTTCCGGCGTAGTGACCTGGATTTTGCCGTAATTCATCCAGTAATCATCGAACCATTTTTCACCAAGTCGCCTAAAGACACCGTTGCCATCCAGAATATCACTGATCTTTGAAATGCTGCCAATATTCGCTGTGTTCGAACTGCCCTGACGATCACTCGCAATCTCCCATTTTTCCCGAACAAAGAACTGGAAGTCGTAGATCACAGATGTAATGGATTGTAGCTCTTCAAGGCGATACGTCTCCGCTTCGTAGCCATTTTCGGACCCGGAACGGGAATAAATGACCCCCAGGCAAAAGTGACCGAGATATTCGTTGTATGGAAATTGAATGTTTTTATTGCTCGTGCGATTGATGAAATATCTTCCATGTGAACCCAGCGTAAAACCGTTACAAAATTCAGGATTGTCGGGAAGTCTGTAAGTAGTTTTCAAATCCACTGCAAACTTTATATTTTCATCGTCTGCTTTGACAAAGGATAAATCAGGATAATAGTTCTGTTGTTCGGCCAACACAATCCGATAGCGGTTCTGGTTTGCAAACGCAAGAAATTTTGGAAAAAGGTGGATCTCAAGAATCTTGGAGACGATTTTTGTGTCAGCAGAAATCGTGTATATATTCCGAAACACATCTATAAACCCTTTCACCGTCCACTGGTCGTCTTTGGTAGCCACGTGATCTTTTAGGGTTTCTACGAATTCGGATAGCGCTTTTTTGAATTCTGCTTTGACTTGTTCTGATTTTTGTTTGGGCATTTTTGTCTCCACATTCAGATTATACCCATAGACGGAAAAACAATAGCATCCAAAGGTTTCGAGACCTTTGGACGCTGCCCAACATCACTCAACTACCGGATCATCGGGCTGCTCCGCGTTCCAGAGGGCGATTACCTGTTCTGACGTTTTGCCGATGTGCTGCTTGTTGATGATCGTCCCGTCAAAGTGGATGATCGCCTTGAGCAGCCCCGACACACCGCGATAACGTCCACCGGGCTGACCGTGGAGATTGCCGCAATGTACTCGGCCACTTCCCGCTACCCGACCGAATCCCTCATTTTGATCCGGGGAGGGTAATAATTGAGCGCTCTGATCTTCGAAGTCATGCGACACGATGGCAGGTAAAATGGATTAGCGGCGGGGGATTGCAGGGAAAATCGAATCATCCAGAGGTAAAATACTCGTTGTAAGAAAGGAGTGTTACCATGACTAAAATAGAAGCGACTGCCGAGGTTTTTTGGACTGCATTCAAAGTTCTGCCCCTTGAAGAAAAGCGCGCCGTGCTTCAGCGTATTATCCGTGACGATAACCTGCGCCGCGATCTGATGGACTTGTCCATCATCGAAGAACGCCGCAGCGAACCGGGCCGTCCTTTGCGGGAATACCTGCAGGAAAAGGCCGAGAGGCAATGACCTATCAGGTCATCCTCCAGCGACCCGCCGAAAAAGAATTGGACGCGCTCGAAGCGTCCGTTCACAAGCGTATCGTGACGCGTTTGCTGGCGCTGGAGGAGAATCCGCGTCCAACAGGAGTGAAGAAATTACAGGGACAGGAAAGTTATCGTTTGCGAGTGGGGGATTATCGCGTGTTGTACACCATTGACGACAAGAACAAGAAAGTGATTGTCATGGCAGTTGGCCACCGCCGCGAAGTGTATCGTTGTCTCCACCCAAAGGCGGCAGGCATAGCGTGTGATGAAGCCTATCGCGAAAATATTTTCAACGCCGCAGTTATCTGTTATACTGACCTTGCAGAATATCTGCAAGGAGTATGCAATGGATACAACAGTTCAAGTTCGCGAGCGCGGGGTGGTCACTCTCCCCTCGGAATTGCGCCAGAAATACAACATCGAAAACGGCAACATCTTCAAGTTGGTTGATCTCGACGGGATCTTCGTTTTCGTCCCCATGACCCCGATGGTTCCCGAACTGGCGCGTGAGATCGAACGGCTGCGCCTGGAAGCAGGTTTGAGCATGGAAGAACTGCTCCAGAACCTGCGCGCCCAACGGGAGCAATACAACCAGGAAAAATATGGCGGGTGACCCGCGCCGCCCGCGCATTTTTATTGATGCCGACGTGCTGTTCGCAGGCTCGGCTTCTCCGACCGAACATAGCGCCAGCCTCGTCCTGTTGCGCATGGCTGAAATTACGTTGATCGAAGCCATTGCCAGCACCCAGGTGGTCACTGAAGCGGAACGTAACCTGCGGGCAAAAATCCCGCTTGCCTTGCCCGCCTTTCAATTGCTGGTGAGCCGCTGTCTGCGCGAAGTTCCTGATCCTGCACTGGATGAGATCAAAGCCCTGACCGGTTTGGTTGATCCTGACGACGCACCCATCCTTGCCGCGGCGGTGCGCGAGAATTGTCCTTACCTTGCCACGTTCAATGTGAGGCATTACCAGCCTGGCGTCAAATCAGTTTCCGCCTTCAAACCGGGGGATTTGGTCCAGCATATCCGTTATCTGCTTTCTGAACTATAAATGTCCACCACCCTGCGTCACATCCTTTCGATCCTGGTCCTGCCCTTCATGGTTGTGGTCGTCGTCCCGGCTTGGCTGGTGGAGGCCTTCGCCGCCGCCGACAGCCGCTGGGCGGGGACGATGCTATGGATGGGCGGGGCGTTGGGGATCCTGTCCGTGCTGGCGGGGTTCGGGCTGTTCGCCTGGTGCGTGAGCCTCTTCGCCCGCGTCGGCCAGGGCACGCTCGCCCCCTGGGACCCGACCCAAAGGTTGGTGGCGGTCGGCCCGTATCGCTGCGTCCGTAATCCAATGATCAGCGGCGTGGCATTGATGCTGACCGGCCAGGCTCTCTTCCGGGGATCGTGGGTCATCGCCCTGTTGGCCGGGACTTTCATCCTGATCAACCACATTTACTTCGTCCTATCCGAGGAACCGGGGCTGGAGAAGCGCTTCGGTGAGAGCTATCGGGATTACAAAGCCCGCGTCCCGCGCTGGGTGCCGCGTCTCCGTCCCTGGGATGGGTGAAAACGAAAAGCCCCTGAAGGCCTGACGACTCTCAGAGACTTTGTATCAAATCACCAAACTGCCCAACTGTTGAAGCTTACTTCCGCTTTTGCAGCCACCGCTCGAAGGATTCGGGACTTTCTGCCGATCGTTTGCCGAGCAGCAACCCCTCGATGCCGATATCTTCATCAAGATCGGGCCAATGCAAACCATAACCCGCTCCCGAAATTCGAACGTTGGCGCGCTCTTTTGGCGTTCCATGCACAAGGCGCGGATACCAGCCAATGGGAACGGAAACTGTGCGCCCATCTTCAAGATCCACCGAGAGCGTATCGTCCGTGACCATAACTTTAACTGCTCTAGGCAGGACGAACGTTACCACCGCAGAAAGAGTCCCATTCATTTCTCAACTTCTCCAAATTCTCGGCAGCGATCTGTCCAATATCCCGTAATTCTCTTCGACTGTAACCGTGATTTTCGGCAAGCGAGACGACCGGGTCGAGCCAAAACTTTGCGCTCATGTTCTCGCGGTCTACGTGCATATGACGTGGTTCATTGCAATCGTAGGAGTAAAAGTAAAACCGATACGGTCCGATTGGCAGGGCAGTTGGCATCGTATAGTCCAGAAAGCTGCATTAGCTGAATTTCGTGTTTATTATAATCATTTTGTTGCGATGTTGCACAAGGAGACGATTCACCAACCCTTCCTTTGCAAGGTGAACCAAGATCCCACGCCTCAGTCCCTGGGATGGATGAAAACGAAAAGCCCCTGAAAGTTGCGCAACGCTCAGGGGCCTTCACTTTTCACGGCCAGGCTGCTATTTCCTGCTCAACGGTTCGATTTGAAGTTTGTCTTTGAGAGCCAGCAATTCGGGGTCGCCGGTCAACAAAGTAGCCTGATATTGCTCGGCAGTCGCAGCGGCAAAAGCATCCGCATACGAAAGGGGATAACGCATCTTCCAGCGCGCCGCCGCGAAAACAGTCGCTTCATTGACGTGAAGGACCTCGACAGGCAACAATCGCAATTCAGCCAGGATCTGCTGAGCAAATTCTTCACCCCGCAGCCTGCCGACGTTGTAATAGACTTCACCCAGATTAATGACCGAAATGAGAAGACGAATAGCTCCCTGGCGGGCCTGTTCCAGTAATGCGATCACCCGGTCATCCGCGGGTGATTCTTGCTTCAAATATGCCAACACGGCCCAGGCATCAAGCAGAAAGGTCGCGGTCATGTTCGATTTCCCGGCGATGTTCTTCTTCCAGTTCTTTCAACACGTCCGTTCCTGCCAGGATGCCGTGCAGCCTGGCGACAACGTCCATTTTGACCGGTTCGAGGACGATTTTCCCGTCCTCGATACGCGCCTGGAACTGGTCCCCATTTTTCAGGTGCAGCTTCTCCCGGATTTTTTTTGGAAGCACAAGTTGTCCTTTGGAGGAAAGTCTGAGCAACATAAAGACTCCTTTTGTCTTACCGAGACGCAGAAATTGTAAGACAAAAGGAGCGCCAGGTCAAGCAAAAAGGGCGGACAGGCGTCCGCCCCTTCTCGCTACTCTCTTTTCTCTACTCCCTGCCCCTAAACCACAATATTCACCAGCTTGCCGCGCACCACGATCACCTTCTTCGGCGGCTTGCCTTCCATGTACTTCTGCGCACCCTCGGTTGCCAGCGCCGCAGACCGGATGTCTTCTTCGCCGGCATCTGCCGGGACGATCACCCGGTCGCGCAGCTTGCCGTTGACCTGCACCGGGATGGTGATCTCGTCTTCGCGGGCGGCTTCCTCGTCCACCTTGGGCCAGGGCTGCTGGTGGATGGAATACGGTTTGCCCAGGCGCTGCCACAGTTCTTCGGTGATGTGCGGCGTGACCGGGGCCATCATCCGCAGGTAAGTGTCCAGGGCTTCGGCCCACGCCTCGGTCCCGGCGGCTCCGGCTTCACGGGCCTTGTACATCTCGTTCAGCAGTTCCATCAACGCCGAGACGATGGTGTTGAACTCGAAGGCCTCGAAATCCCGCGTCACCTTCTTCAGCGTCTGGTGGACCTTGCGGCGCAGGGTCCGTTTGGTTTCGTCGGAGCAGGCCCCAGGTCCGGTTTGATCGGTGAACAAGGCCCACACACGGCGCACCCAGCGTACCGATCCCTCGATGCCCTGCGAGTTCCACGGGCCGCCCATGTCCCAGCGGGCGAAGAACATCAGGTAGGCCCGCACCGTGTCCGCGCCGTAGCGTTCGACCAGTTCGTCGGGAGCGATCACGTTGCCGCGGCTCTTCGACATTTTCTCGTGGTCTTCGCCCAGCACCATGCCCTGGTTGCGCAGTTGCAGCATCGGCTCCGGGCCTTCGGTGACGCCCATGTCCCGCAGCGCCTTGTGGAAGAAGCGGGTGTAGATCAGGTGCATCGTGGCGTGTTCGATGCCGCCGGTGTAGGTGTCCACCGGCATCCAGTAGTTGTACTCGGCCTCGTCGAACGGGCCGCCGTGATGGTCCGGGCTGAGATAGCGCAGGTGGTACCACGACGAGCACATGAAGGTGTCCATCGTGTCGGTCTCACGCGTGGCGGGTTCGCCGCAGACCGGGCAGGCGGTGTTCTTCCAGGTGGGGTGCAGTTTCAGCGGGCTTTCGCCGGTCGGCTTCCACTCCACGTCGTCGGGCAGCAGCACCGGCAACTGGTCGTCGGGGACGGGGTTCCAGCCGTGCTTCTCGCAGTAGATCATCGGGATCGGCGCGCCCCAGTAACGCTGGCGGCTGATCAGCCAGTCCCGCAGGCGGTAGTTGACCGCTTCCCTGCCGACGCCTTTGGCTTCGATCCAGTCGATGGCCGCCGCGATGGACGGGTTCTTGCGCCCTTTTTCATCGTTGACGGATGTCCCGTTTAACGGGCCGGAGTTGACCATTTGACCGGGACCGATATAAGCGGTTTCTGCGATGGCCTTTTCCGCATCGTCCTGACCCGTGGGCCGGATGACCGGGACGATGGGCAGCTCAAACTTCCGGGCGAAGGCGTAATCGCGCTCGTCGTGGGCCGGGACGGCCATGATCGCGCCCGTGCCGTAGGACATCAACACGTAGTCCGCGATCCAGATCGGGATCTTTGCGCCGTTGACCGGGTTGATGGCGTAGCCGCCGGTGAAGACGCCGGTCTTTTCCTTGTCGGTCGCTTCGCGCTCGATGTCGGTCTGGCGCGCGGCCTGCTCCTTGTAGGCCTCGACTTCGGCCTTTTTATCGGGAGCAGTTACCAGGTCCACGAGCGGATGCTCCGGCGAGAAGACCATGAAGGTCGCGCCCCACAGCGTATCCGGGCGGGTGGTGAAGATCTCGATGTCGTGGTTGCCCACTTCCGTCTTGAAAATGACCGAGGCCCCTTCCGAGCGCCCGATCCAGTTGGTTTGCAAGGTGCGGACGCGTTCCGGCCAATCAATGGTGGAGAAATCCAGCAGTTCGTCGGCGTATTGGGTGGTGGTGAAGAACCACTGGTCCAGGTCTTTCTTGATGACCGGGGTGCCGCAGCGCTCACAGTGGCGGTCTTCGCCCCAGACCTGCTCGCGGGCCAGGGTCGTGTTGCAGTTCGGGCACCAGTCCACCGGCGACATTTTGCGGTAGGCCATGCCGTGCTTGTATAACTGGATGAAGAACCACTGGCTCCAGCGATAGTATTCGGGATCGGCCGAGACGGCCTCGCGCTCCCAGTCGAACATGGCGCCCATGGACTTGAGCTGGCCGCGCATCCGCTCGATGTTGGCGTAGGTCCACTCTTTAGGGTGGATGCCGTGTTTGACTGCCGCGTTCTCGGCCGGCAGGCCGAAGGCGTCGAAGCCCATCGGGAAGAGCACGTTGTAGCCCTTCATGCGCATGAAACGGGCGTGCGCGTCGGAGGGCGTCATCGCGTACCAGTGGCCGATGTGCAGGTCGCCGGAGGGGTAAGGCAGCATGGTCAGGGCGTAGTGCTTGGGCTTGCGCTCGTCAATCACCGAGCGGTATAACCCGTCGGCATCCCATTTCTTCTGCCATTTCTTTTCGATCTTTGCGTGGTTGTAGGCTGTATCTGTCATTCGTTCCTCATCGTTCAGTGTTATTTCGAAGAATTCCGACTGAGTCCTGGAAGGTTGGGTTTCAGCCTTCCAACTTTTGACCTGTGGTTTGCGACCGGCCAGGAAGAAGAGGCCCTTCTTTCCAGAAGACATAATTGATCCGGATATTCGCTTTCATTTCGGCCTCCTTTCGCCATAAAACAAAAACCCTTCATCCACTCAGGGACGAAGGGCGCCTTTACAGGACACGTGCTCCGCGGTACCACCCGGATTGTAGGGCGAGATTAATCTCGCCTTACCACTCTTTGGTTGCGATAACGGGCATTCCCGGCGCTGACTACTGTTTTTCACCACAAAGCCAGCTTTGTGTGCTTCGTGCCTTTGTGGTGGGATTTCACCAGCACAGTCTCCCCGGTTTTGGTCTCGATACGCCGGAAAATCACCGGCTGCTCGACCATCACCAGGGGAACAGGCGAGTTCGGTCTTGATTGGCATTCCCGTTCGATGCCGTGAAGGGCTTCCACCTCGCTCTCCCTTCTCGCTGACGGGATGACCTACTACTCCTGTCATGACTTTTGATTCATTATACGCTTACAAAACAGACGGCGCAAGCCGTCCGTTCCTTACAGTGGACCCAGAGGGATTCGAACCCTCGACCTCCTCAATGCCATTGAGGCGCGCTCCCAACTGCGCTATGGGCCCAATTCGATTTTTAATTTGGATTCCAGATTGGCGACAGGTCGGGACTGAAATCCAGCGGCCCACATTGTAAACCGCCAATCGAAAATCGTCAATCGTAAACCGCAAATCCGATCAAGTGGACCTGAGGGGATTCGAACCCCTGACCTCCTCAGTGCGATTGAGGCGCGCTCCCAACTGCGCTACAGGCCCGTAACAAGGCGCAGTGATTTTATCTGAGGGCGGGGGGAATGTCAAGCAAACTTAATCCGGCTTATTCCGGGAAAATCCGTCATTGCGCCCGCACGGATTCCGGCCTATACTGGGAAAACCCATCCATCCCCAGGTTGTGACCATGACCATTCTTTGCCACCCCTCACACCCTCCACAAGCCGTTTTCGGGGATATTTCCCTCCCGGGAACGCGCCTGCACTACGTCAAAGCCGGGAGCGGGCCGCCGCTGGTCATCGTCCCGGCCACGGTTTCGCTCATCCGCCAATGGCTGCCGCTGACGCAGTTCATGGGCCAGCGTTTCACCTCCTATTTTTTCGAACTGCCGGGGCATGGCGGCTCCACGCCCTATCCGCAAAAGTTCGAGAGCCGCCTGGTGCCCGAAACTGTGGAAGCCTTCGTCAACCGGATGGGGCATGAGAAATTCTCCTTGATGGGCTTCTCCTTTGGCGGATTGCTGGCCTTGCGCACGCTGGAACACCTGCAAGACCGGATCGAAAAGGTCATCCTGCTCTCGCCCTGCCTCAGCCACCGGGCGCTGAAATGGTCTGTGCCGCGCCAGTGGGTTTTCCGGGCCTCGATCAGGGCGATGAAGAATGCCTACGTGCTCAAAGGGACCCACTTTGTGCTCAACATGCCTTCCCTCGAAACGCCGCTGACCTATGCCCTCAGCAAGTTCAGCAATATAGACCGGCGCATTCTCAGGGAAAAGAACGCCATCCGCCTGCCGGTGTCCACCCTGGACGTGTTTGCCTATACCGTGGACGAAATATTACAGATGGAATACGAGTATGCGGATGCGCCTTTCAGGAACCGCTGCTATTTCGGCATGTCGGTCAACGACGACATCCTGGATTATTCATTGACCGAGCAGATCGTCCGCCGCCATTTCCGGCATCTCACCATCCAGAAGTTCAGCCATCCCTACCACCAGCCGCCCGAACCGCCGACCTTCGAATGGCTGAACCGGGAGTTCGGCCAGTTCCTGGGGCTGATCGGGTAGGAAAGCGTTCACAACTGGTCGAGGTGCGTCTCTGCAAACTCGAGGTTGGCCCGGCAGGACGGGCAGTTCTTGTCGGTGGGTGTGACCGGAGCGCCGCACTTTGGGCACATCCCGCTTGCGTTGCGGGCTTGCCTCGCCTCGGGGGTTTCGGCGGATGGCGGCTGCGGGATGTCCTCCCCGGAAGCGGATATGCCCTTCGACATTTCCGCCGACCGGGAAAGGATCCACGAAAGCAGGAAAAGGAATCCCGGCGAGGCGCAGACCAGCATAACTCCCGCGCCCGAACCGGAGTAGTCGCCGACGACCATCGAGGCGAGGAAACTCAGGAGGATGACCGCGCCGCCCAGTCCCTCCTTCCACCAGGCCAGGATCATTCCCGCTACAAGCCCAAAAGGACCGAAAAACAACATGACCCATTCGATGGGCTTGACCTCCGCCGGTTCGAAGCCTTCGCCGATGAACATCAGCAAGAAAACGCCGGTGAAGATGAGGCTCGAAATCCGCGCCGCCCAACGGACAGTGAGTTGGAGTGTGCTGGCGGATGGTTTTGAGCCGGTCATGGGACGCCTCCTTTAGAAAATGAAATCGCCGCCAAGGTTCAGCGACGAGTTCTGCGTTCGATTTAGTTATAGCAAAATCGGAAAGCCGTTACAAGAGGCATTTCACCCTATCCCAACTTCCCCACCACCTGCTCCACTTCATCCAAAATCTCGCCGGATTCGACCAGCGCCTTCATCGTGTTGTGGTCGGGATACAGCGGACGGTCCACATCCAGGTGCGCCACGTGGCGGCGGATCACCTCCCGCGCCTTTCGGGTCCCGTTGCCGGGGGTGAACTGGCGGAAATCCAGGGCTTGGGCGGCGGCCATGAACTCGATCCCCAGGATGCCGTAAGCGTTGTCCAGGATCTGGCCGTTCTTGATGGCCGTGTTCATGCCCATCGAGACGAAGTCCTCCTGGTCGGCTGCGGCCGGGATGGACTGGATCGAAGCCGGCGCGGACAGGATGCGGTTCTCGACGATCATCATGTCGGCGGTGTACTGCGAAAGCATCAGCCCGGAGTAGAAGCCGGGTTCGTGGGCCAGGAAATCGGGCAGCCCGGCCGAGAGGGCCGGGTTCGTCAGCCGGTTCATCCGCCGCTCGGACAGGACGCAGACCATGGTCACGGCCGCCCCGGCCAGATCCATCGGCAGCGAGACCGGCGTCCCCTGGAAGTTGGCCCCGGTCAGCGTCAGCCGGTCTTCGGGGATGAAGATCGGGTTGTCGCCCACTCCGTTCAGTTCGATCTCGACCTGCGAGCGGGCGTAGGCCACCGCGTCCCGGGCCGCGCCGATCACCTGCGGGGTGGAGCGCATCGAGTAGGCATCCTGCACTTTGGTCTTCATCTTGCCGGTGGTCAGGTCGGAGCCTTCGATACATTTGCGGATGTTGCCCGCCGACTTGACCGCGCCTTTGAAGCCGCGCAGTTCATGGAGTTTGCCGGTGTAGGGTTTCAGGTTGCCCAGCAGGGCCTCGATGGACATGGCCGCCGCGATCTCGGCCTGCTTGAGCCAGCGTTCCATTTCGTAGATGTGGATGGCAGACATGGCCGTCAGCAGGTTGGAGCCGTTGATGACGGCCAGCCCGTCCCGGGCCTGGAGGCCGGGGATTTCGATCCCGGCCCGGCGCATCGCTTCCTGACCTGTCAACCGCTCGCCGTTTAAGAAGGCTTCGCCCTCGCCCATGAGCAGCAGCGCCGCCTGGGCCATCGGGGCCAGGTCGCCGGAGGCGCCGACCGAGCCTTTCTGACAAACAACTGGTGTGACGCCTTTGTTGAGCATCTCCACCAGTGTGAGGGTGATCTCGGGACGGCAGCCCGAATTCCCGTGAGCGTGGACGTTGATCCGCCCGGCGATGGCGGCCCGCACGTACTCCTCCGCCACGGGTTCGCCGATCCCGGCCGCGTGGTTGTAGATCAGGTACTTCTGGAACTCCTTGACCTGCTCGTCGCTCAGGATCACTTCCGAGAATTCGCCGATGCCGGTGTTGGTCCCGTACATGATCTCTTTTTTGGCGAGTTTCTCCTCCAGCATGGCGCGGCAGACCTTGATCCGCTCCAGCGCGGCGGGGTCGAGTTCCACTTTTTCGCCGTGGCGGGCGATCCGAACGAGTTTTTCAATGGTCAGGGATGAACCATCGAGGACAATGGTCATTGAGATGCTCCTTGTTGTGAGTTTGCATTTCTGGTAGAGGTATTGTAATCCGGTTTTGAATTCTGCTCTACCGGCTGTGCTATACTGGGAAAACAAGCTCGCTTTGGAAAGTGTCTGAAAAGCCTGCCTGTTCACCCCGAAGGATGAAAATGGAGTCCAAAGTCTCCCGGCTTTGGCCTGTTTCCAACGTCAAGAGACGTTGGTCTCCAAATTGCTATTTTCAGATCAGTCAGACCCAAGGAGTGAGGCGATGACCGAACCACAACAGAACCGGACAGATCCCCCGCCCGGTCAAGGCGGACCGGCTCTCCGTCTCTTCGACGATCTGGGCGAGTTCCAGGTTTTGTTCGATTTCAGCCCGGATGCGCTGTTCATATTGGATACAGACGGGACCATTCTCGCGGCCAACGACATTGCGATTGACCGGTACGGCTACGGCCGCGAGGAACTCCCGCACCTGGCCGCGGCTGACCTGGCCGCGCCCGATTCCAGGGATCGGGCGGACGAAAAAATCGAGGCCGCCGCGAGGTCCGGCGCGCCGTTCGAAGCGAAACACCAGGAAAAGGACGGCAAGGTATTCGACGTCGAAGGCCGTGCCCGCGCCATCCGCCTGCACGGGCGGGATTGCGTGCTCCTGCATACCCGGGATATTTCCAGCCGCAAGCACCTGGAAGGCACCATGCTGGAAGGTTTCAACCGTTACCGCCAGACGGTCGAAAACATGCTCGAGGGTTTCCAGATCATTGATTTCGACTGGCGCTACATTTACGTCAACGACGCCGCGGCCCGGCAGGCCCGCAAAGCCCCGACCGAGATCCTGATGCGCACGATCATGGACATCTTTCCGGGCATCGAGACCACCGAGGTCTTCAAGGTGCTCAGGCATTGCATGGACGAACGGATTTCGCGGCGCACCGTGGGCGAGTTCAACTTCCCCGACGGCCAGAGCCGCTGGTTCGAACTCAGTGTCCAGCCGGTGGCGGAGGGGATATTCATCCTTTCGTCCGACATCACCGAACAGAAACGGGCCGAGCAGCAGATCCAGGAACAGCTCGAACGGTTGAACACCCTCCACGCGATAGACAACCTGATCAGTTCCAGTTTCGACCTGCACCTGATCCTCGATTCTTTCCTGGGGTATCTCGTCGCCCAGATCAAGGTGGATGCGGCGGCTGTCCTGCTGCTGCACCCGCACACCATGACCCTGGAATGCGCCGCCAGCCGCGGCTTCCTCTCCTCGGCCATCCGCCGCGCAAAGTTCGGGCTGCGCGACGGGCTGTCAGGCCAGGCCATCCTCAACCGCCAGAGGGTTTACATCCCCAACCTGGCCGAAGCCGGTGAAGGACTCTCCGGCGCGGCTCGCCTGGCCGGCGAGCATTTCGTCTCCTATATCGCCGTGCCCCTGATCGTCATTGACAACGCCAACCTGTTCGAGAGTTTGCAGCGTTCCAATTTCGAGCTGATCCTGGCTTACGACGCCACCATCGAGGGCTGGTCTCACGCCATGGACCTGCGCGACCGGGAGGCCGAGGGCCACACCCGCCGCGTGACCGAGATGGCCTTGCGGCTGGCGAGCGCCATGGGCGTGCCGGAAGCGGACCTGATCCACATCCGCCGCGGCGCCCTGCTGCACGACATCGGCAAACTGGGCGTGCCGGACCAGGTCCTGTTCAAGGACGATGCGCTCACCGAGGAAGAATGGGAAATGTTGCGCCTGCACCCGGTCTACGCTTACGAAATGCTGACCCCCATCTCCTACCTGGCCCCGGCGATTGACATCCCCTACTGCCATCACGAAAAATGGGACGGCAGCGGCTACCCGCGCGGGCTGAAAGGCGAGCAGATCCCGCTTTCGGCGCGCATCTTCGCCGTGGTGGATGTCTGGGATTCGCTCCAGTCTCCCCGCCCTTACCGCCCGGCCTGGAGCGCCGACAAGGTGCGCGAGTACATCCGCGAGCAGACCGGCAAACACTTCGACCCGGAGGTGGCGGCGAAATTCATGGAGTTGTTTGGGGATGAAGGATAAACCTTTACAAAATGAAAAACCCTGTGCTAAAATAACGGCGTCTGCCGTTGGGTGCCCCCCTCACCCAGCGGCGGGCGCTTTTTGTTCCAAAGCAGCTATGAATTGACATCAGCGAGGCGTGAAGATGTCCATCTCCCTGGAGCAGGGATATTTTTATCGAAAAAGCTAACTTGGATATTGGAAAAGATAACTTAGGTTTCGCAAAAGGTATCTATTCAGGCGGAATAGCGGGTAAGAAGGCTGGACGGAAAGGCGAACCAGAAAGGGCGTTGACAAGCGCCACCAGTACTTGTTGGCCGTTTTTTCGAGCGGTAGAGATGTAACTACGGATGTAGCCGAAAGCCGCTGCGCCGCCCGACGGCGAAGCCTGATCGAACCAGGCGGCCAGATAGGAATAAGAACCTCCGGCGTCATCAAGACACCGGAGGTCGTTTTATGAGGGCAGGCTTATGGAGCAGGGATTTTGCGCGAAAATCAAAATTGACAAGCCCTGTCTGAAATTGTATAATAAAGACGATTGATGGATCGGGGAATCCCGGTCGGGAAAGCGGGCCTGAAGGCTCGTTTTCTTTTTTTAACCAGGCGTCTGGTTGAAAAACAAATGGTGTTCGAGTGTGGGTTGAGGAAAAATCTTCAAGCCGTATCCCAAGATGCCACCGCCTTTGTTGACAGGCGCGGAGTCTATCTTTTCTTTGAGTAAATCGAAAGCCTTTTGTTCAATATCGGGCCGTAGCACCTTTGCGGCAATAGGGTAAGCGACCAGATCCGCGATTTGCAAACCGGCAATATTGGCGCCTTTTTTCTCCATCCAAAAGCTGGTGATGTTGGATAAATTACTTTGAAAACGCGTGCCAAACTGCTTATAGTAAAAATATTGGTTCTTGAGCAAAACATCTTCTTTCATGCCTCTCGATTCGGCCATCATATATCCCTCTGTAAAACTACTGAGACGATTCATCCTCATTGCGTAACGTTCCATGATGAATTCAAGAGCAAGGTGGTACGGGTGTCGTGCTCCATCTCCATATAGGTCGAGGTGAGCCTTTTTCATAATAACAACTGCCAGGATGGTAAAGCGTAAACCAGACACCATTTCGTTGAGTGCCTCGTAGAATTCCTGCCGCCTGCCAGGATCGCCAAGAAATGAAAAATCGCCGCGATGTTTGCGAATATCACTGGAATGTAAAATTACATCTGTCCTGCCCCAAAATTTTGATTTCAGCGCGTCAACCGCAGGGCGCACGGTGGCTTTGTAATAGGCCCGTTCAAAAATACATCCCGCCAGGCAAAAAGCAGGAAAGTTATTGTCAATGTTAGTGAGATTGTGGTCGCCGGATTCATCCATGAACAATACGTGGGGCATTAATCCATCTCCCGCACTGGTGCAAGTTTGTAACACAATTATAGTACAAGATATTTGTATCTTCATGAAGCATGGTAGATCAAATTGGCAATTTATTCCACTTCTGTGTTCTCCGTGCGCCCCCGGCACCGCCCGCCGGGGCAGGTGGGTGGTGAGATCAGGAAAAGCCGGGAGGTCATACACTGAGACTGCTGTCCCATCCGCCAACACCCGGGAAAATGCTATACTTTTGTATCAGACGCGAACGGTCCTCACTGGTATGATGTGAAATGATGATGAAACCTCGCTTTAGAAATCCGAATTGGAACAAACCGGACCGGGGCGGCCTGCTGATCGCCGGGCTGTACCTCCTGCTCGGCGGGCTGTGGATCCTTTTCTCGGACCGGCTGGCCGCCCTCCTCACCGCCAACCATGAAGTCTACATGTTGCTCAGTACCCTCAAGGGCTGGGGATACGTTCTGGTGACGGGGGTATTGCTGTATTTCCTCATCCAGCGCAACAACCGTGCCCTGCGCCGGGCCAACCGGGATTACCTGCTGCTGGCCGAAAACATCACCGACGTGATCTGGGTGCTCGACCTGGATACGATGCGCTTCCTCTACGTCAGCCCTTCGGTCGAGCGGCTGCGCGGCCTGACCTCCGAAGAAGCCCTGCGCGAAACCCTGCAAGAGGCGGTTACACCCGCCAGCTTCGACTACCTCGAGCGCATGATGCCGGACCGCCTCGAAGAGTTCAGGCAAGGCCGGATCAAGAGTTATACCGACGAATTGGAACAGGTCCGCAAGGACGGCTCGACCGTCTGGGTGGAGGTGACCAGCCGCTTCGCGCTCGACCCCGAAACCGGTCACACCGAGTTATATGCCGCCAGCCGCGACGTCACCGAGCGCTGGCAGGCCCAGGAAATCCTGCGCAAGAACGAGGAGAAGTTTTTCGTCCTGTTCGAGAAGGCGGGGTTTGCCGCATCCCTTTCGAAGCTGCCCGGCGGCATCATCGTGGAGGTCAACCAGGCGTTCGAGAAAGCTTTTGGATATACAAGGCAGGAAGCCGTTGGTAAGACCTCCCTCGAACTGGGCATCAACCCCGACGATGATAGCCGGGCGCGCATTCTTGCCCTTTTAAAAGAACACGGCTCAGCGCACAACCTGGAACTGGCTTTGCGCACCAAATCCGGCGAGAGTCGCAACTTTTCCGTGAACATTGATATGGTCGAAATCAGCGGGCAGCAATACATTCTCAACACGACCCAGGACATCACTGAACGCGTCCTGGCCGAGGAGAAGGTGCGGCAGATGAAGCGCCTCTACGCCACCCTCAGCCAGGTCAACCAGACCATCGTGCGGGCCAAGGACCGCGCCGAACTGTTCCAGTCCATCTGCGACCTGGCGGTGCGGTATGGCGAATTTGCCCTGGCCTGGATCGCCCTCCTGGACGAAACGACCGGGGACGTCCGGCCTGCGGCGGCCAGCGGGCTGGACGCGGCCGATTGGCCCTTCCCGACCATCAACGTCCGCACCGGCCCGTTCGTAAACGGACCGATCGCCAGCGCCCTGCGCGCCTCCAGGGTGGTCACCAGCGAGGACCTCCAGGCCGACGAAAGAACGCAAAACAACCGGATCTTGTTTCAAGAGCACGGGTATCACTCCTCGGCGGCTGTCCCGTTCCGGCTGGGGGGCAAAACCATCGGCGTTTTGAGCCTGGTTTCTCGCGAGGCGGGCCTGTTCAAAGCCGAAGAAGAATTGCTCCTGCTCAACGAAATGGGGCTGGATATTTCGTTTGCGCTCGAAACGATGGAGATCGAAAGGGTCAGGCGGCAATGGGCGGATGCCTTCGAGCATTGCGCCCTGGGCATGGCCCTCGGCGACCCCGCTGCCAACCGCATCCAGACCTGCAACCCGGTCCTTGCGCGTTCGCTGGGACGCACTATCAGCGAGGTGGCGGGCATGAAGATCCTGGAGATCTACCCGCCGGAAGACCACGACTACATCCTGCAAAGCGTTGCCGAATCCGACCGCGCCGGGCGCGCTCAATTCGAGACCCGCATGGTCCGCAAGGACGGCAGTACCTTCCCGGTGCAGATGGACGTGGTCAGCGTGCGGGACGAAAGCGGGACCCTGCTCTACCGGGTTGCCACCCAGCAGGACATCACCGAGCGCAAGCGGGCCGAACGGGCGCTGCGCGACAGCCAGGAGCGGCTGGCCGGTATCCTCACCTCCACGATGGACGCCGTCGTTTCGGTGGACGGCGACCAGCGCATCATCCTTTTCAACCCGGCGGCGGAGCTGATGTTCGGCTACCGGGCCGACCAGGCCATCGGGCAGCCGCTCGACCGCCTCATGCCGGAGCGCTTCCGTGAGAGACACCGGGAGCACATCCGCATCTATGGCGAGACGAACCTGACCCGGCGCGCGATGGGGTCGCTTGGGCCGCTCACCTGCCTGCGCGCCAACGGCGAGGAGTTCCCGGCCGAGATCGCCATCTCGCAGGTCGAAATGGAGGGGCGAAAGATCTATACCGCCGTCCTGCGGGACGTCACCGAGCGGCTGCGGGCCGAGGCAGCCCTGCAAAAGAGCGAGACGCGTTACCGCGGCCTGTTCGACGATTCCCCGGTGGCGATCTGGGAGGAGGATTTTTCCCAGGCCAGGGCCTACCTGGATGGGTTGAAACGGCAAGGGGTCAGGGATTTCCGGGCTTATTTCGCGGCCCATCCCGAAGAGGTGATCCGGTGCGCCGGGATGATCCGGGTTTTGGACGTCAACAAGGCTGCCGTGCGGATGTTCAAGGCGGCCAGCAAGAAAGCGTTGATCGAGGCCACCAACCGGGAAATGAGCCAGGGCGAACTCGACCATAATCACGAAGACCTGATCGCGATCGCGAACGGGCGCACCAGTAACAGTTGGGATGGCAGCGACGAAACCCTCGACGGCGAGCGGCTCGAGATCAGCCTGGGCTGGTCGGTCGTGCCGGGGTACGAGCGCGATTACTCCAAAGTCATCGTGACCACCGTTGACATCACCGAGCGCAAACGGGCCGAAGAGGATTTGCGCCTAAGCGAGCTGCGCTACCGCACCGTGGTCGAGAACCAGACCGAGTTCATCGTCCGCTGGAAGCCCGACGGCAGGCGCACGTTCGCCAACGACGCCTATCGCCGTTATTTCGGCATCACCGAAGAGGAAGCGGTCTCTTTGGACTTCATGCCGCTGATCGTGGAAGAAGACCGGCCGGCGGTGAAGAAAAAAATATCCCGGCTGCTTTCGGGGGCCTCCGCCTCCGAGATAGACGTCCACCGCGTCGTCAAACCGGACGGGAGCATCGGCTGGCAGGAGTGGGTGGACCAGGCCATCGCCGACGAGGCCGGCCGGATCGTCGAATTCCTGTCTGTTGGACGGGATGTCACCGAACGCGAGCGGGCCGAGCGCCAGGTCCGGCTCCAGTTGCGGCGTTTGAACGCCCTGCACGAGATAGACCGGGCCATCTCCTCCAGCCTGGATATGCGCGTCTCGCTCGACGTATTGCTCAGCGAGGTGCTCTCCCAGTTGGGCGTGGACGCGGCCTCGGTCCTGTTGCTGAACCCCTACGGGCAGACGCTGGAATACGTTGCCGGGAAGGGTTTCCGCACCCCGGCGGTCCAGCAGTCACGCCTGCGCCTCGGCGAGGGGTTTGCCGGGCGGGTCGGCCTGGAGCGCAAGGTGCTCCACGTCCCGGACCTGGCCGAGCCGGGGGATCAGTTCGTCCGGGTCGAATTGCTCCAGGACGAGCAGTTCGTCGAGTATTACGGCGTGCCCCTGATCGCCAAAGGCTTCCTCAAGGGCGTGCTGGAAATCTTCCACCGCACCCGCCTCGACCCTGACCCGGAATGGGTGAGCTACCTCGAGACCCTCGGCGGCCAGGCTGCCATCGCCATAGACAACGTCCAGATGTTCGAGGGGATGCAGCAACTGAACCTGGAGCTGATCGCGGCTTACGATGCCACGATCGCCGGCTGGTCGCGGGCCATGGACCTGCGCGACAGGGAGACTGAGGGCCATGCCCAGCGCGTCACCGACCTGACCCTGAAACTGGCCGTCAGGATGGGGATCAACCGGGAGGAACTGGTCCACATCCGCCGCGGCGCGCTGCTCCACGACATCGGCAAGCTGGGCGTCCCCGACCACATCCTGCACAAGCCCGGCAAGCTGACCGACGAGGAATGGGCCATCATGCGCCGGCACCCCGTCCACGCCCGCGAGATGCTCAACTCGATCAGCTATTTGCAGCCCGCGATAGACATCCCTTTCTGCCACCACGAAAAATGGGACGGCAGCGGCTACCCGCGCGGCCTCAAAGGCGACCTGATCCCGCTGGCGGCCCGCATCTTCACCGTGGTGGACGTTTGGGACGCCCTGCGCTCCGACCGCC
This sequence comes from Chloroflexota bacterium, assembly GCA_049324115.1. Classification (GTDB taxonomy): domain Bacteria; phylum Chloroflexota; class Anaerolineae; order Anaerolineales; family Villigracilaceae; genus UBA5796. The sequence goes on from JBMOMN010000029.1 coordinate 75,564, forward strand.
CCTACCGCCCCGCCTGGTCGGTCGAGGACACCCTGGCGTACATCCGGGAGCAGGCGGGCAAGCACTTCGACCCGGAAGTCGTGGAAGCCTTCTTGCGAATGATCTCCGAGTTGTAACCCGAGCGATAACACATTCTGTTTTTGATCCGCGAATTCGCGCTAATCTTCGCTAATCTGATTGAGAATTAGCGGCTCTGCCGTTTCTTCCGGGAAAGAGCGATAATCTATCCACAGATTACACAGATTTCGCCGATTTTTCTAAACCAAATCTGAGTAATCTGCGAAATCTGTGGATTTTTCCCACCAAAACGGGAGAGCCGAATTTGCGCAGATTAGCGGATGAATCGCCTTTCGGGTAAAATCGGTCCATGACCGACGAAAAAGAATACCTCCCCAAAACCGCGATGAGCATCCACGCCCACCCCGATGACCAGGACTTCACCGTCGCCGGGACGCTGGCCAAATGGGCCTCGGACGGATGCGAGATCATCAGCGTCATCATCACCGACGGCTCCGCCGGATCGAACGACCCGGAGCAGGGTCCTGACCATTGGCGGACCCTGGCCCTCGTCCGCGCCGGCGAACAGCGCGCCGCCAACGCCGTCCTGGGCGTCAGGGAGACCGTCTTCCTCGGCTACCCGGACGGCGAACTGACTCCCAGCATCGCCCTGCGCCAGGACCTGACCCGCCTGATCCGCCGCTACAAACCGGAGGTCGTCGTCACCGGCGACCCGACCGGCTTTTTCTACGGCAACGGCTACATCAACCACCCCGACCACCGGGCCGCGGCCGAAGCCGCCCTCTACGCCGTCTTCCCCTCGGCGGGTTCGCGTCCCATCTTCCCCGGCCTGCTCGCCGAGGGCCTGGAACCGCACAACGTCAAACGCCTCTACATCCACGGCTCCGAAAAACCTGACACCTGGGTGGACATCAGCGAAACTCTCGAGACCAAGATCGCGGCCCTCAAGAAACACGCCAGCCAGGTAGACACCCACGACGTGGACGACTGGATGCGCCAATGGGCCGAAGAGGAAGGCAAGCAAAAGGGCCTGAAATACGCCGAAGCCTACAAAGTCATGATCTTGCAGGAAGAAGAAAAACCAGAAGAATAGGAGGCAACCTCGAAGGGAACGAGTACGCCTTCGGCGCAACTTTCGATAAAATAGACAACCGCCGGGTTTAGTTCGATTAGCGAGACCCTAAAGGTTTTGCTTCAAGGCGTTGGTGCGAAAACATTACGCCAGAAACCTTTAGGGTCTTTGCGCGCCTTTTCAGGTAGAATAGCGGATGCCGTCCGCGCCCGTCCGGGCAATCTTCCGGGCGGGCAAACGGGACGAGCGCATGACCCCCGACCTGTTCTACGATCCACTGCACTTTACCGAGGAAGGGGCGCGGGTCTTTACCAACCTGCTGGCCGAAGCATTGATCCCCTACGTTACAAAGTAGGGCGGGTTTTCGATCCGCCAGCTAAAATACCAGGAACCCCACCAGCACCGCCGCCAGGGTGACGGTGATGTTGTCCACGTCGCGATAAGGCAGCGATTCGACCGCCATCCCGGCCAGGGCGATGAGTCCGAGCGGGAGCAGGTAGCCGGTGAAGGGTCCGGAGAAGACGCCCGCCGCGACGAAAATCCCCAGGATGAGCGCGGCCAGCCCAAATCCCCCGAAGAAGACCGCCAGCGATCCGGCCACCGATTTTTCCCGGCTCCAGGGCAGTTTCGGCGATTTGACGGCGCGCCCGACCAGGTCGGCGATCCCGTCGCCGCCGCACATCAGCATCAGGGCGGTCATGCCGATGGGCGAGTCTTTCCAGAACCAGACGGTCATCACGACGAAGACGATGCCGTAGAAGAGCGGCCCGCGCAGGACCTCGCGCCGGTCGCCGCTGCGGGACATGGCCTTGACCGAGGCCTCGTCCCGAATGAGGCCCAGCCCGACCAGCGCGAACTGGACGGTGATCAGCCCCGGGACGAGGGCCGCCAGCCAGCGCGCCTCGGGCGCGTCGGCGAACATCAGCCAGCACAAGACGAAGATCGGCCCGGTGCCGATGTGGATCAGCTTGCGGCTGAGGCGCGGGTTGATCCAGCCTTTGTGGGCGATGAAGTCCATGCCGCGCAGGAAGGCCAGGGCGATGACAAAGGTGAGGAAAGTGGCGAGGTAGGGGTACATGAATTTATCCTGAGTGAGTTTTCTTGTTTAAACACAAAATGCCGCCAACCAGCGCGGCACAATCGGAAATCGTCAATCCAAAATCGTAAATCTGAAAGGTGGGCCCGACAGGATTCGAATACCATCCCCTTTCGGGGGCCTGTGACCAACTTTCGAAAGAACAGTGGGCCCGACAGGATTCGAACCTGTGACCAAGCGATTATGAGTCGCCTGCGCTAACCGCTGCGCCACGGGCCCCGGAAGCTATCAGCGTTCAGCAATCAGCCGCGGATGGCTAGTAGCTGAACGCTGACTGCTCGCCAGAGCGGGAGACGGGACTCGAACCCGCGAATGTCAGCTTGGAAGGCTGATGCCTTACCACTTGGCGACTCCCGCATAAAATTGCCGAGGCTTATGCCTTAATTTGCTGGGCTATTATAGTAAGGTTTTAGTATTTGGGCAAGTAGGGGAAATTTTTTGAGGCCGAGACCACACTCCGTAAGACCACCCTAATACTCCCACTCCACATGCCCCAGGGGAGCGCGGTTGAGCTCGTCCCGCAAGTGCTTCCATTGGGGCAAAAACTTGTCCATCAGGGAGACGAACCGGTCGTTATGCGTTGGCTCCAAGAGATGCACCAGCTCATGGACCAGGACGTATTCCAGGCACTCGCGCGGCTTCTTGGCAAGTTCGGTATTCAGGTGGATGTTGCCGGTGTGCGGATTGCAGCTCCCCCATTTGGTTTTCATCCGGCGCACGATGACACGGTTGGCCTTGACGCCAAGCACCGGCTCCCACTTTTCGATGAGCGGCGATAGGGCAAGCCTGATCTCATCCCGATACCAGGCAGCAACCACAGCCTCCCGCTTTCCGGTCCCGGCTCCGGGGCGGACAGTGAGCGCCATCTGGTTGTGAAGCAGTTCAACGGTCGGTGCCTGGTTTGCTTCGTTCACTTTGAGCAGATAGCGCCGGCCCCAGACAAAATGACTTTCACGGTCGCTATAGTCCCGCTTTGTCTCGCGTTCCTGGGCTTGCAGCCGGGACTGCTGTTTCTTGATCCAATCCAGCTTTGAAATGGCGTAGACGCGCAAAGTATCCAGGTTCATGCGTTCAGGCGCGGAAATGCGCACCCGGCCCGTGGGGGGATGGACGCTCAAGTGAACGTTCTTGATGTTTTTAAAGACGACCTCCACAGGGATGCCGCCAACGTCAATTTGGGTACTCATCAGTATTCGCGTTGCTGGAAGATGATCTTGAAGATTTGTTCGACTTCGTCTACTTCCTGCAAAATATCGTAAATGGCTTTCTTGACAATCTGCTCTCGAGCCTGGATGCCGCGCCAGTCATCGGGGCGTTTCTCTTTGATAACGGCATCGAGTTTCAGCGCCAGTTCCAGTTCCGGGTCATGGCCTGCTAAATAAGCGCCTGCTTTATCGGCGACCCTGTTGGATGGCTTTTTCAGGTTGTTGTACAGGGCCAGTTTACCGGGAGTATCCAGTTGGACGGGTGTTTCGTCTGCGCGGCCTTTTTCGACCGTAGCCGCGACTTCCCCGATCCGCTTGAGATATTGCTCGTATTCGATGGCTTTGGCTTTGCGGGCGGCGATGATCTCATCCAGCAGGGTGGACATTTTCTCGTAGAAGGCCGGGTCGTTCAGGTGTTCGCGGATGATCTTGCGGCGGACGTTGTTCTCGATCACCTCGGCGATGGCAGTGCGGTCGCCTTTCAAGCCGCCAAGTTGGCTGTTGATGGCTTCAGCAATCCCCGTTTTGACGATCAGTTCCAGCAAGCCGATGTTGTCGAAAGGCGAAATCTTGCGCGGTTCGTCGGCTTCGATGTAGGTGTCTATCAGGTGGCGCATGTCGGCTTCGTAGGGTTTCAGGTCGAGGGTTTCGCCGCTGGCTTTGCGGATGATCTCGCGCAGGTCCAGGTAATGGTCGAGCAACTTCTTGATGCGGGTGACGTCGGCGGGGCTGTATCCGGCCTGTTCCAGTTCATCAGCGATGTTGGCGTAAGCACGAATGAGCGTAACCGTAGCCTTGTAGAGCGAGATGCGCTGGGGCTGGTGGGCTTCCAGGTCTTCGGGGATCTCGGTGTTGCCGCAGAAATAATGGATATGCTCCAGTTCGCTGCGCGGCGGTTCGACCGGCTCGCACAGCAGGGCCAGGGTCTCGAGGGCATTATCGAGATGTTCGCGCCCCTTTTGCAGGCGGTCTTGGATGAGCACTTCGGGATCGGCCCCGCCGGCGCTGTGGTCGAGTTCGGAAGTGTAAACAGCGATGGCGTTCTCGACCTTTTTGAACAGGTCTTTGTAGTCTACGATGTAGCCGAAGTCTTTATCCTCCCCGTCCAGGCGGTTGACGCGGCAAATGGCCTGGAACAGGCCGTGGTCCTGCATGGATTTATCAATGTAGAGATAGGTGCAGGGCGGGGCGTCGAAACCGGTCAGCAGCTTGTCCACCACGATCAGCAAACGCATGTTGCTGGGTTCATTGACGAACTGAGCTTTGGCTAATTCCTCGTAGGTTTCGGCCTTGGCCATATTCGGCTTGGCAACGACATCTTCCAGCAGTTCATTGTAGGTGTTGTAGATGAACTGCTTGTCTGTTTCGGTGTTGGCGCCGGTTTCTTCCAGGGTGATGTCGCGGGCCAGCGGATTGTACGAAGTGACCACCCCGCACTTGCCTCGGAACCAGGTTTTTTGGAAGAGGGTGAAATACTTGCAGGCTTCGTAGATGCTGGAAGCCACCAGCAGGGCATTGCCGCGTTCACTGGATAGGCGCGGCTTGACGCTGAAATCGAAGATGACGTCGCTGACCACCCGCTCCATGCGCGCCCGGGAACTGAGCACGTTTTGCATCGTGCCCCACTGCTTCTTGAGTTCATCTTTTTGCCAATCGTTCAGGCCGCGGGTCTTGGCCTCGAACCAGGCGTCTATGCGGTCTTTCGAGCCGAGGCGCTGGTCAATGTCCCGCGCTTCGTAGACCAGGTCGAGGATGACGCCATCGTCCACGCCTTCGCTGAACTTGTAGGTGTGGATGTAACTGCCAAAGACCTCCAGCGTGGTTTGCCTGTCTTTCTTCAGGAGCGGCGTGCCGGTAAAGCCGATGAAAACGGCGTTGGGCATGATGGCCTTCATGGCGCGGTGAAGTTTGCCGCTCTGGGTGCGGTGACATTCGTCCACGAAGACGAAGACTTCGCCAAAAGTCTGGCTGGGCTGGGCCTCGATTTCCTGGATGAAGGCCTCGAAGTCGTCCACGCCTTTGGGGCCGAATTTATGCACCAGGGAGCACAGCAGGCGCGGCGTGGCCTGGCCGAGCTGCCTCATCAGGTCCCGGCCACTGCGGGTGCGCTTGATCTTCTCCCCGGCATCCGTGAACACCCGCTCGATCTGTTTGTCCAGTTCATCGCGGTCTGTGACGATGGCGACGCGGGCGTGGGGGTTGTTCTCCAGGATCCATTTGGCGAGCAGCACCATGACGATGCTCTTGCCGCTGCCCTGGGTGTGCCAGATGATGCCGCCTTTCTTCTCGCGGACATGCGCCTGGGCTTCCTTGATGCCAAAGTACTGGTGGGCGCGCGGCAGTTTCTTGATGCCGCCATCGAACAGGATGAAGTCACGCATCAGCTCGATAATGCGGTTCTTCTCGCACAGTTTGAGCAGGTATTTGTCCAGCTTGAAGCGGGTATCGTCTTCCTCATCTTCCTTCCAGGTCAGGAAATATTTTTCTTCGGTGCCAATCGTCCCGTATTTTAGTCCTTCGCTGTCGTTGCCGGCGAAGACGAACTGGACGGTGCTGAAGAACCACTGGTTGAACTCCGGCTGCTGGTTGGACAGGTTCTGGCGGATGCCGTCGCCGATGCTGACGCGGCTGTTCTTCAACTCGATCACGCCGACGGCGATGCCGTTGACGTACAGGACCAGGTCGGGGCGGCGCTCGTGCTCCCCCTTGAGGGTGACCTCCTCGGCGATGGCGAAATCGTTCTTCCCAGGCTCCCCCCAGTTGATGAGATGGACAGTCTCGGTGACTTTGCCAGCCTCGACCTTGACCGGGACGCCGTAGCGCAGCAAGTTATAGACGGCCTGGTTGTTGCCATAGAGATTACGGTTGTGGTTGTCGGCCTCACGGCGGAGGAGATCGAGCGCCCGGTTGATCTGGGCGGATGAGTAGCCGTTCTTTTGCAGATAGTCTTTGAGGAGGATTTCTTCGATGTTGCTGTTGTCCGCCCGGTCGGTCCAGTCGCCGAGGAAGCGATAGCCTAATTCATATTGAAAGAGGTTGATGACGCGCTTTTGGGTAACGATCTCGGGTTTGCCAACGACCATACGAAACTCCTCTTGGTTTGACTAGCGCCCTGGATTTATTGTATAATAACTTTGCCAGCGGACAAAATCCAATGGTAAAAAGCGTTTTGATCGCTCATCCTGTCTCGCGAAAAGTGGTCCTTGTGACCGCCTGCCCCCTTCTGTTGAAGGATATGGGCTAGCGAGATGGGTTATTTTAATAAGGGCGGTAGAGCTCCAGGCGTTTGATTTTCCTGGAGATCATATCAAAGGCATCTGCATCATTTTGGGTATCCCTGCGCATGATCGCGCCAGCCACCAGGTCTGCAACCTGGATCAGGCCCTCTTTGTGTGAACTACGGACGAGCACCCGCTTGAAAAGCCTGGGCATGTGGCGCTTATTCATGGTGCGGCGCAATTCTGTCCGCAGGTCAGGCGTTGAACCGAATTCGTCCAGGATCAAAGTCGCATCTTTTTGCATTTCGAGCGGAATGATCGCAAGCAATTCGGTAATGAAGTGGGTGTAAATCTCGATACTTTCAGTAGTCTCAAATATCTTTGGCAGTCTGGTTTTGTCCACGATCAAGGCGTAGGCTTCGAAATCTGAATGAGCGAGCGCGGAGAACACTTCGTTTCGAATTTCAGCAGACGTCATCCTATGAAATTTGAACTCATGTGTTTCTCTCAAATCGAGTGCAACTCGCAATTCTGCCAGCTTTTCCCGCAGGTGATCAGGCTCTTTTGTGGCGATAAAAGCAGGGACAAAATAGCGGGAGGCGCCTTTCTCGAAGTTCAAGCTAACGTCGCCTGCTTCATCGCCTGCAAAAGTGAATGTAATCATCCATCTGTCCCTTCATAAGGAAAAATATAACGCGGTTTTGGGTTGCTCATTCGAGTTTTCCACTATTCACTTTCCACTTTCAACTTTCCACTAATCGTATTCTCCCCGTCAATAATTCGGACATCATCCCCGCCTTGACCTCCCGCGCCTTGGACAGTTTCGCTTCGAGCGCGGTGATTTCCGCGTCCATGTCGCTCAGGATTTCGGCGATGGCGGTTTGTTCTTCAAATGGCGCCAGATTGATTTCAATCGCAGCCGTATCCTTTTTGGAAATTTCCAGAAAAGTTGAACCAATACCTTTTTCAAGCAACTTCGGTTTCAAGGTTAGGATGATGTAGTACAAAAACTCGTTATTAACCTGATCTGAGCAGATAAGCGACTTGAAACCTTGATTTGTACAAATTCTGTCGGTGGCAATTTTCACTTCGCCTATTGTGGCACGACTGCACAAAAGGAGTGCACCTTTGGGCAACAAGTTTGCTGAACTATTTTTCAAACCTGCTTCAGTTATGCGTTTTTCAGTATGAGTTAGATACTTTCCTTCCGTACTCGTTATATCAGTGGGGGTACACCAATCAATATCTCCATTCCAATATTCGGCAATTCTTGTGCTTGGCGTGCCACCGCTAACAATTTCCGCAATCTCTCCCAACCTTTTCACTTCCCACTTTCCACTTTTCACTACTCTCTTCTTCCCCGTGAGCAATTCCTGCATCGCCCCTTGCTTGACCTGGCGCTTTTTTGCAAGGAGTTGCTCCAGCGCTTCGATGAGGGCATCCGCGTCGCTCAAGGCTTCGGCGATGGCTTCTTGTTCGGCGAGAGGAGGAAGGGGAATAAACCAATCTCTGAAAGAATTAGTGGTAATTGTTCCAAATATCGTCCCATAAGACATTGCTATTATTGAGTTGACTGAGAACAACATCGAATAGTAGAGATAATGTTTATCAAGCCCGTCTTTTGGAAGCAGGCAATAACAGGTTTGATTGAAAGCCATATCTTTGCCTAGCTGTGCCATCCTGCCCACAGTAGCACCGCGAGCAATAATTATCGTAGTGTCTTTGGGTAGTATTTTTGTTGGGCTATTTGAAAGACCAAGTTCAGAGATAAAAAATTCTGTTTCCTTTACATATCTTCCTTTTGCGTTAGATATATCGCCAGCAGAAATCCAAGGGATTTGTCCATCCCAATATTCATCAATCTGCGTACTTGGTGTACCTCCGCCCTCAATTTTCGCGATGGTATCTATGCTTTTCAAATCCCAATCTTCTGGGATTATGCCGATTTCAGTTTCCTTGAAACCCGCCTTCACTTCCATGCGAACCCCATCCTTTCCCGCCTGTCATTGCGAGGAGGGCGCTTTCCCCGGCGAAGCAATCTTCCAGTATCAGGGGATTGCTTCGGACAAAGAACAAGAGCGTCCTCGCAATGACAGATTAGCGCCATGAGAACCCCATCCTTTCAAGATGTTTGTTCACTTTTTCTTCCAGTTCCTCCACGCGGGCGTTCATCTGCGGCAGGGGCGTCGCGTAGCGTTCGGAGAGTTCCTTCACGCGCTGGGTCAGGCTCTGGCTCACGCGCTCCATTTCGCCATGTACTGCGCCAGACAAAGCCGCCAGCCATTTATCGTCCACAACCAGCGACTTGATCTCGTCTTCGCTCAGTTTGGGATAATGGGCGTAGGCTTTCGCATCCAGATCGGCTTCGGCGTCCTTGAGTTTCTTCTTGAGTTCGGCTTCCTGCGTCGTCAGTTCCAGCCATTTGTCCAACACGTCAATTTCGGGATTGGCGTCCGCGTTGGTGACGTATGCCGCGCGTGCTTCTTTCAAGCGCAGCGTCACGGCGGGTTTGTTGATCTTTTCGAATTCGGCAAACACACCCTCCTCGCCGCCTTCCTCCTCTTCCAATTCTTCGAGACGCGCCGTCACGGCTTCGAGTTCAGACGCCAGGTCTTGCGTTTCTGCCAGTTCCTTGGCGTAATAGCGCGCCACGATCAACGGCTTGGGGATCAGGTCACACGTCCAGCCTTTGTCTTTTTCCTTGCCCTTCTTATCGGTCTCGACGATGCGCTGGGTCTCCGCCTTCCAACCGTCCGCGGCGATCAGGTACAGGTCGTCCTGCATCGTCCCCGCCCAGTAATCCATCAGGTGCTGGTAGATGTCGTAACGGTCAACCAACGGCGTATCGGTGTAATGCTCGAGCAGGTCTTCTGCCAGGGCTGAGATCACTTCCCTCGGGTGCGAACCAGCCCCAAGTCCACGCAGAGACGCGGCGCTTTTCATCCGCCATTTTTCGAAATGCCCGTTCATGTCCGCGATAAAGGACGCGAATTCGGGATGGGCGTAGATCGTCGCCTTGATCTGCGATGCGGGGATGGCTAACTCGAAATAACCGGGACGCAGGGGGCGGAACAAACCGGACCTGAGGCTGGGGCAAACGTCCCAATACATTTTCAACGCCTCAACGTCCGCCGCGGGGATGCCGCCCTGCAAGTGACCGGCGATGTCCTGAACGTCTTCCGGCTCCTGGCTGTCGATGTAGCGCGACAGGTTCAGGTTGAACTCGTTGCGCTCGATCTCCTCGAACGACACCATGCGCGCATACTTCTCGACCTCGCTGCGTTTGTTGAACACGTCCACGATCTTGTGAATATCCTGGGCGCGCAGGCGGTTCTTGGGACCGTCCTTCATGAAGCCGCGGCTGGCGTCTATTATGAAGATGCCTTTTCTGGCTTGCGCCTCTTCCTTGTCAATCACGACGATGCAGGCGGGGATGCCCGTGCCGTAAAACAAATTCGCTGGCAGGCCGATGATGCCCTTGATGTAGCCCCGGCGCACCAGGGCGCGGCGGATGTCGGCTTCGGCGTTGCCGCGAAACAGCACGCCATGCGGCAAGATGCAGGCGCCCTTGCCGGTGCTCTTGAGCGAGCGGACGATGTGCAGCAGGTAGGCGTAATCGCCCTGCTTGGCGGGCGGCACACCGAACGACTGAAATCGGTCATACGGATCGTGGAGCGGGTCCAGCCCCGTGCTCCAGCGTTTATCCGAAAACGGCGGGTTGGCGACCACGTAATCGAAGGTCTTGAGCGCCTCACCGACCTTGTACTTCGGATCCGTGAGCGTGTTGCCCTGCGAGATCGCCGCGGTGGGATTGTTGTGCAGGATCATGTTCATGCGCGCCAGACCGCTGGTCGCCGCGTCCTTTTCCTGACCATAGAGCGTGACCGGCGTCCCCGCTTCATCCCCCACCTTCAACAGCAGCGACCCCGATCCGCAGGTCGGGTCGTAGACGGTTGTCTCTGCGCTGGTCCTGGCCCCGTGGATGCCGACGATTTGGGCGATCACCCGGCTGACTTCGGCGGGCGTGTAGAACTGGCCTTTACTTTTTCCGCTCTCGGTGGCGAAGTGACGCATCAGGTATTCGTAGGCATCGCCCAGGATGTCATCGCCTTCGGCGCGGTTCTTCGAAAAATCCAGAGACCTGTCCTCGAAGATACCGATCAGGTTCGTCAGGCGGTCCACCATCTCCTTGCCGCTGCCGAGCTTGTTCGCATCATTGAAATCAGGGAAATCCGAGAGCTTATTCGCATTCGCCAGCGGGGCGATGATCTTCTTGTTGATCTGGTCGCCGATGTCGGGCTTGCCCTTCAGCGCCACCATATCCTTGAAACTCGCCCCCGCCGGGATCGTGATCGGCGCATACGGCTGCCCCGCGTACTTGTCGCTGATGTACTTGATGAACAGCAGCACCAGCACATAATCCTTATACTGCGACGCATCCATGCCGCCGCGTAATTCGTCGCAGGATGCCCAGAGGGAGGAGTAGAGTTCCGATTTTTTGATTGGCATAGGACTGATTATAAAGGTTTCCGACGCCGGAAACTACTATACCCGCTCTCGCACGAGGCGTATACCCTCCCAGGCGGGTAGACGTCCAGCAATGCGTTCTTGAAGAATGAAAATAGCAATGAGTCCTCTGCAAGAAGTCGATCTTTAACAACCAACAACCAGAGGGTAATCTGGTCGAGGGCATAGCCGGCCTGCCAAAAAGCGCCGGATAGCGGCAAAAAAAGGGACCTGGGAGGTCATGGG
>JBMOMN010000030.1:0-11306 GCA_049324115.1 Chloroflexota bacterium
ACTGCGGCCGGTACCCGCTGAAGAACGCCTTGTGTCGCCCGCCCTCGTCCTTCTTCAGCACGTACACCTGGGCCAGGAACTTCTTGTGCGGGGTGATGGATTTCGGAGCCGCCACCACCATGCCGCGTTCCACGTCGGTGCGCTCGATGCCGCGCAGCAACAACCCAACGTTGTCGCCCGCCATGCCCTCGTCCATCTGCTTGTGGAACATCTCCACCCCGGTGCAAACCGAGTTCATGCTCTTCTCCCGCAGCCCGACGATCTCCACCGGTTCGCTGACCTTGATCTTGCCCCGGTCGATCCGCCCCGTCACCACCGTCCCGCGCCCCTTGATCGAGAACACGTCTTCGATGGCCATCATGAACGGCTTGTCCGTCTCCCGCACCGGCTCCGGGATGTACTCGTCCACCACCCGCAGCAACTCCCGGATGCTGTCGTACTCCGGCGCATTCGGGTCGGTGCTGCCGCTCTCCAACGCCTTCAAGGCGCTGCCGCGCACGATCGGGGTCGTGTCGCCGGGGAATCCGTAGCTGTTCAACAACTCCCGCAACTCCAACTCGACCAACTCCAGCAACTCGGGATCGTCCATCTGGTCAATCTTGTTCAGGTAGACCACGATCGAGGGCACTTCCACCTGACGCGCCAGCAACACGTGCTCCCGCGTCTGCGGCATCGGCCCGTCCGGAGCCGCCACCACCAGGATCGCCCCGTCCACCTGGGCCGCCCCGGTGATCATGTTCTTGATGTAGTCCCGGTGACCCGGCATGTCCACGTGGGCGTAGTGCCGCTTGTCGGTCTCGTATTCCACGTGCGCAATGTTGATCGTGATCCCCCGGGCCTTCTCCTCCGGCGCATTGTCAATCTGATCGTAGGCCCGGAACTCGGCCTTGCCCAGCATCTGCGACACCTTCGTGATCGCCGCCGTCAGGGTCGTCTTCCCATGGTCAATGTGACCCATCGTGCCCACGTTCAGATGCGGCTTCGTCCGCTCAAATTTCTGCTTTGCCATATCTCTATCTCCTTTTAAAATGACCAGGATGCGATTACAGCAATAAAGCCCTCAATGGGATTTGAACCCATGACCCCGTTCTTACCAAGAACGTGCTCTGCCGACTGAGCTATGAGGGCCTTTCCTTGCTGCCGGGTTTCCCCGGAGTGGGCGGTGACGGATTCGAACCGCCGTAGGCTTCTGCCAGCTGATTTACAGTCAGCCCCCGTTGGCCACTTGGGTAACCGCCCCTATTCAATTGTTTCGAACCGTTACTGGCTCGAGTTCGAGGTCATCGCTGGCCTCGAACGCCAACCAACAACAGGAGCCGACGACGGGAATCGAACCCGTAACCGCCCGCTTACAAGGCGGGTGCTCTGCCGATTGAGCTACGTCGGCGAGCAGAGCGCTCGGTTTTTAAGCAGGGCGATTATACCAAAGGGTACTATCAACGACAAGGTTTGGCCCTGCGAGTGGAATTTGCGTTATAAAACAGCCCGGTTTGGCCTGGGCTGTCGGGGGAGAAGTTTACCCGATATAGCAGGATGCGTCAACCTTTTTGGGGAATCGCGTTGGCGGGCAACCGATCTTTGACCCGGCGCAAAGACAGGACGGGGCAGGCGTGGTATGCTTGCCCCGTCTCGATTTCATAAAACGGAGGTTCTTATGGCAACTGCCCCAAAATCGGAAGTTCTCACTATGGCGGAGCTGGCCGCTTATCAAGACGGCTCGGTCGTCAGCCGCCAGATCACCAAAGCGGATACCGGCAACGTAACCCTGTTCGCCTTCGACTCAGGCCAGGAACTGAGCGAGCACACCGCCCCGTTCGACGCCCTCGTTCACGTGCTGGACGGGGAGGCTGAGATCGTTATCTCGGGCCGATCCTACGCCCTGGCCGCCGGCGAGGCGATCATCATGCCCGCCAACGAGCCGCACGCCGTCAAAGCGAGGTCGCGGTTCAAGATGCTGCTGACGATGATAAGGGCATAGTACGTGGTGCGTAATTCGTGACACGCAACACGTAACACGTTTTCTTTGGAAAGACTCCCTGCTGACGGATTCTGCCTACCGGGGAGTCTTTGTTTCTACGCTGCCAACTCCGCCGCCATCATCTCGCGGATGTGGGCGAAGATGGTGCTGAGCGGGATGTGTTTGGGGCAGGCCTGTTCGCACATGCCGCACCCGGCGCAGGACAGCAGCCAATTGATCAGGTCTTCGCGATCGTAGCGTCCGTCGTCTGCCCGGCGGGGATGGTCCACGGCGCAGATCGGGCAGACGCTGGTACAGTCCTGGCATTCCTCGCAGGCTTGGAACTGCTCGATCAAATCGTCCACGCTGTTTGGCAGGGTGGCGTCCATGCTTTTCAACAGCCGCTCACGGGTCTCCTCGCCGCGCTCGCGGATCTTGGACAGCATTTGCTCATGTTTCAAGCGCAAGGCCTCGTCCGCCGCGCCGTCGGTGACCGCCTTCCAGTCCAGGTGGCCGTCGGGGGTCGTGACCAGCAGGTTCTGGCGGACGGGCAGCCCCAGCACACCGATGTTGATCCCGGCATCCGTCGCGCCGGGGTTGGAGCACATCTGGCAGGCCGGGCGGTAGCGGTAGGTGTTGATCCCGCCTTGCATGGCGAATTTGAGGGCTTCCTTAGTCAGCCCCCTGGACGAACCCTTGCGGTCGGCGCGCCATTCGTAATCCTGGGTGGAGTAAGTGCCCAGGCAGTCGACACAGATCGTCAGCAGGGATTTCTCGTCCACGGCGTTGCGGCGGGATAACTCGTCGAGGGCGCGCAACTCGCAGGGGCGCAGGATCACGCCCATCTTCTGTCCCGCTCGCTGCTCCACGATCTGGGGGATGAGCCGGGCAGTGTTGATCCGCATCACCGGGCGGAAGGGGTTGACTTCGTCCAGTTCCTCCGGCGAATCGATCACCAGATGCCCGTTGGCTGAGACGACCAGGGCCTCCAGCCCGGCTTTTTCCCAAATCTGCTTCAGGAAATTGTGCAGCGTGCCGAGCGGATCGCCGTGCGTATTCAAAATCCAGGTGTTCATCAGAAACTCCTTTCGTTCTCATCGGAGTCCGAAGTCTCCGACTTCGGGGCAAAATCGGGAGATTTTGCACTCCGCTACATTCTTTCGACCAGCACTTCGGCGATGTCCATCACCTTGACCTGTTCGCCCAGGCCCTTCGAGCGGACGGCGTCGTCGAACATGATCAGGCAGTAGGGGCAGGCCGTGGCGACCACCTCGGCTTTGGCGTCGAGAGCCTGTTCGAGGCGGCGGTGGTTGATGCGGGTCTCGGCGTCGGTTTCGAGCCACATCTGGCCGCCCCCGCCGCCGCAGCAGAACGAGCTCGGGCCGCGGCGGGCCATTTCGACCCGCTCCACGCCGGCCTTGTCGAGCAGGCTGCGCGGGGCGTCGTAGATGCCGTTGTAGCGGCCCAGGTAGCACGAGTCGTGGAAGGTGACTTTGCCAAGGTTGGCCCTCACCCTTTGTCCCTCTCCCCCAGGGAGAGGGGTTGGGGTGAGGGAGAGTTCAGCCAGATACTCGCTGTAATGCAGCACTTCGAAGTCGCCGCCTATCTGGGGGTATTCGTTCTTGAGGGTGTTGAAGCAGTGCGGGCAGGCTGTGACGAGCTTTTCGAATTTGACCTTGCCGAAGGTCTCGATGTTTTGCCTGGCAAATTCCTGGAACAGGTACTCGTGACCCATGCGCCGGGCAGTCTCGCCGCAGCAGATCTCGTCGAAGCCGAGCACGGCGAAGTCCACACCGGCCTTGTTCATTAACTGTGCGAAAGCCCGCGCCACCTTCTTGTTGCGCTCGTCGAAGGCCGCGGCGCAGCCGGTGAAGAACAGCACGTCGGTCGAGTCGCCGGGGGCCAGGCCGCGCACTTCCAGGCCGTCGGCCCAGGCCATGCGGTTATCGGGAGCCATGCCCCAGGGGTTGCCCTGCCGTTCCAGGTTGCGCATCGTGTCGCCGACCGGACGCGGCATCTGGCCGGTGGTCAGGACTTGATAACGGCGCAGGTCCACGATCTCGTCCACGGGATTGATGAAGGCGGGACATTCCTCGAAGCAGGCCCCGCAGGTGGTACACTGCCAGACGTACTCCGCCGAAACGGCTCCGGCGAACAGTTCCGGGACCGGCTGGCCGTTACCCCGCACGAGGGAATTGATCATCGCCCCGCGCAGGGACTGGACCAACTCCCGGGGCGAGTAGCACATCCCGCTGGCGTTGGCCGGGCAGGCCTGCTCGCAGCGCCCGCAGCGCACGCAGGCGTCGAAGGACAGCAGTTGCTGGGGCGTGAATTCGGTGATCCTGCCCACGCCGAGCAGTTCGGTGGTCTCGATGTCTTCGATCTTCGCCAGTTCCCCGCTCTTGCGCAGGCTGCGGTTCAGGATGTGGAGCGGGGTATAAACCAGGTGGCGCATCTTGGTGAAGGGGATGCTCCCGGCCAGGACGACGGCCAGCGCGGCGTGGGTGTAGACCAGCGCGTCGTGCCAGGCGGCGGCCTGTTCGGGCGGGAAGCCGGTGGCCCGCATCAGGGCCGCGACCCAACTCCCAACCGGCGACCAGGCCGACCAGTCCGGCGCGGTGACAAGCAGGCGGATGCCCTCGTTGGTGAATCCCACGAAGGCGATCAGGAAGAGCATCACCAGGGCGTAAATATCGTCCCAGCGGGTTTCGAGCGATTTGGGCTTGAGCGCCAAGCGGCGGAAGAGGGCCATCGTCACCCCGACCAGGATGGCCGCCCCGGCGATGTCCATCACCAGTTCGTAGGCGAAGTACCAGCCGGCGCGCGGGAAGGTGACGACGAAGGGCTGGAAGAGCTGCATGTTGAGCAGGTTGATCAGCGTGCCGATCACCTGGAGGGTCACGCCCCAGAAGATCATGGCGTGCATGATGCCGGGATAGGCTTTACGCAGGATGCGAACCTGACCCAGGATGTGGGTGAAGAAATCCTTGGCGCGCTGGGCGCGCTGGGCGCGTTGGTGACTGGTAATTGGTAATTGGTGATTGGTGATCGTCTCCGCGCTCATGCTGCGCCTCCCACTTTGACGTAGATTAGCCCGTCCACGATCTCGGTTTCGAGGCCTTCGAGCGGCGCGGGCGGCGGGCCGGAGACGACTTCGCCGGTCTGCGGGTCGAAGAAGCCTTCGTGGCAGGGACATTCGATCATGTTGTCCTCGGCGTTCCACTTGACGATGCAGGCGAAGTGGGTGCAGACGGCGGAATAGGCTTTCAGGCCGCCGGGGGTGTGGATGACCAGGGCCGGGTAACGCCCGAAGGGAATGGTGCGGGAGCCGCCCACGGGGAGTTCGCTTTCGGGGCAGACAAGCACCGGCTCGGAGGGCATTTCTTCCAACTTCGGAGGGTAGAAATAGGCCACGACCGGCCCGGCGATGGCGCTCACGCCGAGCAAGGCTCCGGCTCCCTGGGCCAGTTTGAGAAAATCACGTCGGGTGATGTCGCTCATGTCAACTCACCTCCCCCCAGAGGGTCAGGGCGATCAGGACGACCACCCCGATCCCCACGACCCAGGCCCTGAGGCGCATGGCTTTCCGGCTGTCTTCCTTTTTGTCCAGGAAGGGCCAGAAAAGGACGAGCAGGACGCCCAGCACCGGCAGCATCACGCCGATGACCGTCCCGTCTATGCCCAGGACTTTGGGCGGGATGTACTTGAGCAGTTGGTACAGCGCCAGGAAGTACCACTCCGGCTTGACGTGCAGCGGGGTGTCGAGCGGGTCTGCCGGGGCTTGCAGGCCGACCGGCGAGAGCAGGCCCCAGACACCGATAACGGCGGCCAGGACCAGGATCCCGACCGTGACGTAGAATTCGGTCTTGACGTGCTCCGGGTAGAAGGGGATGCCCTCTTTTTCGTGTTCAGGATGAGTAGTCGCCATAAAAGTCTCCTAGAGCGGGCGCGCCACGCCGACGCGGCGGATCATGATGAAGTGGGCCAGCATGAACCCGACGGTCAGCAGGGGGGTGACGATCACGTGCAGGCCGTAGAAACGTCCCAGGGTGGCTTCGCTCACGCTCCAGCCGACGCGCAGGAAGACCAGGGCCAGATCGCCGACGGCCGGGAGCGACCCGGCGATGTCGGTGCCGACCGTGGTGGCCCAGAAGGCGCGCTGGTCCCAGGGCAGCAGGTAGCCGGTGAAGCCGAACACCAGGGTCAGGATCAGCAGCACCACGCCGCTGACCCAGTTGAGTTCGCGCGGCTTGCGGTAAGCGCCCATGATGAAGACCCGCAGCATGTGGGCGATGCACATCACGATCATCCCGTTGGCGGCCCAGTGGTGGATGGCCCGGATGCCCGCCCCAAAGCGCACCTGCGTCTCGATATATTGGATGCTGGCGTAGGCTTCGGCGGCGGTCGGCTTGTAATAGAAGGCCAGCATGATCCCGGTGATGCCCTGCAGGACGAACAGGAAGGCGGTGATCCCGCCCAGGCAGTAGAACCAGCGCAGGGCATAATTGGGGACCGGCTTGTTGAGGGCTTTGGCGAGCGGTTCCCGGACCTGGAAGCGTTCGTCCACCCAATCGGCGGCGCGGACCGTGAGCGGGACCCACGGCTTGCGCCGGGTCCAGACGCTGGCGGAGCGGTACACGCCGAAGGCGAAAGCCAGCCCAAAGACCCCGAACACGCTCCAGCGAGCCAGCGGCGCCCACAGGTTGGTATTTTCACCGTTGATGTGGCAGTGCAGGCAGGTATCCGTCTGCGGCGGGGGGAGGGCGGCTGCCGGGACGGGGGCCTGGGCTGGCAGGGTTGAGGCCGCGGCGGTGGCGGTCCGGGCGTGGGCCAGCAACGCCACACTGACGAGCACCACGACCAGTCCCAGAACGATCAGCCAGCGGCCGAGTTTGGAGAATCGCATGAGCACCTCCTGGGGTGAAACACAGAGGGTGCGCCGCACCGCGCTAAACGGGAATGGTTCAAGCGAAGACCGCATCCGTTCAATCGGTATCGTCCCTGCGGCCAGGTGCGACGCACTCGCGGTCGAATGGGAATTTGGTTAAAGCGTACAACCTTCGACCTCCCCCACCAATCAGTCCCCCGCCTTAGATGCCCTAAGGTATTGACCTTAATTGCGCGCCAGGAGTATCCTACCGACCGGTCGGTAGGGAAAATGACGGCTTGACTTTATCTCGACAATAGGCTGCATTTTTGAGGCCAATACCATGCTAAAATTGTTCCGCAAGGAGATACTATGGCACTCACCTCCCGCACCCAAAATTTACTGGCAGACCTGCAAAAGATCATGGCGGTCAACGAAGACGAGATCTTCCAACGCGGGATCGCCCAGGCCACAACCGATCGCATCATCGAGTTGCGCCAGCGCATCGGGCAATTGAGCGAAGAATATGGCAGCCTCGAAAAACTGGACGCAAAAGTCAAAAGTGAGGGTGTAACGCCTGACGATCACACGCCCTACACGGATATGCTCGAATGGCGCGCCATTCAACATGAACTCGAACAACTGTCTCGCTTTTTGGAGACTGTGTGAGCATCTGGCACGCGGCTGTTATCCGCACCTTGCAACGGAGCGGCCTCTTCACCGAAGTCCAACTTTCAGACGGCAAAATCCGCGCCATGCTCACTCCAACCCGGTTCCTGGATATTCACTTTGACCCCACAAGCGGCAGTTACTCGTATGCCTTGATAGATTTGACGTTGCCTTACGAGGGAGACAAAAGACTTTTCGGTTGGGACGATTTCCCCCATCCCGGTTACGTCGCCTTGACCAGCTTACGCAGTTACCCACACCATTTCCAGGAAAGATTGCCCGAGGGAGGTTGGAAATTTGCCGAATCGAGCTTTCATGGGGACGTGGAAAACGAAATCCTCGTGGTCATGGATTTTCTTCGCGAGGAACAAAAACCTGGTCAATAAATCCCGGAAATTTGACCTGCGGCTGGTTGAAACCGTCCCGAAGGTTGGCTAAAGCGGCCAAATTTTCTCGGCAAAACCTTCGGGACGTTCCCTCCTTCAACTCATTTGCCTGCACTGGGCCGCACACTTGCCCTGGCGGGCAGTGCCAGGGGGCACACGCGAAACACACCCAAAAGGTTGCGATCGGGGGCGAAACTGCAAAAGATTGTCTGCCCGGCCGGCAAATTGATCCCAAAAATGTGACAACTGCCTATTGACAACGCCTGCGGAAATCCGTAAACTGAAACCAGATTTTCTCCCGCGTGGGGGAAAACACAGAAAATCTCACCGTTGGAGGGGTTCCTCATGAAAGCCATCCTGAATATCGTCATGCTGTTCGTGCTGGTCTTCAACCAGGCAGGTCAGTCCACCTGGTCACGCGTGCTCAACCAGGCTGAAACGCCTGCGGCCACGCCGACACCCATACTCGAAAGTACACCCACCGAAACACCTCAACCGGCTCCCCCGACCCCGACAGGGATGCCGACCGAAACGCCCATCCTGGGCAGCCCGACGCCGACCGAGACCCCCGTGGTGGACCCGGCCACGCCTACGGAGACCCCCATCCCGGACACCGCCACGCCGACCGAGCTGCCGCTGCCCAGCGAGACGCCAACCTCCGTCCCGACCGAGACCCCGATGCCGGATGGGACACCGGACGGCACGGCGACCCTGGAACTGGATTTCACCCCGGCGGGACGCCGCCTGATCCTGCATTGGAAGACCACCGGCCTGGCCTTCAGGAAGGATACCGTCACCCTGGCATTGACCCTGCCCTCCGGGGTCACACCGGCAAATGGGGACAGGGAGATCTTCGATCCCGCCGCCGGGGTTTTGGAACTCGACCTCAAAAAGCCCAACGGCAACGTCCTGCTGCAATCCGGTTCGCTGGAGGAAGGCGCAAGGATATCCGCCTCCCTGTTCAGGAACGGCGGGCTGGCAGCCAACGCGGTCCTGGAACTGCCGGCGGTCGAGAAACACGCCATGGACGAGCGAGGCGGCGAATTGGCGACTTTGAATGGGCGGGTGCGGATCAAGTTCCCCCAGAGCCTGTTTGCAGGCAGCACCACGGTCACGGTCGGCCGGCCCGACAGGCGCTCGGCCCCGGATTATTCGCTCAGCGGGAATGAGTTCGAGATCGAGGCTTTTGCCGATGTAAACGACCAGGAGTTGGCTCAGTTCGACAATGACGTGACCCTTGAAGTCCAGTACGACGAGACGGGTATCGATCCGAGGCGTGAAGCCGACCTGCACCTGTATTATTACAACCCGGAGACAGGTGAATGGGAGATGTTGCCGACTTTCGTGGATACCGAGAAAAATACCCTTGTTGCTCGTACCAATCATTTCACCGTGTTCGACTTCAATTTTCACGACTGGCAGGCTTCCCATATTCCCACAGTGGATGCCTTCCAGGTCTCGAACTTTACAGGGGCGGCCACCTACTCGCTGCCAATCGAAGTGCCGCCCGGCCCCGGCGGCTTGCAGCCCAGCCTGACTTTGGCGTACAACAGCCAGGTCGTGGACCAGACTACTACGATCTCACAGGCCTCTTGGGTGGGAATGGGTTGGTCGCTGGATACCGGTTTTATCGAACGCAACAGCCATGGCACGATGCCCCAGACCATTGACGATACCTTCATGTTGAACGTGAACGGTGTCAGTTCGACCATCGTCAAGGATAGTAATGGCAACTACCACCTCACCGACGAAAATTTCTGGAAGATCGAACACGATGCTAACGGCTGGACGATCTGGGACAAACTGGGGAACAAATACACCTTCGCTGAGAAAGCCGACTTGATATATCCCACTGCTTCCTGTGGGGAGAATAACATCGCCTCGCTGACCTATAAATGGATGCTGACAAGCATCACCAATGTTCACGGCAAGTCTCTCACTTTTACCTATGCCAAAGAAACCAAGTCGCTCAAGTTCTTTCGCACTGGTACGAGCGGGGATTGTGACAGGGCTTTTTATGTGGATACAACAACCGCTATTTACCCAGATAAGATTTTTTACCCCAATGACCGTTACCGGGTGCGCTTCGAGCGGGAGGAACGCTTCGACTATCAATCGGGTTGGACCGGGCAGGGCGGACACAATTCGTTCGAACGCAGTCGCCTGAAGACCATTTTCATCGAACAGGACGCGGACGGCAACGGCAGCTTCGAAACCATTATCAGAAAATATGAACTGGTCTACGTGCCGGATACCAATATCGGGCAGTTGATCTTCCCCAATGTCAAATGGTCCGCCGGGGGCAGGACACCCACCCTGCGTCAAGTTCTGGTCTATGGCAAGGGCGGCAATACCAGCCTGCCAGCTACAACCTTTACCTACGGGGATGATCTGCACCTGACCCGCGCCGACAACGGCTACGGCGGTGCAGTGGAGTTCGATTACGATCAATGGGTATACACTGCTAATGCTCGAGAAGCATTTGAAGCTTATTACGAATTCGGAAAGTACGGCCAGCCCTGTCGTTTCGATGATCCTACACCATGGGGAGCTTACGACGGTACATCCTCAGTTGGATGCACCGATGACAGTGTTGGAATAAACGATCTTCGTATCAACGGTATAGCTATTGATAAAACGGTCGGCAAAGACCTGGTTCGGCCTGGTGGTGCGTATAAGTTGGTAGCCGGGCGTGCGGATAACCCGAATGTCGCCCACAGAATAGGTCTTTATGATGGTTTCCAATATGAGACTTGGTATGTTGATGTAAACAGCCACGTGTTCACCCTGCCAGCTAATGCGAAAGCCGCCGCGCCTGTTCTCCAAGCCACAAAAATAAGTGGTGCTGGGAATCAATTCGGTGTCTACAGGACTTTCAAGTTCTTGTTATTGCCTGCTTATTCACGTGTGGTTGAAAAGCGCATCATCAACGGTGCAGGACAGACCATGGTTTACCAATACGAATATTCTGGCGCAGCGGTGAACGACAACGCCCATTCCGAAAGCGCTTGCATGGTCGAGCCGCCGGATTGTTACGAATACGTCGAAAAATACTCCGAATTCCGGGGGCACAGGCAAGTCACCGAAATCGGACCGGACGGAAAGCGGACAATCACCGAATTCCATCAGGACGACATTCTGAAAGGCCGGCCGATAAGTGTCACCGTTCAAGATGCGTATCAAACGCCTCTCTTAATGACGCTGTACGAATACGGTTCCCAGCCATTGCCGTTGGTCCGTCCAAAATACGATTCCAGCCACGTATATTCGGACGTCAACCGCTATTGGGTTTACACCGCTTCCGAGGAGAACCGCACCTACGCCAACGACAACAGCTACACTGCGACCAAGGTCGTTTACACCTACGAGAGCGCCTACGGCAACCTCACCTCCGTCAAACGCCAGCGGTGGACGGGCAGCCAGTGGA
>JBMOMN010000031.1:0-79353 GCA_049324115.1 Chloroflexota bacterium
CAAATCAAGGCGTTTTCCCTTTGAGCGCCTTCGTGTCCCTTTGTGTTTAGGTTCTTTCCCGCTAATTGCGCAAGAGCCGGGTGTGTGCAAATCGAAAACCACAAATCCCGTTAGAAGCAGGATTTTTGTTAGCGCGTCAAAGTGCTGGGATGGAATCCGCTAACCCTTCGACTGCGCTCAGGCCAGGTCTACGCCAATCTTCGCGAATTTTTCGGGAGATCAGCGAGAATTCGCGAAGATTATGTGCTGGTCAGGCGTATGTTGGACAAGAACTTTTACCATTGAGACACGGAGTCACGGAGTTTTCCCTTTGTTTTCTCAGTGTCTCGGTGTCTCCGTGGTTCAAAGGGTGTTCGACGTGCTTCTGACGAGTGCAGAATTCGCGAAGATTAGCGGATTCTTTTCCATGCCGGTTAAGAGCGTCCCATCGGTTTGGCGCGCTAACAGATTTTTTCCCGTTAAGTCTTTGTGACTTCGTGTCTTCGTGGTGAACATGCAGACTTTTCAGACACTTTCTAAGGAACGCTTGACTCGTTAGTAACGAGTCGAGGCTCCGTTTGGAAAAGAACAGGCTCTCTATATCTTTATACAATCTTTCAGTGCGCATATCAAGCGGATTTCCAATGAATCCAAACGAGGCCGCGCACAGTGGCGGCCTCGTTTGCTCGTCTTCGCGAGGGCAGGTCTATCTGATCTTGAACATCTGGGTCAGCTTCATGGCCAGGTTCAGATCGCCCGCCAGTTTGAGCTTGCCCTGCATGAAGGCCTGCATCCCGTCCAGTTCGCCGGTGAAGATCTTGACGTAGTCGCTGGAATTGGCGGTCAGGGTCATCTTAGGGGCTTCGTGGACGCCTTTTTCGACGACGCATTTGCCGTCTTTGATGGCGGCGAACCAGTCCCCGGCTTCGTCACCGGTGAACTTGAACTGGATCACAGCGTCGAGACCGGGGGCTTTCTCCGGGATGAACGCAGCGGGCATTTTGGACATCAGGTCTGCGATTGTGAGGGGCATAATTTTCTCCTTGCGTAAGTTTGACGGAACACGCACTACGAAACACGTGTATCGTATTTCGTTTTGATTTATTGCAGGTTCTCGAACACGGCCGCGGCCCCCATCCCGCCGCCGATGCACATGGTCACCATGCCGTATTTGGACCGGCGTCGGCCCATCTCGTAGAACAACTGGGTGGACAGTTTGGCGCCGGTGCAGCCGAGCGGGTGGCCGAGGGCGATCGCCCCGCCGTTGACGTTGACCTTTTCCTGGTCGAGTTCCAGCGTCCGCAGCACGGCCAGGGATTGGGCCGCGAAGGCTTCGTTCAATTCGAACAGGTCAATCTCCTCCTGTTTCAACCCGGCTTTGGCAAGCGCCTTGGGGATGGCGACCACCGGGCCGATGCCCATGTAATCCGGTTCGACGCCGCCGACCGCGAACGAGACGAAGCGCGCCAGGGGCTTGAGTCCCAGTTGGGCGGCTTTCTCTGCCGACATGACGACCACGCCCGCCGCCCCATCCGACATCTGGGAGGCGTTGCCGGCTGTGACCGTCCCGCCTTCCTTGAAGGCCGGTTTGAGTTTGGCGAGACCTTCGAGGGTCGAGTCGCCGCGCGGACCTTCGTCCCGTTCCAGGGTGAACGAGCGCGTCACCTGCTTCTCGTTCTCGTCCAGTTCGACGAGTTCCACCTCCACCGGGACCAGTTCGGGGTCGAACAGGCCGGTTTCGACCGCTTTGGCGGCTTTCAGGTTGGAGGCCAGGGCAAAGGCGTCCTGGTCTTCGCGGCTGATGCCGTACCTGACGGATACGTTCTCAGCGGTGATGCCCATGTTGGTGTAATAATGCGGCAAGTCCTGGGCGAAGTAGGGATTGGGCGAGAACTTGTAACCCGCCATCGGCACCATGGTCATCGATTCGGTGCCGCCCGCAATCGCCACGTCAATGTCACCGGACAGGATGGCGTAGGCCGCGTGGGCGATGGACTGCACGCCCGACGAGCAATACCGGTTAATCGTCTCGCCGGGGACGGAAATCGGCAGGCCAGCCCGCAGGGCGATCATGCGGGCCATGTTCATGCCCTGTTCGCCCTCGGGGAAAGCGCAGCCGATGACCACGTCTTCGATCTCGGCCGGGTCGAGAGCTGGCGTCCGCTTGAGCAATTCCCTGATAACGGTGGCAGCCAGATCATCCGGCCTGACCGTGGTAAGCGAGCCGCGCTTGGCCTTGCCGACGGGGGTGCGGACAGCGGATACGATTACTGCTTCTTTCATGATTTTTCTCCTTTTCGAGTTTCAAGTTAGGAGTTGCAGGTTAGAGTCGTTTTTTACCGACGTCAGGCTAACTCCTAACACCTAACTCGCAACTTGCTCAGTTTCGCAACGGCTTCCCCGTCTGCAGCAGCGACCACATGCGGGCCTGGGTCTTCTCTTCGCCGCACAGCGACAGGAAGGCTTCGCGCTCCAGGTCGAGGATGTACTGCTCGCTGACCCATTGCGGCTTCGACAGCCCGCCGCCGGTCATCACGTGGACGAGTTTTTTGGCGATCAGCAGGTCGTATTCGGTGATGTAGCCGCCTGCCGAGAACGACCAGGCGCCCACTTGCAGCGCGCCCTGCATGTCCCGCCCGGCGGCATAGAGCTGCTCCGGGATGGGCGGAGTGTAGCCGGTGGCGACCATGTTGAGCACTTCCTTCTTGGCTTCTGTCAGCAGGTGGTCACGGTGCATCACCACCCGGTCCGCCGGGCCGAGGATCGCCATCTGGCGGGCTTCGGCGGCGCTGGTGGCCACTTTGGCCTGCCCGATTTGCAGGAACGCCTTTTGCAGGAAGGGCAGCACTTCCGCGCCCTCGACCCGCATAGCCGGGTTGATGATGCGGCGCATATATTCTTTCGTGCCGCCGCCGGCCGGGATGACGCCCGCGCCCAATTCCACCAGGCCGATGTAGGTCTCGTGGGCGGCCACGACCCGCGAGCCGTGCATGGTCACTTCGCAGCCGCCGCCCAGGGCCAGCCCCGCCGGGGCAACCACCACCGGCTTGGGCGAATAGCGCATGCGCATGTTCAGCCCTTGCAGCTTTCTGATGGCCTCGTCGAGCGTGTCCCACATCCCCTGCTGGGCCGCCACAACCACCATAAACAGGTTCGCTCCGGCGCTGAAGTTATCGGCTTCGTTGCCGATCACCAGCCCGTCGAATTCCGTATCCAGCCGGTCGAGGGCTTCGAGGGTGATGTTGAAGATGTCGTCGTCGAGGGCGTTCATCTTGGTGTGGAACTCGACGCAGGCCACGCCGTCGCCCAGGTCGCGCAGGGTGGCGCCGGCGTTTTCGGCGATGACCGTCTGCTCGTTGAGCAGGATCAGGCCCGGGGTCCGGGAGATGCGGACGTAATCCCCTTTGGCGACATCATACACCTCGACCTTGGTCCCGTTTTCGTAGCGGTAGAACGTCCCTTTCCCGGACTTGAGCATGGATTCGACCCAACCGGCCGGTTCGTAGCCCGAGGCTTTCATCGCCAAGACCGTCTCCGCCACGCCGAGCATGTCCCATTTCTCAAAGGGACCGGCCTCGTGCATGAAGCCCCAGCGGGCGGCGTCATCCAGCGGTTTGGGGGTGTCGGCCACTTCGGGCAGCAGGCTGGAGGCGTACTGGAAGCCCTGGTAGGTGAGGGCCTTGACCAGTTGGGCGGCCTTGTCGTCCTCGGCGAGCAACACTTTGAGCCGTTCGCCGAGGGCTTCGACGCCTTTGGCCTTGCCCATCGACTCGAAGCGCACCTTTTCGGACGGCGTGTGTTCGAGGGTGTTCAGGTCGAGCGAATAGAAATCTTTTTTGCCGTTCGCACGGACTTCCTTGTAAAAGCCGACTTTGGTCTTGTTGCCCAGCCAGCCCTTTTCGACCATCGAGCCGATCAGTTGGGCCGGTTTGGGCGAGGCCAGGTACTCCTGCGCCAGCGCGTCGTGCGGGATGGCCGGGGCCAGGTTCTTGCCGACGTGCTCCCAAACGTCCACGCCGACCAGGTCTATCAGGCGGAAGGTGGCGGTCTTGGGATTGCCGATCAGCGGCCCGGTGATGGCGTCCACCTCGTCCACGGTGTAGCCGTTTTCGAGGATGTAGTGCAGCCCGAAGGCCCCGGTGCCGAAGGCCAGCCGGTTGCCGACGAAGTTGGGCGTGTCCTTGCACAGGACGATGCCTTTGCCCAGACGGTATTCGCCGAACCAGGAGACGAATTCGGTCACTTCGGGCAGGGTGTCGGCGGTCGGGATGACTTCGAGCAGTTTCAGGTAACGCGGCGGGTTGAAGAAGTGCATCCCCAGGAAGTGCTGCCTGAAACCCTCCGAACGCCCGGCGGCAATATCCTTGATCGGGATGCCGGAAGTGTTGGTGGCGATAATGGAGGCCGGCTTGCGGACCGCGTCAATGCGTTCCATCAGGCCTTGTTTGATCTTCAGGTTCTCGATGATGGCCTCGATCACCAGGTCGGCTTCGGCCATCACACCGAAATCGTCGTCCAGGTTGCCGGTCTTGACCAGGGCCATCTGGTCGGACGAGGCGAACGAGGCCGGGCGGGATTTCCTGGCCGCCTCCAGCCCGGCGTTGACGATCTTGTTGCGGGCCGCCTTGTTCCCCTCCGGCACGTCCTTCGGGACGATGTCCAGCAGGGTCACAGAGATGCCCGCATTGGCGAGGTGCGCCGCCAGCGCCGCCCCCATCGTCCCCGCCCCGACTACAACGGCTTTGTTGATTTGATATTTCATGGTTATCTCCTCTTTGGTAAGTGGTAATCAGGTAATTGGTAATTGGCCTAAAGATGCGATCTCGTCTTCGGAGAATAGCAGCGCTGAGATTTCTTCATTTCCGATAATGTATTCTGCCGTTGATTCTCGGACTACTCCGGGTTTGCCTTTAGGTTGCTCCGCCCGAACGGTTTTCAAGCCGCTGGCAAAAGCATTCAATTGGCGCGCCAGTGAAGTCAAACCATCCACATACTCCTGGACTTCGCTCGATTGGATCAAGCCACGCGCTTGGGTCCGGTTGAGCCAGTATTTGGTCTCGAACAAACTTCCACGCGCATAGTACAAGAATTGGAGTTTCTCGCCATAGTTGAAGCGCCCAAATGCCTCCGCGATGTTCGCGCCAATCGAATCCGCTGCTCTTGCCAACTGCTTCCCAACAACATCCCTGGCAAACTCGTCCCATTGGACAACCCGATTCCAGATCGAATCGGCAATCGTCTCCGCAGCTTTCAGAATTTGCAAATCATCAAAGTTAGCTGACATTCGCGCTCCAATCACCAATTACCATTTACCAATTATCAATTACCGCAATTCCGATCCGCCATAGCCCAAAATTTGCCTGGCTACAACCAGCCTATTGATCTGCCCTGTGCCCTCGTAAATGTCCGTGATCTTGGCGTCCCGGAACCACTTTTCGAGCAGGAACTCGCGGCTGTAACCGAGCGGACCCATCAATTCGACCGCTTTCTGGGTGATCTTCGTGGTCACGTCCCCGGCCTTGACCTTGCTCATCGAGGATTCGAGGGCGTTGGGTTTGGCGTTGTCCGCCATCCAGACCGCCTTGACCACCATCAGCCAGCCGGAACGGAGCATGATCTCCATGTCAATCACGTCCCGCTCGATGCTGGTCAGCTTGTTGCGCGGCAACCCGTAGCGGATCTGCACCCCGTTCTCGGCCAGCTTCTCCTTGACGAATTCCAGGGCGGCCCGGGCCACGCCGATGCCGGTCGCGGCGACCAGCGGGCGGGTGGCATCGAAAGTCGCCATGGCTTTCTTGAAGCCCTTTTCGGTCTGCTTTTCGACCGTCGGGCTTCCGAGCACGTGATCGAACGGGACGCGCACGTCCACCAGGGAGATGGCCGCCGTGTCGCTGGCCCGGATGCCGAGTTTATGCTCCAGCTTGGTCACGGCCACGCCCGGGGTCCCCTGCTCGATGACGAAGCCGCGCATCCCGGCCCGGCCCGCCGACGGGTCAATCGAGGCCCAGACGACGATGAAGCCCTTGCCGAACTGCTCATCCGGCACCATGGATTTGTGCCCGGCGGTGACGAAGATCTTCTCGCCGTTGATGACCCACTCGTTGGTCTTCTCATCCAGGATGGCAGTCGTTTTGATGGCCGAAGTGTCCGACCCGGCGCCGGGTTCGGTCATGCACATGGCCGCGAAGGTCGGTTTTTCGCCGCCGAAACGGGCCAGGAATTTTTGTTTCTGCTCCGGCGAGGCTGCCGCCTGGACCGCGGCCGCGCCCAGTCCGCCCCCCGGCGTGACCAGGTACATGCCCACGTCGCCCCAGGAGAGCATTTCCAGCATGTGTGCCAGCATCTGGTAGCCGATCGGCGGGCGCTTTTTCCCCTCACCCCCTGCCCCCTCTCCCTGGGGGAGAGGTGAAGGTGAGGGCTTCTCTTCCTTCGGAGCCAGCGACCCGGCCCCGGTGGCCCGCATCGCGGCGTGCATGAACTCGACGTAGCCATAAGGGACGGCGTGCTCGTTCTCGTCCATTTCACGCGAGACCGAGCGCATCATATTTTCAGCGACCGTCTTCAACACGAATTGCTGTTGAGCGATCGGTTTGGGGGTTTCAAATTCAATGGTCATCTCTCACCTCCATCTATGCAATCGCCAGCCCGGTAAAGGTGGCAAAGCCGCGCCCGTTGCGCATCCACATCTCGACCGGGTACTCCCGGATGTAGCCGTAGCCGCCCAGAATCTGCACCGCCCGGTCGGTCACCATCATCGCCATGTCGGTCGCGCCCATGTAAGCCAGGTACGCCGACTGGTAGCCGTCTTCCGCGCCGGTGTCCAGTTTCCAGGCCGCCTCCCAGGTCAAGGTGCGGATGGCCTCGATCTCGGTCGCCATCTCGGCCAGGAAGAAGGCAATCGCCTGCTTCTGGGCGATCTTGACCCCGAAGGCCTCGCGCTCCTTGGCGTAATCCCGGCTGTACTCGAACGCCGCCCGCGCCACCCCCACTGCCATCGCCGCCAGCGTGGCCCAGCTTGCCGCCAGGATGGGCTGGATGTCGTGGCCCGCTTCGCCGCCGAGACGGCTGGATTGGGGGACGCGTACACCCTCGAGCGTGACCCGGTACGCGGGCAGCGCCTTCAGGCTCATCAGCTTCTCCGGCTCTTCCTGGACCGTCAGGCCTGCCACCGTTTTCGGGACGATAAATCCCTGCGTCTGGCCGTCCAGGCTGGCGTAGACGATCATGGCTTCGGCGTCTTTGGCGTAAGGCACGAAGGCTTTCTCGCCGTTCAGCACGTAGTCGCCGCCTTCGGCTACGGCAGTGGTCTTAAGGTCGAGGGCATCGAAGTCGAAGGCGTACTCGATCAGGGCCGCGGTGTAGGGCTGCCAGTCCGCTTCGATGACGGGCGGGATGTACTGCTGTTTCTGCGCCTCCGTCCCGGCCAGCAGGATGGGCGTCACGAACAGCGACGGGGTCATTACGGCCAGCGTCCCCGCCAGGTCACCGAAGGCCATTTCCTCGGCGGCCAGCACGCTGGTCACGGCGGAGCGCTCCCCAAACCCGCCGTAGGCTTCGGGGATGGAGGCCTGCAGCACGCCCATCTCCCAGCCCTTGCTGATGATCTTCGGCGGGAGTTTGCCCTCCTCCTCCGCATCGTGCGCCACCGGCCGCAGGTCGTTGGCTGCGAAGCGGCTGACCGCATCTATCAGCATCTGTTGTTCTTCATTGGGTTCAAACGAATACATAGCTCTTCTCCTTTGGTAGGATTTCTGAGTCGTTCACTGCGCGCAAGCGGCGATATTTGACCGCCGCAGGTTGACCGTTGTCGAGTTCGTCGAGATTGGTGATTTCGAGCAGGCCGCGCTGGTACAGGTTTTCGACGTAAGCCCCGATCTTTTCCAGCACCAGCAGGGCGTTGTACCCGCCCATCGGACCGTAGACCTGCTGCGTGGCTTCGGCGATGGTGCGCGGCTCCGACAGCGCTTCCAGCGTCTGCTGGATGCGCCCGCTCACGTGCTGGCGGATGGTCTCCACCCGCGCCGGCAGGTCGGTGATCGGGTCGTCGTGGCCGTTCAGGACCAGCGACGCGCCCTCCGACCAGTGCTTCAGGGCGGTCAGCGATTCGAGGTAGTGGCGCAGGCCCATGTAGGGAGTCAGTTCTTCGGGAGATTGGTGCGGGACGATCCGTTCGAGCACCAGGTCGCCGGTGAAGATTACATCTTCGAGTTTGATGGCGACGTGGCCGGGACAATGCCCCGGCAGGTGGATCATCTCGAACGGCCCAAGCTGCATATCGCCGGCTTCGTAGGTGAAGTCCACCGGGATGGAGTGATACAGGGCTTTGGTGAAACGGTACATCTGGATCAGCTCGCCGCGGCGCTCGTCCGCGACGCCCGCCTGCGAGAGGAAATCCTGCAAGCGGCGGGTCATCAGGGCCAGTCGCTCCTCGTGACGGGAGACCGTTTGCAGGTCCAGTTCGTGGACGCCGAGCGGGGCCTGGGTTTGCTCCCGGATGTAGGGCAAGCCGCCGAAATGGTCAATGTGGCCGTGAGTCAACAGGATGTGGGTCAGGCCGGTTAAACGGCAGCCTGCCCGGCTGAGTCCCGCTTCGAGGTCTTCGTTGGATTTATCCCGCCCGGAGCCGGAGTCTATCAGCACCCGCCAATCCCCGGTCTCCACCAGGTAAGTGTTGGCCCACATATTGGGAAAGGCCTCGACCGGCAGGCGGTGGATGCGCGTCCCGGTGCGGGTCTCGAAGGTGGTGAAGGCGGGCGGCTGGGGCATCATCAGAGTTTTCGCAACCCGTTGAGCATCAGGTCGGCGTAGCGGTCGGCGATGGTTTCGATGGTGGATTCCCCGTCGGGGCGGAACCAGGTCAGGGTCCAATTGAGGGTCCCCATCAGGCCGCGGACGATGAGCGCCGGGTCGGGACAGTCGAAGAGGCCGTCGCGCACGCCCTGGTCCAGGACATCCCGCCAGAGGGTCTCGAAGCGGTCGCGCTGGGGGACGTGGCGCAGGCGTTGGGCGGGTTCGAGGGAGCGGTGCTCGAAGAGCAGCACCGAGGAGAGGTCGGAATTATCGGCCAGGCCCTTGAGATAGGTGCGGATCATCTGGCGCAGCTTCTCGTCTGCCGCGAGGGGGCGGCCGGCGACCGCGCCGATCTGCTCGATCAGGATGTCGAGGGCGCGGTCGAGCAAGGCCAGGAGGATTTCCTGTTTGCTGGAAACGTGGTGGTAAAGGCTGGCTTTTTGCAGGTTGACGGCTTCGGCGATATCGGCCATCGAAGCGCCGTGGAAGCCTTTTTGTCGGAAAACCTGCGCCGCTGCATCAAGGATGTCGTCTCGTGTCATAGCGTCTCCCTACCGAACGGTCGGTAGATTTAGTATATCAAATTTAACGTGCGGAGGTCAAGGGGTGGGTGAAAATTGGTGAAATTCCCCACATGGTATCTTGCTATGTTGGCTCTTCAGGATCAAGTGGGGTGGAAACCCGTTTTACCACAGAGCGCACGGAGATTTTAAAAGGCGGCTCTCCCGTTTTTGACGGGAAAAACCTTTGAATCACGAAAGAACACAAAGTATCCATGGAAAGGTTTCACTCCGAAGGATGAAAAAGGAGTCCAAAGTCTCCAGACTTTGGCGCCAACGTCAGGAGACGTTGGAGTCCGCGCCCTATTTTCATATCAGTCAACGAAGGAAAATCTTTACGGCAATCTGTCTGGTAGAGAACGGCAGTTAAGGCGAATCCGCCCAGGATGCCAGCAGGGAAGCTAAAGCGCCGGTCTCTTGCGGGTCATTTTCAACGACCATGGCGTGACTCCGGTTTACGAGGATGGTTTGAGGTTTGACAGCAGCGCCGCGATGGAAGGGCGGTGCAAAGCCAGCGCAACGACGAACATGAGCAGGCTTACGCCCAGCAGGAAAGTCGGATCGAGGATCACGCCTGAGACCAGCCCCGTGACCAGGAAAAACAGGTGCGAAATGAACGGGACCCAGAACACCAGGGTGGGGGCGGGGAACCGGTAGAAGCGCGGCCGTTTCGCGGCGACGCCCCCCAGCGCGCCCGCCAGGAGCAGCAGGACCACCAGTCCATGATACTCGAACGGGATTATGGCCGTGATGAACCAGTTGGTCGCCAGCACCCAGGTCAGCCCGCTGAAGAGCGCAAGCAGCGGGGAAAGCCAGGCGGAGAGCCGGTCATTTCGCCGGGCGAGCAGGCGGTAGCCGAACGAGAACGACGAGATCACCCAGAACCAGGCCCAGAAGTTGGCATACGGCACGCCGAAATATTGGAACTCCAGTCCCTGGCCCCAGTCCCACATCCCCAGGCGGATGGCGATCGTGTCCGTGGCCAGGTCAATGTTGAGCGCCAGCAACCCGTCGAGCACGGGACGCAGGAAATAAGGCAGGCTGGAGGCGTCCGAGAATTCCATGGCGCTGTACAGGATCGAACCCCACGAGACGCCGATGCAGAGCGGCACGTCGAGGACCATGACGGGGAAGAGGCCGTACTCGTAGGCGTTCAACTGGCGGATGGTTGCCAGCTCCAGCAGCAGGCCAAAGAGGATGCCCGCCAGGAGGCGCAGCACGTTCCCGGTCCCTTTTTTGAAGGCGTGGACGAAGCACAGCGCGGAGAGGGAGTAGGCGATGATCTCGAAGGTGATGAAATAGGGGTTTTGCATAACCTTACCTCTAAAATCGTCGAAACAGGGTTTTGCGGGTTATCTTTCCAGCCGAAAAATTGCCGTCGTTTCATCTGAGTAAACCCGATTCCACCGGCCATCCTTCATCAGCGTGTCAGCCAGGGCCTCGTTGGCCGGGAAAATCACCCAGTCCACGGCATATTTCTCCAAGACGCCATCCATCCCGTCCGAAAGCGTCAGCACCTGTTCGTACTCGCGGGTCAGGCTTTCGCCGTAGAAATCGGTCTGGCCGTCAATGAACACCCGTTGTTCCGGCCAGAAGCGGTAGAGCAGGTAGCCGCCCCAGGGAAAATAATTGAAAACATTACCTTCCTGTGGGTGCGATTCCAGCCAATCCGCCGCCTTGACGGGGAAAACTGCCGGGTCGTAGGCGTTGTAAGCCCGCATCGCCGGGCTTGCCAGCAGGATGGTCCCCAGGATGAGGCTGACGCCCGGCCAGACCCATCCCCTCAGGCCGGATTCGATCCCCCGGATGTTCTTCTCCACGACGGCCCAGCGGAACCACCCGGACGCCAGGCCTGCCACCGTTTCGGACAGGACCGGCGCGGCGACGATGGCGTACAGCGGGATGTTGCGGGCGCTGTACAGCCCCATCGCCGTCCAGCCGGCCAGCAGCAAGGCGTGACCCGCCGGGAGGCGTCCCTTCTTCAAGCCGAGCGCCAGGACCGACAGCGACACCATGATCAGGAACGGCCAGGTTCCCGGCTGGTGGAAATTCGGCGGCTGGTACTCGTGAGTATGGCTGACCAGGTACTCGTTCCCGACGAAGCCGAAGCTGGTCTCCCACAGACGCGCCCCGGCCGGGTTGATGAACGTCACGGCAAATGACAGCAGCCCGATCCCCGACCAAAGCCCAAGCCGCTCCGGCAGCCAGCGTCCCCGGGACCAGGCCTCCAGCAGGTCGCCGCCGAGGTACGCGCCCCAGGCCACAAATCCGGCAATGAACGCCCCGTGAGTGTTGGCCCACAGCAGCATGACCAGTCCAAAATATCGGACGGGGATCGCCTCGCCGCGCCGGAGGCGTTCCAACATCCATACCCAAACGGCAAGATACAAAAAGGTGAAGACGTGCGGGCGGGCCAGCCAGTGCAGGCTGGAGGCTGCCGCCGCCAAAATGGAGATCCCCAGGGCGATGAGCGTCGTCCGGCTGCGGCGTTGGCTGTCTAAATAGACCAGCGTGAAAGAAACTGCGACCACCAGGGCTGTCACGAGCACCGGGCCGCCCAGCCCGAGCGCGGCGTGGGCCGCGGCGAAGATGACCTGCGCCAGCCACTCGTGCGGGGTGAGCGGCTGGCCGGACAGGGTGTGCGAGAAAATGTCGGTCGTGGGGATCTGCATCCCGGCGAGGATGTACCTGCCGATGGTGATGTGACGGCCCAGGTCGCCGTCCAGGTTGAACAGGCGCGGGCCGTAAAGGAGGACGCCGGCCAGCAGCGAAATGAACAGGGTATCGCGCAGGCGGGGCAGCAGGTAGCGAGGCAGGGCTTTCATGGTAGCGAAAATTCGTGAAATTCGCGGCAAAGAATTCATGATGTACGGTAGCGAAGAAAAAAAGAAAACGAGACCCGTCAGCGGTGGGCGACAGGTCTCGTCGTTGGGACGGAAAATTTACTCTCCGAGATAATCACGCAGTTTGCGCCGGATGGTGGGATGCCGCAGGCGGCTCAACGCCTGGGCCTCGATCTGGCGGACGCGCTCGCGGGTCACGCCCATCTTGCGTCCCACTTCTTCGAGGGTGTACGCCTGCCCGTCGAGCAGGCCGTAGCGCAATTGCAAAATGCGGACCTCACGCGGCGGCAGGCCGTTGAGCACCTCGCCCAGGTGTTCGCGCAGCAGGTTGTAGGTGGCGGTTTCGTCCGGCGGGGGGGCCTCGTCGTCTTCGATGAAATCTCCCAAAACGGAATCCTCTTCATCGTCCGTGGGGGTTTCGAGCGAGAGCGGGCGGCGCGCCACCTGGATCATATTCTCGACTTTCTTGGGCGGCACTTCCAGGGCGTCGGCCAGTTCCTCCACCGATGGTTCGCGTCCCAGGCGCTGGGTCAACTGGTGCTGGACGCGCAGCAGCTTGTTGATCTGGTCGCCCATGTGGACCGGCACGCGGATGGTGCGGCCCTGGTCGGCGATGGCCCGCGTCACTGCCTGGCGGATCCACCAGGTGGCGTAGGTGCTGAATTTGTGGCCGCGGCGGTAATCGAATTTCTTGGTGGCGCGGATCAGGCCGATATTGCCCTCCTGGATCAGGTCCAGGAAAGGCACGCCGCGCCCCATGTATTTCTTGGCGACCGAGATCACCAGGCGGGAGTTGGCCGTGATCAGGTGTTCGCGGGCGGCCCAGCCGTCCTCGATCAGGCGGCGCAGTTCCATCCGGCGGCGCGGGCTGACGTTGCCCTTGGCGAGTTCCTCACGGGCCATGCGCCCGCGCTCGATCCGCTGGGCCAGTTCCACTTCTTCTTCGGCAGTCAGCAGCGGCACCCGGCTGACTTCCTTGAGATACAGGCCGATGGTGTCGTCGGTGTCAATGTTGGCCAGGTAATCGTCAATCCCCAATTCGGTTTCAATTTCTGTATCGCGCTCCTCCTCGACGGTCACAAGCTCGTCTTCCGGCGGTTCGATCGTGCTGGCGTCTTCCACGAAGGGGATCCCCGCGCTCAACAGCGCCGCGAACGCCTCCTCGAGCTGCTCCACGTCTTGTTCGGCTTCAGGGAAGAAGTGAAGGATATCGTCAATCGTAATGTAACTTTTCTGGCGGCCCAGTTCGATCAGCCGCGCGATCGGCGAAAAGCCCTCTTCCTCCGCCATGAGAATGTTTTCCATATCCATAAATAGGCACTTCCTAAGTTAAAAATGGTCAAAATCAGAATACACTTTTTCAGGCCCAAAAGCAAGACCTTAAAGACCTGAAAAGATATTTGTTAGGATTCGTTTATTTTTCTCCTGGGGACGTCTTTCGGGAGGTGTTAACCCTCGAAAGGCGTCCCCGGTGCGTTCTGGACCTGCGGCCTGCCGCCGTTTCGACAGGTGATCCTAACCCCGGCGTTTACGCCTCACCCACGCTGCGGCCCCCGCGACGATCACCAGCAACGGGATCAGGCAGACCGATCCGAGCAGGATCGCCAGGGTCTGGCCCTGGGTAGGCAGGTTATAGATCCGCTCGACCCGGTTTTTGGGCGTCAGGGCGATCAAGTCTTCCTGTTGGGCGGCCCAGTCTATCGTGTTAATTAACAGACTACCGTTCCCGTAGGTATCATACATGCCGTCCTGGGCGAATTCAGAATCGCCGAAGACGACCAGGCGGGCATTGTTTTCGTAATTTTCGGCCACGGCGGCCAGCGCCACCGGCCCGATCAGGTCGGCGCCCTCGTCGAAATCGGTTACGCCTTCGGTATCGAGTTTGACCAGGTCGCTCTCGCCCCACGAATTCTCGCCGGTGCGGATCAGTTCGATCTGCTCGATGTATTCGCTGACCTGGGCCAGCTTGACGCTGCGGGCGGTCGGGAAAACCGCCACCACGCCGCGCAGTTTGTCCGTGATCGGGTGGGTGGCGTACTCACTGGCTACTGCGATCAGCGGCTGGTTGGTGGCCGTATCCACGACGACGTTATTTTCGAATGTGACGCCCCAGCCGGTTTCGAGATACTGGCTCAAGGGGTCGGGCGCGTCGCCGAAATCCGTCAGCGGCAGGGGTTCCATCTCGACGATCAGCGAGCCGCCTCCATCGAGGTAGGCTTTCAGCAAGTCTACTTCGTCTTGCGAGACGGGCTGGAGCGGCCCGGCGATGACGATGGCCAGCGCGTCCTCCGGGATGGCGGGCGAAGCGATCAGGTTGAGCGGCTTGACGGTGTAATTCTTGCCCTCCAGCGCGCTTTTGACGCGGGATAACGAGAACTCGTCGAAACCCTCCAGGCTGGCTTCGCCGTGCCCGGACAGGAAGTAGATGACGCGGTCGGCAGGGTAGAGCAGGCGGATCAGGGCGGCATCGAATTCGTCTTCGGTAGCAAAGGCAGCCTGTTCGGTGCTCTCTCCCATCTGGAAAACGATACTACCGTCGGTTGCGCTGTATTGTTCGGCCGTGAGCGGGTCCAGTTGCGGGTCAATCACCTGGTAGGTGAACAGGCCGTTGCTGTTCTGGCTGAACAGGTCGAGCAGGGTCCGGTCTTCGGTGGACAGGCTGCCGGTCGAGTAGAAAGCCAGGGCCTTGACCTCCTTCGTCAGCGTTCCGAGCAGCTCGACCGTCTCGGGGGCGAGGGTGTTCGCCTGGTCTGCGGTCAAATCCTTGCTCACCGGGTTCCGGTAGACGTACCAGTTGACCAGGAACAGGATCAGGGAGAAGGCAATGATCGAAAGGGCGGCGTTGCTGCCGTAGTGGGCCTGGCGACCGGTCAGGAAGACGCGCACCCGCTCAGGGTCGAGGATGGCGAAGACGGCCGCCAGGATCACGGTGATCCCCAGGCTGAGTTGCAGCCAGCGGGTGACGTCAAGCTGGCCGGGGTTGTACACGCCCATCAGCGCGGCGATCTTGACCAGCGCCAGGAGGATCGAGGCGGCCAGTCCCACCCCGGCGAGGATCAGGAGTATCCGGGCAATGCGTTCTTTGGTATTCATTAGCGCCACCTCCGGATTTCGACCGCAACCGTCCCGGCGAATAACCCCAGGGCGGTCAGGCTCAGGTAGTAGACAACATCAGCCAGGGTGATCACTCCCCGGACCATCGTTTCATAAAAATGGCTGGCCATATCGAGGTAGCGGAAGACCTCGCCGCCGCTGGGCAGCATCGAGGCCGGGACGCCGACCAGCCACCACATGACGACAAATATCACCAATGAGACGAAGAAGGCGGCCACCTGGTTACTGAACATGGCCGAGATCCCCACCCCCAATCCGAGCATGGAGGCGGCCACCAGCAGGACGCCCAGGTATCCGACGAAGAGCACGCCCTTGTCAATGCCGTTTTCGATCAAAAAATTGAGTATCAGCGGGAAGATCAATGAAACACCGACCAGTGAAGCGATGAACAGGAAGGCTCCCAGCCATTTGCCCAGGACAAGTTCCCAGTCACGCAGGGGGGCGGTGAGCAGCAATTCCATGGTGCCCATGCGCTGTTCGTCGGCCAGCAGGCGCATGGTCAGGGCCGGGGTGGCGAGCAGCAGCAGGAAGGCCATCGGCCCGGTAACGCTGCCGGCATCCGGGGCGGAGGGGTAGTACAGGGCCGACTCGTTGGCGCTCAGGATGGTCAGGGCAAAAATGATCCCCACCGTTGCCAGGAACATGAAGGCGACGACATAGGCGATGGGGCTGATGAAGTAGTGTTTGTACTCACGCGAAGCGATGGTCCAGATATTGCGCATGGCCTACTCCTTTGATTTCCCGTTGGCGGAATTGTCGCGCGTCAATTGCAGGAAGATGTCTTCCAGGCTCATCCCGACCGGGCGCAGTTCGAGCAGGTCGAAGCCGCCCGAAACGATCATCCGGGCGATCTCGGGGCGCATCTCTGCGTTCGTAGCCAGGTGGAGTTCGATCTCCCCGGCTTGCGCGCCCGGTTTGGCGGCCTGCACGCCTTCCATTTCCCCGAACTTTTCGAGCAGCGGGGCGGTATCCCCGTTGATTCGCACCAGCAGGCGGGTCGCGCCTTCGAGTCCCATTTGCAGGTTGCTGGGCGTATCTTCGGCGACGATCTCGCCTTTGTTGATGATCAGCACCCGGTCGCAGATCTGCTGGGCCTCCGACAGGATGTGGGTCGAAAGCAGGACGGTGCGCTCACGCCCGACGTCGCGGATCAGGTTGCGGACCTCGACGACCTGCCCCGGGTCCAGGCCGATGGTCGGCTCGTCGAGGATCAGGACCTCGGGCCTGTGGAGCAGGGCCTGGGCCAGTCCCACCCGCTGGCGCATCCCCTTGGACAGTTTACCAATGTAGCCTTCGGCCCGGTCCAGCAAGCCGACGAGTTCGAGGGTTTCGTCCACCCGGTCGTCGGGGTTGGGCAGGTGGCGTAAATTAGCCATGAATTTCAGGTAATCGAAGACGGTCATGTCGGTGTACAGGGGAACGGTTTCCGGCAGGTAGCCGACCCTGCGCCGCACTTCGAGCGACTCTTCCATGACGTCGTAGCCGGCGACGGTCGCCGTCCCGCTGGTGGCGGGCATGTAGCCGGTCAGGATGCGCATCGTGGTCGTTTTCCCGGCCCCGTTCGGACCCAGGAACCCCAACACCTCGCCCTGTTGCGCTTCGAAGGTGAGCGCGTTGATGGCGCGGCGCGAGCCGTAATCCTTTGTCAGGCCCTCGACTCGTATCATTTTCACTCCTTGTGTGACGGTTAATCCAAACAAAAAGCACAGCAGCCAAGCGGCGCGGTGCTGAAAACTCCAACCGGATAACACTATACAATAGATCGAAGGGCAAAGTCAAGCGGCTTGTGAAATTCTAATCAAACGTTAATGCGATTTTTTGTGCAACTTGACACATTGCCCCTCCGCTTGTAGAATTGCGCTTAGTTTTTAGGCCAAGCGGCCTAAAAATATTATTTTTCGGGAGGATGCCCATACATGTACGCCATGCACGGATTGACGACCTTCGAAGCAGCCGCCATCTGGGCCGTTTTTGGCATTGCCATCATCGGTCTTGCTTATGCGGTCTTTTTGCGCAGCCAGATCATGCGCGAGGATAAAGGCACTGAAAAAATGCAAGAGGTTTGGGGTGCCATCCGCGACGGCGCAGACGCCTATCTCAAGCGGCAATTGAAATCCATTTTTCCCTTGATAGGAATTCTGACCGTCGCTTTGTTTTTCTCGGTATACATCGTTCCACCTACGCCCGAAGCCCTCGAGCGTTTCGAGGGGATGGATGAAGCCCAAATCCGCTTGATCATTGGTCTGGCGCGCGCCATTGCCTTTGTGATGGGGTCCATCTTCTCGCTGGCCGTCGGACAGATCGGCATGCGCATGGCGGTGCAGGGCAACATCCGTGTCGCGTCCGCGTCGCGCCGGTCGTTCGGCGATGCGCTGCGGATCGCCTACCGGGCCGGGACGATCACCGGCATGTTGACCGACGGCCTCGGCCTGCTTGGCGGGACCCTGATCTTCATCGCCCTCGGTATCGCCGCCCCGGACGCCTTGCTGGGCTTCGGTTTCGGCGGCACGCTGCTGGCCCTGTTCATGCGCGTCGGCGGCGGTATCTTCACCAAAGCCGCGGACGTCGGCGCGGACCTGGTCGGCAAAGTCGAAGCCGGCATCCCGGAAGACGATCCCCGCAACCCGGCCGTGATCGCGGACCTGGTCGGCGATAACGTCGGCGACTGCGCCGGCATGGCCGCCGACATCTTCGAATCCTACGAAGTGACCATCGTCTCCGGCCTGATCCTGGGCCTGGCGCTCTACCATGCGACCGGCCGCCTCGAATGGATCATCTACCCGCTCATCGTGCGCGGCATCGGCGTCCTCTCGTCCATCATCGGCACCTACGCGGTAAAGGGCGGGACGGGCAAGAGCGGCAACGCTATGGCCGCCATTTTCCGGGGCTTCCTTTCATCCGCCGCGATCTCGGCAGCCCTCTTCTTCGGCGCGGGCTTCTTCTATTTGAATAACCCTGCCATGGCCGAGTGGGGCGGCTGGTGGCGGGTCCCGACCGTCGTGGCAGTCGGCGTTTTGCTGGCCATCCTGATTGACCGCCTGACCGAATATTTCACCGGCACGCACGGCAAGCCGGTCAAGGATATCAAGAAGGCGGCCAACACCGGCCCGGCGACCTTGATCTTGCAGGGTATCTCGGCTGGCTTCGAATCGTCGGTCTGGTCGGTGGTCGTTATTGCCCTGACCATCGTCGCTTCCATCTTCATTATGGGCACGGTCCCCGGACTTAGCCCGACCGAGAAGGTCAATTTCGTGCTTTACGGCGTGGCGATGACCGGCATCGGCATGTTGACCCTGACCGGCAACAACGTGGCGATGGACTCCTTCGGCCCGATCGCGGACAACGCCAACGGCATCGGCGAAATGTCCTGGTCCGGCATGGAAGACAAGGAGACCAGAGACGCCCAGCAGATCATGGCCGACCTGGACGCGGTCGGCAACACGACCAAGGCCATCACCAAAGGCGTGGCGATCGGTTCGGCAGTCATCGCGGCCGTCTCGCTCTTCGGCTCGTTCATCGTGGACGTGGGCCGGGTGGACCCGACCGCCCTCGCCAACGGCATCCGGGTGGACATCCCGCAGGTGTTCGTCGGCATGTTGATCGGCGGCGCGCTGCCGTGGCTGTTCTCTTCGTTCGCCATCCAGGCCGTCAGCCGGGCCGCGGCCTTGATCGTGGAAGAAGCCCGCCGCCAGTTCAAGGCGGGTGTGCTCGAAGGCAAGATCAAACCCGATTATGCCAAGGCGGTCTCCATTTCCACCACCGCCGCCCAGAAAGAACTGGTTGGCCTGGCCCTGCTCGGCATCGTCACCCCGATCGCGGTCGGCCTGATGCTGCAAGTCGAAGCCCTGGGCGGTTTCCTGGCGGGCATCATCGTCTCCGGCCAGTTGCTGGCGGTCTTCCTCAACAACTCCGGCGGCGCCTGGGACAATGCCAAGAAGCTCATCGAAGACGAGCCGAAAGACCCGGCCAACAACACCGGCAAGGGTTCCGAACGCCACAAAGCCGGCGTCGTCGGCGACACGGTCGGCGATCCCTTCAAGGATACGGCTGGCCCGGCCCTCAATCCGATGATCAAGGTGGTCAACCTGGTCGCCCTGCTGGTGGCCCCCATCGTCGTCACTTACAAAGACATGGGCCTC
Organism: Chloroflexota bacterium; assembly: GCA_049324115.1. GTDB lineage: Bacteria > Chloroflexota > Anaerolineae > Anaerolineales > Villigracilaceae > UBA5796. Next base: position 19,426 of record JBMOMN010000031.1, read on the forward strand.
GGCGGCTGGCTGGTCGTGTTCGCCCTGCTGGGTGTGCTGGGCTGGGCAGTGGTCCGCTCCAAGGCGGACGCGCCGGCCATCAAGTAAATTGCGCTGGAAATAAAAAACTCGGAGGTTTTTGAAGCCTCCGAGTTTTTTTGTTAAGCAGCGGTTACGGGCAGGTGATCGTGAACGTCGAACTGCTGGCCTTGAAATCCGCAGTGTAGACTTCGATGGCGTAATCGGCGCTCTCCCCCGAGACCAGGTCAATCGTCTCGGAGTATTCGGTCGAGTTGGGGGACAGGTCGGCCACCGCCACGTTATCGCGGATGACCCGGTAGCCGTCTTCGTTCGAGGCGGTATCCTTCCACTGGATGGTCACGTCCGTTTGCCCGGTGACGGCGTTGCAGTAAAAGTCCCATTTCTGGATGATCGGGGCCTGGGGCGGGATGCCCGTCGAAGTGGGCGGGGGCGTGACCGAGGCCACCGTCCAGAAACTGCCGACGGGCGTGGCAAACTCGGCGTATAGCCAACAATTACCGTAATCGGTCTTGACCAGCCAGTATTGCGGCGGGAAAGCGCCCAGGATTTCGACCTGTTCGCCGGGACTGATGACGACCACCAACTGATAATTGACCCCGGGGCCGCTGCGACAGTTGGTCCGCTCCGAGACGCCGACCATCGGCACCGAGAATGTAGGCGTGATCGTGGCCTCCGTCGGCGCGACGGTAACGGACGGGGTGACGCTGGCCTGGGGCGGGGGCGAGCTGCGCGGGATGGGCGTGGGAGTCCCGGCCAGCAGCGTCATCGCCGCGGACGTGGCCGCCCCGTCGCTGGTGTCTGGGGCGGGGTTTAGCGGCAAGTTGCAGGCCGACTGGGCCAAGAAAATGAGGGCAAGGAACGCGAAAAATTTTCGAAATCGCATCAAATCACCTCGGGCGTCGTCTGAATTTGGGAACCTGCCCTGATTGTACCCGCTCATCCGGTTTGGCGGCAAAAGAAGCCCCCTGCGCAAGTGATAGAGTCGGAGTGCAGACTTAAGTCTGCATTCCTGGGTCTGCATTCCTGGGTCTGCATTCCTGAGTCTGCACTCCTGGGTCCGCACTCCTGGGTCCGCACTTCTGGGTCTGTGCCCCGGCAGCAGCTATTTTGCCAGCGCCGCGGCGACCCGCATCAGCCGGGTACGGGCTTCGTCGGCGACCGAGGCAAGCACCGGGTCCGAGGCGAACCCGCCGACGCCCAGCATCATGGCCGGGTCGGCGATGCGGATGATCGTCCCGCTGACCGGCGCGGCCTCCACCGTCACGTTGCAGGGCAGCATCAGGCCGACTTCGGCGTTGTGGCTCAGGGCCTGGTGCGCCAGCGGCGGGTTGCACACGCCCAGGATGGCGTAAGGGCGGAACTCCTCGCCGAGTTTTTCCTTGAGCGTGGCGCGCACGTCAATGGCGGTCATCACGCCGAAGCCCTCGGCCTTCAGGACGGCGGTCAGGGTCTCCAGGGCCTGTTCGTAGGGCTGGTCGAGTGTGATTTCAAATCCCGGTTTTTGGGGCATCGTATCTCCTTCATGTTCGAACAGAGTTGTCTTTGAGATGCAAGGCCGGACGAAAAGTTGCGGTGGAGATCAGAACTTGAAGCCGGGGAAAAACCGTTCGAGAAAACGTAAGAACTCGGGGTCGAAGCCGTTCCCGCCCAGGAAGTGCGGGGCGAGCGCCAGCCCGCCCATGGCCGCAAAGCCTGAGATGGCCAGGCCGCCCAGGGCGAAGAACAGCCCGATTGCGCCGCCTCCCAGGGCGACTCCGCCCAGCGCTAGGCCGCCGAAGGCCAGCAGCCCCAGGCTCAACCCGCCCAGGGACAGGCCACCAACCGCCACCCCGCCGGTAGCCAGCACCACCCCGAACGCGATGTTGCCGATGGCGACGATACCCTTTGCCACTCGCGGCCGCATGGTCTTCGGATCGAAGCCGTAAGCAATGTGGACCAGGGGCAGGCCGAAAAGCTCCGTTTCGGATTTGTATTCGTAATTTTGGTAGCCATAGCCGTACATCATCGGGCTTTGGGGTATTCCGGTTGCCCGCCCATCCAGCCACTCGCCGCAATACCGGCATTTGATCGCATCCGCTTGGATCTCCTCGGCGCAATAAGGACATTTTTTCATGTTTGGCTCCTCGTTCGATCTGACTCAGCAAAACGTGCGAGCAGAAAATCATCTGTTCCAAAGGTGGATGTCTGCCCATCCCGCACCAGTTCGGCCATCAGTTGCCCGGCGGCCGGCGACTGGATGATGCCCATCCCGCCCCAGCCGCAGTTGAGCAGGAACCCGTCCAGGCCGGGGAGTCGGCCAAAGATCGGGCGGCCGTCTTCGGTCAGCGGGCGCACACCCGACCAGGCTGTCAGCAAGCTGGCCTTCTCCAGCACCGGCACGCGGTGGACGGCGTGATCCACGATGGCGTTGACCATTTCGGTATCCAGGACCGCTTCGGGAGATTTGGCCGGGACGTTGCCCATGCCCATCAGCACCCCGCCGGTCTCGGGGCGGAAGTACCACTCCACCGTCTCATCCTCGACGAAGGGCCGGTCCGCCGGGATGTCGGGCAGCGGCCCGGTCATGACGATGGTGCGGGTCCGGTTCGTCAGCGGGATCCCGACCCCGGCCCAGCGTCCGACTTCCGCCGCCCACGGCCCGGCCGCGTTGACGACCGTCGGCGCGGCGATGGATCCGCTGCCGGTCTCGACCCCGGTCACGCGCCCGGCTTCGATCCGCAGGCCGGTGGCTTTTTCGCCCTGGACGAAGGTCACACCCATTTCGGTTGCCTTTTTGACGTAGCCCCACATGATCATGTGCGGGTCGAAGGGACCGTCGTCGGGGCCGAAGGTGCCGAGTTCGATGTCGGCGGTATTGAGTTCGGGGTAGCGGTACTTCACTTCGTCCGGGGTCAGGAGCTCGGTCGGGATGCCGAGCGCCAGCAATCCCTCAGCGTGGCGGCGCAGGTTGGCGGCTGCCTCCCCGGCCGCGACCGATATCCAGCCCGTCTTGCGGAAGTCAATCGGCGAGCCGAGTTCGGATTCGAATTCCATGTAGCGCCGGTAGGAATATTGGGCCATGCGGGCCAGCAGCGGGTCGCGCCCGAACTGCATACTCAGCATGGACGCCGATTTGCTCGACGTGCCCGCCCCGACCTGGTCCATTTCGAGCACGGTCACATCCGCGATCCCGGCTTTGGCGAGGTGATAGGCCGTGCTGCACCCGATCACCCCGGCCCCGATGATGACGATTTCTGCGGTGGGTTTCATGTTTTTTTCTGAGCTTTTTCTCCAGCGCGAATATCGCCAATGGGCGAATTGCGCGAATAAGATTTAAAATCCATTTGTGTCATTGGCTCATTAGTGTCATTCGCGTTAAGGTCTTCCCAGGCTGTCGGCGATGAACTGCTCCCAGACGGGATGATCCGCCGGGTCCCAGATTTTGCGGAGCGGCTCGAAGGCTTCCTCCCGCTCCCAGCCCTGGCGGAGGACCCGCCACAGCGCCACGAAACACGAGACCCGGTAATTGAGCGCGCAATGGACCAGCACCTTCTCTCCCCGGCGGGCGTCCATCTCGTCCATGAAACGTTGCAAATCTTCCGCCTGGGGCGCACCCCACACCACCGGGATGTGGACGTGCGCCATCCCCAGCGAGCGGACCAGCCCCGGCTTGTCCGGCAGGGCATTGTCGGACGAATCCAGCGCCAGGTTGATGACGGTCTGCACTCCCGCCTCCGCCGCCTCCCGGAACTGGGACTCGGTTGGCTGCCCGCCGGTCAATAATTTGTCTGTCAGGGGGACGAAGTTGATGATTGCATTTAGCATCACTTCACCCGCTCCACCCGCCCGCCGGTGATCTGCACCAGCATGTCGGGGGTCAACTCGAAGACCGCATTCGGCGTCCCGGCTGCGGCCCAAACCGTCACGTACTGGAGCAGGTCTTCATCCAGGTAGGTCTCCATCGGTTGGGCGTGGCCGACAGGCGGCACCCCGCCGATGGCGTAGCCAGTCACTTCGCGCACGAAATCCGCCTCGGCCCGGGCGATCTTCTCCCCGGCGTACCCGCCGATGCGGGCCTCGTCCACCCGGTTGGCCCCGCTGGTCAACACCAGGATCGGTTTGCCGCTCACCTTCCCTTCGAAGATCAACGACTTGACGATCTGCCCCAGCTCGCTGCCTACCCGGTCGGCGGCTTCCTGGGCGGTGCGGGTGCTTTCGCTGAACTCGATCACCCGGCACTGGCAGCCGAGCCGGGCGAGCATTTCCTGGATTTTTTGAGCAGTGGGACTGAGGGGCATGGTCTCTCCTGAAATTGATGTGGATCACGGCTCCGGTAAATTATGGACGGTGCCGAAGCACGAGACGAAGCCGGTAGTTTGCTGGTGGTACTCCGGCAGGTCGGCGGGGATCAGGCCGCAGGCGTATTCGATCTCGACCACCGCCCCGAACAGGGCGCGGCGGCTGGAAGTCACGCCGCAGCCGGTACAGTCCAACCCGCAGCCGTCCACCACGCCTTGCCAGGATCGGGTGAAGGCATTTTCGGTGATGGCTTCGACGCGCGGCCCGGTCAGCCAGGGGGACCAGGCCAGGGTCACGACCAGCGCCAGGATGACGGCCCAGAGGAAGATGAATTTTCGGGTGTCCACGCCCCCATTATAAGCGGTTCGTTGTTTACCGTTTGCGCAGGGCGGCAGCGATCCCGACCAGGACCAGGGCCATCCCGGCCCCGGCGTATAGCCATTTGGTCATGCTAAAAATGGTCGCGGCCCAGGCCAGCCAGGCGGTCGTGGTCGGGTAAAGGCTGAGCATGGCGACGATGCTGGCGTTTTCGAGCAGGTCGAAGGTCAGCGCCCCGAACGGGACGACGTTCAGGCGCTGGAGGCGGCTTTTGGAGTCGAGGCCGCGCTGGAAGAGCCAGGTGATGAGCAGGCTGAAGAAAAGGGTGTAGAGGATGGGATGGATAATGTCGAGGGTCAGTTCGCCTGTGCGGTAGGCGGCCCGGCCCTGGTCGCCGTAGGAAGCGATCATCGAATAGGCTTCGTCGGGGGAGTAGAAGAACATCAAATCCAGCGGACCGGCGGCGGGGTTGACGGCCTGCATCCGCTTTTGCAGCCCGGGCATGATCAGGCCGATGAACAGCCCGTCGAGCAGGAACAGGATGAGCACGAGCCAGCCTTTGGCGTATTTTTGCAGGGTTTCAGAGAGACGGGTAAGCATGGTTCCTCCGGGGATGTGGTTTACAGACTCAACCCTGATGGAGCGGAGGAGGTGCTTGGCGAATGTATCGAAGTCATCTAACGCCAGTTATGCGATGATCGTTTCATTTTGATTGTTGATTCTCTATCGCAATAATGACTTCGCTCTTTAGACTCCCCAACTTTTTCTTGACATGATCCAGATAATCTTCGCCAAGATTAACTTTTATAGTACGGAGTTCTTCTCTGAAATCCTTTATTGATTTAGGTTTGGATGCGTCCAGCTTTATGCTCGCAAATCTTCGTAAAGTAGATTTTGCCAGCGTTTTGTAATCTCGAATATCTTCGATCAAGGTGCGGATGAATGGCAGGTAGTTCACAAAATCATTTTTGAAGGTAAATAGGGCGGTTTGCAGGTTGTTATAGGCTTTTGTTTCAAGAGATGCTTCGCTTTTGGGAAGATGTTGTATCTCTCGAAATGCCTTGATAGCTTCATAGGATTTCCAAAAGTAAGGGCTTAGCCCAAGTCGGGGTTCTTCGATGGCACATTCGATCAGCGGCAGAGTTTCTTCAAAGAGCGGCGAATGGACTTCCGACTTTTCTTGCGTAGGGTCATCCACAGTTTGAATGAACAGCCCAATTCCCTTGCGGCGGAAAACCAGTAGCTGATTTCCGTCAGATGCCTTTGCAGTTTTTACCCGTGCAGGAAATTCTTCAATTCTTTTTACGACTTCTGGATATTTGGACTGAATATCAAAGAAAAGCTTGCGGATCTGGGTTAATGTGCTTTGTTCCTGTTCATCTTCGAGGTTTGTATTGACGCGTTTGAAAAGCTCCGCCGGGCTTGGCTCTTCGTCCACGGCAAATATCTTGGCATCCTCGCCCAGGGTATTGTGGATCAGGAACATTTTTTCACTGGCAATTTCGCGGCTCTTGATGATGTCTGCTCCTTGTTCGGTGGGAAAGAAGTTGTAGATATACAGATCCTGGAAGACCTTTTTGCCGATACGATTGATCCGCCCTACTCGTTGAATGACCCTCGTAGGATTCCAGGGTATATCGTAGTTGATGATTGCGCCGGCCCGGTTCAGGTTCACGCCTTCCGAGAGCTTGTCGCTTGTAAGCAGGATCTGGAATTTATTTTCCTGGGCTTTGGGTTTGACGCTGGCGTCGAAGTTTGCCAGAATTTCTTTCAATTGACTGGCAGATAGGCCCCCGCTCGAACTGATGACTTTGCCGTTGAATGCAGCCTCCAGAATGGGCACAAGATGAGCGATGGTATCTGCATATTCGCTGAAAATGATGACTTTGCGCTTAGGTTCGCCAGGAGCCGGTTCAGCTTTCAAGATTTTCTGGATTTCAACGATCAATCTGGCTGCTTTGGGATCTTTGGCAACCAGATCCAGCTCCGTAACTCGTTCACGAATCTCGCGCAAGAGTTCCAGGTCGGAGTGAATATCTTGCAAGAATTGTTCTGCGAGATCGAAATCGGCGATCACATAAATATGCTGGTTCTTGGGCCTTTGCTTCATTTCTGAAAGCTGGCGTTCGAATTCTTCCAGAGCGGCTTCGATTTCGTCGGGTTCGCTGTTATAGATTTTTTCGATGAGGCTGCGGTCTAAAATATACCTGCCACCAGAGTTTTGGATGAATTCCATTACCCGCTCATGGATGCGGATGAAATTGTTGATACTCTTCGCAAATGCCCCGAACGAGCTTTCGAAACGCTTGACCAACAAACGCCGCATGAATTCATACAAGTTGCGTTGTTGTTCGTAGGTGAAGCGTTCTTTCTCTCCCAGTTTTTCAGGATCAACAGATTGGCTTTCTTCGTAGGCGAAGGGCTGGTAAATTGCGCCGCGAAATCTCCCGTCTTCGCTGAAGTATTCGTTGACCACCTGGTCGAAAAAGCCCATCTGTTCGGGAGATAGCGAAAAGAACAATTCGCGTGGATCATTGACATTCGATAGTTGGGTTATTTCTTTGGCATAGACCGGATCGAATTTCAGGTCCAGGCGGTTGCGGCGGATGAGCACAGGCTCGAGCACCGCACGGATTTCTGCCGCAAGTTGGGTTGCTTTTGAACGCACGCGTTGGATATTGATCGGCAACGGCGCTTCGAACACCTGGTCGTAATATTTCTCGGCGCGGGCGCGCTTGTCATCCTCCCTGTGGTTGTGGTAACGCAAAATGTACGATAACCGCTTGAAATCGGCGTTATAACGGGCGAAGCGGCCCTCAAGATTTTCATCCAGGGTGATTTTGGATTTGCCTGGCACGATGAACAACTTTAGCAGGGTGAAAACATCTTGCGGGGTATTGTTGAAAGGGGTCGCCGTGAGCAGGATGACCATCCGGTTGCGGCAAATATTGTTCAGGAATTCATAATCTGCGGTATCTTCGTTGCGGAAGCGGTGGGCTTCGTCCACAATGATGATTTCGATGTCGTCACCGTGTTCTTGCAGGTATTGGGCGGCTTCCTCCAGCATCCCGGATGAGCGGACCTCCCAACCGTAAAGTTTGAAGTCTTCGACATATTTGTGCCAGCCCGAATCCTTGCGATGCCGGTCCCCCATCAACCCGGGTGGACAGATGATCATGCCGCGTCGTCCCAGGTTGTGAGCCAGCATCCCCGCAATGATTGACTTGCCCAACCCAACCACATCCGCGATGATGACACCGTTGTATTGGTCAAGGATCGTGAGCGCCTGGTTGACGGCATCCGTCTGGTACTGGTAATCCACATAGCCATTTTCTTCCAGCAGGCGTTTGACGTGCGGTTTGATGGTTTTCTGCTCCATCAAATCGAGGTAGGATTTCAGCACCAGGGCGTAGGCCTCGAAGGGTGTGACTTCGGCCACCTGGGTTCGGTTGCGGACAAACCGCGCGAGATGATCTTTTCGCTCGGGGATTTCGGTAATGGGGACAGCCGTTTGCCAGAGTTCATCGAAGTAGGCTTCCGCGTCGGGCGCGCCGTAGTCGGAGATTTCGACATTGAATTCGCGCTGGCCTTGCACGCCTGCCCGGGTCAGATTGCTCGAGCCTGTGATAAACCTGCCGGTGGGTGCCAGGGCCGTCAGTTCATCCTTGACTTTGAAGAAATATAACTTGGCGTGGTTGGGATCGAGCGTCTTCCTGATCTGCAATCGCCCGCTTTGGAGCAGTTCGAGAAAATAGGCAACCTGCTCATAGAAAACCTGGTTATCCAGGGCCTCGTCATTGAGCGCGATATGCAGGGAGGCAAAGAACCGGTCGGCCAGTTCATCACTGCTGGCCTCCTGCCCATCCTTTTCGATTTCGAAGATCTGGCCCAGGTTTCTATCCACATCCAAACCAACCAGTAACTTGATCGTCAGGTCGTCGCGGTTTTTCAGGCTTTCAAAGAGTTCCTGCCAGCCGGAGAAATAGAAAAAGCCGACCAGGAATTTGAGTTCTTTGCTGTGCTGGATCAGTTCATCCAGGCGCTTCTTGAGGGTGCGGGATTGGGAGTTGGTAATGAAGGCGTTGGCAGGCATGTTGTTTTTATAAAACAGGCGGATGTTCCCCAGCTTCGAACAAGACCCGGCGCAAGTTGACCAGCCCTGAGCGGTTCAACTGAAGTTTTTCGACAGTTCCGCGCCCAATGGGAGTTACTCCTAAAACAAGCGTGCCGTCATCGCTCCAGTCGAAATGCTCCCTCCAGGTGTGCCGGCGCGGGTGAAAAAGGGGGACGACGGACTGGCTTACCGGATCGAAGGCTTCGATAAGGGTGTATTTGCGGTTGTTGCATCCCTGGCAGGCAAAGGCGAGATTTTCCAGCTCGTTCTCGCCGCCCTTGGAAAGCGGGATGATGTGTTCCACTGAAAACGGGTCGGGCGAATATCGTTCCTGCGGCTGGCAATATTCACAGCAGCCTTTGGCGCGTTCCACTACTCGCGCCCGTTGACCCGTCAAAAGGCGTGGCTCAGGCATGAGCGGAGGGAAGCCCAAGGGCTTCCACCAGGGCAGGGATGGTGGTCTCACGCAACCGGGCCAGTTCGGCCACGGCTTTCATCCGGCGGACGTTGGCTTCTTCGATCCGGTCGGATAAGCCGATCAACTCGCCCTGCTCCTCCTGGCTCAAAGTTTCGGCATCCCGTTTTGCCAGCAGGATGCGATATCGTTCCCATTCGATGGCGGAAAGACTGGTGTTGATCTTTTTGAGCAGCCGGCTTTCCTCGGGGGATAAGCGTTCAGGAACAGATTGGCTTTCCATTTCCTTCTGCAACAGGCGCACGATGTAAGTATCTGGTGTCAGCCCCATCTGGCCCGCCACCTTCTTGATCCGGCGCTCAAGTTCGGAATTCACGTTCAAGTGAATGTTCATTTCAGCCTCCAGGTTGAATTATAACCCGTACCGACACTCAGGCGCTTTTTGAGCGTGTGGGATTGCGAGTTGGTAATGAAAGCGTTGGCACTCATCAACATTCACTCTATTCCTGCGATCTTGGCCAAAGCGTCCACATAAATGATCATTTGTTCGCGGACTTTCTCGAGTTCCGCTCTCAACTCGTTGGCACGATCCCAGTTGTGTTCGTGTTCGAGTGTTGTTTCATTTTCTGGCTTTTTCTCTTCGTAAGATTTCAACAGGGGATGCCATTTCACCAAAAAGGGTCTCAACCCGATATTCAAGACCTCAATGGCAATAAAGCCTAAGGAATTTTGCCCTTTGGCAATTTCCGGGCCGGACTCTCTGAGAATTTGTCTTGTAATCCCGAACAAGTTGTAGAGAGAAGTCAATGCCTCACGTAATATTCCCCCATCGTCCAATGGTTGAACCGCAATCCTCGTTGATAACTCAACATATAAAGCCCAGGCAGCTTTTTGTTGCGCATCGTCTCTTTGAAGCTCCAACGAACCGAGGTTAAATGGCAGGCCAACTGTCAATTTGGTTGCTTTTACTTTTTCTTTCCGTGACATGAGTTATATCCTCGCAAAGGTAATGGGAAGACGCTCTCCTTTTTACTTATTCTAACTCTTTTAAGCTTTGAATCTCAGCGCATAAAAATCGCAAGTTCTTGTAATAATCCTGAGTTTTATGATTGTCCAAAGTAGCATAAGCAAGGTTCTCGATTTGACTTAGCATCCGCCCTAATCGATTTTTTCTTGTTTTTTTCCGTATTGCAATTGATATTTGAATCACCTTTTGTATCAACTCTGGTTGAATATCTCTCGCTCTTCCCGCATTAAACTTATGCTCAATCTCGGAAGCGAATATTAACAGTTCTCTTATTTTTTCTTGTTCGCTATTTTCAGGAAAATCTGTTAGGTTCATGCCATATACTCGTTGAGGTCTTTTAATTGATCTGCGATAACCTTCACTCGTTCAAAATATTCTTCATACTTGTTGTCGAGATAATATCGAATAGCTGCGGTAATTCTAATTTCAATTTTACTGATTTTGCCCTTTGTTGCGTGGCTTTTGGTAACTTTACTTAATTTCTTTAGCGTTCTTAAAATCCTTTTTAAAAATGTTGGTTCGATGTCATACCCCATGTCTTCTTGAAACTTGTGTTCTATTTCATGAGCAAACTGTTCTAGCTTTTGAATCAGGTCTTTCTCAGTATCACCAGAAGGGAAAAAACCTAAATTCATCAGCTCTCATGTTTTATAAAAGCTGCCTGTTGATGCCTGACTTATCTGCTAACTCGTCAAGCACTGATAAGTACATGTTCAGGTGATAAGTCAGGTCATCAAAGCTTCTTTCAATTTCGCTAGACACGTGAAATGGCACATTCCCTGATAACAAGTGATCGTCTATATTTTTTAATAGCGATTGTAGCGAGTCCAATGGGGTTAGGATTCGTTCTAGTTCGCTGGAAAAATCCAAATTTGTAAGTTGTTGTACCAGTGCGGATGAGATGAGAACTTGATCCTTCATGTTCTTGAGCAACTTCACCGAGTCCCTTTTTATTTGATCAGAAACTACAAGATGAGGCCACTCGGCATGATAATCTGCTAAAGACAAAAGATCATACATTAACAACTGAGAGGTATTAGAAAATAATTCACCTGAATTGTCAGGACTCTTTGGTAACATTGATTTTTCTCCTATTTCTTTTTTCTTAGCAACGCTGGCAAAAAGTTCTTTAAGACGCTGGCCTTTCGGAAATGGAATATCACCTCTATCACAAGCCCGAGCTATCACACCAAAGATAAATATTAAACCTGGTGTTACTCTCGCTGCTTTTTGAAAGTCCAGCCCTTCCAGTAAATTGTTCACCCCGCTTTGATAATCCACTCGAAAATCAGCGTATTTATATGCTTTCAAAAGCGGGGGAACTTCACAATCTTTGAGCAGCACCGGGACAATAACTTTGTTACTCATCAAAGCAGCATCTATTTCCTTTTGCACCCACGGAGCAGCAACCGAATCAGGCGTTAACACCACAAGAAAATATTTGCATTTTGTAAGCCCTTCGTTGATTTTGCCCGGGATAGATTGAGACACTTTGATGCTTTTTTTATCGTACCAGACCTGCGCTAACCCAACCAGCTCTCCTTCGAGCCTGTCTACGAACGATTTGTCTACGGATGAATGGCTGATGAATATCAGATTCCCGCTTTGACTATCTTGATTTCCATCTCTCGTACTCGGATGTGCTTCTGTCAGTGCGGGCTTTGATGGTATCGCAGGAACGTAAATATCCTCTTTTTGATGATCGGGTTTCCTTGGCTTGTCTACAATGTTAACTATTTGCGATGCTTCTGGTGTTTGCGACTGAAATGAAACCGATTGGTTTTTTTGGGGGAAGCAAAGACCGTCGAATGATATGTGTAACTCTTCAAGACTGATCCTATTCAATTGCGTGATAATACGCGCTCGTTTAGGCTCTGAACCTGGTATCTCCTCTACATTGTTTTCGTTCTCGATATTTTCCCTTAGCTGGATTTTTAGTCTAATGACGTCGTCATATCTTGGGTGATCTGATCCCAATCTTTCCAGAAGTGTTTCAACGCCTCGCAGGTAACCGGCAAACAATCTCGATGACATTATTATCCTACTCCATCCAACCCCTTCACCCTCTTATCAACCTCCCCCTCTACCCGGACAACCGCCTCAGACCTGACAGGTTTCATCAGGACGCGTGACCATCGCAACCCTCGCAGGGACAAAGGCGAGAGTCGAACAAAGCCCTGTGGAAACCTGTCAGGTCTTTTACTCTTCATCTTCCAAATCCAATGGTTGAATCTCTTGATGGATTCGAATGAAATCTGCGCGACTGCCAAATAATTCCAACATCTTTTCACGTTGCAATCGGGTTGGTACATTATCAACCAGTTGATGAAATGATGAAAAATTCCAGTCACGAAAATCTTCGACAAACTTATGCTTTTGCGGGTTTTGATGGATGTACACAATCAAACGCAGTAGATAAGACGCGCTGTCGACGGGGATTCTCTTGAAAGGGCGTTCGAACAAGGCGCCTGTTCTCCCGACGGCGATATTGACCCCTCTCGAATATGCGTTGAAGAAATTGGAGAAATACTGGCTCGGGTCTTTCAATTTCAAACCTACCAAATCTTCTTTGTTTTTGAAAAATCCAGCGATATGAAAATGATTTCGCAGCAGGCAAAATGCCCAGGTTTCAAAAACCTGATAGGTATGCTTCCACCATAATTCCATAAAGTAGGCGTAGTTGCGTTCTTGAATAAAGATATTCTCGCCGTTGTTGCCGCGATTGTAAATATGGAAGAAGGTTCCAAAAGTTATGGGTGGTATAGCGTTCGACATGATTATTTTCCAAATCCAGACCTGACAGGTTTTAGCGTGGCGCGCCTCCATCGTTGCCCCTGCGTGGACAGCGGCGCAAATCGATCATGGTTCTGTCGAGACATGTCAGGTCTCACCTCACCCCTCATTCCCCACCCGCTTATCAATCTGCCTCTCCTCATAGGCTTCTCCTCAGACCTGACAGGTTTCATCGTGACGCGAGTCCATCGCAACTCCTGCGCGGACAAAGGCGCGGGTCGAACGAGGCCCCGTGGAAACCTGTCAGGTCTCTCCTCACTCCTCATACAGCCTCCCCACCATCTCATCCAGTTGACCTTCCCACTCGCGCACTTTTTCAGCGGACTTTTCGGGCAGGGGGTAGCCTTGCTTCTCGTATTCGCCCAAAATCTGATCCACCAGTTCTACAAATTCACTTTGCTCTTCCAGGGAAATTGGCGCAATCGGAAGTTGTTTCCAGTCATCGGGATAAATGTGCATTTTGCTTCGCCGCTTGCCTTTGAGCCATTCACGCGCAAACGATGAATTCATGATTGCCAGCACATATTTCAAATTGAATTTCTTGGAAGTTTCTTCGCGTTGCTCACGGTCGCCCAATGGGTCTTGGTGGTGATATTCGGCTGTTTTGTTGATTGAGCGATTTATTACGCCTGAAAGTAAAGTCCAAGGAATAAATCCTACTGAACTGGCGTCGAAATGGAGTTTCTGATTGTCGAAAATAAGTTTTGGTTCCATTCCTGGCGTTCGTACCGCAATGAGTTTCTCTGCTGCATTGTGCAATTCGGGAAATGTTGGACGACTAAATTTTGCGGGCGCTCTTTTTGTTCCCCACTCCAAGTACCAAATCCGCCAAGCAGTCCATTTGACTAAATCTTTTCCTTGAACAAAAGGTTTGGGGTGTTTATCGTCTTTTTTTGGTGATAGGCAGTCTTCAGTGGTGAATTCACCTTGCCATTCCCTGTCATCGGCATTTGCCCGCAATCCATAACTTACATAGCAGATTTGCTGTAATTCGATGAAATCGTTTTGTAAACCTGTTGACTTTCTCCCATCTAGTTTGAACAAGGATTTACCAAATTCTTGTTGGCTTGAAGACTGTAACACTTCTTGATTAGCCTCAAATTCGTCTTTATTCTTTCCCCATCGCCTTACGCGAACAGGTTGACTCGTCTCAGTTGGCATAACTTTAGCAAAATGCAAAATCGTATTGTTCACGCCAGCGTCAAACAGGTTGATTTCAGAGCAAAAATCAATGCGCTCGACAACTGTGTTTTGCAGAAAGAATTCATGTGACTTGTCTGCATACTTGGCGGCGTTGTAGGCATCGGGAATGATGAAAATCATCTGCCCGTTCTGCCGCAGGAGTTGATAGGCGCGTTCTAGGAACGGAATATATAAATCCCATTTCTCGTGCAGGGTCTTGTAGATTTTGGAATCTTTCAAATGCTTGCGGAAGGTCTGCCACTCGGCAATTTCTTCCTGCCGCTCATCTTCGTCTTCGATGTGTTTGAATTGGGCGTCAGCACGCACATACGGCGGGTTGGCAAGCACAATATCGAAGCCGCCTTCCTCGCCCTCATCCCCAGCCCTTCCCCCGCGGGGAGAAGGGAGTGACTCCCCTCTCCCTGTGGGAGAGGGGTTGGGGGTGAGGGAGGGCGCGAACACTTCGGCAAAGTCCACCTGCCAGTCGAAACTGTCGTAGGACAATTTGGCAAATTGTCCTACATGCGCCCATGCCTTGATCTTCTCTCTCAGTTCCTCGATCTCCCTCGCTTTTTTCTTTTTTTCATCGGAACCCGAGTGCAAACCCATAAACTCGTTCTTCAAACGCAGGAAATTCTGCACATCGTTGTAACGGAACATATCCGGCTGGAGTCCGCCTGAAGGGTCGGGTGCGGTCAGAGAATCGCCGCACTCGATCTTGAAGTCCAGGTTTGGAAGCGGCGGGGGAGTAGAGCCTTCGAAGTCCACGATCAACGAAAGCCACAGGCGCAGGCGCGCGATGTTCACCGCGAAGTCATCCTTGTCCACGCCGTACAGGTTGTTCTGGATGATGTCGAGTTTGGTCTTGTAGATCGTCGGCGCATCATTTTGATGTTGGGCGAAGATGGCAGCATATTGTTCCAGCAACTCATGCAACATGCCCAGCAAATACGCGCCCGACCCGCAGGCGGGGTCACACACCTTCACCGCCCGCAAGGCGTCCACCACCTGCATCGGGTTGCGGATGGACTTCGCATCGTTCTTATCCACGAACAGCGCCAACCCCTCCGCGCTCTCGGCGGGCAGAGCCGTCGCCAGATAACCCTTCAACGCCTCGCGGCACATGAACGCCACCACAGGCTTGGGCGTGTAATAACTGCCGCTCTCATGCCTGCCCGTCACCAGTTCCTCGAAAATACGCCCCAGCATCTCGGGGTCCACCGCCACCTCCACATCCAGCGGCGTTGATTCGGTCACGGTAAAGTTGAACTGATACACCAACTCATTCAGGACTTTGGCGATGATCGCATCGGGGAAGGTTGGACCGTCCTTATCGTCCTCCTCTTCCTCGAACAGACCGCCGTTCAAATACGGGACATCGCCGATCAGACTCAAGATGGGCTTGTATTCTGCCTTCTGGCGTTTATCTCCGCTGGGATGATTCAGCCCCATAAAGAACAACGTATTCAGCCGCGACCTGTGGAAATTGGCGTTCCTGTCTCTGGTGTTTTTGTAATAATCTTCGAACAACGCCCGCAAATAATCTTTTCTTACGGTGGTCGAGTAGGCGGCGGGGCTTGAAACCGACCTTCCTTTCCCACCCTCAGCCGCCGTATCGAGACCACTCCCGCTGTTGAACGCCAGCCACCCCTTGCGTTCCAAAAACGTGATGAACAGCACCCGGTTGAAGAATCTCTGCGTGTACAGCCGTTTCTTCTCGTCCGGCCAACCCAGGGTGATCGTCGCCTCGGCTTCCTCGAATATCTCCCTGAACTTCGTGAAGAAAGCCTTTGTCACAGGCTCGACGCTGAACGCCTCGGTGATCTTCTCCACGCTGGAGAAATCCGCTTTGCCGATCTGGTCAATAAACGTCCGTGCTGACTGTTCCGGTGAGACGAAATAGGTATAGCGCCGGAAGCTGCTGAACTCGCGCTTTGCACCTGTGTAACTGGCTGTGATCCAACTGAATCGAAAATTCCCTTTGCTGTCGTGAAAGACGAAAACCCCCGCGTCGAAATTCTCGTTCCGCAAAACCTGTTTTGCGATTTCGTATTGCTTCAACTTCCCGCTCTGCGAAGATAATTCCTGGTCCAACTCCCCCGCCAGCACGATCAAACGACGGCTGTCCTCGAACTCGATCCGCCCGAGTTTCTGTAAATCCCTTACAAAGCTGGCTTTTTCAAGGTAGTGACCGTAATCCGCTTTTTCCGGCTTGAACCTCCCGCTGGCAGCGCGCAGGAAAGTCGTGAGACCTTCGCGGCTGAAATCCCGGCTGAGTTTTTCGAGAGACTGGCGGTTATCCATGAATCCATTTCCCAGTAAAGCCGTTGTTGTGGAAACTAATATAAGTATACAGTAAAATCCCCTCCCCGCAAGGTAGCCTGTGCCCTCCAAAAAATTCGGGAATCTAAACCATGTGGACGGTCACTTGTATTTTTTCTCGATGTATTTCACACCTTCGATGTCTTTGAAATGTTCGTCCTGCGTCCAAAGCGTGGCATTATAAACTCGTGCGGTGGCAAGGATAAGGCTGTCTGCCATGGCAAGTTTTGATTCGTTGGAAATTTTAGCCGCATTGATCGCAATTTGACGGTCAACAGCAACGATTGTTCCAGAAGACATCTGCCCGGCCACTTCAAGGGCGCGTTCCTCGCCGAACTCGCGCAGGACGCGCTTGAATACTTCGTAAATACAAATAGCAGGAACCAGCAAGTCGTCTGTTTCTTGGATGGGATGCTCGAAGAAATCGGCGTTTTCCTCGTCGGTTGTGTATTCGACCCAGCCCGATGAATCGATAACGTTCATCAGCGTTCCTCGTCCACTTCTTCGCGGATATCCCTCGTGTCCATTCCCTTGAGCATACCGCGCGCTTTTTCGACGGGTGGGACGATGACCACTCGCAAGGTTCCACTGTAGGGAATGAACATGATCTTCTGGCCGGGTTTCAGGTTGAACTGCTTCCGCACTTCGCGCGGGATGACCACCTGGTATTTGCTCGAAATCGTTACGGTTTCCATTCTACTTACTCCTTATCGAAACGGATTGGTAAAGCGATTATACCGCCGATCCGTTTTCACACAAAACATCCATTATCTGATGAAAGCCTCGGCTTTCCCTTCCAGCGCGTCCAGGATCCGCTGCTCGTGGTTGAGCAGCAGGTCCATCCCGGCGATCGCTTCGAGGGCGAAGAAGTCAACCCCGCTGGTCTCGTTGCTCAGGCTCATCCCGCCGCCGGTGATCTCGACCTCGAAACTGAGCGCCACGATCTGGGCTTTCGCCCCGTCGGGATATTCGATCAGTTTGTGCGGATCGCTGTAGACGCCCACCAGCCGGGTCACGCGGGACCTCAGGCCGGTTTCCTCGAACACCTCCCGCGTGCAGGCCTCCTCGACCGATTCCCCCGGGTCCACCGCGCCGCCCGGCAGGCACCACAGCCCGTTGTCGGCCCGGCGGGTGAGCAGCACCTTTTGGCGGCTCTCGTCGAAGATGACCGCCGAACATCCCAGGCGGATGCGGCCCTGCCGCCCGATCCGCTCACCGGTGTGGATGGTGGTTTTTGATGGCATGGGGTCCCTCCGTGTGGTTGAACAAATGTATTACTCCACAAACCTCGGGTCTTTTTCGTCCCAGACGAACGTCCCGGCCCGCAGGTCGCGCAGGGCCTCCTGGATCTCCTCCATGCTGTTCATGACGAAGGGGCCGTAGGGGGCGATGGGTTCCCTGAGCGGCGCGCCGGCCATCAGCATGAAACGCACCGGCGAGTCCGCAGCGGCCCGGACCCGGACCTGCCCGCCCTCCCCAAACTCCACCAGCCTGACGGCGGATACCGGCTCGCCGTCCGCGCCGAAGAGACCGCCCCCCTCGAAGACGTAGGCGATGGCGGTGTGTCCGCCGGGGAGGGGATAACTGAATTCGACGCCGGGATCCAGCCCAACGTCCAGGTAGACCGGCTCGGCGGCAATTTCGGTCACGGGGCCGCGCACCCCGTCCAGTTCCCCGGCCACGATGCGGACCACCATCCCATCCTTTTCGACGACCGGGATGGTCGCGGCGCTGACTTCCTGGTAGCGCGGGCGGGACCATTTCAGGCGCGAGGGCAGGTTGACCCACAACTGGAAGCCGTAGATGGTGCCTTCGGGGCCGCGACGGGGCATTTCCTCGTGCAGGATGCCGCCGCCGGCGGTCATCCACTGCACGTCGCCGGGGCCGATCAAGCCCTGGTTGCCGAGGCTGTCGCGGTGGTTGACCGAGCCTTCGAGCATGTAGGTGACGGTCTCGATGCCCCGGTGCGGATGCATCGGGAAGCCGCGGATCGGGCCTTCGGTGGGGTCGTTGAAGGCGAAGTGGTCGAAAAGCAGGAAGGGGTCGAACAGGTTGGAGGCGCGCGGGGCGATGGAGCGGCGCAGCAGCACGCCCGCGCCTTCGAGGACGAACTGGGGTTCGATGATCTGTTTGATCGGGCGGATGGGGGTCATGGGGTCGGTACTCCTAAAATCACTTGGTAACATCTTTATCACAAGGATACTCGATTTTTCCCACCCTGTCCCCACTAATTTGGAGAGAATTTCGCTAATTCAGGCGAAACCCATGACACGCCCACGCAACCAAACCGCGGCGAGGGCCTCTGCCCTTTATGGTAAACTATGCCATTGTGCTGCCTGTACTGGGCGGCTGTTGGCGCAATCATTATCCTTATTCAGGAGGCTACAAATGTCCAAAAAATGGGTGTATCTTTTCGAGGAAGTCGCAGAGGCGGAAGCCTACGCCGGCGATTGGGAGGGCGTGCGCGCCCTGCTCGGCGGGAAAGGTTCCGGCCTGGCCGATATGACCCGGGCTGGCGTCCCGGTCCCGCCGGGGTTCACCGTCACCACCGAAGCCTGCAACGAGTTCCGCAAACAAGGCGAATTTCCCGCAGGCCAATGGGAACAGGAACTGGAAGCGCTCAAGGTTGTGGAGCAGAAGACCGGCAAAACGTTCGGCGACCCGAACAATCCCCTGCTCGTTTCGTGCCGTTCGGGGGCCAAGTTCTCGATGCCGGGCATGATGAACACGGTCCTGAACATCGGCCTGAACGACGCGGTCGTCGAAGGGCTGACGCGGCTCACCGGCAACGCCCGCTTCGCCTGGGATTCCTACCGCCGCCTGGTCGAGATGTTCGGCACGACCGTCTTCAATCTCGATGACGAGGTTTTCGAGCACCCGATGGCCGAATACAAGTCCCGCAAGGGCTACAAGCTCGATACCGAAATGACCGCCGAAGACTGGAAAGCCCTGGTCGCCGCCTTCAAGGAAGTTTTCAGGAAGCACGTCGGCTTCGACTTCCCGCAGGACGTTTACAAACAGCTCGAACTGGCGACCAAGGCTGTCTTCGAATCCTGGATGGGCAAACGCGCTATTGACTATCGAAAAGCCACCAACATTTCCGATAACCTCGGCACGGCTGTCAATATCGTGACGATGGTGTTCGGCAACATGGGTTACGATTCCGGGACGGGCGTGGCCTTTACCCGAGACCCGTCCACGGGCGAGAAGAAGATGATGGGCGATTACCTGCTCAACGCCCAGGGCGAAGACGTGGTAGCCGGCATCCGCAACGCCGACCCGATCGAGAAGTTGCAGGGCGAGATGCCCGAAGTTTACGCCCAGTTCATGGACATCACCGACAGGCTGGAACAGCATTACAAGGAAATGCAGGATGTCGAGTTCACCATCGAACGCGGCAAATTGTGGATGCTCCAGACCCGCAGCGGCAAGCGTACCGCCAAGGCCGTGGTCAAGATCGCGGTGGATATGGCGAACGAGGGCCTGATCAGCAGGGAAGAAGCCGTCCTGCGCGTTTCCCCCGAAAACGTGGATGCCCTCCTGCACCCGCAATTCGACGAAACAGCCAAGAAGGAATCCGAAAAATCCAGCGCGTTCTTCGCCAAAGGCGTCAACGCTTCGCCGGGGGCGGCCGTCGGGCAGGTCTACTTCGACGCGGATACCGCCGAAAAGATGGCCAAGACAGAAAAACAGGACACCATCATGGTGCGCCCGTTCACCAAGCCGGACGACGTGCATGGCATGATCGCCTCGAAAGGCGTGCTGACCAGCGAAGGCGGCGCGACCTCCCACGCGGCTGTGGTGGCCCGTCAGTTCGGTATCCCTTGCGTGGTCGGCGCTTCTGAGATCAAGATTGACATGGAAAAACGCAGGATGGCCGTTGGTGAGACGGTGGTCAAGGAAGGCGACTGGATTTCCGTGGACGGCACGACCGGCCAGGTCTTCGTCGGCAAGATCCCGACCACTTCCCCGACCCTCGAAGAGCAGACCGAACTGCTGACCCTGCTCACCTGGGCGGACGACATCTCGGCCCGTGACGGCATCCGCACCTTGCCGGACGGGCGCAGGGGCGCGGGCCTCCAGGTCTGGGCCAATGCGGATTATCCCAAAGACGCCCGCCGCGCCCGCTCCTACGGCGCGGTCGGGATCGGCCTCTGCCGCACCGAGCACATGTTCTTCGAGCCGGAACGCCTGCCCATCGTCCAGAAAATGATCCTGGCCGAGACCGGCGAGGAGCGCACCAAACAACTCGACCTGCTCCTGCCCAGCCAGCGCTCCGACTTCGACGGCCTGTTCGAGGCGATGGACGGCTACCCGGTCATCATCCGCTTGATTGACCCGCCGCTGCACGAGTTCATGCCCGACGAAGAAGCCCTGCTCGAAGAAGTGATCGGGATGCGCGTCAAAGGCGAGACGGACGGCCTGCCCGCCAGGGAAAAGCTGCTCACCTCGATCAAATCCCTCCACGAATCGAATCCGATGATGGGCCTGCGCGGCGTCCGATTGAGCATTGCCATGCCCGAGATCGTCGAGATGCAGGTGCGGGCCATCTTCGAAGCCGCCGCCGACTGCACCGGGCGCGGCATCGTGGTCAAGCCCGAAGTGATGATCCCGCTCACCGGCACGGTCAAAGAACTGGAGTGGATCCAGCCCCGCCTGGAGCGGATCGCCTCGGCGGTGATGAGCGAAAAGGGCGTCGAGTTCGAGTACAAGTTCGGCACGATGATCGAAATCCCCCGGGCCGCGGTGACGGCGGCCGAGATCGCCAAACTGGCCCAGTTCTTCTCCTTCGGCACCAACGACCTGACCCAGATGACCTTCGGCTACTCCCGCGACGATGCTGAACGCAACTTCCTGGTCACTTACGTGGAACAGGGCATCCTGTCGGTCAACCCCTTCCAGCAACTCGACCGGGAGGGCGTGGGCAAGCTGATGGAGTGGGCCGTCAACGAAGGCCGCAAGACCCGCCCGGACCTCGAAGTGGGCATCTGCGGCGAACACGGCGGCGACCCCTCGTCCATCGAGTGGTGCCACATTATCGGCAACAACTACGTCTCCTGCTCGCCGTTCCGCGTCCCGGTGGCCCGGCTGGCTGCGGCGCACGTGGCGTTGAAATACAGCGGCAAGAGCATCGCCGAGGACAAGTAAACAGGTATCAGGTACACAGGTAAACAAGTAAGCAAGGTAAAACGAAAACCGGCCTCGTGAAGAGACCGGTTTTTCGACTCTGGGGTTTATTTCAGCCGGAAGAGCTGGCCGACGTAGATCAGGTTGGCGTTCTTGCATCAAGGCCACAGGATGGGCTTTGGCTCGCTGTAGCCGTGTTTCTCCACGGTGTAGATCACCCCGCCCGAAGGCGCGGAGCACCCGGCCTCGTCTTTGACCGTGTAACTGGTCGTGTACTGGTCGGGGAAGGAGACCGGCCACCACAGCAGATGCCCGTCCTGGCAGACGAACAGGTCCAGGAAGTAGCCCCGGTCTTTGTCTTTGGTCATTTTCTTCTGTGCCCAGGTGATCGTCACCTGGCTGCCGTTGCGGGTGGCGGCCACGTTGTCGGGCGGGCCGTACTGGTTGGTGCCGATCTTCGTCAGGTCTATCTCCGTCAGCTTTATGACGGTGTTGAGGTCGCCCGTCACTTCCACGATCGAAGGGGCCACCCAGCAGAAATAATTCAGCTTGTCGAATTTGATCAGCAGCCAGTTGCTCAAATACCAGCGACTGCGCACCTGGCCGGTGTCACCTTCGTAAAGGTCGGCGGCGTGCAGGTAGGCCACGTTCGGGCCGTAGCGGCAGTGGGCCTGGGCCGAAGTGACCACCACGGTCGGGAAGGCGAAGGTTGGCGTGGGCGTGACGGTGGGCGTCAGCGTTTCGGTCGGGGTGAGGGTCACGGTCGGCGTGAAGGTCAGGGTGGGGGTGAACGTGGGGGTGGAGGTGGGCGTGAACGTCTGGGTCGGCGTGGAGGTTTCGGTGAACGTGGCAGTCCAGGCGGCGGAGGTCATCGTGGCCTGGGCTTCGGGCGAGGGGCCGCAGGCGGCGAGAAACAGGGCCATCGCCAAAACGGCCGCGAGTGCGTCGCACCTCTCCAAAAGGGATTTTTTCAAAGGGATGACTCTCCCGTTAAGCCGGGTTTTCCCGAAAGGTAAGGTGCGACGCATCCTCATCTGGTTCATACAAAAGCCTCCAACAGCGCCACGATATTCTGTCCAAGCGCTTCGTCATTGTACCCGCCCTCCATCACGACCAGGGTCGGCAGGTCCAGGTCGCGGATGCGGATTCCGATTTGGGCGATGCCCTGACGCGTGACCCTGAACTTCCCCAGCCGGTCGCCCCCGTACAGGTCCATCCCGGCGGACAAGACCAGGAATTTGGGCCTGAACCCGTTGATCTGGCCGAGTGCCGCCCCGAGCGCGGTCAGGTAGGCCGCGTCATCCGTCCCGGCGGGGAGAGGCAGGTTGACGTGGTATCCGGCCCCGGCTCCCGCGCCGATTTCGCCGGCGTAGCCGCAGAAGTGCGGATACTCGAAATCCGGGTCGGCGTGGATCGAAATGGTCAGCACGTCGTCCCGCTCGTAGAAAATGTCCTGGGTCCCGTTCCCGGCGTGATAGTCAATGTCGAGGATGGCAACCTTCCCTTTTGCGGATAGCCGCTGGGCAGCGATGGCCGCATTGTTGAGGTAGCAGTAACCCCCGGCAAAATCCTTCCCGGCGTGGTGCCCCGGCGGGCGGCAGAGGGCGAAGGCGGCGCGTTCACCGGAGGCGACCGCGCCGGCCCCCGAAAGCGCGCACCAGGCGGCCCCCAGCGCGGCCGGGAAAGTGCCGGGCGTGATCGGCGCGGACAGGTCGAACTGGTAGTACCCGGCCTGGCCGAGGATCGAGTCTGGTTTGCGCGTCCAACGGCGCGGCGGGAAGGTGGCGGGCAGCAGGGCGACCGGGTTTTGCGGGCTTTCCTGGCGCAGCCATTCGTCGTAGGCGGTTTGGAGGAACCGGACGTAGTCGGGATGGTGGACAGCCAGGACAGGGTCGAGTCCGTGCTCCTTCGGCGGGAGGATCTCGGCCCAGGCGCGGTCCTTCAGCGCCGCCAGGACGCGTTCCACGCGCTCCGGCGTTTCGAGATAAGGCATTTTCTGGCCGCCCTCGAAGAACTCGAAGGGCGGGTCGTGCCGGGTGTGGGCTTCGGAATGGAAGATTTTCATGGGTATCGGGGATAATGTGCTGCCGTTTCGGCAGGCTTAACCTGGCGGCTCCGCGTGAAGGTCAATAAAAACAGGCCGGGAAAACCGGCCTGGAAAGATGCAATCGTGGTGTTACCCGTGCGTCGAATGTTCCCGGTACAACTTTTCGCCGGCTTCGATCCGCAGCGGCAGGCGGTTCTGGATGGGCGGCAACGGGCAGGTGGCAAAATCGGTATAGGCGCAGGGCGGGTTATAGGCGTCATTGAAATCCACCGTCACCCGGCCCATTTTGGGCAGCCCGGCGACGAGGAACCTCCCGCCGGGATAGGTGGAGTCACCGTTGGTCTGGTCGCGGAAGTTCAGGAACATGTAATCGTCGCCGAGGATGGCTTCGAGCTGGTGGTCCCGCCCGCCGAGACGGAAAAGCACGCAACCCTGGTGGGGGATCTCGTGGGTGATGTCAATCACGTCGTCAATTTTCAAGACCTTGGGCTTGGCGTAAGCCACGAAACGGGCCTCGACCCGAAATCCGGGGATGTAGTTGTAATATTTCAGCCCGTCGAATTCCTGGAAGGCGCTGTAGTCCTGGTCCCAGACCCGGATGAGCATCCTGTCGCCGCGCTCAATGACCAGCAAGGTCAGGTCTTCGAGTTGCAGGAAGTCCGGGGCGTCATCGGCGTCGGATCGCAGGACTTTCTGCGAGAGTTTTTCGCCGTTGCGCGTGACCGTGACTCCGCCTGCGACGCTCACCCGGACGGAATGGTCCTCGAGGGTGAAGTTCCCGGCTACGGCCGGCGCAGGCTTGGGGAGGACGATATCGTTCCCGGGATCGCTGCCGAACGTGTTCACGCCGGGTTTCAGGCCGAACAGTCCCGCCAGTTTCAGCCAGGAACGGTCGCTTTCGCGCAATTTCGTTTCGCGCTCCAGCCGGTTTTGATTGACAATTGCTTCGTAGGAAAGATCACCAGTGCCCATGACGGGAAAATATACTCTACTTTTTGGATTGTGGCAATGGAATGCGCAATCCAGGACAATAACTTGTCACAGGTGAGCTTCGAAACAGGCCACGCCCTCGGGTCCGACCAGGGCGCTGTGCGGCGTGCGGGCCGGAAGCTCCAGGCGGTCGCCGACGCGCAGGGTGACGTCCTCGCCGCCGGCGGGCAGGTGGAATGTGATCGAACCGCGCGCCACGTAGATGACCTTGTGATACGGGTGGGTGTGTTCGCCGTAGAAGTCGCCCGGCCCGTTGGACCAGGTGTAATAGCCCAGCCCTTCGTCGTTCAGCCTTTGCCGGATGGCGGTCTCGGTGGCCGGTTTGCCCTCCGGCCAGGGGATGACCTGTAATTTTTGCATTTCTCGCTCCGCAGACTTATGATAGCATAACTATACTTTATGAGAATCGAATTGACAACAAGGAGCAGTTATGGATGCGATCGAGGCGATCTTTACCCGCCAATCCATCGGCAAAGTCAAACCGGACCCGGTCCCGGCGGAGGTGATCGAGCGGCTTTTGCTGGCGGCTGTGCAGGCCCCCAACCACTACAAGGTCCGCCCGTGGCGTTTCGTGGTCTTGACCGGGGCCGGCCGCGAACGTCTGGGCCGGGTGCTGGCCGATTCGTTCCACGCGAAATTCCCCGAGGTCCCGCCCGAAGCGTTGGAAAAGGAACGCAACAAGGCCCTGCGGTCGCCGGTCCTGGTCGTGGTGGGCGTGGACAAACCAGCCGAGCCGCGCGTGGTCGAGATCGAAAACATCTGTGCGGCTGCGGCGGCCTGCCAGAACCTGCTGCTGGCGGCTCACGCCGAGGGACTCGCCGCCAAATGGCGCACCGGCTCCCCGGCCACCGATCCGGCCGTCAAACAGTTCCTCGGCTTCGAACCGGACCAGCACCTGCTCGCGTTCATTTATATCGGCTACCCGGAAGGGGAAGTCCCGCCTGTCGAGCGGCCTTCCTTCGATGACCGCACCGTCTGGATCACGGAGTGAAAGCCGTTGGGCCGCTCACCCTTTGACATCTGCCCCAAAGTGGCGTATATTACCGCCTGACTAAATTCCTGGAGGCGAACATGTTGTCATTGATCCTGTTGTCTGAGGAAGTCCCTCAAACCGACCTCACCTGGCTGCTCCTGGCAGCCCTGGGGTTTTTCCTGCTCATGATCGTCGTCGGCTGGCTGGTCAGCCGCAACAAACCCGAAGCGCCCGCAGCCGAGGCGCACGGGCACGACGATCACGGGCATTAAGTTTGATGACTGGCGGGCGGCTTCCCGCCGGCTCTCATGGACTGAAAAGCGGCCGGACACGATTTTGGTGCCCGGCCGCTTTTTACTTTTTAGAAGAAGTAACGGGCGGTTGCCATCAACGTGACCGCCAGCAGCATGGCGATCAATTGTACCTGGCCGGTCCAGGCGAGCTTTTTCTGGATGGCCTGGATTTGGCCGAGTTGCTCCGGGGTGGGTGGTCCTTTCAGGGCTTCGCCTAATTTGGCGAGGGCAGTGTTGCTCTGGCCGATCATTGCGCCGAAGACAAAACCGACGAATCCGAAGAAGGCCCCGGTCCCAAAAGCGATCCCAGGCCCGGTGCGCATCCAGGCGGAGGTCAGCCCGTCCGAATCGAGCCAGTACAGGACGATCCCCGCCAGGATGGTCACGATTGCGGATGAGGTAATTGCTGCGTTGAAGCGGGTTTTCAAGATCAGGTGTCTGGCAAAAATCTGCCCGCTCTGCTCAGTCGCCCGGATCGTTGGGCCGATGAAGAAGGCCAGCATGAGACTCGCCCCGGCCCAAAATACCCCGGCCAGGATGTGAAGGAAGCGCAAAACCAAAACCAGACTGTTCATGTGTGCCTCGCTTGTACCAATAAACTGGACGATATTGGTGCGAATTATACCCGACAGTCCTCTATTTGCCGGGGAATCAAAAAATCCCCAAACCGGGGATTTTTTTTTTACTGTTCGCCCTTCAAAAAGTCCCTGAGCGGGTCCTTGTTGTCCACGCTCTTGATGGTCGGCGCGAACGTATCCAGGGCTTCTCTTGCCAGGCGGCGGAGGGTCATGTTGGTGCGGTTGTTGGCAATCTCCTGCAAGGGCGGGATGGCGCGCGGGTCGCCCAGGTTTTGCAGGCTCAGGATGGCCTGCTCGATGACGGAGGGTTCCGGGTCTTCGAGCATGGCGATCACCTGCGGGACGACCGACCTGAGTTTCGATTGCCCCAGCCCGGCCAGCGCCTGTTGGCGAATGATCGCCTCCTGGCTGTTCAGCGCCTCGAGCAGGATCTTCACCCCGTCGGCCTCGTACTGGAGCAAGGCCAGGGCGGCGTCGGCGCATACGTCGAAATGGGGATCGTAGAGGGCCATCTCCAGCGGTTCGAGGGCGCGCGGGTCTTTCACCTCGGCCAGGATGCGGATCGCAAAGCGCCGCACCAGCGGTTCGGGGAAGGCCAGCAGGTCGAGCAGCAGGGGCGCGGCGGCTTGCCCGTTTTGGCGGATGGAGTCCAGCAGGACTTCGGCGGCCTCCCGGCGCTCGTACCACCAGAAGGAATCCTTCAATTCGTCAACCAGGTAAGGCAGGGCGGCCTCCCCGAGTTTGCCGAGGCAAACAACCGCTTCCTGGCGGACGACCAGTTCGGGGTCTTCGAGCAGGTCCCCCAGCCAGGGGATGCTCTGCTGCCCGGCCAGGTGGGCCAGCGGGGCCGCCGCCGCGACCCGCACGTCCGGGTCGGGGTCTTTCGACGCCCGTTGCAGCAACGCCACCGACCGGGGACTCTTCTGGAAGGCCAGCGCCCGGGCCGCGTGGCAGCGCACCTGGAAATCGGCATCCTGGATGGCGGTTTCCAGCGCGTCCAGGGCGGAGGGATGTTCGATCCGACCCAGCAGGTCGGCGGCCAGGATGCGGGCCTGGGTGGTTTTGGGAATGGAGAACAGTTTTTGAAGCTCGGGCACGGCCTCGCCACCGATGCGGACGAGCACTTGCCCGGCGAGTTTGGTGTCTTTGATCCCGCCCCTGGCGAGGGCTTCCAATAACGGCAACACGCCCTCCGGTCCCAGCCTGACCAGTTCCCCGGCGGCCCTCATCCGGGTGGTCTGGTCGTTGTGGTCCAGTTGGTTGATCAAGCGTTTGACTTCAGCAGTTGTATTCCGTCCCGCAAATAGTCCCATTTTTTGACCTCGCCTGAATTGTACAATACTTTTCGATTGTTGGGGATGCGGACAGTCTTCCTAATCGGCTGTGGTTGGATTTTTCACCGCGAAGACGCGAAGGCCGCCAAGTTTTTTCGATTTTCGCGAAGGAGTTTCCTTCGCAGCTTGATCCATCTTCGCGTACTTCGTCCCTTCGCGGTTCAATTCCTTCGTCAGCTAACGAAACCATACACTACGGAGAGACTACCGAGATGCGGGAATCTTGCGTCAGTGGAGTTCGGAGCCTTTGGCCAGACCCTGTAAAGGCAGGCTCCGTGAGCGCGTCAAATCCGGGAGACGGGTGTTATTTCATCCGAAATTCTTACAAAAAAGGTCGAAATATCGGATATAATCCCGAAATGCGGGGTGCAGTCCTTTTTCTTGTAGCCTGCCAGACCCGCCGGGTTGCGTTCCCGGCTGTTTTTTTGTGTTATTTTTGATATTGGAGAAGCAATGAAGAAAGAAGAACAACTCGAACTGTATTACCAGATGGTGCTCATCCGCCGTACCGAGGAAAAGGCTGCCGAACTCTACCAGCAGGGCAAGATCGGTGGATTCCTGCACCTGTACATCGGGCAGGAGGCAGTTTCGACCGGCCTGATCGCCGCCCGCCAGCCTCGGGACCGGGTCATCACGGCTTACCGCGACCATGGCGTGGCGCTCAACTGCGGCATTCCGGCCAACGAGGTGATGGCCGAACTGCTCGGCAAGGCGACCGGGACTTCGAAAGGCAAGGGCGGCTCGATGCACATGGCCGACCCGGCCAAAAATATGTGGGGCGGACATGCCATCGTCGGCGGCCACCTGCCGATCGCCACCGGGATGGCCCTCGGCGACCGGTACGCCGGGAACGACAACGTGACCATTTGCATGTTCGGCGACGGCGCGACCAACATCGGCTTTTTCCACGAGGCCCTCAACCTGAGCAAGGTCTGGAAGCTGTCCGTGCTGTGGGTCTGCGAGAACAACCAGTACGGCATGGGCACCTCGGTGGAGCGCGCTTCGGCTGTCTCGGAGATCCGCCAGAAAGCCGAGGGATACCAGATCCCCAACGAGCGGGTGAACGGCATGGACGTGACGAAAGTCTACGAAGCCAGCCGGAAAGCCATCGAGTGGGTCCGGGAGGGGAACGGCCCTTACCTGTTGGAATTCATTACTTATCGTTTCATGGGCCACTCGATGGGCGATCCCGAACGCTACCGCGACAAACAGGAAGTCGAAAAATGGAAGGAAGGCGACCCGATCGGCATCTTCCGCAAGCAGTTGATCGCCAAAAAGGTGGCCGCCAAAACCCTGGACGAGATCGAAGAGCGGGCCATGACCGACGCCCTCAAGGCCGTCGAGTTTTCCGAAGCCAGCCCCGAACCTGCGCCCGAAGACCTGTGGGCGGACGTGTACGCAGAATAGAAGGATCACGCAACACGCTGCACGTCTCCATTGATGCGTGTTCCGTGTTGTGTGTGCCGCACAATTACGAGGAATTCCCATGTCACGAATCACAATGCGCGAGGCGATCTCGCAGGCTTTGATGGAAGAAATGGACCGCGACCCGTCTGTCTTCATCTTGGGGGAGGAAGTCGGCGTGTGGGGCGGGACCTACGCTGTAACCAAAGGTTTTTACGACAAATACGGCCCCGAGCGGGTCAAGGATACGCCGATAGCCGAGAACGCCATCATCGGCGCGGCGATCGGGGCGGCCATGGTCGGGCAGCGACCGGTGGCCGAGTTGATGACGATCAACTTCGCCTTTGCGGCCATGGATTACATCGTCAACCAGGCCCCCAAGCTGCACTATATGTTCGGCGGACAGTTCAGGGTCCCGATGGTGATCCGGGCCGTGGGCGGCGGCGGTCGCCAGCTCGGCGCGACCCATTCCCAGACGCCGGACGCCATCTTCGCCCACTTCCCCGGCCTGAAGGTCGTCTCGCCCGGGACGCCGGAAGACGCCAAAGGATTGCTGAAGCAGGCCATCCGGTCCGAGGACCCGGTGCTCTTCATCGAGCACGCCACCATGTACCAGGTGCGCGGCGATGTCCCGGACGAGGAGTACACCATCCCCATCGGCAAATCCAAGGTCCAGCGCCCCGGCTCCGACGTGACCATCGTCACCTACTGCAAGGGGCTGGAACTCTCGATGAAAGCCGCCGACGAACTGGCCGGACAGGGCATCCAGGCCGAGATCATTGACCTGCGCACCCTGCGCCCGCTCGACATGCAGCCGGTGCTGGAGTCGTTCAAAAAGACCAACCGGGCCGTGATCGTCGAAGAGGGCTGGAAATCCTACGGCGTGGGGGCCGAAGTCGCCAGCCGCATCTACGAAGAAGCCTTCGATTACGTCGACGCGCCCATCCTGCGGGTGGCGCAGAAGGAAGTCCCGCTGCCCTACAACCGCACCCTCGAACAGTCGGCCCTGCCGCAGGTGCCCGACATCCTGGCGGCGGTAAAGGAGGTTCTGAAATAATGGCTGAGACCATTAGTATGCCCAAACTGGGCTTCGACATGGCCGAGGGCACCCTCGTCCGCTGGGTGAAGGGCGTCGGTGAGGCCATCAACAAAGGCGACGTGCTGGCCGAGATCGAGACCGACAAGGCCACGGTTGAGGTCGAGTCGTCGGCCAGCGGGGTGGTGCTCAAACATCTCGTGGACCAGGGGACGGTCGTCCCGGTTTCCACGCCGATAGCGGTGATTGGGGAGGAGGGGGAATCCCCGACCGTGGACGATGGACCGAAGACTGTTTCTGCCCCCGAACTGGCCCCGGCGGAGCGGACTCAAGAAGGGCCTGCTCCCGTCAAACCGGAGATCGTCAGCCCCCAACCGGAAACCGTCAAGGCTTCGCCCCTGGCGAAGAAGATCGCCCGCGACAAAAGGGTTGACCTGGGCCGGATCACCGGCACCGGCCCCGGCGGGCGCATCGTGCGGCGGGACATCGAGTTGGCTCTCAGCGCGCAGCCGTCAGCCGTCAGCGTTCAGCCGTCAGCGGTCAGCGCTCAGCCCGCGCAACCCACTTACCAATTACCAATTACCCCTGCCGAAGGCCAGGTCGTCCCAACAACAAGATTGCGCCAGGCCATCGGCCGCCGCATGACCGAGGCCAAGCAGACCGTCCCGCATTTTTACGTCACCCGTGAATACAAGATGGACGCCGTGATGGACATGCGGGCGCAGATCAACGCCATCCTGCCCGAAGGCGAGAAACTCTCGGTCAACGATTTCATCGTCAAGGCTATGGCGCTGACCCTGCGCCGGTTCCCCAACCTGAACGCTTCGCTCGACGGCGACAAGATTGTCCAGCACGGCGCGGTCAACGTGGGGGTGGCGGTGGCGGTCGAAGGCGGCCTTTTGACTGTCGTCTGCCAGGACGCCGACCGGAAGCCCCTGCGCCAGATCTCGTCCGAGGTGCGTTCGATGGCCGGGCGGGCCCGGGACGGCAAGGTCAAACCGGATGACATCGAAGGCTCGACCGTCTCGGTCTCGAACCTGGGCATGTACGACGTGGACGAGTTCATCGCCATCATCAACCCGCCCGAAGCCGCCATCCTGGCCGTCGGCGCGGCGAAACAGGTCCCGGTCGTCGGCGCGGGCCGGGACGGGAATCCCGCCATCGAGATCGGCTGGCTGATGAAAGCCACCATCTCGGTGGACCACCGGGTCAGCGACGGGGCCGAAGCCGCCCGCTTCATGCAGGCCCTGGCAGAGTTCATAGAAGAGCCGTTGAGGCTGGTGGTGTAAGAATTCCGACCTCCGGGTTCTCGCAAAACCCGGAGGTTTTCGTTATGCTATACTTGTTGCATGTCCGATATTAAATTCCCTCGGTTAGATAGAACGGCTCTCTCAGTTGTTTCCTCGTTTGAGGAAGCTGACCTGGAGGACAAGGAATATTGGCTTTCCCGAACACCTTCTGAACGCCTTCAACACATGGAATTATTGCGGAGGATCAACTATGGAGATTACGCTTCCGCCCGACTTCAAAGAGTTCTTGAGATTGCTGAAAGAGCATGATGTTCGTTACCTGCTGATAGGTGGATATGCCGTCGGTTATCACGGGTATGCCCGTGCCACTGAAGATATGGATATTTGGGTAGCCATTCACCCAGACAATGCCCAAAAAATCGTAAACGTTTTGAGAATTTTTGGTTTCGACCATCCTGATCTACATCCAGGTTTATTCATGGATGAGAAGAAAATCATTCGCATGGGCATACCACCTGTAAGGCTTGAGATTACGACCGCCATTTCAGGCGTTGCATTTGACGACTGTTACAGGACACGCATCATAGACAACCTGGATGGCGTTGAGGTCAATTTGATTGATCTCGAAAATCTTAAGAAGAACAAAAAAGCCAGCGGAAGACCCAAAGACATTGCAGATCTCGAAAAATTGGAGTGAATGAAAGATTATTGTCGCCTGCGTCAAAACTAAAATCCGAGTCTTCCACGACTCGGAAATTTCGATTTTATTTGTAGAAAGGACATGAAAAAATGGCAATCCGAAACGCAGAAGCAGTTTGGACAGGTTCCCTGAAAGAAGGCAAAGGGAGCATGAAATTCGGCACTTACGAAGGCGCGTACACGTGGTCGTCCCGGTTCGAGAACGGACAGGGCACCAACCCCGAGGAATTGCTCGGCGCAGCCCACGCCGGATGTTTTTCCATGGCCTTGAGTTCCGGCCTGGGCAAGAACGGCTTCACCCCCGCGAATATCCGCACCCAGGCGCAGGTCTCGATTGAGGTGATCGAGGGCAAGGCCCGCATCACCAAAATCCACCTGGTGACCGAGGCAGTCGTGCCGGGCATCAGCGACGAAAAGTTCCAGGAAATCGCCGCGGCCACCAAGGACGGCTGTCCCGTTTCGGCGGCGCTGGCCAGCACCCCGATCACGTTGTCCGCCCGGCTGGTGGAGGAATAAGGGTCTTGCCCAGATACGAACACCCCGCTCTGTTCGATGGAGCGGGGGGTGTTTTGTTGGATATCATCCGATAAACTCAGGGCAGGTATTTGTAATCTTTTTGGATGCGGCATGAACGCTGTCTATGGTTTTTGATAAATATCGTGAGTTCCCACCCGTCTGAAGAAGCAGACTTTTTCACCATCTTCGGTTTTGTCGTATTGGAATGTAAAGCACAGGTTGATCTTGATATGGCCTTCCCATATTTCCTTGTGGCCTTGCATCTGTTTGATACGGTATTTCTGGAATAATTCTGTATCCCCTTGTAAGGCGGAAGCTACGCCCGGAAAAGCCGCTTTTACTGCTCTTTGATTTTCCAATTCCAGATTGTCGAAATCATCGTTGAACTGTGGTGTGCGACGGAATTTCATTGGGATTAATCCCCCAAAGTATCTAGAAATTCCTCCATCGAGTCGAATGTTTCGATTTTCCCCGCTTCAATATACTCATCAACTTTACGTTCACCCGCCTGCCATTCATCCGTCCAGAACCAGGACTGGCTGGCAGAGATTGCCTCGAATTTGCCGCCCTGAATGACTAACGCGATCGTACCGCCCGAATCGCTGGATGACTGCACATCGAGAGTTTTGCGATCAGGGAAGACAAGGGAAAATGACATAGTCATTTCAGTCATCAGACTTTCCTTTCGTCTTTTCTTCGTATTTTTCGAGGTTGTCAGCAAGGAGCCTTACAAACGCTCGCATCACATCGGGGGTAATCACAATTTTAGAGACGGGCTTGATTTTGACGGTATCAGGGAGTTCATTCTCATCCGAGGCCATCATTAAGGGTGGTGAGAGATGCCCGAACACCAGATGAAATTCGGTCTCGCCAGCATGAGAAACGTAAATATGATTTGCATAAAGGGCTGGAAGTTCTTCATCGGAGCCCCAAACAATGCGAATTTGCTTTCCTGTTGTCGGTTCTTCTGCCTTTTTTGCCATCGGTACCAGCCTTTTTGGGGGAAACTATCTCTCGTGCCGTAATTGTAGCACAATTGTTAATAATAATTTTGCCTTCGATTACCTGCGAATCTTACGGCAACTCCTCACAATTCCCCGACTCCTCGATCATCGAATGGTCCGGGTTGGCGACCAGGGCGCACAGCCGGGTCGCGCCGTCCGGCCGGTCGGACTGGAAATAGCCGAGGAACGGGCTTGGCCCGCCGTAAACGATCCACGAGCCGGGGTCGCCGCCCCTGTCCGGGTGGGCCGTGTCGAAGAAAAAGTGGAGGTGCATGCCCGGCACCTGGGGGGTGAAGTTGAAGGTCTGGTACTCCGCCGCGTAATGGCCCTGGGCGTCGAGGCTGATGCCGGTGATCAGCACGTAGGGTCCCTCCGGGGTGGCGGCCAAAACCGGCGCGTCGCCCGGCGTCCGATTTGGGGCCGCCTCCGGCGAGGCCGGCCCCGGCGGCGTTGCGGACCCGGTTCCGGAGAAACTGCACCCTGCCAGGAGCGGGGTGATGAGCAATCCTGAAACGACCAGAAAGGAAAAAATCTTGTGTCTTCGGGTCTTGGTGGCTTGGTGGTACATTCAGGCTCCGTTTCTCAAGGCAGTTCGATGGTGAATTCTGCGGCCCAGCGGATCGTGTCGGTGAAGCCGCCTTCGTCCACCGTAGCCAGGATTTCGACGAAGTATTTCCCGGCTTCGAGCTTCGGGCCGTCGGCCCAGTAGTAGACGTTGTTTTTCAGGGTCCAGGGGTTGCAGGGCTGGCCGCCGCCGAAGATGCAGTAAGCCGAACCATTGTCAATGCTTGCGTAGACTTCCGGCCCATTTTCGTTATCGCGGGTAACGTTGAACTGCACCCGGAGCAGGTTGTCGTTTTGGGTCAGTTCATTACCGTCCAGGGTCAATTTGAATTGGATGAAGGACTCGTTGGTGACGATCACTTCGCAGCCGTAAACGCTCTCCGGGTAACAATCGCCTTCCGGGTCCGAGCTTTGGACGCCGCGGGGCAGGCGCGGCGGCGGTGGCGCTTCCACCTGGACCTTGGGCAGGCTGTTCAGGTCGAAGTTGCAGGAGATATAGTCCGATCCGGCTGCGATCCAGCCGCCGGGACGGCCGCCCTCGGCCTCGATCAGCGCCCAGGTCCCGCCGGGGACGCCGACCGGGTAGTAACTGGTCGGCTGCACGACGGAATCCTTCGGGATGACTCCGACCGGGGTGTGGTAGGCCAGTCCCGGCCCGGTGCGGATGTTCAGGTCTTGCACGATGACGCATCGGTTGACCTGCTCGGTCGGTGTGGGCGGCGTTTCGCCCGGCTGCGGGGTGTCTGTGGGACTGGTCGTCGGCGAGGGCGGCGAGGTGGGGGAGGCTTCGGGAAATGGCGTCGGTGTTTCGGTAGGCGGGGACGGTTCGGTGGTTGGGGCGGGTGTGGAGGGGAGAGCGCAGGCCAGGGCTGCCAGGAGCAGGGCGGCCATCATCCAAAAAACGGGCCGAAAAACGGGATCGGGTTTACGGTTCATCACGGTCCTCCGTTGAAAATTTCCAATTGGGACTGGGTGTCCAGGGCATAGGGCCGGCAATACAGGCCGACGATCTGGTCCCGGATGATAAGGTCGGGGGTATCCTCGCCCTGGGCGATGCACAGTTCGTAAGCGGCGAGGGCTTTGGCGTAAGACTGTTTGGCTTCGGGATATTCGGCAGCCAGTTCGTGGGCGTATCCCTGCCATTGGTGGGTCTCGCCGAGATATTCGTAGGCCTGGGCCAGGTAACGGCGGTGGGACTCGTTCTCCCGGACGGAGGCTTCGAAGGCCAAACGGGCCTCGTCGAGCAGGGCGGCGGCCCGCTCGAAGGCGGACAGCGCCGCGGGCGCGTCCCCGGCCAGGGCTGCGGCCGTGCCTTGCAACTGGTAGGCGTGACCGAGGGCCATGCGGGCCACTTCGGCCACGGGATTGCCGTATTTAACGGGATCAGGTTCCAGGTCCAGGGCGCTCTGGTAGGATTGGATGGCCTGTTCGATGAAAACGAGGGCTTGCGGGTCGGGCGGCTGCCCGGACGCGAGGGCGTCATCCAATAGATCCGCGGCGCGGTCGGTGAAGACGCTCCCCAGCCCGATGTAGGCCCGGGCGTAGGTGCTGTCCAGGGCTATGGATTTCTGGAAGGCGGCCTCGGCGGCCTGGCGGTAGCTCCCGCCCTGACCCGGAGCCTGGTTCGCCAGGAACAGGTTTTCGCGCCCGATGAAGAACTGCGCCACCGCCGAAGCCGGGTCAGACTGGGCGGCCTGTTCGAAGGCTCGCAGGGCCAGCTCCGAATGGCCCAATTGCACCTGGGTCAGTCCGAGGGTGAGGTGGGCGATGAGCGCAGACTGTTTTTCGAGGTCGGCCTGCACGCTGGGGCCGGGGTTGGACAGGTCGGCGATGCGGATCGGGCGGCCGGGCGTGTAGCTGCCCTGGATGTCCTCAAAGCGGTATTCGAACTGAGGGGCGACGAAAAAGCCGAGCGACAGTTCGGCCTGCGAACCGGACGGCTGGATCACACCGAAATAGACCAGGTTGGCGTTGACCTCG
Source organism: Chloroflexota bacterium (assembly GCA_049324115.1). Classification (GTDB taxonomy): domain Bacteria; phylum Chloroflexota; class Anaerolineae; order Anaerolineales; family Villigracilaceae; genus UBA5796. The sequence continues at coordinate 55,691 of JBMOMN010000031.1, forward strand.
GCGGCTTTGTCCCCGGCGTCCGCATTCGTGACCAGCCCGATGCGGGTGCGGTCGAGCGGCCCGCCCTTGCGCGGCCAGATTTCGACGTTGGGGTCGTCTTGCAGGCTCTCGCGCAGGTAGGCGACCGCCCACCGGCTGACCTGCGCGCCGGTCCCGGACGGGACGAGACTGCCGTCCGGGGCGGCCTGGCCGAAGTCGGCCACGGCGACGTTGAAGATGCCGCCCATCCGCGAGGGGGCGAAGAAGCCGTTGAACCAGAGGACTGCCACCAGGCCGAGGACGAGCAGACCGGCCGCGCCGCCCAGGAGGAGTTGCGTCCGCCGGGCGAACCTCAGACGTTGGGCCTGCGCGGCCTCACGGCGGGCGTTTTCCAGGCTGAGGTCGAGGTACTCCCGTTCGGCCTGGGTGATCCACTCCGGGCGGGACTGGGCCAGGGCCTGCGCCCGCTCGAGGCGCGTGCCGCGCAGCAACGCCCCCGGGTCCCGGTCCAGGATGCGCCATTGGCATTCGGCGTCGGCCAGCCTGGCGTGCAGGAGCAGGTCCTGGCGGTTTTCGTCCAGCCAGGCGCGCAGGCGCGGCCAGTGGCGGATGATAGCCTCGTGGGCCACCTCGACAGTCTGCCCGCCGCCGGGAGCCTGCCCGGTGACGACCAGCCGGGCGTCCGCCAGGCGGTTGACCAGGGCCACGCTCGCTTCGGGAGATCGCCCGGCCGGGACGAGTTCTTCGAGGGCGACGCGGCGGCGGGTGTCACGGGCTTCGTCGCCCGACTCTTCGTCGAGGCGGGTCAGGCGCATGAAGATGTCGCGGACGCGCTCCTGCTCGCTCCCCGGCAGGTTCTCGTAGAGTTCGTCGGCGGTCCTGGCGATGGCCTGCTGGATGCCGCCGATGGCGCGGTATTCGTCCTGGCGCAGCCAGCGCCCGTGACGGCGGGCCCAAAGCAACAGCAGGGCATGCTGGAGCAGGGGCATGGCGCCGGGTTCGTCCTGCACGTCGTCGAGGATGTCCTCGCCTAGATCCGCCTCGAAGCGCAGCCCGACCTTTTCGGCCTGGCGTTCGATGGCCTGGCGGAGTTCGTCCGGGGTCATGGGCGGGACCAATTCCTGATGCGCCTGCATCTCGTCTTTCAGGGCCGCGTAGCGGGCGACCTCGCCCCAGAAATCGGCCCGCAGGGTCAGGACGACTTTGCGGGTTCGAGCCAGGTCGAGGATTCTCGAGATGAAAGCCTGGCGGGCGGAGTCGCCGCTGGCCAGGGTGAAAAGCTCCTCGAACTGGTCCACGATGACGAGTTGATGCTCATCCGTAACGACAGCCAGCGCCGCCGGTGGGTCGTCCCCCGGCGTGAGCGAGACCCAGGGCAACCCGAGGGCGGGGACCAGCCCGGCAAAGGCCAGCGACGACTTGCCGGAGCCGGAAGGTCCCAAAACAGCCAGGAAATTATGCTGCTTGAGTTTTTCCTCGAGTTTTTTGACCAGCGCTTCGCGGCCGAAGAAGAAATCCTTGTCTTTGGGGGCGAAGGCCATCAAACCGAGGAACGGGCAGCGGTCGTCGTAGGCGGGCGGGTCTTGTCCGAGGGCCAGGGCGTTGAAGGAGATGTCCAGGGTTTCGAGGCAGAGCTGGTTGAGGGCGTTCAGGGTCAGGTCGAACTCGCGGCGGGAGTCGGCGCTCAGGGCGGATAGGTCCGCGCCGAGGGCGGCGCGCAGCCTGTCGGCGAGGGTCGCGGAATCAGCCGTCAGCACGGGAGCGCGCTGGGTAACGAGGGCAGACAGCCGGTCCAGCCCGAAGCGGACCTCCTCAGCCGTGAGCGGGCGGTCGAGCGCGTCGCTGAAGAGGGGCCGTCCCCCCAGGCGGCTGAACAGGGCCGGGACGGTCAGGTCGTAGCGGCCTTGCAGCGTCCCCAGGGCTTCGCCCAGGGCGCGGTCAATTTCGCCGTGTTCGCGCAGGCGGGCATAAAAGGCGGAGGCCAGGGCTTCGGCGGTGGGGATCGAGACCTTGTCGGTCATCGCCAAAACGGCCGGCATCCCCAGGTCACGGACGAGGCGCTGGGCCAGCCCGCCCAGGCCGGTTTCGGCCTGCGGGTCGGCCGATTCGCAGGTGGACAGGAAGGTGAACTGCGGCAGCCGGTCGAGGCGGGAGGGGCGCTCGATCAGTTCGCCGGAGCGGACGGGGCCGCGCCTGGAATCACGCGGGAAATAAACCACGGTTTCGTCTTTTTCGGCGTTGTACGCGCCGTGAGCGACGATGTGCAGCAGGGTGTGCCGCCCGGCGATGAGCTGTTCGACCAGGGCTTCGAGGGTGGGCGGGCCGACCGCGCCCGGCACCGAGGCCAGCACGTCGGCGGGGATCTCGCCCAGGGCGGCTTGCACACTGGCGACCGTGGCGGCCACGTCGAAGGGTTCCAGGCCGTAATCGCCCGCCAGTTCCTCCGGTCCGGCGACCAGGACCAGGGCGCGCAGGTCGCGCCGCCCGATGGGCGGGAAGCGGCGTTCGATCTGGCTGGGCAGGTAGAGCGAGAAGGGCGTAGGCTGGTTGAGCAGCAGGTAGTCCCAGCCGCGGTCGAGCGGGGCGTGGAGCTGCTCCCAGTGCAGGTGGCGCAGGTCTTCGGCCTCGACGAACAGCAGCACCCGCAAGGGTTCACCGGCGGCCTGGGCTTCGCCAACGGCCCGCACGAAGGCATCCCGGACGTCGTCGCGGAAGATGGCTTTGCCCAACGCCCGCCCGAACTCGCGCCCGGTGGGCAGCAGGGAATCGAGTTTCTTCGTGTCCAGTTCGAGCGTGCCGCGGCTCCAGAGCGCCAGCGCGCCGGTTCCCGGCTGGTGGCGGACGACCAGCGGCCAGGTTCGGTCGGTTTTACGCTGGATTGTGATCTCGAAAGTGTTCATCGGCTGGCCCTAGAAATCAGATAAAATTAGTCTACAATGTATGGGATGAAATGTCAATGGGATGTGACATTTTCCAAGGCGGCGAAAACCCGGCTTGTATTGAGTGCGTACAAAAGATAGCCAAAACCTGTCTATCGAGTCGGGCAGGTTTCACCGAAATATGTTAGACTCGACAGTTGCCGTTGCGCCATTCACAAAAGGAGAATGCCATGAACGATCGTCCCGGATGCCTGTCGGGTATTTTCAAACTCATCCTGCTCGACTGGCTTTTCGACTTCCTGCAAGACCGATTCGGGTTTGGGAAAGGCTGCTCATGCTCCGGCATCGGCTGCGGCTTCATTCTCTTGATCATCTTCATCGGATTGGCCTGCTCGATCCTCTCCGGCACAGACTGGACGAGATTGTTCTGATGCTCGTGCGGGGGATCGTCCTGGCGTTACTGGCCGTGCTCGTCACCGCCCCGGCTGCTGTGGCCCAGCAAGCGGGGCCGGTCATTACCAGCCCGACCGACGGCCAGGCGCTTCAGGGCGTGGTGCAGATCATCGGCTCCACCCAGGTGGATGGGTTTGCTTCCGCGGAAGTGGCCTTTGCCTACGCCGGAGACCCCACCGGGACCTGGTTCCTGATCGCCAGCCCCGCAACGCCCGTGACCTCGGGCCTGCTCGCCGAGTGGGACACTTCCTCCATCACCGACGCGGACTACGTCCTGCGCCTGCGCGTTTTCCGTCAAGACGGCAGTTCCGTCGAGGCGCGCGTCACCGGGCTGCGGGTGAGGAACACGCTCCCGGTCGAGACCTCCACCCCGACCGCCGCTCCCACGGCGACGGTCACGCTCCCGCCGCTCGAAACGCCGACCCCCGTCCCGCCCACGGCCACGCCCTCGCCGGTTTTCACACCGACGGCCCTCCCGCCCAATCCCGCCGCCCTCACCACCGCCGACATCTACGCCGCCATGCGCCAGGGCGCGCTCTACGCCGCAGCCCTCGTCCTGCTCTTCGGCCTGCTCATGCGCCTGAGACGGAAGTAACAAACTACTCTCTACTCTCTTCTCTCTATTCTCTCCATGACCGAAACCTTCCTCATCGTCGGCCTGGGCAACCCCGGGCGTGAATACAAAGACAACCGTCACAACTTCGGCTTCATGCTCGTGGACCGGCTGTGCGTGCGCCTGAACGTGCGCGGCATGAAGGTCCAGTCGAAGGCCATCGTGCTGTCCACGAACTACGAGGGCCGCAAACTGATCTTCGCCAAGCCGCAGACCTACATGAACCTGTCTGGCCAATCGGTGCAGGGACTGTTGCGTTTCTACAAACTGCCGCTCGAAAACCTGCTCCTGGCCCACGACGACCTCGACCTGCCCTTCGGCACCATCCGCCTGCGTCCCGGCGGCGGACCCGGCGGGCAGAAAGGCGTCGGCAACACCATCCAGCAGCTCGGCACGCAGGATTTCCCGCGCCTGCGTCTCGGCATCGGCCGTCCGCCGGGGCGGATGGACTCAGCCGATTACGTGCTGCAAGATTTCCCCGATGCCGACCTGACGATCCTTTCCCAGCTCCTCGACCGCGCCGCCGACGCCGCCCTGTCCTGGGTCACGGAGGGGCTGGACGCGGCGATGAATAAGTTCAATGGAAATGCTTAGAGACGTGTAGCGTGGTGCGTGTAACGAGCAGTGATAGATCACAAGATCGTCTCTCGCAAATCACGGAACACGCTCTACGCAACACGTCCTGATCCGCAAGACTCTGTGCCGTACAGTTACCATGATATGGATACTCTCCTTGCTCAACTCCGCTCCATCCCCGAATACCAGGCCCTGTTAACCGCCATCCAGTCCGGGTCGGCGCACCCGGCGCTGGGATTGCCGCGGGCGGCGCGCCTGCCGGTGCTGGCGGCCCTGCACGCTGACCTGGGCCGCCCGGTCGTCCTGCTGACCGACCGGGCCGACCACGCCCTGGCGCGTCACGACGAGCTGGCCTTCTGGCTGCCGGAGTCGCCGCGTTTCCTGTTCCAGGAGCCGAATCCGCTGTTTTATGAGCAGGCCGCCTGGGGCGTGACCACCCGCCGCGACCGCCTGCACACCTTGACTGCTCTCGCCAATTACCACTTACCATTTAGCGAGAAGCCCAATGTTTCACCTGTGATCGTCACCTCGGCCCGGGCCTTGATGACCCGCACCATCCCGCGCCGGGATTATCTCAAGGCCTGCAAGCGCTTGAAAGTGAGCGAGTCGTACCCGCCGGACGGGTTGCTCCGCAGTTGGGCGGCCATCGGCTATCAGCGGGTGGACACCGTCCTTGAACCGGGGCAGTTCTCCCATCGCGGCGGCCTGCTCGACATCTGGCCTCCGGCCGAGAAATGGCCCGCCCGCCTGGATTTCTTCGGCGACGAACTCGACACCCTGCGCCGCTTCGACCCGGCCAGCCAGCGCACTGTGGATAAACTCGACTCGTTGCTGGTCACGCCGGCGAGAGAGTACATCATTGGGGATTCGGTAACAGCGAACGGGAAATCGGTAATTGGTAATTGGGAATTGGAGACACCGGCCGATTCTCAATCCTCAATTACCAATTACGAATTATCAGAATTCCACATTCCCGTCCTGCACCGGTATCCTGCCTCGCTGCTGGATTACCTGCCGCCGAAGGCGCTCGTCCTGGTGGACGATTTGAGTCTCGTCGAAGCGGTGGTCAATGACGTGGAGGAGCAGGCCGTTCGCCTGCGGCAGGAGAGCGTGGACGAGGGCACCCTGGCGGCGGATTTCCCCGTCCCGTACCTGACCTGGTCCGAGCTGGCCGACAGCCTGGAGCGGACCCCGATGGTGGAGATGGGTCACAGCGGGGACGGTGGAACGTGGTCGGTGGATGGCGGGGAAATGCCTGCCCTGGGGGATGCTTTCGAGCACGACGAGCGTTTCGGCGGACGGCTCAAGCAATTCATGGAGTATCTTGGCGGGATCATCTCGAAGGGCGAAAAAGCCGTCGTGGTCTCGCGGCAGGCCCCTCGTCTGGAAGAGTTGTGGAAAGAGAGCAGGGAGCAGGGAGCAGAGAACAGTCAAAATCCCCGGTTTATCGAGTCATCCATATCAGAAGGCTTCGTTCTTAAACTACCCTCTACTCCTCAACTTTCTACTCATCTGATCTCCGATTCCGAAATCTTCGGCTGGGAACGCCCGCAACCGCGCACCCGCCAGCGTCCGGTAGCCGAAGCGCCCGAATCGGCCTACGCCGACCTGCGCCCCGGCGATTACGTCGTCCACGTGGACCACGGCATCGGGCGTTACGTCGGCCTGGTGCAGCGGGCGCTGGACGGCCACGAGCGCGAGTTCCTGACCGTCGTCTACGAGAACGGCGACCAGTTGTTCGTCCCGGTGCATCAGGCTGACCGGCTGACGCGTTACATCGGCCCGGATGGGGGCGCGCCGTCGCTCAACCGCCTGGGCGGGACCGAGTGGCAGCAGACCCGCAGCCGGGTCAAGGAGGCCGTGCAGGAGGTGGCCGAAGACCTGCTCGACCTGTACGCCCGCCGCCACGTGGCCCAGGGCTACGCTTTTGGGACGGATACCGCCTGGCAGGCCGAACTGGAGGCCAGCTTCCCGTATGTCGAAACCGAGGACCAGTTGCGGGTGATCGCGGATGTCAAACGGGACATGGAGGCGCCGCGCCCGATGGACCGCCTGTTGTGCGGCGACGTGGGTTACGGCAAGACCGAGGTGGCCCTGCGGGCGGCCTTCAAGGCCGTGGCCGACGGCAAGCAGGTCGCCATCCTGGTGCCGACGACGGTACTGGCCCAGCAGCATTACGACACCTTCCAGCAGCGGCTGGCGGCTTACCCGGTCACGGTCGAGATGCTCTCGCGCTTCCGCACCCACCGGGAGCAGAGCCAGATCCTGTTCGACCTGGCGCTGGGGCAGGTGGACATCGTCATCGGCACGCACCGGCTGATCTCGTCCGATGTCGAGTTCAAGGATTTGGGGCTGGTCATCATTGACGAGGAGCAGCGCTTCGGCGTGACCCACAAGGAGCACCTCAAAAAGCTCCGCACCGAGGTGGACGTGCTGACCCTGACGGCCACGCCGATCCCGCGCACCCTGTACATGACCCTGACCGGCGTGCGCGACATCTCGAACCTGACCACGCCGCCCGAGGAGCGCCTGCCGATCGTCACCCACGTCGGGCCGTACTCGCCCAAGCTGGTGCGCCAGGCCATCCTGCGCGAACTGGAGCGCGGCGGGCAGGTCTTCTTCGTCCATAACCGGGTGCAGACCATCGAGGCGATGAAACTGCACCTGGAAAAACTCGTCCCCGAAGCCCGGATCGCGGTCGGGCACGGGCAGATGCCGGAGGGCGCGCTGGCGGCGGTCATGCGCCAGTTCAACAGCGGCAAGGTGGATATCCTGCTCTCGACCACCATCATCGAATCCGGCCTCGACATCCCCAACGCCAACACCCTGATCGTGGACCGGGCCGACACCTTCGGCTTGGCCCAGCTCTACCAGTTGCGCGGCCGCGTCGGACGCGGCGCGGTGCGGGCCTACGCCTACTTCTTCCGTCACCGCCGCAAGGCTCCCACCGCCGACGGCCAGGAGCGGCTGGAAGTCATCGCCGAGAACACCCAGCTCGGGGCGGGCTATTCGATCGCCATGCGTGACCTGGAGATCCGCGGCGCGGGCGACCTGCTCGGCGTCCGCCAGCACGGTTTCATCGCCTCGGTCGGATTCCATCTGTACACGCGGCTGCTCGCCGATGCGGTCCGCAAGGTTCGGCGCAGCGCAGTTTTGGCAGGACGCCCCGACCTGGCTGAAACGTTGAACGTCGAACGTTCGGCGTTGAATCTGCCCATCGCCATGCCGGTCAACGTGGACCTGCCGCTGGCTACCGGTATCCCGGCCGTTTACATCCCCGACCAGGATTTGCGCCTGCGCCTGTACCGCCGCATCGCCGACCTGCGCGACGAAGCCGAACTGGACGCCCTGGCCGCCGAGTTTCGCGACCGCTTTGGCCCCCCGCCGGAAATGGTCGAGAACCTGGTCTACCAGATGCGGGTCAAACTGCGGGCCGAGAAGGCCGGGCTGGCCTCGGTCGGCATCGAAACGGGACAGATCGTCCTGCGCTTCCCGGCCCTGCCTGAAGGCGCGGAACCCAAACGCCTCCCGGATTTAGGTGCGGGTGTGCGCGGCGGCAGGAATGCCTACTGGTGTACGTTCACGAAAGATGAGGACTGGCAGGAGAGGTTGCTAGAGACGTTGGATCGGATAGGGCGGTGAGTCGGAATGGCGCTTCGACTCGCCTTGCTGGTGCTGGACTGAACGGGAATGTTTTGATGTAAAATAAAGCCACGATGTCCATTTTATCCTCCGCTTCCCAACCTCCCTGCCTGCCCGAAGTGATAGACCGGATCACGCGTAAATTCCATCCGGTGCGGATCATCCTTTTCGGGTCATGGGCGCGTGGAGATGCGCGCCCCGACAGCGATCTTGATCTTTTAGTGGAATTGGAATTGGTGGAGCATAAACGACGGACCGCCATCGAGATCATGCGCGCTTTGAATGGCTTGCCGATCAGCAAAGATGTGGTGGTCACAACACCCGCAGAAATCAAGGAACGCGGCAACGTGATAGGCGATATTCTCCGCCCGGCCTTGCGAGAGGGGAAGGTCATCTATGAACGCAAATGAAGCGAAACGCTGGATTAGTTTTGCTGAAAAGGATTTGAGCGCCGCATCTGTCTTGTTGGATAGTGGCGAATTTTTTCCACGGCAAATATGTTTCCTGGCGCAGCAGGCCGCAGAAAAAGCTATTAAAGCTGTCTTGGTTTTTGAAGAAGTGGATTTCCCGAAAAATCACGATCTTGACCGTTTACGCGATTTGATCCCTGATGGCTGGATAGTCAAAGGGACTTTCCCCGACTTGGCAGCATTAACGATCTGGGCTGTTGAATCGCGCTACCCAGGTGATGTGCCAGATGTTGTGGAGGCTGAAGCGCGTGAAACGTTATCATTGGCGCAAAAAGTTTACGAAACCATCATAGAGGAAATGGGCAAGAGATGGTAACCCAAAAACATTACACCGCTTCCACCCAATCCTTGCGGATGTAAACCGGCCACTTGGTCACCAGTATTTCAAATTTCTTTCAGTAACCGTTCGTACTCTTCCAGGCTGATATCCATATCGCGCAGGATTTTTCTCAAGAGCGGGCGCACGATTACCTGTGAGCCGTGATTGGGGATGACAATGATTTTCCCCTCAGCATTCCGAAAAACATTATGACTTCCCTCTTGCCTGATACGGTGGAAGCCTTTGGATTCTGCAATTTTCGCCAATTTTGAATAGGCCACCAGCCGCAAGCGGGTCATAGAGCGACCCCAACCCTTAAAGTGCCGATAAATTCAGGGGTGGGTTCGGTGGTATCCATAACCTGGACATAGCCTTTGATGGCTTCCTGGATATTTTTCTCCAGTTCGGGCAAGTCTGGAGCCTGAGTATAACAGCCTGGCAATTCAGCCACTTCTCCCACCAGCCAGCCGGATTCAGGGTCGCGCTCAACGATAACCGTAAAAGTTTTTTTCTTCATGGCTTTTCTCCTGTCGGTTGGATTATAACCTGAATGCCTCTCCGAATTTAACCCTTCCTCACCAACAAACAGGCCGCCTGATGCCCGTCCTTCACCGCCACGAAGGGCGGGTCTTCGTTTTTACAGCGTTCCATCGCCGCCGGGCAGCGGGGGTGGAAGCGGCAGCCGGAGGGGACGTTGATCGGGTTGGGTGTCTCGCCTTGCAGGATGGTGCGCGGCCGCCGCAGGCGCGGGTTCGGCACCGGCACGACCGAGAGCAGCGCCTTCGTGTACGGGTGCTGCGGGTCGCCCAACACCTCCGCCGTCGGGCCGATCTCGACCACCCGTCCCAGGTACATCACCGCCAGCCGGTCTGCCAGCGCGCCGACCGTCCCCAGGTCGTGGGTGATGAAGATCAGGCTGATGTCCCGCTCCCGGCGCAGGGCGTTGAGCAGGTTCAGGATTTCGGCCCGGATGGAGACGTCCAGCATCGAGACGGGTTCGTCAGCCAGGATCAGTTCGGGATCGAGGACCATGGCCGAGGCGATCACCACCCGTTGGCGTTGCCCGCCGGAGAGTTCGTGGGGATACCTGAGGAAGTAATCCCGCGCGGGACGCAGGCCGGCTTCCGTTAAAGCGCGTTCGACGCGGCTGGCGCGTTCCTCCGGGTCGGGCACCAGGCCATGCACCACCAGCGGTTCGGCCACCGTATCGAAGATCGTGGCGCGCGGGTTGAGCGACTCATACGGGTCCTGGAAGATGATCTGCACCCGCTGGCGTAAGTCTTTCAATTTGAGTTCCGGGCTGCCGACCGGTTGCCCGTGAAAGCGGATCTCCCCGCTCGTCGGCGTTTCCAATCCAATTAAAGTTCGGGCGATGGTGGTCTTGCCGCAGCCCGATTCGCCCACCAGGGCCAGCACCTCGCCGCGTTCGAGCGTAAACGTAACGTCGTCCACGGCTTTGACGACTTTCGGCGGCTGGCGGCGCAGGGATTCGAGCAGCGATGGGCGCACCTCGAAATGCTTGACCAGGTTGCGGACTTCGAGGATGGGACCGGCGTTCATCGGGCAGCCTCGGTCTTTTCGAACAGGTGACAGGCGGCTGTGTGGCCCCCGCCCAGGCCGGTTTCGGCAGGCGCTTCGATATGACAGCGGTCGAAGGCCACGTGACAGCGCGGCGCGAAGCGGCAGCCGGGCGGCAGGGCGTTCAGGCGCGGCGGCGTCCCTGGGATAACGGCCAGGGACCCGGCAGGCCGGTTCAGGTCCGGGAAGGCTTCGAGCAGGCGCTGGGTGTAGGGGTGTCGGGGGGCGTTGTAAACCTCGTCCACCGGGCCGTTCTCGGCCACTTTCCCGCCGTACATGACCACGACCGAGTCGCACACTTCGGCCACCACGCCCAGATCGTGCGTGACCAGCACGACCGCCAGCCCCAGCAGTTTCTGGATCTTTTGCAGCAGTTCCAAAATCTGGGCCTGGACCATCACGTCCAGGGCGGTGGTGGGTTCGTCGGCGAAGAGCAGGCTGGGCTGGCAGGCCAGGGCCATGGCGATCATCGCCCGCTGGCGCATCCCGCCCGAATACTCGTGCGGGTACTGGTCCCGGCGGGAAACGGCGATGCCGACCATGTCGAGCAGTTCGTCCACCCGGCGGGTGGCGTGGGATTTGTCCATCAGGTCGTGCAGGATGATCGCTTCGCGGATCTGTTCGCCGACGGTCATGACCGGGTTGAGGGCGTTCATCGCGCCCTGGAAGACAATGGCCAGTTCCTTCCAGCGGTAGCGGCGCATCTCGATTTCGCTCAGGCTTAGCAAATCTGTGCCGGCGACGATCACCTGGCCGGAGGTGATCCGGGCTGTGACCGGCAGCAGGCGCATGATCGAGAGCAGGGTGGTGGTCTTGCCGCAGCCCGATTCGCCCACCAGCCCGACCGTCTGGCCGGGATGCGCGTCGAAGGAGACATCTTCGAGGGCGCGAGCGACCGTCCCGTCGGTGGTGACGAATTCGGTGCCGAGATTGCGGACGCTGAGGAGGGGCCGGGTGGAGGTCATGGCTGGGTCGCGATCCTTTGCTCGCCTTCCAGGTGATGCGAGGCCAGGCGGGGGTTGAGCATTTCTTCGAGCACGTTGCCGAGCAGCACACAGCCGAGGGTGGCCCAGATGATCGCCAGCCCCGGCGGGAGGTAGAACCACCAGGCCCCGTTCGAGACGGCGTTGCGGTCGAAGGCGAAGTTGAGCATCGTGCCCCAGGACGGCTGGGTCGGGTCGCCGAGACCGAGGAAGGCCAGCCCCGATTCGATCAGGATGGCGGTGGAGAGGATCAATACCGTGTTGGCGACGATGAGCGGCATGATCTGGGGCAAAATGTGCTTGCGGACGATATGCCAGTTGCCGGCCCCGATGGCCCGCGCCCGGTAGACGTACTGGCGCTCTTTGATGGTCAACACCTGCGAGCGGATCAGGCGGGCGGTGCTGGTCCAGTAGAGCAGGCCGATGACCAGGATCAGGATCACCAGCGGTGAGACCTTCAGTTCCAGTTGGCGGACGGTGGCGACCAGGACGAGGATGAGCGGCAGGTCGGGGATGACCAGCAGCACATCCGTGATCCGCATCAGCAGGTTGTCCACCCAGCCGCCGAAGTACCCGGCGGTGATGCCGAACAGGCTGCCGATGAACATGGCGATGAACCCGGCCAGGAATCCAACCGTCAGCGAGATGCGCGCCCCGTAAACGAGCTGCGTCCACACGTCCCGGCCCGCATCGTCGGTGCCGAGCGGAGCGTGGACCGAGGGCGGGGCGAAGGTCAGGGCGCGGCCCTCGGCGTCCCGCATCGTCTCGGTCGGGGTGTACGGCGAAAGCAACGGGGCAAAGACCGCGGCCAGGACGGCCGTCAACACCAGGAAGGCACCGGCCAGTCCCATGCGGTTGCGGCGGAAGGTTTTCCAGAAATCGAGCAGGTTGCGTTTGAGGAGGGTCCAGCGCGGGTTCATGTCACGAGGCCTTTACTCGCGGGTCGAGGTAGGTGTACAAAATATCCGCCAGCATGTTGGCCAGGATGACGCTGACCGCCAGCAGCAGGAACGCGCCTTGCAGCAGGGGGTAATCCTGCTTGACCAGGGCGGTCTGGAACATCTTGCCCAGGCCGTCGTAGGAGAAAACCGTCTCGACGTAGATCGCCCCGGAGACGGTGAATCCCAGGTTGATGGCGATCAGGGTGACGATGGGCAGCATGGCGTTTTTGAGGGCGTGTTTGCGTAACACCTGCCAGTGGCTCATGCCCTTGGCTTTGGCGGTCAGGATGTAGTCCTCGCCGAGCACTTCCATGATGGACGAGCGCATGATGAGCATGTACTCGCCCATGTACAGGATGGTCAGGGTCAGGGTCGGCAGGATCAGGTGGTGGGTCACGTCGGGCAGGACGGTGTAGAGCGGCTTGCCGACGTTCGAGGGGCTGACGATGCCGCCGGTGGGCAGGCCGAGCCAGGTGCTGCCCGCCGCCAGCAGGATGATCCCCAGCCAGAAGGTCGGGATGGCCCAGGCGATGAGCGAGAAGGTCAGCGCGCCGACGTCCACGGCGGTCTTGCGTTTCCAGCCGGCCAGCAATCCAAGCGCCACGCCCAAGATGATGGACAGGAGCTGCCCCAGCCCGATCAGCAGGAGGGTGTTGCCCAGCTTGGTGACCAGCACCTCGCCGACGGGTTTGCGGAGCGACCACGAGACGCCGAGGTTGCCGCGTGCCCACTGGCCGAGCGCGGTCAGGAACTGGTCCGGGAAGACCGGGCGGTCGAGGCCGAACTGCTCGCGCAGGGCCTGTTGCGTGTCCGCCGAGATGCGCACGTTGCGCCCGATGACGGCCCGCACCGGGTCGCCCGGCAGGACGCGGAACAGGACGAAGTTCAGCACCACGACGATTGCCAGGGTGACGAGGGAGAAGAAGATCTTACGCAGCAGGTAATCGCGCCGGTTCATGCGGCCTTTCGGTTATTGTAAATGTAGGGGCGACCCGCCTGGCGCCAACATTCTCGACATTTGGCAGGAAATCTGAGCAATTTGGCACAGTGGAATGCCTTGACGGGTCGCCCTTACCGATTTTGTTATTTAACCGGTTCCACCTGGAGCATGGATTGGTAGGTTTCGATCCCCAGCGGGGATTCGATGAACCCGGTGAAGCGGTCGGTGCGGTAGGCCCGCAGCAGGTCTTCGTACCAGAAGACGATGTAAGGCAGGTCGTTGAAGACCATTTCCTGCATTTCCCAGATGATGGACTGGCGGGCGGCTTTATCCACCGTGACCTGCTGGTCGAGATAGAGCTGGTCGTATTCGGGATTCATGTAGCCGCTGTCGGACCAGCCGCCGTCCACGAACTGGTCGGTGGTCATCACGCTCAGGATGAAGTCCGGGTCGGGGTCGGGTCCCCAGCCCCAGATGACCAGGTCGTAGTCCCCGGCGGGCGTCATCTGGACGTACAGGCTGTCGGGGTCCACCGATTCAGGGGTGGTCTTGATCCCGGCTTCCTTGAACCAGGCGGTCAGCATGTCGGCGATGCGGGGGTAGAGGGCGTTGTCGGACGGGAATTGCAGGCGGAATTCCAGCCGCACGCCGTCCTTTTCGCGCACGCCGTCGGCGCCCATCACGTAACCGGCCTGTTCGAGCACCTCGTTGGCTTTGGCCAGGTCGAAGGGAATGTCCTGGATGTTGGGGTTGTGCCAGAACCCGCCGCCAAGCTGGGGCGGGACGATGGTGTCGCCCACCACGCCCAGGTTTTGCAGCACCGCGTCCACCAGGTCTTGCTTGTTGATGGCGTGGGCCATCGCCAGGCGGACCTGCGGATCGTCGAGGGCGGGATTCTTGTTGGGGGCCGGGTCGAAGCCTGCCGGCACGGAGTTGATGATCAACTCGGAGAAGTAGCTGCCCTCGTTTTTGACGGCTTTGACGTTCTCGAAGCCTTCCACGGTGGCGAAGGCGCTCTGCGGCACGTCAATCACCATGTCAATGTCGCCGACCTTGAGGGCCTGGACCATGGCGTCCGAGTTGTCGAAGGTCTGGAAGGTGATCTGGTCAATCTTGGCCGCGCCGCCGAAGTAGTCGGCGTAGGTGTCGAGCACGATCACGCCCAGGTCCTTGTCGAAGGTCGAGACCTTGAACGGCCCGGTCCCGGTGGGCGCGTCGTTGGTGAAGTTTTGCAGGTCTTCCGGCGTGGTGAAGACCTCGAAATCCGGCGGGTAGACGATGTAGATCCAGGACAGGCGGTACTCCATGTTCCCGACCGGCGTGTCGAGGGTGATGACCACCGTCTGGTCGTCCGGCGCAGCCGCTTCGACGAAGTTGGCGGTGTAGTTCGAGACCGCCGCCCAGCCGTCCGGGTCGGCGATGATGGCGTTGATCGTCCAGGCCACGTCCGAGGCGGTGAAGGGTTCCCCGTTGTGCCAGGTGATGCCGTCGTTGAGGGTGAAAGTCCAGGTCAGGCCGTCGTCGCTGTGGGTCCACTCTTTGGCCAGGTTGCCGACGTATTCGCCGCTGACCGCCTGGGTGGTCAGGGCCGAATAGGTCAGGTCGAAGATGGTGAAGGATTCGGTCAGGAAGGCGTAAGCCGGGTTGAGCGTGTCCGGCGCGCCGGTCCAGCCGACCTTCAGGACGGCGGGTTCCTGGCTGCCGCCCCCGCCCTGCCCGCAGGCTGAGAGCAGAACGGCGGCGATCAGGATCACTTGAACGAGCCACTTGCGAGATTTCATCACTTCCTCCTTAGGATGGTTGAGAGACTGAGTCGCACCGTTATCCCGATGAATTGGGTGCTATTCAGATATTTTGTAAGTATACTTATTTTTTCAGGCTGTACAATCTTTTTGGGGCCTAATTTTCGAGGAATTTCCGGACGAGTATTGCGGCTTTTTCGGCCAGCCCCGGCTCCGAAGCCTCGAACCAGTGGATGGACGGATCGCCCGCCTTGAACCAGTTGGCCTGGCGGCGGACGAAGACCCGCGTCAGGCGTTTCATCTGGACTTTGGCCTCGTCCAGGGTCATCTCGCCGCGCAGCACGGCAACGCTCTCGCGGTAGCCGATGGCCGACATGGACGGCAGGTCCGGCGAGTGGCCCTGTTCGAGCAGGCCGCGCACCTCATCCAGCAGGCCGTTTGCGAACATGGCTTCGATCCGCTCGTCAATGCGGGCGTAGAGTTCGGGGCGGGGACGCGCCAGGCCGATGGTCAGCAGGAGGTAGGGCGACTCGCCCTGGCCGCGCTGGGCCGAGAAGCGCTCCCCGGTCGAAAGGATCACCTCCAGCGCCCGGACCGTGCGGCGCAGGTTGCGCGGGTCAATTTTTGCGGCGGCGGCGGGATCGAGGCTCTTGAGCCTATCGTGTAGCCAGTTAATGCTATGCGTCCTGCCCAACTCTTCCAGGATGGACCGCAGGCGCGGGTCGGGCTGGGCTTCGGGCGGCTGCCAGCCCCGGGTCACGGCGGTGACGTATTGGCCGGTGCCGCCGACCAGGAGCGGGATGCGGCCCCGGGCGTGGATGCCGGCCAGGGCGTCCCGCGCCGCTCGCTGGAACAATGCCAAAGACCAGGTATCGTCCGGGTCGGCCACGTCTACCAGGTGATGGGGAACGCGTCTCATCTCTTCCACCGAGGGTTTGGCGGTGCCGATATCCAGGCCGCGGTAGAACAGGCGCGAATCAGCTGAGACGATCTCGCCGTCTACGCGCTCGGCCAGCGCCAGCGAAAAGGCGGTTTTGCCGACCGCGGTCGGGCCGAGGATGACGACCAGGGGAGACTTCTTATCCAAGCGCGTTCTCGAAATGATGCAGGGTGTGGCTCTGGCCGGGCCGGCCGGTGATGGCGATCACGTCAATTTGCCAGTGGTCAATCTCGTGCTGCTGGGCGTAGTATTCCGCCGATGCCAGCATGTGGGCCTGTTTGCGGGCATTTACCGACGCTTCGGGGTCGCCGAAAGCCTCCGAAGTGCGGGTCTTGACCTCGACGAAGACGGTGATCCCGTCCTGCTCGGCCACCAGGTCTATTTCCCCGTAAGGCGTGCGGACGTTTTGGCCGACCACCCGGCAGCCTTTCCCTTCGAGATAAGCCAGGGCCACTGTTTCGCCCCATTGCCCGATGCGCCGGTTGTGAGTCATTGGCGCATGCGCTCCACCATCCCGCGCAGGCGGACGCGCCAGTCCCGTTTGCGCGGCCTGGAATCGTAGACCAGCCTGTCGTAGATGCCGGTCATCAGTTTGGTGGTGCGCTCGATGGCGTATTGGGTGGATTCGCGGCGGGCGGTGGATCCCATTTCCACGCGCAAGTCGGACTGGAGGCACAGCCGGGTCAATTTGGCGGCGAACGCCGCCGGGTCGGGCGTGGACAGGAAGCCGGTCCGGCCTTCGATGACCGTATCCCCCACCCCAACGGATTGGACGCCCATCACCGGCAGCCCGGCCCCCATGGCCTCGATCACCGACAGCGGGTGGACTTCGGTCTCCGAGGCCGTGACGAAGGCATCGCACATGGTCAGGTAGGAGGGGAGCTGGTCGTAGGGGACCATCCCGGTGAAACGGATGCGCTGGCGGCAGTCCAGTTCGCCGGTCGTTTCTTCAAGTTCCTCGCGGGCGGGGCCGTCTCCCACTATCAGCAGGTGGACGTTATCGAGGGCTTCGGCTACGGCGGAAAAGGCTTGCAGCAGGAATTCCAGGTTCTTCTCCGGGCCGAGCCGCCCGACGTAGATCAAGAGCAGATCATCGGGAGCATACCCAAAGTCGGCGCGGGGGAGGGGCGGGGCGTCGAAGTAACGCTGCAACTCCACCCCGTTGGGCACGACTTCGATCTGGCTCTCCACACCCAGTTCCCGCAAGACGCGGGCCATCCCCTCCGAAGGCGAAATCACTTTGTCCACCGCGCCGCAAAAATTGGGCATGTAGGCTTCCAGCAGGGTATCGCTGATCTCTTCGGGCAGCATGGGCAGGTAGGCCTGGGCGTACAGGTCGTAACGGGTGTGATTGGTGAAAACGATGGGAATCTGGAGCGGGCGGCAGTAGCGCAGCGCCAGCCGTCCGCTCAGGAAAGGGTGGTGGACGTGGACCACGTCCATGGTCTGGAGCAGGCTTTTGGCCTCCGGGTTGTAGCGGAAATTGAGGAAGTAGCCGGTGTCCACCAGCGGGAGGCCGGGCGAGCGGATGATGCGGGTCTCGTCGTCTGGATACTCCGTATCCCCAAACGTGAAGACGAAGACATCGTGCCCGGCGCGTTCGAGATAACGCTTGTTCAACGCGATGTAGTTGGTGATCCCGCTGATGTGCGGTTTGTAGGTGTCTGCCATCATGCCGATGCGCATGTTGACCTTCCATTTCAATTTTAAGGTTGCGGCGCGGACGAGCTTATTATCATGCCCACGGTCGAGAATTACGCTTCCTCACAATAAAAAGGCGCAATTTTCGACCGCCCTGGGTATAATATAGTTATATTGATTTTCAAACCCAAGGAGGGTACGTTGAGCAACGATAACTATCAAGTGGCTGTTTTCATTGACTATGATAACATCGAAATCAGTTACGAAAGCCATAAGCATGACAAGACCGCAGAAGTCGAATGGTCGCGTGTTTTGGAAGAAGCCGCCCAGATCGGGCGGGTCGTCTACCGCCGGGCCTACGCCGACTGGTCGGTCTACCCGGACCGGCAGCGCGAACTGCTCGGCCTGGGCATTGACCTGATCCACGTTTCCAGCCGCCGGGGCAAGAACGCCGCCGACATCCGCATCGTGATTGATGCGCTCGAACTGTTGCACAGCAACACGGCCAACCTGACCCACATTTTGCTGGTTTCGGGCGACGGCGATTTCACCGAACTGGTCCACCGCCTGCGCCGCAGCGGGCTGACCGTGATCGGGATGGGCATCAGCGGTACGACTGCCGAATACCTGGTCAACGCCTGCGACGAGTTCATGTTCTACGACCGGCTGGTCAATGGGAGCAGCACTCCCGCGAAAGGCGACACGACCAGCGAGGCGGTCTCGGCGTCTTTCGAGTTGAGCGAAGCCCGCCAACTGATGCGCCGGGTCTTGCAGACCCGCGAAAGCGACTGGATGCTGGCCGCCGAACTGAAGAATGCCATGCTGCGACTCGACCCGGCCTTCAACGAGCGCAACTACGGCTACTCCAGCTTCAAGGATTTCCTGAATGCCCAGAAGGATATGGCCCAGGTCAAAGCGCAGGAGAACCAGGTCTCGGTCATGTTGATCTCCAAGCCGGCGGAAAAGAACGGCAGCCAGGCCCCCGAAGCCTTGCTGGATAAATACCTGGAACTGCTGTCCAAAGACAAGATCCGCATGACGCCCAACGAGTACCGGCCGCGGATCATCTTCAAGTTTTTCGAGCTTTGCCGGGCGCATCCCGAGTACAGCCTGACCCAGTTGAAGGAGCAGGTCCACGCTTACTTCGAGGAGACGGCCCCGCTGGTCAAATGGCAATATATCCACGAGACGGCTCACCAGCTATTCCACACCTATTGTTTCGATTTCGATAAATCCGCGCAGGACAACGTCCGCCTGTGGGACCGGCGGGCTTCACTGGCGGAGGGGATCAAGCGCCGCGACGACATGCTCGACAAATGCGACCGCGGCCTGCTGCAAAAGTTGGCCAAGCCGCTGGGCGGGGTGGATAAGGTCAACCAGGGCGTCGCCGCCCGCCTGCTGTACGGCAGCGTCAAGGGCCAGAAGATGCTCGAACACATCAAGCAATTGATCGAGGGCTTGAAATAAGATATAACTCTAAACTTCGGAAGTAGTAGGTCACTAACTCTAAACTTCGGAAGTCTTTCAGGGAATCTCCCGGTTGGGAAGACTCCAAAAAAGACTTCCGAAGTTTGCTCCACAAAAACAGGAGATGCAACCCGCATCTCCTGTTTTTGCGCCCCGATTGCGGCTGTGATAGAATTTCCGAACCTTACTGGCAGGAGCTTGGTCATGGCTGTTAAACTCATCTTGCGCAACCAGGAATTCGAGGTCAGGCCGGGGATGACCCTGTATTCCGCCCTCAAAAAACTGGATATCCTGGCCGAATCGGTCATCGCCACCCGGGACGGGGAACTGATCCTGGAAGACGAGATTTTGCGGGACGGGGAGACGATCAAACTGGTGGCGGTGATCTCGGGAGGAGGCCTGGCGTGATGCGTGGTGAGTGTTCCGTTTTGCGTGCGATGGAGTCTTTGGATGAAGTGTCGTAAGTGCGGACAGAAGGCCTCGGTCAACATGCGCCACCACAAACTGGCGCTGTGCCGCGAACACTATCTCGAATGGATCCCCGAACAGACCGGGCGCTTCATCAAGAAATACCGCATGTTCGCCCGCGACGAGAAGCTCCTGGTGGCCGTTTCGGGCGGCAAGGATTCGCTCGCCCTGTGGGACATCCTGTGGCAGTTGGGCTACCAGGCCGACGGGATGTACATCGCCCTCGGCATAGACGGCGGCTTCGGCTATTCGTCCCGGTCGCAGCAGTTGACCGAGAAATTCGCTGCCGAACGCGGACTCAAGCTCCACGTTGTGGACATGGAACGGGATTACGGCCGCTCGATCCCGCTTTTGGCCGAATCCACCCACCGGGGCAAGGGAAAACCCTGCTCGGTCTGCGGCCTGTCCAAACGTCACGAAATGAACCGCCTCGCCCGTGACCTGGGCTACGACGTGCTCGCCACCGGTCACAACCTGGACGACGAGGCGGCGGTCCTGTTCTCCAACACCCTCAACTGGGCCGGGGAATACCTGATCCGCCAGGGGCCGGTACTGCCCGAATCCCCCGGATTGGCGCGCAAGGCCAAGCCGTTGTGCCGCTTCTACGAGCGCGAGATGGCCGCCTATTCGCTGCTGCGGGGGATCGAGTACATTTACGAGGAGTGCCCCTTCGCCGAAGGCTCGACCACGATCTTCTACAAGGAGCTGCTCAACCGGCTCGAAGAGAAGCAGCCGGGCGTGAAACTGTCCTTCTACGTCAAATTCCTGGAGGCCAGGGACGGCGGCCTGTTCAGCCTGACACCCGAAGAAGCCAGGGCCGCCCTGCATACCTGTCCCTCCTGCGGCCAGCCGACCAGCGCGCCGGGGAAATGTACCTTTTGCAGGATGCTGGATGCGGTAAGTGGTAAATAGTAATTGGTAATTGGTTGTGGCATTGATGCGAGCGGCGAATTACCAATTACCAATCCCCAATTACCAGTTACCAACCCCCGGCGGTCGCAGTTCCCCGCCTTGAAAAAACAAGGAGCAAAGTGGATACCCAAAAGCAATATCGCTATTTTGACCTGATTATGGCCGTCTTCGTGGTGGTGCTGGTGGTCAGCAACGTGGCTTCCTCGGCCAAGATCGTGGACCTGGGCTTCAGCTTCCTCGGCGTGCCGATGGCCTTCGACGCCGGGACGATCCTCTTCCCCGTCTCTTACATTTTCGGCGACATCCTGACCGAAGTCTACGGCTACCGGCGCTCGCGGCGGGTGATCTGGGCCGGGTTCTTCAGCCTGGCGCTGGCGGCGGGCGTCTTTGCCCTGATCCAGGCGCTGCCGGGAGAAGCCACCTGGCAGGGCTACGCCGGGGACGCGGCCTATCTTGCCATTTTGGGCGGGATGTCGAGCGGCGGGATCGTGCTCGGATCTTTGGCCGGATACTGGTCCGGTGAGTTCGCCAACTCCTTTACCCTGGCGAAGATGAAGCTCCTGACCCGGGGCCGCTGGCTGTGGACCCGGACGATCGGCAGCACCCTGGTCGGCGAACTGGTCGATTCGGCGGTGTTCGTCGCCATTGCCTCGCTGTTCGGCGTCTTCCCGTGGAGTTTGTTCCTCACCCTGGTGTTGACCAACTACCTGTTCAAATGCGCCGTCGAAGCCTTGATGACGCCTGTCACCTACGGGGCGGTCGGCTTCCTGAAACGGGCCGAGGACGAAGATTTCTACGACCGGGAGACAGACTTCAACCCGTTCAGGGTGTAACCCAAATGTAGAGCAAATTGCCAATTTGCTCTACTTGGAAGTACAGGAGTTGCCTTATGAACGAGTCTGCGATGATAGATTACATCACGAAAACATTCCCCAAAGCCGAAACGATCACGGCTTATGGCTACGAAATGTTTTTCTATGGTCCCGATCGCAACCTTCCTTTTGCGACGCTCATCTCATCGGACTACGATTACGACCGCATCTCGCATTTGGACCGTCCCGGGGTGTATCGCCTGAACATTGGGGTCAGCAAACAGACGTTCCGGTCGTTATTCGGCGAAGGCGCGGTCAATGTCGAAGACTACGATTTCACTGCCTTGGATGTGATCATGCCCCATCCCGAATATGCGCAATACCATTTCATCTGCGTGCTTTCGCCGGGTGCAGGGACCATCGAAGAGATCCGCTCCCTGCTTGCGGAAGCGTATGATATCGCCGCCCGCAGATACGCGAGGCAGAACAAAGATCGGGAGTTGTGACTGATTTTGTGAGGTCCAGGTTTAGACGGTTCTCGGCCTCCACCGGCGAACGGAACCGCCGGACCTTTGATATACTATCCCAATGCAAATCGAATTTACCGGTAAGATCTTGTTTTGGCGCGGCCCTGCCCCGTGGTTCTTCGTTGCCATGCCTGAGAAGCAGAGCCGCGACCTGAAAGCGATATCCGGTCTGGTGACTTATGGCTGGGGCGTGATCCCGGTCCAGGCCCGGATCGGCAAGACCGAGTTCACGACATCCCTGTTCCCCAAAGATGGCCGCTACCTCGTCCCCATCAAGGTCAGCGTCCGCAAGGCGGAAAACTTCGAGGAAGGCGATGACGTGACCGTGCGGCTCGAAGTCCATTGACCGCTGCGCGGTATCGGTATTGGAAGCATGGTTCAGGAGTCCGGTGATGACCAATATTGACAATGAAATGCTGTGGCGCCAGTTCGGCGCAGCCATTGACATGCTGGACGAGGCCCTGCGCGGCTGCCCGGATGCGCTGTGGGAAAAGCGCCTGTGGGAGGACCGGCCCGGCCAGTGGGTGGCCGCCGGTTTTTCGGCTTTCTGGTACCTGGGCTACCACGCGCTGTTCTGGCTGGACCTCTACCTTGTCAAGCGCGGAAGAGGGTTTTGCCCCACCCGAGCCGTTCGACCTGGTCGAGATGGAGGCAGGCGAGGCCTTGCCGCGGACCTATACGCGTGAAGAGCTGCTCGGCTACCTGGAGTCCTGCCGCCGAAAGTGCCGGGAAACGATTACCACCCTGTCGAAGGAACAGGCTTCCCGGCTGTGCCGGTTCGCCTGGGGAGAGCTGTCCTTTGCGGAGCTGCAACTGTACAGTCTGCGCCACGTGCGGGAACATGCCGCCCAATTGAGCATGTTCCTGGGGCAGCAGGCAGGAAAACCCGCAGGGTGGGTCCCCCAGGTTTCGTGAAAATTCGAGCCGCATCTGCCGCCCCCGCTCCGAAGGTGTCTCCGGCGAGGGAACCGCTATTCTTCACGGCAAAAGATGATTTTTGTCACTTGCCCGAAGGGGGGTAATCCGCTAAAGTATTCGTTACTCACAACGGGGTATGCAGGCGAAGTTAGCCCCTAAGAGCAAACTACATCCGTATCGGCCGGAAATCATAAGGAAATATCAAAAAGTTTCACAGGAGCTAAAATGTATTTTGAGGATTTCATTTTCTTGATTAACCTGTTGTTTTGGAGTACTTTGCTAGGATTGATACCTGCTGCAATAGCAAAGAACAAAGGTCATAGCTTTTTGGGATGGTGGATTTTCGGAGCTGCCCTGTTTATCATAGCTCTACCAGTAGCGCTTATGTTAAAATCTGATATGCAAGAACTCGAAAAGCAAGCATTGGCAACTGGTGGCAAGAAATGCCCCTATTGTGCCGAGATAATCAAAAGTGAAGCCATCGTCTGTCGTTTTTGTGGGCGAGATCTTAAGCCTTTGATAAATTCATCAAAATATGAAGAAAACCATGAACTGAAGGAGAGGATTGCTCAGTTGAACAATGAGATTGAGTTGCTAAACCAAGAAACCAGCAACCTGAATCGAAACTTACCTAAAATGCCGTCTCCAATTATGAGCCTTCTTTATATCTTTAGTGGTATTTTAAGTTTTTTCTTTGGTCTGAGTATATCTAATAATCTTTGGGTGTTTGTCATAAGTGAGTCCTCTGCAAGAAGTCGATCTTTAACAACCAACAACCAGAGGGTAATCTGGTCGAGGGCATAGCCGGCCTGCCAAAAAGCGCCGGATAGCGGCAAAAAAAGGGACCTGGGAGGTCATGGGTT
>JBMOMN010000032.1:0-76059 GCA_049324115.1 Chloroflexota bacterium
CAGTTCGCTGGCGGCGCTGATCAGCGCAGGTTGTTGGTGTTTGGTGTTTTTTCTGAACATGCGCCTATTGTATTAAACTTTTGCCATTTTGAGGAGGGTAGAAGTACCCTTTTTGCAGTGGAGTCAGATATGCAAATGAAAAAATTTACTTATGCGGTTGTCTCTGCGCTTCTGGCAACAATGTTGATCGTTACAGCCGCTTCAGCCTTGTTCTTTAACAACGGCACTTTCGAGACCGGCAGTTGGACGCCCGGTTGGGACGGCGCCGGCCAGCGTGAGTTCTTGCTGTTCGACGGCGGCTATGACGGCACCGGCTTCCCCAACCTGTCGGCGGGCGGCGCGGACTTGAGCGCTATCGTACCCCCAGGCGGCGCGCCGGCCCTGAGCGTTGCCGACCCGAATACGAATAACCTGCTCCTCTACCCTGCCTATGGCAATTATTCGGCCCGCATCAACAGCCAGGATTCCTATTCCGGCGCCGGGTATGGCCGGAATGCCAATACCCTCTACCAGACAACCGTTGTAGAGGCTGCGGATGTGGACGCTGGCGATGGCAAGGTCCACCTGCGCATGATGTACGCCGCAGTGCTCGTAGAGCCGTCCAATGCCCATACCATTGACGAAGTGCCGATGTTCTTCCTGGAAGTCAAGGATGAAACTGCCGGGACTATTATCTTCCACGATCAGGCCTACGTAAACGATCCCGGCCATACCTGGAACACCGGTGCGGCCTTTGTTGGCGGCGGTACCTGGTATTTCACCGACTGGCAACTGGTTGATACGATTGCCGGTGACGGCTCCGGCCCGAACAGCATCGTGGGCCACACGGTTTCCGTCAAAGTCGTCGGATCGGGCTGTTCCCTCTCCGGACACCCGGGCTACATCTATGTGGACGAAATCGGCTCCAGCCACGTCGGCGGACCGGCCATCGTAGCCAGCGGCCCGGCTACCAGGAATACCGGCCAGACCATCACCTACACTTACGATTACTTCAACGGTGACAGCGCCACCATTGATGCCAATGTGACCGTCAATCCCCCGGTGGGCGTGACCTTCACCAGTGTGGCCGACCCGAACTGCACCCTCAACGGCGGCGGGGACGTGACCTGCACCTTCGCCAGCCTGGCAGGAAATACCGGCGGCCAGTTCACGATTGACGGCACGGTAACGGCTGTCGGACCCGCGACCATCAACCATGGGAATTACAACATCGGCGCTACCGGTTACCCGACTGTTACTGGCCCGGTGGTCGTCACGGATGTCCCCGCGGCCCCCGCCAACGATCCCCCGGTCATCGACCAGGGTGCCAGCAGCGACATCACCATGTCCGAAGATGCCAAACCGGTTCCCTTCGGCCCCCTGACCCTGACTGCCACCGATCTCAATGGCGATCCCCTGACCTGGAGCATCCTCACGCCTCCGGCCTATGGCACGGCTTCGATCGATCCCATTACCGGCGTCGTTTCTTACAAGCCGAAACTCAACTACAACACCGACTCGCACGCCAACACCCCGGATGATGTGTTCGTTGCCCAGGTGGACGATGGGAACGGCGGCACCGCGACCCATACGGTCAATCTGACCATTACCCCGGTTTCCGACCCCTTCATCTTGAACCAGGCCTTCCGCATTACCTACAATGGCTGGAAGCACCTCAAAGACGTCCAGGCGGTCCAGGGCGGTTACCGGACGGCGACGACCGGCTTCTTCCGCGCCAAACCGGTCATGGCGTTCACAACCTTCACGCTCATCTCCTACACTGGTCCAGACCAGGGCCAGGCGAGGGTCACCATTGATGGCGTGAATATGGGAACAGTTGACTTATACAGCCCCGCTCCGCAGTACAAAGCCGAGTTTGCCTTCCCCGGCCTGGCCAACGGCCAGCACATGGTTGTGATCCAGCCGCTGGGGACCAAGAACGCGGCCTCGACGGGCACCAATGTGAGAGTGGATGCGCTCAAATTCAACACCACGACCTTCGATGAAAACATGGTTGACAACAAAAAAATCGACATGTGGTACGGGAGTTGGCTTGGGCAGACGGATGCCAATGCTGAACACAACGCCTATCGCATCTCTTCCGTCAAGGACGGGAACATGCTCTACACCTGGGTCGGCGTGGAAATCACCTGGCTGACCGCCCTTGGCCCCTCTTACGGGAAAGCCGAAATCTACGTGGATGGTGTCTTGAACCAGACGGTGGATTTGTATGCCGCCACCCAGACATGGCAGCACCCGATCACGATTTCGGGCCTCACTTACGGCCGCCATACGATCAGGATCCATGTCCTGGGCACCAAGCGACCGGCTTCTTCGGGAACCGGCGTCGTCATGGACGGCCTTGACTTCGAGTAATCCCCGCGTGTAAGCCCAACTACAACCCCCGGCAGTCTATCCTGCCGGGGGTTGTTTTGCGAAGAATGGTTTTTCTATGCCAGCCAGTCGCCGTGATGTGCTGGAAGCCTGAGTTCGATCTTCCCCTCCGCGACCCGGTAGCCCTTGCGGTTCAGCAGGCTGTATGGGATGTAGCCCTCTGGCCACAGCCCGCTGACCGGTATGGAAGACTCGCGCTGGGCCGGGCTGAAGTTTAGGATTATCACCGTCTTTTCTTCGCCCAGGCTGCGCAAGAAGGCGTAAATGCCGTCGGCGGCCAGCAGGCGCTTGTAGTCCCCGCGCCGCAGGGAGGGCCGCGCCTTGCGGATGGCGATCAACTGCTGGAGCCAGGGACGCAGGTCGCCCTTCCAGTCTGCCGCATCCCAGGGGAAGGCGCGGCGACAGTCGGGGTCTTTGCCGCCCTCCAGGCCGACTTCGTCGCCGTAGTAGATCGCCGGCGCGCCGGGGTAGGCCATCTGGAACAGGCAGGCCAGTTTGATCTTGTCCAGGTGGCTGCCGAGCAGGGTGGCCAGCCTTTCGACATCGTGCGAGCCGAGGTGGTTGTACATGGCATGGATATGCTCGCGGGGATAGACCTTGAGCAGCTCCTCGACCCGTTCCCCGAATTTGACGGCATCCGCTGACCCGTTCAGCGCCGCCAGCAGGATGTCGCGGAGGGGATAATTCATCAGCCCATCGAAATGCCTGTCGTCCGCCCAGCGCCGGTCCACGGTCCAGATCTCGCCCAGGATGTACGCGTCCCGGTTGGCGGATTTGACCACGTGACGGAATTCCTCCCAGAAGCCGTCGTCGTCAATCTCGTTGGGCACGTCCAGCCGCCAGCCGTCGGCGCCGCGTTCGATCCAGTATCGGGCGACTTTCATAATGTAGCTGCGGACTTGCGGGTTGGCGGTGTTGAGCTTGGGCAGGCTCTTGAAGCCCCACCATCCCTGGTAGTTCTGGGCCTGGCCCGGCCCGCAGGCGTCGAGCGGGAAGCGCTGGATGTGGAACCAGTCCGCGTAGGCCGAGTGTTCGTTGTTTTCGACGACATCCATGAAAGCGAAGAAGCCGCGCCCGCAGTGGTTGAAAACGCCGTCGAGGATCACCCGCATCCCGTTGCGGTGGGCGGCGTCGAGCAGGATGTGGAAATCTGCCAGCGTGCCGAGGCGGTGGTCTATTTTGAAATAGTCGTTGGTGTTGTAGCGGTGGGTCGAGGCCGACTCGAAGATGGGATTGAGATAGAGGGCGGTCACGCCCAGGTCGAGCAGGTAATCCAGCTTCTGGAGGATGCCCCGCAAGTCTCCGCCCTGCGAGTGCCACAGGTCGGGCGGTGCGCCCCATTTCTGGACGTTGGGCGGGTCAATCGAAGGGTCGCCGTTGGCGAAACGGTCGGGGAAGATCTGGTAGAAGATCGCGTCTTGCACCCAGTAGGGGGTGGTCATTGATCACCTCGGTCGTCAGGTTGTGGTGCGATTTTAGCCTACTTTGTCAATAATTTCACCACTGAGTTCACAGAGAACACCGAGATTATGTGTTCGTCAGAAGTATGTTGGACAACCTTTGAACCACGGAGCCACTGAGACACTGAGAAAACAAGGGAAAAACTTCGTGCCTTCGTGTCTTCGTGGTGAAGGATCGTGTCTAACATGCATCTGACCAGCACAAGAACACAGAGATTTTTGCAAAATTTCTCCGTGATCTTCGTGTGCTGTGTGGTTCAAATCCTGCCCTATCGAAAATGGCAAAAGTCCAGTAACCGTTCAAGGCGGGTCAACCCGAGCGGTAATAGCTGAGATGCGAAAACCAGCGATAGGCCCGGCGGAACGACTCGGCCGCCATCAGGCAGATCGCCGGGACGATGGTCAGCACGTATTGAGGCCATTTCGTCCCCCAGAGCAGCAGGAAGGCCAGCCCCGAGACGAGCCAGACCACCAGCCAGCGGCGGTCCTTCCACTCGCGGGGGATGCCGGCAAAGGCGAAAGCCGCGATGAAAGGGTCAATGTCATAGAAAAAGACACCGCCGTGCCAGTAGCCGGGCGTGTTGACGAACAACCAAATGAACGGCTGGAACCAGGGGTAGCCGACTTCCTCCACGTGCGCGCCCTGTTGGTAGCTGGCGTGGTATTCCAGGGCCTGCATCATCCGTCCCAGCGGGTCGTGCCAGAGGGTGACGTTCAGGACGAAAAAGGCCGCCAGCGCGGCAACCCCGTACAGCGCCATCCATTTCAACGGGATCTTCTTCTCAAAAAAGGCAAGGTAAGCCAGCACCACCACGATGACCGGGGTGTAGGTGAACTTCCCGGCGGTGGCCGCGCCGAGAAAGGCTGCGGATAGCCAAAATGGGGTGTCGTGCTTGTCCTTTCCGGTTTTCAAGAAGGCAAAGACGGCCAGCACGCTGAACGCCAGCGGGATGGCTTCGAGATAGGCCTGGCTGGTGTACTTGACCACCAGGGCGTGGACCGCCATCAGCCCGCCCGCCAGGGGATCGAGCAAGGCGATGACCAGCGTGGCAATCACGCCAAAGGCCGCCGAAACTGTCCGGCTGGTGAACAGGGCTTTCGAGTAGTTGTGCCGGCTGCAACGGCTTGTCACGGCCACGCCGTAGGCCAGTTTGACCAGGGCCGGGTGTTCGCGCAGCTTGGGATAGTCAATGACGGCCTCGAAATCCCCCCGGCTGATGGCCTCGGCATAGTCACAGGCCGCCTGGACGTAAATTGGCTCGTCGAAGTCTTGCGGCAAAAATTTCACCGCCAGGGTATGGGTGGAAAGGCTGATGATGAGGACGATCAGGAGATCACGGATTTTCTTGCTCATGGGATGCCCATCCGGTAAAAGCAAAGTGGCTCTTCCGCAATTAACGGGAACGAGCCTAAACACAAAGTAACACGAAGGCGCTCAAAGGGAGAAAAGGCGCACTGTCGGACGCGTGTTTCCTTCGTTGACTTCGTGTTCCTTCGTGTTTCAAAGGTTTTCCGGTAAAAACGGGAGAGCCAGCAAAATTTCACAGATCAATTGTATAACCAATCTGTGAAATCTGCGCAGACTGTGGAAAGGATTATCCGCTGAGCACCATCCCTCCGAAGGGCGGCAGATTTACCCGGAGCGTACCCCCCGCGGCCTGCGCGGCGCACCCCGGGCCGGTGACGAGGACCGGGGTTTGCTCCGTTATCTCCAGCGACAGTTCGACCGGTTTGTCGGACAGGTTCATCACGCTGACGAGGCCCCCGTCCGCGTCGCGGCGGCGGTAGGCGAGACAACGCCCCTCGGCCAGGAGCGTTTCCCGGGTCCCGCCCCGCAGCGCCGAATGGCTTAAACGGAGTCGGCTCAGGGCGGCGTAGAAGGCGTATAGATCGGTATCCTGTTCGTCGTCCCAGATCATCGGCAGGCGCGCCTCCTCGTGGATGGCGCGTCCGTGCTGGCGCATGTCGCGCTCCTGCGAGAGTCCGATCTCTGTGCCGTAGTAGACGATCGGCGCGCCGCTTAAGGTGAACTGGCACAGGGCGGCCAATTTGAGTTTCCGTTTGTCGTTGCCCGCCACCCACAGGAAGCGGTTCATGTCGTGGTTGTCGAGGAAGGACGGGCGGGTGAAGTCGGCCGGGAAGTAGGCTTCGTGGCGGTCGAGGAAATCGGCGAAGCGGCGGGCGTCCCACTCGCCGTAGGCGAAGGTGTTGCGCAGGGCTTCGAGCAGGATGAAATCGAGCGTGCCGTCCATGCCGCCCTGGAAGGCGAGCTGCGAATCGGGCGGGTCAATCGCTTCACCAAAGGTCCAGCAATCGGGTTTGGCGCTGCGGGTGACGCGGCGGAACTCGGCATAGAAATCGGGCGTGGGGCCGATGCAGTAGTCCACCCGGAAGCCGTCCACGCCGAAATCGAGCCAGTAGCGGGCCGCGTCGAGCACGTGCTGGCGGGCCGGGGCGTGACGCAGGTTGATCTGCGGCAGTTGCTTGACGCTGAAGAAGGTCTTGTACTCGTCCGGCCATTCCTCGAAGGTATACCAGGAGGCGTAGGGGCTCTTCGGGTCGCGGCGGGCTTCGACGAAGGTCGGGTGCTGGTCCGACCAGTGGTTGGGGACGAAATCCATGATGAAGCGGATGCCGCGCTTGTGGGCTTCGTCGAGCAGTTCCTTGAAATCTTCCTTCGTGCCCAGGCGCGGGTTGACCTCGAAGAAGCTGGTGGCGTCGTAGTGGTGGTAGCTGGGGCTGGGAAAGATCGGGGTCAGCCACAGGCAGTTGACGCCCAGCCCGGCGATGTAGTCCAGCTTTTGGGTGATGCCGCGCAGCGTACCGTTGCACTTGAGCGAGGGCTTCGGCTCGACCCGCGGGAAGTCCGGGGCGGGGGAGTAGAAGCGGTCGGCGAAGATCTGGTAAATGACCGCCTCCTGCGCCCAGGCGGGCGGCGGATCGTCGTCCACGTAGTAGGCGTAGTACGCGCCCTCGTCGGCCAGGGATTCGGCCCCGTCGCCGCCGGCCGCCAGCCGGTAGCGGACGACCGTCCCGGCGGGTTGTTCGGGCAGTTCACCCCTGAAGCGGCGGACGTAGCCCCAGAGCAGGGTGTCCCATTCGGGGGGCAGGGGTTCGAGTTCGACGGTGAATCCGTTCGAGGCGAGGCCGTTCGCCCCGGCCGGGTCGGAGCCGTCGGTGGTGACGTAGGCCCAGGCGCGGGGGTGGACGTGGGCCGGCCCGAGGGTCAGGTCCACCCAAACCGGATGACCCGGCCGGGGGTCTCGCGGGAGGCGCTGGTGGTTATGGGTGATGCCGCCGCGCCGCGTCCGCAGTTGGGCGAGGCGGGATTCGTCGGAAGAGAGTGAGCCAAAAATCATATCGTCCATATATATTCTCTTGGTGAAGTCAAAACGCGTAGGGGCGACCCATTTGGCATTGCCGGATACTTTTTTGCAAGAAATCCTGGCGTAAAGGGTTGATTTCTTGCTCCTGGCGGGTCGCCCTTACTTTATTGGGTGAGTTGGATGATGAGCACGCCGTAAGCCGGGATTTCCGCCAGGGGCGCGTAGGCATCGAAGCCGCCTTTTGCGTTGGCCGAAAGCGGGGCGAGGGCGGCGTCGTCGAGCAGGGAGGCGGCGTTGTACGTGCCGGAAAGCGGACCGGAGGAGAGCGTAATCGAGTAATTGGTGATCGGGTTATCGGCGACGTTGAGGAGGATGAGCAGGTTTTCGTCGCCGCTGGTGCGGAGGTAGGCCACCAGTTTGCTGGAACTTGACTCGGCTACGACGGTTTTGCCGTTGCGCAGGGCCGGGTGGGCGTTGCGGAGGCCGATCAGGGTGCGGTAATGCTCCAGCAGGGAGGCGGGATCGCCGGCCTGGGCGGCCACGTTGACCTGCGGGTAGTCAGCGTTGACGGCCTGCCAGGGGATGCCGCTGGTGAAGCCCGCGCCCTCGGAGGCGTCCCATTGCATCGGGGTGCGGATGAATTCGTCCGGTTTGGCGCCGCTCATGCCGATCTCTTCGCCGTAATAAATGAACGGGATGCCGGGGGCGGTGAGCAGGATGGCCGCGGCGAGTTTCGCCCGCTGGGCTTTATCGGTGATGAATGAGTTCATCACGCGGGGCATGTCGTGGTTGGTCAGGAAGTTGGCATTGTCCTGCTGGGGGAAGTCCTGGACTGTCTTTTGGAGCACGAAGCGGAAGGTGGCGACGTTGCCCTCGTTCAATTTCGACATGGCAGCCGAGAGGTCGAAGTTGAAGGCCGCGTCCAGTTCGGTGTCGGTGTCGACGTACTCCTTCACGTTGGCGTTGTCGGTCCAGGCCTCGCCGACGGTGAAGGCCTGCGGGTCGAGCGAGCGGTAGAACGCGCCCCACTCGGCCAGGAAGCCGTGGTTGGCGTCGGAATCGGCCAGCCGGTCGCCCTCCACGAGGTAGCGCACCGCGTCCAGGCGGAAGCCGTCCACGCCCACGTCTTCGAGCCAGTAGGCGGTGATCTTTTTGGCTTCCTCCCGGACATCTGGATTGTCGTAATTCAGGTCGGGCATCTGGTCCCAGAAGATGGCGTAGTAGTATTGCCCGCTGCTGGCCCGGTACCAGGCAGTCTGTCCCCAGGGGCCGGGCGTGCCGGGGTCGGTCTCGCTCCAGACGTACCAGTCGTGATATGGGCTGCCGGGCGTCAGCGCCGACTGGAACCAGGGATGCCGGGCGCTGGTGTGGTTGAGCACCAGGTCAATGATGATCCTGATCTCGCGTTTGTGAGCTTCTTCGAGCAGGCGCTCGAAATCCTCCAGCGTGCCGTAATCCGGGTTGACGGCGTAGTAGTCGGTCACATCGTAGCCGTGGTACGACGGCGAGGGGTTGATCGGCATGAGCCACAGGCCGCCGATACCCAGGTCCTGCAAATAGTCCAGTTTTTCGGTGATGCCGTTGAAATCGCCGATGCCGTCGCCGTCGCTGTCGTAGAAGGAGCGCACGAAAATCTCATAGAAGACCGTATCATTCCACCAGGGGCCGGACGGCGCGGGAGTAGGCGTGAGGGTGGGCGGGACGGCCGTCGGCGGGGCGGGAGTGGGCGTGGCCGGGGTGCAGGCGGTCAGTATCGCAATCGTTAGAACCAAAAGTGCATTTACCACAGAGCGCACGGAGAGCACAGAGAATTTTGTAAGGTTTTCTCCGTGAACTTCGTGTTCTCTGTGGTGAGCTTGGGTTTTGCTCTGCATTCGTTTATCCTCTCAACAAAACAACCGAACCCTGGGCAGGCAGGCTCAGGCGGATTTCGCCGTTTTGGACATCGAAACGTTCCCCGTTACCTGACGGCCAGATCTGGACGAACGAGCGCGCGGGGGCCCCGGCCTGGATCCTGATATCCTGGGGCGTTTTCCCGGCGTTGAAAGCGACGACCGCCTCCTGCCCGTCGAGTCTGCGGCGGTAGGCGGCGGTCCGCCCCTCGGCGTGGATGAACTCGAAGTCGCCGGTCCGCAGCACGGGATGGGCATTCCGCAGGGCGATGACCGAGTAGTAGAAATCGCTCAAGCGATGGTTCCAGCTTTCGGGCTTGTGCCAGGGGAAGGCTTCGCGGCAGTAGGGGTCGGTCCCGGCGGACAGGCCCACCTCGTCGCCGTAGTAGATGCAGGGCGCGCCGGGCAGGGTCATCTGGCACAGCACGATCTGGCGCAGGGCGGCTTCGTCATCCTTGACCAGCCAGAGGGCGCGGGGCATGTCGTGGCTGTCGAGCATATTCATCTGGGCGTAGTTGACCTCCCAGTCGTACAGGCCGTACATGGTTTCGATGCCTTTCCTGAAGCCTTCGGCGCCGGTCGGCTCGAGGATGATATCCACGTGCTTCCAGGTCAGGTTGAGCGAGTCCGCGCCGAAGAAGTTGAGCACCGGGCCGGTGAGTTGGTAATTCATCACCGCGTCGAACATGTCGCCTTGCAGCCAGTGGCGGGCCTCGTGCCAGATCTCGCCGACGATGTAGGCTTCCGGGTTGGCGCGCTTGACCACCCGGCGGAACTCGCGCCAGAAGGAGTCATCCTTGATCTCTTCGGGCACGTCCAGCCGCCAGCCGTCGATGCCGAAGTCCAGCCAGTGGCGGGTCACTTCGAAGATGTAATCCCGCACGCCGGGATTGTCCGTGTTGAACTTGGGCAGGGAGGGATGGCTCCACCAGGCGGCGTAATTGGGTTTCTGGTCCTTTTCGGGATAAGGATGCAGCGGGAAATCCTGGATGGCGAACCAGTCAATGTAGGGCGAGTCGCCGCCGTTCTCGAGGATGTGGTGGAAGGCCCAGAAGCCGCGCCCGCAGTGGTTGAACACGCCGTCGAGCACCACCCGGATGCCGCGCTTGTGGGCTTCGTCGAGCAGCTCGCGCAGGGCAGGTTCGCCCCCCAAAAGGGGATCCACTTCGAGGTAGTCGTAGGCGTTGTAGCGATGGTTCGAAGCGGCGGAAAAGATCGGGTTCAGGTACAGGGCATTGATACCGAGTTCCTTCAAATAATCCAGCTTCTCGACGACCCCGTATAGGTCGCCGCCCTGGTAGCCCTGTTCTTCGGGCGGCGTCCCCCAGGGCTTGAAGCGGATGCCGCGTTCGTGCTGCGTGCGCGAGCTGCGATGGAAGCGGTCGGGGAAGATCTGGTAAAAGACCGCGTGCTTGACCCATTCGGGTGTCTGGATGTTCATGTCGCAATGACTCCTTGGATAGTTTATCAGGATGTCTCCACGGATTACGCAAATTTCATCGATTCTTGTCCCAATCTGCGTAATCTGTGAAATCTGTGGATAGTCTGATGAATTTTATGGCTGGTTGGCCTGCGGATTGGGTGGCTGGACATTCCCGCCGACCGGCAGGCCGCTGGGGACGGAAGCCGGGATGGTGTTTTCCAGGTGGAGGGCGCTGGGGGAGGTCAACGCATCGAGGAAGGCCAGCAGATCCCGGATGTCCCGCTCCGATAGCCGCGCCCCCTCGGATCTGGAACTGCTCAGCGTCGCCAGGACGGAAGCCAGCACTTCGGGCTGGTCCTGACAGGTGTCCTGCAGGTCCGGGGCGAGCTGGGAGGGATCGTAGGCTTTCAGGCTTGCCGCCGGGTCGAGGTGGTGGCGGATGACGGCTTCGAGCGAGGTGAGCGCGCCGTTGTGCATCCACGGGCCGGTGAGGGCGACGTTGCGCAGGGGCGGCGTGCGGAAGGCGTAACGGTCGCAGTCGTTACCGGTTTCGCGGGCGCGGCCCAGGTCGAAGGGCTGTTCGCGGCCCTTGCCGTCGCCGATCTGCGGCACGGCCAGGTTGTAGAATTTCTGGTCGGTCAGCAGCGGGCCGGAGTGACATTCGGCGCAGCCCGCCTCGCCGTAGAACAGGATCGCGCCGCGTTTTGCCTCGGGCGTGAGCGCATCGAGATTGCCCTGGATGTAGCGGTCGAAGGGGCTGTCTTCGAAGGTGAAGGCGGTGATCTCATAAGCCGCGATGGCGTTGGCCGCCTGGGCAAAGGTCAACGAGTCGGGAGGAATGTCCGGGTACGCCGCCCGGAACAGCTCCACGTAGGCGGGGATGGCGAGCAGGCGCTGCATCAGCCCGTCCCAGATGGGGCGGGAGGTGTAATCCAGGACGGCGGCCAGTTCGTTGGGCTGGCCGAAGATGTCCAGGTCGCCGCGCAAGCCGCGCATCTCGTCCCGCGAAGTGACCGGGAACATGGCCTGGGCGGCCAGCAGGTTGTCCAGGCCGGGCAGGAGGCGGTCGCTGGCGGGGGTGTCGAAACCGGTTTCAGGCGCGACGGAGACGCGCCCGTCCCAGAACAGGGTGGTCCATTCCAGGTAGCCCAGGTTGAAAATCGGGTTGGCGTTGCGCGGGATGAAGTCGCGTTCGTCGTCGGGTTGGATACGTTTTTCGGCCAGGCCCAGCCCACCGGTCCCGATCGAGACGGAGAGGTTATCCCCGGTGGCGGCCAGGGAATGGTGGCAGGTGGCGCAGGCCACGTCCCGGTTGCCGCTCAGGACCGGGTCCCAGAACAGGGCTTCGCCGAGTTCGACCAGGGCTGGATCAGAAGCGGGCGGGTTCGTGGGCGGGCGGACGTCCGCTTGCTGCATCAGGGCTTGCAGGCGGGCGTCGGGCGAGAGCAATTTCCAGGCGGGCATCCCGGCCGCGCTGGAAGTGAAGAGGTAAACCCCGGCCAGGACGGCGGCAGCCAGGAAAGCGGTTGCGATGCGAGGCTGTTTTGGGGGCGCGCTCAAGGCCAGGATGGCCAGGCCGGTGAGGGCGAGGCCTAAAACCAGGAGGATGGAAGTTGGAAATTCTGTGTTTTGGGACCTCGAGTCCAAAGTCAGGAGACTTTGGACTCCGGGCGGTTGCGTTTTGGGTAAAACTTGCAGGGAGGTCCGGCCTTCGAGCGGGTAATCCAGCCGGTAACGCCGGTCGGCGGCGAGGTTGGCGATCTTTTGGGTCGAGCCGTCGGGCCAGCGGATGGTCAGGTCGGCGGCTTGGGCCGGGCCGAGGCCGAAGTAGAGGGTCAGTTCGCTGCCGCCGCCCATCCCGGAGCCGTTGATGACCTCCTGCATTTGGGCCGGGCCGCCGGGGGTGGTCAGGGTGACGCGCGTCCCGACCGCGTCCCGGTTGACCGGCCCCGCGCCGGCCAGTTCGAGCGCCAGCCAGTGGTTGCCGGAGGCGAGACCGGTTTCGTTGCGGTACAGGCGGTAGCCCTCGTCCATGTTGCCGACGACCAGGTCCACCCAGCCGTCGCGGTCGTAATCTGCCGTGGCCGCGCCCAGGCTGGGGCGCGCGTCGGCGGCTTCGTTGGCGCAGGCTACCTCGCTGAAGGCGCCGTCGGCGTTGTTGCGGAAGAGCTTGTTGGAGGCGATGTCCTTGTGGTCGGTGGTGTCGGACACGGCCAGGTACAGGTCGCGCCAGCCGTCGTTGTCGTAGTCGAGGGACAGGGCTGCCCAGCCGATGCTTTCGGGGGTCCGGACCCCGGCCTGCTCAGCCACTTCGACGAAGGTCCCGTCCCCTTGATTGCTGAGCAGTTCCATCGGGCCGACGTTGGAGAAGTAGAAGTCGAACGTGCCGTTGTTGTCGTAATCGCCGACGGCCAGGCCCATGCCGAAGAGTTTCGAGTCGGCTCCGGCTTCGCGGGCCACCTGGGTGAAGCACCAGCCCTGGCAGCCGGGGCCGTCGTTGCGCCAGAGCTTGTTGCCGATCGGGTTGATGAACTCGTCGTTGACCAGGTAAATGTCGGGGTCGCCGTCGTTGTCGTAGTCCACGAAGCTGGCGATGAACCCGGCCCCGTTCAGGCTCCCGCCGAGATAGTCGGAAACGTCGCTGAACGTGCCGTCGCCGTTGTTGCGGTACAGGCGGTCGGGGTCGCCGTCCATCTGGCGGCCGCATTGGGGATAGCAGGACCAGTTGGCGATGTACAGGTCGAGGAAGCCGTCGCGGTCGAAATCGCCCCAGGATGCGGACTTGCTGTTGCCGTTGTCGGCGATCCCGGCCTTTTGGGTGACGTCCGCGAAGCCCCGTCCGCCCTCGTTATGGAAGAGGTTGTCCGCGCCCCGGTTGGCGACGATCAGGTCGAGCCAGCCGTCGTTGTCGTAATCGGCGAAGGTCGCGCCGCCGGAATAAGCCTGGGGCAAGGCGACCTGCTCCGCTAACGGGGACAGGCCGAAGGTCCCGTCGCCGTTGTTGTGATAGAGGGTGTTCGGGCCGTCTGGGTCGGTCACGTACAGGTCGGCCCAGCCGTCCCGGTCATAATCCCCCCACGCCTGGCCGACGGCCATATCCAGGCTGGGGACGCGGTTGTGGGTGATCCCGGCCTGCTGGCTCACGTCCCGGAAGGCCGGAGCCGGGCTGGCGGGTCCATCCGACGGTTGAAGAAGATAGCCCTGTTGCAATAACAGGGCTACCCCTACGAGCAAAAGCATGAACGCCAGGCCGCGTCGCATCTCGACCGCGGTTATCCTTTGACCGCGCCCGTGGTGAGGCCGCCGACGATCTGGTCTTGCAGGATCATGTAGATGGTCATGATCGGCAGCGCACCAAGCAGCGCGCCGGCGGCGAAGACGCCCCACTTCTGGTCGAACTGGCCGGCGGTGAAGATCTGCAAGCCGACCATCAGGGTGTATTTGTTCACGTCGTTGAGCAGGATGCGGGCCAGCAGGAAGTCACTGTAGACGCCGATGAACGAGAGGATGCCGATGACGATCAGGATCGGGCGCAGGAGCGGCAAGAGCAGATGCCAGAAGATCTGGAAGTGCGAGGCGCCGTCCACCATGCCGGATTCGTCAATGGCGCGCGGGACGGTATCCAGGTAGCCTTTCATCAGCCAGATGTTGATGCCCATCGAGCCGCCGAGATAAACGAGGATCAGCCCGGCATGGGTATTCAGCCCGAGTTGCGGGATGATCTCCCCGAACTGGAAGACCAGGACGTAAATGGCGACCAGGGCCAGCAGGTTGGGGAAGACCTGGATCAGCAGCAGCCCTTTGAGCATGGTGATGCGGCCTGCAAAGCGCAACCGGGAGAAGGCGTAGGCGGCCATGGTGGTGATCGAAAGGCTCAGGATTGTGGAAATGCTGGCTACCTTGACCGAGTTGAATATCCATTTTTGGAAGTACAGGTCGCCGAATTTGTAATTCGGGTCTGCGCCGAACAGACGCTGGTAATTGATGATGCTGGCGCGTTCTGGAATGAGCGTTTGAGTGGCGAGGGATTGGGAACTGTTGAAGGAGGCCGAGATGATCCACAGCACCGGGAAGATGGAGAAGTAGATCAGGAACAGCGCGACGATCAGCCGGATGGCGATGCTGAACCGCTTCTGGAATTTCTGGGAGCCGCGCAGGCTCTGGTAGGTTCGACCGATGTTAGACATTTTCGCTAACCTCCTCCCACATGTTCGTGAAGCGGTACTGGAGCAGGGTGATCGTCCCGACGATGAAGAACACGATGATGGAGATGGCCGAGGCTAATCCATACTGGACGCCGCGCCCGCCGCTTTCGAAGGCGAGTTTGTACACGTAGCTGATCAGGATGTCGGTATGTCCCGCCTGGGTCGAAGCGCCGACAATCGGGGGGCCGCCGCCAATGAACAGGTAGATCAGGTTGAAGTTGTTGAAGTTGAAGACGTAGGAGGCGATCAGCAGCGGCCCGACAGCCACCAGCAGCAGGGGCAGGGTGATGTTGCGGAATTTCTGCCAACTGGTCGCCCCGTCAATCGTGGCTGCTTCGTAGATGTCCGCCGGGATGGATTGCAGCGCGCCGCTGGTGATCAGCATGAAGTACGGGTATCCGAGCCAAAGGTTGACGAGCAAAATGGCTACTTTTGCCCAGAAAGCTTCGGTCATCCAGGGCGGCGCCCAGCCGAACCAGTCAACAAGCCAACGGTTTATGACGCCGAATTCAGTGTTCATCAGGCCGCGCCACATGATGATGCTGATCAGGCCGGGGATGGTGTAGGGGATCAGCAGTAACGAGCGGATGAGTTTCTTGAGCGGGAAATCCCGGTCGTTGAACATGATGGCGATGGCCAGGCCGAGCGCAAAGGTCGAAAGGACGCTGAAGGTGGGGAAGATGAAGTTCCAGGTGAGGATCTGCACCAGCGGGCCGCGGATGGCGGGGCTGGTGGAAAAATCAATGAAGTTTTTCAGCCCGATGGTCGTCCTGAAACCCGGCTTGAGGGTTTTCCCGTTGCGGGCCGTCCAGGTGCCGCTGGCATTGTAGTAAATGTCCCCGTTGGATTGGTCGGTAAAGGTGTCCGTCTCGGGATCGTAAATGTAGCGGATCTGGAGTTCGGCGGCTTCGCTTGGCGAGCGGACCTGGATCACCTGCTCCCCTTCGAGGCCGAACTTGATGTTGGGCAATTCCTTGTCGGCCGCGGCGAGAAGGGTGTTCAGCCGTTTGTATCCCTCGATAGTGGTCGGGATGCCCTTGCCGTCCGCTTCGCCGATGCCCGGATCGCCCGGCGCGGCAGGGACGATCTCCACCCCGGGTTTGCCGAGGAAGGTTTCCCCTTCAGGGTTGATCAGCCACAAGGCATATTCACCCGAGTCGGCTTTGAAGGCCGTCCACGAGTAGGACTTGCCCTCTTCCGGCAGGTAAGTGGTTTTTTGAATGATCGGGATCGCCTGTTCCTTGGTCAGCAGATGCCCGTCACCGTAGTTGGTGAAAGCTACATAGATCGTAAAAACGATGGGATAAATTGTAAAGAGGATCAGGAAGCTCAACCCGACTGCCATCCACCGGAAGGGATAGGCACCTGGGATAAGGAAAATAAGGTTGAGCATCACCGCAATGACGGCGAAGACGATCACCAACTGGTCGAAACCCAGGGACAGCGCGTTTTGGATGAACCAAACCGACCCCACGTCGAATAAGACGATCAAGAGGAT
Organism: Chloroflexota bacterium; assembly: GCA_049324115.1. Lineage (GTDB taxonomy): Bacteria > Chloroflexota > Anaerolineae > Anaerolineales > Villigracilaceae > UBA5796. The sequence continues at coordinate 16,178 of JBMOMN010000032.1, forward strand.
GCGGATCAGTTTGGAGGCCAGGGAATCTTGCGTGGCGAGTCTGCTTTTCGATTGTCCACGAGAGGTCTTGTTCATTTCGAGCTCCTCGTTTTCTGTGTCAGGGAGTACCCGATGGACAAATAATGACTGCAAGAATGTATGGATGAGGCTGGGGAGCGCTTGCGCTCCCCAGCCTTCGGTGTTACTGGATGTCTTACTTGATGATGATCTCCAGCAGTTTTGTTGCGGGATCGTATACGAATTCAACGGTGCCGTCGGCGGCCATCGTGAACTTGTAGTTCGGGCCGTCCTGGGCGCCATCGGAGCCGTAGTTGGTGGTCCAGGAACCATCCAGGGCAACCTTGACTTCGTAGTCACCGGCGGTCAGGTTGAACGGGCCGCTGTGCCACTTGCCGTCATCACCCTGGGTCATGGCCGTCACGGCGCACTCGGGCTGCCAGTCGCCGGGGCATCCGGCCTGGGCCTGGTACGAGCCGGGGACGTTGACCATGCCGGTCAGCGGGTTGGCGATCAGGGCGCGGATCTTGGCCCCGGCGTCTGTCATGGCCGTTTCGGCATCCTGTTGCGCATCGCGGGCCAGGACGACCGCGTCGTTCCAACTGCCCCAGACCGAGCCCATGGCAGGGATGGCGGGCATCATGTTGGCGTTTTCACCGGCTTCGGCCATGGCGACCAGGTCAGGATCGTCAACCTTGGCCAGGGCGGGCAGGTAGGCGGGCGGGCGCTGGCCGACTTCGAACAGTTGCAGCATCACGTCTTCGGTCGCAATGAATTCGTTGAGGAAGGCCTGGGCCAGCAGCACGTTCTCGCTCTGGCCATTGATGAAGAAGCCCTGGGTCCCGGCGAAGGGATAACCGCCGCTGGGGAAGTTCGTGATGGCATACGGCACACCGGATTCACGAATGCGGCCCAAAGCCCACGGGCCGGCCATGATGAACGGGACCTTGCCGGTTTCGAACAGGGCGTGGTTGTTGGCCCAGTCCCAGTCGGCGGGCAGGTCGCCAGCCGCGACGCCATCGGCCAGCCACTTGACGCCGGCGATCATGCCTTCGCTGTCAACGCCCAGATCTTCGGGGTTCCAGTTGCCGTTGGCATCTTTACCGAAGATGTAACCGCCGAAGGAAGTGAACAGCGGGTAGACATCGTAAGTCGTACCGGTCACGGCCATGACGTATTCCACCGAACCGGCATCCTTCAGCGCCTTGCCCATGCTGAGGACTTCATCCCAGGTGGTCGGCGCGGTCTCGACCAGGTCGGTGTTGTAGAAGAAAGCCATGTTCTCGGTGGCGTAGGGCATGCAATACAGAACGCCGTCGAAGGTGCAGGCTTCCAGCGCCTTGGGGGCGAAATCGGCGGCCTTGTCGCCCAGGTCAACCTCGGCCAGCAGGCCGTTGGCGACCAGCGTACCGGCCTGGTCGTGGGCGATCACGATGATGTCGGGGCCTTCGCCGAGCGGCGCGGCAACCTGGAAGTCATCGCGGATGGCGGACTTCAGTTCGACAACCAGTTCGAGCTGGTAGGCGGCGAGGACCTCATCGGCCAGGTCTTGCAGGATCGGGGCGCGGGTGTCGTCGGCCCAGATGCGCAGGGTGCCGACGGGTTCGACCGTGGGCGGTTCAGTCGGAGCCATGGTCGGCTCTTCGGTCGGGGCCATCGTCGGCTCCTCGGTGGGGGCCATTGTCGGCTCCTCGGTCGGCGTCGCGGCCGGGCCGCAGGCTGCCAGGACCATGGTGAGCATCAGCACGAGGCTGAACAGTGTGAACAAACTCTTTTTCATTCTCTTTCTCCTTGAAATTTTTGGAATTTCGTTCGGTCCTGCGAGGCCGCAGATAACCGGACTTGGTTTAGTGAAGGGTTTCGTTTACGTAACTGGAACCTTTCTCACCTCCTTTCCTTCGGCGAGGTGGTGCAAGGCAATCGTCAGGGCCTGCACCACTGCGCCCATGCTGGATGATCGTCTGCCTAATAATGCGGTGGTGATACGCACCGCGTGAGCAGCGGCGGGCAGGCTGCGACGTTGCACAGCCTGGCGGACGGGTTCGAGGAACAGGTCCCCGATCTGGGCCACTCCGCCGCCAACTACCACCATGTTCGGATTGAAAATGTTGACCAGCCCGGCAATGGCAATGCCCAAATGGCTGCCGGCCCGGGCCAGGATTTGTTGAGAGATCAAATCGCCTTGACGGGCCGCCCCGGCCACATCCTGGGCGCTGATCCGTTCCACCGGCACGATCTCGGACAGGATGGTCCGTTTGCCGTTATGGACGGCCTCCTGCGCCTGGCTGGCGATGGCTTGTCCCCCGGTCAGGGCTTCGAGGCAGCCGCGGTTGCCGCAGGTACACATCGGGCCGTTCTCGTCGATCGTCAGATGTCCGATCTCCCCCGCCGACCCGGTCGCGCCGTGATAGATTTGCCCGTCCAGCAGCAGGCCCGCGCCGATCCCGGTCCCCACCTTGATGTAGGCCAGGTTCCGCACGCCGCGCCCCGCCCCGTAGGCCCATTCGCCCAGGGCGCCCAGTTCGGCATCGTTGTTGAGCGAAACCGGGCATCCCCACATTTTTTCGAGCGTGGCCCGGATGGGGAAGCGGTCCCAGCCGGGCATGATCGGCGGCGCAACGACCATCCCCGCGTCCGAGGCGATCGGCCCGGGGACGCCCACGCCAATGGCTTTTACCTGTTCGAGGGAGATGGAGGCCTCCGAAAGGACATCCAGGAGCAAATCGTTGGCCTGGCTCAGGCAGGGTTTGGGTCCCAGGGCGATATTGAAAGGGATTTCTTTTTCGAGGATGAAATTGGCGGCGTAATTGGCGACCACAATGGAAATGTGCGTCGCGCCCATGTCCACCCCGGCCACGCAGTCGTTGTTCGGGTTGATCTCAAGGATGATGGGCGGGCGTCCGCTGTTGACAGAGCGGCTCTCGGCCTCGCGCACGATCTCGGTCTCGAGCAGATCGTTGACGATGGAGGTCACGGCGGCGCGGCTGAGGGCCATGCGGTGGGCCAGTTCGACGCGTGAAATCCCCCCGGCCGTGAAGCGAATCAGGTCAAGAGCGGCATGTTTGTTAAGATTTCTTACATTCTGTGGGGAAGTGTAGCCAAAATACTGGGTCACGGGTGATTTCCGGGGGTGTTTCGGCGTATAAAAGCATATTTATGATAGCACGAAAATTTAATTTGTCAAGTTGTTTAACAATATAACCAAATAACGGACAATAAAGCAGCCCGTTTTCGTGACAAAAACGGGCTGTCTGCGCTGGTTGATACTGGCCGGAAATTATTTCAGGGCATCCCAGCCGGCGTATTTTGCAGCCTCGCCCAGTTCGGCTTCGATCCGCAGCAACTGATTGTACTTGGCCACCCGGTCCGAGCGGGCCGGCGCGCCGGTCTTGATCTGGCCGGTGTTGAGGGCCACGGCCAGGTCGGCGATGGTGGCGTCTTCCGTTTCGCCGGAGCGGTGCGAGATGACTGTCCGCCAGCCGGCGCGGTGACAGAGTTCTGCGGCTTCGATGGTCTCGGTCAGCGAGCCGATCTGGTTGAGCTTGACCAGCAGGGCGTTGCAGGAGTTCTCCTCGATGCCGCGCCGGACCCGGGTCGGGTTGGTGACGAGCAGGTCGTCGCCCACGATCTGGATCCGACTCCCCAGCTCGGCGGTCATCAGCTTCCAAGACTCCCAGTCGTTCTGCGCCAGCCCGTCTTCGATGGAGACGATCGGGTATTGTTCGATCCATTTTTCCCAGTAGGCGACCATTTCCGCGCCGGTCAGTTTCCGGCCTTCCTTGCGCAGGTTGTAGGTGTTGGTCTCTTCTTCGTAGAGTTCCGAGGCCGCCGGATCGAGCGCAATCGCCACGTCAAGGCCGCGCCCGGCCCGAAATCCGGCTTTTTCGACGGCGGCCAGGATGACCTCCACGGCTTCGTCGTTGGCTTTCAGGGCCGGGGCGTACCCGCCTTCGTCCCCGACCAGGGTGGCATATCCCTTTTCCTTCAGCACGGATTTGAGGGCGTGGTAGATCTCCGCGCCCCAGCGCAAGCCCTCGGCAAAGGTCGGCGCGCCGAAGGGCATCACCATAAATTCCTGCATGTCGGTGGACTGCCAGGCCGTGTGGACGCCGCCGTTGAGGATGTTCATCATCGGGACGGGCAGCACATGGGCATGTACGCCGCCGAGATAACGGTAGAGCGGCAGGCCGAGCGAGTTGGCCGCGGCTTTGGCGGCGGCCAGGCTGACGCCCAGGATGGCGTTGGCGCCCAGCCTGGATTTGTTCGGCGTCCCGTCCAGGGCGAGCAATTCCCGGTCAATGGCGCGTTGTTCGCCGGCGTCCCAGCCGAAGAGCGCGTCGGCGATCACGCCGTTGACGTTGGCAACTGCCTGGCTCACGCCCTTGCCGAGGTAGCGCTTCTTGTCTCCGTCGCGCAGTTCCAGGGCTTCGTGAACGCCCGTCGAAGCGCCGGAAGGCACGGCTGCCCGTCCCCACGAGCCGTCGGCCAGCAGGACCTCGACTTCCACGGTCGGGTTGCCGCGCGAATCGAGGATTTCGATGGCGGAAATACTTTCGATGATAGTGTCCATTTTCAACTCCAGGGGTTATTATGCTTGAAAATACCGGGGATTAGTATAATCCACTTTCATGGTCCAGGTTTGTGAGGATTTTGTTTTGAGCGAAACTTCCGAATTCGATACGCGCGACCGCAAGCGCTTCCACTTCGAAATGACGCCGTTCAGGGCGGTCATCACTGCCGTCCTGGCGGCTGTTTTTCGCCTTTTGATGAAAATGGAAGTCGTTGGGCTGGAAAATTTCCCGCTCGATGGCCCGGCGATCGTGGCGGCCAACCACGTCACCCAATTCGACGTTTTCCCGATGCAGCTCTCCCTGCCGCGCCCAATCTTTTTCATGGGCAAGGCCGAGTTGTTCCAAAACCCGCTCATGGATGTCGTCCTGCGCAACCTGGGAGCCTTCCCGGTCTACCGCGGCGAGAAGGACCGCTGGGCCAGCCTCCACGCGGCCAGGGTGCTCGATCACGGCCAGACTCTGGGCATGTTCCCCGAAGGGACCCGCTCCCGAAGCAGGGGATTGGGGGTGGCCAAAACCGGCACGGCGCGCCTGGCGATCGAGAAAGGCGCGCCGATCGTGCCGATGGCCATCATCGGGACGGACCGGTTCTTCAAGCGTTTCCCCCGCCGGGCGCGCGTGACGGTCAGCCTGCTACCGCCATTGCTGCCGTTTCCCGGCGAGACGCCGCTGGCGCTGACCGACCGTCTCATGTTTGCCCTGGCTGCGGGTCTGCCCCCCGAAATGCGCGGCGTCTATGCCCAGATCCCCGAAGGGTTCCGGGACGAGCATCAGGCCGTCAGGAACTGAATCAAATACACCAGTCCGGTGATGATGCCGATGCAAAGCAGGCAGACCAGCCCCAGCTTGGCGAGTTTGGTGCGGGTGTCATCCATCTTTGGGTCTCCTCGAACCGTTGCCGGCCCTGTCTTTGGCGGCCTTCACCAATCCCGCGAACAGGGGATGGGGCCGCATCGGGCGGGACAGGAATTCCGGGTGGAACTGGCTGGCGACCATGTAGGGGTGGTCCACGATCTCGGCGATTTCCACCAGTTTCCCGTCCGGGGACATGCCGGAGAAAGCCATGCCGGCTTTCTCGAATTCGGCTTTGTAGGCGTTGTTGAATTCGAAGCGGTGACGGTGGCGTTCGTCCACCTGCTCCACGCCGTAGGCTTCGGCGGCTTTGGTGCCGGGAGTCAGCTCGCAGGGATACAATCCCAGGCGCATGGTGCCGCCCATGTCGGTAATGGCGCGCTGCTCGATCATCAGGTCTATCACGGGGGTTTCGGTGCTTCGGTCGAATTCGCTGGAGTTGGCGTCTTCATAATCGAGCACGTTGCGGGCGAATTCGATGCACATCACCTGCATCCCCAGGCACAACCCCAGGTAAGGGACCTTTTTCTCGCGGGCGTAGCGGGCGGCCATGATCTTGCCCTCGATCCCGCGCGACCCAAACCCGCCGGGGACGATGATCCCGTCCGCGTTCTGGAGCACGTCCCAGCCCTTGTTCTTTTCCAGGTCGGTCGAATGGACCCAACTGATCTCCGCCTCCACGCCGACCGAGAGGGCGGCGTGTTTCAGCGCCTCGCGCACCGACATGTAGGCGTCGTGGAGTTCCACGTATTTGCCGACCAGGGCGATATTGACTGCCGGTTTGGGCTTGCCGACTTCCGTGACCATCTTTTGCCAGGCTTTCCAGTCGGGGGTGCGGGTGGCTTTCAGCTTCAGCCTGTCAATGATGAATTCCGGGATGCCGAATTTTTCGAGCAGCATTGGCACTTCGTATAGCACCGGGGTCGTCTCCATCGGGACGACGGCTTCCTTGTCCACGTCGCAGAACAGGGCGATCTTGTCGCACAGTTCGCTCTCGATGGGGTGGTCGGAGCGGGCGATGATCATGTTGGGCGAGATGCCGATCGAGCGCAGCGCGGCGACCGAGTGCTGGGTCGGCTTGGTCTTGAGTTCGCCGGTCGCGCCGATATAGGGCAGCCAGGTGACGTGAACGAAGAAGACGTTCTCGCGCCCGACTTCATTTTTCATCTGGCGCAGGGCTTCCATGAAAGGCTGCGATTCGATGTCCCCGACCGTCCCGCCGACTTCGACCAGCACGATCTCGGCCCCGGTCGTCTTGGCGACCAGCCCGATCCGGCGTTTGATCTCGTTGGTGATGTGCGGGATGACCTGGATGGTGCCGCCCAGGTAGTCGCCGCGCCGCTCCTTCGAGATGACCTCGGCGTACACCTGGCCGGCGGTGAAGTTCGAGACGCGCGTCAGGGGGATGTCAATGAACCTTTCGTAGTGGCCCAGGTCAAGGTCCGTTTCGGCCCCGTCGTCGAGCACGAAAACCTCGCCGTGCTGGTAGGGACTCATCGTCCCCGGGTCCACGTTGATGTACGGGTCCAGTTTCTGCACGCCGACCGCGAAGCCGCGTTCCTTGAGCAGCATGCCCAGCGCGGCAGCCGTCACGCCTTTGCCAACGGAAGAAACAACGCCGCCGGTGAAGAAAATATATTTTGTAGCCATTCGAACCTCTCAAAATTCTAGATTTTCAATTTCCAGGAGTGCAAACTTGAGTTTGCTGTCAAGTGTGATGGCCTGCTCATACAAAGGAAGCGGGGAGGGCGTTTTGCCCTCCCCGTTGGGGTTGCGGTCTGTTTGGGGTGACGGCTGGTTTCCTGTTCATCCGACCAGTTTGGCGAGGTCTTCTGCGGCACGCCGCATTTCAAGGAATATCAGTCCCAGCTTGGCTTCCTGGCGGGCGAGGGCCGTCAGCACGGCTTCCTCACCGACAGAAGTCAACACGATGGCCCCCGCGTTGCCTTTGATGTAGACCTGGTCGAGCAAGCCGCGGCCCAGTTCGCCCGAAATGCGTTCGCCCAGGCTGAGCATGGCCGCCGACATGGCTGAAACCCGGTCTTCTTCCACTTCTTGGGGGAGCGCGGAGGCCATGATCAGGCCGTCAACGGAAACAATGGCCGAGGCCTCGATGTCGGGAGCGGAAGCCTGCATCGTGCGCAGGCGCTCAACCATTTGTTCAGCTCGTGATTTGGTCATAGGGGCAGCCTTTGTATGGAGTGTATGATGCCAAAGTTTACCATAATTTCCGACGCGCAATCGCAGGTATTAAGTCTTGAGATTGCAGGAATGTCGCAATTCGCGGCGTCCTGACCCCGACATTGGTTCGAAATAGCTCTTGACAATTTGGACAATGCGGGTAGAATTATTATCAATAAATTCTAGTAAATTATTTGGAGACACACTGTGTATTCTTGCATCTGTCTGAGGCGGGGATCGTAACCACCGCCTCCTCGAAAAGCTGAAACAGCAGTCAACTTCGGAAGACGGTGGCCGGCCCCGCATGTAAACTCTCGTTTGCGTGGCGACCTGCGCCGTCTTTTTGTTTACCTGTTGACTGCTGTATTAATTTGGAGAACTACAATGACGCTTGCAAATCTCGACTTTTTCCGCTTGCAGACCCGCCTCGGGCAGGGATTGGACGCCCGCGTGGGGAACACTCCCCTCATCCCGCTGCGGCGCGTGACCCTGGGCCTGCCACCGTCCATCCAGGTTTTGGCCAAAGCCGAATGGTTCAACCCCGGCGGCTCGGTCAAGGACCGCCCGGCCCTCAACATCATCCGCAACGCCATCGAAAGCGGGCACCTGACCCCCGGCCGGCGGCTGCTCGACTCGACCTCCGGCAACATGGGCATTGCCTATGCCACCCTCGGCGCGGCTTACGGCGTCCCCGTGACCCTGACCCTGCCCTCCAATGCCAGCGCCGAACGGGTCAGCATCCTGCGCGCCCTCGGCGCGGAACTGGTGCTGACCGATCCCCTCGAAGGCTCGGATGGGGCTATCCTGGAGGCCCGCCGTATGGCCGCCGAAGCCCCGGACCTGTACTGGTACGCCAACCAGTACGACAACCCCTCCAACTGGCACGCCCATTACCTGACCACCGGCCCCGAGATCTGGCACCAGACCGAAGGCCAGGTGACTCACGTCGTCGTCGGGCTGGGCACTTCCGGCACGCTGACCGGCGTGGGCCGCTACTTGCGGGCGATGGACCCGGACGTTCAACTGATCGCGGTCCAGCCGGACGGCCCCTTCCACGGGCTGGAAGGCTTGAAGAACATGGAAACGGCCTTGAAGCCGGGGATTTACGATCCCGACCTGCCCGACCGGGTCGTCAGGGTGGAGACCGAAGCAGCCCACGAGATGGTGCGCCGCCTGGCCAGGGAAGAGGGCTTGTTCGTCGGCATCTCGTCCGGGGCGGCGGCGGTGGCAGCCCTGAAGGTCGCCTCGGAGCTGGACTCCGGCGTGGTCGTGACCGTCTTCCCGGACGCGGGATACAAGTACCTGAGCGACAAGGCGCTTTGGGAAGGGTAGCTCATGCTTTCAGCATGACAGGTTCGATGGTGTCGGGCTGCAAGCCCGACCTACAAGGAGATGTATGCCATTGCAAATTTCACGAGAAATCCTGGATCAAATCCATCGGCACGGCGAGGCGGCCTACCCCGAAGAGGGGGCGGGGTTCCTGCTCGGCAGCGACGGCGACTCCCGCCAGGTCAGCGCCATCCACCCGCTCGCCAACGCCCGCGAAGACTCCGCCCGGCGCAACCGTTACCTGATCACGCCCCAGGACTATCTCCAGGCCGAGGTAACGGCGGACAGGCTCGGGTTGAGTCTGATCGGGGTGTTCCACTCCCACCCGGACCACCCCAACCGTCCATCCGAATATGACCGGGAGTGGGCGCAGCCGTTCTTCTCGTACATCATCACCAGCGTGGAGGACGGCCGGGCCGTCGGATCCCGCTCGTGGCGCTTGCAGGAAGACCGCAGCGCCTTTGTCGAAGAAAAAATCGAAACCTAAAATTAGATTCCTGGAGTGCGGGCATTAGTCCGCTATTGGCAGGCTGAAGCCCTAAAACTAGATTCCTGGAGTGCGGACTTTAGTCCGCTATTGGCAGGCTGAAGCCCTAAAACTAGATTCTTGGAGTGCGGACTTTAATCCGCTATTGGCAGGCTGAAGCCCTAAAATTAGATTCTTGGAGTGCGGGCATTAGTCCGCTATTGGCAGGCTGAAGCCCTAAAATTAGATTCTTGGAGTGCGGACTTTAGTCCGCTCTTAGCAGGCTGAAGCCTGCACTCCTAAAATATTGGAGGTAAAACCATGGCTCTTTATTTCGTTCGTCACCAGCACGAGGCCGAGACTTGCCCGGCCAAAGACCCCGACATGGGGCAGATGCTCGTCCAGCACGTCAGCAAGTCGAATGCGCGCAAGTTCGGCGTGGACATCCTCGGCGATGCCATCCTGGACGGCCAGCACACGTTCGTGTTGATCCTCGAAGCCGAGGACAAGGCTTACATTGACAATTTCATGCAGCCGTTCGCCATGGCCGGATCGGTCGAGATCACGGCCGCCTCGAGCTGCGAAGCGGTCGTCGAGCGCGGCGGCTGCGAACCGGTCCTGGCGGGCCGCCAGTAACGCGATTTGCCAATTTGCGCGACTGTAACTCACTGTAAAATAGGAGCATTATGACCACTTTGCGTATCCCCACCCCCTTGCGCCCTTACACCGAAGGCCAGGGTGAATTGCAGGTTTCGGCCCCCACCGTCGGCGAAGCCATGCGGGAACTCGTCAGCCGCTACCCGGCCCTGCGCCCGCACCTGTTCACCGAGCAGGACGACCTGCGCAGCTTCGTCAACCTGTTCGTCAACGACGAAGACATCCGCAGCCTGGACGGCGCGGGGACCCCCCTCAGCGACGGCGACCGGCTGATGATCATCCCCTCGATTGCAGGAGGTTGACGTGTTCACTTTCCCCTCCCCACCCCCGAACCCGCCGTTGACCCACGAAGAGATCCTGCGCTACTCGCGCCATCTGCTCATCCCCGAAGTCGGGCTGGACGGGCAGCGCAAGCTGAAAGGCTCGTCGGCGCTGGTGATCGGCACGGGCGGGCTGGGATCGCCGGTGGCGCTCTACCTGGCCGCGGCCGGGGTCGGCCACATTGGGCTGGTGGATTTCGACGTGGTGGACAGTTCCAACCTCCAGCGCCAGGTGATCCACGGCACCGAGCGGATCGGCCAGCTCAAGGTCGAATCGGCCCGTCAGCGGCTGCTCGACCTGAACCCGGACATCGAGGTGACGGCCTTCAACGAGCCGTTCACCTCGGAAAATGCCATGCGGATCGCCGGGGATTTCGACGTGATCATTGACGGCACCGACAACTTCCCGACCCGCTACCTGACCAACGACGTCTGCGTGCTGCTGGGCAAGCCGAACGTTTACGGTTCTATCTTCCGTTTCGACGGGCAGGCCAGCGTTTTCTACGCCAAAGAGGGACCCTGCTACCGCTGTCTCTTCCCCGAACCCCCGCCGCCCGGACTGGTCCCCTCCTGCGCCGAAGGCGGAGTGCTGGGCGTCCTGCCGGGGACGATCGGCACGATCCAGGCGACCGAGGCGCTCAAACTGCTGTTGGGCATCGGCGACACCCTGCTAGGCAAGCTCCTGCTCTACAACGCCCTGGACATGTCGTTCGAGTTCGTCAAGCTCAAGAAGAATCCCAATTGCCGCATCTGCGGCCCGAACCCGACCGTGACCGGACTGATTGACTACGAGGAGTTCTGTGGCGTCCCCGGTCACGGCCAGGACATCGGGTCTGCCGGCGCGGGCTGGGACATCACCGCCCCTGATCTGGCCCAGCGCTTGCAGCAGAACCACGTCCGTTTGATTGACGTGCGCGAGCCGCACGAGCTTCAGATCTCGGCCCTGCCGGGCGCGGAGAACATCCCCCTCGGGCAGCTGGCCGGCCGCCTCTCGGAGCTGGATTCGGCCCAGGAGATGGTCCTGTTCTGCAAGACCGGCTCCCGTTCCTCGCGGGCGCTGGAACTGCTGCTCGGCGCGGGCTTCCGCAAGGTCAAGAACCTGCAAGGCGGGATCAACGCCTGGGCCAGGGAGATTGATCCGAGCCTGCCGATCTATTGAGGTGAGAGAACTTCCCGGAGGGACGCCACATCTCCCCGCCTGATCCATTCTCTACCATTGCCGAAGCCTTTTCGCGCACCGCCGCCAGATACGACGCCTTCGCCGAAGACCACCCGCACCTGGCCCGCCTGCGGAACAAGGTCTACGCCCATTTTGGCCGCCACGCGCCGCCGGGGAGCCGCGTCCTCGAACTCAACGCCGGGACGGGCATAGACGCGGCCGCCCTGGCGGGGCGCGGCTACCGCGTCCACGCCACGGACATCTCGCCGGGGATGCTGGCGCGGGCGCGTCGGAAGGTGGAGCGGCTCGGGCTGCGGGATCAGGTCAGCGTCCAGGAATGTTCGTTCACGGAACTGGAGCGGGTGGAGGGCGCGCCCTTCGAGGCGGTCTTCTCCAACCTGGGCGGCCTGAACTGCATCCCCGACCTTTCGCCGGTGATCGGGCAGTTGCCGCGCCTCCTGCGCCCCGGCGGGACCGTCACCTGGGTGTTGATGCCGCCATTCTGCCTGTGGGAGCTGGCCGAGGCCTTGCGGGGCAATTTCCGGCTGGCCTTCCGGCGCATATCCGGGCGGACGCGCTCGCACCTCGAAGGGCTGTATTTCGACGTGTACTACTTCCCGCCCCGCCGCGTGCTGGACTGGTTCGGCGTGAATTATTCTCTCCTCGAACTCGAAGGGCTTTCGGTCGTCACGCCGACCGCCGAGAGCAAGAACCTTGCCCGGCGCTTCCCGCGCCTGTACGCCCTGCTGGCCCGCCTCGACGACGCCCTGTCCCCCCGCCCGCCCTGGCGGGGATGGGGCGATTTTTATATCCTGACGCTGCGCTACCAGCCGGAATAAATCCAGATGACTTTTCCCGTCCATCCCGACAAATTCGATTCGGACTCGATCCTGACCGCGGCCGACATCGTGGCTTACCGGGCGCGTCTCGGCCGGACCCCGGGCCTGCATTCCCCGCAGGGCGCGTTGTTCTGCCTCGAACGCGGTCTCCCCCGCCGGATGCGCCGCCAGATCCCGGTGCGCCAGGCGGGCAGCATGAACGCCGTGCTGCACGAGACCAAAAAGACGAAATCCCCGGTCGTCGTCCTGACCGATTTCGGCGGCGGCGCGCCCATCGTGGCCGAACTGGCCGAGGAACTGGTGGTGATGGGCGTCCGAAAAATGGTCCTGATGACCTGGGGCGGCGCGCTCCAACCAGGATTGAAGCCCGGCGACATCGTTGTCTGTGACCGCGCCGTCCGGGATGACGGCGTCTCCCATCACTACCTGCCGCCGGGCAAATACGTGGGCGCCGACGCCGCCCTGTCCGGGGAACTGGCCGCCGCCATCCGTTCCCGGGGCGCGGACTGCCTCACCGGCGCCACCTGGACCACCGACGCGCCCTACCGCGAGACCCGCGCCGAAGTCGCCCAGTACCAGTCCGAGGGCGTCCAGGTGGTCGAGATGGAATCCTCCGGCCTGTTCACCATCGGGCAGGTGCGCGGCGTGCAGACCGCCTCGGTGGTGGTCGTCATGGACAGCCTGGCGGCCTTCGAGTGGCAGGCCCCCGACCGGCTGGACGGGATCGTGCGCTCGCTCGAGCTGGTCTACCGGGCCGCGCTGGACGTGCTGGGGGAGGCGTGAAACAGGAGTTCTTCATCTGCCCGCGCTGCCGCGCCGGCCTCGAACGGGTCGCGCCCGACCGCCTGACCTGTCCGCAGGATGGGTTGGATTTCTGGAACGTGGACGGCATCTGGCGCTTCCTTCTGCCCGAAAGCCAGGCTCATTTCAGCCGCTTCGTTTCGGACTACGAGGCTGTCCGCCGTTTCGAGGGCCGGGGTTCCCCTGACGACGATTACTACCGCGCCCTGCCCTTCAGGGACTTGAGCGGCAAGTTCTCGTCCGACTGGGCCATCCGCGCCCGCAGCTACCGGTTGCTCGTCCGGGACGTGCTCACCCGCCTCCAGGAGCGCCTCCAGCGCCCGCTGCACGTGCTCGACCTGGGGGCGGGCAACGGCTGGCTCTCCAACCGTCTGACCGCCCAGGGCGACCGGGCCGTGGCGGTGGACCTGCTGGTCAACGAGACCGACGGGCTGGGAGCCTGGAAGCATTACGAGCACCGTTTTACCCCGGTCCAGGCTGTGTTCGAGCGCCTGCCGCTCATGGACCGTTTCGCGGACGCGGTCGTCTTCAACGCTTCCTTTCACTATTCCGAAAATTACGAAGCCACACTGCGGGAGGCCCTGCGCGTCCTCGCCCCGCAAGGACGGGTGGTCATTATGGATTCGCCGGTCTATCGCCGGCGCGGATCGGGCGAAAAAATGGTCGAGGAACGGAAGGCGGATTACCTGTCCCGCTACGGCTTCGCCTCCGATTCGCTCGAAAGCGAAAACTTCCTGACCTACGCGCGACTGCGCGAATTGGGCGAGTCGCTCGGCCTCCGCTGGCGGGTCATCCGCCCGTTCTACGGGCTGCGCTGGTGGCTGCGCCCGCTCAAAGCCCGGCTTGCGGGACGGCGCGAACCGGCCCGGTTCCATTTGATCGTGGGGAGAACGTAACGCGACATTTATGTCGCCCCGTCTGATACAATTCAACCCAAACTTCACCCAGGAGACAGCCATGCCCGCTCGCACGTCAACCCGACTCTTCCTCGTCCGCCACGGCGCGACCCAACTCAGCGCCGAAGACCGCTTCGCCGGGGCCACGGACGTGGAACTTTCGGAGGAGGGCATCTTCCAGGCCGAACAATTGGCGAGGCGGCTGGCAGACGACACCATCAAGGCGGTCTATTGCAGCCCGATGAAGCGCACCGTCCACACGGCTTCCATTCTGGCCGGGCCGCACGGCTTGACGCCCATCCAGCGGGAGGGCCTGCGCGAAATCCATCACGGCCACTGGGAGGGGATGACCCGGGCCGAGGTGGAAAGCCGCTTCGCGGAGGAATACGCCGCCTGGGAGGAAGACCCGTACACTTTTGCGCCCAAAGGCGGCGAGAACGGGGTCAGCGTCATCGCCCGCGCCCTGCCCGTCATCCGGGAGATCGTGGTGCAGCACCGCGGCGAGAACGTGCTGGTCGTCTCGCACAAAGCCACCCTGCGCCTGTTGATCAGCAGCGTGCTCGGCTTCGACGGGCGCGGCTACCGCGACCGCCTCGACCAGTCCCCGGCCTGCCTGAACGTGCTCGATTTCAAGGACGTGGTCCACGCCCGCCTGATGCTGTTCAACGACGTTTCGCATTACCTGGATCACCCGGCCCGCTCCGGCGGCAGGTTGTCCAAATGGTGGGACGAAGCAGGGGCATAGGCTTTCGCGGCCTGGCCAAGTCAATCGAACGCCGGGGCTTAATTGGGATATAATCAGTCCAAATTGTTGCGGTTTTGAACGAGCGGAAAAGTTGAAATGTCTCCCAGCCTGGCTGATCGGTTGACCCTGGCGCGCCACGAGCGTTTTATCGGTCGCGGTGGAGAGATCGCTTTGTTCAAGGCGGCGCTGGAGACGCAGGAATTTCCCTTTTTCGTGCTGCACATTTTTGGTCCCGGGGGAGTGGGAAAGACCTCCCTGTTGCGTGAATTCTCCTTCCTTTGCCAGCAAAAAGACGTCCGGCCCGTTTACCTGGACGCCCGCAATATCGAACCCTCGCCGGATGCTTTCAGGGAGGTCGTCAACGCCGCCCTGGGCGTGCCTCAAGGATCGTCCCCGCACGACCACCTGGAGGGGCAGTCCGGGCGGTTCGCGCTCCTGGTGGATACTTACGAGACCCTGCTCCCGCTCGACACCTGGCTGCGGACGGCCTTCCTGCCCGAACTGCCGGAAAACATCCTGACCGTTCTGGCCGGACGCCACCCGCCTGCCCCGGCCTGGCAGGCGGATCCCGGCTGGCAGGCGCTGGTGCGGATCGTCCCCCTCCGCAACCTGTCACCGGACGAGAGCCGTTCCCTGCTCTCGAAGCGCGGCCTCCCGACCGACCGGGTGCAATCGGTCCTGGACTTTACCCATGGCCATCCGCTGGCGCTTTCGCTCGTAGCCGACGTGTTCGCCCAGCGCGGCAACGTGGGCGAGTGGCTGCAAAATTCTCCCGACGTGGTCAAGACCCTGATCGAGCGTTTCGTGCAGCAGGTCCCCGGCCCGGCCCACCGCGCCGCGCTGGAAGCCTGCGCCCTGGTGCGGGTCACGACCGAGACGCTGCTCAACGAAATGCTGGACATGCCCGCCACGCCGTCCGGTCCCGCCGAGGGGACGCGCCAGTTGTTCGAATGGCTGCGCGGACTGTCGTTCATCGAGTTCAGCCCCGAGGGGCTGTTCCCGCACGACCTGGCCCGCGAAGCCCTGACGGCCGACCTGCGCTGGCGCAACCCCGATTGGTACACCGAACTGCACCGCCGTTCGCGGGTCTACTACACCGCCCAGATCGAAAAGTCCGGCGGCCAGGCCCAGCAGCGGGCCTTGATGGACCTGGTCTTCCTGCACCGCGAAAATGCCGCCA
Organism: Chloroflexota bacterium; assembly: GCA_049324115.1. GTDB lineage: Bacteria > Chloroflexota > Anaerolineae > Anaerolineales > Villigracilaceae > UBA5796. The sequence goes on from JBMOMN010000032.1 coordinate 32,171, forward strand.
TCCGCTCGTTCTTCGAGTTCCAGGCCGGGAGCGCCCTGCCCGAATCCATGAAGCCGGGAGATGCGGCCCTGTTGTGCCCGCTGGTCGAGACGTATGAGGGGCCGAAGTCCGCCGGCCTGGCGTCTTACTGGTTCGACAAACAGCCGCAGGGCGTCACCGTCTGGCGCAACCCCGATGGGCTGGTGGCCGGTTTCATGGCGGTGGTGGCCCTGCACGAAACGGACGCAGCCGACCGGGCGGCAGACCCGGCCGTCCGGGCTGCGATGGATCACCTCGAACGGCGCATCCACCTGCGGGCGGGGGAGACCGCCCTCTACTTCCGGTTCTGGATGGCAGCCGAGGGATACCAGGCCGTTTCCCCGGTCCAGAGTTTGATCTTCCTGGCGGTCGTCAAATATTACCTGTCCACGCCGCGCCTGGCTTTCACTTTTTTCCCTTGCGCGAATGCGGACTTCTGGTCGCCGATGCTGGCTTACGCCAACCTGGAAAGATTGCCGGAGGCCGATTTCCAGGTGGATGGGCATCCTTGCGGCGTTTACGGCCACGACTGGCGGGCCGAGCCGCCCGCGGCCTGGCTGGCCGCGCTGGCGGAAAAGGAGGTGGGCATCGCCCCGGAGTCCGCCTCGCCGGTTCGGGCGGAACCGCTCATCGTCCTGAGCGAAGCGGATTTTGGGGAGGCCGTCCGCCAGGCGCTGCACGATTTCTCCCGTCCGGCCCTGCTGAAATCCAATCCCTTGCTGCGTTCGCGGTTGGTCTCGACATTGGGGGACGAGCAGGAACCGGTCAACCTGTTGCGCGGCCTGTTGAGCGACACCGCCGGGAGCCTGCGCGGCAACCCGCGTGACGAGAAGCTGTTCCGCGCCCTCGACCGGACCTACTTCCAGCCCGCCCCGACCCAGGAAGCCGCGGCCGAGCTTTTGGACCTGCCTTTCAGCACCTACCGCCGCCACCTGACCGCAGGCATCCAGCGGCTGACGGAAATCCTGTGGGAGCGGGAGATCGGCGGGGAATAAGCCCAAAATGAGCAGTTTTTGGACTGGAAAATGAACAGTCCTCTGACCTAAACTGTGGTTGTCAAACGATAACCACAGTTTTATTTTGGAGAGCCGATGACCGCCGATCTTGCCATCTATGCCAGCGTGATCAACCGGGCCTGGAATTCCCACGACATCGAAAAAGTGCTTGGCTTTTATTCGCCCGATTTCGTCGGCAGCGATGTCGGGATGTCCCAACCCCTGAGAGGCCATGACGGCCTGCGGAGGATGCTGGAGAACTACTGGGCAGCCTTCCCGGATTTGCAGATCACGATCACCCACACCGTGACGGAAAATTTCCGGGTGGCGCTCATCTGGCAGGCGGAGGGGACACACCGGGGGCCGATCATGAACATCCCGCCGACCGGGCGCCGGGTCCGGGTGCGAGGCGTTTCCATCCTCGACGTGGAGGACGGCCTGGTGGTGCGCGGCCAATACATCTGGGACCTGGCGGGGATGCTGCGAAATATGGGACTTCTGCCGGAGCTTTAGGAGGAGCAGAGATATGAGAGCCTATAACTGGTTGATCTTACCCGATCACCACTTGCGCTATATTGTCCTGGATTTCGATGGGCGGACGTCCCTGATCGAGATGGATGCGCCGCTTGACGGGTTCGAGGCGTTCGTCCCCGAAGTGGAAAAAATCCCGGCCACCATCGAGTTCTTGCCGGAGTGAAATTGGTAGCTGGTGAGCACGAATTGAGCACCAAATGGACTGGAAAGTGAACAACGGTAGTCGCTAAAGTACATACAACTTATCGTTTAGAAGGAGCGCAAAGAAAGAATGGACATCCGATCTTTACAAGTCATTGCCGGTTTCACTTCCACTTTTATGTTCGTCAGCAGCAACCTGCCGATGTTGTTCAAGGCTTTCAAGACGAAAGACCTGAAATCGTACAGCTTTGCCAACATCCTGCTCAGCAACCTCGGCAACCTGGTCCACTGGCTGTACGTGTCCAGCCTGCCGGTGGGGCCGATCTGGTTCCTGCACGGTTTCTTCACCCTCGCGACGGCGCTGATGCTGCTCTGGTATTTGCGTTACGAGAAGGGCTGGGGACGGAGCCTGCTTTCCCTGGAGGAGCGATGAACGCTTCCACGGTTTTTTACCTCTGCCCGACCTGTTTCCACGCTTCGGGCGCTCCCGACCCCGGCCACGAACACCCCCTCCTGCGCGTGGACCCGGGCCCGCCCGGCGACGACCGGCGTAAACCCGCCACCGACGGCAGCGGGCGGATGCTCTCGGCGGCCCCCCGCTGGTTCATCGAAGCAGTCACCCGGTCCAGGACGAATCCGGGATTGGCCTGATCTCTGAAAGGAGGTGATGGATTTCAGCCAATAGAAACACTTTCTATTCCCTGCCAAGTATCAACTTTTATCCGTAGCATTACAAAAGGAGAAAAAATGTCTGCGAAAGAGAATCTCAAACTCGATGAAGAAAACTTCGCTGCCTGGAACAGCCACGACGTGGAGCGGGCGCTGGCGGTTTTGTCCGACAACATCCTGTGGCAGGATGTCGGCAGCCCGGAGCCTTTCCACGGCAAGGATGCCGTCCGCCAGTATATCCAGCAATGGTTTTCGGCCTGGCCCGATATCCAGCTCAAAGTCACGAACCGGGTCATCACCGAAGACCAACTGGCCGGGGAGTTGGAATTCACCGGCACGAACACCGTTCCCCTCCAACTCGCGCCTGGCGCGCCGGCCATCCCGCCGACAGGAAAAAAGGTCCAGGGCAAAGGCACGTATTTCGTGCGCTTCGAGGGCGGCAAGGCCGTCGAAGTGCATACCTACCCGGACATGGCGGGATTGCTGATGCAGTTGGGCCTGATGCCCATACCTGGTGCGGCGTAACAGCCCAGGAAAGGAGAAAGATTGCCATGCCTCACGTTATCGTCCGAATCAGCTTCGAGGATTTTGCAAAGTGGAAATCGGTGTTCGATGAAGCCCAATCCATGCGGAAATCCTACGGCTCGAAAGGTGTGCGTGTTTTCCGCAACATCGAAAAGCCCGATCAAGCCGTGATCGTCGGGGAATATGAAGACTTGGCCCAAGCCCGCCAGATGTTCCAGTCGCAGGAATTCCGCGAGGCGACCCGGCGGGGCGGCGTTTCCGGCCCACCGGAAGTGACCTTCCTCGAGGATGCGGGGCAGCTCCCCGCTTGAGAAGTCGAAGATTTGGTTTAGTGACATAGGAGAAAAAAGATGGATGAAATGAACAAGAACATTGCCAGGCAGGCCATGAAAGCGCTCGACGAGCGCAACCTGGACGGCGTGGTGGCCGACGCTTCCCCGTCCTGCCGTTTCCATGGCTGGGCGCCCGAGGCCCTGGATGTCGAGGGGTACAAGGGGTTCATGGGCGGACTGCTGGCCGCGTTCCCCGACTCGCGCATTATCGTGGACGACGTGATCGCCGGGGACGGCCGGGTTGCCGTCCGCCACCGGCTCCGGGGCACCCACCTGGCCGAACTCCAGGGCATCCCGCCTACGGGCAAACCGGTCGAGGCCGGCGGGATCGTGATCTTCCGCATCGAAAACGGGAGGATCGCTGAAGCCTGGCTGAACGCGGACATGATGGGCATGATGCAGCAGATGGGCGTTGTCCCGGCCTGAGACCTGAATTCCGAGAAAAGGAGAAAATATCATGAGTGAACAGTACAAAACCGCCGCGAAGGCCCTGATCGAAAAGGGATTCAACCGGAAGGACCTGACGGCTTTCGACGCCTTCTACGGCGCCGGGCTGGTGGACCATGATCTGCCGCCGGGTTTGCCCGAAGGGTTGGAAGGCCGCAAGATGCTTGCTTCGGCGTTCTTCTCCGCCTTTCCCGACCTGCACGTCCACATCGAAGATATGTTTACCGAAGGCGACAAGCTGGTTGCCCGCTGGTCGGCGCATGGTACGCACACCGGCGAACTGATGGGCATCCCGCCTACGGGCAGGCAGGTGTCCATCAACGGGATCGTGATTGACCGCTTCGAGGACGGCCGGGCGGTCGAAATCTGGGAAAATATTGACATGCTGGGGTTGATGCAGCAGTTGGGAGTCGTCCCGGCATAGCGCAAAAAACGGGCGCGTGGCAGCCGGTTAAGCCAAAGCTGCCACGCGCCCCAATGGACAAGCAACCATTCTCTTTATAAATCGGAAAAATGACGATGAAGAAGATCCACATCCTGCTTGCGGTCCAGTCCCTGGTCGCCGTGCTGGTCTCGGTCAACCGCCTGGGGAACCTGACCCTGGGTTACGTCCTGCCCAACGAGTTCCTGCGCTGGGTGGATTTCAACAATATGCTCGTCCTGCCACTGATCAGCCTGAGCGCGTTCTACCTGCTCAAGAAAGCGCTGGAACATGATTCTCCCCGGCGGGAGAGCGCTTCGCACCGGACCCTTAATCTGCTTTTCCTCACCGGCGTTTACCTGCTCGGAGCCAGCTACGGCGACCACGAAGTGACCAATTACCTCCACGCCCGCTTCTGTCTCGAAGCCCCATCCAGCGACCTGTGCCGGATCGTCATCTTCAACGATGACGAGTTCTCCCACTGGGTCTTTTTCACCGGATTCGTCCTGGTCAACGCCGCGCTGCTTTTCCTGCAAGCCGTCTTCCCGCAGCGGGAGCGGCTGGCAGGCCGTGACATCGCCCTGCTGATCGCCAATGCCCTGTTCCTGGGGGCGGGTATTTTCGCCAACCTGGCCTTCGAAGTCATCGGCCTCGACCTGTACGTGGTCGGCTTGCTCGCGGCCCTGTCCGTTGTCCTGCTCTGGCGCAACAGGCAGCAGCCCCTGTTCGTTTACTACTCAGCCGCCTACCTGCTTGGCCTGGGAGCGACGGTATTCGTTAAATTGCTTAGCGGGTGATCCCCGACTCTTGGGGAATCCCGTGACTGACCGGCCTGTCTGGCGGCGAGACGTAGAGCAAATTGCCAATTTGCTCCACCACGCTCGAAGAGTTCAGCGCGTCTCGGTGACTTTTGTGATCGTGCGCGGCTGGTTTTCGTCGTACCCCTTCGTCCGGGTCAGGTGGCAGGCGAACAACTGGGCCGGGACGATGCTTACCAGCGGCGAGAGCCATTCGGGCACGCCCGCCGGGATGGGGATGGGCGACTCGGCCAGCGACAGCGCTTCGGCGGAGTTCGAGATGACCACCAGTTCGGCCAGCAGGTCCTTTTTCAGGTGCGCCAGCGAATCCATCACGGAGTCGAGGACTTTTCCCGTCGCTGCAACCGCCATGACCGGGAAACCCCGCGCCACCATTGCCACCGGCCCGTGCTGGAAATCTGCCGAAGAATACGGCTCGGCTTCCACGTAGGTCAATTCCTTGAGTTTGAGCGCCCACTCGAAGGCGGTGGCGTAGTTGTAGCCGCGCCCCAGCACCACGCATTGCTGCATGTAACGGTAGCGCTGCGCCAGCCTCCCGATGGGATCGTCCTGTTGCAGGGCTTCGCCCACCCAGCCTGCGACCTGCGCCAGCTCGTCCCAGCGCGCCGCGTCCCCGGCCAGCGCAACCGACAGCATGGCAATCGCCATCAGTTCGTTCGTGTAGGTCTTGGTCGCGGCCACCGACAGTTCCGGCCCGGCCTGGATGTCCAGCACGAAATCGGCGGACTGCGCCAGCGGCGATCCGGGCGCGTTGGTGATCGCCAGCGTCAGGTTGCCCTGGCGTTTTCCCTCCTGGATCACGCTTATGATGTCGGGCGATTGCCCCGATTGCGAAACGCACACCACCAGCGCATTCTTCAGTTTCGGCGGCTGCTGGTAATAGGTGAACAGCGACGGCGTCGCCAGCGCCATCGGCAGCCCGTTCAGCGCGCCCCACAGGTAATTGGCGTACCGCCCGGCGTTGTCCGACGTGCCGCGCGCCGCCAGGAAGGCGAGCTGGACCTCCCGCGCACGGATCGCGGCGGCAATGCCTTCCACATTTTTTCTCTGGGACGACAGCAATCGTTCCAGGCAGGCGGGTTGTTCCAGGATTTCGGAATGAAGGCTCATGGTTTCTCTCTGTTTCAAGGATGCGGGGATCTCTCGATCATTTCGTGCCCCACTGATTATATAATACCTGCCCGGCCCGGGGACGATGCGGACTGATGATACGCAAAAATGCCTATAATTGAATGCGTTGGATGGCCCTTCATCTCCCGCCGGGGGACTTCTATACTGGTAGGGACAGGAAGTGAACCGGATGAGCCACCTGACCCCCCTTTTGACCCTGCGCCAGTCGCCCGATGCCGCCATTGACCGGGTGACGCGCCGGTTGCAGGCCTGCGGATTCCAGGTCGAGCAGACCTTTGACTTGCAGGCGGCCCGCCTGTCGCACGCGGACTGCCCCTGCCCGAACCACGGGACGCAAGCCTGCACCTGCCAGATGGTCGTCCTGGTGGTCAGCGGCGAAACGCCCCCGGCGACGATCATCCTCCACGGGCACGACGACCAGACCTGGCTGTCGTTGGGGGACGGGGTAGGCCATTCCGTCAGCGAGAAGCTGGCCCAGGTCCTCCTTCCCGTCGGCGGGATGTTCGACTCCCGGCATCAATTGGATCATGCAAATCGTCACGGGCTGGATTGAATTTTGTCACATCCCGCATAGGCCATTTTGCCTATGCCCAAACCGGTTGGATTGCGCTGTTGGTCGTCCGTCCCTCTGCCTATAATGCCCGTATTCGTAATCCCTGGAGATGATGATGACCGCACCCGCCCGCCGCCTGGTTTTTCCCCTCTTGATCTTGAGTCTGCTCCTGTCCGCTTTCCTATCCGCCTGCTCGACGGGGGAGACGGACCATGCCTACCCGATGGCTTCGATGGACGATATGCCTGCCGGTGCGCAGTCCGCCCCGGTGACGGTGCAGCAGGCCTACCAGTTCGCGGCCGCCAATCCCGACGTACTGACCCGGCTCCCATGCTACTGCGGCTGCGGCTCGATGGGACATACCTCCAATTACAGTTGCTACGTCTCCAGCGTGGACGCCGGCGGCGCGATCACCTACGACCCTCACGCCCTGGGCTGCTCCATCTGCGTGGACATTACCCAGGACGCCATGCGGCTGCTCAGGCAGGGCAAGACTGTCTCCGAAATCAAGACCTACGTGTACCAGACTTACGCCAAATTTGGCCCGTCGAATATGCCGTAGGTATAGAGATTATAGAACCGAGAGTAGAGAATGGTGAAGCGAATGGCGGTTTCCTGGGCGGTTTTGGGTGCTGCGGCGCTAATGGTCGCCTTTGCGCCTTTCAACCTTGAACCATCAACTGCAAACGTCGAACACTTCTTCCGCATCGAAGCCGGTGATTTCGCCTATTCTCCCGCCGTTTTGCATGTCAACCCCGGCGACAAAGTGACCATCGAACTGGCCTCCACCGATGTGGTCCACGGCCTGTACGTGGACGGCTACGGCCTCGACTTGACCGCCGACCCCGGCCGGCCCGCTACCCTGACCTTTACCGCCAACCGCCCCGGGACCTTCCGCCTGCGCTGCTCGGTGACTTGCGGGGCGCTGCATCCCTTTATGACCGGCAAATTGCAGGTCGGGCCGAACCTGCTCCTCTGGCGCGGCCTCGGCCTGGCCTTCCTCGCCCTTATTGGCATCCTTTCATCTCGCCGGCCATCCCTGGAAACCGGACACTGAACCCGAGCATCAATTACCAATTACCAATTACCAACCGTGAACCTTCTCCGCCTGCCTCTCATCAAACCCCTGCTCAGAAGCCGCCTGCCGCAGTTCATTCTCGTGCTCCTCGCCCTGGCGGGATTCCTGCTGGCGATCCTCTCCGGCCTGTTCGGGACGCCGGTCGGCAGCCGCAACTTCGGCGTCGTCTTCGTCTGGATCGCCTGGTGGGCCATCCTGATGCTGGTGGCGGTCCCGTTTTTAGGACGGGGCTGGTGCAGCATCTGTCCCATCCCGGCGCCGGGCGAGTGGCTCCAGCGGGGGAGAATTTTAGGCCCTGGCAGGGACTCCGGCGACTCCGGTCGTCGGCGAAGTCGGGAGACTTCCGACTCCATAATCCCCCTCAACCGCCGCTGGCCGAACCGTTTCCGCAACATCTGGCTCCAGAACGGGAGCTTCCTGCTGGTGGCGTTGTTCAGCACTGTCATCCTGACCCAGCCGCGGGTGACCGCCGTCGTCCTGGCGGCCTTCCTGTTCGTTGCTGTTGGGACCAGCCTGGTCTTCGAGCGGCGGGCCTTCTGCCGCTACCTGTGCCCGGTCGGCGGCTTCATCGGCCTGTACTCGCAGCTTGCCCCGGTCGAAGTGCGGGTGGTGGACACCGCCGTCTGCGCCGCCCATACGGAGAAGACCTGCTACACCGGCAGCGCCGGCGGCTACGGCTGCCCGTGGGACGTCTTCCCGCCCGGCCTGGTCAAGAACACCTACTGCGGCACATGTATGGAATGCCTGCGCACCTGCCCGCACGACAACATCGCCGTCAACCTGCGCCCGTTCGGGGCCGACCTGCCGGTGGCGCGCGGCCGCAAGCTGGACGAAGCCTGCAAGGCTTTCATCATGCTCGGCGCGGCGGCGGTCTATGCGGCGGTATTGCTGGGACCTTGGGGATCGCTCAAACTGGCGGCCTACTCGGTCGGGACCCTTCCCTGGCTGGCCTACGCCGCAGCGTTCCTGACCCTGATCCTGCTTGCGCTCCCCGGCCTCTTCTGGCTGACGGTTTGGTCCGGCAAACGCCTCTCCGGCTCGGTCAGGCCCATGAAGGAACTGTTCGTCGCCCAATCCTATGCCCTCGTCCCGCTGGGATTGGCCGCCTGGGTCGCTTTCAGCCTGTCGTTCGTCTTCGCCAATTTTTCCTACGTGCTGGCGGCGCTCTCCGACCCCTTCGGCTGGGGCTGGGACCTGTTCGGCACGGCGAGCCTCGGCTGGTCGCCCTGGCTCACCGGCCTGACGCCCTTCCTGCAAACCGGCGTGCTGCTGGGCGGGTTCGTCTGGGCGGCGCTGACCTCCCGCAAGATCGCCGCCGAAAAAGCCGACGGCACACAGGCCCTAAAATTATCCGTTCCGGTGATCGCCTTTTGCATGGCCTTCACCCTGGCCCTGATGGGATTGTTGGTTGCATGAAAGAGATATTTGCCCGCAGTTTGGTTGTCATCCTGATCCTGGGCGGCACGCTGACGGTTGGTCTCGCCTGGTGGCTGGGACAAAATGACGCCGTCACCCTGCACGCCCGGATGCCCGAATCCGGCGGCTGGACGCCCGCCGATCTGACCGTCGAAGCTGGCCAGCCCCTGCGCCTGCGCCTGACCTCGGACGATGTGCTGCATGGATTCGCCCTCGGCCAGAGCGACCAACCCGCCGTGGACGTGGAGCCGGGCAAGATGACCGAAGTCACCTTGACCTTCGACCGCCCCGGCACGTACACCTTCTACTGCACCCGTTGGTGCGGCCCGAACCACTGGCGGATGCGCGGCACGATCACGGTCACGGGCGAAGAGGCAGAAGAGCCGGTCGCACCGCCGCTGTACGTCCAGCTTGGCCTGGACATTGACGCGGCCCGCGAAGCGCAAGTCATCCCTGCCGGGCAGCCCTCCGCCAAGCGTGGCAAAGAATTGGTCGAGCAATTACCAATTATCCAATTACCAACCTACCGCACCCACAGCCCCGAAGCCGCCTGGCAGGATTTACGCAGCGATCCGGCTGCGGCATCGTTCACCGACCGGCAGCTTTGGGACGTGGTGGCTTTCATCTGGCAGTCGAACACCACGCCCCAGGCGCTGGCCGAGGCTGAAAGACTCTATGCCCAAAACTGCGCCGCCTGTCACGGCGAGTCGGGGGGCGGGGACGGCATTTTTAACGGCGGGCAGGCCCAGGTCCAGGACGAGGCGGGCGGGATGCCCTCCGGGCACGAGACCGTCGCTCCCACGGATTTCACCGATCCGGTGCGGATGCTGTCCGCCAGTCCGGCGGTTTTGCAGGGTAAAATACTCAGGGGCGGGATGGGCACCGGGATGCCGATGTGGGGCAGTATCTTCACCGAAGACCAGACCTGGGCGCTGGTCAGCTATCTTTACACCTTTCAATTCGAGGAGGTTCGTTAAATGAGCAAGAAATTCAAGAACGGCCGCAGGCAGCCGAACAGGACGGCCAACCCGCTGGTCTGGATGATCGGCGGAGGCGTCTTGCTGCTTGCGGCGGCCCTGTTCGTCGCCTTCGGCAACCGCGACGGCGGCGGGACCCCATCCCTGGCCGTGGACCGGTCGGTGATAGACTACGGCGAGGTCAAGCTGGAAACCAACCTGACCTTCGAGGTGACTGTCACCAATACCGGCGACAGCACGCTGCGGTTCAAGGAAAAACCCTACATCGAAGTCCGGGAGGGGTGTTGACCGCCTGACCTGGCCATCGGTTCGATGGTTTTGAAACCCGGCGAAAGCACCGTGATCCGCTCATCGGTCTTTATGATGCATGCAGGCATGGATGGCCCGCACGATTTTGCCGTCCACCTGAAGACCAACGACCCGGCCCAGCCGGACCTGATCGTCTCGGTGCTGTCCAACTGGGTCCCGTAAGAAAAGCCGGTTCTTCAACGACTTACGGCTATACCTTTTTACCGGGAAAACCTTTGGAGTCCAACGTCTCCTGACGTTGGAAACTGTCCAAAGTCGGGAGACTTGGGACTCCTTTTTCATCCTTCGGGGTGAACGGAGTTCATGAATACTTTGTGTTGGGGGTTTTTCCCGCCCAATGCGGGAGAGCCTGACTTACTTTATGGAGGTATGAAGATGAGCAAATCGAAACGCCAGCAGGTGCGTGAGCGCCAGCGCCGCCAGAAAACCAGGAACACCATCATCTGGGGCTTGCTGGGCGCAGGGGTGATCGCGGTGATCGGGGCGTTCATCTGGCAGAACGCCCGCCCGGTTGGGGCGGTGGGCGAGGCGGTAGATGTCTCGCCCGATTACGTCAACCACATCGAGGAGGGGACCGACCCCGGCCCGTTCCCGTCCAACCCGCCGGCCGGGGGACGGCATTACGCCAGCGAGTTCGATGCCGGTTTTTATGAAGAGACCTCGCCCCAGGCGCAACTGGCCTACCCCGAAGGGTATATCGGGCATAACCTCGAACACGGGTACGTCGTCTTCTGGTACAACTGCGCCCTGTTGAGCGTCAGCGAGTGCGACACGCTCAAAGCTGAGATCCGCTCGGTGATGGACGAGTTCGGCGGGTTCAAGCTGATCGCCTTCCCCTGGCCGCCGCTGGACGTCCCGGCGGCGATGACTTCGTGGGGGCGCATCCTGCGCTTCGATTCCTTCGACCCGGAGACGGCCGCGGATTTCGTCCGGGCCAACCGGAACAAGTCGCCTGAACCGAACGCCCCGTAATAGTTATGGCCGGTCTCTCTCTCGCCTCTCGCGAACCCCTCTCGCTGGCCGGACGGCTGGCGAAGAACTGGTTCCTCGTCTTTGCCGTCGTTTACGGCCTGTGGGTCTGGACGCCGTTCCTGGCCCCGCTCTTCATGCGCCTGGGCTGGGACGGCCCGGCCAATGCGATATACTTCGTCTATTCGTTTTTCTGCCACCAGTTGCCGGAGCGTTCGTACTTCCTGTTCGGCCCCCAGGTGAACTATTCGCTGGCCGAGATCCAGGCCGCATGGGTGGACACGATCAACCCGCTGCTGCTGCGCCAGTTCACCGGCGCGGCGGGGATGGGCTGGAAGGTGGCCTGGTCTGACCGGATGATCTCGTTCTACGGCGGCGTCTGGCTCTTCGGGCTGCTCTGGTATCCGCTTCGCCGCCGGGTCAAAAACTTGCCCTGGTGGGGGCTGGCCCTCTTCCTGCTCCCGATGGCACTGGACGGCGGCACGCACTTCATCAGCGACCTGGCCGGGATCGGGCAGGGTTTCCGGGATACCAACCTGTGGCTGGCAGCTCTGACCAATTCCGCTTTCCCTGCGGACTTCTACGCCGGGGACGCGCTCGGCTCGTTCAACTCGTGGATGCGGATCATCACCGGCCTGCTGGCCGGGCTGGGACTGGTCTGGTTCGCCTTCCCGCTGATCGAAAAGTCTGTTCCTGATGCGTAGGTCACGTTTTCAACGTAACTGTCGCGCAGAAATGGTCTGTTGTGTAGGTCGCGTTTTCAACGCGACTGATTCGCAGAGGTGGTCACGCTTCAAGCGTGACCTACAAGTGACCTGCAGGTAAAATAACACTATGAAAAAGATCCGCACCTTGATCGCAGACGATCATATCATCGTCCGGGCCGGGATCCGCCAGTTCCTGGAATCGGCCCCGGACATCGAAGTCGTGGCTGAGGCCGAGGACGGGGAACAGGCCAGGTCGCTGATCCAGGCCGAACGCCCGGACGTGGCGGTGCTGGACATCCAGATGCCGAAAGCGACCGGGATCGAGGTCACGCGCTGGGCCAGGACCAACGCCCGGGGCGTCGGCATCCTGATCCTGACCGCGTACGACGACGATCCCTACGTGATGGCCGTCTTGCAGGCCGGGGCGAACGGTTACGTGCTCAAGACTGCCGCCCCCGACGACATCGTCCAGGCCGTGCGGGATGTGCATGCCGGGAAGTCGGTGCTCGACCCGTCCGTGACCGGGGCGCTGATGGCCCATCTTTTCCACAAGCCTGAGGTCCAGCCGGTGGAGCAGCCGACCGAGCGGGAGATGGAAGTGTTGCGCCTGGCGGCCCGGGGTTTCACCAACAAGGCCATCGGCGTGCAATTGGGCATCAGCGACCGCACCGTGCAGGGACACCTGGCGCACATCTTCGACAAGCTGCAAGCCGGCAGCCGCACCGAGGCGGTGATGCGGGCCGTGTCGCTGGGCTGGATCGCGCAAGACACCGGCACGCTTTCGGAAGAGTAGCCTGGATGCCGCAGGGCAAATTCCCCGATCTGAAATTATTCTGGCAGGGTTCCACCCTGCAACTGCTGGGCGTGATCATCCTGCCGCTGGCGCTGCTGGTGCTGGTCTTCGCGCTGGGCAGCACCTGGCTGCACCAGCAGGCCATGCGGGATATGGTCGGCGAGCGGGACGCGCTGGCCGTGCAGGCCGCGGCCGGGGCGCTTGGCACGGAGGTCCACCACCGCGTTGCGGCGATGCGCGGCCTGGCCTTGCGGGCGCTCGACAGCGACGACCTCACCCGGCAAACCCTGGCCTCCTACGAATTCCTGGCTCCCGATTTCGACCTGGGGATGGCCCTGTTCTCGTCGAAGGGGACATTCCTGGCAGGCACGACCGGTCCCGGCCCGGACTGGGAGACGCTGGCTGCCCAGCCCGGTTTTGCGGATTTCGTCCGGCGCAGCGACGAGACGGGGGCGCTCATCGAGTGGACCTTCGACGGCGCTCCGGCGGTGCTGGTCAGCGCCTCGTCCCCGGACCGGAGGCTGGTCGCCGTAGGCGGGATCTCTGCCGGGGCCCTGGCCGGACACATCCTCACCAACGTGCTGCCCGGCGAGCGGGAGGCCCGGCTTTTCATCGTCAATAGCCGGCGTATGGTGGTTTACCAGAGCGGGGCGGAGGGCTATGGGATCGATCCCGCCACCCATCCAGGCGTGGACGAGGCCTTGCAGGGCACGAGCGGCACGTTGTACACCCAAGACCGGGGCCTTGAGCACGTGGTTTCTTACAGCCCGGTCCAGCTGCTGGGCTGGGCGCTGGTCTTGGAGGAACCCTGGCAGGCGGTCGCGACCCCGATCCTGACTACCACCCAGGTCGCGCCGCTGGTGCTGGTCCCGCTGCTGCTCATCACCCTGGCCGGACTGTGGTTCGGCGCCCGCCAGATCGTCCGCCCGCTGCGTGACCTGGAGCGCAAGTCGGCTCAACTGGCCTGGGGCGAGGCGGGCGGGATCGAGGAACCGGTCGGCGGGATCGCCGAGATCCGCCACCTGCAGGCCGGGCTGGCCCACATGGCCCGCAAGGTCCGGGCCGCCCAGCGCAGCCTGCGGGACTACATCGGCGTCATCACCGACGCCCAGGAGGATGAGCGCCGCCGCCTGGCGCGCGAACTGCACGACGATACCCTCCAATCCATCATCGCCCTCAAACAGCGGGTGCAACTGGCGCAAAAGAACGCCCCGGACGAAGCCTCGCGGCGATCCTTACAGGAACTGGCTGCCATCGCCGAGCAGACCATCGAGAACCTGCGCCGCACCACCCGCGCCCTGCGACCGGTCTATCTCGAAGACCTGGGGCTGGTCACGGCCCTGGAGATGCTCGCCCGCGAAACCGAATCGGTCTCGAAGATCAGGGTGGTTTTCCAAAAGGACGGCGTGGAGGAACGCCTGTCTGCCCCGGTCGAACTGGCGCTCTACCGCATGGCCCAGGAGGCCTTGAGCAACGTGGCCCGCCACGCCCGGGCCACGCAGGCCGAGTTGGGCATCGCCTTCGGCCACGATCTGATCGAAATGCGGATCGCCGACGACGGCATTGGCTTCGACGCGCCCAACACGCCGGCCGACTTTGCCCCCTCGGGCCATTTCGGGCTGCTGGGCATGTACGAACGGGCCGACCTGATCGGGGCGCGGCTGAGCATCAAATCGTCAACAGGAAAGGGCACGCACCTGGCCATCCAATTGCCAAAAGCCAAATCTGTTTAGTGCCTGTCCGAAAAGGAGTGCAAACTTCAGTTTGCAAGTTCCCAGCTTCAGCTTGCAAGATTCCAGCGGACTGAAGTCCGCACTCCAGGAATTTTCGGACAGAAACTTCGAGCCTATCCGAAAAAGGAGTGCAAACTTCAGTTTGCAAGTTCCCAGCTTCAGCTTGCAAGATTCCAGCGGACTGAAGTCCGCACTCCTTTCAAAAGGTTTTCCCGTAGATGTAGAGCAAACTGCCAATTTGCTCCCCTGGAATATAGGCCATTTTGCTTATACCGGCATAGGCGCAAAGCCGCTGTAAAGCCGCGCTCCGGCGGCGTAAACTAAAGGGGAAAGGAGAGTTTATGGACAGCCACAGCACCGAACACAGGAACCATCATCCGCACGAAGGTCATGGGGAACATTCCGGCCACGACGTGCCGGCCCAAACCCAAACAATAGACCATACCGCCCACGCAATGGAAGCCCCGGCCCGTGAGACGGAACACGCCGCCCATCGCGAACACGCCGGGCACGCCGCCGACCATACCGGCCACGAGCAGATGTTCCGGGTCCGCTTCTGGTGGAGCCTGGCCCTGAGCCTCCCGGTTTTGCTCTACAGCGAAATGCTCCAGGGCTGGCTGGGCTTCACCATGCCGGCCTTTCCCGGCAGCGGCTGGGTCCCGTTCGTTTTCTCGCTGGTCATCTTCGGCTACGGCGGCGTGCCCTTTTTGCAAATGGCCGTCCCCGAACTGCGCAACCGCAAACCGGGCATGATGACCCTCATCTCGCTGGCGATCTCGGTCGCGTTCGTTTACAGCCTGCTGGCCCAACTGACGGCCATCGGCGAGGGCTTCTTTTGGGAATTGGTCACGCTGATTGACATCATGCTCCTCGGCCACTGGCTGGAGATGCGCTCGGTGCGCCAGGCTTCGGGGGCCTTGAACGAACTGGCTAAACTCATGCCCGACGAAGCCGAACGGATCCGGGCAGACGGCTCCACCCAAACCGTCCCGGCCGCGGCGCTCCGGACCGGGGACCTGCTCCTGGTCCGGCCCGGGGCCAGCGTCCCGGCTGACGGGGAGGTGGTCGAGGGCCAATCCAGCCTGAACGAATCCATGATCACCGGCGAATCCAACCCGGTAGACAAGTCGCCAGGCTCGAAGGTCATCGCCGGGACGATAAATGGAGATGCCAGCCTGCGGGTGCGCGTCACTGCCACCGGCGACCAGACCGCCCTGGCGGGCATCATGCGCCTGGTGGAGCAGGCCCAGCAGTCCAAGTCGCAGACCCAGGTGCTGGCCGACAAGGCCGCCGGCTGGCTGTTCTACATCGCCCTGGCTGTGGCCGCCCTTACCACGATAGCCTGGATCGTCGCGGTCGGGTTCAACGTGGAAGTCCTGAAGCGGGTCGTGACCGTGCTGGTCATCGCCTGCCCGCACGCCCTGGGGCTGGCTGTCCCGCTGGTGGTGGCGATCACCACCGCAATGGGCGCCAACAACGGCGTCCTGGTGCGCGACCGGCTTGCGCTGGAAGCCGCCCGTGAGATTGACGTGGTGGTCTTCGACAAGACCGGCACGCTGACCGAAGGCCGGTTCGGCGTGGTGGGCATGAAGACCGTCAATGGCTGGGACGAAGACAAGGCCCTGGCTCTGGCGGCAGCCATCGAAGGCGACTCGGAGCACCTGATCGCCCAGGCGGTGCGGCGGGCCGCGCGGGAACGTGGGCTGGCCCTGCCTTCGATCAGCGATTTCGCCGCCTTGAAAGGGCGCGGCGTGCGTGCCAGGCGTGACGGCAAGACCGTGTACGTGGGCGGCCCGCGCCTGCTGGAAATGCTCGGCCTGACCCCCTCGAATGAGATCGAGGCGTTTTCCGAAACGGCTGGCGGGAGGTCCCAGAGCGTGATTTACCTTGCGGAAGAAGAGGAGATCGTCGCCGCCTTCGCCGTGGCGGACGTCGTCCGCCCGGAGAGCCGGCGGGCCGTCGAGCGCCTGCACGAAATGGGCGTGGAAGTCGCCATGCTGACCGGCGACAGCCGTCCTGTGGCCGAGGCGGTGGCGGCCGAACTGGGCATTGACCACTTCTTTGCCGAAGTCCTGCCGGAGCACAAGGACCAGAAAGTGGCCGAGTTGCAGCGACAGGGTAAGCGCGTGGCCATGGTCGGCGACGGGGTCAACGACGCCCCGGCCCTGACCCGCGCCGACGTGGGCATTGCCATCGGCGGCGGCACGGACGTGGCGATCGAGTCCGCCGGGCTGATCCTGGTCCAGAGCAACCCGCTGGACGTGGTCAAGATCTTCACCTTGAGCCGGGCCAGTTACCGCAAGATGATCCAGAACCTGTGGTGGGCGGCGGGCTATAACATCGTGGCCCTGCCCCTGGCGGCGGGCGTCCTGGCTCCCTGGGGCATCCTGCTTTCACCGGCGGTGGGCGCGCTGTTCATGTCGTTGAGCACGGTCATTGTGGCGATCAACGCCCAGTTGCTGCGCCGGACTGTTCTATCCGTGTAAGGAAGGAGTGATGGAAATGATGGGATTCGGTTTCCTGTTGATGTTGTTGGTGCTCGCGCTGCCCGTTGCGGCCATCGTTGCGCTGGTGATCTGGCTCAACCGGGGCAGCCTGCCCGGGAATCTCTTCGGGGTGAATCCGCCCTCGAGAAACCGGGAGCAGGCCACAGGTCCGGTAACGAGCCGCTTCTGCTCCCACTGCGGCGCGGGGCTGCAAGAAGGCTGGACGCATTGCCCGCAGTGCGGCGCGCCGGCCGGGTCTTGATCCGGTAATGTAAGAGAAGGAGAAAAATATGAGTAACACACTTCGGACTGTTTTGATTGTCGTTGTGGTGGTCGTCGTGGGCGCTGGCCTGTTCTTCGGGGGCATGGCATATAGCCGGATGATTGCCTGGTCTGCGGGCTACGGCCCGGGTTGGATGATGGGCGGAGGATACGCTCCTTACCAATCCGATACAGGCCAGCAGCCGTATTACGGACCGGCGGGCATGATGGGCGGTGCTGGTTATGGCGGGATGTTGGGGAGTGGGATGATGGGCGGTTTCGGCTCCCTTTATGGCGTGACACCTTTATCGGTTGACGAGGCCCGCCAGTCGGTCGAGTCCTACCTGTCTTCGTTCGGTAACAGCGATCTGGCTATCGAAGAGATCATGACCTTCGACAACAATGCCTATGCCATTGTGACGGAAAAAAGCAGCGGTGTGGGCGCGTTCGAGTTGCTGGTTGATCCCGTCACCAGGGCGGTGTACCCTGAATACGGCCCCAACATGATGTGGAATCTGAAATACGGGATGATGAGCGGCTTTGGCGGTTACGGCCTGATGGGGCCTGGCATGATGATGGGCGGCGGTTTTGGCCCTGGCGGCATGATGAACGGTTTTGGCCCCGACAGCAACGCCCAGATCCCCGAGGTGTCGGCGGATATGTCGGTCAGCGCCGAAGAAGCGGCCCAGGTGGCCCAACAGTACCTGGACGCGTACTATCCCGGCGTGGCGGTATCAGACGAGATAACCGCGTTCTACGGCTATTACACCCTCGACATCGAGCGGGAGGGGAAGATCATCGGGATGTTGAGCGTCAACGGCTTTACCCGGCAGGTGTTCCTGCACACCTGGCACGGGACCTTCATCGAGATGAGCGAGGAGTAACCGGCATCCCCACGCCCATCAGCCCCTATTCTCCTCGATAATCCGGGCCTTCGGCGATCCCCAGGAACACCTGGACCACTTCCGGGTCGAAATGAGAGCCGGACAGTGACCGGATGTAATCCAGCACTTTTTCCCTGGGCCAGGCCGGGCGGTAGGGGCGGTCCGAGTTCAGGGCATCCCAAACGTCCACAACCGCGAAGATGCGGGCCGCCAGCGGGATCGCTTCGCCTTTGAGTCCGCGAGGGTATCCCGTGCCGTCCCATTTCTCGTGGTGGCAATAGGGGATGTCCAGGGCGGGTTGAAGGTAGGCAATGGGCTTGAGCAGTTCGTAGGCGTAAACGGGATGTTTCCGCATTTCCACCCACTCCTCGTCGCTCAGGGGACCTTCCTTGAGCAGGATGTGGTCGGGGATGCCCATCTTCCCGATGTCGTGTAGCAACGCGCCGCGGCGGACGTGGACCAGCTCGCGCTCCCTCAAGCCGATCTCCCGCGCCAGTTGCAGGGTCATGCGGGTGACGCGCTGGGTGTGGCCTTCGGTCTCTTTGTCGCGCAGGTCGAGGGCGTGCGACCAGCCCTCGATCGTCGCGTCGTAGGCCATCATCAGGTTCTGGTTCGAATATTGCAGGTCCATGAACAGGGTGGTGTTGTCAACCGCTATGGCAGCCTGGGTCGCGATGGTGTTCAGGAAATCCAGCCATTCGACGCTGGACTGGAGCGGGCTGCGGTGGAAGACTTCCATGACGCCTTTGACCTGGCCTTTGGCTATCAGCGGCACGCAGAAATACGAGACGAAGGATTCGGCGCTGAAATAGGGCGACCGCAGGAAGTCCGTTTTCCGCTTCGTCAGGTCGTTGATGCTGATCATGCGCCGCTCCTGGACGGCCCGCCCGGCGTATCCCTCGCCGATCCGCAGGTGGGTGTGCTGGAGGGCCTTCGTGCGGAACCCTTTCCCGGCGGCGTAATCCAGCAACAGGGTTTCGTTGTTGAGTATCAGGATGGCAACCGCATCAACTTCCAGTTGCAGGATCACCTGATCGAGGATGGTCCCCAGGCTGAATTGCAGGTCGGTGCTGCTCGTGATCGCCATGTCAATTTGCCTCAGGGCCTGCACCTTGTCGAGGCTGCGTTGAGCCTTTTTGAACAACTGGGCGTTGGCGACCGCCAGGGCCACCCGCCCGCCGATCTCTTGCAGGAATACCTGCTCGTCGCTTTCGAAAGGTTTCCCGCCCAGGTCCCGGCTCAGGCTCAAGGTGCCGATCAAACGCTCTTGCGCCCGCAAGGGGACGATCAACAGGCTGTTTCCGGTTGGCTCTCCCGTGGCCGGCCGGTTCCCGCCGGGCAACTTCCCGACCAGGAGCGGCTGGTTTGTGTCGGCCCTGCTGCCGGTTGATGGTGGGCCAAATTGCGAGTTCATGATCTCCAGCAACGCCTCGAACGAATCCGGCGGGACGGGGTATAGGGACCCGGCCTGGGCGTGGGAATGGGACGCAATCTGGAACCGGTTGTCGTCGGCGCGCAGGGCTATGGCGTAGAAATCTCCCGTGAGGGTCGCCAGGTGCCGGGTCGCAACGTCCATGATGGCCTGATCGTCCAATCCAACCTCGACCAGCTCCTGGGACAGGTTGACCAGAGCTTTGGAGCGGAGGGCGTTGGCCTGGACCTGTTTTTCCGCCAGCACCCGTTCCGTGATGTCTTCCAGACTGCCCTCGTAAAAGAGCACGTTCCCGGCTTCGTCCCGGACGATGCGGGTTGAATCCTGGACCCAGAGGCTGTGGCCGTCGTAAGCTTTCAACCGGAACTGGACTCCTCGAACTACGCCTTCGCGTTCGAGCAGCCTGTTTTCCTCAACCCGGTCGGCGGGGTTAACGTAAAAATCGTTGACGTTGACCTGCATCATGGCCTCGCGGTCCGGGTAGCCCAGCATCTTCACGAGCGCCGGGTTGGCGTCCAGGATCTGACCCTGCGGCGAGGTCCGGTAGAGAGCCGCCGGGATGCGGTCGAACAGGCCGCGGTAGCGGGCCTCGCTGTCTCTCAGGGCCGCCTCGGCTTTCTTCTGTTCCGTGATGTCCATCAGGATTGCGGTAAAGATCTTCCGCCCGTTTTCAGCGTGCTGCGAAATGCCGATCGAAGCCGGGAATTCCGAACCGTCCTTGCGCCGCCCGGAAACTTCACGGACCAGCCCGGCATGGCCGCTATTGGGCCAGGAGGCGAAACCCTGCACGTGCCGGTGGATCGCTTCGCCGAATTTTTGCGGCACCAGGATGTCAAGCGGCTGCCCCAGGACTTCATCGGCCCGGTACTGGAAGATCCGCTCGGCCTCCCGGTTGAAGAGGATGATGTTTTGAGCCTCGTCAATGGTGACGATGGCCTCCGCCGCATTTTCGAGGATGCTGGACAGGCGGGATTCGCTCCGTTGCAGGGCTTCTTCTGCCCTCCTGCGTTCGTTGGTCTCCAGTTGCAGCTCCCGGTTGGTCTGCTCCAGGTTCTTCGTCCGTTCCTGGATCCGGCGCTCCAACTCGTCGAGCGTCTTTTGCAAGGCCGCCTCCGCCTGCTGGCGTTTTGCGATGTGCCGCGCCATGGGGCGGAAGGAGAAAAAGTATACGACCGGGAAAGTCAAAACGACGAGCAGGAAGGAATCGATCAACGCCTTGACCCAATCGGAACCCGGCGTCATGAACGAGATGATCCACATGATCGCCAACTCGGCCGCAAAGGTGGCCGCGATGATGATCAACAGGAGCCGCATTGGAGATGAGAGCCTGATCTCATCAGTGGGGTTATACAAGACTTACCTCCGGTATTCGCTCGTACAGTGCTGTTCGAGTGCAGACTGCCGCCAAAAATTATAGGGCAGGTGTCCATACCACCGGATTATAGTTACATGTTAAGGCGTTCTGATTATCAAATGTGTTAGCTTGTCCCCCGGCAATTAACCCTGCTCCAGCTTCACCAGCCCGGTCCGCACCGCCGCCAGGACGGCCTGGGCGCGGTTGGGTTGTTTCAGTTTCTCGAGGATGTTCTTGGCGTGGCTGCGCACGGTTTCCTCGCTCACACTCAATTCAAAGGCGATCTGTTTGTAAGTGTTCGGGGTCGCCATCCATTCCAGGATTTCGTGTTCGCGCGGGGTCAGCGAAACGGGAGAGGGAGGCTGCAAATGGGTCCGGGCGATGATCTTCTTCATCACGTCCGGGTGCAAGTAGGCTTCCCCGCGCATGACCGCGTGGATGGCGCGCACCAGTTCCTCCGGCTCGATCTTCTTCAGGACGTACCCCTCGATGCCCGCCGCGACCAGGTCGCAGACCCGGTCGTCCACTTCGGTGCCGGTCAGCATCACGATCCTGATCCCCGGCCTGGACTTGCGCAGGGCGAGCGCCATTTCCTGCCCGTCCATTTCGGGCATGACCAGGTCCACCAGCACGATGTCCGGGACGAGGTTCCCGGCCATTTCCAGGCCGATTCGTCCGTTTTCCGCTTCGCCCATGACCTCCAGGTTCGGTTCCAGGCGAAGGACCATCGCCAGCCCTTTGCGGACCACGGCGTGGTCGTCCACGATCAGGATGCGGATCGGCTCAGGCATGGTCTTCTCCTGGTTCAAGCGCGGGGAGTGCGCCTGCGAATGGGAAGGGTGATGGCGATGCGCGCCCCGGCTCCCGGCTGGCTGGCGATCTCACATTCCCCGCCCATGGCTGTAGCCCGTTCCTGGATGCCGCGCAGCCCGAAGTGCTCGCGGTTGATGCCCCGCGAGAGGGCCAGGGCCGGGTCGAACCCGCGCCCCTCGTCCGCGACGGAAAGGTGAATGTTTTCATCCGAAACGGTCAGGCTCAGTCGGGCCGAATTCGCGCCCGAGTGCCGGGCTGCGTTCGCCAGCGCCTCCTGCGCCATGCGATAGACCGTCCGCCTCAGGCCCGGCGACAGGGCATTGAAGTCGCCTTGATGGTTGAAAACGATACTGAATGCCCGCGGGCGGCAGCAACTGCTGACGTAGTTCGACAGGTCGGCCATGAAAAGCTCGATGGTCAGGGCCGACGGCCACAGGTCGAAGATCGAGCGGCGCACTTCGTCGTGGGCATTATTGGCTAACGAGCGCAGTTCGATCAATTCGTTTTTGACTTCGCCGGCCTGGTCGGGCAGCATTTTGATGCAGGCGTCGAGGGAGTAGACGATGCCGAAGAGGGATTGGGCAACGGTGTCGTGGATGTCGCTGGCGATCCGGTTGCGTTCGGTTTCGACGGCCAGCCGCCGGGCGCGGTCAATGCACAGGATGGTCGTCCCCAGCGCCAGGGCAGCCTGGTTCGCTACCGTCAACAGCGTGGACTCGCGCTCTTGCGTGAGTCCGGTTTCTTCGACCAGCAAAACACCGACGGGATGTTCCCTTAAGTTGAGCGGGAGGGCGAACCACCTGCTCTGGTTGAGCCAGGCGTCGAGCTGCGCGTCCCGGATGATGGGCCGGTCTCCCGTTACGAAGGATTTGCGGTTGAGCACGGCCCGGACGATCTCGCCGTTTTCGGACTTGAGCGGGAGCGGCCTGGCTGGCGGGAAGGAGGGGTCGGGTGGGTAGATCAGCCAGCCGCCGATCTCCTCGTGGCCGGGATCCACCATCCCGACGACCGCTCTCGGGAAGCCGAGGTCGGTCGTGACCGCGCCCAGCACCCGTTCCTGGACCGAGAGCAGGTCGGGCGCGGCTTGCAGCAGCACGGTCAAGTCGTGGATGATTTCGAGCTGGCGGTGGGCGGTTTCGAGGTTCGCGTGCTTTTGGGCAAGCTCGTCCCGGGCGGTGGATAGGTCCTCGCGGGCCTGGTTGATGTCTTTCAGCAGGGTGGAGGGGTAAGCCGAGAGGATCGGGATCAACCAGATGCCGGCCAGTTGCGAAATGAACTGGATCACGTCGGCCTGCGCGCCGAAATAATAGGCTGCCAGATAAAGCGGCGTGAAGATGGCCGATGCGGTCAGCGCCCCCCGCATCTGAAAGAAAAAGGCGCCCGCCAGCAAAGGGTTGAGGGCGTAGAGGTAATACGGGCTGTTCATCCCGCCGCTGACCGAAAGGATGAACCCCGAAAAGATCAGGTCAATCCCCAGGACGAGAGGGCGTTCGGCGACCAGTTTGTTGAGCGGATGGTTGAACAGGGAAATGATGACATTGGCCGTTAACGCCAGTCCCAGCACCCAGAGCGGGGCGATCAAATAGGCTGGGGCGCCTCGCCAGGAGAATACTGCCGGCAACAGGGAAGCCCAGCGATAGAAGACCAGGAACAGGAAGGCGCGGTTGGTGCGAAAGACGGTTTCGAAGATTTTGCGCATGAGATAAATTCTGCTTACGGGGAGCAGTCCAAATCCATAGCGATTATATCCGAATTATGCTCTCTCACCCGCGCGGGGGAGGAAAAATTCCCCTGCGCATGGGATGGTAACAGACCCCCACCTTGATTATGATGCGGTCATCGCTAAGGAGGCTCCTTATGACAGAAGTGTTCAAGGAAGATCAGGTTTTGGATTGTTCCGGGATGTTGTGCCCGATGCCGGTGGTCAAGGCGACGAAGGCGATCAGGACCCTCGAGATCGGCCAGGTGTTGAAGATGATCGCCACCGATCCCGGTGCGCCGCCGGACATGGAGGCCTGGAGCCGCCAGACCGGCAACGAGCTGCTCCGCTCGTTCCAGGAAGACGGCAAGTTCGTGTTTTTCATCCGCCGCGCCAGGTAGTTTTCGTTCCCGCACCGCGAGATTTATCTCACCTGGAACGACAGGAATGTCGCGGTGCGAATCCCAAAGGAGGTTGTCATGTCCAAATCCGATCCGAACGCCCCGAAGAAACTTGCCCTTATCGCAAGCAAAGGGACCCTCGACTGGGCCTACCCCCCGTTCATTCTCGCCACTGCCGCTGGCGCGATGGGCTGGGAGGTGGGCATTTTCTTTACCTTTTACGGGCTGACCCTGCTCAAGCCGAAGCTGACGGCCTCGGTCACTCCTGTGGGCAACCCCGCCATGCCGATGAAAATGCCGTTCGGCCCCGATGGCTTCCAGAGCATCAACTGGCCGATCCCGCAACTGGTGATGGCCAACGTCCCCGGTTTCAACGCCCTCGCAACATCCTTGATGAAACAGACCTTCGAGAACAAAGGCGTTGCCAGCGTCGAGGAGTTGCGGAACATGGCTGTCGAACTGGACGTGCGCATGATCGGCTGCCAGATGACCATGGATGTTTTCGGCTTCAAGCGCGAGGACTTCATCAAGGAATGCGAGATCGGCGGCGCAGCCACCTTCCTCGAATATGCCTCGGATGCAGATGTGCAGTTGTTCATTTAGGTAGACACTATGTGGAAAACCAACGACCCGGATGTCAAGAAGATCCTCTACGTTCAGACCCACGGGGAGAAAGACCCGGAACGCACCGCGACCCCGTTTTTCCTCGCCACTGCCGGCGCGGCCATGGACAATGAAGTCTGCATCTATTTCACGATGAACGGCCCTCAATGCCTGGCAAAGGGCAACGGCGACAAGATCGTCATCCCGCGCAAGGGCGGCAATGGCCGGGAATTGAAATTCTTCATAGACCAGGCCGTGGAAATGGGCGTGCGCCTGTTCGTCTGCCAGCCCTCGCTCGACCTGCACGGCTATACCATGGACGACATGATCGAAAACGTCGAGATGATCGGCGGGGCGGCTTTCAACGATATGGCCCTCAACGCCGACGCGGTAATCGCTTTCTAATGTCCAGACTTCGGAAGTCTTGGACTTCCGAAGTCTCCCAGCAAGGAGGCACGCGTGCCAACGACCCCCGAAAACTGGAACCCGGGTAAGGCCGAAAACCGGCATCCCGATGTGACTTACGATGAAAAGGAACGCCTCTTCCTCGAAGTCAAAAATGACCTGCGCTACCAGGATTTCCTCTATGGCTGCTACGAGTGCGGCATCTGCGTCTCGGCCTGCCCTTCGGCCCGCTTCTACGATTTCAGCCCGAGGGTCATCGCCCAGGCTATGGCCCGCGAAGATGTCGAGCGCATCTACGACATCCTGGCCGAGGACATCTGGAACTGCGCCCAATGCTTCTCGTGCGTGCGCTGCCCGCGCCAGAACAACCCCGGCGGGTTGGTCACGATCCTGCGCGAGGTCTCGATCAAGAACGGCTTGCAGGAATCCAAAGACGCCTTGCAGGGCTACAGCCGCGTGATCTACAAAGTCATGCTCAAGGGCAACCAGGTCTCGCCCGACATGCTCCAGCCGGATTTCTTCCCCGACTGGGGTCCCTGGGTCAAGAATTTCAGCGAGAATATGCACGTCTGGCGCAAGGCCATCCCCATGGATTCGATCCGCGGCTTGACCGATGTTGCCTGGCGCATCGAGCGCAAGACCCTGCTCGAACTCTACACCATCTGGTTCGAGTCCGGCAACATGGACATCATCAAAGAGTTGGACGAGGGCCTGTACGACCTGCTGGCAGACGTGATGCAGGAAGAACTTGAAGAAGGATAAGTGGCAAGTGGCAAGTGGTAATTGGTAAATGGTAATTACCAATTACTGATCGCCAGTTACCATTTGATGGAGACAATTATGAGCGGCACACTGACCACCGTCGAACAGATCCTCGAACGGAAATCCCATCCCGTCGTGCGCGATGCTTCGATTGCGCCGACGCACGACATGCGCGAACTCTTATTCGAACTCGAAGCCAAAGGGGAGATCATCGTCCAAAAAGTCCCGGAGCCTTACGTCGAATTTACGACCAAATACGGGCGCAAGAAAAAGATCCCCATCGAACACACCTGGCACCACAAATCCTGCGGCCACTGCGGGCACATCCCCGGTTACGCCTCCTCGATCCTTTGGCTCCACCGCCAGTTTGGCCTGGACTACCACGATCCCACCGACCAGACCTCCTGCACCGGCTGGAACTACTATGCCTCCGCCGCCTCCAACGCCGCCGGGCAGGCCTCGGTCATGGCCCGGAATTTCGCGGCCGCCTACGAAACGGGATACTTCCCCCTGATCCACTGCGGGACCAGTTTCGGGCATTACAAGGAGATCCGCGAGCAGATCGTCCACAACCAGGAATTGCGCGATGAAGTCCGCCGCATCCTGGGCAAGTTGGGCAAGCCGCTGGTCATCCCGGAGGAGATCGTCCATTACAGCGAGTGGGTTTACGCCATGCGCCAGCGCTTCGCCGAACGCCAATTGGTGGACATGAGTCCCATCACCGCCACCGTCCATCCCGCTTGCCACTACTACAAGATCGTCGCCGAAGACGCCATCTACGATCCCGAAATCTACGGCGGGCAGCGGACTGCGGTCGTCACGGCCCTGCTCGAAACCCTGGGCGTGAATGTAGCCGATTACTCGACCTGGTTCGACTGCTGCGGCTTCGGCTTCCGGCACGTGCTGGTCCAGCGGGACTTCACCCGTTCGTTCGCCGTCCTGCGCAAGATCGAGGTGATGAAGAACGAAGCCAACCCCGACCTGACCGTCACCCACGATACCGGCTGCGTGACCACTCTCGACAAGAGCCAGTTCGCCGCCAAAGCCCACGACCGCAAGGTGGGCATTCCCGTGTTGTCCGACGCGCAGGTCGCGGCCCTGGCGATGGGTGCCCATCCCTTCCGCGTGGTCCAGTTCCACTGGCATTCCACCGACTGGCGGCCTTTCCTGGAAAAACTCGGGGTCAACTGGCAGAAATACTGGGACGAATTCCAGGCCGACCTGGACGCCATCCGGGCCGGGACGAAATCGGGCATCACCTGGCAGGACGCAGACCAGCCGATCAATCTGACGGCGTGAGAATATAGGCAAGTAAACAGGGAAACAGGCAGATACAAAACGTGCAGCGTGTTCCGTTTTATGCAGCAGCCAAACGGAACACGCCCCACGCAACATTCTGGAGGAACAATGACATCCAACAAAATACTGGTCATCGGCGGCGGCCCGGCGGGATTGGAAGCCGCCCGGTCTGCGGCTGAACTCGGCGGGGAAGTCATCCTGGTCGAAAAGCGCGCCCGCCTCGGCGGCACACCTGACCGGGAGAATTACGCCAAGCTGACCCACCACTGGCGCGACGCCTCGGAAGCCATGGCCGAACTGGCCGCCTCGGTCACGGACAACCCAAATGTGGAAGTGATGTACCAGGCCGAAGTGAAGGGACTGTCCGGGAGCGCGGGCAGTTTCGAGGTCCAGATCGCTGCGGATGGGCGGGATGAAACCCTCGAAGCAGGCGCGGTCATCGTCGCCACCGGCTTCCAGCATTTCGATCCCGGCCGCGCCACGCAGTACTACAACTACTATTCCTTCCCGGACGTCATCACCCTGACCGACCTGGAAAAGATGCTCAAGGAGCACAAGGTCGTCCGCCCGTCGAACGGCGAGGCCCCCGAAAAGGTCGCCTTCATCCAGTGTGTCGGCTCGCGTGACCGGCAGATCGGCAACGAGTATTGCTCCAAGGTCTGCTGTGGCATCGCCAGCAAACAGGCCATCGAGATCAAGGAGCAGCTGCCGGGCGCGAAGGTCTTCATTTTTTACATTGACATGCGCATGTACGGCTACTGGGAAAACGAAATCTACTGGCCCGCCCAGGAAAAATACAAGGTCAATTACGTCAAGGGCGTGGTCAGCGAGGTGCTGCCCAAGAACGGCAAACTGCTGATGCGCGGCGAAGATACCACGATGAGCCGCCCGATGGAAGTGACGATGGACCTGATCGTCCTGTCGGTCGGGATGGAACCCAGCGCCGGGACGCGCAGCATCGCCCAACTGCTCGACATTCAACAGAACAAATACGGATTCATCGAAGCGGGCGGCGAATCGGGGCTGGACCCGGTGGCGACCTCGCGCCCGGGCATTTTCGTCGCCGGAGCCGCTTCCGGTCCCGCCGACCTGGACGATTCGATCTCGAAGGCGGGTCTGGCTGCGGCGCGGGCGGTGGCGCTGGTCAGGAAAGAACCGGTAATTGGTAATTCGTAATTACCGATTACCGATTACCAATTACCAATTACCACTATGCAGCGCCAGAGCCACATCCTCAAGCAGAAAACGGGACCGGATGATCCCGAACTGCAAGCGACTTTGCAGGATGCGCTCGCGCAGGTTTCGCCGCAGGACGTGATCGCCATCGCGGACGAACTGGCCGAGAGGCGGGGCCGACTCTTTCCGGGATTTGAAATTGATCCCGCCAATATTGCTTCATCCTTCGCTGACGTGGCTGCCGCGGTCACGCACACCAAAGCCAACGCCCGAACACTTGTCAATTACTTCGCCCAAAACGACTCGACTGCTCTCGAGCAATTACTGACAGGCGACGCCCCAACCCCCGTGCGGGTTGCCATGTTCGTCGAAAGCCTGGACGCCCTCGACACCCGCCTGGCGCTCGAACTCGCCACCGGACTTTTACACAACATCTCCCCTCAAAATCACTGGCTGTGGACCCGCTGGCTGTGGGACCCGACCACCGGCACGGGCATCCTGCCGCTGCTGGCGGGGAGCGTCCACAACCTGGCGGCCGGTAACCTCGCCGACGGTTACGCCCGCGTCGGAGCGGTCACGGCCATGAGCATGAAGTTCGCCGAAGGCACGGGTTTATGGACGGACGAGTTGATCGGCAGCGAGGCACGCGCCCCGTTCGCCAACAGCGCCTTCCTGGCCTGCGCTTACGGCGTTTACATGTACGGTTCGACCAGCTGGCGCTTGAGCCGCGACTTCAACGAGTTGCTGCCGTCCCTGCCGGACATGGCGCGGAGGCTGTTGGGATTGAGGAAGGCGAGAGATTAGAGAATTGGTAACCAGTATCTCCAATTACCAATTACCAATTACCAATTACCAATTACCAATTACCAGACACGCACCACGCACTACGCAACAGGAGTCTTATGGCACCTAAGTATCAAAAAGCAATAGCCATCGAAAAAGAGCAAGCCGTCGTGGACGGCGTGGATATTTCCGGTCACTGGAACCGCATGTTCGAACAGCGGGTGATCTTCGAGTACACCCCCGAGCTGATCGAGAAAGTCGCTTCCATCCCGGGGGCGGAATCGTTCGCCAATTGTTACCAGTGCGCCAAGTGCATCGCCGTCTGCCCGGTGGACGTGGTCGGCAATTACGGGCCGCGCAAACTCTATCGCTACGCCCAGACCGGCCTGGACCTGACCGAAGCGCCCGAACTTTGGCTGTGTACCACCTGCGCCAACTGCCTGCGGGTCTGCCCCAAAGAAGTCAACATGGTCAAGATCATGCCCGCCGCCCGCGAGCAGGCCATCCTGGACGGCAAGTTCGTCCCCAACGAATTGCAGCAGGCTTTCGAGGCTACGGCCAACACCGGCAACCCGCTCGGACAACCGCAGCGAAAGCGCGAAGCCTGGATCCAGAACGCGGGGGTGGAGGTGCCGGTCTTGCGCGATCTGGGCCGCCCGGTGGAGGTGCTCTGGTACGTCGGCTCGTACCCGTCCTATCACCCGCGCGGCATGGACGCCGCCTCGGCTGCGGCCCGCATCTTCACTGCCCTGGGGATTGACTTCGCCATCCTGGGCAAGGAGGAAAAGGACGACGCCGACTCCCAGCGCCTGGCCGGGGAAAAAGGTCTCTTCGAGATGATGGCCGAACACAACATCGAAATGTTCAACAAATACGAGTGGAATGAGATGGTCGTCACCGGGCCGCACGAACTCAACGCCTTCAAGAATGTTTATCCCAAATATGGCTTCGAGCGGCCTGTGGTCCATTACACCACCTTCCTGGCCCGCCACCTCGACCGGCTCAAGCCATTGCTCAAACATCCCGTGAATAAAAAGATCACCTATCACGACCCGTGCTACCTGGGACGTCACAACGGCGAATACGAAGCGCCCCGTCAACTGCTGCAAGCCATCCCCGGCGTGGAACTGGTCGAGATGGACCGCAATCGCCAAAACGGCTACTGCTGCGGCGGCGGTGGCGGCGGCATGTGGATGGACTCGTTCACGGCCAAACACACCACCATGCGTCTATCCGAGAAGCGGGCCATGGAAGCCGCCTCCACCGGCGCGGACGTCCTGGCGGTCGCCTGCCCGTTCGAGGTCTCGCGCTTCGAAGACGCGGTCAAATCCACGGGCAACGAGCACGTCGGCGTGCTGGATATTTTGGAGTTGCTGGATAAGTCTATGAGGGGTGAACCATAATCAGTAAACATGTTGCGTGGTGCATGGTCCGTTTTGGGCAAATGACACGTAACACGCTACACGGAATAGGAGATATCTGAATGAACATAGTCGTCGCTATCAAACACATCCCCAGCATCGCCGATGAGCTGCCGGTCAACGGCAGCAACATTGACTTCGACTCGGTGGATTTCGTGCTCAACGAATTCGACGAGCAGTCCATCGAGCAGGCGGTGCTGGTGAAGGAGGCCTCCGGCGGGACGGTGACGGTCGTCGGCGTGGACCTGATCGGGGAACTGGACAACGTGCTCCACCTGGCCCTCGCCAAGGGCGCGGACAACGCGGTCAAGATCACCGCCGACGAACCGGGGGCGGACTCGCACCAACAGGCCGGGTGGCTGGCTGAGGCGATCAGGGGCATGTCGCCGGACATCGTCTTCACCGGCGTCCAGGCCTCGAACGACCTCGACGGCCAGATCGGACCCATGCTGGCCGCCTACCTCGACCTGCCCTACATCGGCGGGGTCAGTTCGGTCGAAGTGAACGGCGGTACTGCCACGGTCAACAAGGAATTCGCGGGCGGCGTCGGCGCGAAGTACGCCGTCAGCCTGCCGGTGGTCGTCGGCGTCCAGGCTGCCTCCAAGCCGCCGCGCTATGCCCCGATCAGCAAAGTCCGCCAGATCGCCCAGACCGCCGCCATCGGCAAGGTCGCTCCTTCCGGTGACGGCGCGGGCGCGGGACTGGCGTTGAAGAAGATGGCCCCGCCCGTCGCGACCGGCCACGCCGAGATGTTAACGGGTTCGTCGAAGGATGTCGCGGCGAAGATCGTGGAATTGTTGAAGAGCAAGGGATTGGCGTAGTGAAGAGACCAGGGAGTAGAAATTAGAGACCAGTGAAAAGCGACTGTTCACTGATCACTATTCTCTAGTCTCTCCGTCAGGAGAAATCATGAGCAATGATGTTTTTGTCATCACCGAACACATGGAAGGCAAATTTTCGGACGTGTCGTTCGAAATGGTAGGAAAAGCCAAAGAACTGGCCTCCGCCCTGGGCGGGCAGACGGTGGCGGTCGTACTCGGCGGCGGGGTGGACGCGGGCGTCTTCGCCTCCGACGCCGCCCTCCAGGTGGAGGACCCCGCCTTGGTCCAGTTCAACCCCGAAGCCTGCGGGAAGGTCGTCGAAGCGCTGGTCAGGGAAAAATCCCCGCGCCTGGTCCTGTTCGGCTGGACCGCCACCGGCATGGACCTGGCGGCCTGGCTCTCAGCCCGGCTCGGCCAACCGTGCGTGGCCTACGTCAAAGGCATCAGCGTGGACGGCGGCGGGCTGACGGTCAGCAGCCAGGTCTACGGCGGCAAGATGATCGCCGAGGTCGCGCCCCAGGGCGGGATGGCAGTCCTGGCTGTCCTGGCGGGGTCGTTCCCGGTCGAGGCGGGACAGGGTTCGACCGCGGCCAGCAAAGTCGCTTCACCTGTCCCGCTGGACGGGTTGAAGATCAAATTCGTCGAAGCCGTCAAACCGGCCGCGGGCGACGTGGATATCACCGCCCAGGCCAAGCTGGTCTCGATCGGGCGCGGCATCGGCGGCAAGGAGAACGTCGAACTGGCCGAGGAACTGGCTGAAGCCCTCGGGGGGACGGTATCCGCTTCGCGTCCCGTAGTGGATGCGGGCTGGCTGCCGCGCACCCGTCAGGTCGGCAAATCCGGGCTGAAGGTCAAGCCCAAACTGTATCTCATGCTCGGCATCTCCGGCGCGCCCGAACACCTCGAAGGGATGAAATCCGCCGAGTTGATCATCGCCATCAACACCGACAAAAAAGCCCCGATCTTCAACGTGGCCCACTACGGCGCAACTGCGGACTTGTTCGAAGTGGTCGAGGCGATGCTGGAATTACTGTAATTGGTAAATGGTAATTACCATTTACCAATTACCATCTTCGGGAGGGCGCTTTGCTCACCACCATTGAAAAAATCATCTTCATTTTGCTCGCGCTGGCCTCGGCGGGGTTCATGCTCCACGGCGTGATGACCATTGTCAAGTCAGTCCGCGCCGGGCGGCCGGGGCCGGAGTTGAAGAACGTCCCGGCCAGCCTCGTCAAGGCGGGGATCACGGTGCTGTTCCAGCGCACCATTTTCAAGGCGCGGCGCGTCCTGAGTGCGGTCCACCTGGGGCTGTTCTTTGGCCTGATCACCTACGCCTTCGTCAACCTGGTGGACGTGCTCGAAGGCCTCATCCCCGGCTTCGACCTGGTCTACGGTGGGCGGCATCTCGCCTTCCCGTTCCTGACCCCGGCGGTTATCAACGCCTTCAATATCATCTCCGACCTGATGAGCGGGGCGCTGCTGTTCAGCATCACCGTCATGCTGGTGCGGCGCTTCTTCATCAAGGACAAGCGCCTGTCGTACCGCCAAAACGTCCTGCTCCACCCCAAGGTTCTGGCGGGCGGGCAGGCCATCGATTCGCTCATCGTGGACGTGTTCGTCATCATGCACGTCATCGCCCGGCTTTCGAGCCAGGCCTTCCGCCTCGACGCCGGCCCCGACCCGTTCATGCCGATCGCCAGCGGCCTCAACAACCTGTTCGGCGCTTCCGAAACCGGCGTCCACGTTGCCTGGTGGATCAGCCTGGGCTGGGTGCTCTTTATCCTGCCCTACATCACCCGCAGCAAGCACACCCACTTCACGGTCGGCCCGATCAATCTCGGTTTGGCCAGGCAGAACCCGCGCGGCCAGCTCGACCCCGCCGTGCCGATCCAGGCCGCCAACGGGAACCACTACGAACCCGGCGCGAAGCACCTCCACGACCTGCCCTGGAAGCGCCTGCTCGACCCTTATGCCTGCGTGCAGTGTAACCGCTGCCAGGACGTTTGCCCGGCGAATTTCCAGGGACGTCCGCTCTCACCTTCGGCTTTGGAGGTGAACAAACGTTACCTGCTCAAGGAGGCGACCTTCGGAGCGCACCCGGACCGGCTCCTGCTCCCGTTGACCGAGACGGTCATCTCGCCCGAGGCGGTTTGGTCCTGCACAACCTGTTACGCCTGCGTCCGCGTCTGTCCCGTCGGCAACGAGCCGATGGCCGACATCGTGGACATCCGCCGCCGCCTGATCCTCGACGGCGCGGAACTCGATAGCGGCGTGCAAAACGCCCTGCAATCCCTGGCGACCAACGGCAACTGGATGAGCAAGGGCAAACGCCTGCGCGGGCGCTGGGCGAAAGAGATGGAATTCCCGATCAAGAACGCCACCGAAGAATCGGTCGAGAACCTCTGGTTCGTCGGCGATACGGCCTCCTTCGACGAGCGGGTCATCCCCAACACGAAGATGGTGGCGCGGGTCTTCAACCACGCCGGGCTGGATTTTGGCATCCTGTACCAGAACGAATCCAACGCCGGTAACGACGTGCGCCGCGTCGGCGAGGAAGGGTTGTTCGAGCAACTGGTCGAGCAAAACATGGAAGCCTTCGGCAAGGCCCAATTCCAGCGCATCGTCACCACCGACCCGCATTCGTTCAACACACTGAAAAACGAGTACCCGCAGTTCGGCGGGAAGTTCGAGGTCAAGCATTACACTGTGGCGCTGCTCCGGCTGTTCGAGGCAGGCAAGTTGACGGTCAAGAACAAGCTCTCGCACTACAAAGTCACCTTCCATGACCCGTGCTACCTGGGCCGCTACAACGGCGGATTCACCGCCCCGCGCAAGCTGCTCGAACTGGTCGGGGTGGAGTTCGACGAGATGCCGCGCAACTGCGAAAACTCCTTCTGCTGCGGCGCGGGCGGCGGGCAGATCTGGATGGGCAAGGTCGCGCCGGGGGAACGTCCAGCCGAGAACCGGATCAAGGAGGCCCTGGCGACGTTCGAGAAGAACCCCAGCGACAAGATGCAACTCTTCATCGTCACCTGCCCCAAGGATATGATCATGTACTCGGACGCGGTCAAAACCACCGGTAACGAGGGCAGGATCGAGGTCCGGGATTTGATCCAGTTGGTGGCCGAAGCGGTTGGCGTGGAAGAGCCTGTTGTAAATTCGATAGTTGCGTGATTGGTAGATTGGTAATTGGTAAATGGTAATTTTGCTGTCATTGCGAGCGAAGCACTCCCCGCGCGGTGGATGAGATTGCTTCAATACCGTAACATTCATGTTGCCATTGTGAGTCGCAAGATAAATCTTGCGGTACTACTACTCTCTACTCATCTGCTCTCTACTCTCGTGATCTAATGTGGCATTGCCCTTACTGCTCCTTTTTCGGTAAACGCTCCGAAGTCCACGATCACCTGGCGGAAAGTCATGGCGATACGCTGGGCGTCCGCGTGGACGAGTACACGGGCCACACGTTTTACATCGTGACCTGTCCCGTCTGTGGTGCGAGTTACGAACAGGTCACAAAAAAGGTGCGCCGCGATCCGAATTTTGCGCGAGAATATGAGTATGAGATTCGTCTCGTCGTCTTTGACCTGCTCCTGTACCATTTGCAAGGGGAGCACAATATCCCCTCGCCCCCTACCCCCTCTCCCACTGGGAGAGGGGAGGGGTGAGGGCAAATTTGGAGGGCAGAATGGCTCAAGTACGTGGATGCAATATTCCTGAAGACCGCTTCTACTGGGTGGAGAAGCACGCCTGGGCGCGGCCCGAAGCCGACGGCACGGTGACGATCGGCATCACCGACGTGGCCCAGAACCTGGCGAAGGGCATCATCAACGCCACGCCAAAAGACACGGGCCGCACCGTGCAGAAGGGCAAATCAGCGGGGACGCTCGAAAGCGGCAAATGGGTCGGGCCGGTCACTTCGCCGGTGACGGGCGAGATTGTGGAAGTCAACGAGGCGATGAAGGCCAGGCCGTCGCTGATCAATTCTGACCCTTATGGCGAAGGCTGGTTCGTGAAAGTCAAACCGGCCGATTGGGCCGGCGAAAGCGTCACGCTGACGACCGGGGAGGCAGCGGTGGCGGCGTATCGGAAGTTCATGGAAGAGCAAGGTCTTAATTTTGAGTAATCAGAGATTGGAGATTGGTAATTGGTAAGTGATAATTACCAATCTCCAATTACCAATTACCATTCACCAATGATCTACTACGGCTGCGACCTCCCCGA
Source organism: Chloroflexota bacterium (assembly GCA_049324115.1). Lineage (GTDB taxonomy): Bacteria > Chloroflexota > Anaerolineae > Anaerolineales > Villigracilaceae > UBA5796. The sequence goes on from JBMOMN010000032.1 coordinate 67,561, forward strand.
AGACCTGACCTACGACATCGAACGTGACGTGTGGATCCGTTTCGACGGGGAAGTCGCGGTCCTGGGCATGACCGACGTGGCCCAGACCCGCTGCGGGAAGTTCGCCGCCATCAGCTTCCGGGATGTGGGGAAGCGGGTGGCCCAGGGCAAGGCGCTGGCGACGATCGAATCCGCCAAGTGGGTCGGCCCCTTCCCTGCGCCGTTCTCGTGCGAGATCGTGGAAGTGAACGAGGCGGGGTTTGCTCACGATATCCTGCTGGCCAATAAAGAGCCTTACACGACCGGTTGGTTGGTCAAGGTGCGACCGACGGCCCTCGAAGCGGAACACAGCCATCTCGTCACGGGCGAAGCGGCTGCGGAAAAGTATAAGGAAAGGATCAAAGAGTTGAAAGTCAATTGTTTGAGATGTATTGATTAGTTCCAGGTGGTGGTCGAGTAGGACTGGGCGCACTTTCCAGTCCGTATCGAGACCACATCACGACATATCTGGAAAATTTTAGTTTACATGGAATTGCTGGTCTCGATACGGCGGAATATCTCCGCCTGCTCGACCAGCGGATTATCTTGAAGACTCAGAGGTGACCAATGTCCAACAAAATCCGCTTGCTCTACATGGAAGGCGTATCCCCCCTCCGCTCGCAGACCGTTTACCACGCGGTCGGCTACGCCATGAAGGAAGGCACGCCCAACACCATCATCCTGGTCTCGCCGAACGGACCGTATGTGTCCATCGGCTACCACCAGGACATGCAAAAGGAAGTTGATCTCGATTATTGCGCCAGGTACAACCTGCCCGTCTATCGCCGCGAGGTTGGCGGCGGCGCGGTGTATCTGGATAACGGCCAGCTTTTCACGCAGTGGATCTTCCACAAGGAGGATTTGCCCGCCACCCTGGAGGAACGCTTCAAGCTCTACATTGATCCGCTCGTCGCAACTTACCAGGCGCTGGGCATCAACGCCAACCTTCGCCCGATCAACGACGTGCATGTCGAGGGGAAGAAGATCGGCGGCACGGGCGCGGCCCAGATGGGCATCGCCGAGATCCTGGTCGGCAGCCTGATGTACACCTTCGACAAGAAAACCATGTCGCAGGTGCTGAAGGTCCCCTCGGAAAAGATGCGCGACAAGATCTTCGAGTCGCTCGAAGCCTACATGACCACCATGGCCGAGCAACTCGGTTCTGTGCCAGACCGGGCCATGGTCAAGAATTTGTACCTCCAGAAAGTCTCCGAGGCCCTGGGGATGGAAATCTACGAAGGCGAGTGGACCGCCGAAGAGGAAGCCGTGGCCCGGGAAATTGACGCCCGCTTCACGTCCGACGAGTGGCTGTACCAAAAAGGACGGTTGCAGCAGCCCGGGGTCAAGATCCACGAGGACGTCCACATCGTCGAAACGGCCTTCAAGGCCCCGGGCGGCCTGATCCGGGTCATCGCCCGCCTGCGCGAGGGCCGGATTGACGATGTCGCCATTTCGGGCGATTTCACCCTGCTGCCGGTCTTCGCCGTCGGCGCGCTCGAACAGTCCCTGCGCGGGGTCTCCGCCACGCCCGACACGCTCAAATCCAAGATCGGGGAAGCCTACTACCGCCTGGGCATCCAGTCCCCCGGCGTCACCCCCGCCGATTTCACCACCGCCATCATGAACGCCGTCACCCCTCCGCAGCCTGCATAGCACAAGACTTCGGAAGTCTTCCAGCCAAATTTTCATCGCAAAGACTCCAATAAAGACTTCCGAAGTCTGTTCTGTAATTTTCATCTATCATCCTTCATCCTTTACAGGTTTTCATGCCTAATTACGGATTTCTCATTGACCAGAGCAAGTGCATCGGCTGTCACGCCTGTTCCATCGCGTGCAAGTCCGAAAATCAGGTGCCGCTCGGCGTGAACCGCACCTGGGTCAAGTACGTCGAGACGGGAGCCTATCCCGACGTGCGCCGCCGCTTCCAGGTCACGCGCTGTAACCACTGCGCCAACCCGCCCTGCGTTCGCATCTGCCCGGTCAGCGCCATGTACCAGCGTGCGGACGGCATCGTCGAGTTCGACCCGTCGGTGTGTATCGGATGCAAATCCTGTATGCAGGCCTGCCCCTACGACTCGATCTACCTGGACCCGGAGACGAATACCGCGGCGAAATGCCATTTCTGCGCCCATCGCCTGGACGTGGGACTCGAACCCGCCTGTGTCGTCGTTTGCCCCGAACACGCCATCCTGGCCGGGGATTTGGACGACCCCGGAGCGGAGATCACCCGCAGGCTGGCTACCGCGCAAGCGACCGTCCGCAAGCCCGAGCAGGGAACCGGCCCCAAGCTCTTCTACATCAACGGCAACGACTGGTCGCTCCACCCGACGGCTTCACCCGCGACCACCTCCTACCTGTGGGCGGACAAGATCACCGAGCAGAACGTCTCGGCTTACGAACGCGGCGCATTGAGCCTGCCCGTCCTGAATTCCAAATCCGGCGCACCCATCCGCACCCCGCGTGAACAGGGGCGCCCGCTCAACGGCCCGATCCAGATCGGCGGGCGGATCGCCGAACACATGGTCCAGACCGCCTACAACGCCCAGCACAAGATCAACTGGCACTGGGAATTGCCCGCCTACCTCGTCACCAAGAACGTCGCCGGGGGGCTGTTCATGCTCCTCGGCCTCGGCGTGGGACTGGGCGCGTTCGCTTTCGACGTGCTGACCTTCCTGGCCGCCGGTTTTACCGCCATGGTCTTCATGCTCATCACCACCATCCTGCTCATCAAGGATTTATCCCAACCCAAACGCTTCTTCTACATCCTGCTCCGCCCGCAATGGAAGTCGTGGGTGGCGCGGGGCGCGTACATCATGGTCACGTTCACTGCCCTGGCGGGATTGTGGTGGCTGCTCGAAGGCGCGGCCCATCTCGGCTGGCTGCCTGCGGGACGCATCACCAGTATCCGTCCCGTCGCGGCCTGGATCACCCTCCCGTTCGCGCTGGGCGTGGTCGTTTACACCGCTTTCCTGCTCGGCCAGGCTGAAGGGCGGGATATGTGGCAAAGTCCGCTGCTGCCGTTCCAGTTGTTCGCCCAATCGGCGATGGTCGCCAGCGGCGTTTTCCTGGCTCTGGGCGCGCTGGTCGCCCTCCCGGCCGACTTGCATGGAATTCTCTCGATCCTCTTCCCTGCCAGCATAGCCGCCAACCTCCTTCTCACCTTGGCCGGTAAATTCAACTCCTTCGCCTCCGAGGTCGCCCTGCTCGCCTCCCGTGAAATGACGCACGGCAAATTCCGCAACCATTACTGGCTGGGCGGCATTGTTTTAGGGCATGTAATTCCAATGGCCGCATTTTTCGCATCAGGCACATTTGCATTGCCCGCCGCTGTTGCGTGTTGCGTGGTTGGATTGTTCTTCTATGAATATGCCTTCGTGATGGCCCCGCAGTACATTCCGAATTCGTAGGCAGGAAATCAGGTAAACACGTAAACAGGTAGACACGTAAAAACGGAACACGCCCCACGCAACACGTCTCACGCCCCACGCCCCACGTAACTCGTAACCAGTAACTTGGAAACCCCATGACACCAACCCCTCCCAAAACCTCCGCCGGCAGCACCCCGCCGCAATTCGCGACCTCCGACCGCGCCCCCGTCAAACTGACCGAAGTCGTTCACCCGGACGGGCGCATCAGCCAGTACCCGCCCCCCGAAACCTGGAACGACTGGGTCGAATGGGACGGCAAGGAATGGCCGAGGAAGGTCCCCCGGCGCTACACCCTCGTCCCGACAATTTGCTTCAACTGCGAATCCGGTTGTGGCCTGCTGGCCTACGTGGACAAGGACACCTACGAGATCCGCAAGTTCGAGGGCAACCCCGTCCATCCCGGCAGCCGGGGGCGGAACTGCGCCAAAGGCCCGGCCACCCACAACCAGGTCTACGACCCGGAGCGGATCCTGTATCCGTTGAAAAGGGTCGGGCAGCGCGGCGAGGGGAAATGGGAGCGCATCTCGTGGGATCAGGCGCTGTCCGAGGTTGCGGAGAAAATGCGTGAGAGCAAACTGCGCCGTCCAAACGGGATCGTCTACCACGTCGGGCGGCCCGGCGAGGACGGTTACACCAACCGCATCGTCCAGGCCTGGGGCGTGGACGGGCACAACAGTCACACCAACATCTGCTCGTCCAGTTCCCGAGCCGGTTACAACTTCTGGATCGGGCAGGACCGTCCCAGCCCGGATTACGCCAACGCCCGCACCATCCTGTTGATCTCCAGCCACCTCGAGACCGGGCATTATTTCAACCCCCACGCCCAGCGGATCATGGAAGCCAAGACCGAAGGCGCCAAGCTGATCACCTTCGACCCGCGCCTCTCGAACACCGCCTCCATGAGCGATGTCTGGCTCCCCACCTGGCCCGGCAGCGAGAACACCATCCTGCTCGCCATCGCCAACCACCTCATCCAAAACGACCTCTACGACAAAGACTTCGTCCGCAAGTGGACGAACTGGAAAGAGTTCCTGCAATTCATCCAATCCTCCACCTCCCCCGAATGGGATTCCATCCGCCCGCTCATTACCAATTACCAATTACCAATTACCTTCGACACCTTCGACAAGGCTCTCAAGACCCTCTATTCAGAGTTCACTTTCGAACGCGCCGCCCAGGAATCCGGCGTGCCCATCGAGCGCATCACAGAAGCTGCGAAATACGTCGCCAACTGCGAAGGCAAGCTCGCCACCCACGTCTGGCGCAGCGCCAGCGTCGGCAACCTGGGCGGGTGGCAGGTCTCGCGCTGCCTCTTCTTCCTCAACGTGCTGACCGGCAGCGTCGGCACGCCCGGCGGTACCTCGATGACCAACTGGAACAAGTTCGTCCCCAAACCCTTCAAGGGCGCACCCGCTCCCGAAGTGTGGAACGAACTCCACTATCCCATCGAATACCCGCTGGCGCATTACGAAATGTCCATCCTCCTGCCGCACATGCTCGAAGAAGGCCGCGGCGACATAGACGTGTATTTCACCCGCGTCTACAACCCGCTCTGGGTCAACCCGGACGGCTTCATGTGGCTCAAGGCGCTCAAGGATGAATCGAAGATCAAGTGCTACGTGGCCCTCACGCCCACCTGGAATGAGACCGCCTGGTTTGCGGATTACGTCCTGCCGATGGGACTCGGCCCCGAGCGCCACGACCTGCTCAGCCAGGAGACCCACGCGGGACAATGGATCGGATTCCGCCAACCCGTCCGGCGCGTGGCGATGGAACGCGCCGGCATCCAGGTCGAATTCACCCACCAGGCCAACCCCGGCGAAGTCTGGGAGGAGAACGAGTTCTGGATCCAGCTCTCCGCCCGCATGGACCCGGACGGCTCGCTCGGCGTGCGCCAATGGTTCGAGAGTCCTTACCGCAAGGGCGAGATCATCACCGTCGAGGAATACTACCGCTGGATCTTCGAGAACTCCGTCCCCGGCCTGCCCGAAGCCGCCTCGAAGGAAGGCCTGACCCCGCTGGAGTACATGCGCAAGTACGGCGCGTTTGAAGTCAAGAAAGAGAACTACGCTCCTTTTGACAGGGTAATTGGTAAATGGGTAAATGGTAATTTTGTGGAAGACCAATTACCATTTACCAATTACACAATTACTGCCAACGACCTCGTTCTCAAAGGCAACCAGGTCATCGGCGTCAACATTGACGGCGAAATCAAAGCCGGTTTCGATACCCCCAGCCGCAAGCTGGAATTCTTCAGCCGGACCCTCCACGATTGGGGCTGGCCCGAAAAGGAAAACGTCATCCCCTGGTCGGTCAGGAGCCACGTCCACCCCGAAAACATTGACCGCGAAAAGGGCGAGATGATCCTGCTGCCCAATTTCAGGCTGCCGACCCTGATCCACACCCGCAGCGCCAACGCCAAATGGCTGTACGAGATCAGCCACAAGAATCCCATCTGGATCAACCCCGAAGACGCGGCCCGCATCGGCGTCGAGACCAGCGGCCTGGCCCGCGTGGACACCGAGATCGGCTATTTCGTGGACAGCGTCTGGGTCACGGAGGGGATCAGGCCCGGCATCATTGCCATCAGCCACCACCTCGGGCGTTTCCGCTTCCAGGAAGGATCGGGCGTCAACCGCGGCGCCTCGAACCTGGTGGAGCTTACCGACGACGGCCAGGGCGGGTTCCTGCTCCGGGTCATCCACGGGGCGCAAGTCTGGAGATCCTCCGACCCCGACACCAGCCGCATCTGGTGGAGCGAAGTGGGCGTCTCGCAGAATCTGACCCACGCCGTCCACCCCGACCCGGTCAGCGGGGTGCATTGCTGGCTCCAGAAAGTGACCGTCCGCAAAGCGGGCGATGGCGAGCGGGCAGGTGACGTTTTCGTGGACACCAACAGGTCCATGGAAAAATACCGCGAATGGCTTGCCCTGGCCCGCCCCGCCGACAAATTCAGCCCCGACGGCACCCGCCGTCCCTACTGGCTGGCGCGTCCTCTCAAACCCATCAAAGAGGCGTATATGCTTCCAAAATAGGAAATTCGAGCGATGCCTTGTCCATGCTTCTGATAAACGATATAAGAAGGATGACATTGCCTGCTACAACCACCCGGCTTCGATATGACACAAATATTCATCACATTTTTATTCATGGGGATTGCTGTATTACTGCTGCTCGGGAATATCCTTCGTCCTGATGTTGTCGCATTGTTGTTGATGCTCGCACTGGGGTTAAGCGGTATTTTGACACCCCAAGAGGCCTTTTCGGGATTCAGCCGTTCGGCTGTGATCATCATGATGTCCGCATTTATTCTTGCAGAGGGATTGCGCCGCTCCGGTGCGACCGAGCGCCTGGGAGCGTTCATCGTGCGGATGTTTGGCGCCGGCCCGCGACGGCTGACCTTCGGCGTGATGACCGCCGCGGCAATGTTATCCCTTTTCATGAATAATATCGCGGCAGCATCTTTGTTGTTCCCGGTCATATCGGGTGTGGCAAGGCGTTCCAAAATGTCATCCTCCCGCCTGTTGATGCCGCTGGCATTCGGAACGATCCTGGGCGGGATGGCGACCCTGCTGACGACGACGAACATCGTCGTCAGCGGCATTTTACGCGACGTGGACCTGCCCGGCTTTGGTCTCCTTGACTTTGCGCCTGTCGGCTTGCCTCTTGCCTTTGCGGGTATCTTGTTCATGACATTATGGGGGAGAAGGTTTTTGCCCGCCCAATCGCCCGCCCAGCGCATCCAGGAAGACAATGAAGAATTGGGCGAAATCTTGCTCGATACCTACCAATTGGGTGAACGATTCCTGCGGGCGGCAGTGTCGAAGAAAAAGGGGCTGGATGGCAAGACCTTGATCGAAAGTGGCTTGCGGGAAAAGTATCACCTGAACGTATTGGCGATACAGCGCGGAAAGAACATCCTGCCTCCCGACCCGATGGCCAAACTTAAAGGCGGCGACATTCTCCTGTGCCTGGCGCGCCCCGAAGACAGTTTACCGGAGACGCTGAAGGATTTGTTGGAGATATTGCCTTCCGGGGAATGGCAACAGGATTACCTTGCAAGCCCTAATCTCTCTTTGATAGAGACCGCGGTCGCACCGCGTTCACGCCTCGCAGGCAAGAGTTTACAGGAACTGCAATTCCAGCAAAAATTTGGGGCGAGGGTGCTTGCCATTTGGCGGCGCGGACGTTCCATTCGCACGCGTTTGGCAGACCTGCCTTTGGAGTTCGGAGACGGCCTGCTGTTGCAGGGATCAGCCAAAAGCCTGGACTTGTTGCGAACGGAACCTGGGTTGATCCTGTTGGCTGAGTCGGCGTCCCCCGTCCGCATGACTCTCCGCGGCCGGCTCACAGTCCTGTTGATGATCGCAACGCTTGGGCTGGCAGTCGTTTTCCCTTCGCTGATCACAGAGATCATGTTCAGCGGCGCGCTCGCGATGGCGTTGATCGGCATCATGAGCATGGATCAGGTCTATCGCGCCATCGAGTGGCCCAGTTTATTCATGGTAGCAGGGATGCTCCCTGTAGGCGTGGCCTTGGATAAAACCGGCGCGGCCGCCTTTCTGGCGCAGTGGATCATTTCCTCGTTGGGCGGTGCGGGCCAACTCGTGCTGTTGGGCGGGTTGGTCTTGTTGACCGTTTTACTCACGCAGGTCATCAACGGCGCCGCGGCGGTGACGGTCGTTGCGCCGATCGCGATCAGCGCCGCGTCGAAACTTGGCCTGGAGCCGCGCAGTGTGGCGATGGCGATTGCAATTGCATCCTCCATGGCATTCATGTCACCGCTCGGACATTCAGTCAATATCATGGTGATGGGTGCGGGCGGTTACACATTTCGCGATTATGCCCGCATAGGGATTCCCATGACAATCATTCTGTTCATCCTATTATTGCTGGTGCTTCCACTCGTGATGCCCCTCCGATAAAATTTTCTGATTCTGCTGGATTTTGTGGTTCTTTCGTTTTCATTGGGAAAACCCTAAAACACGAAGGAGCACAAAGTCTACAAAGGAGGAACCCATCAAATCAAGGCGTTTTCCCTTTGAGCGCCTTC
>JBMOMN010000033.1:0-9896 GCA_049324115.1 Chloroflexota bacterium
CAGTTCGCTGGCGGCGCTGATCAGCGCAGGTTGTTGGTGTTTGGTGTTTTTTCTGAACATGCGCCTATTGTATTAAACTTTTGCCATTTTGAGGAGGGTAGAAGTACCCTTTTTGCAGTGGAGTCACGAATATTTCGGACCTTATTCGCGAGAATTCGTGGAATTCGCGGCAGAGAACTTCAGAGTCTTGTATTCATCCCGCTGGAAACGGTAAAGCCATATTTGTACACTCCAAAAATCTTGACGCCCCACCCTGGCGCAAGTATGATGATGTTCGCCTATGACAACCTTACAACCCGTATCCCAGGACGAATTCCGGTCTGCCATGCGCCATTGGGCCAGCAGCGTCGCCATCGTCACCGTCAACCACAAGGGCGAGCAGCACGGCATGACCGTCAGCTCTTTTACATCCATCGCGGCCGAACCGCCGCTCATCATCGTCTCGCTCCAGACCAGCAGCCGCACCCACAACCTGGTGGCCCAAGCCGGGACTTTCGGCGTGACCGTCCTGGCCGAGGACCAGCAGGCCATCTCCGAACGCTTCGCCGGGCGCGTCGCCGATGACGACGACCGTTTCGTCGGGCTGGCGACCGAGACCCTGGTCACGGGCACGCCCTTCCTGACCGGCAGCCTGGCCTGCCTCGACTGCCGCGTCGTCGGCAGCTACTCAGCCGGGACCAACACCGTCTTTTTCGGCGAAGTCCTGGCAACCCGCACCCACAACGCCGGTAATCCGCTCCTGTATTTCAACCGCGCCTACCGCCGGATGGCGGCCCGGGGGCCAGATGACGACACCCGAGGATAGCCTCACCCCCGAAGAAAAAGATACCCTGCTCAGGCTCGCCCGCCAGGCCATGGAATATGCCGTGCGCGGCCAGCCCCTGCCGGACCTCGACCTCCCGTCCCTGACGCCGCGCCTGCGGGCCAATGGGGCAGCTTTCGTCACCCTGACGACGGCCGGCGGGGACCTGCGCGGCTGCATCGGCGCGCTGGAAGCCTACCAGCCGCTGGCCGAAGACGTGCGCGAACACGCCGTCGCCGCCGCCCTCAACGATTTCCGCTTCCCGCCCGTCCAGCCGGAGGAACTGGAACGGATCGAGATCGAGGTGTCGCGTTTAACGGCCCCCAGGCCCCTCGTCTACGAAACGCCCGAGGAACTGCTGGCCGGCCTGCGTCCCGGGGTGGACGGGGTGGTGCTGCGGGACGGCATCCGCCGCGCCACGTTCCTCCCCCAGGTCTGGGAGAAAGTCCCCGATCCCGCCGCGTTCCTGGAGCATCTCTGCCTCAAGATGGGCGCATCCCCCAGCCTGTGGCGCCAGAAGCAGCTCGAAGTGTTGACCTACCAGGTCGAAGAGTTCCATGAATAACCCGTGTAATGGAGTCCGAAGTCTCCCGACTTCGGCAAAAATCTGGAGATTTTTGACTCCGGCAATAACCGTCTTGTCCCGTGAATGAGCCTGTGCTAAACTCGAACCATGTCCGATGAGATGCTGCAAGAGGCCATCGAGGCCCTCCGCCGGAAAGACAAAGCCCGCGCCCGCGACCTGCTGACGCGCCTGCTCAAGGACGACCAGAAGAACGCCGAGACCTGGGTCTGGATGAGCGCCACGGTGGACACGGCCAAAGAACGTATCTACTGCCTGCAAACCGCCCTGCAACTCGACCCGCAGAACGCCGCCGCCAAACGCGGCCTGGTGCTGCTCGGCGGGCTGCCCCCGGACCCGTCCACCCCACCCTTCCCGATGAAGCAGGTGCGCGTCTGGGAGGAAGAGATCATGATGGCGGGCGAACAGCCCAAAGAAAAGGGCTTCAAGGCTTTCGCCAAAAACCCGCTGGCGCGCCTGGTGGGGCTGCTGGTGCTCGGCGCGGCCGCCGTTTCGGCGCTTTTCTTCCTGGCCTTTGCGCCGCGCTCGGCCAGCTTCCTGCCCACCCGCACCCCCGGCCCCTCTCCCACCTTCAGCCCGACCGTCACCTCCCTGCCCACCCGCACGCCGATCTACCGCACGCCCACCCCGGCCTTCGCCGGCACGGCCCCGCCGCTCTCCGACCTGCTCAAGGAGACCTACACCCCCACCCCGCTCTACGTCCAGGTGACGCACGGCGTGGCCTCGCGGGCCATTTACGACATCGCCATGGAATCCTTCATGCGGGGCGATTACGACCAGGCGCTCTCGTACTTCCAGCAGGTGGACGATTACGAGCAGGGTTCGGCGGACGCGTTGTACTACATCGGCGAGATCCACCGTTTCAAGAGCGAATACCAGGAGGCCTTCGACGCCTACACCGGCGCGGTTGCGGCTGATCCGGGTTTCGGCCCGGGATACCTGGGACTGGCGCGGGTCCAGCCCTTCGTCAACAACCGGGTTGACCCGATCTCCAACCTGGACAAGGCGGTCGAATACGCCCCCGATTTTGCGGAAGCCTACGTGGCCCGCGCCGAATACTATCTCGACCACGACCGCCCGGACGATGCGGTCAACGACCTCGAAAGCGCGCGGGACCTCGCGCCTGAATCCGCCCCCGCGCATTACAACCTGGCCCGGGCCTATCTCGACCTGGGCCTGGACCAACAGGCGCTCGAAGCCGCCGAAGAAGCCTACGCCCTGGACGTCACCCTGCTCGACAATTACCTGGCCCTGGGCGAGGCCTACGCTGCCAACGACCAGGTCAAGGACGCGCTGGAGGTGATGCAGACCTACGTGCTCTACGTCCAGGACAACGCCACGGCCTACACGATCCTTGGCTCGGCGTACATCCAGAACGGGGAATACGAAGCCGCCCTCGAAGCCCTCAACCGCTCCCTGGCGCTGGACCGCTCCCAGGGCGAACTCTACTTGCAGCGCGGCTACGCCTATCTCGAGACCGATCACGGCCTGCTCGCCGAGAACGACTTCCGCGCGGCGCTTACTTATTTCCCGCGCTCGTTCGAGGCCCAGATCGGCATCGTCCGCTCGCTTTACATCCGTGAACTTTATGGGGATATGTACAACCGGGTCGAAACGGCCCGCGCCTACGCCGAGACCGACGCCGAAATGGCCCAGGTGCTTTACTGGCGGGCGGTCAGCCTGGATGAATTGAACAACCCGTCCGTGGCCTACCGCGACTGGCAGGCCCTGCTCGCCCTGCCTCCGGCGGCTGTCCCGGCGGAGTGGCGCGAGTACGCCCGGGAACGGGTCGAAGCCTTGCGCACCCCCACCCCCTCACCCCGCGCCTCCGTCACGCCCACCCCCTCGCGGACGCCTTCCCCCTCCCCAACCCCATAAAACGATTCAACGATCAACCGGCAACCCCTCGAACGCCGCGATCTTTTCCCGCCACGCCTCCGGGATGGGCATGGTCCGGCCGCTGCGGTAATCGTAGGCCACCAGCACCGACGCGCCGCTCGCCAGTTCCTCGCCCGTATCGGCATTGACGATGGTGTAGTGGCTGTCCATGGATTTGTTGCCCAGCCGCGAGACCCGCACCCCCACCTTGACGTTCATCCCGTACTCGACCGCCGACTTGAAGGTCACGTGGGCGTCGGCCATGATCATGCCGATGTTCAGGAACGACTGGCCGTGGTCGAACAGCCCCAGGTGGACGATGTACTTGATCCGCCCGGTCTCGAAATAGGTCAGGTATTTGGCGTTGTTGAGGTGGCCCTGGGGGTCCAGGTCGCCGTAACGGACTTCGATGGGATGGACGAATTTGAATTCAGACATGGGCCGATTATAAAGCAGCAGGCCACGTTTATAACGTGACCTGCTGGAAATCACCGGCAATCCTCGCCAGCCCCTCCCGGTCCAGGACGGTGAGGCGGCCCTCGGCGCCGGTCTCGATCAATCCTCGGCTTTTGAACAACACCATCGCCTGGTTGACCCGCTTGCGGGAGGCCCCCACCAGGTCGGCGATGTCGCCCTGGGTCAGCGTGACCGGGATGCGGCGCGCCCCTCCTGCTTTTTCCAGGCCGTATTTCTCGGCGAAGGCCAGCAGTTGGCGGGCCACGCGCCCGTTCACGTCCAGGGTGGCCAGGGCCTGAATCAGTTCGTTCGCCAGCCGCACCCGGGCCGAGAGGATCCGCACCAGGTTGAGCGAGACCTGCGGGAACTCGTTCAGGCAGGCCTGGAAGGAGTCCCGGTCCAGCCAGAGCAGGACGGAGTCGTCGAGGGTCACGGCGCTGGCCGAGCGCCCGGCGCTGTCTATCAGCCTCATCTCGCCGACCGTGTCGCCGGGGCCGAGGATCGCCAGGATCACGTCCCGCCCGTCGGCCTGCTCGATGTGGATCTTGACCGTCCCGCTCATCACCAGGTAGACCACCTCGCCCGGCTGTTCGGCGGTGATGATGTCCGTCCCGGCCGGGCAGAAACGCCGGTGGACGCGCTGCCCGACCCGGGCCAGCTCGGCAGCCGTCAGGCCCTGGAACAGGTCAATGGTTCCCAGCAGGTTCCGGGTGTCATCGTTACGCGCGTCAGCCATTCTGAGCATATTGTACTGCCTTTCCGTTCCCCTCCTTGAGCGAAGCCGAAAGAGGCAGGGGGGATGGGGCGAGGGCCGGGAGGGTCAGTCCCTCGTAAGCCGCGACCGTGTTCGGGAACTTCGCCCGCGCCCCGGCCTCGATGGACGCAATCGTCTCGTCGCTGTAGGCCGGTTCGTGGTGGAACAGCACCAGCCGTCCCGCGCCGGCCGCCGAGGCCACCTCGCAGGCCATCTCGGCCGTCGAGTGGCCGTAGCCCTGGGTGGGCGGGAACCCCGCCAGTTGGCCGTTGTAATGCTCGGACGAATACTGCGCGTCGTGGATCAGCACGTCCGCGCCGCGGGCGAAAGCCACCAGCTTGCGGTCGGTGCCGACGTAGCCCTCCGTGTCGGTGGCGTAGACGATGGAGCGGCCGCGCCACTCGATCCGGTAGACGTAGACCCCGCCGGGGTGGGCATACGAGCGCATGATCCGCACCGAAACCTCCCCGGATTTTGGGTCTGCTCCCGTTATCGTGACTTCCTTCTCGCCGATGACGACCGCGTCGGTCTCGCGCAGCGAGCGGATGGTTTTGCTCGCGGCCATCTCGCGCAATCCCACCGGGAAAGTCGGCGGCGACTGGTTGGAGTCCAGCACCCGGGCCAGGGCGTCGTCCGACGCGCCGGGGCCGAAGAGGGTCAGCCTGGCGTTCGGCAGGTAAGCCGGGACGAAGAACGGGAATCCTTGCGTATGGTCGTGGTGCAGGTGGCTGACGAAGATGACCGGCTCCAGCGCGCTCCCCTCGGCGCGGGCGCGGCGGACGAGTTCGCGGCCCAGGGGGATGATCCCCGTCCCGGCGTCCAGGATGATCGTGCGGGTTCCGGCGCGGACTTCGACGCAGGCGGTGTTGCCGCCGTATTTGACGGTTCCCATCCCCGGAGTCGGGTGGCTGCCGCGCACGCCCCAGAATTTGAGAGTCAATTGGTCGTTCATGCTGTCACCTCCGTATCTGTGATGCAACCCTATTATGTCCGGCGGGGAGGCGACTCGCAAGGAAATATTTCCCAGGATAAGTGAGAAGTGCGTCGCACCTGACTTGTTGGAAAGACCGATTAAACGGGAATGATTTCACTTATCGAACCGGCCCATTTAGAAAGGTGCGACGCACCTTCGGGTAGAAATCGGTTAGAATAAATGTGCTATGTCCGTCATCCGCGCTTCCGACATCGGGAACTACCTCTACTGCCGCCGGGCCTGGTGGTACCGCCGCCAGGGCTACGACTCCGCCAACCAGGGCGAACTGGCCGCCGGGACGGAACTCCACGCCCGGCACGGCCGCCAGGTGATCCTCAGCGGGTTGCTGCGCCTGCTCGGCTGGCTGCTGTTCCTGGCCGCCCTCGTCGCGGGGATATTCGCCATCATCCAAAACCTGTAACCGGGCAGGCGCTTGTCTACCGGACAAAACCAAAAACCTTAACGCGAATTACGCGGATGGAGCAAATTTCGCGAATTCTTTTTTCAAAAACATCCGCGTTATTCGCCAAATCCGCGAAATTCGCGTTGAAAAAAGGTTTTCTCAAAAATCTGTCCGGTAGAGAAGCAGGTGCAAGGCCTTCGGGCAGACGCAAGGCCCGCCCCTACTCATGATGACTTACCTGCCTATTCTCCTGCTCATCCTCGCCATCCTCCTGTTCTGGCAATCGGACCGCCAGCGCAGGGCCGCGGGGCTGCCGGGGGGACGGGTCATCTACACCGACACGCGCGGCTGGTCCGAGGTCCCGAAACCGCTCTTCGACGCCGGGCTGGGGCTGACGGGCAAGCCGGATTACCTGGTCGAGCGCGGCGGGAAGGTCATCCCGGTCGAGGTCAAGTCCAGCCGCGCCCCGGCCGCCCCATATGAGTCGCACATCTACCAGTTGGCGGCTTACTGCTACCTGGTCGGGAAGACTTACCGCAAGCGCCCGCCTTACGGGATCATCCACTACGCCGACCGGGATTTCGCGGTGGACTACACCCCCGAACTCGAAGCCTCGCTGCTGGACCTGCTGGCCGAAATGCGCCGCGACGAGTTCCGCTCCGAAGTGGACCGCTCGCACGAGCAGGCCGCCCGCTGCCAGAAATGCGGCTTCCGGGATATTTGCGACCAGCGTGTGAATTGATTTTGAGACTATAATTGAGCCATTATGTCTGAGACGTTCCTGCCCCGGCAGATGGTGGTGACTTACCACCCCAAGATGCCCGCCGCCCTTCAGGAAGCCGAGGCCATCGTGGCTTACCTGAAAGAGCGCGGCATCGAAGCCCCGAAAGGCTCGCTCAACGACGAATCCCTGCGCCGGCGGGTCAAGGACGGCCAGTTCGACATGCTGGTGGCCGTGGGCGGGGACGGGACGATGCTGAGGGCCGGACACCTGTGCGCGCCCTCGAACGTGCCCATCCTGGGCGTGAACCTGGGGCGGCTGGGGTTCCTGATCCAGGTCGAACGGGATGACTGGCGCAGCTACTTCGATCGGCTCCTCAACCGCGAGGCCTGGATCGAAAAACGGATGATGCTGCGCACCGAGCTTTCCCGTCACGGCGAATTGCAGGGCGTGTGGTACGCGTTGAACGAAGCCGTCGTCGGGCGCGGGCAGGTCATCCGCCCGGTGCAGTTGGCCGCCAGCGTGGATAGCCTGGTCCTGGCGCGTTACATGTGCGACGGCCTGATCGCCGCCACACCGACCGGTTCCACCGCCTACGCCCTGGCCGCCGGGGGGCCGATCCTGCCGCCGGAGCTGCGCAACATCCTGCTCGTCCCGATCGCCCCGCACCTGTCCGTGGACCGGGCGGTGGTGCTCTCGGAAGGCTCCGCCGTCTGCATCACGGTCAACAGCGACAACGCCATCCTGAGCGTGGACGGGCAGCAGCCCATCGGCCTGGCCGAGGACGACCGGGTCAACGTCCGGGCCGGGGAGTACACCGCCCAGTTCGTCCGCTTCGATGACCCCGGCTATTTCTACCGCAACCTGACCGCCCACATGAACCAGAACCCATCCCTAGGACTGACCCGATGACCGAATCCATCATCACCTATTGCGCCAATCATCCCAAAGTCGCAACCGGCCTGCGCTGTAACCGCTGCGAGAAGCCCATCTGCGTCAAGTGCGCCGTCCAAACGCCGACCGGCTATCGCTGCCAGGAGTGCGTGCGCGGCCAGCAGAAGATCTTCGAGACCGCCCACTGGTACGACTACCTGATCGGTTTCGGGATCGCCGGGTTCATCTCGCTGATCATCAGCCTGTTGATCTCCCTGGTCGGCGGGATGCTCGGCTACTTCTCCTTCCTGATCCTTTTCGCCGCCGCCCCGACCGCCGGGGTGATCATCTCCGAATCGGTGCGCTGGGCCACCGGCAAGCGCCGCGCCAAACGCCTGTTCCTGGTCATCGCCATCGGGGTGGTGCTGGGCGCGCTGCCGACGATCCTGGCGGGTCTGTACATTTTGGATATATTCTCCCTGATCTTCCAGGGCGTTTACCTGGTGATGGTCGTCCCCACCGTTTATTACCGCCTTTCCGGCATCCAGCTTTTCAAATAGCCTATGCTCTCCGAACTGCGCATCGAAAATTTCGCAATCATAGACCGGCTCGACCTGCGGCTGGGTCCCGGCTTGGTCATCCTGACCGGCGAGACCGGCGCGGGCAAATCCATCATCCTCGACGCGGTCGAACTGCTGATCGGCGGGCGGGCCGACACGACCGTCATCCGCACCGAGGCCGAGACGGCCATCATCGAGGGCGTCTTCAAGCTGGCCGGCGCGGAAAAGGCCGCAGCCCACGAGATCCTGGAACGGGAAGACCTGCTCGACGAACCGGATTACGTCACCCTGACCCGCGAAGTCCGCCGCGAGGGGCGCAACATCGCCCGGGTCAACGGCCGGACGGTGGGCGTGTCCCTGCTCAAGGAGCTGGGCGCCTGCCTGATAGATATCCACGGCCAGTCCGAGCATCTTTCGCTGCTCAACGAAAAGGCCCACCTCGGCCTGCTCGACCGTTACGCCGACGTTGCCGCGCCCCTGGCAGCCTACCGCGAGACCTACCAGAAGTTGCAGGCCGTCCGCCGCGAGCTTGCGGAGCTGCGCGCCGCCCAAAAGGACGCCGAACGCCGGGCCGAAATGTTGACCTACCAGGCCGAAGAGATCGAGGCCGCCCGGCTCAAACCCGGCGAAGACCTCGAACTCAAGCAGGAGCGCGACCGCCTGGCCAACGCCGAGAGCCTGGCCACCCTGGCCGAGGAGGCCCTGACCGCCCTCGACGAGGGCACCTCCGAATCGCCCGCCGCCACCGACCTGTTCGGGCAGGCCGCCCACGCCCTCGAAGCCCTGGCGCGGATAGACAAGGGCAAGTCCGAGGCTGCGGCCCAGGCCGCCCTGCTGCTCGAATCCCTGGCAGACATGGCCCGCGACCTGCGCGGTTATCTCGAGGAAGTCGAGTTCAACCCCAAACGGCTGGAGGAAGCCGAAGAACGCCTCGACCTGATCCAGTCCCTCAAGCGCAAATACGGCGGCTCGATTGAATCCGCCCTCAAGTTCGCCGAAGAGGCCCGCGCCCAGCTCGAAAGCATCACCCACGCCACCGAGCGCATGGCCGAACTCGAATCCGAGGAGAAGACCCTGCTGGACAAACTCGCCGGGCAGGGAAGCGCCCTCTCGCAAAAGCGCAAGGAGACGGCAGCCACGCTGAGCAAATCCATCGAGATCGAACTGGACGACCTGCGCATGGCCGAAGCCCGCTTCGACGTGGATTTTCAGGCCAAACCGGACCCGGCGGGCATCCCCCAGCCCGACGGCCGGCGCCTGGCCTTCGACGCTTCCGGCTTCGACCGGGTCGAGTTCCTGGTCGCGCCCAACCCCGGCGAGGGACTCAAGCCCCTGGCGAAGATCGCCTCCGGCGGCGAGACCTCCCGCCTGATGCTGGCCCTCAAGAATATCCTCTCCCGCGCCGACGAGATCCCCACCCTCATCTTCGACGAGATTGACCAGGGCATCGGCGGGCGGGTCGGAATGGTCGTCGGGCAGAAGCTGTGGAATCTGGCGCGCAACCACCAGGTCCTGTGCGTGACCCACCTGCCGCAACTGGCGGCCTTCGGCGACCAGCACTTCCAGGTCCAAAAACTCATCCAGGACGGTCGCACCCTGACCCGCGTCGATTCCCTGAAAGACGACGCCCGTCTGCTCGAACTGGCCCAGATGCTGGGCGAGGTCGGCGAGTCCACCCTGCAATCGGCCAACGAAATCCTGCAACTGGCGCGTGAAATGAGCGTCGCGGCCAAAAAATAGTGCCTTTCATTATTGAAAAACTTGTCGTTTCTATTCAGGCCCAGGGCAAATAGGGCATTTTAATCCGCCAATCTTCGCTAATCTTCGCGAATAAAAGGCATCGCAATCGTAAAGAGCGCCAAAAGATTAGCGCAAATTCGCGGAGATTAGCGG
>JBMOMN010000034.1:0-73102 GCA_049324115.1 Chloroflexota bacterium
TAACTGCCTACCCGCCCTCACCCCCAGCCCCTCTCCCGGTGGGAGATGGGAGCAGAAACGGACAATCTTGTAGTTTTCGGCAAGAAAATCTGTTTTTCGCGTCCGTTTCCTTCTCCCCGTGGGAGAGAGTCGGGGTGAGGGTAGGTAGTCACGTTTGTTCAAAATAAAGTTGAGCATGTAATGTTCCCCGGATGCGGATGCACCTTCATCGGGATCAGGGGCTCGGAGGAATTGATCGTTCAACTGCTCCCATTCGTCACGGGTAAGTTTTCGCCCAGTTTCTGTCATAGGAAAATTATAGCACTTGAAAATATACCCAGGTCGGTTGAAAATTGCGCTACTCGAACTCCGGCAGCAGCGACTTGCACAGCCGCCAGGCTTCTTCGATCAGGTCGGCGTCCACGGGGAGGGTGAAGGATTCGGTGACGCGTAAAGTCAATATAACGGCAGCCTGCCGGGCGTCCGGGGGCGCATCGGGGAGATCGGCTACCAGTTGCAGTAACTCGTAGGCGCTGGGATTGCGCGCCGGGAGGCCGCGCCGTCCCAAGTATTCCCGGATCGCGATCCCGGCAGCGCGGCGGGCGCAGACCCGGGCCTGGCCTTCGTTCCCGGTCCGACGGGCTGCCTCGGCGCGGTCGAGTTCGTTGGTGATTTGTGATTGCCAGTCCATGACGGTGTTATTATAATAGGCCAATCTTGTTCCCCGGAGGAGTTCGATGAAAAATCGCATTTTTAAGTTAATGATCATCCTGGCCGCGCTGAGCCTGGTCGTGGGGGCCTGCGTGCCCCGGCCTACGCCCACGCCGCCGCCCACCCCCGAACCCAGCGAGACCGCCACCCCCGAGCCGGCCCCGGTCGTGCCGGGCGACGAACCGTACCAGATCACCGGCTCGTTCAGCGTGACGAACAATTTTGTCATCGCGACTTACATTGTCGAACATGCCGTGGCCCTGGTGGATATGCACGGTTTTGTGATCCGCGACCAGGAATGGGAGATCCCGGTCACGTCGCAGGTGATCGGCCACATGGCCGTCAATGAGGAGTTGACCGGCGGGACGTTCGACGTGAACCTGCCGCTGCGCCCGGAAGGCGAGTTCAACGACGTGGACAACGACGGCAAGGACGAAACCGGCGTGCAGATCTTCGCCGTGTCTTACTGGCCGAATCTCTACGGCGGGCCGTACTCCGAAGGCGACGACCGCTCGCAGGGCTGGCCGGCGTACCTGGCTTCGGTCAAGACGGATTCGGAAAACAACGACGAAGTGACCGGCGGGACTCTGGTTATCTGGGCGCCCGACGACGCCCAATCCTTCCCGGCCGGTTTCGGGACCGACGGCCTGCTCTTCACGGAAGACGACCCGTCTGCGCCCGTGCCGGCCGGTTACACCATCGTTGACCTGGACGAGGAGCCGTTCGCTTTCAGCCGCGAGGCCTCGCCGGAGATGACCCTCTACGAGCCGACCGACGTGGCCCTCAAGGATTATTCGGCCATGTCGTACACCGAAGCCTTCGATGCGATGTTCGAGGTGGTCAGCAAGGAATACGCCTTCAACGGCGTGGACGGTAAGCAGCCGGACTGGGAGGCGCTCTACGCCGAGGTCAAACCCCAGGTCGAAAAGGCCGAAGCCGACCAGGATGCCCAGGCGTATTACCTGGCCCTGCGGAACTTCGTGCTGGCTTTCAACGATGGGCACGTCGGCCTGGGCGGCGGGCAAATCGCCCAGAATTACTTCACCGAACAGGTTTCGAGCGGGTACGGTTTCGCCATCCGTGAGTTGACGGACGGCCGCGCCATCGTGACCTTCCTGACCCCCGACGGCCCGGCGGCGAAGGCGGGGATCGAGCTCGGCGCGGTCGTGACCGAATGGAACGGGAAGCCGGTGGCCGAGGCGATCGGGGAGATCGTGCCTTTCTCAGCCCCGCTCTCGACGGATTTCTCGTACCGTTACCAGCAGGCGCGTTACCTGCTGCGCGGCAAGGCGGGCGATACCGCCGAAGTGACCTTTACCAACCCCGGCGGCGCGGCGCAAATCGTCGAGTTGACGGCGGTGCAGGAGTTCGACTCGTTCAGCGCCACCTCGATATTCGTGGGGTCCGATCCCAATGCCCTGCCGGTCGAGTTCGAGATCCTGGATTCGGGCGTGGGCTACGTCAAGATCAACAGCAACAACGACGACCTGAACCTGATCATCCGCCTGTTCGAACGGGCGCTCAAGACCTTCCAGGCCAATGAAGTTCCCGGCATCATCATTGACCTGCGCCAGAACTCCGGCGGCGCGCCGCTCGGCCTGGCGGGTTTCCTGACGGACAAGGAAATCACGATGGGCCAGTTGGAATATTACAGCGAGGCTACCGGCAAGTTCGAGCCGGAGGGCCAGCCGGATAAAGTGCTGCCCAACACCAAGCAGTATCCCTTCGATAAGATGGTGCTGATGGTCGGCCAGGCCTGCGCCAGCGCCTGCGAACTGGAAGCCTACGGGTTCAGCCAGGTGCCGGGCATGATCGTGGTCGGCGAGACGCCCAGCTCGGGGACGGAAGCGGAAGTGGCCCG
Source organism: Chloroflexota bacterium (assembly GCA_049324115.1). Lineage (GTDB taxonomy): Bacteria > Chloroflexota > Anaerolineae > Anaerolineales > Villigracilaceae > UBA5796. Next base: position 2,552 of record JBMOMN010000034.1, read on the forward strand.
AGGCCAGTTCCAGTTGCCAGAGGGGATGTTCCTCCAGGTGCCGACCGGGCGCTTCGTCCTGCCGGACGGGAGCATCTTCCTCGAGGGACAGGGCGTCCAGCCGACGCTGCCGACCCCGATCACGGAAGAATACGCCCTGTCCACCGGCGACGAATTGCTCAAGATCGCCGAACAGGCTGTGTTGCAGCCGCTCGGTGCGGGGATCGAACCCTCGGGTCCGCCGGCTATGCTGGGACAGGTCGAAGCCGAGGCGGCCCTGTCGAGCGGGGCCGGTTTCCTGGAGCAGAAGGCCCGCGAGGAGTACACGGAGGCCGATGTCTCCAAACCGGGCACGCTGACTTACACCGTCGCCCTGTCCGAGTCGGAGCCGCTGATCTGGAACTATTACTGGTGTGCCACCTCGCAGGATGTCCTGGTCGAGAATTTCAAGAACATCGAACTTTACTTCGAGCTGGACGGGGAGGAAATCCCCCTGGACGAGATGCAACTGTTCGAGACCACGACCCAGACCAACCTGTTCTGCCGGGTCTACTACGCAGCCCTCACCGACTGGCCGGCGGGCGAGCATCACCTGGTGGTCAGGGCGACCTTCAAGAAGGTGATCAACGACGGCGTGTCCGACTACCCGGCGGGCGAGTACATCTACGATTACAAGGTGTACGTCAAGCCGTAAAAAAACTTCACCATGGAGAGCACGGAGTTCACAGAGATTCTTTTCTCTGTGAACTCCGTGGCGAAACCTTTGGACAATTCTATGGATAACGAATTTCAGACTGTATGCGGCGGGAAGCTGAAAGACCCGCAAAACTATCCCAGCGCGATGTACGAGGGCCAGCGGGTCTACTTCTGCACCCGGGCCTGCCTGCGGGCTTTCGAATCGGACCCGGAGCGGTTCATGGCGGGCGAGATCGAGCACCCGCTGGACGAGGAATAAAAGGTGCGGCAGGTTAGGAAATAGACTTCGGAAGTCTTTTGGGAAGCCTCCCGGTCAAGGAGACTCTGAGAAAGACTTCCGAAGTCTGCTATACCCACTTCAATCCACAAACCGGTACTTCAACAGCGTCCAGATTGCTTCGAAGGCGTCTTTCAACTTGATCTTTTTGCCTTCCGAGTAATCGCGGGGATTGAAGGTGATCGGCACCTCGAAGATGCGCAAATTGCGCTTCAGGATCTTGGCGGTGAACTCCGGCTCGAAATCGAAGCGCCGGGCGTGGATGGTCATCCCCTCGATGACCTGCCGCTTGAACACCTTGTAGCCGGTCTCCATGTCGGTCAGGATGGTGTTGTAGAGGATGTTCGTCATGAAGGTCAGCATCTTGTTGGCGACCATGTGCCAGTACATGACCACCCGGTGGGGTCCGCCCAGGAAACGGGAACCATACACCACGTCCGCCACGCCTTCGCGGATGGGTTTGAGCAGCAGGGGATAGTCGCGGGGGTCGTACTCCAGGTCGGCGTCCTGGATCAGCAGCACGTCCCCGCTGGCGCTCAGGATGCCTTTCCAGACCGCCGCGCCCTTGCCCTGGTTGCGCGCCTGTAAAATGACCCGCACCCCGTCCTGCCCGTCCATTTCGGAGAGCAGGTCGCGGGTCCCGTCGGTGGAACCGTCGTCCACGACGACGATTTCCTCGACCAATTCCGTAGCCAGCACCCGGTCAATGATCTCGCGGATGCTGGCGGCTTCGTTGAAAACCGGGATGATGACCGAAAGTTTCATGGCGTTATTATACCCAGGGCGGTCACAAATTGCGCTTGATTACCTTGCGAAGGTTGGAAACCTGACAGGTGAATGTAAACCATCCGTCAAATGGGGTCTCGAACAGCGTGCTATAATTTGGTTCGGCCTGTAACGTTGCCCACAAGGCCGAAATTTCCGGGCAATTCGACAACCTGCGGGATAGGAGACTGCCATGACTAAAACACCCTCGACGCCGCGTGGCACCGGTTTCTTGCCGCCGGTCATCAACAACCTGGATGACACCGGCCTCTCGCCGCTCTGGCTGCAAGACCTGACCCTTAAGATCCTTTACTTCCGGGGGTATCTCTCCGGGTTCAAGATTGCTGAGGAACTGGCCCTGCCTTTCGCCGGGATCACCGACCAGATCCTGGACGCGCTCAAACGCGAAAAACTGATCGAAGTCAAATCCTCGCAGATCGGCCTGGGGGAGGGCGCGTACCAGTACGCCATCACCGGGGCGGGGATGTCCCGTGCCCGCGAGGCCCTCGAACGCAGCCAGTACGCCGGGCCGGCCCCCGTACCGATTGAAACCTACAACGAATCCATTCGCCGCCAGAGCCGGGGACGCATGGTCGTCAAGCAGAGCGACATGCGCCGCCTGCTGGCCCAGTTGGTGATCTCGAACACTACTTTCGAGACTCTCGGGCCGGCGCTCAACTCCGGCACCTCCATTTTCCTGTACGGGCCGCCCGGCAACGGCAAGACCAGCATCGCCCGCGCCTTCGGCAACCTGATCCTGACCCAGCACATGTACATCCCCTTCGCGCTTTACGTGGATGGGCAGGTGGTCAAACTTTACGACTCGGTCAACCACCAGTTGGCCCCCGAAGCCGACGCCACCCCCTCCGGGACCGGGTCGCTGCGGACCAGCGCCCGGCGCGATCCACGCTGGGTCAAGGTCCGCCGCCCGTTCATCGTCGTCGGCGGCGAACTGACCCTCGAGGGCCTCGACCTGGTCTTCGACGATACCCATAAATTCTACGAAGCGCCCTTCCAGGTTAAAGCCAACGGAGGCATCCTGCTGATAGACGACTTCGGCCGGCAGCAGGTCCGGCCCCGGGATCTGCTCAACCGCTGGATCGTCCCGCTCGAAAACCGGGTGGACTTCCTGACCCTGCATACGGGCCGCAAGATCGAAGTCCCCTTCGACGTGCTGATCGTCTTCTCGACCAACCTCCCGCCGCGTGACCTGGTGGACGAAGCCTTCCTGCGCCGCCTGCGGCACAAGATCGAGATCGGCGACCCGTCTTACGAGGAATACCGTGAGATTTTCAAGCGGGTGGCCCAGGCCAAAGGCGTGCAATACAGCGACCAGGGCCTGGCCTACCTGCTCCAGGAGTGGTACATCAAGCGCAACCGCAAACTGCGCGCCTCGCACCCGCGCGACCTGTGCGACCAGATCCTCGACATTGCCCGTTACCTGTCCACCGAGCCGGTGATGAGCCGCGAACTGCTCGAACGCGCCGCCCGCTCTTATTTTGTCGAACTGTGATGCTTGAAAAAATCCCGCGTCCGATCATTTTTGCCCACCGGGGGGCCTCGGCGCACGCCCCCGAAAATACCCTGGCGGCTTTCGAACTGGCCGTCCAGCATAGGGCGGATGCTATCGAACTGGACGTGAAACTCAGCGCCGACGGCGTCCCGGTCGTGATCCACGACCCCACCACCGACCGGACGACCGGCGCGCCCGGCCGGGTGGCGGACCTGCCGCTGGCAGCCCTGCGCGGGCTGGATGCCGGCCGCAGCTTCGGCGAGAAATTCAGCGGCGAGCGCATCCCCACCCTGGATGAAGTCTTCGAGAGCGTCGGCGGCAAGCTCCCGATCAACGTCGAATTGACCAACTACTCCACGCCCACCGACGACCTGGTCGAGCGGGTGGCGGCTGTGGTCAAGAAACACAATTTGCAGGACAGGATCGTTTTTTCGTCCTTCCTGCCCGCCAACCTCGAGATTGCCGCCCGGCTGCTGCCGAATGTCCGCCGCGGGCTGCTGGCTTCTTACCTGTGGAAGGGGCGCGCGGCCCGCAGGCAGGGCTGGCAGTCGGACAATTACCATTCGCTCAATCCTTTTTACCTGGATGCGCTGCCCGGCCTGGTGCGGCGCGCCCACCGGCAAAACAAGCAGGTCTTCGTTTACACGGTCAACAGCCCGCTGGTGATGCGGGTTCTCAAAGCCTGGGGCGTGGACGGCATCTTCACCGATGACCCGGCCCTGGCGCGGCGGGTTTACCGGAGGGAGGCATGATCCCGTCCGAGTGGCTGGACGCGGCCCTCAGCCGCATCTCCCCACACGTCCGCCGCACGCCGCTCACTTTCGATGCGGCGCGTGGCATCTATTTCAAATGGGACAACCAGCAGGTGACCGGTTCATTCAAGGCGCGCGGCGCGCTCAACAAAGTGCTGGCCCTCGAACCCTGGGAACGCGAGCTTGGCCTGGTCACGGCCTCAGCCGGCAACCATGGCCAGGGGATGGCGCTGGCCGGCCAGTTGTCGGGGGCGCAGGTGACGGTATTCGCCTCGGAGGGCGCGCCCGCCGTCAAAGTCGAGGCCATGCGCTCGCTCGGCGCGGAAGTCCGTCTTGTGCCGGGGGGGTATGCCGAAGCCGAAGCCGCCGGGCTGGCCCACGCCGCCGAAACCCAAAAGACCTGGGTCTCGGCCTACAACGACGGGCAGGTGGTCGCCGGGCAGGGCACGCTGGCGCTCGAAATCCTCGACGAACTGGCGGACGACATCCCGCAGACCTGGCTGGTGCCGGTCAGCGGCGGCGGGCTGATCTCCGGGGTGGGCGCGGCCCTTCAGCGGCTTTCGCCCAGGCCGAAGCTGATCGGCGTCCAGGCCGAGGCCTCGCCTTTCATGCACGCCCTGTTCAGGCGCGGCTCGCAGGAAAATGTCCCCGATCTGCCCTCGCTGGCCGACGGGTTGACCGGCGCGGTCGAGGCTGGTTCGATCACCATCCCGCTGGTGCAAAAATTCGTGGATGAAATCATTCTCGTTTCGGAAGATGAAATTGCGCGGGCGGTGGCTTTCGCCTGGCGCGAGTACGGGCAAAAAATCGAAGGCTCCGGCGCGGTCGGGTTAGCTGCGCTGCTGGGCGGCAAGGTGAAGACGCGTCCGGTGCTGGTGGTGGTTTCGGGCGGCAATATCCAGCCCGAAGTCCACGCGCAGATCTGCCGCCGTTTCGCGGGAGGGCAGCGGGCATGAAGCGGCTGTCTGCCCTGCTCCTGGCGCTCATCCTGACGGTGGGCCAGGCCTTCCCGGCCGGGGCTTCGGTCTTCCCCCAGGCCGATTCCCCCGAAGCGCGCGCCCAGCGGCTGTTCGAACGGATGACCGCCGAAGAGCGGGTGGGGCAGTTGTTCCTGGTCTCGTTCGATGGGGCGGCTGTTACGTCCGATTCGCAGATTTACGACCTGATCGTCAACCGGCACATCGGCGGGGTGATGTTGAGCGCGGCCAACGACAACATCCTGCCGCAGCCCGATACCCTTTCCGGGCTGCACGACCTGATCGCTTCGTTGCAGCAATTCGAGTGGGAAAGTTCACAGAGCGAATACAAGGATCCGTTTACCGGGTTGCAGCGCACCCGCACCTACGTCCCGCTGCTGGTGGGTGTCCAACAATCGGGCGGCGGCTACCCGGACGACCAGATCCTGGCCGGGCTGTCGCCCCTGCCGAGCGTGATGGCGATCGGCGCGACCTGGAACCCGACCCTGGCCGAACAGGTGGCGGTGGTGATGGGCAAGGAACTTGCCAGCCTGGGGATCAACCTGTACCTCGGCCCCTCGCTGGACGTTTTGGAGACCCCCAACCCGGCCGGGGAGGGCGACCCGGGGTCGTCCGTCTTTGGCGGCGACCCGTTCTGGGTCGGCGAGATGGGACGGGCGTATATCTCCGGCCTGCACCTGGGCAGCGACAACCGCTTGCTGGTCGTCCCCAAGCATTTCCCCGGGCGCGGCGCCTCCGACCGCCCGCCGGAAGAAGAAGTGGCGACCGTGCGCAAGTCGCTGGAGCAGCTCAAGCAGATCGAACTGGCGCCTTTCTTCGCCGTGACGGGGAACGTCCCTTCGCCGCCCATGCTGGCTGACGGCTTGCTGATCTCGCACATCCGCTACCAGGGCTTGCAGGGCAACATCCGCGCCACCACCCGCCCGGTCAGCTTCGACCAGGTGGCCCAGGCGCAGATCATGGCCCTCGAACCCCTGGCCGAATGGCGCGCCAACGGCGGCCTGATCGTCAGCGACGACTTGAGCAGCCTGGCGGTGCGCCGCTTCTACGACCCCGGTGAGCAGACCTTCTCGGCCCGCCTCGTCGCCCGTGACGCCCTGGTCGCCGGCAACGACCTGCTTTACATGGGGAACATCCTTTCGAGCGACGCCGCCGATACCTACACCGCCATCCTGCGCACCCTCGAATTCTTCACCCAGAAATACCGCGAAGACGCGGCCTTTGCCGAGCGCGTCAACGATGCCGCCCTGCGAATCCTGACCCAGAAATTCCGCCTGTACGGCAGCTTCAGCCTCGGCTTCGTCCTGCCCGACCGCAACAACCTGAGTTCCGTCGGGCAATCGCAGATCGGGTTCGAAGTGGCCCGCCAGTCTGCCACGCTGATCAGCCCCAGCGCGGAGGACCTCGACGCCCTGCTTGCGGGTCCTCCCGAACGGCTCGAACGGATCGTCTTCATCACTGATGTCCGCAAGAGACGGCAGTGCAGCACCTGTCCCGAGGAAGCTGTCATGGGCGTGGATTCCCTCCAGAACGCCGTCCTGCGCCTCTACGGTCCCGAGGCCGGGGCGCAGGCCCTGTCCAGCCTGATGAGCTATTATTCCTTTGCCGATCTCGAAACCCTCCTGCTCGGTGAAGCCACGCCGCTGAGTTCCAGCCTGACCCGGGCGAACTGGGTCGTCATTTCGATCACCGACATCCCACAGAGCCAGGCTCAGTATCGTTTGCTGCGCCAGTTCATCACCGAACGCCAGAACCTGCTGCGTACCAAGCGGGTTATCCTGTTCGCCTTCGGCGCGCCCTACTACCTCGACGCGACCGACGTCTCGAAGATCACCGCTTACTACGGGCTTTACAGCAAGACCCCCGCTTTCGTGGACGTGGCTGCCCGCCTGCTCTACCAGGAGATCACCCCCGCCGGAGCTTCACCGGTCTCGGTGCCGGGGATCGGCTATGAGTTGATCGAAGCCACTTCCCCCGACCCGGTCCAGGTCATTTCGCTCTTGCCGGACTCGCAGCCGGCTCCCGTTGGGGAGGGCACTTTCACCCCCGAACCGGCTCCCCCTCCCCTTTACAAAGTCGGCGACACCCTATCCATCAAGACCGGCGTCATCCTCGACCACAACGGGAATCCGGTCCCGGACGGGACGGTCGTTCGCTTCACCCTGACGACAGGCAGCGACCCTGACCTGCTGCTCCAGCAATTCGACGCGACCACCAGCAAAGGCGTGGCGCGCATGTCCTTCAGGATAGACAAACCCGGCAAGCTGGAACTGCGCGCCGCCAGCGACCCGGCGCTGACCTCGGTCGTGCTGCAATGGAACGTGGACGACGAGGGCGCACTGGTCACGGTCGTCCCTCCGACGCCCGTTCCCACCGAGACCCTCCCTCCCACCCCTACTCCCACCCAAACGCCCGAGCCGCGTCCGGTGCTCCCGCTGCTCGTGGAAAACTATCCCGGCTTTGGGGGGTGGCTGCTGGCGGTCATGGCGATGATCGCCCTGGCCGGGCTGGCCCAATGGGTGGGGCGGTCGCTGTTTTCGCCGCGCTGGGGCATCCGCTGGGGCTTGTGCGCCCTGGTGGGGGCGTTGGCCGCTTACAATTACCTCAGCGTGGGGCTGCCGGGTTCGGCGTCCCTGGTGGCAAACGGCGGGATCATCGTGGTTTTGGGGTTGACCCTGATCGGGGGATTGGCAGGTTGGATCGCCGGCTGGGCCTGGTGGCGCAGCACTAACGGCTGAGCGTAAAGACCAGGCTTACCAGCAACAGCAGCGTGGCTGTCCAGAGCAGGATATTTTCGGGCGGGGTGGTCAGCGCCCGCAGCACCGATCCGTTTTCCGGGCGGCGGATGACCGTCACCGGGCGGGTGGGGATTTCCCGGTTGCCCAGCAGCGCCTCCCGGAAGGCTTCGATAGTTTGGGGCCTTTCGTCGGGGTGGAGGGCCATGGCCCACAGGATGGCCCGTTCGGTGCGCGGCGTGATGGCGGGGTTGAGGCGTCGAGGCGGGATCAGGCTTTCCGGTTCCAGGAAACGCTGGCGGGCATCCCCGGGAGCCTGGTTGGTCAGCAGGTGGTAGAGGGTCGCCCCGAAGGCAAAGATGTCGGAGCGGATGTCGGTGTGGATCCCGTCGCCGCCGTATTGTTCCATCGGGGTGTAGAGGGCGGTCCCCTGTCCCTGGATGACGGTGATGGTCACTTCGTCGGGGGCCATTACTTTGACCAGGCCGAAATCCACCAGCTTGAGCAGGCCGTTGGGGGTGATCTTCAGGTTGCTGGGCTTGATGTCTCGATGGACGATGGGCGGGGTCTGGCGGTGAAGGTAGGCCAGGGCATCGGCCAGTTGGTTGGCCCACGACAGGACGTCCCCCTCGGGCACGAAGGTCTTCTGCTGGCGGGCCTCGATCATCAGGGTGCGCAGGTCCTTGCCGGGAATGTAATCCATCACCAGGTAGTCGCGGGGACCGTTCGAGAAAAAGTCCGACACTTTGGGCAGGTTGGGATGGTCGAGCCGCGCCAAAACTGTGGCCTCGCGCAGGAACTGTTCGCGGGCCTCCTTGAGGATTTTGTCCGGGAGGGCGCGGTCGTGCTCGACCTCCTTCAAGGCGCACAATCGGCCTTGAAGCCGGGTGTCATCGGCAAGGTAAATGCTACCCATGCCGCCCTGGCCGATTCGTTCGCGGACCTTGTAACGACCGCGCAACACCTCCCCTTTTTTGATCGGGAAGGCCATCTGATCTCCGTTGACTCCGGCTGTCTGGTGCAGGTAATATTCGGCGTATTTCTGCACAGGAGCGCAATTTTCTGCTATATTATAAACGGCTTTAGTTGTTCCCGGTTTGCATCTTGGTTAGCTTATGTTACCGGATTTTATACGTTCCTTTTCAACTTACCCTGCTTCCTTCCTGTTCGAGATGGAAGGGTATTGTCTATCGTAGAGGGCTGAATGGACACTAAGATTGATGAACATCCGATCCTGGTCGCGCAGGAAGGGCCGCTCAACAGTCATCGCTGGACCGTGGACCAGCCCCTCGTTTTGGGACGCGAAGCCAGCTGCGACGTGGTCATCCAGGACCGGCAGGTCTCGCGTTTCCATGCCCGCCTGACGCCTTCGCCCGAGGGGGTGATCCTCGAAGACCTGGGCAGCAAGAACGGGACGTATTACAACCGCGAATTATTGACCAATCCCGTTATGCTCCAGGATGGGGATATGTTCCAGATCTCGATGGTGCAGAATTTTGTCTTCCTGAGTTCGGATGCCACCATGCCGCTGGTCGAACAGCCCGTCCGCACCGGGCGCCTGATGCTCGACATGCGCTCGCGGCGGGTGTGGATCAACCAACAGCAACTCGTTCCGCCGCTGTCGGCCCAACAGTTCCGGCTGCTCTGGGCGTTGTACGAAAGCCAGGGACAGGTCATCAGCCGGGCCGACCTGGTGGCGGCCGTTTGGGGCGAGGACCAGGCCGCGGGCGTCTCGGACCAGGCCCTGGACGCGCTGGTGCGCCGCCTGCGCGACCGGCTGGCGGCGCTCGACCCGCACCACCAGTACATCAGCACGGTGCGCGGCCACGGCATCCGCCTCGACAATCCCACAGAATAACCAGCCGGATTTTTGGGAAACAAACAGGGATGACATTCCTGTCATCCCTGAAAATGCTCTTCGGCAGTCTGGCAGCCCTGGCTATTGTTACACAACTTTAGGCCCATAACTTTGCGTCGCCGGGTTTCCCCGGTTTTACCTTTCGGTCAGCCGGTCGTTCCTGATCAGCGCTATGCCGATTTTAGATGCCTGGCTTTGCGACACCACCTTTCGGTGGTTTAGCCTTTTCGACAGTCTGGCAATCATCGTCTCATATTTGATGATATTCGACTTTAGACCCATGACTTTGCGTCGCCAGGTTTCCCTGGTTTTGCTTTTTTCGGAGCCTTTCCATTATTGCACCATTTGTATCCGAATTCAATCCAACAAATGTTCTAATATGTCTATACAACCTTGAAATTTCTATTCCAGCGGCTCGAAGGTCGCTTCGATCGTCATCCCCCAGCGCAGGGACGGGTCGAAATTTTCGAGGCGGATGCGGACGGTGTAGAGGATGTCGCCGCCCTGGGCCTTGAAGGTCCGGCTGATCTCCTCGACCACGCCGGTCAACGTGACCTCCGGCAGGGCATCGGCCACGATTTCGACTTTCTGCCCGACGGCCACATCCACCACCTCGAGTTCGGTCAGGTCGCTGGTCTCGACGTACCATTGGCCGGTATCGGCCAGGACGACCGCCCAGGTCTCCGGGCCGGTCCACTCGCCGGGGAGGGGATTGACCTCCATCACAATCCCGTCGAAGGGGGCGGTCAGGTCGTAGTTTGACAGCGCAGCTTCGGCCGCGGCGGCTTGCGCCCTGGCGTTGTCGAGCCGGGCCTGGAGCAGCGCCAGTTGCTCGGCGTCCGGGCCGGTGAGGGTTGCCTCGAATTTGCGTTTGGCCTCGGCCTCGGCAGCCAGGGCCTGGTCCAATCCGGCGCGGACCGAGTCCTTTTCGCGGCGGGCAGCTTCCAGGTCCCGCACCGCTGCGTTGTAATCCTCCTGGGCGGCTTCCAGGTCGTCTTCGGCGCGCTGGCGTGAGGCGTTGTTCTCGTTCAGGTCCGCATATTTGTCGAATTCCTTTTGGGCGTCGTCGAGGGCCTCCTGCATGTCCTGGACATCGGCTTCGGCGTCGTCAATCCGGTCGTCGAGGGTGTCGAGGTTGAGGGATTCCCAATCCTTTTCGGCCTCACCGCGCGCCACCTGGGATTGCATGTACGCCTGCCAGGCCGCCGCAGCGTTGAGCGGCGCATTGCGGACGAATTCGTCGTAAGCCTGCTGGGCGGCGGTCAGTTCGAGGTGGGCGGCCGCGACGGCCGCTTCGGCCTGCTCCCGGTCGGCGAGACGGATGAGCGCGTCACCCTTTCGGACGGATTGCCCTTCCTCGACCAGGATCTCGTCCACCCGCCCGCGCACCGCGAACGAGAGCGCGAGATCGCGGCCCGGCACGACGTGACCTTCAGCGATCACCCCGGCCGGTACGGCGGCCGCCTGCGGCTCGGGCGTCGCTTCGGCCTGCGGCCCGCAAGCGGACAGGACGAGGGCCAGGATCAGCACCGCGAATATCCACAAATTAGTTTTCTTCATAGCTACCTTCCTTCTGCCCTCACCCCAACCCTCTCCCGATTTCGGGAGAGGGGCGAGCGGTGAGGAAAATTTATTCATACGCCAGCACTTCCCGGATGGTCAAGCGGGCCGCGTTGCGGGCCGGCACGACGCTCGCCAGCGCCGAAAGCGCCAGCACCAGCCCCAGCCAGAGGACGTACCCGTTGAGGGTATAGACAATATCAATCGGCGTTTCGAACACCGCCAGGCTGACGATGCGCGCCAGCAGCATCGTGAACGGGACGGACAGCACCGCCCCCAGCCCCCACGAGATCGCCCCGATGAGCATGCCTTCGACCATCACCGTCAGCATGATGATCCGGTCGGTAGCGCCGATGGCGCGCATGATGCCGATCTCCCGCGTCCGCTCCAGCACGTTCATGCCCATCGTGCCGGTCAGCCCCATCGAGCCGACGGTGGCCGTCAGCACGGCCATGATGAGCAGGAAGACCACCAGCGTGTCCAGGCTTTCGACCGCGGTATCCAGCGAGGCGCTGCCCGCTTCGGCGGAGAGCAATTTGAAGCCGCGCTCGCGCAGGGTGGCGTCCAGTTCCTCGGCTTTGGCGTCCTGGTAGCCCCGGTCGTGTTGGGCCGTCACCAGCCGGAACATGAAGGCCCGGTTGGCGTAATTCGTCATCCGCGAGACGTATTCGTAGGGGGCGTAAGCCAGCATCCCCTCCCGATCCACGAATTTGAAGACCCCGACCACTTCCCAGGTCTCGTCCTTGCCGAGCACCCGGATGCGCAGCCGGTCGCCCGGCGACAGGCCGGGGTAATACTTCAAAACCGCTTCGCTGACCGCGAATTTACGCGCGTCCCCCGGCTCGATCCAGCGCCCCGAGACCAGGATCGGCTCGATCAACTCGCTCTGCGCCGGCGGCGCGAAGATATTCAGGTTCTCCAGGACCATGCCGTTCCCGTCCAGCAGTTCGCCGCTGACGAACTGCCAGCCCTCCACCCGCGTCACACCCTCCACCTGCATCACGGCCTGTTCCATTTCGCTCAAGCGATAGGGCGCCTCGAAATCCAGCGACACATCGGCCACGAAATAGCGGCTGATGGCCCCGATGTAATCGTGCAGGGTGACGCGCACGTTGAAGACGGCGATGAAGATCGCCCCGCCCATCGTCAGCGTGAACAGGGTCAGGATCAGGCGGCCGCGGCGGCGGAAAGTGTTCCGCAGCGAGATGACCAGCGGCCTGGGGATGTGGATGCCCCGTCTCGCCAGCGCAACCGTCAGTCTCGTTTGGAACCGGTCGAAGCGCGAAACCCGCCCCTCGACTTTGGGCCGGCCGCCTTCGTCCCGGGCCGCTTCGCCGCTGATGGCTTTCAGTACGGTCACTCGCGAACCGCCGAGGACCGGCACGAGTCCCGCAACCAGCGGGACGAGCAATCCCACCAGCACCTGGATCAGCAGCGCCGCCGGGACGATCCGGTAGCCGAGCAGGTTAAAGTTCAACTCGCCGGCGATGAAGGCTGCCAATCCGTAAGCGCCCTGGCCTCCGAGCGGGACCGCCACCAGCAGGGCCAGCGCCCCGAAAGCCATGATCAGCGCCAGGTACATCGCCAGCACCTGCCGCCCGCGCCCGCCGACCAGTTTGATGATCCCGATGTGGCGCGTATGCTGCTGGAGCAGGGCCGCCAGGGTGTTGGCGATCAGCGAACTGGACAGGAAGACGATCAGGATACCGAGCGCCATCAGGATGCCCAGAATGGCATTGACGGTGGATGCCAGCGGGTGGGTGTGCGTCTCCGAGAAGCGCGAGCGGACGACGTACGCGCCGCCCTTTTCGAGCCGGTCTTTCAGGTCTGCGCCCAGGTCGCGGACGTGGAGGATGTCGTCGCCGCCTTCGGTCACGGTGGCGTAAATGCGGTTGAAGTCCTGCGGCTCATGCAAATATTGAAGCGTACTGGTCGTGATGTAGGCGAACGGCGCGGCCAGGAAATCCCCGGCGCCCATGGCCGTATCCTGCACCACGCCCACCACCGGCATGGACCTGATCGAGCCGTTCGGCAACTGGAATTCAAGCAGCCCGCCGACTTCCACGTCCACGCGGGTCAGGGCATCCCGTTCGAGCAGCACTTCACGCTTGCCCGGCGCGCTCTGCCCTTCGAGCGGGGTCAGCAGGTTGACCCGGTTGGCCTCGAAATCGTCGAAAGCCACCAGGTCGAGCGTGGTCCACTTGCTCGTGCCGGGGACGCGCACCCGCACGCTGAAGACCCGCCGCGCCTCGGCTTCGGCGACCCCGTTCGAGTTCCGCACCGATTCGAGCACCGTCTCGTCGAAATCGGCCATCCGCAGCTCGATGTTGGAGGGCGAATTGGCGGCGTAGCTGGCGCTCATGTCGTTGGAAATGATGACATACGCCCCGGAGATCACGCCAATCGAAAACACGCCCACCGCGATGGACAGGACCACCAGCGCCGTGCGCATTTTGTTATCCACTAAATCCGAGATCACTTTTCGCCATCTTGGGCGCATAGCCATTCCATTTCGCCTCACCCCTTGCCCCTCTCCCAAATTGGGAGAGAGGTGGGGTGAGACACAATTCATCCAAACAATCTCAGCATTCTCCGCCGGTCGGCGGATTTGTTCTCCTTCAAGCGGTGCTGGACGATCTTGCCAAGCGCCTCCTCGGTCAAGGCGGATTCCCGGACCACGCGCAGGAACTCGTCCCGCGGCAGGGCCAGCAGTTCGACCGGCCCGTCCGGGCCGGCGCGCACATTGGCAATGGACTTGCCGCCGCGCATCAGCTCGATCTCGCCGAAGAAATCGCCCGCCGAAAGCCGGGCCACCACCACGTCTTCCTTCCTCCTGCCTTGCAGCACCACGTCCACCTCGCCGCGCATGACCATGTAAAACGTGTCCACGTGCTCGCCCTGGCGGATGATCGTGCGCAGCGGCGGGAAGGAGACGCGCTCGGCCTGCCGCGAGACCGCCATCATCTGATGGTGCGTGAGCAGCGAAAGCGCCTTCGCCACCGTTTCGTCAATCAACTCGCCGTCCGAGATGATCACGTTGCGCGAAGTTCGCAGGGTCAGCGACGGGTCGTGCGTCACCATCACGATCGTCCGGCCTTGGGCCACCAGCGTTTCGAAAAGCTCGATAATGTGTTCCGCCGAGCGCGAATCCAGGTTGCCGGTCGGCTCGTCGGCCACCAGCAGGGGCGCGTCGGTCGCCAAAGCCCGCGCAATCGCGGCGGATTGCTGCTGGCCGGTCGAGACCGCCAGCGGCAGCTTGTGGGCGAACGGCTCCAGCCCCACCAGCCTGAGCAGTTCCATCGCCCGTTCGGGGCGTTCGTCGAAACCGCTGTGGTTGACGTAATCCATCGGCAGCATCACGTTTTCGAGCAGGGTCAACATCGGCAGCAACTGGAAGAACTGGAAGACGATCCCCAGGTTGCGCCCGCGCCAGAGCGAACGCTGGCTCTCGGTCATCCGGTAAATGTCGGTCCCGCCGATCACCACCTGCCCCGAGGTCGGGTGGTCAATGCCGGTGATCATGTTCAGCAGGGTGGATTTGCCGCTGCCCGACTTGCCGACGATCGAAACGAACTGGCCGGGAAAAATATCCAGGTTGACGCGCTTGAGCACGGTGAACTCCCCGGCCGCGTTCTTGAAGGTCTTGACCACGTCCCGGATCTGGATGATGGGGGACGCGTCGGTAACGGGAGCAGGCCCAACCGTCCGGTTCGTCATCGGGACCTCCGGCCGGCTTCCGCTATGGCGGGCGTCCCCTGGCTGACGATTTCCCCGTCCACAAGCTGCAGGTGACGCGTAAAACGCGGGATCAGGCTGTTGTCGTGCGTGACCATCACGATCGTCTTGCCCTGCTCCGCCACCAGCCGCCGAAAGACATCGAAAATATGGTCGGCAGTGACCGAGTCGAGGCTGCCGGTGGGTTCGTCGACGATCAGGATGGCCGGGTCGTTGGCCAGGGCGCGCGCAATCGCCACCCGCTGCTGCTGCCCGCCGGAGATGAAGGCCGGGAGCTTGTTGGCGTGTTCTTCGAGTTCCACCAGTTCGAGCAGTTCCAACGCCCGCCGGCGGGACTGGCGCGGGTGGAAGTTGCCGCACAAATCCATCGGCAGGGCGATGTTCTCGACCAGGGTCAGCATCGGCAGCAGTTGGAAGGACTGGTAGATCACGCCCATGGTCTGGCCGCGCCACAGGGCCAGGTCGTTTTCGTCGAGGGCGTGAACGTCCACCTCCCGCCCATCCGCCCGGACGGTGACGCGGCCCGAAGTCAGGTCGTCCACGCCGGAGATCATGTTCAGCAGGGTGGATTTGCCCGCCCCCGATTTGCCGATGATGCCCAGGAACTCGCCCGGCTGCACCCGCAGGCTGACGCCCTTGAGCGCGGTGAAATCCCCCGCGGCGGTGGAATAGACCTTGACCACGTCTTGCATTTCGACCAGGGCTGGTTGGGTTTCTGCGGCCATCGAAATACGATTTTACCGCTATCGCCGGGATTGTGGCAAAATTCTCAATGAACTTTTACAAATCCATTACATCCAGCTTG
Source organism: Chloroflexota bacterium (assembly GCA_049324115.1). Taxonomy (GTDB): domain Bacteria; phylum Chloroflexota; class Anaerolineae; order Anaerolineales; family Villigracilaceae; genus UBA5796. The sequence continues at coordinate 18,204 of JBMOMN010000034.1, forward strand.
CTTCCTTTGGGATTATCCTGTATGCTTGCCGTAAAACACCACAGGACAAACCCATGGCCGAAACCACCTTCCCCTGCCCAGCCTGCGGCGGCCCGGTCGAGCCGCTGCCGGGCGCCGTCCGTATCGCCTGCCCGTATTGCGGCAGCCAGGCCACCATCCCCGAAGGCCTGCGCCTGAAAGCCGCACCGAAGCCGGAGCCGAAACCGATCCCGCCGGCGCAAACTTTCCCCCCTGAACCAGATATAGACATATCCGAGGCCCTGCGCAAGGTCCAGCCCGTGGCGGCCAAAGCTGTGAACGCCTACTGGCAGTGGACCCTCGTCCGCCGGTTTGCGCCGGGCTGTCTCGCCTTCCTGGCGCTTTCGACCTGCCTGTGCCTGGCGACCATCGTCATTCTTATTTCAAACCGAGGCGGTTGACATGAAACTGACTTTCCCGAAGGATTTCGTTTGGGGTTGCGCCACCAGCGCCTACCAGATCGAAGGAGCCTGGGACGAAGACGGCAAGGGCCTCTCGATCTGGGACACCTTCTCGCACACGCCCGGCAAGGTCGCCAACGACGAGAATGGGGACGTCGCCGCCGACCATTACCACCGCTACCGGGACGACATCCGCCTGATGGCCGGACTCGGACTCCGGGCCTATCGCTTCTCCACCGCCTGGACCCGCATCCAGCCTGCCGGGGCCGGAGCGGTCAACCCCCGGGGGCTGGACTTCTACGACCGCCTGGTGGACGAGCTGCTCAAGCACAAAATCGAGCCTTATGTCTGCCTGTTCCACTGGGACCTGCCCCAGCCGCTGCAAGACCAGGGCGGCTGGACGGACCGTGACACAGCCTATCACTTCGCCGACTACGCCCGGATCGTCACCGAGCGCCTGGGCGACCGCGTCAGCACCTGGTTCACCCACAACGAACCCTGGGTGGCGGCCTTCCTGGGCTATTTCCTGGGCGACCACGCCCCCGGCCAGAGGGACCTCGGCGCAGCCTTGAAGGCCCTGCACCACATTTTGCTCTCGCACGGGCTGGCGGTCGAATCCATGCGGGGCGCGGCCAAACAGCCGCTCAGGATCGGCATCACCCTCAATCTCAACGTCGTCCATCCCGCCACCGACTCGAAGAAAGACGCCGAAGCCGCCGACCGGGTGGACCTGTTCATGAACCGGATCGTGCTCGACCCGCTGCTCAAAGGCACTTCCCCGATGCAGGGATCAGCCATCGGCAAGCTGCTGAGCGGGCGTTTGATCCAGGAGGGCGATCTGGAGAAGATCCGCAACCTCGACATCCTGGGCGTCAACTACTACTCGCGGGCGGTGATGAAGCATTCGAGCAAGATCCCGGTCATCAACGTGGAGCAGGTCCATCCAGTGGGGAACGAGTATTCGGGGATGTGGGAGATTTTCCCGGAGGGGTTGCATGAGTTATTGGTGCGGATTTGGCGTGATTACTTCCAGCCCTCACCCCTGACCCCTCTCCCAAAATCGGGAGAGGGGAACACACGCCCTGAAATCATGATCACCGAGAACGGCATCCCCGTGCCGGACGGGCTGGACTTCGACGGGCGCGTCCGCGACGAGCGCCGCATCCGCTATCTCAGGGACCACATCACCGAGGTGCATCGCGCCATCCAGGACGGCGTGCCGGTGAAGGGCTACTTCCACTGGTCGCTGCTGGACAACTTCGAGTGGGCGCTCGGTTACGGCCCGCGCTTTGGGCTGGTCTACGTGGACTACAAGTCACTTGAGCGCACGGTCAAGGACAGCGGGCGCTGGTTCGCGGAGGTGATCCGGGATAACGGCTTCGAGTTTTAGCCGCGGATCTCAGTAAATCAGAAGTTTCAAATGTCATTGCGAGCAAGCGAAGCAATCCCCTGTTTTATCCAATTTTCGACCAAATTTGCTGTGAGATTGCTTCGGCGAAAGTGCGCCGCCTCGCAATGACACTAAATTCGTGGCAAGAGGCCAACATGCGAAAACTCGTCGTTCTCTCGATCCTGTTCGTGCTCACTTTCGCGGCCGTCACCCCGGCTGCGGCGGGGAATCCGGTCAATGTCTTTTACGCGGGCGATCCGGGCAGCAGCGTGCGGATCGCGCTGGGACTGGCCCCAACAGGGACCTTCGCCTTCGTGGACGACCCGTCGCTGGCGGATGTTTTCGTCCTGGCCGGCGTCATCCCGGACCCGGAAACGGTCGCGGCCCAAGTGGCGCGCGGCGCGGGCCTGGTGCTGATCCTGGGCGAGTCCACCTCCCAGGCGGAGGTGTCGGCATTGCTCGGCATCCCCGTCGAGTTGACGCTTCGCGACGACCCCGTCAGCCTGACAGAAATCAAGGACGACGACCCCCTCGTCACCGGGATCATCTGGAACGGCGCGCCGCAGGTCCGCCGGCGCTACGAGGTGGTCACGCCGGTATCATCCGTCCAGCCGCTGGTGACGGCTTACGAAGACGGCGAGTGGATATTGTGGCAGGCGCGGCCGGGCCGTTTCGTGGTCAACGCCTTCCTCGACGGGGACAACCCCCAGATCCAGGAGTGGGCTTATTACAATTACCTGATCTATCACCTGACGATGCGCGCCGGGGGAGGAGCGCCGGTCGGTTTCGCAGAGTATCCCGGCTCGCCCGTGCCGCACACGTCCGAGCGGGACCTGCTCCTGGCGTTGATGGGGCTGATGATCGCTTCGACCTTTACGGCCTTCTACTTCGTGCGCCGCTATAGTGCGCGCCACCCCGAGGCGCTGGACCAGATCGTCTCGGACCGGAGCAGGTTCCGGGTCCAGGAAGTGGCGAGCGGATGGGAAAATGTCGGCTTCCAGCGCCCGTTGAGCGGGTTCCTGGTCGCCCTGACGATCGGCCTGGTGCTCTTCATCCCGCTGATCATCTACCAGAACCTGGTCCTGCCGGTCTACATCCTGCCCTCGGCCCAGGCGCTGGGCATCTGGGGGCGGGTGACGCAGTTCTTCAACCTGGCCTGGTTCTTCTTCGACATGGGCACGGGCGTGGCCTTCGTCAAATACCTGTCGGAGTACCGGGTGCGGGACCCGAAGAAGGCCATCCAATATGGACAGGTTTTCGTCTGGTGGCAGGCGCTTTCGGGGGCGGTGCAGGTGGCCCTGGTGATCGGGCTGGCCAGCACGGTTGCGCCGAAGTCGGCCTATGCGCTCTACGCCTGGAGCGTCATCATCCATGCTTTCATCCAGTTGCCCGGCTTTTACCAGATCTTCCGCCACGCCCTGGGCGGGTTCCAGCGCCAGGATTACGCCCGCTACCTCGATATGAGCCTGCAAGTGGTCATGCCGATGCTGGCGCAGCCGGTTTTCGTCAGTATCATGTTCGCCTGGGGACGGGGACACCCGGTCTTCGGCGGGGCGATGGGCGGGCTGCTCGGCCTGGGATTGGCGGCTTACGCGGCCGAGTTGTTTACCTTCGTGTTCGGGCTGTGGCTGTACCGGCGGCTGGGTTACAACGCCAGCGTATTGTTCCTGGCCCATTTCGACTGGGAGGTGGTCAGGAACAGTTTCAAGTTCGGGGTGTTCGAGATGCTCGGCTCGGCGGCCTGGTCGTTCGGGCAAGCGGCGGAGATCGCCATCACCCAGGCGCGGCTGATCAATTACGCCGAAATCTGGGGCAACTGGGTCATGGCCCAGAATTTCGTCTTCGCCTTCAACGTGACCCAGACCCTCAACGACGGGGTGATGCCGGCTATCTCGGAGGCGATTTCGAGCGGCAAACGGCTCTTGAGCCAGTATTACGCCGCCATGGCCTACAAGTACAATGGGGCGACCAGCGCCTTCATCGGCGCGGTGCTGCTGGCGGTGGCCCCCAAATTCATCCTCGGCGCATCCGGCCTGGAGTTCCAGCGGGCGGCGGTTTACGTCGTGCCGCTCATCGTCTGGGGCGCGGTCCAGTTCCCCTCCTGGGTCGGGGACAACATCCAATTGGGCGCCAACAAACCCTATCTCAAGTCGATCCTGGTCTTCTCGGAGCAGGTCATCCGGGTCGTGCTGGCCTGGGTTTTGCTGGAGCGCTTCCAGGTCACGGCGCTGATCATCGCCTATTTCGTCGGGCTGTTCTCGAAGGGGATCGCGGCCTACGTCATCAACCACAAGGTCTGTTTCCCGCAGCGGTTCTTTGCCTGGCAATTGCTGGCCGCGCCTCTGCTGGCCGGCGCGGCCCATTACGGCGTGCTGTGGCTGGTGAACGGATTTTTATGGAAGGGGGAGCAGTTGACCAGCGTGCTGATCTTCTTCATCGGGATTTTGCCCAGTTTCCCGCTCTACATGTTCTTCTACGGCTTCTTCGGCGGCTGGGACGAGGGGACGCTCTCCGAACTGGACCAGGCTGTGGCGCTGACAGGTTTCCTGCGCCGGGCCACCCGCTGGGGCGTCTACCTGCCTTCGAGGCTGGGGGCGCGGCTCAGTCCCCTGCATGGACGCTTCCCGATCTCGATCCGTGAGGCCGCGATGGCCGAGGCGAGAGAGTTGACGGAGGAGAAGGTGAGGTTGTAATTTTTTAACGCGAATATCGCGAATGGGCGAATGATACAAATGTTTTTAAAATTCGTGTCATTCGCCCATTCGCGTCATTGGCGTTTGGGTTTTTGTTCTATTTCAGGGTGAATTTCACGAACAACCGCTGGGCGGCCTGCTCCCGCAAATCTGCCTCGTCCGGCAGGTCGTCTTTCATCTGGATTTGCAAGTACTTGGCGACATACGGGAACCGGGACAGGTAATCCCTCAGCAGCGCCGCGACCGCCTCCCCGTCCAGCACCGCTTCGCCGCGCGCCGGCAGGTTGCGGCCGCGCAGGCGCAGGGTCACGTCCGCCCCGCCCTTCAGGTTGCGCCACCAGGTCCGGTTGCGCCGTGAGATGGTCCACAATGCGCCGTCCGCCTCGTAGTACGAGACCGGCAGGGTCAGCTTCCGCCCGCTTTTGCGCCCGGTCAGTGTAAGCAGCATGGTGGTCTTGCTGAACAGCCCGTGCAGCGGCGTCCGCAGGAAGAACTTGACGAAAACGTTGTAGAGCATCTAGCCTCCGTACATCTGGTCCGGGCCGAGCAGCGCCGGGAACTCGCCGCGCAGGGCCAGGCGGGCCTCGTAACACAGGTGACAGGCGTCGGCGTATCCCGCTTCGTGCGGCAGGCCAAACGTCTCGATCAACGCGGCCGGCCCGCCCCTGAGCAGCGTGCCGCAGATCGGGTGGGCTTGCGGGTCGTACGCGGCGCAAATTTCGGCCAGCGGCTTCTCGAACAGGTTGCCGATCACGATCCCCTGGCAAATGTGGATGTTTCCGAGCGGATCGAGGTGGACCCGCCCCGGATCGCGCAGCTCCTCGTGCGGACATTCGTCGAACCCGCGCCAATCCCGTTTCGCAGCGCGCGGGACCAGTTGCCTGGCTGCTCGTCCCCGGAACATGACCGCCGCCCCGGCCTCGATCTGGCCGCGGCTGACGGTTGCCTCCGTTTCCTCGGGCTGGGCCACGCTGATCGTCCCGACCGGGATGCCGAGCTGCTTTGCCGCATTGACCGCGTTCTGCGCCTGGTGGAGGGTCGCTTCGCTGTAGTGGAACAGGTCGCAACTGATGGACAGGTCGGCCAGTTTGCCCGCCAGCGGCTGGAGCCAGGCGCGTGCATCCTCCACCGTCTGCGCCCAATAGCCGTTCGAGACGACGCCCACGCTGAACCCCATGTCGTGAGCCATGTCCACCCCGCGCAGGAGCAGGGCGTAATACAGGAACGGCTCCCCGCCCTCGAAGTAAATCGACTCGACGCCAGCCTCCCTGGCCTGGCGCAGAATGTCTTCGATCCGGGCCAGGGTCAGCGTGCCGGTCTGCCAGGGGCTGCCCCAAACGAAACAATGGTCGCACTCGAAGGTGCATTGGTAAGTCAACAGGATGTGCAAGCCGGAGATTTGCATTGACGCTCCTTTTTCTGTACCAGTGTACAACAAATTTCGTATTCCCGCCTGTTGGCCGGAAGGCCCCAAACCCGCTATTGTTTCCTCTTTTGCTTTGCCATAGCCCGGTCCCGCACCCGGATGAACCCTTCGGGCAGGGGTTGGGGCGGATTCTTTTTGTGCAACTCGCTGCTGATGTGGTAAGCCATATCTTCGAAAAATGCCCCAACCGGGCTGGCCGGGTCCTGGAATACGGGCGGCTTGCCGAAGATCAGAGCCATGACCAGCGCATCTTCCAGATACGGGACGACGAAGTCCATCTTCTGTTTCAGGGTGTTTTCGATCTCAGCCCGTTGCAGCCCTTTCCCCTTGAAGGTCCAGTTCAGCACCAGTTTGACTTTCTCGCCGGGGTAATCCAGTTCCTTGAAAACGTCCAAGGCGATGCTCGCCAGGCGGACTGCGGCCAGTTCGGGGGAGAGAACCAGGTAAATGGTATCCGCCTCGTCCAGCACCGCCAGCGTCACCGTGGTGAAATCGTGCGGCAGGTCAAGGATGACGTAATCGTTTTGCTGGCGCAGGATGTTCAAAGCCTGGACTGCCTGTTCGCCTGTCAGCAGTTCCGCTTCCTGTGGCCGCCTGGGCGCTGCCAGTACCTGTACGCCCGAGTCGTGCTTCAACAGTATCCGGTTGACCACATCCTGTTCGATTTCATCCGCGGCGATGGATACCAGGTCGCTCCAGCTATTTCGGAGCGGCAGGTCGAGCATCAGGGCGCTCATTCCGTTGAGCAGGGCCAGGTCCACCAACGCTACCGGCCTCGTCCACACCTGGGCAAGCCCGACGGACAGGTTGGTCGCCAGGCTGGAGACACCGACGCCGCCGCGCAGCGAAAAGAACGCTTTGACATTTCCTTGCGCGTGTTCAGTCTGCTGGACTTGCAAGCTCGCCCGTCGCAATAGAACCTTGATGCGCGCCAGGAGTTCCTGGGGCTGGAAGGGCTTGGCGATGAAATCATCCGCGCCGGCGTCGAACGCTTTCAGCCTTTCGTCAAGCTCGCTCAACGCGGTCAGGATGATGATCGGGAGGTGGGCCGTATCCGGCCTGCTCCGCAAACGACGGCACAGCTCATACCCGTCCATGTCCGGCATCATCACATCCAGGATGGCTAATTCCGGCGCGGCCGGCCCAATCCTGGACAGGGCCTGTTCGGCGTTCGTGGCTGTAACGGCCTCGTACCCTTCCTTGCCAAGCAGGGCCGAGACCATCTTCAGATTCATCTCGCTATCATCTACGACAAAAATCCTGGTCGTCATGGAAAACCTTTCTGTACTTTTCTACCGGACAGATTTTTGAAAAAACCTTTTTTCAACGCGAATTTCGCGGATTTGGCGAATACCCTGGCGGGTACAACGTGACGCGGATGTTTTTGAAAAAAGAATTCGCGAAATTTGCTTCATCCGCGTAATTCGCGTTAAGGTTTTTGGTTTTGTCCGGTAACAAATCTGTACAATGATTATAGCAAACGGGAACAATGTTGGTTCCTTGCAATCTTATGAACCTCAGGCCGATTAACACTTTTGCAATGTCATTAAATTCCAATTGGAATGCCGCTGTATTTCACCTATAATGTCAGCAAGACAATGACCATTCCAAACAGGAAAGTGCCGGATCAGTCAGATCAAGAAATCGGTTGAAAAATCTTGTAACCACTCCGCGCTCTGGTTGCCATTCTCGGTAAGGGGATGTCACTTGGAGCGCGTTTTTTATAACCGTTTTCGAAGGCTGCCACGTTAAACCTGCCTGATCGAATAGTGATGCGAATATGTCCAGGATACTGATCGTTGACGATGATCCCCTCGAACGAATGATCGTGGAAAAGGTGTTGAAGCGCAACAACCACGAAGTCATCGCGGCCAATAACGGGGTGGAGGCGTGGAAACACATCCGGGATAACCCGGTCCGGTTTGTGATCACGGATTGGATGATGGCCGAAATGGACGGCCTGGCGCTGATCGAAAAAGTGAGGCAAGCGAATTTTCCCCATTATATTTACATGATCCTCTTGACGGCCAAAGATAACATTGCCGACATCGTGACCGGGCTGAACGCCGGCGCGGACGATTACCTGACCAAACCTTTCGATCCCCTCGAACTCCAGGCGCGCATCATGGTCGGGGAGCGCATCCTCATGCTGGAAGACTCGCTCCGGCAGACTCGCGACCAGTTGGAACACCAGGCCTTGCACGACAACCTGACCGGCCTCATGAACCGGGCCGCAATTTACAAGTACATCCAGCTCGAACTGGAAAAAGCCCGCCGCACCTCCATGCCGTTCAGCATCATTTTCCTGGACATTGACGACTTCAAACAAGTCAACGACCAGTTCGGGCACATGACCGGCGATTTCCTCCTGAAAGCCTTTGCCGATGTCCTTCGCTCCCGCTGCCGCCCTTATGACGGCCTGGGGAGGTGGGCCGGGGATGAATTCATCGTTGCCCTGCCGAATACCACCTCCGAAAATGCCGTAAAGGTAGCCAACCGGATCCTTGACAGCGTCCATCAGATCCAGGTGGTGCCCTCCTTTGAGGCGGATTTCCGGGTCGGGATCAGCGCCGGGATCGCCACAGTCGCCTCCATCCCCGCAGCGGACCGGCTGCTGGAGCAATTGATCCAGTGCGCCGACGAAGCCCTCTATCGGGCGAAGGAGGCCGGCAAGAACCGGGTCGAAGCCAACCGGCTTGATATGTGAGCCTTAAGGAACAACCAAATGAAAGAAAAAATTATCAACTCCAAACACGCAACCCGTTTCGGTCTGTTGGGCTGGGGTTTAGGCTGCTTGTTTCCCATCTTCGCCACCTTTATAGATCTCTGGGGACGAGGCTTGCCGGTGACTTTTGGAAGTATCGTCTTTGTCCACCGCAGCAGCCCCTTATTGCTCATCATTGACACAGCGCCATTTTTCCTGGGATTCCTCGCCTGGCTGGCCGGGTCACGCCAGGACCGTCTGCAATCCATCCGGGAGAACCTGGAAGAAATGGTTGCGGACCGCACCCGGGAAGTTGACCGCGCCTACAAGACCCAGATCATCATGACCTCCCTGATAAGCCTTTCCCTCGAAAGCATGTCGCTGGAAGAAATGCTGAAACAGGCCCTGGAAACCCTCCTGGTCATCCCCTGGCTGCCACCCGAACCCGCCGGCGGGATCTTCCTGGCTGATGAACCATCCAGGATGCTCCGGTTGGTCGCCTCGCGCGGCATGCCCGCCGAATTGACCCGCCTCTGCGCCCGCGTCCCTTACGGCTACTGCCTGTGCGGACGCGCCGCATCCAGCCGGAAGGTCGAATTCGCCAACTGCTCCGAGGCGGAACACGAGACCCAGGTCAGCGGCCAAATCAGCGGAATGAAATCCCACAGCCATTACAGTGTCCCGATCATTTACGAACAGGAATTGCTCGGCGTTTTCGCCCTGTACACCGGGGAAGGCCACCGGAAAGACGTGCGTGAAATCGCGTTCCTGGAGGCGGTTGCCAGCACGCTGGCCAGCATCGTCATCCACAGGAAAGCTGCGATGGAGATCAAGCGCCAAAAACAATATTTCGAAACGCTGGTCGGGAACAGCCCCGTGGCCATTGTCACGCTGGACAATGCCCATAACGTGCTCGCCTGCAACCCGGCTTTCGAAAAACTCTACGGGTACAGGGAGGAGGAACTGGTCGGCAAATTGCTGGACCCTTTCATAACCACAGAAGAATCGAGAGTCCAGGCCGCCCAATACACCCAGGACGTGCAAAACGGGAAGCTGGTCCATGGGCTGGCCAGGCGGCGCTGCAAGAACGGGGACATGGTTGATGTGCAGGTCTTCGGCGTCCCCGTGATCGTGGACGGCGTGCAGGTGGGCATCCTGGCGCTGTATCACGACATCACGAAACTCCTGGAGGCCCAGCATCGGGCGGAAGCCGCCGCCCAGGCCAAGGCCGAATTCCTGGCGAACATGAGTCACGAGATCCGCACGCCGCTCAACGCGGTCATCGGGATGACCGGGCTGCTGTTGGATACGCCGCTCAACAAAGAGCAGCACGAATTCGTCGAGACCATCCGCACCAGTGGGGATACCTTGCTGGCCGTGATCAACGACATCCTTGATTTCTCGAAGATCGAGGCCGGCAAGATGGTCATGGAGCAGCAGCCCTTCTATCTCAACGCCTGCGTCGAATCAGCCCTCGACCTGCTGGCCCCGAAAGCGGTCGAGAAGGGCCTCGAACTGGCTTATATCCTCCACGAGAATACCCCCAATAAATTGCTGGGCGACGTGACCCGCCTGCGTCAGGTGCTGGTCAACCTGCTGGGCAACGCGGTCAAATTCACCGAAAAGGGCGAGATCGTGGTGGACGTTTCCTCGAAAGACCTGGAAATGGGAAAATATGAGATCCTGTTTGCAGTCCGGGATACCGGCATCGGCATCCCCAAAGAACGCATGGACAGGCTGTTCCAGGCTTTTTCGCAGGTCGATTCGTCCACCACGCGGCGCTTCGGCGGGACCGGGCTGGGCCTTTCGATCAGCCGCAGCCTGGTCAAAATGATGGGCGGCGAGATCTGGGCCGAGAGCGAACCGGGCAAAGGTTCGACCTTCTTCTTCACGATCAAGGCTGCCAAAGCCCCCGTGACGACCCATTTCCAGCCGAGCGGCGCCCAACCCGACCTCCAGAACCGGCCCTTGCTGATCGTGGACGACAACGCCACCAACCGCCTGATCGTCTCCCGGCAGACGACCTCCTGGGGGATGAGGCCGCAGGCCGTCTCATCCGGGAAGGAGGCGCTCGCGCTGCTTGAACAGGACCAGGCTTTCGATGCCATCGTCCTGGATATGCAGATGCCCGAAATGGACGGCCTGATGCTTGCCAGGGCGATCCGTCAGCTGCCCAATTGCGCCGATTTGCCCCTGATCATGCTCACCTCGCTGGGGTTCCGCCCCGAAAGCCAGGACGCTGCCCGGTTTGCCGCCTTCCTGACCAAGCCGATCAAACCGTCGGTCTTGTTCGAGACGCTGTTGTCCATCCTGACCGACCGGCCGCGGGCCGTCCCGGTCAAACAAAAAGCCCTGGCGATTGACCATAACCTGGGCGAACGCCACCCGCTGCGCATCCTGCTGGCCGAGGACAATGCTGTCAATCAAAAAGTGGCGGTCAGTATCCTCCAGCGCATGGGATACCGGCCGGATGTGGCTGCCAACGGCCTGGAAGTGCTCGAAGCCCTGCGCCGCCAGGACTATGACGTGATCCTGCTCGACATGCAAATGCCCGAAATGGACGGGGAGGAGGCCGCCCGGCACATCCAGGAGCTTTGGCCGCCGGAAAAACGCCCGCGCCTGGTCGCCATGACCGCCAACGCTCTGGAAGGCGACCGCGAACATTACCTGGCCCTGGGTCTGGACGATTACGTCAGCAAGCCGATCCGGGTCAATGAGCTTGAGAAAACGCTTCAAGCCTCACGTCCGCTTGGGAAACCCGGCTAAATTTTACAGGAGTTACCATGAGTCTTGATCTATCCATCCTCAATTCGTATCGCGAGTATATGGGCGAAGACGCCGATACCTTCATTCAGGAGATCATTGATGCGTTCTGTACAGGCGCGCCGCTGCTGCTCGACACCCTGGAAAAATCGCTCGCCAAAGACGATGCGGAGGCTTTCGTCCGGGCGGCCCATACGCTCAAATCCAATTGCGCCACCGTCGGCGCGACCGAGTTGACCGCCTTGTGCGCTGGAATGGAGCAGGAAGGTAAAGTCGGGGATATTCAAAACCTGGGCGACAAGGTATCCCAGGCCAGGGATGAACTGACGCGGGTGCTGGCCCTTTTGAAAAAACAGGGGTAACCGGGGGATGCGGCGGCCTTGGTACCGCCTTTTCAGACAAACCCGCTGGCGGCTCTGCCCGGACTCGCCAGCGAGTCCACCCAGAAAGTGCCTGAAAAGTTTGCGCGTTCACCACGAAGACGCGAAGTCACAAAGACCCAATGATAGGGCAAATTGCCAATTTGCCCTACGTTCCTAAAAAGCGCAATTTGTGACCGCCCTGGGTATAATTAGGCAACCCAAACAGGAGGCCTTATGTCCAACATCCATGCATCCACCCACCCGCTGGTTGCGCACAAATTATCCCGCTTGCGCGATAAAAATACCAACCCCAAAAAATTCCGTGAACTGGTGCGCGAGATCGCCGCACTGCTGGCTTACGAAGCTACCGCTGACCTGCAAACCGTCCCGCGCCCGCTCGAAACCCCGCTGGCCTCCCTCGTTGGGGCCGAACTCCAGGAGAAGATCGGCCTGGTGCCCATCCTGCGCGCCGGGTTGGGGATGGTCGAGGGTTTCTGGGAACTGATGCCCAGCGCCGAAGTCTGGCACATCGGACTGTACCGCGACGAAAAGACCCTCAAGCCTGTGGAATATTACAACAAGTTGCCCGTCGAGCCGACCGTATCCGTTTGCATCATCCTGGACCCGATGCTGGCTACCGGCGGTTCGGCCACTGCCACCGCTGACGTGTTGAAGCGCTGGGGCGTGAAGAAGATCAAATTCGTCGGGCTGATCGCCGCCCCGGAGGGCATCCGTGCCATGCAGACCGCCCATCCCGACATCCCGATCTACATCGCCGCCATTGACGACCACCTCAACGACCACGCCTACATCGTCCCCGGCCTGGGTGACGCCGGCGACCGGCAGTTTGGGACGGGGTAATGAAAGCCATGCTCCTGCGCGGGATCGCCCCGCTTGCTCAAAACCCCAATCCCCTCAGCCTCGAAGACCTCCCCGAACCGGAACCGAATGACGGCGAAATCCTGATCCGCGTCTCGGCCTGCGGCGTCTGCCACACCGAACTGGACGAGATCGAAGGCCGCACCCCGCCGCCAACCCTGCCGGTCGTGCCGGGGCATCAGGTGGTAGGCGTGGTCGAGCGGATCGGAGTCCAACGTCACCCGGCGTTGGGCCTTTCCGGTGACATCCAAAGTCAGGAGACTTTGGACTCCGTTATCAAACCCGGCGACCGGGTCGGCGTGGCCTGGATCTTCTCGGCCTGCGGCGAATGTGGGCACTGCCTGGCCGGGGATGAGAACCTGTGCGCCCAATTCCTCGCCACCGGGCGGGACACAAACGGCGGCTACGCCCAGTACATGACCGTCCCGGCTGCCTTTGCCCACCCCATCCCCGCCGCCCTCCCGGACGCCGAAGCCGCCCCCCTGCTCTGCGCCGGGGCCATTGGCTACCGCTCCCTGCGCCTCGCCAACCTGACCGATGGGCGTCCGCTCGGCCTGGTGGGCTTCGGCGGCTCGAACCACCTCGTGCTCAAGATGGCGCAGCATCTCTATCCCAATTCGGAGGTCTACGTCTTCAGCCGCAACCCGAACGAGCAGGATTTTGCCCGTTCCCTGGGCGCGGCCTGGGCTGGCGGGATCAGCGACCTCGCGCCCCGCAAGTTGTCCGCCGTGATCGAAACGACTCCCGTCTGGAAGCCGGTCGTTGAGGCGCTGAAAAATCTCGATAGCGGAGGCAGGCTGGTCGTCAACGCCATCCGCAAGGAAGAAAGCGACAAAGACGCCCTGCTCGACCTCGACTACCCCTCCCACCTGTGGATGGAAAAAGAGATCAAATCCGTCGCCAACGTCACCCGCCGTGACGTGCGCGGCTTGCTGCAACTGGCCGCCGAAACCGGCCTCCGCCCCGAGATCGAAGAATTCCCCCTGGCCGACGCCAACCGTGCCCTGCTCGAACTGCGCCAGGGCAAGATCCGCGGCGCAAAGGTCCTGCGCGTGGATTAAAACGTTTGTGTCCAAATCCGTCTCTCCGCTCCTTTATCCGTGACTCCCCTCCGCTTATCCGCTTCAAAATCCGTTGCCCAATCCGTTGCCCAATCCGCCGCCCAAATCCGTGACCCCCATCCGCTTATCCGCTTCAAAATCCGCTGCTCAATCCGTTGCCCAATCCGCTGCCCAAATCCGTGACTCCCATCCGCTTATCCGCTTCAAAATCCGTTGCCAAATCCGTTGCCAAATCCGCTGCCAAATCCGCTGCCGTCATCGGCGGCGGCCCGGCCGGGCTGATGGCCGCTGAAGTCTTGAGCGATGGCGGCCTGCGTGTCGACCTCTACGACGCCATGCCCGCCGTCGGGCGCAAATTCCTGGTGGCGGGCAGCAGCGGCCTCAACCTGACCCACGCCGGGCCGCTCGACGAATTCCTGTCACACTACGGGACGCGGCGGGCGCAGCTCGAACCCTTCGTCCGCGCTTTCGGGCCGGACGAGCTGCGCCGGTGGGCATCAGAACTTGGCAGCGCGACTTTCATTGGCACATCAGGCCGGGTTTTTCCTGACGAGATGAAAGCCGCCAATCTCCTCCATGCCTGGCGCGAGCGACTGGGTGTGGCCGGGGTGACGTTCCACCCCAACCACAAATGGATCGGCTGGACGGACGACGGCTCCCTGCGCTTCGAAACCCCGGACGGGGAAACTCCCCGCCGTTTCGACGCTTTGGTCCTGGCTCTGGGCGGCGCCTCCTGGCCGCAGACCGGCTCGACCGGGGCCTGGGCCGGGATCCTGGCCGGACGCGGCATCCCCGTCACGCCGTTCAAGCCCGCCAACTGCGGCTTCGACGTGAACTGGAGCGAACATTTCCGCCAGCGTTTCGAGGGTCAGCCGCTCAAGTCGGTGGTGCTGGAGTTCGAGGACTTCCGCCGCCAGGGTGAATTTGTCGTCACCGCCTATGGCGTGGAAGGCAGCCTGGTCTACGCCGTCTCGGCCCAGGTGCGGGACGCGCTCGAAGGACGGGATCAGGCCATCGTCCGGCTCGACCTGACCCCGGACCGGACGCGGGAATGGCTGGTCGAACGGTTATCCCGTCCGCGTGGCTCGCGTTCGATGTCCAGCCATCTCAAAAAAACCGTCGGCATCCAGGGCGTCAGGGCCGGGCTGCTGTGGGAATTCGTCCCCCGCGAAGATTTCGCCGATGCTGAAAAACTGGCCGCGGCCATCAAATCCCTGCCGCTCCCGCTCGTCGCCCCGCGCCCGCTGGAGGAAGCCATCAGCACCGCCGGGGGAATCCCGTTCGAGGCGCTCGACGAGCGCCTGATGCTGACCGCCCTGCCGGGCGTCTTCTGCGCCGGTGAAATGCTGGACTGGGAGGCCCCGACCGGCGGCTACCTGCTGACCGCCTGCTTCGCCACCGGGCGGGCCGCGGGCCTGGGCGCGCTGGAATGGCTTCGAAAACAGTAAGGGCGACCCCTCGAACCCAGACGGGGCTGAGTTTTTTGGAATGCAACCCCCTGAAATGCAGAGACTTATACTCCTGGCGGGTCGCCCCTACAAATCATATTTTTTGGAGAAACCATGAACAAAACCACCAAATTCTTCCTGCTGGCCAGCCTCTTGACAGCACTCGCCCTGCTGGCGGGCTGCGGCTCGGTCGCCCAAACCGTTTCGGATGATGTCAAAGAATCCGTGCTGGCCTTCGGCGAGCCGAAAACCGACAACCTGCTGGCCGGGTTGAAAGAGAACGATTACGCCAAATTCTCGGCGGATTTCGACGCCGACATGCTCGCCGCCCTGACCGAAGCCAGGTTCGCCGACCTGAAAGCTGACCGGGACATCGCCCTGGGCGGTTACGTCTCACGCGAGGTGGTCAACGTCACCCTGGACGGCGACTTCTATACAGTCTTCTACCTGGTCCGGTTCGAGAAGCAGGCCGACGTGATCCTGCGGGTAGTCTTCCGGGTGGAAGAGCCACACCAGGTCAGCGGGCTGTGGTTCAGCAAATGAGATTGACAGGCGTGCTATACTGGTTTTAGGCACGCAACCGATCGTCCGTGAACGACCGGCGGAGGGACGTATGACCTGGCAAGAACAACTCCATGCGGGGGCTTTGGACTGGCTGCTCGAACGCCGCGACCCCGGCGTCCGCTACCTGGCGCTGCGGGACCTGCCCGGCCTGCCCGCCGACGACCGCGAATTGCTGGCCGCCAGGGAAGCAGCTCACCGCGAAGGCCCGATCGCCGCCATCCTGGATCAAATGGACGGAGCCGGGTATTGGGTCGAACCCGGCCCGGGCTACAACCCCAAATATCGCAGCAGCGTTTGGGCCGTGATCCTGCTGGGACAGTTGGGGGCTTCGGTGGAGATGGACGAACGTATTGGACGGGCCTGCCGTTACCTGCTCGACCACGCCCTCGCCGAAAACGGTCAATTTACGGCCAGCGGCGCGCCTTCCGGCACGGCGGATTGTTTGCAGGGGAATCTATGCGCCGCCCTGCTCGACCTGGGATTCGACGACCCGCGCCTGGACCTGGCCTTCGACTGGATGGCCCGCAGCGTGACCGGCGAAGGGATCGCCCCGATGGAAGACAAACACGCCCCCGTCCGCTATTATGCCGGCAAGTGCGGCCCGGTCTTCGCCTGCGGGGCGAACAACAAACTCCCCTGCGCCTGGGGCGGGGTCAAGGTGATGCTGGCCTTCGGCAAACTCCCGGCCGGGCGGCGCACACCGCGTATCGTGCGGGCCATCGAGCAGGGCGTAGAATTCCTGTTAGGCGTAGACCCGGCGGAGGCCGCCTATCCCAGTGGCTGGGCCGACAAGCCCAGCGGCAACTGGTGGAAATTCGGTTTCCCGGTCTTCTACGTGACCGACCTGCTGCAAAACGTCGAGGCCCTGGTCCGGCTGGAATTCGGGAGCGACCCGCGCCTGTCCCGCGCCCTCGATCTGATCCGAAGCAAGCAAGACGCCAATGGGCGCTGGGCGTTGGAGTACGATTATTCCGGCAAGACTTGGGGCGAGTTCGGTCAAAAGAAACAACCCAACAAATGGGTCACACTGAGGGCCGCCTGGGTTTTGGGCCATGCCCATTGACCGCGGCTCTTCGGGATTTCCGCGTTTGATAGAAGGAGGTGCAACATGCAAGCCACAAACCATTTTGAATCGGTCCGCCCGACAGTGCGGCGGGAACGGCAGGAACGGGGCTGGGGCGCGGCGTTCCTGGCCGGGCTGCCGCACCTGTTGATGGGATTGCTCATCTGTTGGGGCAACTTTTTCGCCGGTTCCGATGCGAAATCTGTCCAAATGATCTCCACACTTTTGGGAATATCCTTGGCCGGGCTGGTGGTTTTCATGATCGTCCGGGCGGCGCGGGAGGATTGGCCATTGTGGAGCGCCAGTTGGTACGGTTACGCCGCCTGGATTGCGTTAGCCATCGTCATCCTGTTGACGAACTCGATCCAATATGAGCGGATGTGGGTTATCAACCTGGCCTTGCTGGTGGGTTGGCTGGGAGCGGTCCTGCTCGGATACCTCTACCTGTTTGCCGCGGACCGGGTGCAGTCGCTGCTGGCGGTCGTGTTCCTGTTCCCGCTCTTTGGGCTGTATTTCCTGGAATTCATCCCTAATCCGATCGAAGGCCTGCTCGCCATCGGGACCGGGAGCCTGACCGCCGTTACCGCAGCCCTGATCCACCGTTCAGGCGATTACCGCCGCGGCTTGTTCTACAGCCTCCTGCTAACTCTGGTACTTGGGGTAAGTTTTGCGTATGTGGGCGTCTATCAGGCCAATGAACTGCCGGAATTCATCCCATTCGACCCTCAATTCTCAGACTTCACCTCCTTGCTGGGGCTATACCTGGCAAGCTATACCTGGCAATTGGAGCGGTCATCTATGGCCTGCCGCCCCTCGTGCAATGGATTTGGGGATTTTTCCCAAAGAAGATCAAAACTGCCTGAGCCCGATTTCGTTAGAAACCACAGCGCCCGGTTCAGGGCGCTGTTTCTCTTATTTCAAGGCCGGTGAGTTTCGACAACAGTCTGTGCAGCAGGGCAAAAGGCAGGGCCAGAATCACGTGCAGGATCGCGCTGAGGGCGAAGATGGTCGCCACCGAGCGCAGGAAATCGTTCAGCGGCGGGGCCAGGTGCTGCAACATCCAGGGACCGGCGCCGGCCAGCAGGGCCAGCCCGAACAGCACGCCCACCGACAGTCCCAGCGGGGCCCAGGCGTGGCGGTCGGATTGGGAGGGGAGCATGGTGCTGCTGACGGCAAAGGCCAGGTAGAACCACAGCCAGAAATCGGGATAGCCCGGCAGCAGGAGCACCCCTTTCCAGAAAAGGGGGAAATTGGCCCCGCGCAGGAAGTTCCACAGGGTCAGCATGTGCAGGTGGTCAATGGCGATGTAAGCCACCACCAACCCGCCGACGATCAGCGGCGCGGCCCCGATCAGCGAATCTCGCACGAAATCAGCTTTCTCGGTTTCGACGTAACCCAGGCGCAGGCGGTCGTCCATCACCTGCGGGATGAGCGAAAACCCGCCCGTGCGCACCCCCAGGATTCGGGCCACCACGTAGTGGCTGGACTCGTGCAGCACCACGCCGGGAAAGAAGAGCAGGGCGAACAGCCCCATGGCCAGGGATGGGTTGCGGGTGAGGATCAGGAAAACGGCCTGCATCTCGCGGTGCAAGGCCCGCTGGATGAAGACCAGCGGCACGAGAATGGCCGTCAGCCAGAGCAGGCCGTCGAGGGCGGAAAGGAGGGAAAAATCCATTTGGACGGTGGGCGGAGGACGATGGACCGTAGACTGTGGACAATCATCGGTCTACCGTCCACCGTCTGCGGTCAGCTTTCGGCGATTACTGATCCGAGGCTGCTTTAACGATGGCAATGAACTCGTCGGCTTTCAGGCTGGCCCCGCCGACCAGCGCGCCGTCAATGTCTGGCTGGCCGAAGAACTCGGAGGCGTTGGCCGCAGTGACCGAGCCGCCGTATTGCACCCGGATGGCCTGGGCCGTCTCAACGCCGAACAGGTCGGCCAGCGCCGGGCGGATCACCTCGGCCACGACGGCGTTGGCGGCCTCGCCGGTGGAGGCTTTACCCGTCCCGATGGCCCAGACCGGTTCGTAGGCGATGACGATCCGGGCGGCTTTGGCGGGATCCGTGTCGTGCAGGCCGAGGCTGATTTGACGGCGGACAACTTCCCCCGTCCGGCCCGCTTCGTACTGGTCGAGCGTCTCGCCGACGCAGACGATCGGGGTCAGGTCCACGCCCTGGGCGGCGCGGACCTTCCGATTCACAATCTCATCGGTTTCACCGAAATAAGCCCGGCGCTCCGAGTGGCCAAGGATGGCGTAGCCGCAAAATTCCCTGACCATTCCGGGAGCGATCTCGCCGGTGAACGCGCCTTTGGCCTCCCAGTGCATGTTCTGGGCGCCCAGGCCGATGCCCGTTCCTTGCAGCAGGGCCGAGGCGGCCAGCAGGGAGGGGAAAGGCGGGCAGAGCACTTTCTCCACGCCGGGGATGTCGCGCAGTTTCAGGCTCATCTTGAAGACCAGTTCGCGGGCCTCGGCGACGGTTTTGTTCATTTTCCAGTTGCCAGCTACGATGGGGGTTCGCATCGAATCTCCTTATTGTTTAAAGTTTTCACCACAGAGGCACGGGGAGATTCTCTGTGATCTCAGTGCGCTCTGTGGTGCATCTCTCCCGGCTTGTCCGGCTCAGGGAATTTCTTTCATCAAGTAGCCCGCCTCGTCCTTGATCCAGGGCGGGACGGCGGGATCGTCCATCAGCCCCTGCAACAGGTCGCGGGCCGGGTCGAATTCATCGCGCCACAGGTGGATCTCGGCCTGGAGCAGGCGGATTTCCTGCAAATCCGGCTTGCGTTGGATCAATTGTTCCAGCCACCGCTGGGCTTCATCGGGGCCGCGCTGGTGCAGGGCGTAGCGCGTTTGGGCCACCAGCATGAGCGGCTCGTCGAGCCGTCCGATGTCCTCGAACGGCAACACCTTTGGGGCGATCTCCTCATCGAAAGCCGTGTAGACCGACCGGTGCAGGCGGGCGCGCGTGTCCGGTGAGATGGTTTGCCCCTCGAGCTTGGCGAGGCGGAAATCCATGTAGGCGGTGCCGGGCCAGAAATCCATCCCGGCCAGCCGGTCGCTGGAGGCAACGAAGAAATCGCGGTCCTCCCCGGCAAGGTCGGCAGATCTATGCAACTGGACGATGGCTTCTTCGGTCTTCTTGGCTTCTGCCAGCGCAACCGCCAGGTCGAGGCGGGCGTAAGCGTCATCCGGGTTCTCTTCGGCGCGGCGGCGGGCCTCTGCCACCGGCCCCTCGGCGGGAGGTTCCTGCGGCAAGGATGTCGGGCGGGACTCGGGCAGGGAGGTTGCCTGGGCCGCGGCGGTCTGCGCAGCGGCCTGCCTGGCATTGAGACGATTCCCCTGGGTGGCCCAAAGGATCACCAGGCAGCACAAAATGAAAAGCACCGAGGCCGCCACGAGCACCCATTTCGAGACGCCCTTCTTCGGCGCTTTCTCCGTTGTGACGGGCGGAGCGGGCGCGGGAACCGGGGCCGGCTCGGCCGCCTCCTGCGTTATCCCGGCGGACGGCGCGACGATCGTCTCCGGCTGGTCGGGGATGCCGGATTCGCCCCAGGCAGATTTGAAGGCAGCCACCAGCGCGGCCACGTCCGGGTAGCGGTCGGGGCGTTCCTTGGCCAGGGCCTTGAGCAGCACCCGCTGGACGGGTTCCGGCACGTTCGGGTTGACCATGCGCGGCAGGGGCAGCGGCGTATAAATGTGGTCGTGAATAATGGAAAAAGGCGTATCGGCGCTGAACGGGACTTTGCCCACCGCCAGTTCGTAGAGCATCACGCCGAAGGAGTAGATGTCGGTGCCTTCGTCGAGTTCCTTTTTGCCCATGGCCTGTTCGGGCGAGATGTACTGCGGCGTGCCCAGGATCATGTCCGAGGTCAGGGTCGATTCCCCGGCCTGGGCGATGCGCGCCAGCCCGAAGTCTGCCAGGTAGATCTGCCCGTCGGCGGCGAGCAGCACGTTCGAGGGTTTCACGTCCCGGTGCAGGATTCCCCGTTTGTGGGCATAGGTCAGGGCCGGGCCGATGGCGTCAATCATTCGCTCGATCTCGTCCGAACTGAGCGGGCCGCGTCCGAGACGGGCTTTGAGCGTCTCCCCCTCGATGAACTTCATCACGAGATACGGCTGCCCGTTGTGCTCGGCAAAATCATAGATCGGGACAATGTTGGGATGTTCCAGTTTCGCCACCAGGCGGGCCTCACGCTGGAAACGGGCGTGGAAATTGGCGTCTTCGAGGAAAGCCTGGTGCAGCACTTTGAGCGCCACGTAGCGGTCAAGCGAGGCGTGATAAGCCTTGTAGACCGTCGCCATGCCGCCCTGTCCAAGCTGCTCAAGGATGCGGTACGGGCCGACTGTTTCTCCAACTGCAAAGGGCATAAGCATTCTCCCGCGGGCAGGTTTGCATCATTATAGCCCACTTGGGTAAGCGGCATGTCACCCCGGTGTAAATTGTGGGTAATTTGTAAACCGGCGCCCCAAAAACGTCCCAAAGGTTGGGTTCACCCTTCGCGTCGCTCGGAAGACCTTCAGGACGTTTATTTGCCGATGGGTTATTTGTCTTGCAGGGCTGCCACGCCGGGCAGCGCCAGCCCTTCGAGCATTTCGAGCGAGGCCCCACCGCCGGTGGAGATGTGGGTGATCTTCCCCGCCAGGCCGGATTGCTGGACGGCCGCGACCGATTCGCCCCCGCCGACGATGCTGACCGCAGCGGACCCGGCCACGGCTTGGGCTACGCCAAACGTGCCTTTGGCGAACGCCGGGAACTCGAACACGCCCATCGGCCCGTTCCAGACGACGGTCCTGGCCCCGGCGATGACTTTGGCGTAGTTCTCGACCGTTTCCGGGCCGATGTCGAGGATGCGCCAGCCTTCGGGGATGGGGCCGACGGCCATCGTCTTGCAGGACGCCCCGGCCTCGAACCTGTCGGCGATGACCACGTCTACGGGCAGGCGCAGCTTCGGACCCGCAGCCTGCAACAGCTCCCGGGCCGTATCCAACGCCTCGTCCTCGACCAGGGAATCCGCCACCGGGTAGCCCTGGGCCTTGAAGAAGGTGTTGGCCATCCCGCCGCCGATCAGGATCACCTCGGTCTTGGTCAGCAGGTTCTTGATCACGCCGATCTTGTCGCTGATCTTGGCCCCGCCCAGGATGGCGACGAAGGGTTTTTGGGGATTCGCCACAGCCGCGCCCAGGTACTGGATTTCCTTTTCCATCAGGAAGCCCGCCACCGCCGGGAGCAGCCTGGCGACCCCTTCCGTGGACGAGTGCGCCCGGTGGGCCGAGCCGAAAGCATCGTTGACGTAAAGGTCCGCCAGGGCGGCGAACCCTTTCGAGATTTCAGGGTCGTTTTTGGTCTCGCCCTTGTAGAAGCGGGTGTTTTCGAGCAGCAACACCTCGCCGGGTTTGAGGGCTTTGGCCGCGGCTTCGGCCACCGGCCCGATGCAGTCCTCGGCAAAAGCGACCGGCTTGCCCAGCAATCCGCTCAAATGGGCGGCCACGGGCTTGAGCGAATACTTCGGCTCCGGCCCTTCCTTGGGACGTCCCAGGTGCGAACACAGCACGAGGGACGCGCCGTGTTCGAGCAGGTAGTTCAGGGTCGGCAGCGCCGCCCGGATGCGGGTGTCGTCGCCGACCACCCCGTCCTTGAGCGGCACGTTGAAGTCCACGCGCACCAGGACGCGTTTGCCTTGCGGGTCAATATCGCGGATCGTTTTCTTGTTCATGGTTTCTCCGGGAAAAGTTGACAGGGAAACACGGAAACAGGTACACAAGCAATGGATACCTGTGTACCTGTCTACCTGTTTACCGGAATACCCTAAAGGTTCTTCGCCATCAACGCGGCCAGATCCGCCGTGCGGCAGGAGTAGCCCCATTCGTTGTCGTACCAGGTGACGACCTTGATGAAGTTATTCTTCTCTTTGCCGAGCACGCTGGTGAAGGGCAGGTCCACGGATGAACTGAACGAGCTGCCTTTGTAATCAATCGAGACCAGGGGTTCGTCCACCGCGTCCAGGATGCCTTTCAGGCGGGGCGTGGCGGCTGCGTCGCGGAACATCTGGCGCAGGTCGTCGGTGGTGGTGGAGACTTCCACTTCGGCGGTGAAATCCACGATGGAGACGGTGCTGGTCGGGACGCGCAGGGCGTAGCCGTCGAATTTGCCCGCTAAATCGGGGATGACCAGTTTGATGGCTTTGGCCGCGCCGGTCGTCGTGGGGATGATGCTCATCGCCGCGGCCCGGGCACGCCGCAGGTCCGAGTGGGGCAGGTCGAGGATCTTCTGGTCGTTGGTGTAGGCGTGGATGGTGGTCATGAAGGCGCGCTTGATCTTCAGGTTGTCATGCACCACTTTGGCCGCCGGGGCCAGGCAGTTGGTGGTGCAGGAGGCGTTGGAGACGACGTGGTGCTTGGCCGGGTCGTACATTTCTTCGTTGACACCCAGCACGACGGTCAGGTCTTCGCCCTCGGAGGGGGCCGAGATGATGACCTTCTTCGCGCCGCCTTTGGTGATGTGGTTCTCCGCGCCTTTGACGGCCTTGCCTTTCTTGTTGACGCCGTCCGATTTGATGGTGAAGATGCCGGTCGATTCGATCACGATGTCCACGCCCAGGCTGCCCCAGGGGATGTTGGCCGGGTCGGTCTCTTTGAAGGCGATGACCTTCTTGCCGTCAATGACCAGGCCGTCGTCGGCTACTTCCACCGTGCCGTCGAAGCGGCCGTAGTTGGAGTCATATTTGAGCAGGTGGGCCATCGTTTTCAAGTCGCCGATGTCGTTGAAGGCGACCACTTCGAGCGTACCCGAATGAAAGTCGCGGATCGCCTTGAGCACCTGGCGCCCGATGCGCCCGAAACCGTTGATACCTACTTTTACAGTCATGTTGGACCTCCTGAAAATGGTGTCGAATTTTGTGTCAGTTTGTGAATTTTTCCACAAACGTGGATTTTATCATAATTGCCGAACAAATTGCCGATGGTTCTCCAGCCTACCCGACCAGGGGGCCGGTGCGCTCGAGGAACAGATCCATCAACACCTGGGACAGGCGGGTCGAATCGTGACGCCAGGGGCGTTCGCGGTCCACCAGGTCGGCGTTGTAAAGACGGCCGTCCGAACGGGCGCGCTCGTCTATCTCGACCCAACGCACCCCGTCCGGCAGCCGGCCCTCGTAAGTGTCGTTGCAGACCACCACGTCGAACAGGCGGTCGCCGAGATGTTCCTCCACGGCCCGCACGTGGTCGTAGCAGGTGTAGGCTGCGGTCTCGCCGGCCTGGGTCGCCAGGTTGCAGACGAAGATCTTGACTGCCGGGCTGGCGCGGACGGCAGCCAGCAGGTCCCGCACGAGCAGGTTGGGCAGGATGCTGGTGTACAGGCTGCCGGGGCCGACCACGATCATCTCTGCCGACAGGATGGCCTGGATCACCGGCGGGAAGGCGGGCGCGTCGTTCGGCTCCAGCCACACCCGGCGGATGCGTCCCGCCGCTTCGGGGATATGGCTCTCGCCTTCGATCCGCACTTCGTTGACGACGTAGGGCAGTTGCACGTCGGCCACCAGCCTCACGTTGTGCAGCGTGGACGGGAGCACCCGTCCATGCACCGAGAGCACCCGGCCCGATTCGGCTACGGCTTCCTCGAAACTGCCGGTGATCTCGCTCAAGGCGGAGATGAACAGGTTGCCGAAGGAATGGCCGTCCAGCCCCGGCGCGCCGCTGAAACGGTACTGGAAGAGTTGGGTCAGCAGGGCCTCGTCGTTCGAGAGGGCGGCCAGGCAGTTGCGGATGTCTCCCGGCGGCAGGATGCCCATCGTGCGGCGCAATTCCCCGGACGAGCCGCCGTCGTCCGCTACGGTGACGACCGCGGTCAGGTTGTGGGTGTGGGCTTTCATCCCGCGCAGCAGTGTGGACAGCCCGTGCCCGCCGCCGATGACGACCGCCCTCGGTCCCCGTTCGCGGCGGCGGTGTTCGGCCAGCTTGT
Organism: Chloroflexota bacterium; assembly: GCA_049324115.1. Taxonomy (GTDB): domain Bacteria; phylum Chloroflexota; class Anaerolineae; order Anaerolineales; family Villigracilaceae; genus UBA5796. Next base: position 42,935 of record JBMOMN010000034.1, read on the forward strand.
CCACCAGCGAGGCTCCCGGGCGCAGGAACGGGCTGAGCAGCGACCGGTTCATGCCCCAGATGCCGAAACCGATCATCCCCAGGCCGAGGCTGCCGAAGATCAGGACCCGCAGCGGGCGGGGCAGGAAAGCCAGGGCCGCATACGCCAGGAAAGTCAGCAGGGCGGGGTTGGTGGAATCGGTGCGGTACAGGTCGAGCAGGAACATCGCCAGGCCGACGCCAAGCAGCGTGATCCCGGCCAGCACCAGCAGCAGCCAGCGCTTGATGCCCATGCCCGGCAGGAACAGGCGGAAAAAGCTCCGCATGTTGCGGCCAAACCCTCGATACCAGACCGGTTCCTTCCCATTCACGAAGTCATCATAGCAAGGATTTGGGCAATCGTCAACGGCAGGCCGAAGGTTACGAATCTGTGGGTTTCCGCTGCGTTAATTCCCGGAGAGCCTATGCTATAATCGCCAGCATGGGCATCTTCTTGACAATTGATCTCGGCGGCACGCACATCCGCGCCGCAACTTTCGACAAAGACAGCACCCGCCCACTCGCCCACAAAAAGATTGCCACCCGCTCCAGGCACGGAGCCATTTATGACCGTATCGAAGGCCTGATTGCCTCGATCTGGCCGGAAAACGATGCGGTGGACGCCATCGGCCTGGCTTCGCCAGGCCCCCTCGACCCGATCCGGGGCGTCGTCCTGGCAACTCCCAACATCCCAGAGTGGCAAAACTTCCCGCTCGGACCTAAACTGTCCGAGCGTTTTGGCGTTCCGGTCTACATGGACAACGACGCCAACCTGGCCGCGCTGGGCGAATGGCGCTACGGGGCGGGACAGGGACATCAGCACGTCCTCTACCTGACCATCAGCACCGGGATCGGCGGGGGCGTCATCAGCCACAACCGGCTCTTGCAGGGACATCACGGCCTGGCCGCCGAACTCGGGCACGTTTCCGTGCTGGCAGAGGGTCCCATCTGCTCGTGCGGATATCCGGGCCATCTGGAGGCGCTGGCCTCGGGTCCGGCCATTGTCCGCTACGTGCGGGAGCAGTTGGCTGCCGGCGCGGAATCCTGCCTCGATCCGCAGGATGAATTTACCGCCTTCCAGGTGGCCGAAGCCGCAATGTCCGGGGATGCCCTGGCCCGGTCTGCCTATGCCCGCGCCGGGGAATTCCTGGGGATCGGCGTGGCCAATTTCCTGCACATTTTCGATCCATCCATCGTCATTTTTGGCGGCGGCGTTTCGCAAAGCGGGCCGCTGCTTTTTGAGCCTTTCGAGGCCAGTTTGCACAAACGAGTTTTCAACCCCACTTATCTGGAGAATCTGACCATCACTACTGCGGCGCTTGGGGACGACGCCGGACTGCTCGGCGCGCTGGCGCTGGCGCACCTGTCATGGGCCGGGTGATCTAGGACATTTCAGGAGACCTATGGAAACACTCAAATTACCAGGGCCGAAGGCCCGCGCGCTGATCAAGCGCGACTCGTCGGTCATTTCGCCATCCTACCCGAGGGCATACCCCTTTGTCATGGACCACGGCAAAGGCAGCGAAGTTTGGGACATTGACGGCAACCGCTTCCTCGATTTCGCGGCCGGGATCGCGGTGACCTCCACCGGCCACAGCCACCCGAGGGTGGTCAAAGCCATCCAGGAGCAGGCGGAAAAATTCATCCACATCTCATCCGATTTTTACCACCCCAAATGGGTGGAACTGGGCGAAAAGCTGGACTCAATCGCCCCCTTCAAGGAGGCGGCTGTCACGTTCATGACCAACTCCGGCACCGAGGCGGTCGAGACGGCCATCAAGCTGTCCCGGTACTACACCGAACGGGCGAACTTCATCGCTTTTACCGGGGCCTTCCACGGGCGGACGATGGGCGCGGTCACGATGACAGCCAGCAAATCGGCCTACCACAAAGGCTTCTACCCGCTGATGAACGGCGTGCTGCACGCCCCCTTCCCCAACACCTACCGCCCGGTGCTCGAACGCCAAAAAGGCGAAGATTACGGCGAGACGGTCGTGCGCTACATCGAGGAAGAGATCATCGGCCACATCCTGCCCGGCGACGAGATCGCCGGCATCCTGGTCGAATCGATCCAGGGCGAGGGCGGTTACATCGTCCCGCCGGAGGGGTTCTTCCCTGCCCTGCGGAAGCTGTGCGACAAGTACGGCATCCTGCTCATCACCGACGAAGTCCAGTCTGGCATGGGGCGGACCGGGAAGTGGTGGGCCATCGAACATTTCGGCATCGAACCCGACATCGTGACCGCGGCCAAGGGCATCGCCTCGGGTATGCCGCTCGGGGCGGCCATCGCCCGTCGCTCGGTGATGACCTGGAAGAAGGGCGCCCACGGCAACACTTACGGCGGCAACCCGCTGGCCTGCGCGGCCGCGCTGACGACCATCGAATTGATCGAAGAACAGTACCTGCAAAACGCGGCCGAGGTGGGCCAATACGCCCTCGACGCCCTGGCCGAACTCCAGGTCCAGCACCCCAGCATGGGCGACGTGCGCGGCAAGGGACTGATGATCGGCGTCGAATTCGTGATGGACAAGGAGACCAAAGTCCCCGCCGAGGCGCTGCGCGACCGGGTCGCCGACCTGGCCTTCGAAAGCGGGCTGCTCACCCTGGGCTGCGGCAAGAGCGTCATCCGGGTCTCCCCGGCGCTCAGCATCACCAAATCCGAAATAGACGAGGGGCTGAAAGTCTTTGCGGAGGCCATCACCACCGCCGAGAAGGAATTCGGGCTGCTCTAAACCGCAAGCTACCGATACAAAAGCCAGCAATTCTCGATTTGAAGTTGTCACTGCGAGGAACGAAGCAGTCTCCGCGTTGAATCAGGGGAGATTGCTTCGCCAAAGAGCGGCTCGCAATGACATATAGAGAATTGCTGTACAAAAGCGGCGACCGCCAATTCATGGCGGCCGCCGCTTTTTGGTTTGACCGGTGGCCGGCTTTACGGCTCAGGCTGGACGCTGACCAGCACGGCCCGGACGACCACGCGGTAATTGTATTCGCCGGTGGCCTCGTTGAATTCCTTGCAGGTGATCAGGGTGATCCAGTCGTAGTCCTCGTGGCGCAGCGCGCTCAGGTCGTCGGCCCATACCAGGCGGACTTCACGCACCTGGTAGACGTAGCGCTGGCCGTAGGCGTGGATGACGATCTCGTCGCCCCAGAAGAGCGAGGCCAGGTTGACGAACGGGCCGGGCGTGCCGTCTGCCAGGTAGGTGTGGGCGGTGATGGCCGTGTTGCCCGGCCAGGTGGGATAGGCCGTCCCTTCGAGCCAGCCGGCCTGCCCGGATAGCCAGGTCAGGTCCCAGCCGCTTTCGGCCAACGGGACGCCGACGATGGGCAGGCCCGCCAGTCCCAGCTTCGGCACTTCGAGCCACATCTCATCCATGGCGGCGTAGGCTTTGTCGGCGGGCTGGGCCGGGATCGTGGTGATCCTGTTCGGGGCGAAGCCGGTCTCCGGCAGGCCCGGGATCGAGATGATGATCGAATCCTCCACCCCATACCCGTCCACGCCGGAATTGTCGGTCGGGTCGTACCAGCGCTCGGTCGAATCGTTGTTGTACGGCGACTGGATGATCGGGCCGCCGGGGCCGAAGTCAATCGGCAGGCTGGTCCAGGCGACGCTGGCCGCGTTGGTCACCGGCGAAGGCCCAACAAAGGTGGCCTGGAATTTGATCGTGGACACGGCGTTGAGCGGGAAATCGTCCCAGGTGAAGGTCAGGGTCTTGGTGGCCGCGTCGTAAGCGAAAGCCGTCGGCTGCCGCCCGGTGACGCTGGCCGAGTTCAGCACGTAGTCCAGGCCGGCCGGCAGTTCATCCGTCACGACCACGTCGTAGGCGTTGGCGTTGCTCTTCGCGGTGTGGGCGATCCTGACCGTGAAGTTGATCGGCGTGCCGTAAGGCGCGACCTCGGGTTCGGCGTTCTTGTCAATGCCCAGGTCCGGTTCGACGATCTCGACCGGGGGCGTCGTGATCTCGAGCTGGCCGCCGTCCCAGGTCCAGGCCGCCGCGTTCGTCAGGGTGGTCCCTTCCTGGTTGGAGGCGATGTCCAGCACGATCACCTCGTAGCGGATGGTGATGGTCTCCGCCGCCGCGCTGGCGTTCTCGATGGTGCCGAAGTCGAAGGTCACTTTGCCGCCGGAATTTTCCACCAGCGGGTTGTGGATGCCGGGCGTCACGCCGTCGTTGCAGTTGCCCGCAGTGTGCAGGTCTATCCGGGTGCTGGTCAGAAGGCTGCTGCTGGCGGTGATGTCGGCGCAGTCCACGAAGGCCAGGCCGGTCTGGAGCGTGTCCACCAGCAGGGCGTTGTCCATCCGCCCGAGAGCCGGGACGCTGAGGGTCAGCTCGTAGGTCAGGATTTCGCCGATGGCGACTTCCGTCCCGCTGGTGAAGTTCTGGTTCGTGGCGACCATGGTCTTGGTCAGGTTGCCGCCGGAGACGGTCGTATCCTCGTCGGTGTCTGAATCGCTTGCGCCGGTGTTCGAATCATCCACTTCGACCCGGTTGAGCAGGGTCGGGCCGGGGTTGTCCTTCACCGTGACGGTGATGGACAGGCTCATGTTCGCCCCGGAGGCGAGCGACAGCCCGCTCCAGGTGACGACCCGCCCGGCTACCGAGGAGGGCGCGGGCGCGGCGCTGACGTAGGTCACGCCGGCGGGCAGGGTGTCGGTGACGGTCAGGCTGGTCAGGTCCACCGCGCCGTTGTTCTCCACCAGGATGTCGTAGGTCAACGTGCTGCCGGGGCCGACGACCACCAGGCCGTCGTCTTTCGTCACTTGCAGCGAGGCTTCGTCGTCCGTGTCGCTGGCTTCGTTATCGGACGAGTCCAGTTCGACCATGCCCGCCGGGGGCGCGACGGTGACGGTGTTGGTCAACGCGCCGGTCGCAGCCGGGTCGACCTGGGCCTCCACCCGGTAGGTGACGCTGGCTCCCAGCGGCAGGTCGAGCGAATCGCTGAAGGTGGCCGGGTTGGATGCGTCACCGGTGCAGGCGTAGGTGGCGGGGTCGGGATCGGGGGAACTGCTCTCGCAGGCCCAGGTCCAGGAGGCGATCTGGGCCGGGCGCGGGTCGCTGACGGTCATCCCGAAAGCGTCGCTCGGACCCTGGTTTGTCACCGTTATGGAATAGGTCAGCGTGCCCCCGGCGACGTAGAAGCTGACGCCGTCATCTTTGGTCACGTTCAGATTGACGCGTGGGGCGTTGAAGACGCCGAAGTCCACCCGGAACTCGGTGGTGCTGCCGGCCGCGTTATCGAAGGACTGCTCGCCTGCCGGGGTGAGGGTGACGACCTCGGACTGGATGTAGCCGCCCAGCCCTATCGCGCCGACCTCGCTACCGTTGTCGTCCGAGTCAGCGGTGTCCACGTCGGAGTCGGGGGCGGGTTCGTAGTAGCCGCCGCCGGTGCTGGAGACGTAGTCCCGCAGCGTGCCGCCGGGGTTGAACTCAGCCGCCGGGAGGCGCAAGAGGTAATCGCCCTGCGGCAGCCCGGTGAAGGTGTAGTTGCCGCTGGCGTCGGTGACGGCGGTGACGAGCAGGGCGCTGTCGTCGGCGGAGCGCAATTCCACGTCCACGCCGGGGAGGCCGGTCTCGCCGTCTTCGGTGCCGGAGTTGTTGGCGTCGTTCCAGACCAGGTTGCCGAGTTGGATGGTGTAGAAGCCGAAATCAACGGTCATGTTGGCCTGGGCGTCGGGCTGGGACCCCTGGCCCACGCCAATCTCCAGGTCGGCTTCGTTTATCGGTTCCAGGCCGCCGGGTCCGAGCGTGACCGCCTGCGACAGGACCGCGCCGCCGAACCCGCCGCCGATCTGGAGCGCGCCGTTGTCGTCCGAATCCACGTCAGTGTCCGCATCCGGGGCGGGATTCTCATAAATGGAGCCGTCCGCAGCCCGGAAGGTGGCCGAGGACCAGTAGCCGTCGAGCACCGCGCCGCCCGCAAAATTGGAGGCCGGGATGACGACTACGTAATCGCCGCTCTCGAGGAAATCGAAGAGATAGTAGCCGCCGTTGGCGGTCGTGTCCGTGCCCAGGGCCGGGCCGGTCGGGCTGCCGGAGGCGTCGGCGGCGTAAAGTTCGACCAGCACGCCGTCCACACCGACTTCGGTCCCGTTGATCGTGCTGCTGTTGTCGGTGTCGAACCAGACCCGGTTGCCGAGGGCGTAAACGGTGGTGAAGCCGAAGTCCACGGTCGGGTTGTGGGTCGCGCCGGTGGCGTTATCCACCGTCGTGTTGCCCTGGGCGCCGGTCGAGCCGGGGGTCAGGGTCAGCGTGCCGGACGTGACCAGGCCGCCGCCCGTGCCCTGGCCGTTGTCGTTGTGGTCGGTGTTGGCGTCGGGGCCAGTGGTGGTCGTATCGTTCAGGTCGGCGTTATCGTTCGTGCTGACCGTGCCGGTGGGGGCGGTCGTGCGGACGATGAAGCTGCCCTGCGGCAGGCCGGAGAAGCGGTACTGGCCGCTGGCGTCCGTGGGCGTGCCGCCGGGAGCGTCGTCGGCGGTGTTCAGGATCCCGTCCGGGCCGACGTTGATCTCGGTCCCGTTGGACGAGTAGAGCAGGACGGCGATGCCGCCCAGGTCGGTATCCCCGGCGGAATATGCGCCGTCCTTGTCCGCGTCGCCGAAGACCTGGTTCCCGATCCCGGTGGTGTAGAAGCCGAAGTCGAGCGACAGGTTGGCACGGCCGTTCGGCTGCAAGCCCTGGCCGACGCCGGGTTCCTCGTCGGTGTCGTCGGTCGGCTCGGTCAGCCCGACCGGGCCGAGGGTCACGGGCAGGGAGGCCACCGCGCCGGAGAACGCGCCGCCGGTCTGGAGCGTGCCGTTGTCGTCCGAATCGAGGCCGTTGTCCCCGTCGGGCGCGGGGGTTTCGGAGAGGCTCCCGTCGGCGGCGAGGGTCGTCTGCGAAGACCAGTAGCCTTCGAGCGCCGCGCCGCTGCCAAAGTTGGCTGCCGTGACGACGACCACGTAATCGCCAGGATACAGGCTGTCGAACAGGTAGTAGCCGCCGTTGGCGGTGGTGTCGGAAGCCTGGTAGACGAAGTTGCCCGCGCCGTCGTCCATGTACAGGTCAACCGCCACGCCGTCCACACCGACTTCGGCGCCGTCAATCGCGGCGCTGTTGTCGGTGTCGAACCAAACCCGGTTGCCGAGGGCGTACAGGTTGACGAAGCCGAAGTCCACGGTCGGGTTGTGGGTCGTGCCGTCGGCGTCCGTGACCTGGTTGTTGGCCTGCGCCCCGGCCGAGCCGGGGGTCTGGGTCACGACGCCGGAGGGGACGTCGCCGCCGCCGGCGCCGAGGCCGTTGTCGTTGTCGTCGGTGTTCGTGTCCGGGTTGGCGTTGTCGGCCGCGTCGAAGCTGTCAATCGTGCTGGCAGTGTTGGCCGGGGCGGTGACGCTGACGATGTAACCGCCCTGCGGCAGGCCGCTGAACAGGTAGTCCCCGCCCGCGCCGGTGGTCACGCCGCCCGGCGCGTCGTCCAAGGTGCCGAGGATTCCGTCGGGGCCGACGTTGATCTCGACCCCACCGGAGGAGAACAGGCGGACCGTGACGCCGTTCAGGGGGGTGTCGGTCCCGGCTTCGTAGTTGCCGTTGAAGTTGTCGTCGTAGAAGACCTGGTTGCCGATGGAGGTGCGGTAGAAACCAAAGTCCACCGTCATGTTGGCCTGGGCATCCGGCTGGGACCCCTGGCCGACTCCCGCTTCGAGGTCGGTTTCGCCGACCGGTTCGGAGGCTCCGGGGCCGAGGGTCACGGCGCTGGAGATCACGTCGCCGCCGGGCTGTAGGGTCCCGTTGTCGTCCGAATCGAGGTCGGTGTCCGCGTCGGGCGCGGCGGCTTCGGTGATGACGCCAAAGCCGTCCATCGTCGTGCCGGAGGACCAGTAGCCTTCCAGCACCGCGCCGACCGCAAAGTTCGAAGCCGGGATCACGACCACGTAATCGCCCGCGTCCAGGTAATCGAAGAGGTAGTAGCCGCCGTTGGCGGTTGTGTCCGTATCCAGGACAGGCCCGGTGGGCAGGCCGGAGGCGTCGGCAGCATAGAGTTCGACCGTCACGCCGTCCACGCCGACTTCCGCGCCGTTGATGGTGCTGCTGTTGTCGGTGTCGAACCAGACCCGGTTGCCGAGCGCGTAAGCGTTGACGAAGCCGAAGTCCACGGTCAGGTCGGTGGTCGTGCCGGTGGCGTCCGTGACGGTGATGTTGGCCGCCGTTTCAGCCGCGACCATCGTCAGCGTCCCGGCGGATACCTGTCCCGCGCCGGTGCCGATGCCGTTGTCGTTGTCGTCGGTGTTCGTGTCCGGGTTGGCGTTGTCGGCGCTGTCGAAGGTGTCAATCGTGCTGGTGAAACTGGCCGGTCCGGTGGCGCGGACGACGTAATCGCCCTGCGGCAGGCCGGAGAAGCGGTACAGCCCGCCGCCGCTGGTCAGCATCCCGCCCGGCGCGTCGTCGAGGGTGTTCAGGATGCCGTCGGGGCCGGCGTTGATCTCGGTCCCGTTGGACGAGTACAACTGGACGGTCAGGCCGTCCAGGGGCGCGTCCCCCGCATCGAAGACGCCGTTCTTGTTGATGTCGCTGAAGACCAGGTTGCCGATCTCGGTGCGGTAGAAGCCGAAGTCCACGGTCATGTTGGCGCGGCCGTCGGGCTGGGACCCCTGGCCGACTCCCGCTTCGAGGTCGGATTCGCCGACCGGTTCGGTCAGGCCGGAAGGTCCGAGTGTGACCGGGCTGGAGACCACCTCGCCGCCGGGCTGGAGGGTGCCGTTGTCGTCCGAATCCACGTCGTCATCCCCGTCCGGGGCGGCGGTTTCGGAGATGCTCCCGTCCGCCGCGAGGCTTGTGGCCGATGACCAGTAACCTTCCAGCACCGCGCCGCTGGCAAAGTTCGAGGCCGGGATGACGACCACGTAATCGCCGGGGAAGAGGTCATCGAACAGGTAATAGCCGCCGTTGGCGGTGATGTCGGTGGCGACCGGGTTGACCAGGTCGCTGGTCGAGTACAGCTCGACCGTCACGCCGTCCACACCGACTTCAGTCCCGTTGATGGCGCTGTTGTTGTCGGTGTCGAACCAGACCCGGTTGCCGAGGGCATACGGGTAAACGAAACCGAAGTCCACGGTCAGGTCGGTGGTCGTGCCGGTGGCGTCCGTGACGGTGATGTTGGCCGCCGTTTCGGCCGCGTCCATCGTCAATGGGCCGGAGGCGGCCTGGCCGAGGGCCGTGCCGATGCCGTTGTCGTTATCGTCGGTGTTCGTGTCCGGGTTGGCGTTGTCGGCGCTGTCGGCGTCGTCCCGGGTGCTGATGGTTCCCGCCGGGCCGCCGGCCTTGACGATGTAGTCGCCTTCCGGCAGGCCGGTGAAGAGGTACTCGCCGTCGGTGGTGATGGTCGTGGTGGTGAAGGTGTCGAGCAGGGTCACGCCGTCGGCGGCGTACAGTTCGACGGTCATGCCGTTGAGCAGCGTGTCGCCCGCGTCGTACAGGCCGTTGGCGTTGTCGTCCAGGAAGACCAGGTTGCCGATCCCCGTCTGGTAGAAGCCGAAGTCCACGGTCATGTTGGCGCGGCCGTCGGGCTGCTCGCCGTAGAAGCCGCCGTCCAGGTCGGTTTCGCCGGCCGGTTCGGTCAGCCCGGCCGGGCCGAGGGTGACGGGCAGGGAGGCCACCGCGCCGGGGAAGTCAGGCCCGGCCTGGAGCGTGCCGTTGTCGTCCGAGTCAATGTCCGTATCCGCGTCGGGCGCGGCGGTTTCGCTGATGACGCCAAAGCCGTCCATCGTCGTGCCGGAAGACCAGTAGCCTTCCAGCGCGCCGCCGCCCGCAAAGTTGGAGGCCGGGATGACGACGATGTAATCCCCGGCTTCGAGATAATCGAAGAGGTAGTAGCCGCCGTTGGCGGTCGTGTCCGTCGCGACGGGAGTCACCAGGTCGGCGGTCGAATACAATTCGACGGTCACGCCGTCCACGCCGACTTCAGTCCCGTTGATGGTGCTGCTGTTGTCGGTGTCGAACCAGACCCGGTTGCCGAGCGCGTAATATTCCAGCCCGCCGGTGTGGGAGGCGGAATCGAGGTAGTCGTCCACGCCGCCGGAGCCGTCGCGTTCGTCGGCGTTGGCGCCGGGCATGGAGGTCCAGGTCATGCTGACGTTGTTGATGGCGCTGTCGGTCCCGGTCAGGGCGGGCGGAGCGGGCGGGTTGTCCACGGTGACGCTGAAGGCGATCTGGGCCGAGTTGCCCAGGGGCAGGGAACAGCCGTTGGCCGAGAGGCAGCTCAAAGTCAGGGTGGGGGCGGCGTAGCTCTGGGTCCAGTTGGGCGGGAGGGAAGTCACGCTGCCGAAGGTCAGGCCGGCCGGGACGGTGTCCGTGAGCACGATGTCGTAAGCCACCGAGTTGCTGTCATTTGCCGGGACGCCGCTGCCGCTGATGTGGGTGATGTCCAGCGTGTAGGTGACGGTCTGGCCGTAGAGCCAGGTGTCGTCGTCGGCGGATTTGGCGATATTCAGGAAGGGTTCGACGATGCGGGTCTCGACCTGGTTGGACGGGCCTTTGAGCACGCCGTCAATCGTGACGGTGTATTCGTTGTAGTCGAGGTCGGTGTTGTTGTTGTCGGCGGTGTCGTTGACCAGCACGTCGAATTCGATGACGACGTATTCGGCGTTGGCGTTATCGGTGTCATTGTTGACCAGGTCGCCCAGGGTGATGGTCACGTCCTGGCCTGCAACGGCCACGCGCCCGGTGGGGGTCAGGTCGAAGGTCGGCGGGAGGGCGTCGTTATCCGCGCCGGCCAGGTCGGCCGGGACGGTCATGGCCAGGTCGGCGATGAAGGACAGGCGGGGATTGCCGCTGTAAGTGAATCCGGCCGGGAGGGTGTCGTAGACCGTGAAGGCCAGCGAGGTGCCTTCGGGCAGGGCTGTGGCAAGGCGGTAGGTGACGATCTCGCCGATGGTCAGGTCGCCGCCAATAGTGTCGCCGTTGGAGCTGTCCACCAGAGATTTGACCAGCGAGAGGGCGTGGGCCGTAACCTGGGCGCTGGCGGAATCGTTGTAGTCGTTGGGCGGGATGGCCCCGGTTCCGTTGCGCTCGCCGGTGGTCGAGCCGCTGGCGCCGGGTGTGGACGAGCCGGTCGGGTTGACGGTCGTGCCGTTCGGGCCGGGCAGGCTGGTGTAGGTCAGGTTGGCGGTGTTGGGCAGCACCTGGTCGGCGGTGACGGTGGCATTGATGGTCGCGGTGTACTCGACCGAGACGGCGCAGCCCGCCGGAACGGTATCGAACCGGACGTCCAGGTTGTTCCCGGCGGAGTTGGAGGTGTCCACCCCGGTGGCGCAGGCGCTGGTCACGGTGACAGAACCCAGGTTGAGGGTCATATCCGCATGGACGGTATCGGTCAGGACCACGTCGAAGGCGGTGGTATCGTAGGCCGGGGCGGCGCTGAGGTTCGTGAACGCCAGGGTGTAGGTGATGGTATCGCCCGCGTCGCCGCTGGTCGGGTTGGCCGTTTTCGTCAAATCCGTGATCGAAGGCTCGACGGCCCGGCTGTAAACGCCGTTGGAATACCCCGGTATCAGGAGGCCGTTGATGTAAACCCGGAAGCTGTTGTTGTGGGTTTCACCGGCGTCGTTGCTGTTGGCGCCGCCGTTGTTGTCCACTAGGGCGTTGAACTCGACGATCACGTATTCCGCATCGGCGTCGCTGTCCAGGTTTTGGAGCGTGCCGAGCATGAAGCTGACGTCGGTGCCGGTGTTGTAGGTATCAACGTCGGAGGTGGGGGAATTGCTCACGTTGAAATCGGCCAGCGCCGGGCAGAGGGCCGGGATGGCCGGGGTCAGGGCAGTGACAGCCGAGCCGGTTATCTGGCAGTTGGGGTCGTTGACCGCCGGGACGACGAAGGTGGACGGGGCCGGGAAGGCGTAATCCGTCGAAGTGATCCCGCTGGTCGAGACGAAGGCGGCCTTGGCCGTCCCGTCGTTCAGGAAGGTGATGCCGTTCGCGATGTAGTCTTGCAAGCGGAAATTGGTGCTGGTGCCTTCCGGCAGCACGACCGCCAGCCGGTAGTGGACGATCTCGCCAATCGCCACCGGCACAGCCGAGCCGGAGCCTGCCTGGTAGGGATCAACCGGTTCGGCTGTGTGCCCCTCGGAGGTAGCCACCAGGTATTTCTGGGGAGCGGTCGAATTGATCGTTACGTTGACGGTGGCGCTGTCGGCGTAATTGTTGAGGCCCAGCCCCACGCCGTCCGCGCCGGTGCGTTCGTCGGAATCGGCGTTGAAGGTGGAGCGGTCGAGCACGGCCCCGTCCAGGCTGGTCCAGTAAATCGTGGAGGTATTGGCCAGCACCTGGGTCGGGCTGACGCAGTAGGCCACCGTGCCGCTGACCGTAATTTGGATCGGCTGCGCGCCGACCGGTACGTCGAAGCTGGTGCCGGCCGGGGTTTGCAGGGTCCAGCCAGCGGCGTTATCCCCGACCAGTTCGAACGGGGTGGGTGGCAGCAATCCGTCCGGGTCGGAGACCAGCGAAATGACCGGGTTGTCAATCGCCGATGGGCCTCCAACAGCGCACAGGGGCAGCGGGTCGGCCAGGGTCGTATCGTAGGCGTCGGTCTGGCTGGCGCCGTCCTGGGTGAGGGTGAGGGTGTACGAGAGCGGGTTGCCCGCATCCGCAGTCGGCGCGCTGGCAGATTTGGCGATGTTGAGGGCAGGTTCGATCACGGTCACTTCCGGCGCGGCCGCGGTCCCCAGGCTGACGTCCCCGCTGCCGTCGTTCAGGAAGAACTCCGCGGCGTTGTTCAGCAATGCGCCGGACTGGTTGCCGGTCAGGTTGAGCGCGACTGCCTGGTAAGTGATGACCACCGTTTCAGCCGTGGTGTTGTCCCGGTTGGCGTTGGTGAGGTTGCCGAGATCGAAGCGGATGTCCTGGCCGTTGTTGATCGCGCCGGAGGCTTCGGTCGTGGCGCAAATACCGCCAAACCCGCCCACGAGATCAGTGGTCACGTTGGCCGAGGAAGGCGTCACGCTGGCGCAGGAGACGAAGGCCAGCCCGCCGTCGAGGTGGTCGGCGACGAACGCGCCGGGCACGTCCCCTTCCGGCACGGTGGTGGTCAGGCTGTAGGTGACAAGTTCGCCGATCACCACCTCGTCACTGGCGTTGGTGGCGCTGTTCAATTCGGTGGAGACGAGTTGCTTCGCCAGCGGGGCGACCACGGTCGTGTTGGCGGTGTCGGTCACTTCGGGCGGATAGCTCTCACCCGGTCCCGGCGTGGGGACGTGGTTCGGGCCGTCGTCCGTGCCGGCGTAGCCGGTGTTGGTGGCGGTGTTGGTATAAGTGCCGGGGATGACGTCATCCCGGACGTAGAGGTCGTAGGTGATGACGATGAGGTTCTTCCCGGCCCCGACCGTGTGCGCCTGGCAGACGGCCGTCCCGGCCGGCAGCACCTCGCTCGGATCGGTGAGCTTGATCCCGTTACCGAAGAGATCGTCCGAGCTGTCGGGCAATCCTGCCGGGCCGCCGCCCAAGCCGGTGAACTGGATCGGGTCGGGCACGGCGTCGCCGGTGTAGTCCACCCCGCCGCCGTCGCCGAGATGGATCTGCAAATTCAGCGGGTGGGTCGCATCGGGGGTCTGGAAGATCGCGCCAATCAACGTGTCTTGAATGGTGATGTCGAACGCGCCGTTGGCGCTGGAACCCATGTTGGTGATGGTGATCGCGAACGTGACCACGTCCCCGGCATCCACGCCGGTGATATTGGAGTTAATCGTCGTGCCGTCCAGGATGGTGCCGGCCCAGCGCGGGCTGTTGGACGGGTCGGTGAAGGCGGGAACAGTCGGCGGGGTGACGACCGCGTTCGGCTGCGCGTCCCAGGAGGCGCCGTTCCAGCTCCCGGCCCAAACAGCGGATTTTGTAGTGACCAGTACCGGCTCGGTCATCACGAACTGGATGATCGAATCGGAGGTGCTCGGCGCGCCGTTGGTGCTGCCTTCGTAGGCGTGGGCCTGGTTGGTCAGGAACAATTGGTCGGCAAAGGGATCGGAGGAGACGATGATGGAGACCAGCAGGTCCACCGTGGTGGGCTGGTTGCGGGTGTCGTCGTAGTCGGCGTAGGCGATGACGATCTTGTTGGCGGCCGCGTCGGCGGTGACCACCGGGTCTTGCGTGCCGGGATTGAGGGTGTTGGGGGTCAGGACGCCGGTCGTGCCGTTGCCGTCCATGTAGGTGTAGTAGCTGTCGGACGGGCCTAGCTGGACCACGCCCGGGGCCGGGATCCCGACCACGGGGCTGAAGGACCAGCCCCCTCCCCCCGTCTGAGCCGGGTCGGTCACGTCGAAGATCGGCAGAGGGAAGTAATCGTCGAAGGTCAGGTTTTCCACGTCCGAGGTGGCCAGCCCATAAGTCAAACGGAAAGTGACCTTGTCGTCGGGCTTGATGGTGATCTGGCCGTCCACGGTGTAGTTGGCGAGGTTGGTGTCGTCGTTGATGGCGTAAACCGTTTTGGTGAGGGATTGCCGCCCGATGACGACCCCGGCCGCGGCGTCGTCGGCTTCGGTGTCGGTGACGGCGAAGGTGAGGTTGTCCAGGACGTTGCCGGAGATGACCGCCAAGTTGTCGAGCGTGTCGCCCTGGTCAACACTGTCGTCGCCGGAGGGATAGGTGTCGGTGAAATTCTCTTGGATGACCGCCCGGTAGACGATGGTCCCGGTGGTGGGGCCGTCGCCCAGGTTGGCGGGGTCGCAGGGGATGACCAGGCCCGCCCCGCCGGGGTCCACGCAGCCGCCGACCATGCGGCCGTCCTGGCCGCGGGTGATGATCTCGTCCGAGATGTCGAAGGTCAGGGTGGTGGTGCCGTCGTTGGGCGCGCCGGTGTTGTCGGTGGTACATTCCGCGCCGGGCGCGGCGGAATAGTTGCAGGCCACGTCGAAATTGGGCGGGGCGAAGACTGCCGAGGCCAGCGAATAGCCGTTGCCGTTGATCTCCAGGGTCGGGGTGAAGCCGCCGTCCACGTGCTGGCCGTCCGAGATGAGATCCGTGGTGACGAGGCCGTTAAAGGCGAAGAAATCCGAGACCTGGAAGGTGAGCGTATATTCGAGGGTCTGACCGGGGGCCGGGTCGCCGCCGCCGACCACTGCAACGCTTTTCTGGATGGCGATGGATTTGTCCTGTAAAGTGTGCAGCGGCGGACAGCTTGGGCAGGTGGCGTCGGACGTGACCGGGGTGGGCGGGTCGCGGGGGTCGAGCGGGACCCAATCGCCCCGGGTCCAGGCGATGTTGCCGGAACTGGCATCGTCGCCGCTCCCGGACGGGACCACCTCCCCGCCGCCGGAATCGAGGCGCGGGACGTAGAAATCGAATGCGACGACCACGTCGCTGGTCCCCGCCCCGCCGGTGACGCTGGCGTAGCGCAGGGTCAGTGTGCCGCCGGGCGTTACCGCAGAGGGCAGGGAAACGACCGAATACCCGGCGGTCGTCCCGCCGGCGTCAATCCCGATGAACTGGACGTTGTCCGGCAGCAGGTCGGAGATATCGAGATCGGTGACGGTCTGCCCGTCGGCGATGTCCACCGTCAAAACGTACTGGCGCGGGAAGTTGGGGCCGGTGGCCGTTTCGGCCTGGGTGTTGGCCGGGCCGACGTAGGACTTGGTAAAGGTCAGCACCTGGGGCGTGACCGGGGCGCTCGGCCAGCCGGTCCCGTCGTTGGTGGGCGGCTGCAAAATGGGCGTGTCGCCGCAGCACCAGTCGTCCAGCGGAGTCTCGCCGAACATGTAACCGCCGCGCGCCCTGACGGTGAGACCCGCGTCCGCGTCTGCCAGGTTGCTCAAGCTGGCCGTGACGGTCACGTCCAGCGGCGGCTGGTCGGGCACGAAGGAGCCGAAGGGCAGGCGCAGCGAGACCAGTTTGTCGCCGGGCGTGCCGCAGACCTGCACGAACGCGCCCGTAGCGTCCCTGGCCCAGGGATGCGAGACGCAGCCCAAGGCTGGGAAGGTCTGCACGTTGCTCTCGACCGCCGAACCCAGGTAAGTGGCCGAAATAAAATCAATCCCGTCATCGCCGTCGAGGCCGGTAACGGGAAAGATCATATCTATGAACGGGCCGTAGCCGGGAGTATCGCCCGTGTTATCGAACGTGACCGTGAAGGAGAAATCCTCCCCCAGCATCACGCTGGCGGGCATCCCCAGGCTGACGGCCGCGGTCGCGGCGTATGCCGGGCGCGGTTCCACGCGGGCTGGCTGAGTATTTTCCACCTCCGGCCCGGCCTGGACGGGCAGCGCCGGTTGGAAAGAAAGGACCCCCAGGCCTATCATCAATACCCCGGCCAACAATAAATTCAAATGTGAAAAACGATTGAAGTACACTTTCATGTCACCTCTCCCAAAATAAAAATAGCAAAACCAGACTACAGCCGGTTTCGCTACTTGCTCCCCTGAACCCTTACCCATCCCACAGGCAAGCGACCAAATCCAGGCTCAGGATCATTGCATCTGTACATAAAGTATTATTTCACAATTATCCTACAACTTTTTTTGTGGTCAACATTAAAAAACACTCATTTTTGTAAGGTGAGCGGGTCTCGACTGGTCCTTGCGCGCTAACACAACTCTTACGCGCCGCCAAATCTGCGGTGATACAATATTGCCAGTATCTGCCACGCAACACGCAACACTCACCATATTTCCCATGCTCCCTGATTTCCGCGTCCGCCAGAGAGATTATTTACTCGAAATCTCGAAGACCATTTCCCAGGAACTGGACCTGGCGAAGGTCTTGACGCGCATCCTGCGCATCTCCACCGAAATGCTCGCGGGACAGGCGGGCCTGATCGCGTTGAAAGAGGCCGACGGCGGCTGGCGCGTGGCTGCTGCGCACGGCATCCCCCCGGCCTTTCTCCGTTACCTCGAGCCGCTCCTGGCCGAGGAAAAAGTCGCCGAGCTGGACATCAACGAACTCAACCGCATGTTGAAGGAACTGGCCTACACCGCCAGCATGGGATTGCTCAACGGCGTGGCCCTGCCGCTGGCCGCCCATAAAAAGATCATCGGCGTCATCTTCATCTTCCGCTCCTACCCCGACCTGTTCTCGGCCAACGACAAACTCCTGCTGCAATCCTTCGCCGACCAGGCCGCCATCGCGGTTTTCAACGCCCAGCTTTACGGACAGGTCAGCTACGAGAAACAGCGCCTCGACGCCCTGCTCGATTCCGCCGCCGACGGCATCCTGATCCTCAACGCCGACCATACTATCGAACGCGCCAACACCGCCTTCGCCAAACTCTACGGCCTCAGCCGGGACGCCATCCACGGGCAGATGCACGAGGCCGTCATCAAATGGGCGCGGGACCCGCAGGGCCTGACCCTCGAAGAAGCCGAGCGCGGCGGCTGGCCGCTGACCCCCAACGCCACCCTCTACGTCGAAGGCGACCTGGCCCGCCCCGAACCGCCGCCCCTGCCGGTCGGCATCACTTACGCCCCGCTGCTGGCCCCCGACGGCAAACTGCGCAACGTCATCGCCAGCGTGCGCGACATCACCCACTTCCGCACCGCCGAGGAGATCAAGAGCACCTTCATCTCGGTCGTCAGCCACGAACTGCGCACGCCGGTGGCGCTCATCAAGGGCTACGTCAGCACCCTGCGCCGCGAGGACGCCCGCTGGGAGCGGGCCGTGGTCGAGGACAGCCTGGCCGTCATCGAGGAGGAAGCAGACCGGTTGTCCAAAATGATTGACGACCTGCTCGACGCCTCCCGGCTCCAGGCCGGCGGACTCAGCCTGAACCGGGCCGACGTCTCCCTGCCGCTCCTGGCCGAACGCCTCGCCGAACGATTCCGCACCCAGAGCAAGCGCCACACCCTCCTGGTGGACTTCCCCGAAAAATGCCCCGTCATCCTGGCCGACGAGAACCGCATCTCGCAGGTCTTGAGCAACCTGATCTCCAATGCCATCAAATATTCGCCCGAAGGCGAGATCCGCATCAGCGGGCAGGTGCGCCCCGACCAGATCATCGTCTGCGTCAGCGACCAGGGCGCGGGGATTGATCCGCACGACATGCCCCACATCTTCGACCGCTTCTACCGGGCCGACAGGGCCGTCAAGCACACCAAAGGCGCCGGGCTGGGACTGTACCTGGCGCGGGCCATCGTCGAGGCCCACGGCGGGCGCATCTGGGTTGACGCTTCGACGACCTCAGCCCACCGCCCCCAGCCGGACACCGGGGCGCGCATCTGCTTCTCGTTGCCGCGATAGAAAAAACCGGCGCTCCCGTTTTTACTGGGAAAACCTTTGAAACACGAAGGAACACGACACCTGCCCTCCCACTCCACTCCGTTTCGGGGACTATGTGGCGGGCGGTGCCAGGGAGTCAACGAAGGAAAACGCGTCCGACAGCGCGCCTTTTCTCCCTTTGAGAGCCTTCGTGACCCTTCGTGTTTAGGCTCGTTCCCGTTAATTGCAGAAGAGCCAAAAAACCTCAAACCGCGGCCCTCGCGCCTTCGCGGTAAAGAAATCCCTGTTATTTTTTGAAGTCGAAAGGATACTCCCGTGACCCAAAAAGTCCCCCTGCGCAGTGAGATTGACCCGAAATACAAATGGAACGCCGAGAGCGTCTTCGCCGACGCGGCCGCCTGGGACGCCGAAGTCCAGGCCATCCTGGCCGCCCTCCCGGATGTCAGGAATTTCCAGGGCAAACTGGCCGACGCGGCCACCCTGGCCGAAGCCTTCAAAGCCGTCGAAGACCTGACGGCACGGGCCATGCGCATCTTCGTCTATGCCAACTTCTCGTCCGCGGTGGATACCACCGACCAGCAGGCCGCGGCCATGGTTGGCAAGGCCCAGGGTATGTTCGGGCAGGTCGCCGCGGCCGCTGCCTTCATGGAGCCGGAACTGATCGCCCTCGGCGAAGCGACCCTGCGCCAATGGGTGGCTGACGAGCCGCGCCTCGCCATCTACGATCATTACGTGGACGACCTGTTCCGCCAGCAGGCCCACGTCCGCTCGGCGGAGGTGGAGGAAGTGCTGGGCCTGCTCACCGACGTGGGCCGCGGCCCGTACACCACCGCCACCATGCTGACCAACGCCGATTTCAAATTCCCCGCCGCCCGTGACGACCAGGGGAACGAGGTCGAGATCACCCAGGGCAGCCTGGCGGGCATTATGGCCGGCGCCGACCGCTCCGCCCGCAAGACTGCCTGGGAAACCTACATGGACCAGCACCTGGCCTTCAAGAACACCCTGGCGAGCAACCTGGCAACCGCCGTCAAAATGGACGTCTTCCGTCCGCCGCCACGGGTCGGCGCTGGAGGCTTCGTTGTTCGGGAGCAACATCCCGGTCGAGGTGTATCACAACCTGCTGGAAGTCTTCAAGAAGAACTTCCCGGTCTGGCAGCGCTATTTCGCCATCCGCCGCAAGGCCCTCGGCGTGGACAAACTTTATCCCTACGATATGTGGGCCCCGCTCACGAAGGACGAAGTCAAACTCAGCTACGAAGAAGCCGTTGACCTGATCTGCGCCGGGCTGGCCCCGATGGGCGAGGAGTACGTCGCCACCGTGCGCCGGGGCTGTTTCGAACAACGCTGGGTGGACGTTTACCCGAACCAGGGCAAGCGCGAGGGGGCGTTCTCGTCCGGCGCGCCGGGCACGTACCCGTTCATCATGATGTCGTTCAACGACAACGTCTTCAGCCTGTCCACCCTGGCGCACGAACTGGGCCACTCGCTGCATTCCCACCTGACCCGCAAGCACCAGCCGCTGGTCTACGCCCGTTACTCGCTCTTCGCGGCCGAAGTGGCCTCCAACTTCCACCAGGCCATGGTGCGCGATTACCTGCTCAAGAACAAAACCGAGGCGGACTTCCAGATCGCGGTCATCGAAGAGGCCATGGCCAACTTCTACCGTTACTTCTTCATCATGCCGACGCTGGCGCGCTTCGAACTGGAGGCCCATACCCGGGTCGAGAAGGGCCAGCCGCTGACGGCGGATTCCATGATCGCCCTGACCGCGGACCTGTTCAGCGAAGCCTACGGCGACCAGGTCGAGGTGGACCGTGAGCGGGTCGGCATCACCTTTGCCACCTTCCAGCACATGTTCATGAACTTCTACGTCTACGCCTACTCGACCGGCATCTCCGGGGCCAACGCCCTCTCGCGCCGCATCCTGAACGGCGAGCCTGGCGCGGTGGAGGATTACCTCGAGTTCCTGAAAGCCGGTTCGTCGCTCTACGCCCTCGACGCGCTCAAACGCGCCGGGGTGGACCTGGCTACGCCTGCGCCGGTCGAGGCCGCTTTCGCCGTGATGGAAAGCTACGTGGACCGGCTCGAGAAACTGCTGGCCTGACCCAGGTGGTACAATAGGGCTTTGCCCGCCCAAAATCGTAAATCGCCAATCGTAAATCGCCAATCGTAAATCGTAAATCGGAACTCACACATGCCCCAAACCCAAATCTCCTGTCCCAACTGCCGCCAGATGATCCCGGCCCAGGTCGAGCGTCTTTTCGACGTGACGGCTGACCCGGGCGCCAAACAACGCCTGCTCGGCGGCGTATCCAATGTGGCCCGCTGCCAGTTCTGCGGCTACCAGGGCCAACTCGCCACCCCCATCGTCTACCACGACGCCGACAAACAGTTGCTGCTGACCTATTTCCCCGGAGAGTTGGGACTGCCGGTCAACGAACAGGAGAAGATCATCGGCCCCCTGATCAAACAGGTCACGGAGCGGCTGCCGGCCGAGAAACGCAAGGCGTACCTCCTGCAACCCCAGAACCACCTGACCTACCAGAGCCTGGTCGAACGCATCCTGGGCGCGGACGGCGTCACGCCGGAAATGCTCAAGGCCCAGCAGGAGCGGGTCAACCTGGTCCAGCGCCTGCTCCAGATCACGACCGAGGACGTGCGCCTGGAGGTCATCAAGCAGAACCGCAGCCTGCTCGACGAGCAGTTCTTCGCCCTGTTCAGCCGCCTGATGGAATCCGCCCTGGCGGGCGGGCAGCAGGAACTGGCCCAAATGATGAACGCCCTGCAAGCGCAATTGATTGAAAACAGCGACTACGGCAAGGCACTCCAATCCCAGGTTGCAGAAATGGAAGCCGCGGCCAAGTCCCTGCAAGAGGTCGGCCAATCCCTGACCCGCGAGAAGCTGCTCGAAATCATGCTGGCGGCCCCGAACGAGGCCCGGCTGCGGGCGCTGGTCAGCATGGCCCGCCCCGGCATGGATTACCAGTTCTTCCAGATCTTTTCCGAGCGCATAGATACGGCCAGCGGCGAGGAGAAGACCCGCCTCGCGGGCCTGCGTGAGAAGATGCTGGATTTCACCAACGCCATTGACAAACAGGTCGAGGCCCAGATGAAACAGGCCGAGAACTTCATCAACCAGTTGCTCCAGCAGGACGACATCGCCGAAGCCACGCGGGCCAACCTGCCCGGCTTCACCGACGCCGCCATGCAGGTGCTGAACGCCATGCTGCGGGAGGCCAACACGAAGCAGGACAAAGCCCGCATGGACAAGCTCCAGCAGATCGTCGGGGTCTTGCAGGAAGCCTCGGCCCCGCCGCCGGAGGTCGAATTCATCGAAACCCTGCTCGGCGCGGAAAACGACGAAGACGTGTTGAAGATGTTGCAGGAAAACGACGAGATGGTCTCGCAGGAATTCATGGATACCCTGATGGGGCTGGCCATGCAGATGGAATCCCAACTCCAGCAGGCAGGTGGACAGATCTCTGCCGAGGAAAAAGCGACCATCGAGCGGTTGCAGCAGGTCTCGCGCATCGCCTTGAAGTATTCGATGAAAAGACAGATGAGTTAAGGAAACTCAAAACGCCAGCAGCCCGTGATTTCCAGGTCACGGGCTGTTCTTTCGTATCCTGCCGGTGATACAATCAACCGGCGATCTATGGAGGTCGGATGGACCCATCGAAATTGCGTGCCCGCTACCGGCGTATCATCTTTTTCTTTGCCCGTACGGCCCTGGGCGTTATCTTCTGGGAGGTGATCCTGCCCAGGCTGGGACTGCGCCGCCTGTCGCGGCGCACCCGCCCGGAGCGATACACCCGCATCGCCAGCCGCTTCCGCCTGCTGGCGATCCGCCTGGGCGGGTTGATGATCAAGGTCGGGCAGTTCCTCTCGTCCCGGCTGGACGTGCTGCCGCTGGAGATCACCCAGGAACTGGCGGGGTTGCAGGACGAAGTCCCGGCGGAGGAATTTGCCGCGTTGCGGGAGCAGGCCGAAGTCGAGTTTGGCGTTCCGCTCGAGGAGAAATATGCCTGGTTCGATGAAACGCCGATGGCGGCGGCCTCCCTCGGACAGGCGCACCGCGCCCGTCTCCATCCCCAGGACGCGGAAACGCACGGGTTCAGCGAGGTGGTGGTCAAGATCCAGCGCCCGTTCATCGAGCAGATCGTCGAAGTGGACCTGAAAGCCTTGCGCCGGGTGGCAGGCTGGCTGGAGAAATACAAACCGATCCGCAAGCGGGCCGACGTGCGCGCCCTGGTGGAGGAATTTGCCAACACCACTTACGCCGAGATTGATTACCTGGCCGAGGGGCGCAACGCCGAGACGTTTGGGGCGAATTTCAAGGACCATCCCCGCGTCCACGTGCCGCGGGTCGTCTGGCCGCTGACCACCAAACGGGTGCTGACCCTCGAAAATGTGTTTGCGATCAAGATCAGCGATTACGACGCCATCAGCGCAGCCGGGATCGAGCGAAGCGAGGTGGCGCGGGAACTGCTGGCGACCTACCTCCAGCAGATCTTCGAGGACGGCTTCTTCTACGCCGACCCGCACCCCGGCAACCTGTTCATCACCCCGCTGGATGGACAGGACGAAGACGGCCGCCGGGACTGGAAACTGACTTTCGTGGACTTCGGCATGGTCGGCCACATGCCCGACAACCTGCGCGAGGGCCTGCGGGAAATGGTGATGGCCGTCGGACTGCGGGACGCCGGGCGCGTCGTCCGGGCCTATCAAACCCTCGACGTGCTGCTGCCCGGCGCGGACCTGAAACTGATCGAGATGGCCGAGGCCCAGCTCTTCGACCGTTTCTGGGGCAAAAGCATGAGCGAACTGCGCCAGATTGACGTGGCCGAGATGCACCGCTTCGCCTTGCAATTCCGCGAACTGATGTATGAGATGCCCTTCCAGTTGCCCCAAAACCTGCTCATGTTCGGGCGGACGGTGGCCATCCTTTCGGGGATGTGTACCGGCCTCGACCCGGATTTCAACCTGTGGGAACAGATCACGCCTTACGCCACCAGGCTGATCGCCGAGGAAGGCACGTCCAACTGGCGCACCTGGCTGAACGAGGCGGGCGAGCTGCTCAAGGTGCTGGTAGCCCTGCCGGGGCGCACCGACCGGGTGTTGACCCAGATGGAGCGCGGCAATTTCGCGGTCCAGATGCCCCAGGTCAGCCGCCAGATGATGCACGTCGAAAAGGCGGTCAACCGGCTGGCGGGGAGCCTGGTCTTCACCGGGATGCTGGTCGGCGGGGCGCTGCTCTACGGCTCTGACCCGCTCCTGGGCCGGGTCCTGATGGGACTATCCGGCCTGCCATTGTTATGGACGATCTTCTTCGCCCGGGGCCACCGTCCCTGGCCGTAGGGAAGAGAATTCACCGCGAAGATGCGAAGGGCGCGAAGCAAAATCAGAATAACTTCGCGGCCTTTGTTTCTTCGCGGTGAAAATTCTGGAGGGGGAACTTGAAAATCGAAATTTACAGATATTCCTTCAATTGCCGCGCCCGCTTGGGATGCCGCAGCCGGCGCAGGGCCTTGCCCTCGATCTGGCGGATGCGTTCGCGGGTCAGCCCGAATTTTTGCCCCACTTCTTCGAGGGTGTAAGCCGTGCCGTCGTCCAGGCCGAAGCGCATCCGTAACACGCGGGCTTCACGAGGCGGCAGCGACGAGAGCACCTCGTCCAGTTTTTCCTTGAGCATGGATTGGTAGGCGCTTTGCATTGGCGTGGGGCTGAATTTATCCTCGATGAAATTGCCCAGTTCCGAATCTTCCTCGTCCCCCACGGGGCTTTCGAGCGAGAGCGGCAGCCACGAAACTTTCATGATCCACTGCACCTTGCGCACGTCCAGCCCAACCCCGGAGGCCAACTCCTCGATGGTGGGGGTGCGCCCCAGGCGTTGCTCCAGCTCGTGGTTGGCCCGGTACAACTGGCGGATGCGGTCGCTCATGTGGACCGGGACGCGGATGGTGCGGGCCTGGTCGGCGATGGCCCGCGTGATCGTCTGCCGGATCCACCAGGTGGCGTAAGTCGAAAAACGGAAGCCCTTGGTGTAATCGTACTTTTCCACGGCTTTCATCAGGCCCAGGTTGCCCTCCTGGATCAGGTCAAGGAAGGCTACGCCACTGCCGATGTAACGCTTGGCGATGCTGACCACCAGCCGGGTGTTGGCTTTGATCAGGTGTTCGCGGGCGCGCTGGCCGTCGTCCACAACCGGTTCCAGTTGGCGGCGCAGGGCGGCCGCCTCGCGCCCGACAGCTTTCATGCAGGTCTTGCGCGCCTGGCGTCCGTTGACGATGCGGATGGCGAGGTCCAGTTCTTCTTCGACGGTGAGCAGGGGGACGCGGGACATCTCCTTGAGATAGAGTCCGACCGTATCATCGGAAACCAGCCCCGGTCCCGGGCGCAGCGGTTCGGACTCGGCTGAAAACGGGTCCCCTTCCCCTAGCGGGTCCGGTCCCTCGTCGTGGTCGTCCACAATATCCACCCCCTCGCGGCGCAGCGCCGCCAGTAGCCTGCCCAGCCGTTCGGCGTCCTGGCTCACCTCCGGGTAGATGTCCATCAGGTCTTCCGTGCTGAGATAGCCCTGGATGCCGGCTTTTTCCAGCAACAGGTTGAGCGAGGCGGTCTTGCTGCGCGGGTGGTCCGGTTGAGCCATGGGATGGTCTCCAGATCGAGGTCAGTGACACCCGGCGCCGGCAGGGAAGGTCAATCGTCGAGCAGGTCTTTGAGCGCCGAGAAGGGCGAATCGGGTTCGGGGCGGTGCCCGCAATCGGTGAGGTTCAGGTCTTCGCCGCACTCGGGGCACAATCCTTTGCAGTCCGGCTTGCACAGCGGGCTGATGGGCAGCTCGAGCAGGGCATATTCGCGGACGAGCGGCTGCAAGTCAATGTGGGCGTCATCGGGCAGCAGCAGGCCGGATTCGGAGACCGATCGTTTGGAGAAGGCGTACAGTTCGGTAAAATCCCAGTGCAGGGTGTACAGGAATTCCGTCAGGCAGCGGACACATTCGAGGCGGGTCTGCCCCTTGAAATCCCCCTGGACGATCAACCCCTGGGGTGTGCGGCCGATATTGACCAGGCCGTCGAAGCTGGCGATGCGCAGGTCATCCGAGACGGCGATATCGTCGAACACAAAGTCGAAGTCCCGGCTGTAGCCGATGGACTCACTGACGATGAACCCAACGTTGATGCGGAAGGGTTTACGGGGGTTGGTCACGGGTTGCTTCTCAAGAAGTGGGCTGAAAATATTCTAGCACAGCGGACAGGCCAAGTCAACGCTTTGCGTGTAGCGAGTGTGGCATTATAGTTCCCGGTCCACGATGTAGCGGGCCAGTTCGATCAGGGCCTCGCGCTCGTCCCCGGCCGGGAAGGCTGCCAGAGCGGCCAGGGCCTTGTCCACGAACCGGCTGGCCTCGCCCGTCGCTTTATGGATGCTGTCGCTGGCGCGCACGGCGGCCACCAGGCGGGCCACCCGCTCCGGGTCGGCGTAACCGCCCTCGGCCAGTTCGCCCACGTCCGGGTCGTCGGGATGGGATTCGATGTAGTACAGCGCCGGGAGGGTGATCAGCCCGTTCAGCAGGTCCGAGCCGACCGGCTTGCCGACCGTGCCTTCGTCGCTGGTGAAATCGAGGATGTCGTCCACGATCTGGAAGGCCATGCCGGTGTTGTAGCCGAACTGGCGCATCAGTTCGCAGGTCTCCTCGCCGGCGCGGCTGATCATGGCCGCGGCGTAGGCGCAAGTCTCGAAAAGCGAGGCCGTCTTGGCGTAGATGCGCTGGTAATAATTATCGCGGTTGGCGATGCCTTTACTGGAAAACATCTGGGTCAGTTCGCCGTTGACGATGACGGCCAGCGTTTCGGCGAAGTATTGCATGACCGGGATCGATTCCGTTTCGGCGGCCAGTTTGGCGGCCCGGGCGAAGACGAAATCGCCGGTCAGCACGGTAGCAGCGGGCGACCAGCGGGCATTCAGGGTGGGGGTGCCGCGCCGCAGCAGCGCGCCGTCAATCAGGTCATCGTGGACGAGGGTGGCGGTGTGCAGCAGTTCGACGGCCGCCGAGAGCGTCACCAGCCGGTCGGGGTTTCCGCCGAGCATGTTGCCGACCAGCAGGACGATCGTCGGCCGGACGCGTTTGCCGCCGGCCGAGAGCAGGTGCTCCAACGCGGCGCGCAGGTCGGGGTGGCGCTCGTCGGCCTGGGCGCGCATCCGGTCTTCGACAAGTTTGATTTGTGTTTGTACGGGAGTTACGAAATTAACTTTGCTCAAAATTTTCACCAGCTAAACAGCCGGGCAGCGTTGGCAGTAGTCGTCTCAGCCACCTGCGCCTCGGTTTTGGAATGCAGTTCTGCAATTTTACCAGCAACCAGGCGCACAAAAGCCGGTTCGTTGCGTTTCCCGCGCTGGGGAACAGGCGCAAGGAAGGGCGAGTCGGTTTCTATCAGCAATCGGGTCAGCGGCAATTGCCTGACGATATTCCGCTTTTCTTCGGCGTTCTTGTAGGTGACGGGGCCGGTTATGCCGATGTAAAATCCAAGCCGGATCGCCTCCCGGGCCGTTTCCAGCGACCCGGAGAAGGAGTGCAGCACCCCCGGCCTTTCCGCCAGCGGATCATTCCGGGACCTCAGGCCTGCCACCCATTCCCCCAGGAGTTTGATCAAGTCCGAGGCGCATTCGCCGTCGGGCGCATCCTCCGCCTCGCGCAGGTGGATGACGACCGGCAGTTCCAGTTCTGCGGCCAAAGCGAGTTGTTCTTTCAGCACGCGGCGCTGGTGCTCATGCGGGGCCGCGTCCCAGTAGTAGTCCAGGCCGATCTCGCCGATGGCGACGACCTTTGGGCTGGCGGCTAATTCGGAGAGAGCCGCGGGGGTGACGTTGTCCCAGGTCAGCGAATCGGTCGGGTGGATGCCGATGGCGGTGTAAAGCATGGGATGGGATGCGGCCAGTTTGACGGCGGCCCGGCTCGAGTCCAGGGTGAGAGACGGGATGAGAATCCGCGAGACACCGACCGCTTCGGCTCGTCGGATCACGTCCGGGCGGTCGGCGTCGAATCTATCTAAATCCAGATGGCAGTGGGTGTCGGTCAGGTTCAAGTGGCTTATTCGGACTCGTATTCGGCTTTCTTTTCCGCGGCCTGTTTGTTGGGGATGAGGGCGATCAGGCCGCGCAGGGCTTTGTTGACGCTTTCCGCGTCGGGGAAGAAGGCCGAGACGTCGGGGTCGAGTTGCACGGTCGGGCCGAATCGCTGGACGGTGGTTGTGCCGTTTTCGTTGTGGATGCGGACGGTGTAACCTTTTTGCAGGCCGCGGTAATATTTTCCGCGTACACCCTTTTTCCCTGAAAAATCATATTCAGGGAGCATGTCATCTTCTTCGGGGAATTTATCTGTCTTCTTCATAAAGTTTTCTTTCGGCCATTGTTGCTTTACGGCAACTGATGATACGGATGGCGATTCCTGTTTGCGTTTTACGCTCTTCCAAGTGTACAACTATTAAAAGCCGCTGGTTGGCAGAAGTGCCAATGCTTATGAAACGGTTCTCGTTTTCTGAATGAGTTTCATCGGGATATGTCACGAGAAATGGGTCTTTGAAGATCGTTTTGGCTTCATCAAAGCTGATCCTGTGTTTGGCGAGGTTGATTTTCGCTTTTTTCTCATCCCATGTGAATTCATAACTGGCATCATCGTAGAAACTCATAGAGCCACTATACCTGTCTCGCGTTTTGCGGGAATTACTTGATCCCGGCCACTTTCAGCCCATCCTGCAAAATGGCCTGGACCTTGTCGCCGTGGGTGGTCTCGCAGTAGACCCGCATGATCGGCTCGGTGCCGCTGAAGCGGATCAGCATCCAACCGCCGTCTTCGAGCCTGAACTGGAACCCGTCCACGGTGACCAGTTCGGTGACTTTCAGGCCGCCCAGGGTCTGGGGTTTGGCGTCCAGGATTTTTTGCTCGCGGGCAGCGCGGTCGCCGCTGAAGGGGGTGTCTATCCGGTCGTAGAAGTGCTCGCCGCCGACTTTATTAAACAAGTCTTGCAGCAATTGGGTGGGCTTCCTGCCGGTGCGGACCATCATGTCGAGGAAGTACAGGCCGGCCAGGATGCCGTCGCGTTCGGGGACGTTGCCGCGGAAGGCGTAGCCGCCGCTCTCCTCGCCGCCGATCAGCGCGTCCAGCTCGATCATTTTTGGGGCCACGTATTTGAAGCCGACGCCGGTCTCGACCACGTCCACGCCGTAAACCTTGCCCAGTTTGTTGAGCATGGTGGTGGTGGAGAGGGTCTTGACGATCGGGCCGCGCTGGCCGCGGATTTCGAGCAGGTAATAAGCCAGCAGGCCGTAAGCGCGCAACTGGTCTATGAATTTGCCGTTCTCGTCGCCGAATCCGACCCGGTCGGCGTCGCCGTCGTTGATCAGCAGCACGTCGGCGTGGTTGTCAATGGTGGCCTGCAAGCCCGCGTCCACGTTGGGCTGGATCGGTTCGGGGCGTTTCATCTCCGGGAAGCTGGGGTTGCGCGTGTTGTGGATCTCGATGACGCGGGTCCTGCCGCCTTCGAGCAGGCGCGGGAACCAGCCCGCCCCGTTGCCCCACATGGCGTCCATCATGACGGTCAGCCCGGCGTCTTTGATCGGCTGCAGGTCTATCAGCTTTTGGATGTGTTCGATGTAAGCGATGGAAGCGTCGAATTTGGCGATCTTGCCGTCCGCCTCGGCAACGGAGTACGCAACCTGCTTCACGGATTCCATCGAATCGGGAATTAATGATTCGATCTTTTTCAGCCCGTCCGGGTCAATCGCGCCGCCGTTCGGGTCACGGACCTTGAATCCGTTGTCGGTGGGCGGGTTGTGCGAGGCGGTGATGTTGACCGCCCCGGCGGCTTTCTTGTCCACCACGGCGTAGGAAATGACCGGGGTGGGAGTCGGCCCGTCGGTCAGCCAGACCTTGAAGCCGTTGGCGGCAAGCACTTCGGCGGCCGCGGCGGCGAAATGTTCACCGCTAAAGCGTTTGTCGTGGCCGACCACCACGGGCTGTCCCTGCCGGCCTTGCTCTGCCAGATAATTTGCAAAGCCCTGAGCGCAGCGGCGGACGTTGTCGAAGGTGTAGTCCTCGGCGATCACACCGCGCCAGCCGTCGGTGCCGAATTTGATTTTGTAGTTCATGGGGAGACTCCTAAGCATTTTTTGGAGAGAAGTGCCAATCTTCTTTCAAAGAGATTTTATAAACGTTTTAAGCTGATCATATACTGCGTGGTCAAAATTTAAATAGCCAGCCCTTGCAGAGTAACCAATTAATGGTTTCACTCTTTCTCTTGATGCAAAATAAGCAAGCAATTTAGCTTTTTCTGGTGGCTGTGGAATATAATTCTTGGTTTCTTGAACGCAGGTTATGAACGAATCTATGCAACCAAATGCCGGGTCATTAAACACAGCACCAAGCAACAATGTTTCGAGCATCCCTGGCGATGTTCCGTCAGGTAGGATGTAAACCCCGATTCTGGGAGCAGCTTCTGAAAACTCCATCACCCTGCTCGGAGCAACTAACCCAACTTTTACAATAGCATCACAAATACTTCTAAATGCGTTGTCCGCAATAGTTTGTTCGGCGTCTCTAACTATTCCAACTGATGTAACAATATTTCGAAAGTTTGAGTTTTTTGAAAATAGACCTATGAATTTTCTAAAATCGCCGACGGATTCAAAGTTTTGGATCTGTATATCAGGAATATTTAAGTGGTCAATAAATGGATAGAAAAAATTTACAGCGTCATTACCTTCTACAAGAAGCTGTTTGGGTTGAGTAATATCATTGATCATTACCTCACCTCAAAGTCTGCTTCTATTGCAGCAAGGAGTTCATCGTTATCATAAGAAATGAGTGTGACTAAAACTGGTTGGTCTCAAGGCGTTCCACCAGATCAAGGTGATTGGAAGTGAGGGATGTGCCATACAGATCTCGATGGCGTCGGGCACGGCGGAAGGCATGAAAATCCTCCCAGTCG
>JBMOMN010000035.1:0-70922 GCA_049324115.1 Chloroflexota bacterium
ACATCCGCACCGTACAGGAATTATTGGGCCACAAAGATGTGAAAACGACAATGATCTACACCCATGTGCTTCAACGCGGGGGAATGGCCGTCAAATCTCCCCTCGACCCCTGACCCGCTCCATTCGCTGATCCGTTTCGTATCCGTTGCCCCCCCATGCCGAAGGCCCAACGCGGGGGAATGGCCGACAACTCGCCCCTCGACCCCTGATCCGCTCCATTCGCTGATCCGTTACGTATCCGTTGACCACCCATGCCGAAGGTCCAGCGCGGGGGAATGGCCGACAACTCGCCCCTCGACCCCTGATCCGCTCCATTCGCTGATCCGTTACGTATCCGTTGCCCCCCGACGCACCACGCACCACGCACCACGCACCACGCATCACGCACCACGCACCACGTACCACGCCCCACGTATCACGCCTCACGGCCCCGTCGTAAAACCCTGCGTGAACGGCAGCGACTCGAGCGCGCAGCCGTCCAACTGCGAGCGGACGAAACGCACCATCACCTGGTATCCGGCCAACGGGTCCAGGAGCGTATCGGGGACGAAGGTCGCCGTCTGCGTGGACGGGTCGTAGGCCAGGCTCCCGCTTACGTCCGGGCCGCCGCCGTCCGGGATCAGGCGCAGGTTGTTCGGGTCCGTCACCGTCGCCTCGCACATGGGCCGGTTGAACGTGACCACCACCTGCGCGTCCCGCGCCACGCCGGTCGCCCCGGCCGCGGGCGTGATGCTCAGGACGAAGCCGTTCTCGAAGCCGGGCGAGTCGTCGTCGAAGATCAGGCCCGTCCCCGTCCCCAGGGCGAGGGCCGCGTTGACCGGGTTGGAGAGCGCCACGGAGAACGATTCGTCCGGTTCGGCGTCCGGGTCGGCGCAGACGGTGACGGTCACGTTGCGGGAGGTGACCGCAGGCGGGAACGAAAGCGTGCCGGACGTGTGGGCGAAGTCCACGCCCGGGCAGGCCGCCCCTCCCACGGCCGAACCGTCCAGGGTCGCATAATCCACCGTCACGTCCAGCGCCGAAGCGCCGGAGAGCGTCACCATGAAGCTGTACGACGTGACCCCCGATTGCTTCTCGAAGGCCGACTGGTTCGAAATAGAAAGCGACGGCAGGGGCGGCGCGGTTGTGGCGGTGGCCGTATCCGTTGCGGTAGCCGTAGCCGTTGCTGTGGCCGTAGCCGTGGCGGTGGGTGTGCGCCTGGGTCTGCGTGTGGGCGTGCTCGTGGGCGTTCGTGTGGGCCTGCGCCGCTTCGTCGGCGTGGGGGAGGCAGGAAAGGTCGGCGCGAAGGTTGCGGATGCTGTGGCCGTCAGGCTGGGGGTGGGCGTGGCCGTCCTGAAGGGCGTCAGGGTCGGGAAGGGGATCCAGGCCGTCGGGCTGGGAGAGGCCGTACCGGTCGCGGTCTGGCCCGGCAGCGGGGCGGAGGTTTGGGTGGATTCTGCGCCTGTCGGCGTCGGGGTCACGCCCTGGGCGGAGGTGGCGCTCGGCATCGGCGTTTGCAGGGCGGCGGTCATGGTCGCCAGGCGGAAGCCGATCTCCCCGGTGGGCACGCCGTGGTCCACCAGGACTTCGCCGATGATCTCCAGGCCGATGTTGGGGATCGTCCCCGGGTCCGCGCTATAGTCTGCGTATCGCCCGGAATGGATCGCGACCGGAAAGAGCCGGTCATCGCCCGCGGCCTGGGACCAACTGGCAAAGATGAAAAGGCACAGGCAGGCGGTGCAGGCCACGAAGGAGAGCAGGATCAAAAGTCCCAGGCGGTTGCCAGGTTTGTCATTGCTCATCTCAGGGCCTCACTCCCGGATGATCTCCAGGAACCTGTCCACCACTGCCGGGTCCAGTTTTGTCCCCTTTTCGTCGAGCAGCGTCTGTCGGGCCTCCGCCGGGGTGAAGGCCTTGCGGTAAGGGCGGTCGAAGCTGATCGCGTCCCAGGTATCCACCACCGCGAAGATGCGCGCCGCCAGGGGGATGGACTGGCCTTTCAGCCCGCGCGGGTAGCCGCTGCCGTCCCAGCGTTCGTGGTGGCAATAAGGGATGTCGAGCGCCGGGCGCAGGTATTCGATCGGGGCGAGCATTTGCAGCGCATATTCGGGATGCCGGCGCACAACCTTCCACTCCGCCTCGGTCAGCTTGCCGGGCTTGTTGAGAATCTCGTCCGGGATGCCCATCTTGCCGATATCGTGCAGGATCGCCCCGCGCCGCACGTGGACGATCTGGGCTTCGTCCAAGCCCATGGCCCGCCCCACCCGCACCATCAGTTCCGTCACCCGCTGCGAATGGCCTTCGGTCATCCGGTCTTTCAGTTCGAGCGCCTTCGACCAGCCCTCCAGGGTGCGGTCGTAGGCGTTCAACAGGTCATGCTGCGACTGCTCCAGGCTCGACACCATCTGGTTGAAGGTGCGGGCCAGTACGGCCACCTCGTCGTTGGTGATCGGCGGCACCTGCACCCGCAGGTTGCCCAGCATCACCTGTTCCGAGGCCCGCACCAGGCTGGAGATCGGGCGCGAGATCGTGTTGGCAATCGCGACGCCGAGCAGGATGATCAGCACGAACGCCGAACCCGCCAACAGGGCGATCTGGAGCCGGGTCGGGAAGCTGACCGCCACGATGTTATTGCGGGCCAGCGAGATGCCCAGCAGCCCCATGTCGGCCTTGTCCCGCCCCTCCCAGGGGATGAGCATCTCCTGGTAGCCGATGTCGAATACCACCAGCGTGCGCTGGTTGTCCGCGTCCCGGCGGCCGACGTAAACTGCCTGGTTGTCGAGGATCTCCCTGGCGTAGGCTTCGTCCAGCGGCTGGGGGTTGATGACTGTGCTGGCGAGCAGCCCGCCCCGCTCGTCGTAGAGCGTGATCTGGGCCAGGGTCTCCGCCCGCATCCCACGGACGATGTTATCCAGCGATTTGCCGACCAGGATGATCCCGGCCATCTGCCCAGAGTTTGCCGAAGGGTCGGTGACCGGCCCGGCGACGTAGAAGAAATCCCCCCAGCCGGTGCGCGCCAGCCCGGAATATTTGTCGCCCAGGGGGTCGGTCTGTCCCCCGGCCACCCGGCGCACGAAGTCCCACTGGAGGAAATCCGTGTCGCCGCCCACCACGAAATCGTATTCCTCGATCAGGCCTTGCGGGCGATGATGCATGGCGAAGATCGGCCTCCCCGACGGGTCGAGGAATTGCAGGTCGTCTTCCAGGTTGTTGACCGCGATCCCGTAGGCCAGGCTCCTGATCCGGTCGGCGTCCTTCTGCCGCAGCGCTTCGGCCATCCCCTCGGCGTTGGCCAGCAGCCTCAGCGTCTGCAAGCGGGATTCCTCCTCGGCGACCATCCATTCCGCGGCCAGTTGGCTGCTTTCGAGCAACTGGTTGGTGAAGCGTTCTTCGATAGTGTTGAAGATCAGTTGGGTGATCACCAACGCGGCCCCAAAAGCCAGCCCGATCGCCATCAGCAGGAAGGGCAGTGTGATCTTGATGCGTATCGGCATACGCACCTCCGATCCGCCGCCCCGGGCCTTGCGAGGGAAGCTGCGGGATAATCCGTGGAGGATGTTCATGGATAATCGAGTATATTCTACCCCTTGAGGGTTTCACCTTCCTCCCCGTTGCATTTGCCTATCAAAGCTGTAATTTCTCTGCCGGGCGAAGTTTTCAGCAAGGGCTTTTTAACGCGAATTTTCTCTACCGGACAAACCAAAAATCGGCTCTTCAGGATTGAGTGGGAAGGCGCTTTTTTCCCTTTGAGAGCCTTCGTGTGACTTTGTGTTCAGGCTCTTTCCCGTTTGTTACGGAAGGGCCTAAAAGGTTTTCTCTGTAGACTCTGTGATCTCAGTTGTGAATAAATGGGCGACCCCGCCAAATGCCAGAGACCTCAAAAATCTTAACGCGAATTCCGCGAATGGAACGAATTTCGCGAATTTATGTAACTATTCAGCCTGCAAGCCTTCCAGCCTGTTCCGGCGGGATAAATCCCTGCCTCAGCTCATGGAAGTCGAATGAATTCGACTCGGCATCCAGCCCGAAGGGCTTCCAGGTACTGAGCATGCGGCTCTGCGAAGCGCCCTGTGGGTTAGCCCCGCTCACCAGGCATGGCTGAATAGTTACGAATTTATTTTCAAAAACATTCGCATTCGCGCGAAGCCCAATGATGTCATACGGAACACGCTACGCGCTACATTATCTGGCAATCTGGTTCAACGGATTATTCCCGTCCCAGGCCTCCACCTCCTCCGAGCCGCGCCGCAGGAAACCGTCGTACTCCACCCCCGTCCCGCTCGAGACCCAGCCACCCAGCACGAACGGGACCGGGCCGTCCGCCGGGATCCACTCGCCGTTGTAGCGCCGCGCCAGGTGCAGGTGGGTCCCGTTCGAGAGTCCGCCCTCGCACGAGGGGTGCCCGATCCGCTCCCCGGCCTTGACGAAAGTCCCGGCTTCCACCCTGTCGCGGCGTTCCACGTGCATGTACAGGACCGTCCAGCCGGTCTGCTCGTAACCGTCCCCGTCCAGGTCCTGGATCACCACCCCCTCCCCGGTGCGGACGATCTTCCCGTCGGCCACGGCCAGCACCCAGGCCTCCGAGACCACGCAGCCCTGGGCCTCGCCCGGCGGGGCGAAATCCAGCGCGGCCCAGCCCGAACCCGAATCCCAGCCCCCATGCGGCCCGCCGGTGAACGACCAGGTCTCGCCCGCCCCGAAGGGCAACTGCATCAGCGGCTGCTCCAGCACCGGCGGCAGCAGCGGCTCGATGGCGAAGTCGAAGGGGTAGCCGAAGAGATAGAAATAGGTGGTAAACAGGCCCTCCAGGCTTACGTCGCGGTCCCAGGCGGCCCGGTCGTCGAGCTTGGAGAAGAAGTGCTGCACCCCGGCCGTCCCGGCGTTGATGTTGGGCGAAGCCGTCACCACCGTCCCGTCGGCCAGCACCCACGAAGCGATGGCCCCCACCCGCCACAGGTAATAGCCCCGGTTGAGTTCGTTGGCGGCCCAGGTCAACTGGCGAAACAGCCCGGCGTGATAGGCGTCCACGTAACCCAGCGGGAAATCCGTCGCCGCCGGGTTGGGTTCGCTCACCCAGCCGCTCCGGTGCTCGACCAGAGCGAGCAGCAGGCGCGGGTTGACCGAATAGTGCTGCGCCACCCAGTTGACGATCTGCACCGCGCTCAGTTCGTCGCTGCCCACCAGTTCCGTATAACCGGCCAGGAACCCGCCCCGGCTTTCGATGAACTCCGCCACGTCGAGGGTGGCGCTGTAGGGGCCGTAGACCAGTTCCGAGTCCGGGATGATCTTGAACGGCGCGCCCTCCGCGGCCGGGGTGCTGACCGGGATGACCAGCACCTGCCCCACCTCCAGCCGGTTCGGATCGTTCAACCCGTTGGCCTGCATCAGCGTTTCGAGGCCGAGCGCGTACCGATCGGCGATCCCGCCCAGCGTATCCCCGGCCTGGACCACGTACTCTT
This sequence comes from Chloroflexota bacterium, assembly GCA_049324115.1. Classification (GTDB taxonomy): domain Bacteria; phylum Chloroflexota; class Anaerolineae; order Anaerolineales; family Villigracilaceae; genus UBA5796. Next base: position 5,439 of record JBMOMN010000035.1, read on the forward strand.
CCTCGGCGCTGCGCGGGGTGGGCAGCAGGTGCGGCTTGTCGGGGGTGGGGGTCACGATCGGCGTGCCGGGACCGCGCGTGGGCCGCAGGGGCACGGAAAAGGTTGGGGTCGCGGTGGCATACAACAGGTCCGGCAGTGAAGCGGTGGGAGAACTCCCGGCGGGGGCGTACCCCGGAATGTTCCGGGTGCAGGCCGCCAGCGTGAACACGAGCATCGAAATCCCGATCAGCATCTGACGTTTCATGCGCCGATTTTACCATTGGGCAGGCCACTGAACCCCCGGATAACTTCTACACAAAATTCGCGTCATTCGCGTTTAGCTTTTGGTTTTGTCCGGTAAACAGCCGTATAATATGAAGGCTTTTTAGCGGTAAACGGATGTCGAAATATTACCTGGTACGCAAGATCGAGCGGGCTTACGCCGCTCAAAGAAAGAATATTTACCAGAGGCTCAGGCCCAGGGCGGAGGTGAAAACGATCCTGTTCATCCTCGGCTGCCAGCGTTCCGGCACGACCCTGCTGGCCCGCATCTTCGACAAGGACCTGTCCAGCCGCTGCTACCCCGAATTCAGCAAGCTATCCTCGCAAGACCGCCGGGACGGGCGCAGGGGCATTCGCCTCAACCCGCTGGACTCCCTCGTCGAAGAATTCCGCCGCCTGCGGACCTCGTTCATCGTGCTCAAACCGCTGGTCGAATCGCAGAACGCCCCCCGCCTGCTCGACTACTTCGAGGGCAGCCGGGCCATTTGGGTTTACCGCGATTACCGGGACGTGGCGGTCTCGAACCTGCGCCATTTCAACCGGCGGAACGGCATCAACGACCTGCGCCCGATCGTCCGCAACGAACCCGGCAACTGGCGCGCCGAAAAAGTGAGCGAGGCGCTCCGGGCGGCAGTGGCGGGTTTCTTCTCGGAAGACATGGACCCCTACGACGCGGCAGCCCTCTTCTGGTACGTGCGCAACCGCCTGTTCTTCGACTGCGGCCTCGACCATCGCCCGGAAGTGCTCATGTGCAAATATGACGAACTGGTGGCCAGGCCGCGCCGGGTGGTGCGCGGCCTCTACCGGCGTCTTGGCCTCCCGTATCCCGGGGACGAGATCACCCGGCAAGTGCGTCCTCCGACCCCAAACCGGAAACCTGCTCCCCGCTTCTCGCCCGGCGTGGCGGCCCTGGCCGAGGGGCTGATGTCCCGGCTCGACGCCGCCTACGCTCGAAAAGGGCCTTTGCCGGTAGTGTAAGGCAACATTCATGTTGCTCCCCGGCGTAGCAGCCCTGCTCGAAAGGGTCCCTGGCCGGTAGTGTAAGGCAACATTCATGTTGCTCCCCGGCGTGGCAGCCCTGGCCGGTAGCGTAAGGCAACATGAATGTTGCCCGCCGGCGTGGCGGCCCTGGCCGGTAGTGTAAGGCAACATTCATGTTGCCCCGCCAGACCTGGCGGCTCTGCTCGAAAGGGTCCCTGGCCGGTCACCAGTGAGATTACAGAATCTACAGAGAAAACCTTTTAGGCTCTTCCGTAACAAACGGGAAAGAGCCTAAACACAAAGTCACACGAAGGCTCTCAAAGGGGAAAAAGCGCCTTGCCGTAAAGATTTTCCTTCGTTGACTTTGCCTGCACAGGGCCGCAGGCACACGTGTGTTCCTTCGTGTTTCAAAAGGTTTTTCCCGTCAAAAACGGGAAAGCCGCCTTTTAAAATCTCGGTGCTCTCAGTGCGCTCTGTGGTAAAACGGGTTTCCACCCCACTTGATCCTGAAGAGCCGTAAAAACAGGCTGCCCTGTAAAAGGCAGCCTGTTGCAGTTTGAAGGACTCCAGCGCCTTCCGGCGCGGGAACGAGTGTCAGGAGGCGTTCGAGTCCGTTACCCGAACTCCTCCCGGCGTTGGGGTGATGCCTGGCGGGAGACGGCCGGCTAGATCCGCCTCGAACGGGTGCTGTTGACCAGCACCACCAGCAGGATGATGAAGACCAGTCCGGCGGCCACGCCCAGGGTGGGCAAGATCCAGGCGGGCTGGTTGGCGGGCGGGGGCGTCAGGTCAATGTCCACCGGGCCGGGGGCGACGGGCAGCTCGACCGGGAGCTGTTCGGCGGTCTCTTCCAGCGGCTGGCCGAGGCGCGTATCCGCCGTGCGCACCTGGGTGCGGTTGATCAGGGCGAAGTTCCCGGCCAGTTGGCCGCGCAGGGGCGAGTCTGCCAGGGACGAGGCGGCCCAGGCGATGCCCTCCGGGGTGTTGCCCAGGGCGGCAAAGACCACCCGCTCGTTGTTCCAGGGCGAGGTCAACAGTTGCACGTAGCCTTGCGGCACGTCCGCCGGGATGCGGTAGGCGACCTGCGAGTAATCGCTGGCGACCTGGTCGCTCCCCTCGGCGAACGAGACAGGCAGGACCGGGTTCAGTTCGCCCATGGCCGCCAGCTCGCTCGGACGCCCGATCACCACCAGGTTGTAGTTTGCCAGTTCCTCTGCGGCGGCCTGGCCGTCGAAGAAGACCCTCGGCATGGCGATCGGCCCGTTGGTGCGGTCGCCCAGGAACTTGGCGATCTGGAGCGCGCCCTGCCAGGCTCCCAGGTCATTGCCCTGGAGCAGGAAGGCCAGGCTGCCCATCGTCGCATCGAAGGAGAGCGGGGTGGGGTAGTTGCCCAGGTCCACCAGGTTGACCGTGTTCATCTGGATGGTGGTGAACGGCAGGAACAGGCGGGACTCGGGCCAAATGACCGCGAACAGGCCCTCCAGGGTTGGATCGGTGCAGTTATCGAGCGGTTCCAGGCTGACGCGCACGTCTATCCGGTTGTTGCCCGGCAGCACCAGCGACTGGGGCAGGGCGAAGTGGGCGGTGTTGATCGCCTGGGCGGCTGTTTCGGCTGTGAACTTGATGCTGCCGATGGGCTGGTTGTTGAGCAGCACCACCACCCCCGACAGGTTGTAGTCCATCAGCGCCGAATGCCCGAAAGCCAGTTCGAGGAAAGCCTCGGACGAGACCGTGCTGCCGGTCGGGACGTAGAAGTTGTACCCGGCCGTGCTGACGCCCCGGTCGGTCAGGAGGTCCTGTTCGTAGCCCAGGTCGGCGAAGGTCTGGTTCGAGACCAGCGGGCTGGCAAGCGGTTGGTCTTTCACCTCTTCGATGACGGCCAGATTCGGCGCGCTGTTGGACTGCAAGACGCCGGTGCTGACCGCCTGGGCGGCTTTGACCACTGCCGCGTCGCTGTTGCCGCTCACGACCAGCACGACCCTGCTGACGTTCCAGGGCGAGTTCGCCATCTGGACCACGCCGTCGTCCGGGCTGCCCCCGGCCGGGGCAAAGGACCCGTTGGCCGCGGCCAGCGCCAGGTCCAGTTCGGCCAGTTGCGGGAGCGACCCGGCCTTGCCGACGAAGATGATGTGGTCGCTGGCTTGCTGCGCCTGGCTGAGCTGGCTGGCCGTGGTCAACCCAAGCCCCAGCTCGCTGGAGGTCAGGTTGCCCAACCCGGCCGCAACCGTCAGGGCGCTTTGCAACTCGGCCGCGCTGGGCTGGTCCGGGATGACGATGGTGGCGGAATCGGGGAAGATCGTATCCTGGAAGATCGGGCGCGGGAAGTTGATCAGGTCGGTGCCGGGCTGGACCTTTTCGTAGGCGAAGGCGAGCCGGGACCCGGTGTTGATCACCAGGTTCATGTGCTGGTTGGCCTGGCACGAGATACCGCTATCCAGTTCGAAGCGGAGTTCCATGCGGCCGTCGGGACGGGGCGAGACCAGCAGCGCCTGCGGGATGGTCACGTTCAGGTCGAAGGTGCCGGCGTTGCTGATCGGCAGGATGGCGACCGTATTGCGGTTGAAGCGCACCGTGAGCAGGCCGCCGAAGACCGCCGGCGCGTTCCCGACCGCGGCGGCGTTGAAGGCAGCCGTGACGTTCAGGTCCAGTTGGGCGTCGCCGGTCATGGACCAGTCGGCCGGCAGGCCGAAGTAGAGCGTCTCTGTGTCGTAGGGTCCGAGCAAGAGGATCTCGCTCCCTTCGAGCTGCCCGACGGTGATGATCCCGTCTTCCAGCGGGGCCTGGGCCTGGGCCGGGATGAAGCTGGCGGCCAGCAGGGTGATCAGCAGCATGAGCGCAATGGCTGGGGATGGTAATTTTTTATTCATTTCGTCCTCCGATAAGTTGGTTCAATTTTGTATGCCGAAGCCTTGCGAAGGCTTATGCCTGTAAATAACGACTGATAAGACCGTGCATGTAACTGGTCAGGATCGGCCTGGCCAGGGGCGCAACCATGCGCATCTTTTTGCGCCGGGTGAAGTCCCGCTCGTCCATGCTCCATTTGAAGATCGCTTCGCAGGCGCAATAAAAGTCGAGCAGGGCGGGACGGTACTCGCCCGGTTCGAAATAACCTTCCACCAGCGCCTGCCGGCTTTGCTCGAACAGCTTGCGGGTGAAAAGCCCGCCGGTGAGCACGGGGATGGGTTTGAGGTGCAGGTCAATCAAGAACGTGGCCAGGTCGTCGTAAACGGAGCGGGGATCGGGATCGCCCCGGGGGTCCAGCACGCAGACCCCTCCCCGCGGGGTGACGAGGATGTTCGAGGCGTGGAAGTCGCCGTGCAGCCGGGCCACCGGTTCCGGGCCGGAGGCCTCCCCGATCCGCTCCCGCAGCGCGGACAGGTTCCGGGGAGCGTTGTAGCGGCTGCCGAGGTGGTCGGCCACGTCGCCCGCGACCTTGTCGAGCCGGGCGGCCATCAACGCCTTCGAGACCGGCCCGACCCGCAGGCCGCCGACCTGTTCGTGGTAATGCCGCAGCCAGCGGGCGGCTTTGCCCAGGCACTCCACCAGCCGCCCGGCAGGCCCCGACCGCCCGAACCCGACCCGGGGCCGGTCGAGCAGGCTGCGCAGGGCCAGGCCCTCGACTTCGAGCATGGCGATGGCGCTCCAGGGTTCCAGGAAGCCGAGCGTCCGGACGGCGACGCAATCGGGGTCGCCGATCCGTTCGAAGGCCTGCCAGGTGGCCTGCATCCGGGCGTACACGTTCAGGGCCGGCTGGCGCAGGGTTTCGTCGGCCAGGGACGATTGCAGGTCGGTCTGGTTGGGCCGGTGCGGGACCTTTACCAGCACGTGGCCGGCCTCCCGGCCCTGGCCGAAGGCATAGCGGGCGATGAACGAGTGGGCGAAAGTGCGCCGTTCGGGGGTCTGGGAGGCGTCGAAACGCGTCCCCGCCCCCAGCCATCCCGGCACGGACCCGGCCAGCGCTTCCGCAATGTCTTTGTAGACTTTCGCGTCCTGTTCGTTCACGTCGGCCATCCTTTTCCTTTATCCGGCCACCACCTGCTCGATCACCCGGCTCAGCCGTCCGGCTACGATCGGCCAGGTGAATTCCTTATCCAGGGTGGTGCGGCCGGTGACGCCCATCATCCGGCAATAGGTACGATCGGAGAGCAACTGCACCATCGCCTGGCTGAGCGCTTCCGGGTTTTCAGGTTCGACCAGCAGCCCGGTCTTCCCGTGCTGGATGATCTCTTCCATCGGCTGGCCGGTGACGCCGATGCAGGCGATCCCGTAGGCCATCGCTTCGAGGATCACGTCTCCCCAGGTTTCCAGCCGGGAAGGCAGGACGAAGGCATCGGCCAGGGGGAACTGGCTGCGGATGATCTCCCGGTTGAAGCCGGATTCGATCACCTCCACGTTGCCCATCGGCAGGCCGTGGTTGCGGGGCATGCGGGTGACCATGGTCAGGCGGCTCATCGGCACGGATTTGCGGGCCTGGGCAAAAGCCTTGAGCACCAGGTCGCCGCCCTTGCGGTAGAAATCCATCCCGATGAACAGCAGGCGCGGCGGGCCGCCGATGGGCCGGGTTACGGCATCCGGCAGCACGCCCAGGTTGGTCCCGCCGCCGACCACGCTGATCTTCGCCGGTTCGATCCCGTAATCCTCCACCAGGGACTGGCGCACGGTATCGGAACGCACGCAGATGTGGGAGGCGTTGGCATAAGCCTGTTGTTCCAGGGTCAGCCATTCGTCCAGCTTTACGCCCTGGTATGGCGACCGGTTGCCTTCGCGGTGGCGGGCCGAAAGGTGGGAGGTGTAATCGGTGTAGATCACGTTCGGCACGATGTCCTGGTAATAACACGAGTCGAACATGGCGCCCAATTGCAAGACCGCGTCCACGTTTTGGCGGACGATCCAGCGTGAGGCCATGGCCGAGCGAGCTTTGAAAGCCGCCGGGTGTTTGGTGTAACGTTCGCGCCACGCCCGCCGGACCGGGTGGATGGTCTTGAGGGCGGTCGAAACCTGGGGCAGGCCGCGCAGGTCGGCGTCGAAGATACCGGCCAGGGTCAAGTGTTGGTGCAGGGAGCGCACCAGTTGCCCGTATTTGACCTGCACCATCGAATCTTTGCGTAAATCCCCCTTCATGCTCACGAGTACACGAGTATTTGACCTTGCAGGACTCATATCCGTTTATCCTGTTTCCTTGCAGAAGCGGCATAAACCTGTTCGTAGAGTTCCTGGATGTTGGCGATCATGCGCGCCTGCGTAAAATGCTGTTCCAGCCGGTGACGTCCGGCCTGGCCCAGCTCCCGGGCGTATTCCGTGCTCGATACGATTTTTGCCAACGCTCCGGCCAATGCCTGCGCGTCCCCGATCGGGACGATCAGGCCCGTTTCGCCGTCCGAGACGGCTTCAGCCGCCCCCGAAACCCGGCCCATGACCACCGGCAGCCGGGCCGCCATCGCCTCCAGCACCGAGAGCGAGAAACCCTCCCAGTGCGAGGCGAGCACGAAGCAATCCATGGCGTGCAAGACAGCCGGGATGTCCATCCGCAGCCCGGCAAAATGGAAGACCTCCTGCAATCCCAACGCGCGGACGAGCGCCTCGGCCTCAGCCTGCAACTCGCCGTCCCCGACCCAGGCGAAATGCGCCTCCGGGTATTTACTGTGGACCATGGCCGCCGCCCGGATGAAATCTGCCGGGGCTTTTTGGCGGCTCAGGCGTCCGACCGTCCCGAACAGGAAGGCCGGCTCCGGCACACCCAGCGACCGGCGGACCGCGCCCCGGTCGAAGTCGCCGTCGAACCGACACAGGTCTATCCCGGTGTGGATGGTGACGAGCTGTTCGTCCGAGCCGACCCGATAGCGCCGGGCCAGTTCCCGCTCCTCGTCGCAGACGGTGACGATCCGCCGGGTCAGGAAGCGGGCCGTGAGGCGCTCCACGCCGGCGAAGAGCCATGCCCTCCAGCGCGAAGTCCCGTTATGGAAGGCGAACCCGGCCGGGCGGTAGATGGCCGGGACGCCGCTGCCGATGGCCGCCGTTCGGGCCAGGAATCCCGGTTTGGAGGTGTGGGCATGGATCAGGTCGAAGCCTCCCTGCCGGATCAGGCGGCGCAGCTTCCACCAGACTCTGGCATCCGTCAACGGGTTGATCCTGTAACGCTCCATTTCCAGGCTGAGGGCGCGCACGCCGTCCACCCGGGAGAGTTCGTCCGCCAGCTTCTCGCCGCCTTCCGACAGGCAAACCGCGGTGACCTCGAAGCGCTCCTTGTCCAGGCCATGCACCAGCCAGCGCAGGTACTGGCCCACGCCGCCGGTGGATTTGGAGACTTGCAGGACGCGCAGCCCGGCCATCATGCGACCTTCGCCTTCCGCAGCAGGGACTGGTACAGCCGGGAGGTGGCTTCCACCATGGCGTCTATGCTGTAATGGGCTTTCACGTGGGCAAGCCCGGCCGCGCCCATTTGCTGGCCCAGCACGGGGTTGCGGATCAACTTCAGGCAGGCCACCGCCAGGGCGGCCGGGTCGGAGGGTGGGACGATGATCCCGCCCACGCCGTGTTCCAGGACCTCCGGGATGCCTCCGACGCGGGTGGCGATCACCGGCAGCCCGGAGGCCATCCCTTCCAGCAGGGCCACCGGCAGGCCCTCCCAGCGGGAGGAAAAGACCAGCACGTCCATCGCCCCGTAAATGGCGGGGATATCCTTGCGCGCCCCCGTAAAAGTGACCACCTCCGCCAGTTCGAGCGAGGCGGCCAGGTCGGCCAGGGAGGCCCGCAAAGGCCCTTCACCAGCGACCAGGAACCGGGTCCCGGGCGCTGCTTCGGCGATGATCGCCGCCGCCCGCAGGAAGTTGGCGTGGTCCTTTTGCTCGGTCAGGCGGGCCACGATCCCCAGGACCGTCGCTTCCATCGGGATGCCGAGTTCCTTGCGGATGCCCGGGCCGAGGGTCCTGGCGTCCTCGAACCGCTCGACGGGGATGGCGTTGGGGATGGTGGTCACTTTCTTTTCGTCCAGGTGGGCGTAACGGACGGCGTGGTCGCGGACTTCGTCCGAGACGGCGATGATCTCGTCGGCGAAACGGGCGGTCAGCCCGTAAGTACGGCCCAGGACGGGGTTCCTGGCCCAGTTGTGACAATTGTGGAGGGTCGAAACGATGACCGGTACGCCGGCCAGCCGGGCCGCCAGCCGCCCGTGGAAATCGCTCTTGAACAGGTGGGTGTGGACCACGTCCGGGCGCTCGCGGCGGATTTCGCGCCACATGCGCAGGAGCAGGAACGGGTCCACCCGGCCCAGGCGCGGCAGCCGCTTGACCGGCACGCCCATGTGGCCGATCTCCTCGGCGATCGGTCCCGGCGTGCTGTAACGGGCGGTGACTTTGTAGCCGCGGGCCAGCAGCCCGCGCGTCAGGTCGCGCAGCAAGACCTCGGCCCCGCCGAAGTTCAAACCGTCAATGATCTGCATCACGCGCACTGCGGGACTCATGCTTTCTCCAAAAGGTGTTCGTACAGGGCGTGGTACTGCCGCCCGACGACCTTGAAATCGTAACGGCTCTGGATGCGCTGCCGGGCCTGGATGCCCAGCCGGGCGCGCTCCTCCGGGCTGGAGGCGAGCCGGACCAGGGCTTCGGCCAGTTCGCCGGCGCTGCCGGGTTCGACCACCAGCCCGGCGCGACCGTCCTCGAGCACGACCGGCGAGCCGCCGACCCTGGAGGCAATGCAGGCCAGCCCGGCCGACATGGCTTCGAGCAGGCTGTTGGAGATGCCTTCCGCCAGCGAGGGCAGGACGAAGATGTCAGCCGCGTCGAGGTAAGGGCGCACGTCGGCGACCGGGTCGCGGAAGATGACGTGCGGGCCGAGGCCGAGGGCTTCGGCCTGGGCTGCGAGCCTGGGCTTTTCTTCGCCGTGGCCGAGCAGCACCAGTTGCAGGTCGGGGCAGGAGTCCAGGGTCTGGCGCAGGGCCAGCAGCAGCACGGGCAGGGCCTTTTGTTCGGCCAGGCGTCCGGTGTACAGGATGGTCGTCCGGTTTTCGAGGCCGAGGGCCTGCCTGGCAGCGGATTTGTCGAAGCAGGGCACGAACTCCGCCGCGTCTATGCCGTTGTCCATGCGCAGCACCCGTTCGCGGGCGAAGCCGTCGGCAATCGCCTCGGTTTCCATCTCCGGGTCGAGGGTGACGATAATGTCGGCCCAGCGGCGCAGGATCGCCATCCGCAGCCGGCCACGCCAGGAGCGGCGCGAGCGCTGCACGTCGCCGTAGGCGGCACTGTTGCCGAACTTGACGATGACCCGCTTGCCCAGGAGTTTCCCGGTCAGGGCGGCGGCGATGGCGGGCGAAAAAGCCAGGTGGGCGTGCAAAATGTCGTAGCTTTGTTGGCGCTTGAGCAGGGCCTGGATGGCCGCCAGCGTGAAGGTGAAGGTTTTCATCTTGCCGGGGCCGAGCTGCGGCAGGCGGTAAACCTCGAACCCGTCCCGCCGCTCGCGCTTCGGCAGGTCCCCGATCCGGCGGGTGAGCACCCCGGTCGAAACGTTCTGGGCGGCCATGTAGGCCGCCAGGCGTTCGGCCTGCCTTTCCGCGCCGCCGGTGGGCAGGGGCGGGAAATAATTGACCAGCATCATCACGCCCTTCATGACAGGCGCTCCCGGGCCCGGGCGTAGCTGGTCAGCAGCTTTTCGAACCAGGCCCGCGCCGAGTAGTTTTCGTCCACGAATTTGCGGGCGGATTGGCCCATGGCCAGGCGTTGTTCGGGATTTTCGAGCAATTGGAGGATGGCGTCGGCGAAGGCCTCCGCGTTGCGTTCCTCGACGAGCAGCCCGCCGCCGTCCGAGAGCAGTTTTTCGGCGTCCCCGACCCGGGTCGCCACCACCGGAAGCCCGGCCTCCATGCCTTCGAGCATGGCAATCGAAAGCCCTTCCCAGTGCGACGAGTTGAGGAAGATATCGCTGGCCGCCAGCAAACGCGGCACGTCGGAGCGGGAACCCTGGAAGAAGACGCGCTTTTCGAGACCCAGGCTGGCCGCCTGCGCCTTGAGTTCGGATTCGAGTTCGCCCGTACCGACGATGACCAGCGCAGACTCCGCACGGGCCTGGACCACCCTGGCAAAGGCGGCCAGCATGTCCCGGTAGCCTTTCTGGCCGGTCAACCTGCCGACGGCGATCATCAGCGGGCGTCCGGGATCGGCGACCAGTTCGGCCCGGATGGCGAGGCGCTCCTCGGGGGTGATCCTGACGCCGGGAGTGACCGCGTTGGGGATGATGTCAATCCGCTCCTGTTCGATCAGGTTGGAATAAGCGGAGGCTACGTTCTGGCCCACGGCGATCACCCGGCTCGCGCCGTTGCGCAGGCAGAAATACTCGACCGACCGGCGCACGCCGGTGCGCCCGTTGGAGCGCGCCCTGGTGTTGTGCAGGGTCGCGAGCCTCGGGATGTTGGCGATCCTGCCGGCCATGCAGCCGTAAATGTTGGCGTGCGAAAGGTGGCTCTGGAGGACGTCAACGTGTTCCTTTTTCAGGAATTCCGCAATGGTCGGCACGGCCCGGGGGTCGTATAGTTTGGCGAAGGGGAACACGACCACCCGCGCGCCGGCCTTTTCCAGCATATCCGGCAGGGGGCTGTGGGTGTCGTCGGGTTTGACCCCGATGACCACCGTCTCGACATCGAAGTGGGGGGCGGTCTTGGCGAAGGTGAGCAGCAGGGTTTGCGCCCCGCCCCAGCCCAGGGCATCAATCAGGTGAGCTACTTTCATACGGTTTTCACCGGCACTAACTTGCGCTTCAAGGTGAGCATCACCTTGTCGGTCAACTTGCGGTCCACCAGTCTCAGGGCCACCGTAAAGGAAAGCCCACCGACGAGCAGGATCACGATGAAGCCGGACAGGCCGTCCAACTGGAACAGGACCTTGGCCAGGGTCGTGACCAACGCCATGGAACCGGCGCAGACGGTGGCCGGGACCAGGGCCTTCACCGTTTCGCTCAAGTCGAAATGGATGATGTGGCAGACGACGATGCTGTCGAAGATCATGGCGAACACCGCAAAGATGATCTGCCCGGCGGCGACGCCGACGATCCCCCAGCGGGTGGCGACCCACAGGATGGCAACGATGACCGGGATCTTGATCATGGACAGGCGGTTCAGGATATCCGGCCTCCCAATGGCTTTGTAGAATATGCCGGGGATGTGACCCACGGACATGATCGCCAGGGCGATGGCGATCAGCGCCATTGGTACGGCTGTCTCCTGCCATTCGCTGGAAAGGAACGTATGGACGAATGATGACGCAATGATGGCAATCCCCGCCCCGATCGAGAAGGTGAACAGGGAGGTGTACCGGATGTAGCCGAGATAGGTGGCTTTCAGGGTTTCCCGTTCGGATTGCACCTGGGCCAGCAGCGGGAAGGAGACCCCGCCCACCACCCGGTCGAAGCTGCGGATTGCCAGCTCAGGGATGCGGTACGCCAGGGCATAGATGCCCAGCATGCCCTTGCCCAGGATGCGCCCGACGATGATGTAATCCACGTTGTTGCGCAACTGCCCGGCGATTTCGACCAGGATGATGTGGCCGCCGAAGGTCGCCACATCCCGGGTGGCCTCCCGGTCGAACTTCCAGGTGGGCCGCCAGCCGGCCAGGACCCAGAACAGGACCGCGGCGGTCAGTTCGCCGGCGAGCTGGCCCCAGATCAGGCTCCAGGCCCCGTATCCCGACAGCGCCAGGGCGATGGATATCGTCCCTTTGGAAAAGCTGCGGGCCACGTCCGGGACCAGTTTGGTGCGGAATTTCAGGTCCCGGAGGATCATCGCGCCTGGGACCAGGCCAAGGCCGCTGATGGGCAGGGCCAGGGCCAGCAGCCGCAGCAGGCCGGTCACTTGCGGCTCTTTGAAGAAGGCCGCGATCCCCGGGGCGGCGACCCAGACCGTCCCGAAGGAAACGACGCCCAGGATAATGTTGGCGATGAAGGCCGAGTTGGCGGCTTCTTCGACCTTGTCGCGGCGCGAGATGAGCGCGCTGTCTATCCCCGCAGCGTTCAGGATGTCCACGTATTGAATGGCAATCGTGCAATAGGCCACCACGCCGAACTCTTCAGGGACCAGCAGGCGCGCCAGGATGAGCGTGGTGGCAAAGTTCAACAGCTTCCCGGCCGCGAAGGACAGGTACGTCCAAAAAGTGCCGCGCACTGCCTCCTTCGATAAGTTTCGGGAAGTGGATGGGGTCGGAAGGGTCATGTCTTTGCCGGTTTCGATCGGGCTATTTTGAGGGAATATTGGGCGCATTGCGGCGCAGACCAGGCAAGGCCAACGATCACCCAGAAGAAGCGCGGGAAAGCGTCGTGGAGGAAGATGGCCGTGATCAGGTAGGTCAAAATGGAGATCCCGAGCAGCGCCGAGAGGTCTGCCTGGGATTTGTTGCCCAGTTCCTTGAAAAGTTTTTCGGCTTTGAAAGTTTGGGCAAGCGTCAGTGCGACGATGCTCCCGAACAGGAGCAGGCCGAGGATGCCGCGCTCGGCCGCGATCTCAAGGTAGAGGTTGTGGGCAGAGCGGCCTTCACGGCGCGGGTCAATCCCCAGCTTGCGCGAGTATTCCTCGTAGTAGGCGTTGTAGTTGCCAAGCCCTACGCCCAGGATCGGGTTGTCGAGGAACATGTTCCAGGCCACGATGTTCTCGCTCGTCCGCCCCTGGATGGATTGGTCCACAAACCCGTTGGATTGGCTCCACGGCAGGAAATCGAAGAGGGTCGTGATCCTGTCCCGGTAGTTGACCGGCACGAATTGGAAAATGAGCAAGGCGGCAGCCAGGCCGAGCAAGGCGGTGGGCAAGCGCGGCGGCCTTTTGATCGCCATAAAGACGAGGGCCGCGACCAGCGCGAGGAACGCGCCGCGGGAATACGTAAAGATCACCGTCAGGGTGATCACGAAAAATGCCCAACCTGCCAGGGCTTTCAGGAAGAGCTTCCTTTCGTTCCAGACCCGGTCAATGGTGAGGGGGATGAGCAGGACCATGATCTGGGCGTAAAAGTTCGGGTCCCCGATCGGGCCCGCCAGGCGGGTCCCGGTGGTCGAACTGCTGTTCACCCTGGCAAATCCGAAGTAGTCGTTCCCGAAAGTCCCGGTCAATTGCTGGAAGACCGACAGCGTACCCATGAACAGGCCGGTCAACAGCAAGGCCCAGACGGCGCGGCGGAGTGAGCTTGGCCGCTGGATGAGCATGATGATGATAATGGCGATGACCGCATCCTTGAGGTAATCGGTCAGGGTGGCCAAGGCCAGGCTAAAATCCGAGGCGTAAATGAGTGTGGCCGAGCCGATGAAACTGTAAAGCCCCAGCAGGATGGCGGGCAAAATCCACCCATGGTATTCATCCCGGAAGAGCGCGCCTCGGATGACGATCAGCAGGCCCATGAGCACGACCAGCGGTTTTGCGATGGACGGCAGCCCGTAATTGGTAATTAATACCGAGGACAGATTGATGTAGATCACCAGGATGAACATCATCAGTCCCAGGTCGGGGTTGGTGAGCGTGCCGAGCACCAGCAAAAGCCCGACGATGGCGATCAACGCCAGTACCCCGACCGCGTTCACGGTCAAGGCTACGCCCATGCCGAGCAGGACCGCGAGCAAGACCAGCGGGAATATCCAGCTCCAGAATTTGACGGGTTTTTGCCCGGTTTCAGGGAGTGCGGAATAGGATTCGATCATAAGTCACACATTCGAATAATTCGAGTAACCCGCCGTGAAGACGGGTTACCTTTTGTCCAGTTCGCCGGCAAGCGTTCGACGGTCAGGCTTCTTTTTGGACCCAGAAGGGATTGTTCATCTCCCATAAGCGCACCGGGCTGTCGCCGCTGATGCGGGCCTGTTCCACCGAACTCTCGGCCTTTTCGATCAGTTCCTGGGCCGAGATACTGCTGCTGTACAGCGCCCCGCCGATGAGGGGTTCCAGGTCAATGGTCGCGTCGAACGCGCTCAAAGTGACGCTTTCCGAGAGGGCCAGGTAGATGCGGTCGAGGGTGCGTTTGGCGGCCGTGCCGGGAGTGGTGGGGAGCAATATCACAAAGCTGACTTCGTTCCAGCGCCCGATGATGTCATTGCCGCGCAATTCCTTCCGCAGGATACCGGTGACTTTCTTGAGGAGATATTGCAGGCCAGACGGGGGCAGGGTTTCCTTCAAGTCCTGGAGTCCGCTCAATTCGATGATCCCGATCGAGAGGACGCCGTCGGGGTCCTTGGTCAACTCGTCTTCGAGGACCTGCTTGAAGAAACGACCGTTGTAGACGCCGGTAGTGCTGTCAATCCGCAGGCGCTGGCGGTAGGTTTCGAGAGGGATGCGGACCTGTTCGCTGACGATGGCCAGCGCGGCCCCCAGGATGGCGCCCAGCACGAGGGCAATGCTGGCGTCACGGGTGGGCTGCGGGCTGAACGGGAGGATGGGCACGGTGGCCGAGTCGAGGATGTTGATGTCGTAAGACATGTTCAAGCCGCTGGTGAACAGGATCGTCTGGTTCCCGATCGTATTCGCAAGTTCCGCGGTGACCTGGGGGCTTGGCCCGGAGACGGTCAACTCGAGGACGTTGGCATCCGGCAAAACGACCGCCTGGAAGGTGTAATCATCTACCAATTGGGTGGCATTGATGTTCAGGAACCGGGCCGAATTGAGGAGGATGCGTTCGCTGTTCATGACTTCGGCATACGTGGCAACCACGGAGCGGCGGTCCAGCGTGTCGAGGCTGTTGATGACATCCCTGCCCTCGGTGATGGAAATGCCGGGGGTGACGATAAAGCGGGCCGTGGCCTGGTATTTGGGGACAGCCAGGTATGAAATGCCCAAAGATACCGACATGGCTATCAGCGCAACCAGCAGGATGATCCACCAGCCCCTTCTGAGCATTTGTAGGTAAAGTCGAATTTCCATGAGGTTTATGCCTTTCTTTTATTAAATAAAGATCAGGGATTTTGAAATGTTCGCAGCCCGGCAATGATCAGGCAATGATACAGACCGGTTTCCAGAGTTTAATGCGCGCCCCGTTGTTGGAAAACAGCCGCTACGGTCCGATAAAGGATGTTGATGTCCAGCCAGATGCTGGCCCGTTCGATGTAGGCGATGTCCAGGCGGAGGCGTTCGTCGAATTCGAGCTGGGCGCGGCCAACGATTTGCCACAAGCCGGTGATCCCGGGGCGCACGTCGAGCCTTTCAGTGTGCCAGAGCGAATAGGTTTCGGCCCCAAAGGAAGTCGGGCGGGGGCCGACCAGGCTCATGTCGCCGATCAGGACATTGATCAACTGCGGTAACTCATCCAGGCTTGTCTTGCGGAGGAAGCGCCCGATCGGAGTCACGCGCGGGTCGTTAGTGATCTTGAAATCGGGCCATTGGAGTTCGTTCAGGTGGGCGTATTTGGCCTTCAGTTCTTCCGCGTTCGGGACCATCGTTCGGAATTTGAACATCTTGAACCGGTGGCCGCCTTTACCGGTCCGGTATTGCGAAAAGATGGCGGGCGCTCCGGGCGAGGTTACTTTAATGAGCAAGGCCAATAATAAAAATAAGGGCAGCCAACCGATGGCCGCCACGCATACGACGAAAAGGTCGAAAGCGCGTTTTGTAAGCAGGTATGCTTTTCCCGTCAACAAGCGTTTGTGAGGGTCGAAGTGCAGGATCCAGTGAGGAGTCATTGCAATAGTGGGATTCATAGACGACGGTCGTGAGTGTCAGATTGGCTGGGCACGGATTGCCGGACCGGGAGCTGTATGCCCAGTTGCGAGAACAAATTGGTCTGCGCCCGCAAGAGCAGGTCCTCGAAGGTGAGGGCTTCATCCGGGAACGAGGCTGCGCCCCAGCTCATCGCAGTCCCAAACTTATCGGAAAATTTATCCTGGATGCGGGCCGCAGTGACTTTCGATCGCATGGCGTCGGTGTCTGGCATGATGACAATGAACTGATTCTTCTCGTCCCGGATGATCAGGTCGGTCTGGCGGATCGATTCGCTCAGAATCTGGCCTGCCCGGGCGATGGCGAAATGCTGCAAAATTTCCTGCTGCAGGTCTTCGAAAATCGGGTGCATTTCATTGGTTTGTTTGTGTTCGGGATTGATGATGAGCACGGATAATGGGTGGTTATGGCGGCGGCTGCGAGTCATCTCGTTGTCAATCCATTTGGAGGCGCTGGCCATATCCATGACCCGATTGGGAAAGATGTTCGTGATCAGCGAATTGAGGGTGCCCTCGGTCTGGTTGATCTTGTTGGTGAGCTCGTGGGTCATCCAGATCGAGGCTTCGAGGAAGATGAATTGAATGATGACGATTTGCAGGTTATGGGTCAGGCCGTTCTCGCGGGCGTAGATCAGCCAGAGGGTGGTGTAGGCTGTCCCCCATAAAGCAAGCAGGACGTAGATGGATGTCCTTTGCAGGACGGGGAAAACGAGCATGGACAATATCCCCGCGATGACCAACGCGTAGAAATATGGCCTGAAGTTGATGATGGTCTGGCCGTTGAGGTCCAATCTCTCGAGATTGAAGGTGAGGATCAGGTATAAAGCGAGGATCAAAAGTTGGCGGCGAATGTCTTTCATGGCAATATGCCTAAAAAGCTCAAAATAGTGTGAATTATTTATTATACAGCATTGTACCAAAAATCCCCCTAAAAGTATCTAAATAATCATTACCGCTGGGTATTAAATAGATGGTCCATTAGGGTGATTTAAGGGTCATGCAGCAGCTAAACGTTTAGCCGCTGCATGACTTGTCTGGCGGGAATTTGCCTGAGGCTAATTTGCCAGTTCCACCTTCACGGCGGTGACTTTGTATTCGGGGATTTTCGACACGGGGTCGAGCGCGGCCTGGGTCAACTCGTTGGCCGAGGCGTCGGGGAAGTGGAAGTTGGCGTAGACCATGCCGGGCGGGACCCGGTCTGTGACCCAGGCTTGGGCCTCGATGCTGCCCCGCCGCGATGAAACACGCACCACGTTCCTGCCATTAATGCCCATCCTGGCGGCATCCTCGGGGTTCACTTCGATCAAGGCTTCACCATAAACCTGCATCAGGCCCCTGGCGCGGCGGGTCATCTGTCCGCCGTGCCAGTGGTACAGCACCCGTCCGGTGGACATGACCATCGGGTAGTCGTCGCTGGGTTCCTCGGCGGGCGGGATGTGGTCAATCGGATGGAATTTGCCCAAGCCGCGGGTGAACTTGCCGGTGTGCAGCACCGGCGTGCCGTGGTGTTCCGAAGTCGGGCAGGGCCATTGCAGGCGCTCACCGGCCTCGAGCCGGGCGTGGGTGATGCCGCCGTAGGATGGCGCGAGGGCGTTGATCTCGTCCATGATGGCGGAGGTGTCGGGGTAGTCCCAGCCGGCGAACGGCCCGTTTAACGGAAGCAGGTCGGGGGTCCCGGCCAGGATGCGCCTGGCGATTTCAGCGGTGATCCACCAGTCAGGCCTGGCGTCCCCGGGCGGCTCGACCGCCTGGCGGACCATCTGCACCCGCCGTTCGGTGTTGGTAAATGTCCCGGTTTTTTCGGCGAAGGAAACGCCGGGGAGCAGGACGTCGGCATACGCTGCGGTTTCGGAGGGGAAGATCTCCTGCAGGACGAGGAAATCCACCTGTTCGAGACATTCGCGGATGTGGTGCGTGTCGGGATCCGACATGACCGGGTCTTCGCCGAGGACGTAAAGGGCGTGGGTCTTGCCTTCGAGGATGCCGGGCATCATTTCGGTGACGGTCATGCCTACTTTATCGGAAAGGATGAAAGATGAAAGATGAGAGATGAATTCATCTTTCATCTTTCCGATTTCATCTTTTGTCTTAAGCCCCCAGGCTTTGGAGAATTTCTCGATGGCTTCGGGCGAAGTGACCGGCTGGTAGGCCGGGAACACGTTCGGCAGGCCGCCCATATCGCAGGCTCCCTGGACGTTGTTCTGTCCCCGGAGCGGGTTGACGCCGCCGCCGGGCACGCCCATGTTGCCGAGCAGCATTTGCAGGTTGGCCAGGTCAATCACGTTGCGCACGCCGGTGATGTGCTGGGTGATGCCCATCGCCCAGATGACGGCCATCGGCTTGCTGGCGGCCATGATCCCGGCCGCCTCGTAAAGCTGGCTGACCGGCACGCCGGTAATCGTGGAGACCAGGGCGGGCGGGTATTCCATGATCGTGGCCTTGAACTCGTCGAAGCCCTCGGTGCGCCCGGCAATGAAATCCTTGTCCTCCCGGCCCTGGTCGAGGAGGATGAACATCAGGCCGTTGAGCAGGGCGATGTCGGTGCCGGGCTTGTGCCGCAGGTGGAGCGTGGCAAAGTCGCATAGGTCAATCCGGCGGGGATCGGCGACGATCAGCTTTGCGCCGCGGAAACGCACCGCCCTCCGCAGCATCGTCCCGAAGACCGGGTGCTGCTCGGTGGTATTGGAGCCGATGACGAAGAAGGCTTCCGCTTGTTGGGAGACGTCGTCCATGCTGTTGGACATGGCGCCCGAACCGAAGGAGGCGGCCAGACCGGCCACCGTGCTGGAGTGTCAGAGACGGGCGCAGTGGTCAATGTTGTTGGTCCCTATGACCTGCCGCGCCAGTTTGTTCATCAGGTAGTTTTCTTCGTTCAGGCATTTGGCTGAGGTGAGGATACCGATGCTGTCTGCCCCGTAGGTGTTGCGTGTTGTGGTGAGCTTTTGGGCGGTGATATCGAGGGCGGTCTCCCAGTCGGTTTCGATCCAGTCCCAGGCGTTGCCTTTGAGACGTTTGGGCTTGCGCTCGAGCAGGTACCGGCGGACGCGCGGCTGCTTCAGCCGGTCGGGGTGGTGGATGTAATCGTAGCCGTAACGTCCTTTGACGCACAGCGCCATCCCGTTGACCGGAGCCTCCGGGCTGGAGGCCACGCCGATGACTTTTCCGTGCTTGACCAGCAGGTCGAACTGGCAGCCGACGCCGCAATAGGAGCAGGTCGTAGTGACTTTGGCCACCTGGCGGGCGCGGGCGCTGCCCTGGCCGTAGCTCAATTTGTTGGAGAGCGCCCCGGTCGGGCAATAGGCCACACATTGGCCGCAGGATTCGCAGCGGGCTTCGAGCATGGTCGTCCCGGCCCCGGCGACGATGATCTCCTCGAAGCCGCGTTTGGCGACGCCCCACACGTCCCGCACCTGGACCTCGGCGCAGGCCGCTACGCAGCGGCGGCACAGGATACATTTGTTGAAATCCACCCGCACGAAGGGATTGGGATCGCTATCCACCTGGTAACGCGTGCCCCTGGTTCCCCAGGCGGGCGCATTCACCTGGTAATCGTAAGCCAGGTCCTGCAACTCGCACTCGCCGCCGACATCGCAGGTCAGGCAATCTTGCGGGTGGTTGGCCAGCATCAGGCCAAGCGAGAGTTTGCGGGAGGCCACGGCTTTCGGGCTTTCAGTCTCGATTTCCATGCCCTCCCAAACCTGGGTTACGCAGGCGGCTTGCAGGAAGCGCGAGCCTTTGACCTCCACCACGCACATGCGGCAGTTGCCGGTCGGCGAGAGGTCCTTGTGGTAGCACAGGGTCGGGATGCGGACGTTGGCCTCGCGGGCGACTTCCAGAATGGTCTGCCCTGGTTGGGCTTCGATTTTCGTTCCGTTGAGGGTAAGGTTTATCGCCATGGTTCACCTGTTCTCCGCTTTCTCGAATGCGGCATCGAAATTCTTCATCGCCGAATTCATCGGGATCGGCACGGATTGTCCCAGGCCGCAGAAGGAAGCCAGCAGCATGTTTTCCGAGAGCGCCTTCAGTTCGGCCACGTCACCAGGCTGGCCCATCCCGATCGCCATGCGGGTCAGGATCTCCGCCGAGCGCCAGGCGCCGGCCCGACAGGGGGTACACTTGCCGCAGGATTCGGCGGCGAAGAAGTGCAGCAGCTCGCGCAGGAAGGCGACCGGGGAAACCGTCTGGTCGCAGACCAGGAACGCGCCGGCCCCGAGCGAAATCCCCTTTTGGGAGGAAGCGTAATCGAGCGGGACGTCGAGCATGTCCCCGTTTACGATCGTCCCCGCGGCCCCGCCGCACAGGGCAAACTGGAAAGTCGAGCCGTCCTGCATCCCGCCGCCGAATTCCTCGATGATCTGGCGCAGGCTCAGGCCGAAGGGCGCTTCGAACAGGCCGGGGTTCCTGACGTGGCCGAGCACCATGTACAATTTCGTGCCGGGGGTGGCATAGTCCGAGAGCGATTTCCACCAGTCCGCGCCGTTCTTGAGGATGTGCGGCACCGCCGCAAATGACTCGACGTTGTTGACCGCAGTCGGTTGGCCGCGGAAGCCGTAGCTCGGCGGGTAAGGCGGACGCAGGCGCGGCTCGCCGCGTTTGCCTTCGAGCGATTCGATCAGGGCGGTCTCCTCGCCGCAGATGTAGGCCCCCGCGCCGCGATGGACGTGAACTTTGAACGAGAAGCCGGTTCCGAGGATGTTCGGGCCGAGATAACCCATCGCTTCGGCCTGCCGGATGGCCTGTTCCAGGCGGCGGGCCTGGTATTCGTACTCGCCGCGGATGTAGATCCAGGCTTCCGTAGCGCCGCAGGCGTAGCCGCCGATGGCGATCCCTTCGAGTAACTGGTGCGGGTTGGCGTCAATCAGGACGCGGTCCTTGAAGATCAGCGGCTCGGATTCGTCGGCGTTGCAGATCATGTACTTGGGCGAACCTTTGGCCCCGGCTACGAAACGCCACTTGCGCCCGACCGGGAATCCCGCCCCACCGCGTCCCTGCAAGCCGGAAGCCTCGACCAGGTCGAGCACTGCTTCCGGTTTCATCTGGAGCGCGGACTTCAGTCCGTTGTACGCGCCATATTCCAGCGCCGAATCAATCGAATCGGGGTTGATCTTGTCGGCATTGGACATCATCACCCGCACTTCACCGGGGCGCGGCTGCGAGTAGTCCGTCGAGACCCCGCGCCAGCCGCCGCAGAGCTTCGGGGCGTCCTCGCCGGTGACGGGTCCGGCCTGCTCGTCGTTGACCAGCACCGCCGGGGCGCGGTCGCACAATCCCAGGCAGGAGGTGCGTTCGACGGTCCAACTATCCCCGACGGCTGACAGGGCGCTGCTCACCGGGGATGGCTCGCTGGCCCGTTTCAGCCAGCACACCGGCCCATCGCACACCCGCAGGATGTTCTTGCGTTCCTCCAGAGACAGCATGGAATAGAAGGTTGCCATGCCGTAGACTTTGTGGGCAGGGATATGCAAAGCCCGGGCCGTGTCGGTGATGGCGGCGGGCGTGAGCCGGTTTGCGGCGTCCAGGTCTTTGAGCACTTCCAACGTGGCTTCACTCGTCCCCCCGTGATGCCGGACGAGTTTTTCGATTTCCGGGGCGATCGGTTTATAGGTGATTTTTTTGTTGGTCATAAGGCCTCACTATGCGTCCACCCTAATTATGGCTTCTATCTCCAATCCTGATAAGTTGCATTAGTCGTTAATTCTTTGGTACGTTCATCCTGTTTTGTGACAAAAAGAACGCAATTCCGAACAGGCCCTCTTTTCAGGCTGGGTGGATGAACGGATGGGTGGATGAACGGATGGGTGGATGGATGAAAGGTTTCGACCGCTGACCGAAGCGCGCAGGCAAACCAGGAGGTTTTTCGCGCCGCCCCGCCCTCCCGTGATAGAATCCGGCTGTCGCTTATCCAGAAACGTTGAGGAGAAATGACCACATCCAATTCCGAGACACCCTGGCGTTTTTCGTTCAACCGCCTCTTGCAAGTCTTGACCAAACCCGGTCTGGTGTTCGACTGGGTCGCTTCAGAGAGCGGCCGGCTCTGGCTCACGCCGCTGCTGCTGCTCACCGTCGTCACCCTGGCGCGGGTCGCCGTCAGCGGATGGCTGCAAGCCCGGGCCGCCATGATGGGGGAGATCCCGCTGCCGCCAGACTGGATCTATTACACCCCCGAAATGCAGGAACAATACATGCAGGCCGCCCAGGCCACGTCGAGTCCGGTGTTCGTCTACGTGCTGCCGGCCGTGATCGGGCTTGCCGCCATCTGGCTGGGCTGGCTGATCGTCAGTTCCCTGCTGCACCTGGCCTTCACCCTCTCCGGCGGGCGCGGGACGACCCTGACTTCCCTGAACGTGGTCGCCTGGGCCGGGGTGCCTTTCAGCCTGCGCGAGATCCTGCGGGTCATCTATCTGATGATCGTCAGGCATCCGATCGCCAGCGCCGGGTTGTCCGGCTTTGTGAACACGACCGACGGAGGCGGATCGCTCTTCCTTTCGGGACTGCTGGCCCTGACCGACATTTTCCTGGTCTGGCACGTGATCCTGCTCATCGCCGGGTCGAAACGGACCGAGGCCGTATCCGGCCCAAAGGCCGCCGTCGTGGCCCTGATCGTGATCCTGCTCGTGCTGGCCGTCCAGGCGGCTTTCACCTACGCCGGCGGGCTGCTGGGCGGGATGATGATCTCACGTCCTTTTTACTTCTAATATATGGGATCAACCGTCAACCTGTCCGCGCTCAAAAAACATTACCAGATGGGGGGCGTCACCGTCCGCGCCCTCGACGGCGTGGACCTGGACATCCCGGCCAACGCCTTCACGGTGGTGATGGGGCCGTCCGGTTCGGGCAAGAGCACCCTGCTTTACCTGGTCGGCGGCCTCGACCGTCCGACCTCGGGCGGGGTGAAAGTCGCCGGGCAAGACCTGGAGGCCATGGACGAGAACCAACTGGCCGGGTTCCGCCGCCAGGCGGTGGGTTTCATCTTCCAATCCTTCAACCTGATCCCGTCCATGTCGGCCCTGGACAACGTCATCTTCCCGATGCAGTTCGCCCGCGTCTCGCGGCGGGAGCGCTCGGAGCGCGCCCACGCACTGCTCGAACGGGTGGGGCTGGGCGACCGCTCCCGCCACAAACCGACCGAGATGTCGGGCGGCCAGCAGCAGCGGGTGGCGATTGCCCGTGCCCTGGTCAACGATCCGCAGTTGATCCTGGCCGACGAACCGACCGGCAACCTGGACACGGCCAGCGGCAACAACATCGCCCACGTCCTGGCTGAATTGCACAAGAGCGGGCGGACGGTGATCGTGGTCACGCACGACCCGCGCATGTTGCGCTACGCCACCCACGTCGTTTACCTCCTGGACGGGAAAGTGGTCAGCGAAGCCGATTACCAGCGGGCGATCCTGCTTTCCGAAGTCCCCGCCGCCGACGATTGATCCCGTTTCGATTATTCGGAGAATAACCATGTCTCAAGTCCAACACAAGCTCTCCCGCCTGATTGCCCTGGCCCTGGTCTTGCTGGCTGCGCTGGTGCCGTCTTCGGCGCTGGCGATCAGCCTGGTCACAGTCACGCCCGGACAGATCACCAACGACGCGGCGACCACGATCCAGGTCGAGGGGACCCAGTTCGTCTCCGGGGCGGTCGTCTCCCTCAACGGTTACGGAGACCTGAGCACGGCCTTCGTCAGCAAGCGGGCGCTGACCGCCGTGGTCCCGGCCGGCGTCCCGGCGGGCATCTACACCGTCACCGTCACCAATCCGGGCGGCGGGTCGGCCTCGCTGGCCAACGGGTTGACCGTCTCCGATCCCCAGCCGGCGGAACGCCCGCTGCTGGTCGTCACCGGCTACAAAGGGACGGTGGGAACGGTCCATTTCGGCGAGGAAATGAGTATCGTCGTCACCATCAAGAACGCCGGGCAGAAGACGGCCCGCAACGTCCAGGCAACTTTCGGGATCGGCGACCTGATCCCGCGCACGACCGGCGGGTTGGTGGCCGTCGGGGACGTGGCCGCTGGCAACAAGGCCACCTTCGACCAGCCGATGACCGTCGCTTACGGCCTGTGGGGCAAGAGCATGGTCTCCACCGACATGACCCTGACCTATTCCGACGAAAGCGGCGCAGCCTTCTCGGAAAAGTTCACCCTGGTGTTATCGCTCGAACCCCCGCCTTATTACACTGAAACGCCCACGCCGAGCGCGCTCGAACAGCGCCCGCAACTGGTGATCTCGTCTTACAAAACCGGCCAGGAACTGCTCCAGCCGGGGTCGCAGTTCACCCTTAGCCTCGGCTTCACCAACGTCGGCCTGTCGGATGCGCGCCAGATCGTGATGATCCTGGGCGGGGGCAGCGCCACGGGCGGCTCGGCGGGCGAGGGCACGCCTTCTCCCGGCGGCGGCATTTCGGGCGGGAGCGGCGAATTCACCAACTTTGCGCCGATCGGGTCATCGAACGTCCAGTCGCTGGGCGACCTGCCCGCCGGTTCGACCTCGAACGTCAACGCCAGCCTGGTGGTGAACGTCTCGACCAATCCCGGCGCATACCCGCTCAAGATCTCGTTCGCCTACCTGGACGAGGACGGGGCGACCTTCAACGACGACCAGGTGATCACCCTGCTCGTTTACAGCCTGCCGAACGTGGACGTCAGCTTCTACCGCCCGCCCGACCCGTTGATGGCCGGGCAGCCCGGCTCGCTGCCGCTGCAAATCGTCAACATCGGACGCAAGTCCGCCATCCTGGGCAACATGCGGGTCGAAGCTGAGGGCGCGTCCCTCGAAAACGCCCAGACCCTGGTCGGGATCCTCGAACCGGGCGGGTTCTTCACCCTCGACCCTACCGTGTTCCCCGAAGCGCCCGGCACGCTGGAACTGACCGTCACCGTGGATTACACCGACGATTTCAACCAGCCCCGCAGCATCACCAAACACCTGAGCGTGGACGTGATGGACATGCCGGTCGAACCCTTCCCGCCGGAGGGCGGCGAGATCCCGGTTGACGGCGTTCCGTCCGAGCCGGAAACCTTCTGGCAGAAGCTCTGGCGCTTCGTCCTCGGCCTGCTGGGGCTGGACAGCGCCGCGCCCTCGGTCGAACCTGTCCCCGGCGAGACCGTCCCCGAAACCGAACCGCCGGTCATCATCCCCGGCGGCAAGGGATAGCAAAATGAAGTTGTTCGACCTGTTCCGCCTGATCTTCAGTAACCTGAACCGCCGCAAGGGCCGGGTGGCGCTGACGGCTGTCGGCGTGGTGATCGGAACGGCCGCGGTGGTCATCCTGGTCTCGCTGGCGATCGGCTTGCAGCAGAGCGCCAACGAACAGTTGTATGGCATCGGCGACCTGAGCCTGATCCAGGTCTCGCCCAATTACGGCGAAATGCCGGTCGTCATGGGTGGAGGCGGGGGCGGCGGGGGCAAGGAACCGGCCCAGATCCAGACCGTGATCACCAACCAGTCGCTGAAAGATTTCGCCGCCATCCCCGGCGTGGAATCGGTCATCCCGCGGGATTACCTGATGGCCTCCGGGATGCTCCAGTTCAACCGCCTGGAAGCCGGGATCGGGATGATCGGCGTCGGTCTCGACGACCTCGGCTCGCTGGGACTGGTCGCCAGCCAGGGCACTACCGCCCTCGAAAAAGGGACCGTCGTGATCGGCCCGATGGTCCCGATGAACTTCTACGACCCGCATTACCGTCCCGGCCAGGAGCCGCCTCCGCCGCCCGACCTGATGGGCCAGCAGGTCAAGCTGGTGCTGATGAAATGGGACGCGGAAGGCAACGAGATCCGCAAGACCTACCTGTTGCGGGTGGCCGGCATCCTCGAAGAAAACCGCTCCGAGTCCGACTGGTCAATCTACATGCGCCTGGATGACATGACCGTTTACAACGAATGGGCCATGGGACGGCGCATCAACCGGGCCAGGGACGGCTATCAGGGCGTGGTCGTCAAAGCTGGTGACGTGGAGCGGGTGCTCGAAATTACCGAGACGATCACGGGCATGGGCTACCAGGCCTTTACCGCCCAGTCTTTCGTCGAGGGCATCAACGGGTTTTACGTCGCCATGCAGGTCATCTTCGGCGGGGTGGGAGCGATTGCCCTGCTGGTGGCGGCCATCGGGATCGCCAACACCATGGCCATGGCCATCCTCGAACGCACGCGTGAGATCGGGTTGATGAAGGCTATCGGCGCAACAAACCGGGACGTGCTGCTCATCTTCCTGGGCGAAGCCGCCGGGATCGGCTTCGTCGGCGGCCTGGGAGGAATTTTCTCCGGCTGGCTGGCGGGCCAGATCATCAACGTGGTCGCACTGGTCTACCTGGCCGGGCAAGCGGCCGAACAGGGCGGGCTGCCGCCCAGCGTGGCGGCCAGCACGCCGCTTTGGCTGCTGTTGTTTGCGCTGGTCTTCGCCACTTTCATCGGGCTGCTGTCCGGGCTGTACCCGGCCCTGCGGGCGGCGACCATGGTCCCCGTGACCGCGTTGAAATACGAGTGAATAATTTCAGCAAACCTGGCCAGGAGTGCGGACTTCAGTCCGCTTTGGCCGGTAGAATTGCAGGCTAAAGCCTGCACTCCTGATAATTTATGGCTTGGTGAAATTACCAAACTGCAATAGTTATCAAGGCCGGAATCATCTATCATTGGGTCATGCTCGATGCTTCCGACTCCTCCCTCCCCTTGATCCTGTGCATTTCAGCCGACTCGGCCTTGAAAGCTGAACTCAGCGGCCTCCTGGCCGGGACAGGCTTCGAGCTGGCCTTCGCCTCCGACACGGGCGACGGGCTGGCCCGGGCCGAGGCGCTGCTTCCGGCGGTCATCCTCCTGGATTTCGGCCCGAACCTGGCCGCGACCGAGGTCTGCCGCCGGCTGCGCGCCAACCGTCTGCTGGCGGGCATCCCCATCGTCATGATCGTGAGCCGGGAGGAACGGGACGCGCGCGCCGCCGGTCTCGGCGCGGGAGCCGACGATTTCCTCGACAAACCCTTCGATGGCCTCGAATTGCTCGCCCGGCTGCGCACCCTGACCCGCCTGAGCACCCACCGCCTGATGCTCTCGGACCTGAAACGTTTCTCGTGGATGGTCCAGCACGCCGACGAAGGCTACCTGCTGCTCGACCGGGCCGGGGGCATCCAGTACGCCAACGATTTCGCCGGGCAGTTGCTCAACCTCCCCGAAGACAGCCTGGGCCTGCCGTTCGTCAAAGTCGTGGAGCGCCTCTACGTCCCGGAGCCGGAAGAAGTCTGGCGCGATTGGCCCACCGACCCGGAACCCCTGTTCCTGGTCCAGCCTGAAAGCCCCACGGCGCGGGCCTCCTGGGTGGTGGTCGAGGCCCTCGACATGCCCGTCCACACCGATTACCACCGCATCGTCCGGCTGCGGGAAGTTACCGAGCGCATGTCCATTTACCAGGACATGCGCCGATTCCACACGGTCGTCTCCCACAAGCTGCGCACCCCTATGGCCATCATGTACACCAACCTGAACGTGATCAAGAACCGCCTGGATATGCTCTCGCCCGACCAGGTGAAGGACTTTGCCCGCTCGGCCATCGAAGGCGCCGACCGGCTGGCGAACGAAATCCGCTCGATCCTGAGTTATATAGACGCGCCTCTCTCGCTCACGCTGGGAGACCCGCTGAGACTGGATGCCCTGCCGGACATGGTGGTCTCCGTCAGTCGGTTGCTCGGCCTGGGTCAGGTCTCCCTGTCGCTCCCGCGGGACCTGGAACCTGCCACCGTTGCCCTGACGCACGACGCGGTCGAGATGATTTTCTTCGAACTGCTCGAAAACGCCCGCAAATTCCATCCCGCTCACGCGCCCCGGGTCGAGATCTCGGTCGACAGGGCGGATGCCGGACACGTCCTGGTGCGGGTCATGGACGATGGGGTCAACCTGTCGGTGGAGCAGCAGAAATGGGCCTGGCTGCCCTACGTCCAGGGCGAGAAGGATTTCAGCGGCGAACTGCCCGGCATCGGGCTGGGATTCCCGATGGTGGCGACCCTGGTCTGGAAGTCCGGCGGGGATCTGCGCCTGCGCAACCGCCCGGACGCGCCCGGCGTCCTGGTCGAGATGAAACTCCCGCTCGAAGAAACCGCCCGTCGTCGAGAGCGCATCGCCGCGCCGTTCGGGGAATGACGCCGGTCTCAACACTCCACATTTACCTGCGTTTCAGCGGGAGACGGCACATCTGGCGCTTGAATAACCAGAAAATATGTTCTATAATTGAGATTAAACCTGCCCAATTTACCAGAAGGAGATTGTCATGACCAAACGGAATATCGTCCATATCGAAATCCCCACCCGCGAGGCGAAGGAATCCGCCGCATTTTACGAGAAGCTCTTCGGGTGGCACATCGTCCGCGATGAAGAAATGGATTACACCATGTTCGACGCCCACGAGGGTCCCGGCGGCGGCTTTACGCCATTGAGTGAGAACACCGCGGTCGGGGATGTGCTCTTCTACGTCAACAGCGACGACATCGAGGCCGATTTGCAGCGCGCCGTCGAACTCGGCGGCGAAATCGCCATGCCCAAGACCGAAATCCCCAACACCGGCTGGTTCGGCATGTTCAAGGACCAGACCGGCAACATCGTCGGGCTGTATACCGGCATGAACCCGGAATAAAGACTTCGCTCGAATCGAAAGCGGCTGTCTGTTATTGACAGCCGCTTTCGGGTTAAGCACAGAGACTGCCCTAACAAAACCGTAATGCAGCCGATGCTTCGCAAAGTGCGCTCGCAATGACATGACGAAGGTTTTTTTACTGTATACTTGGGGTATCCATCCTTCGATCCATGCGGGATTTGCCCATGTCCATCCAACTCATCCAGAAATACTACTCGGAAGTCGAAAAGCTGATCCGCTACGGCGGTTCGCGCAATGAAAGCTCGCTCAGGCGGGCCTTCATCAATTTGCTGGAGAGCTACGCTTCGAGCAAGAACCTGGTCCTGGTCCCCGAAGTGGAAGTCCGTACCCCTGCCGGCAAGCGGGTCGTGCCCGATGGCACCCTCAAGGACGCCCTCCGCCAGGACTGGGGTTTCTGGGAGAGCAAGGACGAAGCCGACGATATCGAAGAAGAGATCGTCAAGAAATTCGCCAAAGGCTATCCGTCCAGCAACATCCTCTTCGAAGATACCCAGACGGCCATCCTCTACCAGTCCGGGGAGCGGGTCGGGTTGGCCGCTTTCAGCGACGCCAAAGCCCTGGACGTGCTGCTCAGGCTCTTCGTCGGGTACGAACCGAAGGAAGTCACCAGCTTCCGGGAAGCCATCCAAAAGTTCAACCAGGATGTGCCCGCCTTGGTCGAGGAGCTCCGCCATATCATCCAGGAGCAGGTCGGCAAGAACGAAGCCTTCAAACAATCCCAGGATGAATTCCTGGAGCTGTGCCGCAAGGCCATCAATCCCAAGGTCGAGATGGCCGACGTGCGCGAGATGATCATCCAGCATGTCCTCACCGAAGATATCTTCATGACCGTCTTCGACGAACCGGCCTTCCACCGCGAGAACAACATCGCCCGCAAGCTGGAGGAAGTGTCGGCTCCGCTCTTCAAGCAATCCGGCTGGCGGGCCGTTCACGGGCGGATTGCGCCGTACTACGAGACGATCAATGCTCGTGCGGCCCAGATCTACGACCATACCGAGAAGCAGAAGTTTCTCAAGGCGCTCTACGAGAACTTCTACCGGGCTTACAACCCCAAGGCCGCCGACCGGCTGGGCATCATTTACACGCCCAATGAGATCGTCCGCTTCATGATCGAGAGCGCCGACCACCTGTGCTGGCAGCACTTCGGCAAAGGCCTCGGCGATCAAGGCGTCGAGATCCTGGACCCTGCCACGGGCACCGGTACTTTCATTACTGAGCTGATCGAGTACCTGCCGGCGGCCCAGTTGCGCTACAAGTATGAGCACGAGATCCACTGCAACGAAGTCGCCATCCTGCCTTATTACATCGCCAACCTGAACATCGAATACACCTACAAGCAGAAGACCGGCCAGTACCTGGAGTTCGAGAATATCTGCTTTGTGGATACGCTCGACAATCTGGGTTTCACCGCCAACAGCGGCCAGCAGATGAACTTCTTCGCCCTCATGGACGAGAACGCCGAACGCATCACCCGCCAGAATACCCGCAAGATTTCGGTCGTCATCGGCAACCCGCCCTACAATGCCAACCAGTTGAACGAAAACGAGAACAACAAGAACCGGGAATATCCTGGGATCGACCAGCGCATCAAAGATACTTACATCAAGCAGAGCACAGCCCAAAAAACCAAGCTTTATGATATGTATGCCCGTTTTTACCGCTGGGCAAGTGATCGCCTGGATAAGAACGGCATTGTGGCTTTCATAACCAATAATTCCTATCTTGACTCGCGGGGTTTCGATGGATTTCGCAAGGTTGTTGCAAATGAATTCAGTCATATTTACATTTTAGATTTGGGCGGAGATGTAAGAAAAAACCGGCAGTTATCTGGTACTACTCACAATGTTTTTGGAATTCAAATTGGCGTTGCAATTGCTTTCATGGTGAAATCCGATAAAAAAGGCAAAATGCCTGCTCAGATTTTCTACGCCCGTCGCCCGGAATTTGAAACGGCTACCGATAAACTGGCTTTTCTCCGTTCCGAAAACTTCCCCGACATCCGCTTCGAAGGTATTCACCCAGATAAAAAGCATAACTGGCTCAACATCACCGACAATGATTGGGAAGAGCTAATGCCTGTCGCGCTAAAGAACAGTAAGTCAGGTGAGCAGGTAAAGGAGCCTAAATCTATTTTCAATCTATTTTCTTTGGGTGTTGTTACTAACCGTGATGATTGGGTTTATGATGATGACCGAAACTCGCTTAATCAGAAGGTGCATTACCTAATCGATACCTACAATCAAGAAGTTGAGCGAAGCGAGCGTAATAATATAGCTCTGGATATGGATAACCTTGATAAAAGCATCAAGTGGACAAGAGCTGTCAAACAAGATTTAGCAAGAGGCATTCGCTATACCTATGATGAAGCTCTCATTGTTTCCGGTTTATATCGCCCCTTTGTAAAACGATTTTTGTACTTTGGTTCAAATCTGAATGAAATGCAATACCGCCAGCCAGAAATATTCTTGGGTGAAAATCTTGTAATAGGTTTTACTGATCCAGGTTCTTCTAAGCCTTTTATGACACTTGGTAGCAACCAAATTCCAGATTTGCACTTAGCAGGTGCTGCTGCTGGAACTCAATGCCTTCCCATCTACCGCTATGCTGAAGACGGCGGGCGGGTCGAGAATATCACCGATTGGGCGCTGGGGCAGTTCAAGAAAAAATATGAAAGCAGAAAGATGAAAGATGAAGGGAGAAGTAAACATTCAGCTTTCATCTCTCATCCTTCATCCTTGACTAAACTCGACATCTTCCACTACGTCTACGCCGTCCTGCACCACCCCGCTTACCGGGAGAAATACGAGATCAACCTGAAGCGGGAGTTCCCAAGAATCCCGTTCTATGACGATTTCTGGAAGTGGGCCAATTGGGGTCAGCAGTTGATGTCCCTGCACCTGAATTATGAAACCGTCGAGCCGTTCGAGTTGGAACGTTTAAACGTTGAACGTGCCAACATTCAACCGCGTTTGATGGCCCGCAAAGACTCCGGCGAAATCGAAGTGGATACCGCAACCACGCTGCGCGGCGTCCCTGCGGAGGCTTGGGAGTATCGTCTTGGCACCTATTCTGTCATCGAGTGGGTCCTCGAACGTTACAAGGAGAAGAAGCCCAAAGACCCGACCATCGCCGAGAAATTCAACATCTACCGCTTCGCCGATTACAAGGAACAGGTCATAGACCTGCTCATGCGCATCACCCGCGTCAGCGTGGAGACGATGAAGATTGTCAAAGAGATGGGGGCAGACAAACAGTGAAAAAGGAGAGGCGACATCATGAAGAATACCCATAGATTCCTGTCTACATTAACCCTGATTGTTCTGCTTTTCGCTGGACTGCCCGTCCGATCCGCGGCGGCAGCAACCCTAATTGTCACCAATACCAATGACAGCGGTCCCGGTTCCCTGCGCCAGACGATCGTTAGTGTCGCGCCTGGCGATACCATCACCTTTGACCCATCCCTTTCCGGGCAAACCATCCTGCTCAATTCAGTGCTTATTATCTATGTTAGTATTTTAACCATTGACGCTTCGGACCTGGATGCGCCTATCCAGCTCAGCGGTGGCGATACAACTGGTATTCTCCTGGTTAATGCTGGCCAAACCATTACCCTCGATGCGCTCGAGTTTGTTCATGGAAATTTTACAGGTAGCGGAGGGGCAATCACGAACAGTGGCACATTGACGATCATCAACAGTACTTTCTCGAATAACACGGCTGTAGGCAACGCTGGAAGCATCGCTAATGATGGCACCTTGACGATTACCGACAGCACCTTTTCAAAAAATACAGCCAGCCAGGGAGGCGCGATCTACAATTATGCCGGAGGCTCACTGATAGTTTCAGGCAGCACCTTCGAAAACAATCGCGCAAATGCTGGTGGGTCAATTTCGAATGCAGGGACTGCTCTGGTTTCAAACAGTACCTTTTACGCTAATTCCGTTACATCAATAGGCGGTGGCATACATAATCGGGATGGCGGGGTTTTAACCGTAGCGAACAGCACTTTTTCGGACAATAGCGCGGTTACCTCTGGCGGCGCAATACTGAATGACACCGCCACGTTGCATCTCAAGAACACCATTTTGGCGAACAGTTTATCCGGGGATGATTGCGTGAATTCCCTGGGAACAGTCGCGACCAATATCAATAACCTGATCGAAACCAATGCCGGTGGTGGATATGAGTGCGGTGCTCCCGCATTAAACATTGATCCGAACCTGGGGCCATTGACCGACAACGGTGGCCCCACTTGGACTATGATCCCGTTGGTTGGCACCCCGGTATATGATGCAGGCGATAATGCCAGTTGCGAAACCACCGATCAACGTGGCATAAATCGTCTGTCGGTCAGTTCCACTTGTGATATTGGCGCGGTGGAAATTCGTTTCCGGGAAGTTTGGAGTACGGATGACAGCGGTCCAAACTCTTTGCGCCAGGTGATATTGGATGCATCGCCCGGTGACATTATCATTTTCTCCTCAGCACTAGCCGGTCAAACGATTTCTCTCTTTTCTCCCATTGCCATTGACAAACCCCTGATCATCGATGGTTTTACAATGGTTTCACGGTTGAAGATCAGCGGCGGCAACAATGTAAGTGTGTTCACCATCAATGATGCTGTCGGGTTTACCATCAATCACCTCGAAATCACCAATGGGAATTCCGGTACGCAAGGAGGCGGGATTTACAACTTGCTTGGAGAACTTGTCGTCATGGACAGCGTTTTTTCGCAAAACGAGGCAGCAAACCAGGGCGGCGGGATCTGGAACGGCAGTTCGGCGAGGATTTTTGACAGCACTTTTTCCAATAACGCTGCCTACGGGGGTGGCGCGATTGCAAATCAAGGCAACCTTTTGATTTCTGGCAGCACCTTCACCAACAACAGTTCCAATCCCCAGGGTGGTGCCATCTGGAACCATAGCGGAAACTTGTCTATTTCCAACAGCACATTTACGGGTAATAGTGCCACTTACTCAGGCGGCGGAGTATACAACGGCGGTGTTCTCGGCAATCTGACGGTGTTGAACAGCACGTTCTCGGCGAATAGCGCAACCGTAGGTGCGGGTATCGATAATACGGGTAAACTGAATTTATCGAATACGATCCTGGCGAATAGTCTGATAGGTCCCGATTGCAACGATAACGGCGATCTGTTGGAAGCTAAAAACAACTTGATCGAAAATAACGCCAGCGGAAATGACGCCTGCGGCACCCCCAAAGTCATTGCTGACCCAAACCTGGGACAATTAGCGAACAACGGGGGACAAACCAAAACGTTGGCTCTCAAAGTGGGCAGCCCGGCGATCAATGCGGGTGATGACACGGTTTGCGCTCCGCTCGACCAGCGCGGGGTCAAGCGTCCAAAGGAATCCCATTGTGATATCGGCGCATACGAGTTTGATTTGCCGAAGAAGGTGTCCACTTTGCGCTCTCAGGCTTCGTATGATGGCTGGGTGCTCGAATCAAGTGAATTATCCAACAACGGCGGCTCTCTCAATCGGTATGCTACGACATTCCGACTGGGTGACGACAAGGTCCGCAGGCAGTATCGCTCCATCCTGACTTTCTCGACCAAGGGCCTGCCGGACAATGCCGCGATCAGCAAGGTCACTCTCAAAATCAGGCGGCAGGGAGTCATTGGCGGCGGTAATCCGGTGACATCCTTCCAAGGTTTGATGGCGGATGTCCGCAGAGGCTTCCTGGGTACTTCAATTGTGCTGCAAACCGGCGATTTCAACGCCAGGGCTTCTTCTGGCTACAAATCGTTTGGACCTTTCAAGCCTGCCCTGGTCACTGGCTGGTATTCGATCAACCTGACTGCGGCAAAAGCCTATATCAATAAACTGGCTTCTGCCGGGGGAGTAACCCAAATCCGTCTGCGATTCAAGCTGGATGACAACAACGCGGTTGCAAACTACCTCAGTCTTTACAGCGGCAATGCTTCCAGCGCGCTAAGACCACAACTGATTATCGAATACTACGTGCCTTAAGCAATTGACGCGTTTTCAAACCCTGGGAAAAGCGAGGACAGGCTCAGGCCTTGTTCCTGCTTTTCTTTTTCTTCGGCAGGGGGAAATCGAACGGGGGTTTGCGGTTGAGCCATAGCAATCTCGCCCCCATTTCGGACAAATATAGCGCCGTCACCGAGCCGGTATCCACCGCCAGCCTTTGGAAGTTGTCCAGCGGCAGGCCGAGGTAGTGGGCTACGGCCAGCTTGATCGGGTCGGCGTGGAAGACGATCGCGACGACGTGTTTGGGCTTGTGGGCCGCGGCGATCCGGTCGAGGGCGGTGACGATGCGCGTCTGGCACTGGACGAAGGATTCGCCCTCCGGGAAGGTGAAGCGGGAGGGCGCTCCCTGGACCATTTTCCAGGCTTTGAGTTTGCTCAGGGCCACCCAGGAGCGCCCCTGCCATTTGCCGATGTCGGTGTCCAGCAGGTCGGGGAGCTGTTGGACCTCCAGTCGGCGGATTTCGGCCAGGGGTGCGGCGGTTTCGGCGGCGCGCTCCAGGGGGCTGGAATAGATCGCATTCAACGGGACCCGGCCGAGGTTCCCGGCCAACGCTTGCGCCTGCTCGAGTCCGCGCTCGTTCAGGTGGACTCCGGGCAGGCGTCCGGCCATTTTGGTCGCTTTCACGTAATCATTTTCGCCGTGACGGATGAGCAGCAGCAGGGGCATGGATTACTTTTTCTTGGTGAAATTATTGACCAGGTTCCTGGTCGCGGTGGGAAAGACCCCCTGTTCGGTCGAGCGGACCTCTTCGATGGACAGGAACGCGCCGGGCAGGGTTTCGTGGAAGATGGCCATGACGGCGGGCAGGTCACGGCGTTTGATGGTGCTGTAGACGATCTTGACTTCGCCGGTGCTGCCCTGGCCGTCCACGGTGGTGATGCCGAAGCCGGAGTCGTGCAGGCGTTGGATCAGTTCGGCCGGGTCGCGGCGGATGATGGCCCGCAGCGTGACCGTGCCGATCGCCAGCCGGTTTTCGAGGTACATGCCCACGTAATTGCCGGCCGCAAACCCGGCCGCGTAACCCAGGTAGGCGGCCACGTTCTGGGCGTGTTTGACCAATTGCGAGGTGGCGATGATCCAGATGAAGACTTCGATGAAGCCGAGCAGCGGGGCAAGTTTCCGCAGGCCGCGGGAGGTGAAGATGATCCGCATGGTGCCTAGGCTGACGTCGATGATGCGGGCGATGAAGATCAGCACGGGCAGGATCACCCAGGTGAACCAATCGAAACCGGCGGAGGCTTTCTACGGGATTTTCTTCCCCACCTGGGAGCAGGGAAACGCCGCGGTGCGGGACATCATCCAGAACGAAATCCCGGTTTCGATGCTGCGCCTGAGCAATCCGCTCGAAACCGAGACGACCTTAATCCTGTCGGGCAAAAGATGGGTGGACGCCGCCCGGAGCGGCTTGAGTTTCATCGGTTTTGGCGATGAATGCTGCCTGCTGGTCTTCGGCGCCACCGGGACGGCAGAGCAGGCGCGCCGGATCGGGCGGGAGGTGAGCAGCCTGAGCCGCAAAAGCCGCGGGTTGTTCGTCGGGACGGTGGCTGGGCACACCTGGCAGAAGAACCGCTTCCTGGCCCCGTACCTGCGCAACACGCTCTGGGAGCAAGGCGTGGCGGTTGACACGCTGGAGACCGCCCTGCCCTGGTCGCGGGTGGGCGAGGCGTCGGTCGCGATCCCGAAATCCATCGCGGAAGCGATGGAAAAGCATAACGAGCGCGTCCTGGCGTTCACGCACCTGTCGCACGTGTACCGGGACGGGGCGAGCGTGTACACCACCTTCCTTTTCCGCCGCACCGCCGACCCGGACGAGTTGCTGGCGCGCTGGCAGGACCTGAAACACGCCGCTAGCCTGACCCTGCAAAGTTTCGGCGGGACGATCTCGCACCAGCACGGCGTCGGCCTGGACCACGCGCCTTACCTGCCCGCCGAAAAAGGCGCCCTCGGCATGGACGCCATCCGGGCCGTCTGCCGCACGTTCGACCCGGACGGGATGATGAATCCCGGGAAGCTTTTGGATGAAAAAATCTTCAACGCGAATTACTCGAATGAGCGAATTCCGCTAATATGAAAAAGAAAGAGAATTCGCGACATTTGCTTATTAGCGAAATTCGCGTTGAAAAGGACATACGCTATGGAATGGACACCTGGTTGGCGCGATAGGGTTTGGGGCGAACTCGATCAGCCCTGGGATTTGATCATCATCGGCGGCGGCATCACCGGCGCGGGCATCTTGCGCCAGGCGGCCCATGCCAAACTGCGGGCGCTGCTGGTCGAAACGGACGACTTCGCTTCGGGCACCTCCAGCCGCTCGTCCAAGCTGGTGCATGGCGGGATGCGCTACCTGAAGAACGCCCAGTTCAAGGTCACGCTCGAATCGGTCAGCGAGCGCGAATACCTGCTGAAACAGGGGCGCGGCCTGGTCAACCGGCTCGGATTCCTTTACGCCTGTCTCGAAGGCGACATGATGCCCGGCTGGGTCTTCGGCGCGGGACTGGTGGTGTACGACCTGATGGCGCGGCAATGGACGCACCGCTCGTATGACGCCGACGACATGCGCGAACTCTGCCCGCCGCTGACCACCCCGTCGCTGAAGGGCGGCTACCGTTACTTCGACGCCAACACCGACGACGCCCGGCTGGTGCTGCGGCTGCTGCGCGACGCCGTGACGGACGGCGGGCTGGCCCTCAACTACGCCCGCGTGACCTCGCTCCTGCGCTCGCAAAACGGACGGGTGCGCGGCGTCGTCCTGCGGGATACCTCCGGCGAGCGCGGGCGGGAGATCGAAGTCAACGCCAGGGTGGTCATCAACGCCGCCGGAGCCTGGGCCGACCAACTGCGAGGAAAAATCCAAAAAACGCCGCGCCTGCGTCCCCTGCGCGGCAGCCACCTGGTGCTGCCCTTCAACCGCCTGCCGCTGACCCGTTCGGTTTCTTTCCTGCACCCGCGCGATGGGCGTCCGGTCTTTGCCCTGCCCTGGGAGGGGGCGGTCATCTTCGGCACCACCGACGTGGACCACGGCCCGGACCTGCAAACCGACCCGTCCATCAGCCCCGCGGAAGCGGAGTATTTGATGTCCGGGTTGCAGGCCGTCTTCCCCGGCCAGGAATTGACCTTCGAGGACGTCCTCTCAACCTATTCGGGCCTGCGCCCGGTGGTGGATACCGGCAAAGCAGACCCGTCGAAGGAATCCCGCGAGCACGCCATCTGGGACGAGGACGGCCTTTTGACCGTCAGCGGCGGCAAGCTGACCACCTTCCGCATCATGGCCCGCGACGCGCTCAAGGCCGCCCGCAAGTATCTCGGCGCGATCCCCTTCGACCCCGAAACGCCGGTGCTGGCCCCTTTCCCGCCCGAAAGCGAATCCCTATTCATCGGAACCGGACTGCCCCCGGCCCAGCAACTGCGCCTGCTGGCGCGCTACGGGACTCAATCGGCCCAAACCTTCCTGGAAGATGGCACCCATGAGATAATCCCGGATACGTCCTACCTGTGGTCGGAACTGCGCCAGGCGGCCTGCGCCGAGGGCGTCGTCCACCTGGACGACCTGCTCCTGCGCCGCGTCCGCCTCGGTCTGCTCGCCCCGCGCGGCGGATTGGGCCTGCTTCCCCGCATCCGGGGCATTGTCCAGCCCGCCCTCGGCTGGGACGACCTCCGCTGGGAAAAAGAAGCCGGTGAATATGCGGATCTATGGCTTCATTCTTATGGACTCAACTAAAGCCTGATTCTCGAAAGCAGAAAATCATCACCGCGAAGCACACGAAGCACGCGAAGTTCTATTAGGTCTTCTTTGCGAACTTAGCGCCCTTCGCGGTTCAATTCCGAGGAGCCAACCATGCCCGAAAACCTGCTCGCCATAGACAACGGCACCCAATCGGTGCGCGCCCTGCTCTTCGACCTGCGCGGCAACCTGCTCGCCAAACAGCGCGTCCCCATCGAGCCTTATTTTTCCACCGCGCCCGGCCTGGCCGAACAGGACCCCGAAGTCTTCTGGCGTGCCGTCTGCGAGGCCTGCCGGGGGCTGTGGGCGCAAGGCGTGGACAAAACCTCCATCGCGGCCGTCGCCCTGACCACCCAGCGCAGCACCGTCGTCAACGTGGACGAAAACGGCCAGCCGCTCCGCCCGGCCATCATCTGGCTCGACCAGCGCCGCACCGGGGGCCTCAAACCGGTCGGCGGGTTGTGGGGCGCGGCCTTCGCTGTCGCCGGCGCGTCCGGCACGGTGGCCTACCTCCAGGCCGAAGCCGAGGCCAACTGGATCCGCACCCACCAGCCCGAGGTCTGGGACGCCACGCACAAGTACCTCTTCCTTTCAGGATTCCTCGTCCACCGGCTGACCGGCCGCTTCGTCGATTCCGTTTCCAGTCAGGTCGGATACGTCCCCTTCGACTACAAAACCCAGGCTTGGGCCAAATCCTGGGACTGGAAGTGGCAGGCCGTCCCGATGGAAAAGCGCCTCTTGCCGGACCTCGTGCCGGCTGCCGCGCCCCTGGGCGTGGTCTCGGCTGAGGCTGCCTCCGCCACCGGCCTGCCGCAGGGACTCCCGTTGATCGCGGCCGCGGCCGACAAAGCCACCGAAGTGCTCGGCGCAGGCTGCCTCGAACCGCACGTCGGCTGCCTGAGCTACGGCACGACCGTCACGCTCAACACCACCCACAAAAAATACATCGAAGTCATCCCGCTCTTGCCGCCCTATCCCGCCGCCGTGCCTGGACGGTACAGTTTCGAGATCTCGGTCACGCGCGGCTACTGGATGGTGACCTGGTTCAAGCACCAGTTTGGCCTGCGCGAGCAAAAGATCGCCGACGAGCGCGGGGTCGAACCCGAAACCCTGTTCGACGAACTGGTGCGCTCCGTCCCGCCCGGCTCGGACGGGCTGGTCTTGCAGCCCTATTGGTCCCCCGGCTTGCGCTTCCCCGGCCCGGAGGCGCGCGGCGCGGTCATCGGCTTCAGCGACGTGCATACCCGCGCCCATCTCTACCGCGCCATCCTGGAAGGGCTGGCCTACGCCATGCGCGAAGGCGCCGAGCGCACCGCCAAACGCAGCCGCATCCCCATCACCGAGCTGCGCGTGGCGGGCGGCGGCAGCCAATCCGAGGCCGCCCTGCAACTGACCGCCGACATCTTCGGCCTGCCCGCTTCACGCCCGCACGTCTACGAGGCCTCCGGCCTGGGCGCGGCCATGGACGCGGCCGTCGGCGCGGGACTCCACCCCGATTTCCCGGCCGCCATCCGCGAAATGACCCGCGTCCGCGACACCTTCGAACCCGATCCCAAAGCCCACGCCCGTTACGACGAGTTGTATCACGGGGTTTACAGGAAAATGTATGGCCGCCTGAAACCGCTCTACCAGTTCATGCGGAATCGCTCGAATCCTGCCTGAAGCCGCGTCCTCAAGTTGAGCAGCCCCAGCGGTACCGCTGGGGCTGCTTTGATGCAAGTAGCACAGCAACGACTTAAGTCGCGGCTGCCAATGCGCTTCTATCCGGGGTCAGCGCCGGGAGACTTTCACGACCTCGTACTCCGTCTCGGGCGTTGGAGTCGTATCGAAACGGGCGTTGACCGCATACAGGGACGGGCCGAAACGCGCCACCGTGGTCGGGATGCGGAAGAATGGGCTGGTGAGGGTGCGCGTGACGGTCCCGCGGGCAGATTTGAAATTCAACTTCACGACCGCGATCTGGTTCAGGAAATTCTGCACCACGTAGAGGGTCTTGCCGTGTAACAGGATGCCGTCCCCGTTCGGGACGGAACCGCCTCCCAGGTCAATCAGCATCGCCTCCCCTGTGGCCGGGTCCACTTTATACAGCGCGCCCAGCGAACTGTTGACGATGATCAACGTCTTGCCGTTGGGCGTGGCCGCAATCCCGTTGGCGTTGAAAGCGCCGGGGACGAACTGGAAATCGCCTCCCAGAGGGATTTCCTCACTCACCGGCGGGTCCGGCAGCCTGCCTTTCCTGTCCAGCGGTACGCGGTAAATGACCGGCTGGAATGAATCGGTGAAATAAACCGCCTGGCGGGTGACGACCACATCGTTGATGAAGGTGGTCGGCGAAGCCGTAAGCTGGATCGAAGCTACGTCCGCCCCCGTTTTGCCGTCGTAGACGAAGGCCGCGCCGGTAGGTCCGCCGGCGACGAAGAGCAGGTTGCTGCGGCGGTCGAACTTCAACCCGATCGCCGCCCGCCCGGCCTGTCCGGGGACGAGGACCGCGCCTTCACCTGTCGCCAGGCTGCCCCGATAGATCGCCCCGGTCGGGATGGAGCCGACGAAGAAAGTCGCTCCTTTACCGGTGGCGATGCCTTCCGGCTGGAAACCGTCCGGCAGGGGAATGACTTCCGGGAACGGCCTGGCGGGCGAACTGCCCATCAGGGCCAGGCTCAAGGCAAGGATGAGCAGCCCGCTCAGAAAGGCGCGCTGCCTGAACCATTGGATGGTTGACATGGATTTTACCTCCTGGGTAACTGTAAAAACCTGCCCGATTCTCAGGCGAACACGTCACACGATACGCATCGTCCGACGCTCCCTTTTCCCAGTATGAAGTCAATTATAGCCGGGCAAGATGAGAGTATCCTGAACGGGATGCGGGGAAGTCGCGTAACTTAATTGACTTTTGCCCCTAGAACCCGTATACTACAAATATCATACCAACCAGTAATTTTCGCAAAGGAGGAGAGCATGACCAGTAAGCCCTGGCTTCAGCGGTACGACAAAGGGGTCCCCTACACTATTGACTACCCGCAAAAGCCGCTGTTCCATTTCCTTGAACAAGCCGCCGAGAAATATCCCGACCGCGCCTGCACTGTATTCAAAGGCGCGGTGATTTCTTTCAAGGAAATGAACGACCAATCTGACCGCCTGGCCGCCGCGTTGGCGGATATGGGCGTCAAGAAAGGCGACCGGGTGGGGATATTCATGCCCAATACGCCGCAGTTCGTGATGGCGTATTTCGGCATCCTGAAAGCGGGCGGCGTGGTCGTGGCGACCAACCCGCTATACACCCCGGCGGAGATCGAGCACCAGGCCAACGACGCAGGCATCGAAGTCATGTTCGTGATGACCAATTTCTACAAAACGATCAGGGCCGCCCAGCCCAAGACCAAGATCAAGAAGTTGATCGTCACCAACCTGAAAGAAACCCTGCCTCCCGTCCTGAGCCTGTTGTTCACGCTCGCCAAGGAAAAGAAGGGCGGGTTCAGGATCGAAGGCGGGTTGGGCGAGAACGAATTCTGGATGAAGGATTTGCTCGCCAAATACCGGCCTTCCGATCGCCCGAAGCTCGAAATTTCGCACCAGGATACCGCCCTGTTCCAATATTCCGGCGGCACGACCGGCGTATCGAAAGGCGCGGTAGCCTCCCATTACAACGTCGTCGCCGACACCCTCATGATCAAAAGCTGGATGACCAACCTGAACGAGGGCAATGAAATCACCCTCATGGCGATCCCGCTCTTTCACGTTTACGGGATGGTGGCCGGCATGACCTTTTCGATGGCTTCCGGGGCCAGCATGGTCATGATCCCGAACGCGCGGGACCTGAAAGATGTCCTGGAAAATATCAACAAATTCCGGCCGACGATCTTCCCCGGCGTGCCCACCCTGTACAACGCCATCAACAACCACCCGGATGTAAAGGCCGGCAAATACAACCTGTCATCCGTCAAAGCCTGCATCTCCGGGTCCGCTCCCCTGCTGCGTGAGACCAAAGAGAGATTCGAGGCCCTGTCGGGCGGGAAGGTCTTCGAGGGGTTTGGCCTGTCCGAAGCGCCGACCGCCACCCACTGCAACCCGCTGCTCGGAGAGAACCGCACCGGGTCCATCGGCCTGCCGCTGCCGGACGTGGATTGCAAGATCATCAGCCTCGACGACGGCGAAACCGAGCTTCCCGTCGGGGAAATCGGGGAACTGGTCATCAACGGCCCGCAGGTGATGAGAGGCTATCACAACATGCCCACCGAGACCGCCAACACCCTGCGGGCGTTGAGCGACGGGAAGGTCTGGTTGTTCACCGGAGACATCGCCCAGATGGATGAAGACGGCTACTTCTACATCGTTGACCGCAAGAAAGAACTGATCAAGCCGGGCGGCTTCCAGGTCTGGCCGCGTGAAGTGGAGGAAGTCATCGCCGCCCACCCGAAGGTGCTGGAATGCGGCGTGGCGGGCATCCCCGACCCGTACCGCGGTGAAACCGTCAAAGCCTGGATCGT
Source organism: Chloroflexota bacterium (assembly GCA_049324115.1). Taxonomy (GTDB): domain Bacteria; phylum Chloroflexota; class Anaerolineae; order Anaerolineales; family Villigracilaceae; genus UBA5796. The sequence continues at coordinate 48,187 of JBMOMN010000035.1, forward strand.
GCTCAAACCCGGCGAGACCGTCACGGAGGAGGAACTCAAAGCCTTCTGCAAGGAAAAACTGGCGGCCTACAAAGTCCCCACCCACTACGAATTCCGCACCGAACTTCCGAAGACCACCGTCGGCAAGATCCTGCGGCGGGAGCTTGTTCGACAACACAAGGAAGCGGCAGGAATGTAAGCCGGTCTCGCGTCAGTCAACAGGATGCAAACAAAGAGCCTCCGGGTTTTTCCTGGAGGCTCTTTCCTTGTTGTTTACGTGTCTACGCGCTTATGCGCCTGCGCGCTTGCCTTACGCCGGCTGGGGAGTGCCGCTGCGTTTTGCCACCGGCGGCGGGAAAATGGACTCGAACTCCTCGCGGGTGATGGTTTCAGCTTCGAGCAGTTTCGACGCCACAGCGTCCAGTTCGGCGCGGTATTTCTTCAGGATGGCCTTGGCCTGCTGGTAGGCGCTGTCCACGATCTTGCGGACTTCCTGGTCAATCTGCTCGGCAATCGCTTCGGAATAATCCCGCTGCTCTGAGATCTCGCGCCCGAGGAAGATCAGTTCCTCCTTTTGGCCGTAAACCCGGTTGCCAAGTTCAGGACTCATTCCCAGCCGGGTGACCATGGTGCGCGCCATGCGGGTCACTTGCTCGATGTCGTTCGACGCGCCCGAAGTAATGTCATCGAAAACTTCCTCTTCTGCGGCGCGCCCGCCCAGGGCATAAGCCAGGGTCGCATGGAACTTCTTGCGCGACATCAAGATGCGGTCTTCGTCCGGGCGGAACCAGGTGACGCCGCCGGCCTGCCCGCGTCCGACGATGGTGACTTTCTGGACCGGGTCGGCTTCGGGGATGGCGTTCGCCACGACCGCGTGGCCGGCTTCGTGATAAGCGATGATCCGCTTCTCTTCGTCGCTGATCAGGCGGGATTTGCGCTCCGGCCCCATCACCACCCGCTCGATCGCTTCTTCGAGTTCGGTCTGCCCGATAGCCTTCTTGTTCCGGCGGGCGGCCAGGATGGCGGCTTCGTTGACCAGGTTTTCCAGGTCTGCGCCGACAAAACCGGGCGTGCCGCGGGCCAGCGAAGCCAGGTCGGTGCTGGGTTCGAGGGGTTTACCCTTGACGTGGACTTTCAGGATGGCCTCGCGGCCTCTCACGTCCGGGCGGTCGAGGACGACGCGGCGGTCGAAGCGTCCGGGACGGAGCAGGGCCGGGTCCAGGACATCGGGCCGGTTCGTGGCTGCGACCAGGATGACGTTGGTGTCGGTATCGAAGCCGTCCATTTCTACCAACATCTGGTTCAGGGTCTGTTCGCGTTCGTCGTGCGAACCGCCCAGTCCCGCGCCGCGCTGGCGTCCGACCGCATCAATTTCATCCACGAAGACGATGCAGGGCGAATGGCGCTTGGCCTGGTCGAACAGGTCACGCACCCGGCTGGCACCCACACCGACGAACATTTCAACGAATTCGGAGCCTGAGATCGAGAAGAACGGCACGCCTGCCTCGCCGGAAACAGCCTTGGCGAGCAGGGTTTTACCCGTCCCTGGCGGGCCGACCAGCAGCACGCCTTTGGGGATGCGCGCCCCAAGCTGGATGAACTTTTGCGGTTCGCGCAGGAACTCGACCACCTCGGCCAGTTCTTCCTTGGCTTCTTCCACCCCGGCTACATCCTCGAAGGTGACGGTGGGATGGTCGCCGCTGAACATGCGCGCCCTCGATTTGCCGAAGGACATGGCCGCATTATTGCTCCCCTGCGCCTGGCGGAAGATGAACCAGAAAAGCCCGCCTAACAGCAGGAAGGGCAAAACGTACCCGGCGATGGTGGCTATTCCGAGCCAGGAACTCGGCGGCTTGATCTCGATCTTCAACTTGCCCGGAGCAAGGTTCTCCGGGGTGACTCCCAGAGCCAGGAGCTGGTCCACGAGCGTGGCCCCGGTTTCTTTTTGGGAGACTCGCTCCACATCCCTGCCGCCCTCTGAATAAATTGCGAGAACGCGGTCATCGCTTTCGACGACGACCCGCGTAACTTTACCTGCCTGTATCTCACTGGCCAGTTGGTTGATCGTTAGCACGTCCTGGCTGCTCGATTGCTGTCTCACACCCATGATGAACATCGCCACGATGGCAATGACCAGTAAGATATATACCAGGTAAGATGACTGGTTGCGTTGGTTCACTGATGCCTCCTAAATTCGATGGCATTATACCAATCTATACGCGCGGAAGATAGATTTGTAAAATAATTTGTATAATATTCTTATGAAAAAACCATGAACGGACGGGGAAAAGGCTCCCGCGACCGGCGCGAGGCATTCTGAAGGGGTCATTCCAGCCACAAAGATACCGGGCAATGGTCCGATCCCATCACATCAGTGTGGATGACGACGTCCTTCACGCGGGGCAGGAGCGCCTCCGAAACGAGATAATAATCCAGCCGCCAACCGATATCCCGCTGGCGGGCGTTGACCCGGTAGGTCCACCAGGTGTATTGGACCCGTTCGGGATACAGGTAACGGTAGGCGTCCACGAAACCGTGCGAGAGGAAGTGGTCCACCCAGGCGCGTTCCTCCGGCATAAATCCCGAAGTGTTCACATTTTCCTTCGGGTTGCGCAGGTCAATCGGCATGTGGGCGGTATTGAAATCACCGGTGATGACGATATTCTCGCCTGCGGCGTGCAGCCTGTCGCAAATCTCCAGCAAACGGGCGTAAAAATCCAGCTTGTAAGCAACGCGCTCCTGGCCGCGCTGCCCGTTGGGGAAGTAGACGTTGTACAGGAGAAAACCGTCGTGGCGGGTGCGGATGACGCGTCCCTCGGGATCGAAGCGCGGGTCGGCCAGACCAAACTCCACGTCCCGCGCCGCCCGCCGCAGCCAGGTGGCCACCCCGCTGTAGCCGGGACGTTCAGCCGGATTCCACAAGGCCTCGTACCCGTCCACAATCCGATCTTCTTCAGCGATCTGTTCGGGGCGAGCCTTGATCTCTTGCAGGCAGAGCGCGTCGGGAGTTTCGGCCCGGACCCAGTCCAGAAACCCTTTTTTGAGGATGGCGCGCAGGCCATTGACGTTCCAGGTGACAATTTTCATAGGTCAAATTATGGTAAACTTGATTCACTTTGATTATAAGGCTTCGTGAATGAGTAGCAGAGTCAAACGCATTATTTGCATAGAAGACGAGCCGGAAATGGTGGACCTGATCCGCCTGATCCTTAGCCGACGCGGTTTCGAGGTCTCCGGCTCGCAGGGCGGGCAAGACGGGCTGAACATCGTCCGCAGGGAACTGCCCGACCTCGTGTTGCTCGACCTGATGATGCCCGACCTGGATGGGTGGGAAGTATACCAGCAACTCAAAGCCGATGACGCGACCAAAGACATCCCGGTCATCGTGGTCACAGCCAAAGCGCAAAGCATAGACAAGGTGCTGGGCCTGCACATCGCCAAAGTGGAAGATTACATCGCAAAACCATTCAGCCCCCAGGAATTGATCGAGAGCGTCGAAAAAGTCTTGACGAACACACCCTGACACCTCAAACCGGAGAATAACAGCGGGGCGGACGACCGCCCCGTTTTGTGATTTGCCATGCCCCGTTACGTGAAAATTGCCAACCTGAACAGGACGATTGACGCGCTCGAGGCCCGTTACTGTAGCTCGTTCCTTTGCCAGCTTCGCGGCCTGACCTTTCGCCGCCGGATCGCGCGGGACGAGGGCCTGCTCCTGGTCCAACGGCATGACAGCCGCCTGGAAGCGTCCATCCACATGCTCTTCTGCTTCACCGACCTGGCGATCATCTGGCTCGACTCCTCGTTGAAGGTTGTGGATAAGGTCCTGGCAAAGGCCTGGCGGCCGGCGTATTTCCCCGCCCGCCCGGCCAAATACATCCTTGAAACCCAGCCTGAACGCCTGGGCGACTTCGAAGCAGGCGATCAAATCGAATTGGAAAATGCGTAAATTATCACTGACCCTGACGGCCATCCTGGTCTTCATCACCGCCTTCCAGCCCGTTTCGGCCCAGACCGCCACGCCTCCCGCCGGGCCGGTCTACATCATCCAGGAGGGCGACACGCTCTGGGAGATTGCCTACCGCTTCAACATCACCTTCGATGAGCTGGTCGCCGCCAACCCGGATATTGACCCGGACTTCATCTCGGTCGGCCAGCAACTGGTGATCCCGGGGCTGGAAGGCATCACCGGCGTGCTGACCACGGAGGTGGTCGCGCTCGGGGAGACCTTCCGCAGCCTGAGCCGGCGCTACCAGGTCTCGACGGACATCCTGCAACGCCTGAACCGGATCGTCAGCCCGACCGAGTTGTACGCCGGGGTCAGCCTGGTCGTCCCGGTCACGGATGAGAGCGCCGCGCTGAAAGGGCGCGTCAGCCTGGGGTCCGGGGAGACGATGCTGGAACTGGCCGCCCGCCAGAACGCCAACCCCTGGTCGCTGGCAGGTGTCAACGAGACCGGCGCGCCGGGCCGCACCCTCCCGAAGGATATTCTTTACACCTGGAACGAAACGTCCGATGCCCAGGCCAGCGGGCTGCCCCCGGCGTTCCAGAGCATCGAGGTCTCCCCGCTGCCGTTGGTGCAGGGGATGACCACCGAGATCATCGTGGCAACCTCAGCCCGGAGCCTGACCGGAACCCTGGTGGATTACCCGCTCCAGTTCTTCGGGCTGGATGCCGGGAAACAGGTCGCCCTCCAGGGGGTCCACGCCATGCTGGAACCCGGCCTGTACCCGCTGACCCTGACGGCCACCCTCGAGGACGGCAGCCAGCAATCCTTCGAACAGATGGTCCTGGTCGCCAGCGGTTTCTACCCCGACGACCCCGACCTCTACATCATGGATGCTTCGACCATTGACGTGGAAGTGTCGGATACCGAGTTTGCCCAGGTGCTGGAGATCGCCTTGAAAGTCACGCCCGAACGGTACTGGCAGGGCCTGTTCACCAGCCCGGCCAGTCTCTTCCCGGAGCCTGAGTGCTACACCTCCCGGTTCGGGAACCGCCGCACCTACAAAACGCTGGAAGGAGAGACCAGGCTGCTGTCCTTCCACTCCGGGCAGGATTTCTGCGGCGGGACCGGGCTGCCGATCACGGCTGCGGCTCCGGGGATGGTCGTTTTCGCCGGGCCGCTCACCGTGCGCGGGAATGCGACGATCATTGACCACGGCTGGGGCATTTTTACCGGGTATTACCACCAATCCGAAATCCTTGTCTCGGTCGGGGAGCAGGTGGAATCGGGGCAGTTGATCGGCTACGTCGGCGCGACCGGGCGCGTCACCGGCGGACACCTGCACTGGGAAGTCTGGGTGAACGGCATCCAGGTCAATCCCCTCACCTGGCTGGAACAGCAGTTTCCTTAAAATCACTGTTGATTTGCAATCACGAATATGCTAAACTTTTTCAAGTGAAACCATTCGGGAGCCTTCGATGAGCAATCTGGTCAATTTCTTGAAACAAGGCGATATCTTTTACCAGCTTACCCCCACCCAGTTGGAAATGATCGCCAACCTGTGCAAAGAGGTGACTTACCAACCGGGAGAGACGATTTTCAAGGAGAACAGCGACAGCAAGGAACTCTACGTCATCATGGACGGAGAAGTTGACATCTCGATAGACCCGTCCCTGGTTGGCGGGCCGGACGTGGCCAACGAACCGCACAAAGTGATCGCGACCATGCGCCGCGGCCAATCCTTTGGAGAGATCGCCCTGGTGGATGAAGGATTGCGATCCGCCAGCGCCCAGGCCGGGAAATCCCCAACCCGCCTGTTGGTCATTCCCCGCGACAAGCTGATCATGCTCTGCGAGACCTACCCGCAGTTGGGCTACCGCCTGATGAACAACCTTGCCGCCGACCTGGCAATGAAGATCCGCAATACCGATTTGCGGGTGCGGGAACAACTCCTGTACGGCCTGAAAGCGAAGTAAAAAAAACATAAATAATTGAAGAAACCCACTTGACCCTCGCTCTAATTCCCATTAGGATGTACCTGCCAATAGTGAAATTATTCCGTAATCGGCCGAGTAACGGGCAACTTCTCGACGGGTTATCGTTTTATACCTGCAAGAAAATCTTCATACAAAAGGAGGTGGTGCGCGACCGGTCATTCGACGAGCATGGTCAGCTGGTTTCTCAGACAACCCGATGAATCGGGAACCTATCTATCTCTCAGGAGGAGGAAGATTTCCATGAAGAAAATGCTCTTTATCGTATCGGTGCTGGTCGTTGCCAGCATGGTGCTTGCGGCCTGCGGTCCTGCGGGTCCTGCGGAATGCACCGATGAACTCGGCTGCGCGGTCTACGGTCCCGAAGACCCCATCCGCATTGCCTCTGCCCTGGTCATCACCGGCCCCGATGCCCAACTCGGTCTCGACTCCCAGCACGGCATTGAAATCGCCATTGCCATGCGGGGTGACGTCGCCGGTCACTCGGTCGAACTCCAGGCTGAAGACGACGGCTGTAACGCAGAAGGCGGCCAGGCTGCCGGTCAGAAGATCGTCTCCGATCCTTCGATCGTAGCCGTAGTTGGCACCAGCTGCTCCGGCGCTGGCGTCCCGATGTCCAAGGTCATTTCCGAGGCCGGTTACGCGATGGTTTCCCCGTCCAACACCGCCCCGTCCCTGACCGATCCCGCCCAGGCCTGGAATCCCGGCTACCTGCGGACCGCTCATAACGACAAAGTCCAGGGCGCGGCCATGGCCAAGTTCGCCTATGAAGTCCTCGGTCTCAAGACCGCGGCTGCCATCCACGACGGCGACCCCTATACCGAAGGCCTGGCGAATGCTTTCCGCGAGTCCTTCGAGAGCATGGGCGGCAAGGTGGTTGCGTTCACGGCTGTGAGCAAGGGCGATACCGATATGAAACCCGTGTTGACCGCTGTGGCAGCCTCCGAAGGCGGCGCGCCGGAATTCCTGTTCTTCCCGGTCTTCACTGCTGAATGCGCCTTCCTGGCCAAGCAGACCAAAGAAGTGACCGGCCTCGAGAACACCGTGACCGCGGCTGCGGACGGCTGCTTCTCGGCTGCTGCGGCAGAAGCCATCGGCGAAGCCGGCAACGGCATGTACTTCTCCGGCCCCGACCTGTCCTTCTCGGGCGACACCTACGTCACCTTCAAGGAACAATACAACACCCTGTTCGGCTCTGACCCGATCTCGGTCTTCCACGCCCACGCCTTCGACGCCACCAACATGATCTTCGACTGCATCGAGCAGGTCGGCGTCACCAGCGACGACGGATCGTTGTCGGTTGGCCGCGCGGCCCTGCGCTCCTGCCTTTACGCCACTTCCGGCTACCAGGGCATCACCGGCACCCTGACCTGCAACGAGTACGGTGACTGCGCCGACCCGAAGATCTCGGTTTCCATCCTCGAGACCGGCGAATACAAGCGCATCTGGCCGTAACCGAACTGCAGCCAAGCTGCGTCTGTTATGCACGACAAAATGGGCTCGGGCCCAAAAACCCGGGCCCATTATCCAAATTTGTGGAGATAATCCATGCAAAGACGCTTGCAAAACATCAATTACCTCGACCTTGTGCTCTGGTTTATTCGTGTGTCAATCATCGTCGTCGTTGTGTGGGGGTCAATCGCTACACTCAGGGATAATCCGTATTCCGGCCGCAACTGGATTGATTTCATCGTTTTCGGCATTGCCCAGGGCAGCATGTATGCTTTGATCGCCATCGGCTACACCCTGGTTTACGGTGTGCTTTTCATGATCAACTTCGCCCACGGCGAGTTCTTCATGGCCGGCGTGATGACGGCAACCATCTTCGTTGCCGGGCCGTTGAGCGCATCCGGCTATCTCGACCGCCAGCCCATTATCAGCCTGCTCTTGATCATGGCCGTTTCCATGCTCACCTCCGTTGGGGTAGCCATCTTGACAGAACGCGTGGCTTACCGTCCGTTGCGTAAAGCGCCCCGTCTCGTGCCGTTGATCACAGCCATCGGGGCGTCATTTTTCTGGCAATACACCTTCCGCGGCCTATACGGGTCCGAAGTCAAGCCTTTCCCCCAGGTGGAAGCGTTATCCGGGAAGATCCCCTTCCTCGGGACGGAATTGCTGGCATCTCAACTGGTCGTTATTATCGCAACCGTGGTCATGCTCGTCGGTTTATATTTATTCGTAATGCGAACCAAGACAGGCAAAGCCATCCGCGCGGTCGCAGAAGACAAGGACGTGGCTGCTTTGATGGGCATTGACGTTGACCGGACCATCTCGATCACCTTCGCATTGGGCGCTTCGATGGCTGGAGCTGCAGGCGTCCTGTATGCGCTGGTTTTTCGCCAGGTACACTATTTCATGGGCTTCCTGCCCGGCCTGAAGGCATTCACGTCCGCCGTATTGGGCGGCATCGGCAGCATACCCGGGGCGGCCATCGGCGGATTGTTCCTGGGTATCTTCGAATCAGTGGGGCCGCCCCTCTTCCTCGATGGCTTGAATGTCCCAGCCTACCACCAACTCAAAGATGTCATCGCCTTCACCATGCTGGTCTTGATCCTCATCTTCCGCCCGCAAGGTATCATCGGCGAGCGCCTGGCTGAGAAGAAGGCATAAGGAGGCCTCATGAACCCCGAAAAGAAATTCACCTTGCGAGACGCCATCAACCAGGGTTTGATAGCCGGCATAATCACAGCCTTGATCAGCATGGTGGGCATGGTCGAACTGTTCAGCAAACGGCAGCTCATTGCCAACGTGATGACCACCGCCCAGGTATTCATCCTCATAGCCCCAACCCTGATCAGCTACCAATCCGCGAAGAAAGCTGCCAAAAACAACGCCCTGGCATCCGGCGCGGTGACAGGATTCTTCGCCTCGATCCCGGTCATCGTCCTGGTCCTCCTGGCCTCGGCCTTCGACCTGCGCCAATTCCTGATCAACGTTTCACCCAACCTGATCACCACCTTGACCTTTGGGCAGGGCGCCGTTATGGGGAGCCTCATCCTGGCTGTGATCAGTACGTCCGTCGGGCTTGGGGCCGCCGGCCTGTACCTCTTGGATGAAAAATACCGCAAACCCATCCTCACCGGCCTGCTCTGGACCCTGCTCGTCGGCATGTTCTCGGAAATCCTCCAGGAGCGGTTGCGCGCCTTCTTCGGGATTCCGTTTACCAACCTGATCATCCGCTCCAAAGCCTTGCAGCCCGTCGTCGCCGTCATCCTCCTGGTCGGTATTACGGCCATCGCCTACTACTGGGGACAGCGCGGCGCGAGTTTCTCGGAGCGGATCGCCAACCAGTCCGCGACACAGCGCCGCAACATGACCATCGCCCAGCGCGTCGCTTTCTTCGTGCTGCTGCTCGCCATGCCCCTGCTGCTGGGGAGCTATCTTTCGGAAGTAGTCAACAACGTGGGCATCTACGTGCTGATGGGATTGGGCCTGAACATCGTGGTCGGTTTTGCCGGCCTGCTCGACCTGGGTTACGTGGCCTTCTTCGCCATCGGGGCTTACGTAATGGCCATCATGACCTCCGAAGGGTTCCTGGGAGTGACCCAGACATCCTTCTGGGTGGCCTTGCCCGTCAGCGTCATCACCGCGGTAGCTGCGGGCGTCTTCCTGGGGACTCCGGTCCTGCGGATGCGCGGCGACTATCTCGCCATCGTCACCCTGGGTTTCGGCGAGATCATCCGCATCATGGCCAACTCGGACCTGCTCAAGCCCTACATCGGCGGCGCCCAGGGCGTGCTGCAAATCCCCAAGCCTTCATTCTTTGGCACAAGCCTGATCCAGCCCGGACAGTTGTATTACGTCGTCCTGGCGGGCGTGCTGCTGGCCTGGTTCGTCTCCACCCGCCTGAGCAACTCCCGCCTGGGACGCCAGTGGATGGCAATGCGTGAGGACGAAGACGTGGCGGAGGCCATGGGCATCAACCTGGTCAACACCAAACTCCTGGCGTTTGCCATCGGGGCGGGGTTCTCCGGGTTGTCCGGCGCGATCTACGCCAGCAAGCTGACCTCCATCTTCCCGCACAGCTTCAACCTGCTCATTTCGATCAACGTCCTCAGCCTGATCATCGTCGGCGGGATGGGCAGCCTGCCCGGGGTGGTCGTCGGCTCGCTCATCCTGGTCGGCCTGCCTGAACTGCTGCGTGAGTTTGCCGAATTCCGCCTGTGGATGTACGGCGCTTTGCTGGTCGTGATGATGCTGGCGAAACCCGAAGGATTCTGGCCATCCGCAATTACCAAACGGGAGTTGCACGCTTATGATGAAAACATCCCAATCGAAGAACCCGTAGCGGCAGACTAGGGAAACGGAGCGCAACATGAACATTTTGACTGCAAAAGGTGTTACCAAACGTTTCGGCGGTCTGGTGGCGGTCAGCGACTTGAATATTGACCTGGCCCAGGGTTCGATCGTCAGCATCATCGGCCCCAACGGAGCCGGCAAGACCACCTTCTTCAACTGCGTCACCGGCTTCTACAAGGTGGATGAAGGCGAAATCACCTTTGATGGGAATCTGCTCAACCACAAATCCACCGACCTCATCACCCGGATGGGGATTTCCCGCACCTACCAGAACATCCGCCTGTTTGCCAACATGACCGCCATCGAAAACATCCTGGTCGGCAAGCACCCCCACCTGAAAACCATCTGGGCCGAAGCCATTTTCCGCACGCCCCGCTTCCTGAAGGAAGAAAAAGATGCGGAAGCCGAAGCCCGGCGCTTGCTGCGTTACGTCGGGCTGGCGGGACTGGGCGACTCCCTGGCCCGCAACCTGCCCTACGGCGCGCAGCGCCGCCTGGAGATCGCCCGCGCCCTGGCCAGCCAGCCCAAGCTCCTGCTGCTGGACGAACCGACAGCCGGCATGAACCCCAACGAATCCGCCGAGATGATGCGTTTCATCAAGAACCTGCGCGACGACCTGGGCATCACCATCCTGCTCATCGAGCACGACATGCGCGTGGTGATGGGGATCAGCGAACACATCCACGTCCTGGACTTCGGCCAGAAGATCGCCGAAGGGACGCCGAAAGAAATCCAGCGCAACCCGCGCGTGATCGAAGCCTACCTCGGACGCGGCTCCGCCTCCGGCCTGGAAGCCGAAGGCGTCTCGGCCACCGTCTAAACAGGAGCGTGCTCTCATGCCAATGCTAGAAGTCAACAACATCCACACCTATTACGGGAACATCCACGCGCTCAAGGGCATCACCCTGACCGTCGAAAAGGGCGAGATCGTCACCCTGATCGGGGCCAACGGGGCGGGCAAAACGACCACCCTGCGCACCATCAGCGCCCTGCTGCGACCCCGCCAGGGGAACGTCCTGTTCGAGGGCGAAGACCTTTCCAAGATCCCGGCCCACCAGATGGTCTACAAAGGCGTCGCCATGGTCCCGGAAGGGCGCGGCATCTTCTCCCGCCTGACGGTTTCGGAAAACCTGGATATGGGCGCTTTCAGCCGCAAAGACAGGGAAAGCATGGGGAAAGACCTGGAAAGGGTCTTTACCCTGTTCCCCCGCTTGAAGGAACGCCGCAACCAGGTCGCCGGGACGCTCTCCGGCGGTGAACAGCAAATGCTCGCCATCGGGCGGGCCATGATGTCGCACCCGCGCCTGCTCCTGCTCGACGAGCCTTCGATGGGCCTCGCCCCGGTGCTGGTGGAAGCCATCTTCGACACGGTGGCCGCCATCAACAAGGAAGGCACGACCGTCCTGCTGGTGGAACAGAATGCCACCATGGCCCTCTCCGTGGCGACCCGCGGTTACGTGCTGCAAACCGGCGAAATCGTGCTCAACGACAGCGCCCAGAACCTCTCCAAAAACGAGATGGTCCAAAAAGCCTACCTGGGCATGGAATAATCCCGCCCGGTCCTGCCAACCGCAAGGTATACAGCCCGCTGTATACCTTGTTTGTTAAATCCATCTTTGCGAGGAAACTCCACAAGGATGTAGTATCATCATCCCGGAGGAATTATGCTGATCCTGACCGCAGACGAAGTCCGAAAAGCGCTGCCCATGCGCGAAGCGATTGATGCGATGAAACGCGCTTACGCCGCCCTGTCCGGCGGGCGCGCCGAAGTCCCCCTGCGGACCCACCTGACTGTTTCGCCCCATAACGCCGCCAGCCTGTTCATGCCCGCCTTCGTCCAGATGGATGACGGCGAAGCGCTGGCCGTCAAAGTGGTCTCGCTCTTCCCCGACAACCCCAAGCGCGGACTGGCTTTCATCCAGGCGGCGGTGCTGGCGCTCGAAGCGGACACCGGCCGAGCGGTGGCCCTGCTCGAAGGCAGTTCCCTGACCGCCATCCGCACGGGAGCCGGGAGCGGCGCGGCCATAGACGAGTTATCCCGCCCGGAGAGCAGGACCGCCGCGGTCTTCGGCGCCGGCGTGCAGGGACGCACCCAGCTCGAAGCCGCCTGCGCCGTCCGCCGGATCGAGACCGCCTGGGTCTACGACCCCGACCCGAAGCAGGCCCAAAAGTTCGTGGCAGAGATGGCCGGCAAGAGCGGGATCCCGCAGGATTTACGCATCGCCGGGTCGCCGGGCGAAGCCGTCAGCCAGGCGGACGTGGTTTGTACGGCGACCACGGCCACTCGTCCGGTTTTCGCTGCGGGAGACGTAAGGCCCGGGACGCACATCAGCGCGGTCGGGTCGTACACGCCGGGGATGCAGGAAATCCCCTCCGATATCGTCAAACGGGCCTACGTTGTGGTAGATTCCCGCTCGGCGGCCCTGGCCGAGACCGGCGACCTGCTCCAGCCGATCCAGGCTGGGCTGTTCGGCGAGGACCACATCCGGGCCGAACTGGGCGAAATCCTGCTCGGCCAGAAGCCGGGACGGACGTCCGAGGATCAGATCACCTTCTTCAAGTCGGTCGGCGTGGCCGTGCAGGACGCCGTAGCGGCGCACCTTGCATTGAGGAATGCTGATAAAATGAAAATCGGACAGCAAGTTAACTGGTAAAGGAGATGAATGATGAACCCGCTTCTGGAAAGAATTAGCATTGACCCGAATGTATGTTTTGGTAAGCCCTGCATTCGCGGCACACGCATCTGGGTGTCTTTGATCCTGGATTTCCTTGCCAGCGGCATGACCACTGATGAGGTGCTGGCCGAGTATCCGCAATTGACCCGTGAAGATATTCTGGCTGCAATCGCTTATGGGGCAGAGATGTCACGCGAACGATATATCCTGGTTTCCGCCGAGGAAACCGTATGAAATTCAAACTCGACGAGAATTTTGGCCAGCGGACCTTAACGGTTTTCAAGGAAGAAGGTCATGATGTGCATACAATTCGCGAAGAAGGAATGACCGGGGCATCAGATTTACGCGTTTATAATACCTGCCAACAGGAACAACGCTGCCTGGTAACACTCGACCTCGATTTTGCGGACGTAACCCGGTTTCCACCTCAAGACACTGGGGGAATCATTGTTATTCGGATGTCAAGAAATCCCAGTCTTTCCGTTCTCGAATCCCTAATTCGCCAATGTTTGCAGGCATTGAAACAGAACCGGATCGAGGGACAATTGTGGATCGTCGAGCTTGGCAGGATTAGAATTCATCAAACCAATTCAGAAGAATCATAAAGATGGAAGTGAATATGTTACCCAACACCGCAGACATTGTTATCATCGGCGGCGGGGTGATGGGCGCAAGCACGCTCTATCACCTGGCCGCCCGCGGGCAGAAAGCCATCCTGCTCGAACGCAACGAATTCTTCGGCCAGGAAGCCACCGGGCGCTGCGCCGGGGGTGTGCGCTACCAGTTCTCGACCGGGATCAACGTGCGCCTGTCCATCGAAAGCCTGCCCATGCTCGAACGCTTCAAGGAAGAGACCGGCCAGGACGTGGACTACCGCCAGTGCGGCTACCTGCTCGTGGCGACGAACGAGAAGGACGTGGCCGCCTTCAAGCGCAACGTCGAATTGCAAAACAGCCTGGGCGTGGCGACTGAATGGCTGACCGGCGACGAAGTCCGCCGCCGCCTGCCGCAGATGCGCTTCGCCGACGCCCTGGCCGGGACCTTCAACCCCAAAGACGGCCTGGTGGACCCCAACGGCGTGGTGATGGGCTACGTCAGCGCCGCCGCCAAACTGGGCGGCAAGTCCTTCAGCAAGGTGGAAGTGACCGGGATCGAAGTCAACGGCGGGAATATTTCGTGCGTGAAGACCAGCCAGGGCGACATCTCGACCCCCATGGTGGTCAACGCCGCCGGACCCTGGGCCGGGGTCGTCGGGGAAATGGCCGGGGTCAGCATCCCGATCACCCCTGTCCGCCGCCAGATGTTCACCACCACCGCCCTGCCCGAAGTCCCGGCGGATTTCCCCTTTGTGATAGACTTTGCCCAATCGCTCTACTTCCACCGCGAAGGCGACGGGCTGCTGATCGGCATGTCGAACCCGGACGAAAAGCCCGGCTTCGACGAAAACGTGGACGCCGACTTCGAGCTGGCCAACCTGGAAGCCGCCATCGCCCGGATGCCGCTGGTCGAAAAGGCCGGGATGGTCTCGCATTGGGCCGGGCTGTACGAGGTCACGCCCGACGCCCACCCGGTCTTCGGCAAGACTCCCGTGGACGGGTTCCTGGTCGTCGGTGGGTTCTCAGGCCACGGCTTCATGCACGGGCCGGTCTCCGGCAAGCTGATGGCGGAATTTATCCTGGACGGCGGATTCCGGTCCGTGGACGTGTCCATGCTCGACCTGGCCCGCTTCGACGAAGGCCGCGAAATACGGGAATACAACGTAGTGTAAAGATATTAACCGCCAAGACGCGAAGAACGCCAAGAGATTCTTCAAAATCGCCAAGGAGCAAATGGCTTGGCACAAAAAAATAAATCTTTGAGCACTTGGCGTGCCTGGCGGTGAAAAACAGGGAGATTGAATGAGTCTCGAAAATAAAGAAGAGATCGTTGCCAATTGGCTGCCGCGTTATACCGGCACGCCGCTGGACGGGTTCGCTCCCTACATCCTGCTGACCAACTTCGACCAGTACGTCGAATTGTTCGCCGAATGGAACGGCGTCGAAATCCAGGGGCGGGACAGGCCCATGCCGAACGCCAGCGCCAACGGCGTCACCCTCATCAACTTCGGCATCGGCTCGCCCAACGCGGCCCTCATCATGGACCTGCTGGCCGCGGTCCAGCCCAAAGCGGCCCTGTTCCTGGGCAAGTGCGGCGGGCTGAAAAAGAAGACTGTCGTCGGCGACCTGATCCTGCCGATCGCCGCCATCCGCGGCGAAGGTACCTCCAACGACTACTTCCCGCCCGAAGTCCCGGCCCTGCCGGCCTTCAACCTCCAGCGCGCCGTCTCGCACGTCATCCGCGAGTTCGAGCACGATTACTGGACCGGGACGGTCTACACCACCAACCGCCGCGTCTGGGAGCACGACGACGACTTCAAAGCCTACCTGTCCCGGCTGCGGGCCATGGCGATAGACATGGAGACTGCCACCCTGTTCACCACCGGCTTCGCCAACCGCATCCCCACCGGCGCGCTGCTGCTCGTCTCGGACCAGCCGATGATCTCTTCCGGCATCAAAACCGCCGAAAGCGACCGGAAAGTCTCGGCAAGTTTCGTCGAAGACCACCTGCGGATCGGGATCGCCTCGCTGCACGAATTGCGCGACCAGGGCATATCCGTCAAACATTTGAAGTTTTAGTACCTTACAAGTTATCTCCTTGCTTTTTCGGCAAGAATTTAAACCACGAAGGGCACAAAGGGTCACGAAGGTTTTCCTTTGTGTTCATTCGTGACCCTTTGTGGTTGAATCCTTTTTGGTTTCGGCAAGCTCAACCCAGGGGTTTCGGCTTGTCCGAGTTAGGAAAGCCAGATAGACTTCCGAAGTCTGATTACTCATCAGGAGCCTTATGCCATCAGCAGAAATCATCACCATCGGCACCGAAATCCTTCTCGGTGAGATCGTAGACACCAACACCCGTTACATCGCCCGCCACCTGCGCAACCTGGGCATTGACCTGTACCGCACCATCACCATCGGCGACAACGTGGAGCGCATCGCCGCGGCCATCAAGGCCTCGATGGAGCGCGCCGACATCGTCATCACCACCGGCGGCCTCGGCCCCACCGTGGACGACCCCACCCGCGAGGCCGTCGCCCGCGCCGCCGGGGTGCCGCTCGAATACCGCGAAGAACTCTGGCAGCAGATCGTCGCGGTCGTCGGGCGCTACGGGCGCACCCCTTCCGAGAACAACCGGCGCCAGGCCTACGTGCCGCAAGGCTCGATTGCCATCCCCAACCCGGTCGGCACCGCCCCGTCTTTCATCGTCGAAAGGCCCTCACCCTTTGCCCCTCTCCCAAAGTTGGGCGAGGGGTTAGGGGTGAGGGTTATCATCTCCTTCCCCGGCGTGCCGAAGGAAATGGAATATCTCTTCCACGCCTCGGCAGTCCCCTACCTGCAACGGCGTTTCGACCTGCACCACGTCATCAAGGTCCGCCTGGTGCATACCTCCGGGATCGGCGAGAGCCGGATTGACGAGATCATCGGCGACCTCGAAACCCTGTCGAACCCCACCGTCGGGCTGGCGGCCCACTCCGGGATCGTGGACGTGCGCATCGCGGCCAAAGCTGATTCCGAAGCCGAAGCCGACCGCCTGATCGCCGAAGTCGAAGCCGACGTCCGCCAGCGGTTGGGGAAGGCCATCTTCGGGATTGACGAAGACACCCTCGAAGGCGTGACCCTGCGCAACTGCGGCTGCCGCGGCTGGAGCCTGGTCACGGTCGAAGCGGGCCTGGACGGGATGCTGGTCCGCCGTTTAAGCAGCGCCACCCAGCCCGAATTCAAGGGCGGCGAGTCGCTGCCCATAACGGAGGCAGGCCGCTTATCCGGTGCGCTGCGGGAACGGATGCAGGCTGAAGGGGCCTCCGCCGGTCTGGGCGTGGCCGGGGATTCGGAACGGCGCACCGTCCACATCCTCATGATCACCCCCGACGGCGAACAATCCCGCGACCTGACCTACGGCGGCCCGCACGCCAATGTGCCCCGCTGGGCCTCCAACCTGGCGCTGGACTGGCTGCGCCTGGCGGCAGGTGAGACCGCGTGAGACGCAAGCAACCGGGCTGGTGGCTGGCCTGGCTCTGGGGTCTCAACCTGACCCTGGCCGGGGGGCTGCTGGCGGCCTTCCTGCTCCTCGATGATCTTCCGGGCATCCCGGCCGGGGCGACGATCACCAGCGCGCCCGAAATATCGGTCACGGATACCCCGGCAAGGACCGCCACCCCGTTTTCAGCCCCGACCGCCACCCGCAAACCCAGGGCTACCGCCGCCCCGCCGACCGTCACGCCCACGCCCACCCGCCTGCCCTATGGCGAAGGCCCGATCACCATCGGTTTTTCGGCCGGCGGGCGGCCCTTGCAGGTCTTCAAGTTCGGCAACGGCCCCAAGGTGCGGATGGTCGTGGCGGGCATCCACGGCGGCTACGAGTGGAACACGATCGCCCTGGCCGACGAGATGATCGCCTACCTGGCCGGGCAGCCGCACCTGATCCCCGACGACGTGACGATCTACATCCTGCGCAGCCTCAACCCCGACGGCGAAGCCCGCTCACGCGACGAAAACGGACGGGTCAACAACAACGGCGTGGACCTGAACCGCAACTGGCCCGCCAGCACCTGGGTCCCCGAATGGGACCGGGCCAACTGCTGGAACCAGACCGAGACCACCGCCGGGACGCACCCCGGTTCCGAGCCGGAGACGGTGGCCCTGATGGTGTTCCTGTCCGTCCACAAGCCGGACGCGCTGATCTCGTACCACAGCGCCGCCCTGGGCATCTTCCCCGGCGGCACGCCCCCCGACCCGGCCTCGGTCCGTCTGGCGGAGCAGTTGTCCGAGGTCGTGCCGTATCCCTACCCGCCGCTGGACATCGGCTGCGTGTACACCGGCACCCTGGCCGACTGGGCCGCCGAGCGCGGCATCGCCGCGGTGGACATGGAACTCAACAACCACGTCGAGACCGACTTCGACATCAACCTGCGAGCTTTGCAAGTGTTGATAGACTGGGAAGAGTAGGAAGGTAAACGGAAATTTTAAAAACTGCAAAAATACCTCCATCTTGTATTCCAACAAAATACTACCCAATCACTCTCTACCGGACAAAATCAAAAACTTAACGCTAATTACGCGAATTGAGCGAATTTCACGAATTTATTTTCAAAAAACATCCATGTCATTCGCCAAATCCGCATTGAAAAAGATTTTCTAAAAAATCTGCCCGGTAGAAAATCCAATTGCTCTATTTGTCTGGAGAAAATTGATGAAATTGTATACCGCTAAAACAATATTAGGCAATATTCATAAAGAAGGGGAAACCACAATTTATTGGCTTGCTTTTCGAGAAAAGCCAGTGGCTCCTTATGATACATTAATTTCAAATTATGGCGCTGGTGCAATATCTACTCGTCATCAAGAAATTGCTGTGAATCAGCTACTAACAAAGAGCGAAGTGGTTGAGTTACGGCTTTATTTATCCATTCAGAAAGGATGGGAGGTAGTTTATAACGAGGTTTCAACACCCCGAGATTTTCATTCGCCAATGCCAATTTGCCCGCCTGAAGACAGAGTCTTATTATTTGAGGAACCTCAATACAATCTCAGTGTACCCATATTTGGAACATCAATATTCAAAATGTTGCCTGGAATTCCTATGGAGAAGGAAAATGCGGCCTGGGGTCTTCTCTTTTTAGAAGACCTATTTCACAAGCTCGGTATAGACTTATCCGAAAATGGCATATTCAGTTTTCAAAACCTTGTGAGTATTTATCAAGAAATTTTTAACGAATCCGGGCTTTATGTTCAGCAATTTGGACAAAGAGACGTAATGGCCGAAATAACACCCGAAAAACATATCGCTAGGATAGATGAAATCGAGAAACTAGAAAAGTTGGTTGAGGAAGAAATTAGATGGCAAAAACAATTTGGGATATTAAGACTGGAAGATCAAGAATAACTCGGGAAAATTGCCAGAATGTGTCCAAGAAAGTATTTTGGAACATGATAATGCTTTTATATTGTCGTTCTGAGTGACCGCAGGGAGCGAAGAATCTCACTTTCACACTGGATTATCCTTGAAAATCCGAGATTCTTCGCTGCTAGCGCAACGGTTGTGCAATCAGATGCCAGATCGTAAAAAACGGAGAATTTTTAATACCGCCAAATATGGACATGAATCCGCGATTTAGCCCAAAAAAGCCTGTATATTGGATTAGCAAAGATGCGTTTTTGCTGTAGCACATACAATTTTCAAATCTCAACCGAAACCGATTTCTATGCAAGGGCCTTTTAGCCTTTCGGGAGACAAAAATTATCAAAAAATCTGCGTTTTTCACGATTCTCACGCTGATTGTGCAAAAGTTACGCTAGAAAAAGTACCAGCGCCTCAGAACGACATACGGGAACAAAGTGGTTTTGATTTTCAACAACATTCTCTAACCGGAATGGTGAGTGTAGTCCGAACGAGTGTGTTCTGCATGGAAAAATGGATACTGTTTCCAATTATAGCTAGTATGCTCTTTTTCGCCTCCCCGGCCTGCGCGCCATCCGCCACGAGCCAGCCCTCCCCCACCCCCGACACCTACCTCGCAGAAGAACTGGCCTACCAGGCCATCGCCACTGCCAAAGCCAAAAAGACTGAAATCGCCTCCAGGGATTTGCATTACGCAGGTCTTTCCGGCGGGAACCGCACCACCCTGGCCTTCTGGTTCGAGTGGAACGGCAAGACGCTGCTCTTGCCCCTGTCCGGGATCAACGCCGCCAACACGGACCTGGTCGTCTGCCGGATGGAATCCGATGCCGGGATGGTCATCGGCAGGCTGGTCCCGGGTTTCGAAATCGAACAGGGAGTCTGCCTGGCGGATGAAGCCGCCGCCGGGAACGCCCTCCCCCTGGTCAAAATCCCCGGCTATTTCGAGGACGGGATCGAAACCGTCCCGGACGGGCGGAACGTGATTGACCTGGACGGCGAGTTCGCGGGGAACCTGGCCGAGGTCATCACCTTCGTCGTCCAGAACGACCTGCTCGGTTCGGGCGATCTCACCCTGACCCTGCGGCGCGCCGCCTGCCTCGAGGGGCAGGCCAACGCCGGCGAAGCGGATGCCGCTTACTTCCTCCCGGCAGGAAAGCTCCAGTTGACTTTCCCGGACGACCGCCTGGAAAACTTCGAATACGTCGAAGATGCCGTCCACGCCCTCGAACGCGAATTCACCTGGAGCCTCCCCGAAGGGCTTGAAGGGCTGGACTTGTCAGCGGGGGATGATAACTGGTTCCTGCTGCGGATCGTGGAAATGGACCCGGAAAACGAACAGGAAGAACACATCATCGAAGCCTGCATCCAGGTCACAGGCGTGGGGGTAGCGCCCTGACGCGCTCGCCTCGGCAAGGCGATGCCGTGACTATCCGGCATCCAGGCCGCCAGAGTGAAAAGCATTAGACTTCGGAAGTCTTTTTTTCTGAAAGACTTCTGAAGTCTGTATGAAGAACCGGGTGGGAGTATTTCAATCGCAGTTCTATTATTTCTTCGCGGTTAAATTCTTCAATTCAATTCGAATATTTTCCATCACAGTCCCATTCACCCGCCCAAAGGTTTTGACCACAATGGATTTGGAGATCGTATAAATCTTATCTACGCGGACTTTGCCTGGATGGTTAAGTGTCCCCTTTTCGAGATCGCCGGAATTGAGTGTAAAACTATAATCGGTTTCGACAGGATTGGATGTCATTGCCACAACGACCAGGTCTGTTGTTTTCTGGTTGTAGTCATTGTTGGAGATAACGATTACCGGTCGTCGTTTCTGTGACGAAAGGTCGGTGAACGGGATCGGGACGAGCAGAATGTCCCCTTGCTCAGGCATTGTTCCAGTCCTCATCGTCAATGGGATCATCCCAAAAACCGAGGCTGCTTTGCGACGCGTAGAGCAAATCGGTAAAGGTGTCGCCAGCGTCTACGACGAAGACGGTTACATGTGCGCCCGCAGGAAATGGGACGGTCAACTCAACCTGTCCATTTTTCTTTACTTTCACATCGTATTTCAAGGCCGTTTGCGGCAACATGGGTGAACTCCTTCTCCACACCGGCAATTATACCAATCGCCTGACAATCAAACGGGTAATATTTTCGCGGACAGCATCATCCAATTGACTGGTTAACGGCGTATTTTAAATTGCAACCGCACCCGAAAAGCGCTACACTAAAAACATGACCCTCCCACGCCCCTTCGTGCTGATTAACGCCGCCATGACCGCCGACGGCAAGCTCGACACCGTCGCCCGGCGCGGGGCGCAGATCTCGTCCGAGGACGACTGGCAACGGGTGGACGCCTTGCGGGCCGCCAGCGACGCCATCCTCGTCGGCGGGCGGACGCTGCTGGACGAGGACCCGCGCCTGCTGGTCAAATCTGCCGAACGGCGCAGCGCCCGGGCCGCGCGTGGACTGCCGAAGAATCCCGCCAAAGTGGGCATCGTCTCGCTCGCGGACCTGGGGCCTGAGTCCCGTTTCCTGAGCGCCGGTCCCGCCCGGCGCATCCTTTACACCACGCCGCGCACCTCGATAACCCAAACCCGCCGTCTGGAGGAAGCCGGGGCCGAGGTCTACTTCATGGGCAGCGAACGGGTTGATCTGGTCGCCGCCCTCCGTCACCTGCACGAACTCGGATTCCGTAAAGTGATGGTCGAAGGCGGCGGGACGCTGATCGCCGAACTCCTGCGCCTGGGCCTGGCGGACGAGTTGCACCTGTACATTGCCCCGCTCATCTTCGGGGGGGCCGCGGCGCCCACTTTGGCGGACGCAGGCGGAATGTCCCGCGACGAAGCGGTGCGGCTGGAACGCCTGGGCCTGGACCTGTTCGACGACGGCGGGATCGTCGTCCGATATGAAATCATCAAATCCATAAAATAAAGAGGAACCATGACTCTCAATCATCTCCCCATCCAGGAACTGCTCGAAGAAAACAAGGATCACGAATGTGAGGGCTACGGCGACGACCACATCTGCGTCAGCATCGCCGCGATTGCCGAGCTGCCGACCCGCTTCGGTGATTTCCACATCGTGGTCTTTCACAACAAGCACGACGACCGGGAACACACCGCCCTGGTGAGGGGCGACGTGACCGACACCGAAGACGTGCCCGTGCGCCTGCACTCGGAGTGCCTGACCGGCGACGCCCTCGGCTCGCTCCGCTGCGACTGCCGCGACCAGCTCGAAGCCGCGCTCAAGGCCATCGGCAAGCTGGAGCGGGGCATCCTGCTCTACATGCGCCAGGAGGGGCGCGGCATCGGGCTGGTCAACAAGATCCGCGCCTACGCCTTGCAGGACTACGGCCTCGACACGGTCGAGGCCAACCTGGCCCTCGGCTTCCGCGACGACGAGCGCGAATACAGCGCCGCCGCCCACATGCTGCACTCGCTCAAGGTCAAATCCATCCGCCTGATGACCAACAACCCGCGCAAGATCGAAGACCTGACCCGCCTGGGCGTCCCGGTCAACGGGCGCATCCCGCACGTGATGGAACCCAACGAGCACAACCAGTTCTACCTGGAGACCAAGGCCGAAAAATCCGGCCACCTGATTGATCTGCGCGGCCGCCAGCACCTGTCCGAGCAGCACGACCGCCCGGTGGTACAGGGCATGAGCGACGAGCAGATCGAGGCCATCCAGAAATTGGTGTAACTCCATTTGCCGCGAATTTCGCGAATTTTGTGCTAGTCAGAAGCACATTGAACAACCTTCTGAACCACTGAGTCACGGAGACACAGAGAAAACAAAGGAAAAACTTCGTGCCTTCGTGTCTTCGTGGTGAAAGCTCTTGTCCAACATGCG
>JBMOMN010000036.1:0-70453 GCA_049324115.1 Chloroflexota bacterium
GTGCTGATCGTGCTGGCCTACGGTCCGCAGTTGTTCGAGCAGATCAGGAACATCGCCCTCACCTCCCCCGGTTTCAGGGTCTGGTAACGGGCTGTCGCGTAGTGCGTATTGCGAACCTGGGGATCGTAATACGCACTACACTTTGAAACAAGTTTCGGCTTCCTGGAGCACAAAAGCCGCATGGCCGCCCCCTCCCCTTTTACCAAAAAACTCGAAGAGCAAAACCCCGCTGTAGATTGGGATACCCGTCTAGGCGCCCCCTCCCGCAAGCTCCTGGCGGGGTTGGAACGCCTGTCCCTGGCCGTCGAAAAACCGCTCGGCAGGGTCATCGGCGACCCGCGCTTCAACCCGCTCTACCACACCGGCACGATCACTGTTTTTTTGCTCCTGGTCATCCTGCTGACCGGCATTTATCTCTTCCTGTTTTACCCCTTCGGGTTCACGGTCTCCTACGAAGCCGTCGCCCGGATCGAATCCAACCTGGTCGGGCGCGTCATCCGCGCCTTGCACCGCTACGCCTCCGACGCGGCCGTCATCGCGGCCCTGCTGCACGGCTGGCGCACCTTCTTCCAGGATCGCTTCCGCGGGGCGCGCTGGCTGGCCTGGCTGACCGGGATGGGCATGGCCGCGGCCGTCTGGGCTGTCGGCGTGACCGGTTACTGGCTGATCTGGGATTCCAACGCCCAACTCCTGAACCAGACCCTGTTCGACCTTTTCGATTCGTTCGCCGCCGGGACCCGTTTCCTGGTCCGGTTCATCGTCACCGCCACCGCCGAAACCGACTGGATCTTCATGCTGCTGGTGCTGGCCGTCCACCTGGGGCTTTCGATATTGACCGGGCTGTTCCTGTGGTGGCATTTCAAGCGCTTAAAAAGGGCCAAATGGTTCCCGCCGCGTTATTGGATCTTCACCCTCGGCGGCGTCCTGCTGCTGACGGCCGCCCTCTTCCCGGTCGGGATGCTGCCCCCCGCCAACCCGACCCTGCTCCCCGGCCGCGCCCCGCTCGACCTGTTCTACCTGGCTTACATCCCCGCCGCCCTGCGCCAGCCCGCAGCCTTCTGGAGCGTCAGCCTCGCCCTGGTCGCCGCCGTCTCCGTCCTGCCCTGGCTGATGAAGCGACGCAAACCGCTCGATCCGGTCCATCTCAACCTCGACCACTGCGACGGGTGTACCCTGTGCGAGCGGGACTGCCCCTATTTGGCTATCCGCATGGTCGAGCGCACCGACGGAAAACACCACAAATTCCAGGCCGAAATAGATTCCAGGCTATGCGTCTCGTGCGGCGTGTGTCTCGGCAGTTGCCCCGAAAACGCCCTCTCGTTCGGGGGCCTGCCCCTCGATCCGCTCTGGGAGCAAACCGTCCAGCGCGTTAGCCAACGCAAAGGTCAGGATGTCAAAGTCATCTTCACCTGCGAGCGTCACGCCCAAATCGGCGCAAAATCCGGCCTGACCGAAGGCGACGGCAGCCTGGTCGTCCCGCTCACCTGCGTCGCCATGGCCCACCCCAACCTGGCCGCCCAGGCATTGCAGAGCGGGGCTGCCGAAGTCCGGTTCATCGGCTGCCCGCCCGAAGACTGCGCCAACCGCGAAGGCAACCTGTGGATGCAGCAGCGGCTGTCCGGCGAACGCCTGCCCAGGCTCAAACCCGGCTTCAGTGAAAAAATCCGCACCAGTTGGGCCGCCCCGACCGATTTCCTGCGGGCGCTCCGGGAACCGGCCCAAAATCCCGCCACCGCTTACGGCCCCGCTCCGTTCCCAAAACATGCCCGATCCATCCTGGCCCTGGTCGGCGTCCTGGCTGTCTCAGCCGCCTTGGTGCTGGGCCTCAACCAATGGACATTCCAACCCTTCGCGGCGGATTCCGCGACCCTGGCCGTGACCCTCGCCCACCGCAGCGGATACCCGCTCAAGGGCGTCCCAGCCCAGGCGGACCCGGACCTGTCCCTCGACACCCCGACCCGCCTCACGCTGACGGTCGATTCCGAGACCCTGCTCGACGAGGTTTACCCCATGAGCGGCAGCGGGTTCTCGCACGCGGCTTACGTTTTCGAGCAGATCCCGGTCACGACCGGCGAACACCGCGTCACCCTGACCCTCTACGACCGCCCCGACCCCGCCCTCGGGCAGGTCATCTTCGACAAATCCGTGACCTTCGACCCGCGCCAGGTGGTCAACCTGCAATTCAGGGACGACAACCTGGGCGGCGACCCGCTGCGCGGCGAAAGCCTGTACTACGAGACCTCGGTCGGCACCAACGCCGGCTGCCGCCTGTGCCACTCGCTCGACCCGGATGTAGTCCTGGTCGGCCCATCCTTCGACGGGATTGCCACCCGCGCCGCCAGCCGCGTGCCGGGACTCTCCGCAGAGGACTACCTCCGCCAGTCCATTTTGGAGCCGAACGCTTACGTCGTCCCCGGTTTCCCCGCCGGGCAGATGGTACAAAACCTGGGCGACATCCTGTCCGAAGAACAGATTGACGACCTGGTTGCTTTCCTGTTGACCTTTAAATAAAACTGGCTCTTCCGTAACAAACGGGAAAGAGCCTAAACACAAAGTTCACAAAGGCGCTCAAAGGGAAAAAAGCGCCTTGCCGAAAAGATTTTCCATCGTTGAATTTTGTTACCGGACAAAACCAAAACCTTAACGCGAATTCCGCGAAAGGAGCGAATTTCACGAATTTATTTCCAAAACATTTACGTTACATCGTATCCGCAAGGGTATTCGCCAAATCTGCGTAACGTGTGCCCGTCAGGGTATTCGCGTTGAATAAGGGTTTTCTCAAAACTTTGTCTGGTAGAGAGTTTTCAAAAACATTCGCGTCATTCGCCTAATCCGCGAAATTCGCGTTGAAAAAAAGGTTTTCACAAAAAAAAGCTCGATGCCTTCGCAAGGTTGACTGGATGCCTTCAGCGACTCACTCCTGGTTTGGATAAGCCGTCTCGATTTCCTCGGTGTCGAACCCCTCGGCCATCCGGGTCCCGTACAGTTCGCCGTTGACGGTGACGGTGTAGAGCGCCGTGCCGTGCAAGTCCTCGATCGGCCCGCTGACGGTCCACCACTCGACCGAGAGCTGGTTCCCCTCCAACGTACCGGTCCCCTCCTGGACGTAACCGGTCACCAGCCAGTAGAGCAAGAACTGACCGGGCTGGCTGCCAGCCTTGACCGTCAGGCGGCCGCCGTATTCCTGATCGAAAAAATCCACGCCGTTTAGGGCGTACTCACCCACAATATCCGGCACGTTATCGGCGGGGGCATCCGCACCGACGGGTTGTGGGTTGGATCTCCTGGCGCAGGCAGACAGGGCCAGCGAGGCGACCAGCAGTAGAACGAGAGCAACGCGTTTCATCGAAATCCTCATTTCCTGAAAAGAATTGGCGTCATTTTATCTCACTCGCCAAAATACAGAAAGAGCGACTAAAGTCAATCCTGTTTCGTTACGGAGTCCGAAGTCTCCAGACTTCGGGCGAAATCGGGAGATTTCACGCTCCGGGCAGTATTGCGACCAAAGTCGCACCTGCGAAATGTCAATCAGCAGGCGGCAAGGACGCTCTGTTTCGATAAATTCGTGCTCATAGAAAGGAGAAAATTTTATGGCAAAGATCGTTGTTATTGGCGCCGGGTTCGCCGGTCACACCGCAGCCCTGTACCTGGGTAACAAGCTGGGGAAGAGTCATAGCGTGACTGTCGTCAACAAATTCGACAGCTTCGCTTACATCCCCTCCTGGATCTGGGTCGGCGTGGGCCACATGAAACCCGAAAAGACCACCTTCAAGTTGAAGCCGGTCTACGACAGGATGAACGTCAAGTTCGTGCTTGGCAGCGCCACCGAAGTGCATCCCGACCAGGGCGACCAGTACGTGGTGGTCAACCAGGATGACGGCCACACCGTGCGGATTGACTACGACTACCTGCTGATCGCCACCGGGCCGAAACTCAACTTCGACGGGACGCCCGGCCTCGGCCCCGAGAAGGGATTCACCTCCTCGGTCTGTTCCCTGCCACACGTCATCCAGACCCGCGACCGCTATCTCGAAATGGTCGAGCGGATGAAGAAAGGCGAACACGTCAAAATGGTGATCGGCACCGGGCATCCCGGCGCGACCTGCCAGGGCGCGGCCTTCGAGTACATCGTCAACGTCCACAAAGACCTGGTCAAGAAAGGCGTGCGCGACAAAGCCGAATTGCTGTGGCTCTCGAACGAGCGCGCCCTGGGCGACTTCGGCGTGCGCGGCGTCCACTTCAAGCAGAAGGGGGAGGTCGTCAGCAGCGAAGACTTCATTTCCGCCGTCTTCAAGGATCACGGGATCAAGTGGCAGGTCCAGACCGGCGTAACCCGCGTGGACGAGAAGAAGATCTACTGGGAGAACTACGCCGGGGAGCGCGGCGAGACCGACTACGATTTCGCCATGCTCATCCCGCAGTTCCTCGGCCAGCCGATGAAATACGTCGGCAAAGGCGGGCAGGATGTCTCCGAAAAGGTGGTCAACAAAGCCGGCTTCGTGCTGGTGGACGGCATCTACGGCCTGGGCTACGACGTGCTCGAACGCAACCCGGACGCCTGGCCCTCGCAATACCAGAACCCCAACTACCCGAACATCTTCGCCGCCGGGATCGCCTTCGCCCCTCCGGGACCCATCTCCCGCCCGTTCACCAACCCCAACGGGCTGGCGATCTCCGCCGCCCCGCCGCGCACCGGCATGGTCTCCGGGATCATCGGGCGCATCGTGGCCCTCAACATCGTGGACCTGGTCAAGCGCGGCCGCATGACCCACTCCGAGCGCATGTCCGAGATGGTGGCGGCCTGCATCGCTTCGATGGGCGATTCGCTCCGGGACGGCAACGCGGCGGTCATGGTCATCTACCCCGTCGTCCCGAACATGAAGCGCTTCCCCAACGAGGAGGGCCGGGATATGTTCGTCTCGCACATGGAGATGGGCGTCAGCGGCGCGTGGATGAAGCGTATGCTCCACGAAACCTTCATCTGGAAATTGCGCGCCCTGCCCGGCTGGAAGATCATCCCCGAATAAGAAAGGAGGCCAAAATGGAGATCACGCCCAAAGACAAATTCTGGATGAACTTCAAACTCTACCAGCTCTGGCGTTTCATCGTGCTGAACATCAAAATCCTGAAAGCTGTTGACCACAGCAAACGTTCCTGATGCACATTTCTCCTTGGTTTGAAAGGGCCTGACCGGTATCCGGCAGGTCCTTTCATTTTGCCCGTTCTTTGTGAAAATACTCATCTAAACCTTGACAAAAGCAGTAAGGGTTGTTAGAATTTGTTATATATAACACAAACGTAACAGCCGTGACCCGCCGACCAACCTCGCATCGAAAACGTTTCAATGAACATCGCAACTGAGTGGTTTACCGATAGACATCTTGCAAAGTCAGCAATGCTTCGCTTTTGGCGAAGTCCGTGGCGACGCATCCTGAGGATGTGTCGGCTCGAGACAGCGGCAAGGCGACAATGCAAGAGGTCTATTGTTATTTAATGCACAACTCCGAGGATAAATTAATACAATGTCTGTTATGATTTCCCGTTGCAAGGAGTCGAAGTCCTGACATGCTCCAAATCAACCGTCAAACAGATTACGCCATTCGAGTGGTACTGGCGCTCGCCAAATATCCCCAGCGGACGCGGCTGGCTTCGGCGACGATCCAGCGCGAGATGTTGATCCCCAAGGCGTTCATGGCCCGGATCGTAGCCCAATTGGCGGCAAGCGGCCTGGTACAAACCTTCGCCGGGCGCGATGGCGGACTGGAACTCCCCTGCCCCGCTTCGGAGATCACCATCAGGGATGTCGTGGAGGTGTTCGAGGGGCCGATCCTCCTCTCCGAATGCCTCGAATCCCGCGGGGAGGATGACTGCCCATTCCGCGTCGATTGCCCGGTCCGCTCGAAATGGGGCCGCGTCCAGGCAGCCATGCTGCGGGAAATGGCCTCCATCACGTTCGAAGACCTGGCCATGGAGGCTTTAGCCATCCCGCTGGCTGTCCCGGCATAAGTTATCCGCACGCAGGAAAAGCGTGCAAAATTTTGTAAAGGAGACTCTATGGATCCAATCATTCTTTCACGGTGGCAATTTGGTCTCACGACCGTCTACCACTGGCTCTTCGTCCCGCTCACGCTCGGCCTGGGCTGGTTCGTAGCCTACATGCAGACCCGCTACTACCAGACGCGTGACGAGAACTATAAAAAGATGACGAAGTTTTGGGGCAAACTCTACCTGATCAACTTCGCCATCGGCGTCGTGACCGGTATCGTGCAGGAATTCCAATTCGGCATGAACTGGTCGGAATACTCCCGCTTCGTGGGCGACATCTTCGGCGCGCCGCTGGCCATCGAAGCCCTGCTGGCCTTCTTCATGGAATCCACCTTCCTGGGCGTGTGGATCTTCGGCGAAGGGAAAGTCCCTGAGAAGGTGCATCTGGCCGCGATCTGGCTGGCCGCCATCGGCTCGAACCTGTCGGCCATCTGGATCCTGATCGCCAACGGCTGGATGCAGCACCCGGTCGGCTACGCCATCAACGAAGTGACCGGCCGCGCCGAAATGACCGATTTCCTCGCCGTCATCGGCAACCCCAAGGCCTGGGTCTTCGTCTGGCACACCCTGGCCGACGGACTCGCCACCGCTTCCTTCCTCATCATCGGCATCAGCGCCTGGCACCTGATCCGCAAGCAATTCACGGAAGTTTTCAAGCCTTCCTTCCAGGTGGCCGCCCTGGTGGGCACGATCGCCAGCGTGTTCGTCTTCCTGGGCGGGCACACCATGGGCCAGCACATGTACGAAGCCCAGCCGATGAAACTGGCCGCCCTCGAAGCGGTCTGGGAGACCGAGCAGCCCGCCTCCTTCTCCCTCATCACCATCGGCGACCTGACCGGCAGGCAGGAGGTCTGGTCCATCCGCATCCCCTATGCCATGAGCTTCCTGGCCTGTAACAACTTCTCCTGCGAGGTGAAAGGCGTGAACCAGTTGCAAGCGGAGTACGAGGCGGCCTACGGCCCCGGCAATTACATCCCGCTGATGGTCGTTACCTACTGGACCTTCCGCATCATGATGACCATCGGCTTCATTATGATGGCCGCCGCGGCCTGGCTGCTCTATGCCACCCGCCGCGCCGGATACGAAAACGCAAAATGGTTCAAATTCCTGCCGTTCTGGGCGATCTTCCTGCCATACCTGGCCAACGTCAGCGGCTGGGTCTTGACCGAGATGGGCCGCCAGCCCTGGATCGTCTTCGGCCTGCTCAAGGTCCAGGACGCCGTCTCGCCCAACCTGACCGCCCTCGACCTGTGGATCTCGCTCGTCGGCTACACCGCCGTCTACGGCGTGCTGGCGGCGGTCATGTTCGGCCTGATGAAGAAATACGCCGTCGCCGGGCCGGATGCGGCCATGCGCGAGTCGGTTGACGTTGCGCCTTCGCTCCTCGGCGCGCAAGACTAACGGAGGCTCCCATGTCTTACGAATTTCTCCAAACCCTGTGGTTCGTCCTGATCGCCATTCTGTGGATCGGCTTCTATTTCCTCGAAGGCTTCGACTTCGGCGTGGGCATGCTCCTGCCCTTCCTGGGCAAAAAGGACGAGGAACGCCGCGCCATCATCAACGCCATCGGCTCCACCTGGGACGGCAACGAAGTCTGGCTGCTGACCGCCGGGGGCGCGACCTTCGCCGCCTTCCCGCACTGGTACGCCACCATGTTCAGCGGCTTCTACCTCCCCCTGTTCCTGCTGCTGGTCGGCCTGATCGTGCGCGGCGTCTCCTTCGAGTACCGCTCCAAGAACGCCGACCCCAAATGGCGCAACCGCTTCGACTGGATGATCGCCGTCGGCTCCTTCCTGCCGGCCCTCCTGCTCGGCACCGCCTTCGCCAACCTGGCCAAGGGCGTCCCGATCGGCGCAGACATGAACTACGTCAGCCCCAACGGCCTGGCGACCACCCTGGGCCTGCTCAACCCCTTCGGCCTGGTCGGCGGCCTGACCACCGTCGCGGTCTTTCTCCTGCACGGAGCCAACTTCCTCTCCCTGAAACTGGACGGCGACCTGCGCGAACGCGCCCGCGCCCTCTCGAAGAAACTCTACCTCCCGGCTGCGCTTATGGCCGTCGTCCTGGCCGTGACCAGCTACATCTACACCGACATCACCACCAAGATCGGCATAGACCCCGGCATCGTCCCCATCGCTTCGGTCATCGCCCTCCTGTCCAGCATCTACTTCATCAACCGCAAAATGGAAGGTTGGGCCTTCATCACCGTTTCGCTGCACATCGTCCTGACCCAGGTCGCCTTCTTCATGCTCATGTTCCCGCGCGTGATGATCTCCAGCCTCAACCCCGAGTGGAGCCTCACCATCTACAACGCCTCCTCGTCGGAATACACGCTGAAAGTCATGAGCTTCGTCGCCCTGGTCTTCGTCCCCATCGTCCTCGCCTACCAGGGCTGGACCTACTACATGTTCCGCAAGCGCATCTCGACCAAAAAAGAGACCCTGGTCTACTAACCAGTTGAAAGTTCGAAAGTTGGAAGGTTGAAGGTTTACCCTGAGCCAGTCGAAGGGGTATACTTCCTTCAACCTTCCGACTTTTAACGTGGAACCTGGAACTCGACCATGCATCGCCGACTCCTGACCCTGAGCCGCTCCTCCCTTTTGGCCTTATCCACCACGATCCTCGCGGGACTTCTGGCCGGACTCCTGACCATCGGCCAATCCTGGTCCCTCAGCCGCGTCGTGGACGGGGTCTTCCTCGGCGGGCAGACTCTCGCCCAGGTGCTGCCGCTGATGCAAACCCTGCTGGCCCTCATCTTCGGGCGCGGCTTGCTGGCCTGGCTGGGCGAAGTCAGCGCCAATGCGGTCGCGGTACGGGTCAAAACCGACCTGCGCCAACGGTTGTTTACCCACATCCTCAGGCTCGGCCCGGCCTACACCCGCAGCCAGCGCACCGGCGAGTTGACAGCCGCCGCCGTCGAAGGCATCGAAGCCCTGGACGCCTACTTCAGCCAGTACCTGCCCCAACTGGTCACCTCGGCCCTGGTCCCGGTCACGATCCTGGCCTTCGTCATCCCCAATGACCTGCTCTCCGCCGGGATCCTGCTCGTCACCGCCCCGCTGATCCCCTTTTTCATGGTCCTGGTCGGCAAGACCGCCGAAGCCCTGACCAAACGCCAGTGGGACACCCTCAGCCTGCTCTCGGCCCACTTCCTCGACAGCCTGCAAGGGCTGACCACGCTCAAACTCTTCGGCCAGTCGAAGGCCCACACCGCCCGCATCGCCGACGTGGCCGGGCGCTTCCGCGACACCACCCTCGACGTGCTGCGGATCACCTTCCTCTCGGCCCTGGTGCTGGAACTGCTGACCACCCTCAGCACCGCCATCCTGGCGGTCGAGATCGGATTCCGCCTGCTCTACGCCCGCATGGAATTCCAGCCGGCGCTCTTCCTGCTCATCCTGGCCCCCGAATTCTACCTGCCGCTGCGGATGCTCGGCCTGCGCTTCCACGCCGGCATGGCCGGCACGAGCGCGGCGCGGCGGATTTATGAGATTCTGGAGACTGGAGAACAGGGACAAGAGAATAGTCGAATTCTGCCGGCCGAACCGCTATTCTCTACTCTCCATTTATCTAATCTCTCTTACACCTACCCCGGCGAAACGATGCCCGCCCTGCAAGACATCAACCTGACCATCCAGGCCGGGCAGCGGGTTGCCCTGGTCGGCAAGACCGGCGCGGGCAAATCTACGCTGGTCAATTTGCTGCTCGGCTTTATCCAACCCTCTTCAGGTCAAATCATCACGCAACACGCAATAATTTCCAATTACCAATTACCAATTACCAACAACCAACCTCACCCTTTCATCGCCTGGGTCCCCCAACACCCCTACCTCTTCAACGACACCCTCGCCGCCAACATCAAACTCGGCAAGCCGGACGCCACCCGCGAGCAGGTCGTGGCAGCCGCCCGCGCCGCCCGCCTGGACGAGTTCATCGCTTCGCTGGAGGATGGCTACGAGACCCGCGTCGGGGAGGGCGGGGCGCGTCTAAGCGGCGGACAGGCTCAACGTCTCGCGCTGGCGCGGGCATTTTTGATGGACGCGCCGCTCCTCATCCTGGACGAACCCACCTCCAGCCTGGACCCGGAGACCGAATCCCAACTCGACCAGGCCATCCGTGAACCTGGCCGGAGCCGAACCGTCATCACCATCGCCCACCGGCTGAACACCGTTTTCGACGCCGACAAGATCGTGGTGCTGGAGGCGGGCCGCATCGTCGAGACCGGCACCCACGACGAATTGCTGGCAAAAAACGGCGCTTACGCCCGGCTGGTGCAGGCCCTCGCCCCGGCCGGTTCCCCGCCGGGAGCCGTGCCGCCCGCCCGCGCCGACGAGCAGAAACTTGTCCAGACGCTCGTGACCAGCAGCCTGGGCGACGCCATCAGCCCGGAATACCGCGGCCCGTCCACCCACCGCCTGCTCAGACGGCTGCTCGGCTTCCTGCGCGGCTCGTGGCGGCAGGTGGGGCTGTCGGTGCTGCTGGGGGCGGCCACCATCGGGTCCAGCGTGGCGTTGATGGGCACTTCCGCCTGGCTGATCTCGACCGCCGCCCTGCACGGCTCGGTGGCGGATTTCGGCGTGGCGGTGGTGGGGGTGCGCTTTTTCGGGATCGCCCGGGGCGTCTTCCGCTATCTCGAACGGCTGGTCTCGCATGGCGTGACCTTCAACCTGCTGGCCCGCCTGCGGGTCTGGTTCTACCGGGCGCTGGAGCCGCTCGCCCCGGCCCGCCTGATGCGCTTCCGCAGCGGGGACTTGCTCAGCCGCGTCGTGGCGGACGTGGAGATTTTGGAGAATTTCTACATCCGGGTAATCTCGCCGCCGGTCGTCGCGGCCCTGGTCGGCCTGGGGACCGGCCTGTTCCTGTGGCGCTACGACACTTCTCTGGCGTTGGCGCTGCTGGCCTCCCTGCTGGCGCTGGGGGTCGGCACACCGTTCATTACCCAGGCCCTCAGCCGGGCACCGGGGCGGGAACTCATCGCCCGCCGCGCCGCCCTCCACACCCTGCTGGTGGACGGCATCCAGGGCCTGCCCGACCTGCTGGCGTTTGGCCGGGCCGCCGACCGCGCCGCCCAAATTGACGCCGCCAGCCGGGATTACGGGCGCATCCAGCGGCGGATGGCCGCCATCAACGCCGTCAACACCGGGTTGGGCACGCTCCTGAGCAACCTGGGCCTGTGGACGGTCGTCCTGCTGGCAATCCCGCTCATCCGTCAAGGCCAAATCCCTGGCGTGATGCTGGCGACCCTGGGACTGGTCACGCTGGCCGCGTTCGAGGCCGTCACCCCGCTGCCGCTGGCGGCGCAGACGATGAGCAGCAGCGCCGAAGCCGCCCGCAGGCTGTTCGATGTGGTAGACGAAGTACCGGGGGTCAGTGAGCAGTATCCAGTATCCAGTGATCAGCCTTCAATTACCAATTACCAATTACAAATTGCGGACCTCACTTTTACCTACCCCAACTCAGCCGCTCCTGCCCTGCAACATTTGACTTTCGACCTTCGCCCCGGCGAGTCCGTCGCCATCGTCGGGCCGAGCGGGGCGGGGAAATCCACCCTGGTCAATTTGCTGATGCGCTTCCGGGATTACCGCCAGGGCCGCATCCGGCTGGACGGGGTTGACCTGCGCGAGATGGAGCAGGACGAGGCGCGCGCCCGATTTGCGGTCGTAGCCCAAAATTCTTACTTCTTCAACGCCAGCATCCGCCAGAACCTGAAGCTGGCCCGGCCCAACGCGTCGGACGAGGAGATGTTCGAGGCGGCGCGGCAGGCCCAAATCCACGAATGGATCGCCGGGTTGAAGGACGGGTACGGGACCCGCATCGGGGAGCGCGGTTTCCGTCTCAGCGGCGGCGAACGCCAGCGTCTCGCCATTGCCCGCGCCCTGCTCAAGGATGCGCCCATCCTGGTGCTCGACGAACCGACCGCCAACCTCGACCCGGTCACAGAGCGGGCCGTGCTAGAGACGCTCTTCAGGCTGATGGCCGGGCGGACTTCGATCCTGATCACCCACCGGCTGGTCGGCCTCGAGAACGCGGGGACCATCCTCGTGCTGGACCAGGGCCGGATCGTCGAACAGGGCCGCCACGAGGCGCTGCTCGCCAGGGACGGTCTGTACCGCCGCCTGTACGACCTGCAAAACCGGATAATTGGGTAAGGCCCGGATCTTTAAATTACACCGCTCAACCGTTGCGCGCAGTGAACATACATGCTATAATCGGCGCATCCCCTTTGGTTGACATTAGACTTGGTTTTCCCCGTGTGCAATGGTCTACCGCGTGGTTAACAAGCGTAAGATCGTGGATATTCACCCTGAGACTTCAATTTGAACATCTTGAATGATCCTGAGCCGTTCGGGGGCTGGCTTTGGCCTTTATTCCATATCCCAAAATTGAGAGCATTGAAAACTTATGAACATTCTAGAACTTGAAAATAAACCCCTGGCCGCGTTGCGCCAGATGGGCAAAGATTACGATGTAACCAATGCCCACCGCCTCAAAAAAGAAGCGCTGATCCTGCGCATCAAACAGGCGGAAGCGGAGCGCGAAGGCCAGGAGATCCGCGGCGGTATCCTGGAGATCATGAGCGAAGGGATCGGCTTCCTGCGGGCCGAGCGCTACCAGATCAGCGAATCGGACATTTACGTTTCGCAAGCCCAGCTCAGGCGCCACGAACTGCGCAGCGGGGATATGATCATCGGGCATGTGCGCCCGCCGCGTGAATCGGAGCGGCATTACGGCCTCATCAAGGTGGAATCGGTCAACGGGCAAGACCCGGAAGATTCCCGCCGCCGCCCGAACTTTGAATCCCTCACCCCGATCTTCCCCGATAAACGCTTCGACCTCGAAACCGACCGGGACACCCTGGCTCCCCGCCTGATCAACCTGATCGCCCCGGTCGGGCGCGGCCAGCGCGGCCTGATCGTTTCGCCGCCCAAAGCCGGCAAAACGACCATCCTGAAACAGCTTGCCAACTCCATTTCGACCAAACATCCCGACGTGCATCTGATGGTTGCCCTGATCGGCGAACGCCCCGAAGAAGTGACCGACATGGACCGCTCGGTGGACGCCGAAGTGATCGCCTCCACCTTCGACGAACCGGTCACCTCCCACGTCCGCACCGCGGAAATCGCCCTCGACCGCGCCAAACGCCTGGTCGAGATCGGCCAGCACGTGGTCATCCTGATGGACTCGATCACCCGCCTGGCCCGCGCCTACAACCTGGTCGTCAACCCCTCCGGGCGCACCCTCTCCGGCGGTATGGACCCCTCGGCGCTGTACCCGCCCAAGCGTTTCTTCGGCGCGGCCCGCAACCTCGAAGAGGGCGGCTCGCTGACCATCATCGCCACCTGCCTGGTGGACACCGGCTCCCGCCTGGACGACGTGGTCTACGAAGAGTTCAAAGGCACCGGCAACATGGAACTGCATCTCAGCCGCCGCCTGCAGGAACGCCGCATCTTCCCCTCGGTGGACATCGAACGCTCGTCCACCCGCCGCGAAGACCTGCTGCTCGGCCCCGACGTGTTGCAACGCGCCTGGCTGATGCGCCGCATGTACCTGCAGATGATCTCCCCGCCGCCCCAGGGGGCCGGCATGGACGCGGCCGTGGCCACCGAAGCCATCCTCCAGCGCATGACCAGGGCCAGAAACAACCAGGAATTCCTGGATAACCTCACAGAAGATCTATGAGCGAAAACGAAGGAAAGCCCCGCAATCCCCGCCTGTTTACAGCCGTCAGTTGGGGGATCACTGCGGTCATCGTGGCTTCGCTGCTGGGATTCACGCTTTGGAAGACCTCGAATTCGGCCAACGCCGCGCCGCTGCCTGAACCCATCCCAACCGCCGAAGCGACGCCCGAACAGGGGGCGGTCAGCCTGCCAGCCTTGAGCGCGGGCGGGAGCAGGAACGGCATCCAACGCCTAGCCTACCTGAAAACCAATATCCCCGACCGGCCGCGTTACGACACCATCGAATATAGGGTCGTGCGCGGTGACGCCCTGTTCCGCATTGCCAGCGATCACAACATCAAACCCGAAACCCTGCTCTGGGCCAACTATGACGTGCTCGAAGACGATCCCCACAGCCTCAAGCCGGGCCAGGTCCTGCACGTCCCACCCACCGACGGGCTGCTCTACGTGTGGGAGGAAGGCGATACGATTGAAGCCATTGCCGCCGAATACCTGGCCGAACCCGAAGACATCCTCTCCTGGCCGGGCAACGCCCTCGACCTGACCGCCCCGGAGATCGAACCGGGCCAGATGGTGATGATCCCCGGCGGCTGGCGCGAGTCGAAGGCCATCACCCTCCCGACCATTGCCCGTACCTCCGGGACCGGCACGGCCAACACCGGCGGCGCGGCCTGCGGCGGCGGGGCGGTCGGCAGCGGCGGTTTCGTCTGGCCGGCCGACAACCATTTCCTTTCCGGCAACGATTACTTCCCAGGCCACCTCGGCATTGACATCGCCGCGGGGGAAGGTGCGGCCGTCTACGCCTCCGACAGCGGCGTCGTCACCATGGCTTCCAGCGGCTGGAACTACGGCTACGGCAACGTGATCCAGATCGACCACGGCAACGGCTACTCGACCCTCTACGCCCACCTCAGCCAGATCAACGTCGTCACCTGCCAGAGCGTCTTCGCCGGGCAGTTGATCGGCCTGTCGGGCAACACCGGCAACTCTTACGGCGCCCACCTGCACTTCGAAGTGCGCCAGGGCGGCGGGAACATCAACCCCTGGTACGTGTTGCCGTAGGACAGAATTAATTCTGTCTTGCTATCCAACATGGATGAAAAAACGCTCAAGACGGCTCTTGCGGACCTGCCCCTCGGCGGGCTGCGCTATTTCGACTCGACCGGCTCGACCAACGACCTGGCCCTGGCCTGGGCCGCCGAAAGCGCCCCGGACTTTAGCCTGATCCTCGCCGATGAGCAGACCAGCGGCCGGGGGCGTTCCGGCCGGACCTGGTATACGCCCGGCGGCTCCGCCCTGGCCTTCAGCCTGATCCTGCGCCCCACCGAATCCGAACGCCAACACCCGGTCTTTTTCACCGCCCTGGGCGCGCTGGCCCTGACCGAAACCCTGTCGAAAAACTTCAGCCTGCCTTCCCGCATCAAATGGCCCAACGATGTGTTGATCCGCGGCCGCAAGGCAGCCGGCATCCTGCTCGAAACCGTCTGGCTGGGGGATTCGGTCGAAAGCCTGGTGCTGGGCATGGGCCTCAACGTCCTGGCCGCCTCCGTCCCGCCCGCCGACAACCTGGATTTCCCGGCCACCAGCATCGAAGACGAGGCCGGCCAGCCGCCGGACCGTCCTGCCCTGCTGCGCGACATCCTGGCCGAATTGATCGCCTGGCGCGCCCGCCTCGGCAGCCCGGAATTCCTCGCTACGTGGGAAGACCGCCTCGCCTATCGCGGTGAACAGGTCCAGGCCTGGGATCCGTCCGGTCAGGTCCCGCCCCGCAGCGGCCAGCTCCTCGGCCTGGGCGCGGATGGCAGCCTGCAACTGCGCGGGGAGGACGGCGAAACGGTTTCAGTCCATTTTGGGGATGTGCGCCTGCGCCCGGCCAAGCTCTGATGGGGATGTGATATACTTTTGCCAGCCCAACCCGTGACGAGGTTTCCATGTTAGACAATCTCCGCGAATCAGCCGCATCCTCACCCTTTCTCGAAGACGAAGAAGAACTCCCCGATTTCCTCGGTGAAGCCCCGCCTCCCCAGAAGCCCCGCAAGCCTCGCAAACCGCTCCTGGGCATGACGCCCCCTCAGCGCTTCGCCCTGTCAATGATGATGTTCATCACCGTGTGTTTGCTGGGCGTTATGGCAATGTTCATCCTGGGGCGCTTCATGGTTCCCACCTTCTAAAATCCAACATCAGCCCGACAAAAGAACCCAAAGGCTCGTATCCTTTGGGTTCTTCTTTTAGCATAGGACAAATTGGCAATTTGTCCTGCATCATGGAAATCCGTTAATCACGCCGGGATCGAACGCTTGCTTACTCGGAGCCGAACAATTCCGGCTGGGCATCTTCCGGTTTGTCGCCGTTGCCGTTGATTTTGGCCCCGGCCCGCTTCAGGTCCGAGGCGGCGATGCGCGCCACAGCCGCGACGTAATCGCCGGCTTGCAGGCGCATCATGCGCACGCCCCGGGTCGAGCGCCCGGCCACTTTGACTTCCTTCACTTTCAGGCGGATGGCGACGCCGTTGGCCGAGATGAGGGTCATGTGGTCTTCCGGCTGGACGACGCGGGCGGCGGTAATCTTGCCCACTACCGGGATGGCCTTCTTGTCAATCGTGGACACTCCGCCGGTGGCGCGCCCCTTGGCCGGATACTCGTCGAGGGGCGTTTGCTTGCCAAAACCGCCCTCAGTGACGATCAGCAGCGACCCGCCCGGCTGGACCTTGGTCATGCTGGTGACGGCGTCGCCTTTCGCCAGGCGGATACCCTGCACGCCGCTGGCAGCCCGTCCCATCGAGCGGACCTCGTCCTCGGCGAAGCGCAGGGCCTGTCCCTGGGCGGTGACGAGGATGATCTCATCCTTGCCGGTGGTCAGGCGCGCCCAGCCGAGTTCGTCGTCGGCGTCGAGGGTCATGGCGATCAGGCCCGAAGGCCGCACGGAGGCAAATTCCTCCAGGTCAACCCGCTTGATCCTGCCTTTGACCGTCGCCAGGGTGCAGTAACCGTGCGAGTCGAACCTCGTGACCGCGATGGCCGCGGTGATGCGCTCGTTGGCGTCGAGGCTGAGCACGTTGACAATCGGCATCCCTTTCCCGGTCCGGCCTGAATCGGGGATCTGGTAAACCTTTTCGGAGTAGACCTTGCCCTTGTCCGAGAAGAACAGCACCGTCTGCAAGGTGCGGGCGGGCAGCACCATCAGCACTTCATCTTCTTCCTTGGTGGCGTGGGCCGTGACGCCGCGCCCGCCGATCCCCTGGGATTTGTAGGCGCTGGCCGAAGTGCGCTTGATGTAGCCGCGTTCGGTCAGGCTGATGAGCACCGCCTCGTCCTGGACCAGGTCTTCCAGGCTGAGTTCCTCGGTGGCGTCGGCGGCGATGCGCGTCCGGCGGTCGTCGCCATATTTTTCCGAGATTTCGCGCATGTCGTCCTGGATCAGGGTCAGGATCTTCTTCGGGTTGGCGAGCAGGTCTTCGAGGTAGGCGATCTGGGCCATGACCTGTTTGTGCTCTTCTTCGATCTTCCAGCGTTCGAGGGCGGCCAGGCGGCGCAGTTGCATGTCGAGGATGGCCTGGGCCTGGAGTTCGCTCAGTTTGAAGCGCGTCATCAGGCGCTCTTTGGCCGCGTCTGCATCCTGCGACTCGCGGATGGTCTGGATCACGGCGTCTATGTTTTCGAGGGCGATCAGCAGCCCGTCTAAGATGTGGGCGCGGGCGCGGGCCTTGGCCAGCTCGAAGTTCGAGCGGCGGACGATGATCGTCTGGCGGTGTTCGATGAAGATTTGCAGGGCGCGCTTGAGCGAGAGCAGGCGCGGCTCGCCGTCCACCAGGGCCAGCAACTGCACCCCAAAAGTGGACTGGAGCATGGTGTACTTGTAAAGCTGGTTGAGCACCTTCTTGGGCTGGGCGCCGCGCTTGAGTTCGATGACGATGCTCATGCCGCGCTGGTCGGATTCGTCGCGCAGGTCGGAGATGGCGTCAATACGCTCTTCGCGCACCAGTTCGGCGATCCGCTCGATCAGGCTGGCCTTGTTGACCTGGTAGGGGATTTCGGTGATGACGATCTGGAAGCGACCGCCCTTCATTTCCTCGATGTGGGCCACGCCGCGCATGACGATCCGTCCCTTGCCGAAACTGTAAGCCTGGAGGATGCCCTCCCGCCCGACGATCAGGCCGCCGGTCGGGAAATCGGGGCCGGGAATGTGTTCGAGCAGGGCTTCGGAGGGAATGTCGTCCGCCTGGTCGAAATTATCAATCAGGTAGATGACCGCGTTCGCCAGTTCGCGCAAGTTATGGGGCGGGATGTTGGTGGCCATACCGACCGCAATGCCGGAGGTGCCGTTGAGCAGCAGGTTGGGGATGCGGGAGGGCAGGACGGTGGGTTCTTCGAGCGAATCGTCGAAGTTGGGAGCAAAGTCAACCGTATCTTTTTCGATGTCCGCCAGCAGTTCCTCGGCCAGCCGGGATATGCGGGCCTCGGTGTAACGCATGGCTGCCGGGGCGTCGCCGTCTATCGAACCAAAGTTGCCCTGGCCGTCCACCAGCAGGTAGCGCATGGAAAAATCCTGGGCCATGCGGGCCATCGAGTCGTAAACGGCCACGTCGCCGTGGGGATGGTACTTGCCCAGCACCTCGCCGACGATGCGGGCGGATTTTTTGTAGGGGCTGTTGGCCCGGATGCCGAGTTCGTGCATAGCGAACAGGATACGGCGATGGACCGGCTTCAGCCCGTCGCGGGCGTCGGGCAGGGCGCGGGCAACGATGGTGCTCATGGCATAATCGAGGAACGCGTCCCGCATCTGGCGGTCAATATCTACCTGTTGAATGGTTCCAATTTCCATAGGCTTGCCTTTAAATCTCTTCGGGTTTTTAGCAAAATGAAGGCCGGTACACAGACCGGCCCAGGTTGCCTAGCGACCCCAATTATACCATCCCCCTGTTTCACTAAAAGAGCCTGTCCGAAAATTCCAGGAGTGCCGACTTCAGCGATTAATCCTGGAGTGCGGACTTCAGTCCGCCGGTCCGCCGGTCCGCCGGTCCGCCGGTCCGCCGGTCCGCCGGTCCGCCAGTCCGCCGGGAACAGGCAAGCTGAAGCTTGCACTCCTTTTTCGGATAGAGAGCAATGAAAAACCCGCCTTCCAGCGGGTTCGATCTGTGCCGAAGGAGGGATTTGAACCCTCACTCCCGAACGGGAACTACGCCCTGAACGTAGCGCGTCTGCCAGTTCCGCCACTTCGGCAACTTCCGCAGGCGCTTTGGCGTGCGCCGTGCGGGTTGTATTTTATCCGAAACCGCGAATTTGTCAACCTGAGTTTCGATTTTCACAATAGATTCTGCTGCAAAACCTTTTTCACCGCGAAGGCCGCGAAGAGCGCAAAGAATTTCCTAAAGTTCCCGAAGAAACATAGGGGGACTCTTGGGGTTCCTTCACGTTTTCCAAAATTCCTTCGCGACCTTCGTTTCTTCGCGGTGAGATTTAACCCTTTTGCAGTGGACTCACAATATTTTTCGGGTCTTGGTTATGCCGGCGCCAATTCGTAAAGTTCGCGGACGGATTTGCCATCGGCCAGCCAGATGCGGGTGGCGAAACGCCGGATGAAATAGCGGTCGTGGACGACGGCCAGGACCGTCCCGTCGAAACCGGTCAAGGCCTGCTCGAAACGGGACCGGGAGGGGATGTCGAGGTGGTTGATGGGTTCGTCCAGGACGAGGAAGGTGCAACCCCGGGCGACCAGCAGCGCCAATTGGAGACGGGCGCGCTCTCCGTAGGAAAGTTCCCCGCTGGGGCGAAGGGGATCGTCGCCGCTGAACAGGAAAAAGTGCAGGAAGCGCCGCGCTTCGGTCTCGCTGAAGGATGCCGCCCGCCGGACGGTTTCCAGGGCGCTGAGAGACGGGTCGAGCAACTCCTGTTCCTGGGCCATGTACCCGAGCCGGACCGAGGCCCCCAGCCGGAGCGCGCCGCCCGGCGGATCAAGCTCCCCCGCAATCGTGCGGATGAGGGTCGTCTTGCCGGAACCGTTCGGCCCGGTCAGGACGATCCGCTCCCCGGCGCGGACGTTCAGGTTCAGGGCTTCGAGCAGCGGCACGTGGCCGGGATAGCCGACCGACAGATTGTCAGTAACCAGCACATCTTTCGATTGGACGGCTGGGACGCCGAAATCCAGTTTCATCTGCCAGGAGGAACGTGGCTTCTCGACCCGTTCATCGGATTCGAGGAAACGCTCCAGCTTCTTCTCGCGGGATTTGGCTTTTTTGGCAACTTTCTTGGCGATCCCCTGCTGGTAAGATTTGAAGCCTTTGATCTTGTACTCCGGCCCGCCGATGCGGATGGAACTGGCCTTGCGCTCGGTACTGGCGGCCTGTTCCTTGACGCGGGCGATGTCCTGCCGCATCCGCCGGATCTCAGCCTGCTGATCGGCATAAGCCTGCTGCTGTTTCTCCAACTCGGCCAGTTTCTGCCCGGCGTAGTCCG
This sequence comes from Chloroflexota bacterium, assembly GCA_049324115.1. Classification (GTDB taxonomy): domain Bacteria; phylum Chloroflexota; class Anaerolineae; order Anaerolineales; family Villigracilaceae; genus UBA5796. The sequence goes on from JBMOMN010000036.1 coordinate 20,177, forward strand.
TGTAGTTGCCGGGATAGGATTTGAGGGAGCCTGTGGCCGGGTCGAGTTCGAGGATGGCGGTGACGGTGTTGTCCAGGAAGGCCCGGTCGTGGGACACGATCAGGGCCGCGCCGTTGAAGCGCGCCAGCCAGCCTTCGAGCCATTCGAGCATGGCGATGTCGAGGTGGTTGGTGGGTTCGTCGAGCAGGAGCAGGTGCGGTTCCTGGACCAGGAGTCTCGCCAGCATCAGGCGGGTCTTCTGCCCGCCGGAGAGATGCTCGACCGGGGTGTCGAGGCTGAACTCCGCCAGCCTCAGAGGGCCGAGGACGGATCCGGGCCGGATGGCAGCCCCCGCAAGCCGGGCCAGGGTTTCGTCATAGCGCTGCTGGAGGGCCGCGTCTTGCGGATTGGCGGCCAGGGCGGCCGCCAGGGAAGCGATTTCGGTTTCGGGATCAGCCGTCGAAACGGGAGCCAGCCCGAGGGCCGTCCGCAGCGTCTGCCCGGGATCATGGTCCAGGCCCTGGGCCAGGTATCCGATCCGCAGGCCGGGACGCGTGAGGGCCACCGTCCCTTCGTCCGGCTTTTCGAGGCCGGCCAGGATGCGGATCAGGGTGGTCTTGCCGCAGCCGTTCGGGCCGACCAGCCCGAGGCGCTCCCCGGCGCTGATATTGAATGAAATGTCTTGCAAGATGGGCTGGATGCCGTAAGTTTTGGATAGGTGATGAGCGGTAAGCATAAGGTCTCCTGTAGGTTAAACGAAAACCGGGGGCAAACGCCCCCGGCTGGGATCAAATCGCAGCGGGTCGTACCCCGGAACTGGTCTTATGGACTACAGGCTGTCAATCATTCCTTATGCTCCTTGCGGACGCCGGGATTATAGCACAGGTTGGCGGAGAATCATTTATTCTTCGCGCTTCTCGGCGATTTCCTTCTGGCGGATGGCGATCAGCTCGGCCGCCAGGTGCTGCGGGACGGTCTCGTAGTGGTCGAATTCCATCGAGAAGTAGCCGCGGCCGGCGGTCATCGAGCGGATCTGGGTGGTGTAGCGCAGCATTTCGGCCAGCGGCACCTGGGCGATGACGGTCGTCTGGCCGCGCTCGGTCTCGGTGCCCATCACGCGCCCGCGGCGGGTGTTCAGGTCGCCCATTACGTCGCCCATGTGGGCATCCGGCACGGTGACCCGCACCAGCATGATCGGCTCGAACAGCACGGGACCGGCATCCTGCACGGCCAGCTTGAAGGCTTCGCGGGCGGCGGTCTCGAAGGCCACCGGCTTGGAATCGACCGGGTGCTCCTTGCCGTCGTAAACCGAGACGTGGACGTTGTTCATCGGATAACCGGCGATCACGCCTTCCTTCATCACGTTGGTAATGCCCTTGCGGATGGCAGGTTCATACGATTGCGAGACCGCGCCGCCGAAAACATCCCAGGTGAGGCTGAAATCTTCGTCGGGGAGGGGATCAATATTGATGTGGACCTCTCCGAACTGGCCCGCGCCGCCGGTCTGTTTCTTGTGGCGGTACATCGCATTACCCTTCTTGGTGATGCCCTCGCGGTACGGGACCTTCGGCTCATGCGTTACGAGATGGACCTGTAGCTTGGTCTCGGCCCGGCGGATGGCCACGTCAATGTGCTGGTCGCCCATGCCTTGCAGGATGGTCTGCCCGGTGGCCTGTTCGTTGTGCCACGAGAGGGTCATGTCTTCTTCGCACAGGCGGGTCAGCGAGGGGGAGATCTTGGCCGAGTCGGCCTGGGTCTTGGGGAAGACGGCCACCCGGTAGAGGGCGTTCGGGTATTCGGGGACGGGCAGGGTCAGCGGGTGGGCTTTGTCGCACAGGGTATCGCCGGTGGCGGTCTCGCTCAGCTTCGCCACTGTGCCGATATCACCCGAATGGATCACTTTGACCGGGGAAGTCTCCTTGCCGCGCATGATGCTCAGGCTGGCCATGCGCTCTTCCACTTCCTTTTTCGGGTTCCACAGGCGGCTGTCAGCCTGGATCATGCCGGAATAGACCCGGAAGAAGGTCTGCTTGCCGACGAACGGGTCGGCAGTCGTCTTCCAGACGTAAGCGGCCAGCGGACCGGCGTCGGAGGCCCGAAGCTGCTCATCGCCGTTCCTGCCCTGGGCCGTCACCGCCGGGACCTCCGCCGGGGAGGGCAGCAGGTCCACGATGGCGTCCAGCAGGCGGACGACGCCTTTTTCGTTGCCGGTGGCCGAGGCGAAGACCGGGATAAAGGACCCGGAGAGGATCGCCTTCCTGAAACCGCGCACCAGCTCCTCGTCCGTGAGTTCGCCGCTGTCGAGATATTTTTCGAGCAGGGCATCCTCCCCTTCCGCAGCCGCCTCGATCAGGGCAATGCGGGCCTCCTCGGCAGCGTCTTTGTATTCAGATGGGATCTCGACCGGTTTGTTGTCGAGGCCGTAGGCTTTCATCGTGATCAGGTCAATCACGCCCTTGAAATCGGCTTTCTCGCCCCAGGGAAGTTGCGCCGGGACCAGGCGGATCTCGGAAAATTCGGCCACCGAGCCGAGCGCCTTCTGGAAGTTGGCGTTGTCGCGATCCATCTTGTTGATCACCACGGCCCGCGGCAGGTTGAACTGGCTGCAATAGCGCCAGGCGATCTCCGTGCCGACCTCCAGGCCGGAAACCGCATCCACCAGGACGAGGGCCGCGTCGGCTACCCGCAAGGCGGAGATCACCTCCCCGACGAAGTCGGTATAGCCCGGCGCGTCGAGGACGTTGATCTTGTGGTTGCGGTATTCCACCGGCACTACGCTGGTGTAGAGCGAAATCTTGCGGCGAATTTCTTCATCATCATGGTCGGATATGGTTGTCCCGTCCTCGATCTTGCCCAGGCGGGTCGTCCCCCCCGAAAAATGCAGGAACGCTTCTGCCATCATTGTTTTTCCCGCGCTGCCGTGAGCCACCAATGCGACATTGCGGATAAACTCGGTGGTATACTCTTTCATGTTCAAGAACACCTTTCGTGTTTTGGGATAAAGCCAGAGCATGATTGTAAACAAAGACGATTGAATTGTCAAAGTGAGCTTTGTCACCTGAATTTCCTCATTAATTGGGAACCCCATGCAGCAATATCTCAACTCCCATTCCCTCGTCATTATCGCCCTGGCGCTGGTCGCATTGGCAGCCTTTCTCCTCCTGCGCGACAAGCCCAAATGGAGTGACCTGCTCGCCTTCGGCGTGATCGTCGCCGGGCTGGCAGCGGCCTGGTTTGCCCTCCGGCCCACCCAGACCCCGCTCATGGAAAGCTCGGCCAAAGTCCAGGCCATGATCGGGGCGGGTAAACCCGTCCTGCTCGAATTCCAATCCCCCTACTGAATTGCCTGCACGATGATGAAACCCGTCGTGGACGGGCTGGAAAAGGAACTCAACGGCCGGGTGGAATTCATCCGCCTGAACATCCAAGATGAAGCCGGCCAGGAACTCGCCCCGCTGTACGGCTTCGAGTACACACCCACTTTCATTTTCTTCGACGCCCAGGGCAACGAGGTCTGGCGCGAGGTCGGGCGTCTGGACCCGCAGCGGGTGCGCGACGCCCTGGAATAGCATGTTCCGCCGCCTGATCTTCAACCTGTGGTACCTGCGCCGCCCGCCCTGGGACAGCGGCATCACCCCACCCGAACTCAAAGAATTCATCGCCACGCATGATCCCGGCCGCGCCCTCGACATCGGCTGCGGCAGCGGGACGAACGTGGTCGCCCTGGCCGAAGCCGGCTGGCAGGTCACGGGCGTGGATTTCGCCCCGCAGGCCGTCAAAAAAGCCCGCGCCAAAGTCCGCCAGGCCGGCGTATCTGCCGACCTGCGGGTGGGCGACGCGACGCAGCTCAAGGGCATCACCGGCCCGTTCGATCTGGCTCTCGACATCGGCTGTTTTCACGGGCTGGGCGCGGGGAAGGTGGACTACCTCGCCGCCCTGGACCGGGTGCTGGCCCCGGGCGGATCCTGGCTGATGTACGGATTCTTCAAATCCCCGCCGGATCACGCGGGACCCGGGCTTGCCGCGCCCGACCTGGGCCTGATCCACGCCCATTTCGCTCTCATCTCCCGGCAAGACGGCTTCGACAAACACCAGCGCCCCTCGGCCTGGTTTTTGTACCAAAAACCGTAACAAAACTTCGGAAGTATTACAAAAGAAGACTTCCGAAGTTTGCCTGAATACTGGTATGCGCATCCTCTTCCTCTTCCTCGACGGCATCGGCCTCGGCCCCGACGACCCCGCGACCAACCCCCTCGCCCGCGCCCACATGCCCACCCTCCAATCCCTGCTCGGCGGACAGCGCCTGCTGGCGTCCGCCGCGCCGTATCACGGCGAGCGGGCCACCCTCCTGGCCCTGGACGCCGCCCTGGGCGTGGACGGGCTGCCCCAGTCCGCCACGGGACAGGCGGTGCTGGTGACCGGGGTCAACGTCCCGGCGGAGATCGGCTACCATTACGGCCCCAAGCCCAACCCCGAAGTGGCGGCCTATCTCAATAACGGGAACACGCTCTTTTCCTGGCTGCGCGCCGAGGGGAAATCCGCCGCCTTGCTCAACGCCTATCCGCCGCGCTACTTCGACGGGATCGAGAGCGGCAAACGGCTCTACTCGTCCATCCCGCTGGCCGTCACCAGCGCCGGCATCCCGCTTTTCACGCAAAAGGAATTATTCGCCGGGGAAGCCCTGTCAGCCGATTTCACCGGCCAGGGCTGGCGCGAGATGCTCGGCTTCCCGGATGCGCCGCTGATGAGTCCGCAACAGGCCGGGGAAAAATTGCTCCAATTGGCTATGCGCTACGACTTCTCCCTGTTCGAGTATTGGGCCAGCGACTACGCCGGTCACAAGCAAAACATGGACTGGGCGGTGCGGCAGATGGAGGCCTTCGATGGGGTGCTGGAGGGGATTTTGGAGACTGGAGACTGGGGACCGGGGACGGAACAGGATGAGCTGCTGGTTTTGGTGACCTCCGACCACGGGAACATGGAGGACCTGTCCACCCGGCGGCATACGGGGGCCAAAGTGCCGGGGCTGTTGATCGGGTCGAGGGCGGCGAGGGAGCGGTTTGCGGAGGGGTTGTCCAGTTTGGCAGACGTGGTCCCGGTAATAAGGAGGGCGCTGGCCAGGTAGTAGCTCACGTTCAAAACGTGACCTACGACTTCGGAAGTCTTGGCAAGTTTGGCAGATGTAACTCCGGCGATACGGAGAATCTTGCAAAAAATAAAAAATGTAGACATTGACTGGAGGGTACCAAAAATGATACAATCGTCGGCGGATGATGAGAATTTGCGCTTGAAGGTGGTATTCTTTCGGACCGAAAGAGGCCATGAACCGGTTCGCGAATGGCTGAAATCGCTTTCGCAGGAAGAGAGACGCGCCATCGGCGAGGATGTAAAAACAGCGCAATTTGGATGGCCATTGGGAATGCCGCTTATCCGCAAACTGGAACCGGGATTTGGGAAGTGCGCTCACATCTTCCTTCTGGCATAGCACGAGCTTTATTCACGATTGAAGGCAATATGATGATCCTTCTGCATGGGTTTATCAAGAAATCCCAAAAGACGCCCCCTGAGGATTTACATCTTGTCCGAAGACGATTGGCACAATTACGAGGTGAGTCATGAAAAAAGAACACATCGGTTCCGATTTCGACGAGTTCCTGGCTGAGGAAGGTCTGTTGGCCGAAGCCGAGGCTGTGGCGATCAAGCGGGTGATCGCTTTCCAGGTTGAACAGTTGATGAAGGAACAACACCTGACCAAGACCGAGATGTCCCGCCGCATGAACACCAGCCGGGCCGCCCTGGAACGCTTGCTCGACCCCCGCTCGCCAGCCGTCACCCTCCAAACCCTGGACCGGGCCGCCAGGGCCTTGGGTAAACGCCTGCAAATCACGCTGACGTAAACAGTTCACGGACTCAAAAGTCTCCCGACTTTTGAGCGGCAAGGCGGGTCACTTGTAGGGACAAATTGGCAATTTGTCCTACGAACTACGGTCCAACCCTCCACGAATGGGACCGCGAATACACAAACCGGGACGACTCTTCGTTCATTCGCGCCTTATTCGTTCCATTCGTGGGCGGAGGTTCCGCAACCTTCGCAAGGTTGTTTGTCGGAACCCAAAGGGGGCTACGCCCCCTCTGGACACCCCCACAGGATTCAGAAAACAGAAGCCAGAATCCAAAACCTTAACCGGGGGAGAGCACCACACGGAAACCAAGATAGCTGTTGAAGTCGTCAGGAGAGTTCCTGTACCGAAAGGCACAGCGGGCGTTGTTCCGATTGATGTTCCACGAGCCGCCGCGCACCGCCCGCGCTCCCGAAGCATTTTCATCTTCCCTTTTGAGCTGCGCTTTGATCTCTGCCGGGTATGGATATTTATCCCACAGGGAGCGGGTCCACTCCCAGACGTTGCCGCTCATATCTGCCACGCCATACGGGCTGTCGCCCAGCGGGGAGAACTGCGTTACCGGGGTCGTCCCGCCAATCTTGATTTCGCTCGAATTACAGCGTTTCGGGTCCCAGTCGTCCCCCCAGGGATAGAGGTTGCCATACGCGCCGCGGGCGGCCTTTTCCCACTCGGCCTCGGAGGGCAGGCGGTAGAGATAGCCGGAGGGCAAATCCGCCTTTTGGGTTTCGTTCAGCCAGGCGATGAATTTTTGAGCATTTTGCCAGGATACCCGCGTCACCGGATGGTCTTTCTTTTTCTGCCAATCCGAAACGGGGTGCTCCCCGCCGGCCGCTTTCAAATACACGCCGTATTCGGCGTTGGTGACCGGGAAGCGGGCCATGAAGTAATCGTAGGGGAGGTCGAGGGTATGTTGAGGCTTTTCGTCATCAGCAGCAAACTTATCATCGTCCTTGCTGCCCATGATGAATTTGCCCGCAGGAATGGGCATGAATTCCATCCCGGCGAAGAAGCGCGCCCCTTCGCGGGAAGGCTGCTGGCCTTTTGGCCCCAGGCCGCGAGTGGTTATCGTTTCATCAGCGGGTTCGAGGTCTTCGGGTTTAAGGTCAAAGGTCGCAGGTTGCAGGTCCGGTTCTTGGGTCTGGGCTTCGGCAGGCCCTTCGACTTCGCTCAGGGCGGGTTTCTCTTGGGCAGGTTTCTCCGGCGGGGCGGAGAGATGCAGGAAATCGTCCAGGGCGGCGGCGTCGAAGGCCGGACTGAAGGCTTCGATAGCCCGCAGGGTGCGCCGCAGGCGCGGCACTTTGTTGTAGCCTTCGTAATAACTCTCCAATGGCCTGGCTTCCTCGCCCCCCGCAGCCCATTTGAGCGCATCCCGCACGAAATCGAAACGCAACTCCATATCGTCGAAATCGAAAATCTTGTCTTTGAACTCCGGCGGGGCGGCCCGCATCAGCACCTGCCAGCGTACAAAATCATCCCTGACCCCGGCGTGTCCCTTGCCGGTGTTGAGCAGCAAGGCCCAGGCCAGGTTGATGTCGTTCAGGAAGGTTTTGACCTTGCGCGGGTTGAGTTCGGCCCCCACGGAAATGATCTGCCAGTGCTTCGCCATCTCAGGATCGTGGCTTTGAGCCTGGATGAACTGGCCCATCTCTTCATCGGGCAGGGAGGGCAGGTTGAAGCGCAGTTGGATGATCTTTTCGAGATATTCGCCGCTCTCTGATCCATCCGCAAACTTGTAATGTTCTTTCACCGCCTCCCGCACCCGGTCGGCGTCCGCGCCGAGCACGAAGACACAGCCTTTTTTGTCCAGGAACAACTTGACCGCTTCCAGCACCTGGACGGTCTTCTCCGGCAGGCAGCGGTCGAGGTCGTCTATGAAAATGACCAGCGCGCCTTCCTGGTCGTTGATCTTCGGGTACTGGCTCTTGCCATGCACCCAGAGCGCCAGCAGGTTTTCGAAGGCGCTGTCGAAATAGTCGAAAAAGGCGGTGTGGGTCTTGAAAGGCGACTCGCTGCGATGCTTCTGCGGATCGAATTTGACCTGCAATTCCGCTCCCAGCCCGCCGAATTTGAACTGGAAGGCGTTGATGAACATTTCAACGAAATCGTACTCCGGCGCAAGCTCCTCCCCGCCTAAAATTGCCTTGAACTTATCCTTCAATTTCCCGGCTTGCATTTCCTGCAAAATCTTGCGGACCAGCGCCACCAGCAGTTCGGATTCATCCTGGTATTTCCAGGCGTCGAACCAGACGACTTTGCATGGGCGAAACTGTGCCTTTTCCTGTGGATCGAAATAGCCGCTTTGGGCCTTGAGCATCATCTCTATCCGGTGCAGGAGGGTAGTCTTTCCCGATCCCCATGCGCCGCTGATGCCGATCACCAACGGGGTGCGCGTTTCGATGCTTGCGACCAGGCGGGACAGGGTTATCGCGAAGGCATCGAAGTTGAATGCGGCCTTTTCATCCAATTCGAGCGGCAGGTCATGGCGGATTTTTGGCGTTTCGAGTTTGCGTTTTCTGTCTGTCATATCACTCTCCCCAATGGGACGGAGGGTGGAGGTGCGTCGCACCTGTTTCGACGGGAGCGGCCTCAGCCAGAAGCGGTTCTGCTTTAGCGGATGCGCCTACTGAGGGTGCGTCGCACCTGTTTCAACGGGAGCAGCCTCAGCCAGAAGCGGTTCCGCTTTAGCGGATGCGCCTGCCGGTCAGGTGCGTCGCACTCGCGGGCAGGGTCGTTCTTTATCATTGTACAACAACCGGACAAAAATTAAGCCAGCTATTTTATTGAATCGAGCCAGCTTAATTTGTGTGTCGAGCATGCTCGATTCACGAGCAGTCACGTTTCAAACGTGACCTACACAAATCTCATGAAGACCTGGTTGGCGAGCAGGCGGGCGCGGGGGGTGAGCCTTAAGACTTCCGAAGTCTTGCCTCGCTCCGCTGCGCTTCGGGGGTGCTTCGCAAAGACTTCGGAAGTCTCCGGTACAGCCCACTCGACCAGGCCCAACCGGAGCAGATCGTCCACTTCCTGCGGGAAGGCTTCGGGGATGGACAGGCCGTAGCGGGCGCGGAAATCGCTATCGGATACGCCTTCGCGGGTCAGGCGCAGGCCGGTCATCATCGTCTCCTGCATGTCTTCGCGGGGGGTGTTTTTGTGGGAGTTGACCGTCGCAGGGGTCAGTGGGAATTGGTAATTGGTAATTGGTAAATCGTAAGTCGTAAGTCGTTCGATGTAGGTCTTGATGCGCAGGACGTTCGAGTAGCGCACCCCGTCGGCGTAGCCGTGCGCGCCGGCGCCGAGTCCCAGGTAGGGCAGGTTGCGCCAGTATTGCAGGTTGTGGCGGCACTCAAATTCTGAATTCTGAATTCTGAATTCTGAATTTGCCTTCGCCCAATTGGAAATCTCGTATTGGATAAAGCCATTCTGACCCAGGAACCCGTCGGCCCACTCGTACATTTCGGCGGCCACATCCGGGTCAGGAGATGAGAGCAGGCCCCGGGCGGACCAGCGCCCGAAGGGGGTCCCGTGCTCCAGGGTCAGGGCGTAGAGCGAGAGATGCTCCGGGGACAGGTCCACGGCCCGTTTGACGGTAGCCTGCCAGCGGTCCAGGGATTGTTCCGGGAGGCCGTAGATCAGGTCGAGGGACAGGTTGTCGAAACCGGCGCGCCGCGCCCAGGTCACGGCTTCGATCACGTCGAAGAAATCGTGCTCCCGTTCGAGCATCCGCAGCTCGTCGGGATGGGAGGACTGGACGCCGAAACTGATGCGGTTGACGCCCAGGGAGCGCAGGTCACGCAGGTATTCGAGCGAGACCGTGCCGGGGTTGGCTTCGATGGTGGTCTCGGGGTTGTCGAGGGGAAAATGATCGGTGAGAGCGGCCAGGATTTGCTCGAATTGGGACGGGGATAAAAGCGATGGCGTGCCGCCGCCAAAGAAAATGGTTTTAGTCTGGTAGTTGGATAGTTGGTTCGTTCGATAGTCGGTTCGTTGGCCGAGAAAGCCGATCTCGCGGACGAGGGCGTCCACGTAGGCGGGGATGGCGGCACCCTGGCCGGCGTAGGTGTTGAAGTCGCAGTAAGCGCAGCGGTGGCGGCAGAAGGGGATGTGGAGGTAGATGGAGAGGGGGTGTGTCATTGGTTGGGTCCGTTCCGATTTGGTGCTCGATGAAGTGTTGCGTGGAGAGTGTTGCGTGGAGAGAGTTGCGTGGAACGTGTTGCGTGAACGTGTTGCGTGGAGAGTGTTGCGTGGAACGTGTTGCGTAGAGCGTGTTCCGTGTTTACTGTGTACCTGTTTACGTGGTGCGTGTTTACGTGTGTACCTGTGTACCTGGATGCGTGGTACGCGGCAGGCCAACCAGGAGGGCGAGCGGCCCGGCGAGCAGCAGCCATAAGGCCGGGCCGAGACCGAAGGCCTGGGCCGCGGCCCCAATGCCGAACGGGAGCAGGCTGCCAACCACGCCGGTGAGGTTGTCGAGAGCCATGACTGTGCCGCTCTGCCCCGGCATGGACGAGTATAACCTGCCCCGCAGGATGGCGTACCACCCGGCGTTGAACAGTCCCATCAGCCCGAGCAGGGCCAGTTTGACGGGGAAGGCCGGGACGAGCAGGAAGGCCGGGAAGAGGGCCAGTTCGGCCAGCACGCTGACCCGCAGGTAGGCCAGCCCGTCGAAGCGTTCGAGCAGGGGGATGAGCAGGAAATCGCCCAGCAGCCCGACCCCGGTCCAGACCGCTACGGCGAAAGCCGCACTGGCAGGGGACAGCCCGGCCACGTCCACGAAGTAGAGCGCCAGGTAGCCGTAGAGCACGTCCAGCATCAGGTCGGAGAATTCGAGCAGGACGAGCCAGCGCAAGGTGGAGGTGTTGCGGAGGGAGTGGAGCGTGTTGCGTATTCCGTGGATGAGGTCGGAGAAACGGGGCAGGGCGTGGCGGCCGCCGGGGTCGGACGGGAGGGCGCGCCAAGCAGCCAGGACAGCCAGGACGGAGAGCAAGGCCAGCATCAGGTAGACGCCGCGCCAGGTGACGCCCGCAAAGGCCGCCAGCCCGAGGAAGACCGGACCCGTCACCACGCCCAGCGACCCGGCGAAGGTCCAGCGAGCCATGGCGTGGTCGTGGCGATCGGGAGCGGAATCCATCAGCGAAGCCTGCGACAGGCTGACGAAGGCCCCGGAGGAGGGGTAGAAAAGGATGAAAGAGAAAAGCAAGAGGGTAAAGCTGGAGGCGGTGGAGGTCAACAGGAGGGCGAGCGTGAAGAAGATCCCGCCGCCCAGGATCAGGGCACGCCGCCGCCAGACATCCCCCAGGATGCCGAGGAACGGCTCGATAAAAGTGGAGATCAATCCCGGCAGGCTGGCGGCCAGGCCGATCTGGAGGTAGGTCAGGCCCAGTTCGTCGCGGATGGCCGGCCAGGCCGCGGCGTGGACGCCGAAGACCAGTTCGTCGAGGAATTCGATGATGAGGTAAAGCATGGCGGTAAGTGGTGGTTGGTAATTGGTAATTGGTAATTGGTAATTGGTAATTGGTGATTGGTAAGCGCAAAAGCCTTGCGGAGGTTTTTGCCAAGGTGACCGAATTTAACCATACTTTGGGCCGGAGTGGAGATTTCGGAAGTCTAGACCTGCCGGACCAGAACTCCCGGCCATCCCGGCTGTTATTAATCTTGGTAGAATAGACCAACTCAACCGGGAGACGAACCATGACACAAGCAATCGCTCGCAAACCCGCCCGTAACCGGGAACACCGGGCCTGGTACCTGTACGATTTCGGCAATTCAGCCTACGCGGCCGTGGTAGTGCTGGCCGTGTATTCGGCCTATTTCAAAGGCGCGGTCGTCGGCGGCGCGGAGGGGACGCGGCTGTGGGGCATATCGGTCGGCATCGCCATGCTGGTCAGCGCCGTCATCTCCCCCGTCCTGGGCGCGATAGCGGACCACTCGGCCTCGAAGAAGAAATTCCTGTTCGTCTTCTCGGCCCTGTCCTGGGTCTTCACCGCCCTGTTATTCTTCGTCACTCAAGGCGACGTTTTCACCGGGATGCTGTTCTACATCCTGGCCGAGATCGGCTACCGGGCCGGGCAGGTCTTCTATAACGGCCTGCTGCCCGAAATCGCCGCGCCGGACGAGATGGGCCGCGTCTCCAGCACCGGCTGGGCGGTTGGCTCGATGGGTGGGATCGTCTGCCTGTTGATCGTCCTGCCCATCATCCTCCTGTTCGGCGAAAACTCCGACGTCCCGGTGCGGCTTTCGATGGTCATCACCGCCGCCTTCTTCGGGCTTTTGACCATCCCGGCCTTCCTGTGGATCAGGGAACGCGCCACGCCGCAGGCCTTACCTCCCGGCGAGAGTTACCTGTCCGTGGGCCTCAAGCGCCTGGCCCGGACCTTCAGGTCTGTCCGCCATTTCAAGGAATTCGTCAAGTTCATGGTCGCCTTCCTGATCTACAACGACGGGATCATGATGGCCATGGACTTCGCCGCGATCATCGGGGCGGTGCTTTACGGCATGACCCAGGAGCAATTGATCCTGTTGATGATCCTGGTCCAGGTGACCAGTGTGGCCGGGGCCTACGTGGCCGGCCTCTACGGCGAACGGGCCGGCTTCAAGCGGGCGCTGATGGTCTCCCTGGCGCTGATGCTGGCCTCGATCGTCTGGATGATGTTCAACCAGACGCTCACCGGCTACTTCGTCATCGCTTCGCTGGCCGGGTTCGCCCTGACCGGGGTGCAGGTCGTCAGCCGGACGATGACCGGTTTCTTCGCCCCCAAGGGCCAGAGCGCCGAGTTCTACTCGTTCGAATCGGTGGCGGGGCGGGCCTCCTCATTCATCGGACCGACAGTCTACGGCCTGCTGGCCGGGGGCGTGGCCCTGCAACTGGAGGCGCGGGGGATGGAGACCCTCCTGGCGGAACAAACCGGACAACGGGCCGGCATCGCTTCGATCGCCGTTTTCCTGATCCTGGGCATGGTCATCCTGGCCACGGTCAACGAAAAGCGCGCCCGCAAAGCGGCAGAAGAGTACGTTCCGTAACGGTGTCATTGCGAGCGATGGTCGAGTAGGCGACGCTTCCCGCCATATCGAGACCTGAGCGAAGCAATCTCCATCCAAACGGGATTCTGCCCCCAAACAAGCCAAGCCATTTAACCGGAGATTGCTTCGGCGGGAAAACCATCCGCCTCGCAATGACAAGTGAATAACCCCATGCCAATCGTATTCACCAACCGTCCGCTCATCCGCTCGATCCTGAAAGCCCTCTCCGTCCCGGCCTTTGCCCTGCTGACCAGGTTGGAGATCACCGGCGCGGAAAACCTGCCCGAAAAAGGCCCGCTGCTGCTGGTCGGCAACCACTTCTCGTTCATTGACCCGGTCGCCTTCGTGCGCATGGCCCCCTGGGAGATCGAGTTCCTCGGCGGGGCGGTCACACCCCACGCCCCGCTCTGGACCCGGATCATCCCCTTCCTGTGGGGTTATCACAAACTCTACCGCGGCACCGGCGCCAAAGACGCCCTGCGCGCCGGGGAAAATATCCTCGAGAGCGGCGGCATCCTGGCGATCTTCCCCGAAGGCGGCAACTGGGCCACCATCCTGCGCCCGGCCCGCCCCGGGACGGCTTTCCTGGCGGCCCGCACCGGCGCGCCGATCCTGCCGGTCGGCCTGCACGGGTTCACCGAAGTCTTCCCGTCTTTATTCAGAGGACGGCGCGCCAAAGTGACCATCACCATCGGCAAGCCGTTTGGCCCATTCGAGGTCTCAGGTTCCAGCCGCCAGCGCCGCGCCCAACTGGAGGGGATCGGCCACGAGATCATGCGTCACATCGCCGAGGTGCTGCCCCCCGAAAAGCGCGGCCACTACTCCGACGATCCCGCCGTCCGCGAGGCCGCCCGCGGCAGCGAAATCTATCCCTGGGCGGATAAGGTCGAGGGCGAAGTGGTCGGGGAAATCCATTGACCATTTCACCCAATGCGAATGCCGCCAATCGTTCAATTCCCGTTAAGACGAGAGACCCGGTTTTCGCCGGGTCTCGCCTTTGGGACAGGAATCGCTTTTACTTGAAGCGGGCCAGCACGTCGGCGGCCTCGAACAGGATGTACTCGACGCCATCCAGCTTGAACTCGGTGCCGCTGTACTTGGCGAACAGCACCTTGTCGCCGACTTTCAACTTGATCTCTTCGTCATCGCCGACCGCGACCACTTCACCGGTCTGCGGTTTTTCTTTGGCGGTTTCGGGCAGGAGCAGGCCGGACGAGGTCCTGCTTTCCCCTTCGAGCGGGCGGATCAGCACGCGGCTGCCCAGGGGTTCGATATTGATGTCAGACATTGTGGATACCTCCAAATTTGATTAGTCTCTATCCGAATATTGACGGAATGCGGACTTCAGTCCGCCGGCAACCGGCAAACTAAAGTTTGCACTCCTTTTTTCGGGCAGGTTCTCAGTCTCTATCCGAAAATTGCTGGAATGCGGACTTCAGTCCGCCGGCAACCGGCAAACTAAAGTTTGCACTCCTTTTTTCGGGCAGGTTCTCAGTCTCTATCCGAATATTGACGGAATGCGGACTTCAGTCCGCCGGCAACCGGCAAACTAAAGTTTGCACTCCTTTTTCGGGCAGGTTCTCAGTCTCTATCCGAATATTGCTGGAATGCGGACTTCAGTCCGCCGGCAACCGGCAAACTAAAGTTTGCACTCCTTTTTTCGGGCAGGTTCTCAGTCTCTATCCGAATATTGACGGAATGCGGACTTCAGTCCGCCGGCAACCGGCAAACTAAAGTTTGCACTCCTTTTTCGGGCAGGTTCTCAGTGAATTCCCAGAAGTTTGTCAATCTTCGGGCGGTCGAACCCGACGATGAGCTTGCCGCCGATGTCAATCACCGGCACGCCGCTCTGGCCTGAGCGCCGGAGCATGTCGCGGGCGGCAGCCTGGTCACGGCTCACGTCCACGTCGCGGAATTTGACGCCTTTCTCGCGGAAATACTTTTTCGCCATGTTACAGAACGAGCAGGTCGGCGTGCTGAAGACGATCACACGCGGCTGGGGTTGTTGAACGGTCATCCAGATACCTCCAAAATGGTTTTTCCGTCCTTTGGATGACAAACCTTGCAAAAGGTTACAAACTGGCAAAATAATCCAGGAACATGTGACTGGCGGTTAGCGTGACTTCGGGGTGGGCCTGGCCGAAGGCGCGCAGGCGCGGCTCGTGCGGTCCCAGGAACAGGCGGATGGCTAACCTGGGCAGATCCTTACGAAAGTCGGCGGCCGCGTCGCCGCAGTGCAGGTGCCAGCCGGTCCCGGTTTTGACGGCCACCCCGCATAAGCCGGGGGTATGTCCGGGTAACGGGATCAGCCACATCTCCGGATCGAAGGGCAGGCGGATGGCGTCGAAGTCGAACCATTTCTCCCCGGTCGCATCGTACAGGACAAAATCCGGTTTGTGGGCGATATGCCGGGGGACGTAGGCCGCGCCGAGATACCCCTTGCGGCGTCCCGTGAAAGCCATGTATTCCTTGCGATGCACATGCACTTTTGCATGGGGAAAATCTGCCAGGCCGCCGCAGTGGTCGAAGTGCATGTGGGTCAGCACGATGTGGCGGACATCCTCGGGGCGGAATCCCAGGCCCTTGATCCGGTTGACAGCCGCTTCGTCCGGGTCGAAGGGCATCACGGTGATGGCCCGGAAGAATTGGGTGAACCAGGTCGGGCGGGCGTAATCGTCCAGGCCCAGGCCGGTATCCACCAGCACCAGGCCGTCGCTCGTCTCGACCAGCAGCGAAACTTCCCCGGTCTTCCAGTCGGAGGGCCAGTGGGCGTTACAGGTGAAGGAATTGAAGATGTGAAGGGCCATGTTTATAGAATAGCACAAACTGAATATTACGGAGTCCAAAATCTCCAGTTTTTGGCTTTTATGCGTCCCCTCCAATGTGAGGAGACATTGGACTCCGCAGGGCATCGAAGTGAATGCTGTTTCGTCCAATATCAGGAGATATTGGACTCCGTATGGCTGCAAAGTGAATTTTGTCCGGGATAGTCGTGATGTTTGGAATTTGGGCTGGCCTGCGATTTCTGGTATAATGCAAAAACCTACCGAACGGTCGGTTGATTTGTACAGTGCTGAACATAAGATATAATCGAGCAAAATCCTTTTTACGGAGTACCCCACAGCATGGACTTCTCCCTTTCCGAAGAACAAAAAATGGCACAGAAGATGGTGCGTGATTTTGCTCAAAAAGAAGTTGCGCCCGTTATCAAAGAATACGACCGCAAGCAGGAACCCATCCCCTGGGTGCTGGAACGCATGGGCGAACTCGGCATCCTGGGGATTTGTTTCCCCGTCAAGTACGGCGGGCAGGGGATGGATTACATCTCCCTCGGCCTGGCCTGCGAGGAACTCGAAGCGGTAGACACTACCCTGCGCGTGATCATGTCGGTCCATACCGGACTGTGCGGCATGACCATTTTCCAGTGGGGCACGGAGGAACAGAAGCAAAAGTTCCTCGTCCCGCTGGCGAAGGGCGAGAAGATCGGCTGCGGAGCCTTCACCGAACCCGGCATGGGATCAGACGTGGCCGGGATGCGCGCCTCCGCCAAACGCGACGGCGATTTCTACGTCCTGAACGGCGAAAAGATGTGGATCTCCCTGGCCTCCAAAGCGGATTACGCCCTGGTCACAGCCGTCACCAACCCGGAAGCCAAGCGTCCCTCGCAGCGGCTGTCGTCCTTCGTGGTGGACCTGCACTCGCCCGGAGTCAGGCGCGGGGACCTGCACGGCAAGCTCGGGGTCCGGGCCGGTTCGACCGGTTGGATCAATTTCCAGGACGTGAAGGTCCCGCTCGAAAACCGGATCGGCGAGGAGGGCGAGGGATTCAAGATCACCATGTCCGCCTTCGACAGCGGGCGTTACACTGTCGGCTCCGGCGCGACCGGGCTGGTGCGAGCCGCGCTCGAAGCCAGCGTCAAATATGCCAGGGAGCGCAGCGCCTTTGGCAAGCCCATCGCCGAGTACCAGATGATCCAGCAGAAGATCGCCAAAATGGCCCAGGATTACGAAATGTCGCGCCTGCTGTATTTGCAGGTCGGCTGGATGAAAAATATGGGCCAACGCAGCACCTTGCAGACCTCCTATTGCAAGAAATTCGCCACCGAAGCCTCGTTCGAGGCCGCCCACGAAGCCATCCAGATCCACGGAGCATACGGCTTCAGCGACGAATATGACGTGGAACGCTACCTGCGCAACAGCCGCGGCGCGATCATCTACGAAGGCTCCAGCGAGATCCAGAACATCATCCAGGCCGGGTACGCCCTCGGCGAACGCAAGGATATGCCGTTACGCCGCGAGATGCCCGCCTATGATGAAAAAGAATGGCAGGGTTGATGCCATTGCGAGGGGATTACTTCGACGGAAGAACGCCGTCTCGCAATGACGAAGCGTTATGAAATGGGGCAGTGATGGATGAAATAGAACCTTTACACACGACCGTCACAAAGACCATCCAGACCATCGCGGGGCTGGTCGTCATGGAAGATCACGTCGGGTTTCCCCGCAGCGGGTCGAACCTGTACTGTGTGTCGGACAAAGGCAAGATCGTCTGGTTCGCCGAAAAGCCGGAACCGGGCGGGTTGTTCAACCGGGTGATGTTGAGCCAGGGCGGGGTAGCCCTGGCTACCTACACCATCACCGGCCACGCCTGCGACATTGACTTGATGACCGGCAAGCTGCTCAGCCAGGTGAAGATGCAGTAACTGGGCAAGGCTTTTAACCGCGGTGAATGTCCTTGCAAACAGGATATTAACCGCGAAGAAACGAAGCACGCGAAGGAAATCAAAAACTCCGTGCGCTCCGTGATCTCTGTGGTGCAAACTTACGTGTGAATATGAGCATTTCACTGAAAAATTCCAAAAGGAGGAAGACTTGAAAATCGTAGCCTGTATCAAACAAGTGCCCGACTCGGCTGCCAAAGTGGTGGCCCAGGACGGGCAGGTCTCGTGGGGCGATGCGCCGCTGGTCATCAACCCCTGGGACGAATTCGCCGTCGAAGCCGCGCTCCAGCAAAAGGAAGCCCACGGCGGCGAGGTGATCGCCGTCAGCATGGGCGGGGAGAGCGCCAAGGAAGCCCTCAAACACGCCCTGGCCATGGGCTGTGACTCGGCCATCCTGATCTCCGACCCGGCCCTCGGCGGCGTGGACACGCAGGGTACCGCCCGCGTCCTGGCCGCCGCGATCCAAAAGGTCGGCGGCGTGGACCTGGCCTTCTTTGGCCGCCAGGCCATTGACGGCGACGCCGGGATCACCCCGGCCCAGACCGCCCGCGTCCTCGGCTGGCCGATGCTCGGGCTGGCCGCGGTCATCAAGGTGGACGGCAGCAAGGTCACGGTCGAACGCTCCATCGAAGAAGGCCGCCAGACCGTCAGCGCCGAGGCGCCGGCCGTCTTGAGCGTGGTCAAAGACTTCGGCGAGCCGCGCTACCCCTCGTTCATGGGCATCCGCAAAGCCTCCCGGGCCGACATCCCGGCCTGGACGCTGGCCGACCTGGGCATCAGCGCCCCGGCCCCGGTCGTCGCCTGGCCCGAACTGATGAACCCGCCCAGCCGCGAAGTGGCCTGCGAGTTCATCACCGGCGGCAGCCCGGCCGAGATCGCCGAAAAGCTGGCCGACAAGATCATCGCGGAGAAAGTCCTATGAACACCTGGGTTTACATTGACCACTTCAAAGGCGAAGTCCTGCCTGCCTCGTGGGAAGCCATCGGCGCGGCCAAAGCCCTCGGCGGGGGCGTCACGGCCCTGGTCTTCGGCTCGGGCGTGGAAGCCGTCGCCAGGTCCGCGTTTGAGTTCGGTGCGGATGAAGCATTGGTGGCGGATGAGGCCGCCCTGGCCGACTACCGCGCCGAGGCTTTTGTCTCCACCCTGTCCGCTCTCGCGGCGGAGCGCAGCCCGGACCTGATCCTGCTCCCGACTACCACGCGTGGCCGCGAACTGGCAGGCATGGCCGCCATAGACCTCGAAACCGGCGTGCTCGTGGACGTGATCGCCCTCGAACCGGATGGCGACAAGATCATGGCTACACGCCCAATCTACGCCGGGAAGCTGCTCGAAAAGACCGTCTGCAACGCCAAGCCGCAAATCATCACCCTGCGCGGACGGGCCTTCCCCAAGCCCGAGGCCCAGCCCGGCAAATCCGGCACGCTGACGAAGGTCGCGGCCAAAGCCGAGGCCAGGACCACGGTCGAAGGTTACAGCGCCGGTGAAGGCGGCGTCTCGCTGACCGACGCGGGCGTGATCGTCTCCGGCGGGCGCGGCACCTCCAACAATCCCGCCCTGTCCGCCCCCGGCGGCATGGACGAGAAGCAGGCCGAAATCTGGAAAGCCCAGGAAGGCTTCAAACTCGTCAGCGGGCTGGCAGGGGCGCTCGGCGCGGCCGTCGGGGCCTCCCGGGCCGCGGTGGACGCCGGGTACATCCCCTACGCCCACCAGGTCGGCCAGACCGGCAAGGTCGTCTCGCCCGATCTGTACATCGCCTGCGGCATCTCCGGCGCGATCCAGCACCTGGCCGGGATGCGCAACAGCAAGATGATCGTCGCCATCAACAAGGACGCCGACGCCCCGATCTTCAAGGTAGCCCGCTTCGGCGTGGTCGGCGACATGCACCAGATCCTCCCTGCGCTGACCGAGGCCTTCAAGAAGAAGCTGGGCAAGTAAGCCGAAGAGTCTCGACCTTAGCGAGGTTCATGTAAAAGAGCCGGGAATTGTCTCCGGCTCTTTTTGATTTTCGAAAAACGCAAGGCCAAAGGTGAAAAGGTCAAGATAACGGTCGTTGGCGTATTGCGCCTGGCCAGCGACATTACGCCTGAACTGGCGAGGGAGGTGGTCGAATCCATCCGCGTGCGCGGCATCTTCGAGGCCGCTCAAGCCGTCAAGGACGCGCTGGCCGACCGGACGCGGTAGGCGAAACTCATTTCAATATTATTAATTTAAATGTTGACAATAATTAAATATTTACTATAATTCTAAAAATTCCAAAAGCATATTTCAGAAAAGGTGAAACATGGAAATGCAGAACATCACCCAGCAGGAGTTCCTGTCCAACTGGAAACCGAAATTCTTCACCATCTGGGGCGGGCAGGCGTTCTCGCTGGTTGGTTCGTCGCTGGTCCAGTTTGCCCTGGTCTGGTGGCTGACCCAACAGACCGGGTCGGCGACCATCCTCGCCACGGCCAGCCTGGTCGCCCTGCTGCCCCAGATCGTGCTCGGCCCCTTCGTCGGCGCGCTGGTGGACCGTTGGAACCGCCGCGCCATCATGATCGTGGCCGATACGGCCATCGCCGCCGCGACCGTTGTGCTGATCCTGCTGTTCGCCACCGGCGTGGTGCAGGTCTGGCACATTTACGTCATCCTGTTCATCCGCTCGCTGGGAGGCGCCTTCCACGGCCCGGCCATGACCGCCTCCACGTCGCTGATGGTCCCCCACGAACACTTGACCCGCATCGCCGGGCTGAACCAGCTCCTGCAAGGGTTTATGAGCATTTTTGCCCCACCGCTGGGTGCGCTGTTGATCAGTTTCCTGCCGACCCAGGGCGTGCTGGCGATTGACATCGGCACGGCCGCCATCGCTGTTCTCCCCCTCCTGTTCATCCCCATCCCCCAACCCTCGAAGCAAGTCGCGAAGGAAAACGGGAGTGCGCCCAAGACCTCCTACTGGCAGGATTTGGGGGCCGGGTTCACCTACGTGGTCAACTGGCCGGGGCTTCTCGGACTGGTGCTGCTGGCCATGCTGCTCAACTTCCTGCTCAGCCCGAGCAGTTCCCTGCTCCCGCTCCTGGTCATGCAGGAATTCGGAGGCGGCGCGCCCGAACTGGGCTGGGTCGAATCGCTCTTCGGGGTCGGGATCATCTTGGGCGGGTTGACCCTCAGCGCCTGGGGCGGGTTCAAACGGCGGATCGTCACCTCCTTCATGGGGATCATCGGTCTCGGGATCGGCGTGATCCTGACCGGCCTGACCCCGGCCAATATGTTCTGGCTGCTGCTGGCAGCGAGCTTCCTGATCGGCGCGGGACAGGTGATGGCCAACGGCCCGATGGGAGCCATCTTCCAGTCCACGATCGAACCGGAATTCCAGGGACGGGTCTTCTCGCTGATCGGGGCGGGAGCCATGGCGATGATGCCGCTCAGCCTGTTGATCGCCGGCCCGACCTCCGACTGGCTGGGGGTGCGGGTCTGGTACGTTTTCGGCGGGGTGGTCTGCATCCTGGCGACGGTGATATCACTCTTTATCCCATCCATCATGAACATCGAGCAGAACAAGCACGGAGAGCCGGTCCCTGAAGCGGAACCGGCCCCCGCAGATTAAGAAAAAAGCCCCCGCAATGGGGGCTTCTTCTTTGAGGGAGGCTTTTCAAACGTCTCAAAATCAGTCTTCCCTGCCGGTCGGGTGACAGCTCAGGCAATCGCTGAAATCATCAATGCCCTCCTCGCGATGCTTATTGGCTACCTCGCTCTGGTCGTGGCAGGTGTAGCAAGTCCAGCTTGAAAGGGTGCTCGGGTGGCAGTCACGGCAGGCATTCGCATCCCCGTGATTCGTCGGGAACGTGTGCGGACCCGTGAAACTGGCCGGCCGCCAAGCGGTGGTCGTGTGGCAGGAGGCGCAGTCCGTGCCGAACAGGCCCAGATGGAAAGCCGGGTCGGCGTGACAGGCCGAGCAGGCTGTGGGTGTGCCGTCGAACACGCCGTTGGCGTGGCATTGCTCGCAGGCCACGCTGACGTGCGCCCCGGTCAACGGGAAGGCCGAAAGGTTGTGGTCGAATGTGGCCGGTTTCCAGGCGGTGGTCGAGTGGCAGACTCCGCAGTTCGTGCCGTATTTGCCGCCGTGGCGGTCGTTATCGGCGTGGCAGGCATAGCACAATGTCGGCGTTCCCTTGAATTTGAGATCGGTATGACATTCGGCGCAGGGCAGGCTGATATGCGCGCCGGTCAGCGGAAAGATGGAATTGTTGTGGTTGAAGGTGGACGATTCCCAGCCGCTGGTGGTGTGGCAGCTTTCGCAAGCCGTTCCGAGCGCGCCGCTGTGTGGATCGTCCAGGGTGTGGCAGGCGGAGCAAATCCTGGGCGTGCCTTTGAAGACCTGGTTGACGTGGCACTGGTCGCACTGGACCAGCGTATGTTTCCCGGTCAGCGGGAAAGCTGATTGGTTGTGATCGAATGAGGCGGGTTTCCAGCCGTTGGGGGTATGGCAGGTGGCGCAGAGCGTCCCCAACGCGCCGGCATGGGCGTCGTCGTCCAGGTGACAGGAGGCGCAGTCGGTGGGCGTGCCATCGAAGACCCCGTTGACGTGACAGCTTTCGCAGGCGACCGTGGCGTGCTTGCCCAACAACTGGAAGGCGAATTTGGAATGGTCCACCTGGGCCAGTTCCCAGCCGCCCGGCGTATGGCAGGACTCGCACTGGGTCCCGAAGGAACCGGCGTGGGCGTCGTCGTCCAGGTGACAGGAGACGCAGTCGGTCGGCGTGCCGTCGAAGACGCCGTTGACGTGGCAGGTCTCGCAGGCGACCGTGGTGTGTTTGCCTTCGAGCGGGAAGGCGAATTGGGAGTGGTCCACCTGGGCCAGTTCCCAGCCGTCGGGCGTGTGGCAGGACTCGCACTGGGTCCCGAAGGAACCGCCGTGGGCGTCATCGTCGAGATGGCAGGAGACGCATTCGGTCGGCGTGCCGTCGAAGACCCCGTTGACGTGGCAGCTTTCGCAGGCGACCGAGGTGTGTTTGCCTTCGAGCGGGAAGGCGAATTGGGAGTGGTCCACCTGGGCCAATTCCCAGCCATCGGGCGTGTGGCAGGACCCGCACTGGGTCCCGAACCCGCCGGCATGGGCGTCATCGTCGAGATGGCAGGAGACGCATTCGGTCGGCGTGCCGTCGAAGACCCCGTTTACGTGGCAGCTTTCGCAGGCGACGTTCCCGTGGCGGCCAAGCAACTGGAAGTCAAATTTGGAGTGGTCCACGCGGGCGAGTTCCCAGCCTTCGGGAGAATGGCATGCTCCGCAATCGGCGCCGAACTGGCCGTTGTGACGGTCGTCGTCCAGGTGGCAGGCCGAGCAATTCTGCGGGGCGGAGCGCAAGTCGTCCAGGGTGCGGGCGCCGAGGTGGCAGCGGAAGCAGGCCAACCCGTCGTGTTGGCCCGCCAACGGGAACGGGACCAGGCCATGGTCGAAGTTCGAGCCGTGCGAATCCAGCCCGTCGTGGCAGGCCAGGCAATCCGTCCAGAAGGTCAGGATGTGGGCCTGGGTGAACATGAAGTCCACAGCGAGGTGACAGGTGGCGCAGGCCAATTGGTTGAAGGGTGGGGCATAGCCGGACGTATGGCAATCCTGGCAGGCGAAGGCCGAACCGTCGGCCTGGGTCTGGTGGGCTTTCAGCGAAAAGGCCAGGGTTTCGTGGTCGAAGTTGGCGGGTTTCCAGCCGGAGGGGGTATGGCATACGCCGCACTGGTCGCCCAGGCCGCCGTCGTGGGCATCGTCCTGGAGATGACAGGCGCTGCAAACCGTCGGCGTGCCCTTGAAGATCCCCCCGGCATGGCAGCTTTCGCAGGCGGCCAGGGCGTGCTGCCCTTCGAGCGGGAAGGCGAACGTGGAGTGGTCCACCTGGGCCAGTTCCCAGCCGTCGGGGGTGTGGCAGACGGCGCAGTCGGTCCCGAACCCGCCGTTGTGCTGGTCGTCACCCGAATGACAGGCGAAACAAGCTGTCGGGGTGATGGTGTACCTGCCGTCGGCGTGGCAGCTCCCGCAGGCGACCGCGGCGTGTTTGCCCGTCAGCTTGAAATCTGCCGAATTGTGGTCGAAGCTGGCCGGTTTCCAGGCGGTCGTTGAATGGCAGGTGGAGCAATCCACGTCGAACGTCCCGGCGTGGAAGTCGTCCTTCTGGTGGCAGACGCGGCATTCCTGCGGCGCGGCGCGCAGGTCGGCCAGGCTGCGGGCGCCGAAATGGCAGCGGGAACAGGACGCCTGGGCGTGACTCCCGGTCAGCTGGAAGGCGACCGCGTTGTGGTCGAAGGCCGCGCCGTGCGAGTCCAGCCCGTCGTGGCAGGCCAGGCAGTTGGTGCGGAAGTCGGAGATGTGCTGCTGGGTGAAGGCTAGGTCCACCTCGAAGTGGCAATCGGCGCAGGAGGTCTGGTTGAACGGCGGGGCGTAGCCCGTGACGTGGCAGTCCCGGCAGGCATACGCGGATCCGTCGGGTTTGGCGGTGTGGGCGGCCAGGGAGAAGCTGGTGGTGTTGTGGTCGAAAGGCGCGGCGGGACTCCAACCCTGGGGCGTGTGACAGGTCCCGCACTGGCTGCCGAGCGACCCGGCGTGGCCGTCGTCCTGGGCGTGGCAGGAGACGCAGTCCATCGGCGTCCCCTTGAAAACTCCCCCGGCGTGACAGCTTTCACAGGCAAGGTTGGCGTGTTTGCCCTCGAGCGGGAAGGCGAACTGCGAATGGTCCACGGCCCGTTCCCAGCCTTCGGGCGTATGGCAGGCCCCGCAATCGGGGCCGAAAGCGCCGTCGTGCTTGTCATCCTGCGCGTGACAGGCAACGCAATCGGACGGGATTCCCCGGTAAACGTGATTGACGTGACAGGCCTCGCAGGCTACGGCTTCGTGCTTGCCGACCAGTTTGAAATCCGCCAGGTTGTGGTCGAACTGGGCCGATTTGGTCCAGCCGTTGGGGGTATGGCACATCCCGCACTTCACGCCGAAACGGCCTTCGTGGGGATCGTCGGCCAGGTGGCAGGCGGAACATTCCTGCGGGGCGGCGCGCAGATTGTCGAGGTTGCGGGCGTTGACGTGGCAGCCGCCGCAGGGAGTCAGGATGTGAAGTCCGGTCAGGGGGAATGGGACCAGGCCATGGTCGAAGGCCGCTCCGTAGGTGTCCAGCCCGTCGTGGCAGGCCAGGCAATCCGTCCAGAAGGTCAGGATGTGCTCCTCGGCAGCCACAGGGCTGATCGAAAGGTGGCAGTTGGCGCAGTCCCGCTGGTTGTAGGGAGGGGTATATCCGGCAGAGTGGCAATCCCGGCATTCGAAGGGAGTGCCGTCGAGGCGCAGCCGGTGGGCATCCAGCGAAAAACCGAGCATCTCGTGGGGATTCCAGCCAGGCGGCATTTCGGTCAGGGAGGCCTCCGGCCCGTGATGCTCGGTGTGGCAGGCCAGGCAGTTGAGGTCCGGCTGGCTGAAGCGGACCAGGCTGTGCAGGCTGTTCGGCTGCTGGAGTTCTTCGCGGGTGTTCGTGTGGCAGTCCAGGCACCGCTCCCCCATCGTTTCGGTGCTCCAGGGGGCAGCGTGGCAACTCGAACATTCCTGGATCTGGTTGTGCGCGATGACGTTCCCCAGAGGCGGGCCGGCCTTGGCGCTCAAATTACCGGGACTGAAAATTGCATTGTCTCCGGCAAAAGCGATACCGCTGATCGCAATGAAGCTGATGGCGGTAACAATGATCGAGTTAATCGAAAAGAAACCCTTGCGCCACGCCAGCATGAAGCCTCTCCTCGTCCAAAATTCATGCTTATTTTCACCAACATTATCAACTTTTATTGGACAACGTGTATGTCAGTTGCATTGCAATATCAAAAAGCCCCCGTTGCGGGGGCTTCCGAATCTCTAGCAGCGAACGGTCGTCAATCGCCGCCTTCTTCTTCCCGGCCGGTGGGATGGCAGCGCAGGCAGTCTTCGAAATTGCCGATGCCTTCTTCGCGGTGTTCGCGGGCCGTTTCGCCCTGGTCGTGACAGGTGTAGCAGGTCCAGGTGTCGAGGGCCGAGGGGTGACAGTCGCGGCAGGTCTCGGCCCCTTCGTGGTTGACCGGGAACGGGTGCGAAGCGTTGTATTGGGCAGGCTGCCAGGCCGTGGTGGAATGGCAGGATTGGCAATCCGTACCGAACAGGCCGGCATGATAAAGCGGGTCTTCGTGGCAGGAGACGCAGGCCGTGGCCGTCCCCTTGAATGTCTCGTTGACGTGGCATTCTTCGCACTCCACCCGGGCGTGCGCCCCGGTCAGCGGGAAGTTGGAGCGGTCGTGGTCGAAAGTAGCCTCTTCCCAGTCTGACGGGTTGTGGCACGCGCCGCAGTCATCGCCGAACCGGCCGCCGTGTTCGTCATCGCCGCGGTGACAGTCCACGCAGGCCTGCGGCGTGCCCTTGTAGATGTCGTTGACATGGCACTCTTCGCACCTCACCTCGCGATGTTCGCCTTCGAGCTTGAAGGCGGACAGGTCGTGGTCGAAGGTGGCGGGGGTCCAGCCGTCTGGCGAGTGGCACTGGCCGCAGTCCTGGCCGAAGCGGGACTGGTGGGCGTCGTCTTTCAGGTGGCAGGCGGAACATTCCCGCGGGGTGTTCTTCAGGTCGTTCGAGGTGCGGGCGTCCAGGTGGCAGGCGGAGCACAGGGCCTCGTTGTGTTTGCCGGTCAGGGGGTAGCCGGTCGTGATGTGGCTGAATCCGCTCCCGTAGGTATCCAGCCCATCGTGGCAGGCCAGGCAGCCGGTCCCGACCCAGAGCAGGTGGGTTTGGGTGTAGACCGGGTCCATTTGACGGTGGCAGTCCTCGCACGCGCCGGCCTCGAAGACGGTGATGTCGTCCGCATGGCAATCGGCACAGGTGAAGTCCTGCCCGTCCGAGCGTTGCGCGTGCCCCTTGAGGGAATAGCCCAGCATTTCGTGCGGAAAGCCCTCGCTGGTCAATTCGGTCAGGGAAGCCTGCGCCCCGCGGTGTTCGGGGTGGCATTCCCGGCATTGGATGTTCTGGTTTTTCTGGAGCATCGCGCCGTGCAGGCCGCTTGTTCCGGCGACCTGCACCGAAATGCCGGAGTGGCACTCGACACACAGGTCGTTCATTCGGCTGGTGGCCCAAAAAGCGGGGTGGCAGCGGCTACATTCTTTGGCGAGGGACGCGTGGGTATTCACCCCGCCCAGGGTCTCGCCCGGCTGGGCGTTCAGTTCCCCGGGGTTGAACATCAGCCCGCCCCTGGCAAGAGCCAGGATGGTGATGACTGCCAGCGTGACCGTAGTCGCGATCAACGCCGTGCCGGATATACACCCCAATCGCCTGCGTTCCTGCATAGTTGCCTCCAAGTTGATGGCAGGGCGCCCGCAATGACCTCTAAAGTATGGAGTCTGAATCCTGGATCTGCCCCACCGTTAAATCATACCAACATTTTCAAAAGTTACAAACAGGCTTCGCTGCAAGCCGGTTCGATGAGGCGTCGCGCGGCGGGTGAGGCCGGCACCGCCTGGATAAATACCCGGCGAGCAGGGCTGCCTCGCGCAGCCCTGCTCATCAGTGTGACCGAACTTGCCGGGCCAGGCCGGGGTTAATCCCAACCTTTGGGGTTATGGCATTTGCCGCAATTGGTGCCCTTCTTGCCGTTGTGCTCGTCGTCGTTCTTGTGACAGGCGTAGCAGTCGTTCGGGGTGCCCTGGAACTTGCCGTTCTTATGGCATTTTTCACAGGAGGCCTTGGCGTGCTTGCCTTCCAACGGGAAGCCGGTCTTGTTGTGGTTGAAGTTGGTGTCGCCCCAGCCGGACGGGTTGTGACATTGGCCGCAGTTCGTGCCGTTATTGCCTTTGTGCTTGTCGTCGTTCTTGTGACAGGCATAGCAGATCATCGGCGTGCCGGCGAATTTGCCATTCTTATGACAACTATCGCACTTGACCTTGGCGTGCTTGCCATCCAGTGGGAATTTGGTCTTGTTGTGGTTGAAATTAGCCCCACCCCAGCCGTTGGGGCTGTGGCAGGAGGCGCAGTTGGTCCCGAACTGGCCTTTGTGTTTGTCGTCGCCCTTGTGGCAGGCGTAACAGTTCTGGGGCGTGCCCTGGAACTTGCCGCCGGAATGGCATTTTTCGCAGGCGACTTTTGCGTGTTTCCCGACCAACGGGAAGGAGGACTTGCTGTGGTCGAAGGTCGCGTCGCTCCAGCGGGTTGGCTTGTGGCAGGCTCCGCAGTCGGTACCGTTCGCGCCTTTGTGCTTGTCGTCCTGCTTGTGGCAGGCGTAGCAGGTCTGCGGCGTGCCCTTGAATTTGCCGCCAACGTGACACTTCTCGCAGGCTACGTTGGCATGTGAGCCAACCAGTGGGAACCCAGACTTGTTGTGGTCGAAGGTCGCGTCGCTCCAACGGGTCGGCTTGTGGCAGGTTCCACAGTCCGTGCCGAACTGGCCATTGTGCTTGTCTTCCTGCTTGTGGCAGGCGTAACAGGTCTGCGGTGTGCCCTTGAACTTGCCGCCAACGTGGCATTTTTCGCAGGCTACATTGGTGTGTGAGCCAACCAGCGGGAATCCCGACTTGTTGTGGTCGAAAGTCGCGCCCTTCCAGGTGGATGTGCTGTGACAGGTCCCACAGTCCTTGCCGAACTGGCCGTTATGGTTGTCGTCCTTTTGGTGACAGGAATAACAGTCCTTGGGCGTGCCCTGGAAGACGTTGTTCTTGTGACAGTCCTCGCACTGAACGCTTTGGTGGGCGCCGGTCAGCTTGAAAGCGGCCAGGTTGTGGTCGAAATCCACGTCGCCCCAGCCGGAGGGGTTGTGGCAGGCGCTACAGTCGGCGCCGAAACGCCCGTCGTGTTTATCCTTCTCTTTATGGCACGAGAAACAGTCCGCCGGTGTGCCCTGGTAAACGCCGTTGACGTGGCAGTCTTCGCAGGCTACATCCGCGTGTTTCCCTTCCAGTTTGAAGACGACCAGGCTGTGGTCGAAGTCGGCGGGTTTCCAGCCGTCGGTGGTGTGACAGCCCTCGCAGGAGGCCCCGAACCGCCCGGCGTGGGGATCGTTGTCGAGGTGGCAGCCGGCGCAGTCGGTGGGGGTGTTCTGCAAATCGTCGGCGGAATGGGCGTCAATGTGACAGGTGGAGCACAGGACCTCTGTATGTTTGCCGGTCAGTCCGAAATCGGTGTTTTGGTGGTCGAACGTATCGCCGTAGCTGTCAACCCCGTCGTGGCAGGCCCGGCAGTCGGTCCCGACCCAGAGAATGTGGGCCTGGGTGAAGACCACGTCCATTTGACGGTGGCAGGTCTCGCAGTTCGCGGGATCGAAGACGGAGATATCCTGCCCGTGACAATCCGAGCATTCGAAGCGGTTCCCGTCGGATCGGGTGGTATGTCCCTTCAACGAAAAGCCGAGGGCGGTGTGCGGGAAGGTCTCGATGTCCAGGATGGTGAGCGGCGCCTCGGCCCCCTGGTGTTCGGGGTGGCAGTTCCGGCATTCGAAGCTGGCATCCGCATTTTGGATCGCGCCGTGCATCGAACTCAGGTCCGCCGTTTGTTCGAGAATATCCGTGTGGCAGTCCATACAGCGGGCCGACATCTTCTTGAACGACCAGATCGGCGCGTGACAAAGTCCGCACTCGCCGCCCGTCTCGGCATGGGAGGTAAAACCGCCGAGCGCGGGGCCGGCCTGGGCATTCAACGGGCCTGGGCTGAACATGGAATTACCGCTTAACAATGTCAGCCCGACAATCGCCGTGATCGTGATGATCGCAGCAACCGATGCCGATGCAGTAAAACAGCCTAAACCATTGCTACGCATGGTAGCCTCCTGATACCTCTAAGGTTAGGGTGACTATCGAAGTAGGGTGGCGTAATACAACGCTGCGCCAATGTGGATGAACGCGGCTGTGAACAGGGCCATTCCGATGGGGATGTGAATGGTGTGCCACAGGGCCATCAACCGCCGGGTGTGGGCGATCATTTCGGGCGAAACGATTGCGCCCACTTCAAGTCCGTCTGCCGTGCGCGGGATGCGGGTGTAAATGTACCGGCCGATAAAGCCGCTGATCACGATGATGACCGTGAACAGGGTCGTCACACCGGCCAGGCCGTTGAATTTCCACGAGGTGTGCAACAGGACCATGAAAGGCCCGACCAGGCCGGTGAAGATGTGGAATTGCAGCCATGCCGACATCCGGCCCCAGCGCGCCGAACGGGACCGCTTGCGCAGGCTGTAGAGCAACTCGGTCATGAGCATGAGGATGAAGCCGAAAATCCCGAGGCTGTGACCGAAAAGGTCGCTGGCAGGAGGGATGCCCCGGGTCAGGAAGACGATCGCGCCATAAATCCCGGCAATGAGGCTGCAAGCAATGAAAGCCAGCCATAATTCGTAGTTAGTGCGCATATTGGGTACTCCATTTTGTCCAGAAATTGGCGATCAGGTCTGCAATGGGCGCTTTGGGCGAAAGGAGCGCATCCCGGATCGAGGAAATATCCACCTGGGAAATGATTATTTGCTGCAACGGGCGGGACAGGGTCTGGTCGCCCATGACCACGGCCCCCAGCAGGGAGTTTTGTCCGATCAACAGGCGCAGCCGGTTGACGTCGAACCCGGACTGGGCCGCGATCGCATCCGGCAGGGAACGCCAGGTCTCGCTGTCGCCCCGGGCAATGCCGACCAGGTCTGCGTCCCGGCCGCTGCCCACCGTGCCGATGATGGTGGTGGTCAGCCCCGCCAGGCGGGTCACGTTGAACGGCGCGATCTTGCGGTAAGTCCGGTTTTGCCCGGCCATGTTCAAGCCGGCCACGTACCCCTGCTCACGCGCCGGGTTCCACAGGCTGTCCAACATGGCCTTGCCGGTCATGGGGTCGTAAACCTGGGCCACGTCGCCCGCGGCAAATATATTGGGGAGGTTGGAACGCAGGCCGTCGTCCACCATGATGCCGCGGTCCACCGTCAGGCCGGTTTCACGCGCCAGGGTGGTGCGGGGCTTGATCCCGATCCCATAGCCGACCAGGTCGCACTTCAACTGGCGGCCGTCTGCCAGGCGCACGCCTTTCACCTTGCCGCGCTTGCCCAGCACTTCCACCGCTTCGGCGTGTTTGTGGATCTGCACGCCCTCGTGCCTGAGACGTTCTTCCACGACGCGGCTTTCATCTTCGTCGAGGACGTTGCTCCAGTAACGGTCGCCGCGCATCAGGTAATGCACCCGCACCCGGTTGGCGGCCAGGCCCTCGACGATTTCGAGAGCGGTGATCCCGCCGCCAATGACCACTGCCGTGCGCGCCCGGCGGGCCATTTTCACGATCCGCCGGGCATCCTCGAGATGGTCCAGCTTGAAGACGCCTTCCAGGTCTGCCCCCGGAATGGTCAAAGGCGTGGCTTTGGAACCCACAGCCACCAGCAGCCGGTCGTACCCGATCGTCCCGTTTTGCTGTAAAACCACCAGCTGGGCCTCCGGGTTGATCTTGACCGCCCGGTCGCGGAAATAGTGGATGTGCATCCGCTGGTAATCTGCCCGCTTGTACGGGAAGAGGTGGATTTCGGCCAGCTCACCGGTCAGGTAATACGCCAGGCCGGGGCGGGAATAATACGCGTGCGGGTCGTCGCCGATGAGCACGATCTCGCCGGCCGGGTCCACGCTGCGGATGGCTTCCATAGCCGCGATTCCAGCCACACCGGTACCAAGAATGACGTATCGCATTATCTTCTTCCCTCGAACAGGTCGGTGTGGGCAAAATGCAAGACCCCGCGCGGGCAACGCGCCACACACTCTCCGCAAGTCAGGCACTCGCTGCGCTTGACGGGTTCGCCCAGCCAGGCATGGTGGCGCACATCAATTCCGATTGGACAGTTATACGAACACACACCGCATTGAACACAACGGCCCGCCTCCGGCACAACGTGCCCCGAGGTCAAGGCCGTGCGGTGTTTGGCTTCAGAGATGAACAATTCTTCAATCGCCATTAGCAGGTTTCCTCACAATGCTTAGTCGAATTGTCTTATTAAAAGTTGCTCATTCAGTCTCATGTGATTATCATACAAAAGTCAGGGGGTGTCCTTACAATTCCCCAATAAAAAAACAACAGGGCTGCGCTGGGCAGCCCTGCACTTTCTCGCAAGCAGTTTCCCTACGGGACAGGTATGACGTTGGCGGCTTGCAAACCGCGCGGGCCTTCCTCGATTGAAAACTCGACCTTCTGATCCGTTTCCAGTTTGCGATATCCGTCCATGGTGATGGCGCTGAAATGGACGAAAACGTCCTCGCCTTCGTCGCGACCGATGAATCCGTAGCCTTTCGTGGCATTGAACCACTTGACGGTTCCAGTTAAACGTTCTGACATCTTTCTTTCTCCTGCATGGGAAATTTAAGCCAGCCTCAAGATAATGACAGCAACGGAGTGGCTGGACAACGGCGCAAGATTATCACGCAAAAATGGGCGTGTCAAGACGATTCGCGTTGCAGTTTCTTGACGAAAACCGCGTAACGCGACGTCAAGTGGACCCAGGGCGGGGACCAGCGCGTCCGCGCCTGCCCCTGGCCGATCACCCTGCGCAGCTCATCTGGACCGGTGAAGCCGGATACCGTTAAAGTGGCCCTCCCCAGCTCGAACGCGGCGTGGGCGTCCGACCCCACCGTGCCGGGGATGCGGTGCTGGCGGGCAAACTCCAGCGCCCGGCGGTTGAACTCCGGCGACCAGCAGCGCGAGTTGAAAGTCTCGATGGCGTCCACCAGCGGCAGGATCTCCAGCAGGTCGGCCGGCTCCCAATGCCCGCGGCGCATCACGTCGAACGGGTGCGACACGCTGATGAACGCCCCCTGGCCGCGCAGCCGCTCGATCGTCTCTAGCGGCGACAGGCCGGGCGGCAGCTCCTCGGTCACGAACGCCGCCAGCAGTTCGCCCCGGGTGGTCAGGACCTCCTCGCCTATGATCACCCGCTCCGGGTCCAGGGCCTGGCACGCCCGCGCCCCGGCGATCGTGTTGTGGTCCGTCACGACCACCCGGTCAATCCCCTTGCGGCGGCAAACCTCCACCAGCCGCTGCGGGGTGGTGAGGGAATCCTTCGAGTAAATGGTATGGCAGTGAAATTCTACGCGCAACATAACTTATCCGCCGGAAGCTCACAACCAATCAGCATTCCCAATTTGATAGTGTCACTGCGAGGAACGAAGCAGTCTCCCCGATAGTGGAGGGGATTGCGTCGGCAAAAGGCGCCTCGCAATGACACATAATGATAATTACTGCAATCAATGGTTGCCCTTTTGGGGATTATTATATACAATCAAAGGGACATGGACGAGCAACGTTTCCACCAAAAACCCTGGTTCTTCTTTTTCATAACCATTTTAGGTTTGGGGATACTGTATTTACTCGTCGCACCGACCAAGGATACCATCCTGAAAACCCTGTGGGCCAACAAAGGGGACTACTTTCTCTGTCTTGGAGGCTTCCTGCTCTGGCTGGCCTTCTTCGCCCAATTCGTCCTGCCGGTGCGGAAATTCCGTGACCGCCAAAAAATATTCGACAGACTGCTGAACTCGGTCCTGGGGGTACGCGGCCCTGCGATTTTCATCGAGAACGGCAACCCGCGCCTGAGCCATGAAGAAGAGAAACGCAAAGGAGCGGGGGTGATCTGGCTGGATACGGCCAGCGGGGCGGTCTTGCGCGTGGCGACCAAATTTACCCGCGCCGTCGGCCCCGGGGTGGTCTTCACCAACGCGGGCGAAAAACTGGCCGCCAGCGTTGACCTGCACACGCAGAACCAGCCCATCGGCCCAAGCGAGAAAGACGATCCCTTTGCCAAAGAGAAGAAAGAGGGCCAGAGCGAAGAAGAGTTCATGGCATGCATGAACCGTCGCGACGATACCATTGGCCTCACCCGCGACGGGATCGAGATCGTCCCCAATATTTCGGTCATGTTCAGGATCGAGGCCGACCCGGCCAAAGACAAGGAGCCGGGTTCCCGCTTCGGCTACAACGAGGACTCCGTTTTCCGCGCCATCGCCGGGCAAGGCATCAACCCGGACAAATCCAACGACTCGGCCCGTTACCGGGTAGCCTGGAACGAACTCCCCGCCCGGCTGGCAGCCGACCTGTGGCGCGAATACCTGAGCAAGTTCACCCTGGCAGAACTCTTCGACCCCATCCGGCCAATCCCTGAGATGAACGCAGCCGACATCACGGCCACCCGGTTATCCAGGCTGCCCCAGCCGGCCAAAGCTGAATTGCCGGAGCCGATCGGCATAAGCCGGACCTTGTACCAGTTCTATCAGGTCATCAACGGCTGGCTGGAAAAACTGATCGCCCTTTGCGAAAAGGAAAAATCTCCGCCCCCGAAAAAGGAATCGGCGCAGGAGCCTAAAACCGAAGGCAAAGCCCCGGAAGGTGAAAAACCGACGACTGAAACCGCCATGCAGGTCATCGCCCGCATGGTCAACGAGCGGCTGCAAAATGAATTCGTGCAGGGGATCAACGAATTTGGCGAATGGGAATCGGTTTTCGATTCCCAAAGGAGCCGGGAGTTCGAAATTCTCAGAAATCGCGGGATAAGGGTCAATCGCGTCACCATCGCCAACCTGCGTTTCAGGCCCGATGTGGACAAACGCATTGTGCAACAGTTCACGGCAAACTGGCTGGATAACGCTCGCCGTGAACGCGACCGCATCGAATCCGAACGCAGCCTGTCCGAGCACGAGGGCCGTGAACGCGCCCTCGTGCGTTACACTACCGCGCTCAGCCGGGAAATCTTGAGGTCCCGCCCGGCCAGCCCGGAGGCGGCCCTGCAAGCCCTGCTGCGAGGCAGCCGCAGCGAATTGATCCGCGACAACAACCTGAGGCGACGCGTCAGCAACGAAGTGGAAGACCTGACCGCGCTGCTCCAGTGGGTGGATAAGGTGATAGATGGACAAGAGCCGTAACGAACCGAAATCCCTCACCGAGCAGGAAGGGCAGCGCCTGCGCGCCAATTTCGTGCGCCTGATGGACTGCCTGCTGAACAAGATCTTCGCCCTCACCCGGAACACCGCCCGCGCCCGCCAGACCGTGACCTGGTTCCTGCTGTTCTTCCTGGGATTCCTGATCGGGCTGAAAATCACCAACCTGGCGACCTGGCTGCAATACATCCGGGAAGTGTTTACAGCCTTATTCCAATTGTCCTACACGGCATTCGGGGGTGCCGTGGCCAAGCTGATTACGACGATCTTCAACACTTTTTTTGCGCCCGAAACGCTCAGGTACCTGCCCCCGTTGCTGCTGCCCTTCCTCCTGGCATGGCAATTCGCGGCGATGTACCTGGCCGACATTTTCGAGCTGACCCATGCCGGCATTGCCCGCAGTTTCATCATGCGGGCTGCTTTTGGCGCACGCTACGAACGGATCCACATCCGGGAGGGACAGATCGCCGAAGAAGACCGCGACTCCCCGGTGTACCAGATCGGCGGCCCGGGGCTGGTCCAGATCGAGCTGGATTCGGCTGCCCTGTTCGAAGACGCGGACGGCCGCCCGCGCGTGCAGGGGCCGACGAACGACCAGCCGTCGGGCTTCCTCGAACTGACCGGGTTCGAACGCCTGCGCGCCGCTTACGACCTGCGCAACCACTACACCGATTCCCTGACCGTCAACAACCGGAGCCTGGATGGGATCAAAATCGAGGCCAAGGATGTGCGCCTGGTTTACAGTGTCTGGCGCGGCCCCGGCTCGCCTGCGCCGACGCTTGAACGTCCCCATCCTTTCCATCCGCAAGCCATCGCAACCTTGACATACAACCAGGCCTGTAAAGTTGCTGAAGCCGGGAAACCCTCGGCTTGCGGCCCATGGCATCCCGCCATGACCGGCATCATCCGGGGCGAGCTAAGCCGGTTCATCGCCGAACACAGGCTGGTGGAATTCCTTGCCAGCGTCAATATGCCCGAAAGACAACGGGCGATGGAACACCTGAACATCCTCGCCGGACGGGTCGAACAGTTGGCAGAAACAGACGTGGACCTGCCGAGGGAGGAGGAGCAGATCCCCATCCCGGAGCATTTGACGACCCGCCCGGAGATCAGCAATATGTTCGTCCGCTTCGTCGAAGACTTCAACCTGATCCCCAGCCGGTTCGCCGAAAGTGCCCAAAGACGCGGCCTGGAATTGCACTGGATCGGGATCGGCGCGTGGCACCCGCCTGATGAAGTGGTCGCAGAACAGCACCTGGAAGCCTGGAAACTCAACCGCGAAAATGTCTCTCGCGGCGCAGAAAGGGCAATGAACGGGTTGAGCAACGAGGCCTTTTTACAGGAAATGATGCGCCTCGTCCATGAAGTCCCATTCGAGTCGCTGCGGCGGGCGCGCGCCAGATTCCAACGCTCGAACGATTTCGTCAGGCAAGTTGTTTTGGATTACCGGGAACTCATCCGTGAAGCCCTGCGGCGCATACGTGCGAACGCGGAAAGGCAGAGGAATGTCAACCGATTCTAATAGTTATGAAACGACCATACTGGTACTCAAACAGGCTCTGGAGCAACTGGATAAGTCTTTAGGGCTACAACACACCCTTCGCGGAGGTGTATCTTTAGCCGGCAGCAATAGCGATCAAACTCTTGAAGCGGCAGCGTCCGAATCGCTTTTCGACAGGATCAGCGAAGAAGACCTGTTCAACCAACTCGTCCAGTTGATTGGAGGCGACCGGAACATTTCGAACCAGTTGATCGCACGGGAGCAGAATAAATATCCGGGTGAAGCGCGAAAAGAATCCATCGCCCGCGTCCTCGCCCGGCTTCTGAAAAACCGTCGGCAAAGGTAAGGGGCCATGCCTCCCTCCCTCCCCCTCTCCTCCCCCGACTCTCCCGTGCTCGTCATCGGCTCGTCCGGTATAGACGTGATCGGCCGCCTCGAAGCGGACCTGAATTCCGGCTCGTCCAATTCGGCCCGCATCCGCCGCTCGTATGGAGGGGTGGCCCGCAACATCTCCGAGAACCTGGCCCGGCTGGGGCAACCCGTCCGCCTGTTGACCGTCGCCGGGAACGACCCCACCGGGGAGGATATGCTCGAATACACCCGGGCCGCCGGGGTGGACATCTCTGCCGTGCTCCGCACCGGCGACTTCCCCACCGGTTATTACATGGGCGTGCTCAACAACCGCGGCCTGCTCGAATACGCCGTGGACGACATGCGCCTGATGTCCACCCTGACCGGCGACACCCTGCGCCAGCACGAAACACTTTTCAAAGACGCCGGGATGGTCGTCCTGGACGCCAACCTGCCCGACGCTGCCCTGCGGACGGCTTTCAGCCTGGCGCGCAAGGCCAGGGTCCCGGTCTGCGCCGACCCGGCCTCGGTGCGGCTGGCCCACAAACTGACCCGCTACATCCCCCGCATCTTCCTCACCACACCCAACAGCCTCGAAGCCGGCATCCTGACCGGTAAGGCCTTCGACCCCTCCGACCGCAAATCTGCCCTGGACGCCGCCCGGATGCTCGTCAGCCAGGGGGTCAGCATCGTGCTCATCACCCTGGCCGAATTCGGCGTGGTCTACGCCACCTCCGAGACCAGCGGCCACATCCCGGCCATCCGCACCCGCATCATTGACCCGACCGGCGCCGGGGACGCCCTGACCGCGGCCGTCATCTTCTCCCTGCTCAACGACATCGAACTCGACGACGCCATCCGCCTGGGCGTGGCCGCCGCCTCGCTCACCCTGCGGCACACCGGCACGGTTTACCCCGGCCTGTCGCTCGAAAAACTCTACGACCAGCTCCCCACCTGACCCCATGTCCACACCCGAAAACCAGTTGTTCAACATCCTGCCCAACGTCAAGCGCGCCCTCGACCTGAAACTCCCGGTCGTGGCGCTCGAATCGACCGTCATCACCCATGGATTGCCCAAACCCCAGAACCTGTCGCTGGCCCTGGATATGGAACAGGCCGTCCGCAGCGAGGGCGGCACCCCGGCCACGATCGCCCTGCTCGCCGGGAAGATCCGCATCGGCCTGACCGAAAGCGACCTGGACAAGCTGGCTGCCGCGCCGGACCCGGTCAAGGTCAGCCGCCGGGACTTTGCCGCGGCGCTCTCGAAAGGTTCCAGCGGCGGCACCACCGTCGCCGGGACGATGTTCGCGGCCCACAAAGTCGGCATCCAGGTCTTCGCCACAGGCGGGATCGGCGGTGTCCACCGCGACAGCCGCTGGGACGTCTCGACCGACCTGCAAGCCCTGGCTGACACACCCATGATCGTGGTCTGCGCCGGGGCCAAGTCCATCCTCGACCTGCCCGCCACGCTCGAAGTCCTCGAAACCCTGGGCGTCCCCGTCGTCGGCTACCAGACGGACGATTTCCCCGCCTTTTACTCCCGCGAAAGCGGATTGAAGGTCAGCGCCCGCTGCGACTCGCCGGGGGAGATCGCCGGGTTCGCCAAAACCCACTGGGACCTGGGCCAGCAGAGCGCCGTCCTGGTGGCGCAGCCCGTCCCGGCCAACGCGGCCATCCCCAAGTCCGAGATTGACCCGCACATCGAAGCCGCCCTGGCCAAAGCCAAAAAAGACGGGATAAAAGGGCCGGCCGTCACGCCTTTCCTTCTATCCCAGGTCAAGGAACTGAGCGGGGGCCGGGCCATGCAGGCCAATTTAGCCTTGCTGCTCAACAACGCCCAGCTTGCGGCCCAGATCGCCAAAGCCCTGGCCGCCGGGCAAAGGGAACGGATCATCTAACAGATTAATAGGGGG
Source organism: Chloroflexota bacterium (assembly GCA_049324115.1). GTDB lineage: Bacteria > Chloroflexota > Anaerolineae > Anaerolineales > Villigracilaceae > UBA5796. The sequence continues at coordinate 58,439 of JBMOMN010000036.1, forward strand.
TGCAAGCTTTAGCTTGCCGGTTCCCAGCGGACTGAAGCTCTCAGCAGACTGAAGCCCTTAGCGGACTGAAGCCCTTAGCGGACTGAAGCCCTTAGCGGACTGAAGCCCTTAGCGGACTGAAGTCCGCACTCCAATTCAACCTGGAGTGCAGGCTTCAGCCTGCGAGATGAAAAATTGGGGGATTTTAGCCGGATTGGGTCAACTGCCTGAACATTTGCTCCGGCATCTGCACCGCGACCACCTCGCCCCGCACCGTGACCTCGCCGTTGGCGATGATCCACTCCTCGACCACCACCTTGCGCCCCTTGAGTTCCTTCACCCGCCCGCGGATCTCCAGCGGGACGCCCAGCGGGGTCGGCTTGAGATAGGTGACGTTCAGATTGCCGGTGACGAAACGCAGCGGGGGTTCGGTATCCATCCCGCGGCCCTCGGCGCGGTAAGCCGCCGCGGCCGCCGTCCCCGTGCCGTGACAGTCCACCAGCGAGGCCAGCAGCCCGCCATAGACGAAACCGGGGATGGCAATGTGGTAGGGTTGGGGCGTGAAAAAAGCCACCGATTCGTCCGGGTTGGCTTCGTCCCAGCGGCTTTTGATCTGGTGGCCCCGCTCGTTCAGGCGGCCGCAGCCGTAGCAATGGGCGGTGTCGTCGGGGTAGTGGTCCTGGAAGGCTTTGGTGGTCATCGAATCTCCTAAGGCGAAGTGGTGAGGGTTGGGAGCCGGGTGTGCGTCGGCGTGGGCGTGCGGGAGGGCGTCGGCGAGAGGGTGGGCGAGGGCGTGATCGAAGGAGTCGGGGTCAGGGAGGGGGTGCGGGTCGTCGAGGGGGTGATGCTCGGGATCGGGGTCCGGCTGGGGGTCAGGGTCGGCGGATCGCCTTCGAGGATGAAGCGCCCGACCACTTTCCATTCCAGCCCGACGAAAATTTGCACCTCGTAAGTGCCCGGCAGCCACTGGTCGGGCGAGGGCGCCCATTCGGTGTAACCGTAGCCGCCGGTCGAACCGTCCCAGGGATTGGTCTCGAAGTGGACGAGTTGCCCGTCACGGAACCAGAGCGCGGTCCATTGCGAGCCGGGGATCATGTCGGTGTAGGAGAACAGTCCGTACATGCGCTGGATCGGGTTCTGGAAGACCGTCGCCGGGTTGACCGGCTGGTAATTCCCGTCGAAAGCCAGGGCGAATTGCAGCGGGCTGAAGACCGAAGCCGGGTTGGGCGTGACCACGCTCGTGAACAGGGCCTCGACCGAGACCGGCAAGAACGGCGTGGGCGTGATCGTCGGCGTCTCGGTAACGAGGGGAGTGTTCGTATTTTCGGAGGTCAGGGTGATGGTTGGCGTGAGGGTGATCGTCCCGGTCGTGGAGGCGGTGGGCAAGATGGACGGGGTCGGGGTGACGGGGAAGAAGCGGTACGCCACCGGACGCCCGTACTGGGCGAAGACAAAAGAAAAGCCGGCCATGAACAGCCCCAGCCAGATCATCCGCCAGCCGCGCGTGACCTGCTGCTGGCGCAGGCGGAAATACGCCAGGTCACGGCCCCGTTTGATGCGCCGCAAACCCAGCCAGGCCGACAAAACGCCCCCCAGGGCAGCCATGACGATGATCGCTTGAATGCCTGCGTTTACATCCATGGGCGTGATTATAGCATTGACTGCCCGGCGGCTGAATTTTTACCCCGCCCCCAACGACTCGCGGGGTCAACCCGCCTGCAGGATGCGCGTCCGGGTGATGAACAGCAAGCCGAGCAGGGCCAGGTTCAGGGCCAGGAAGACCGCGTCCACCGCCCCGAACTGGTCCATGATGGATACGACGATAATGAGCGCCACGTACAGGATGGCGAAGAAGAACACCTGCCGGCTGGCTGTCGCGATCCTGAAGCCGAACCACAGCATCAGGCCCCCGTTGATGAGCATCAAAACGGCATACACCCAGCGCCAGATGGCGGGGTCTGCGCCGCTGGCGGCCTGGACCAGGCTGGCGATCCCGAAAGCCAGCCAGATGACGGCATTGACCAGGAACAGCCCGCGGGTGGCTTTGAGCAGGGTTTCGATATTGTCTTTTTGCATCGCAACTCCTTTTGTGCAGGTTTATTTTACACAATTTTCTCCGGCGAGAAATACCCGATAAACCAACACGGAAGGCACTACTCCTACGTGAATACCCCAAACCTTTGCCGCGGATTCGCTATCGCACAACTAAATTCTTTGCCGCGGATTGCGCTAATTAACGCGGATCATTCAAGAAAAATTAGCGAGTCCGCTGCAAAAACCTTTTGAAACACGAAGGAACACAACACCTGCCCTCCCACTCCGCTGCGCTTCGGGGACTATCGTGGCGGGCGGTGCCAGGGAGTCAACGAAGGAAAATCTTTACGGCAAGGCGCTTTTCCCCTTTGAGAGCCTTCGTGTTACTTTGTGTTTAGGCTCGTTCCCGTTTGTTGCGGAAGAGCCTAAAAGGTTTTCTCTGTAGATTCTGTGATCTCACTGGTGAATAAATGGGCGACCCCACCAAATGCCAGAGAGCCAAAAAACCAAACCTGTGGTAAAACCATCCCATGCCCGAACTCGTCTTCCTCAAACTCGGCGGCTCGCTGATCACCGACAAGACCCGCCCCTACACCCCCCGTCTCGACGTTTTGGCCCACCTGGCCGCCCAGATCGCCGCCTCCAACGTGCGGATGGTGCTGGGGCACGGCTCCGGGTCGTTTGGGCATACCGCAGCGAAGGCGTACAGGACGAGGGAGGGAACCCCAACCCCCGACCCCCACCGGCCTATCGGCCACCTCCCCCAAATTCGGACGAACCCCGGTCCGATTTTTGGGGAGGCCGGGAGGAGGTCATATTGGCACGGCTTCGGCGAAGTCTGGTTCCAGGCCTCGGCGCTGAACCGGCACGTGATCGAGGCGCTACACGCAGCCGGGGTTTCGACGATGACCTTCCCGCCCTCCGCGGGCGTGACGGCGCGGGATGGGCGGATCACCGCCTGGGAGCTGACTCCCCTGCGCCGCGCCCTGGAGGCGGGCCTGCTGCCCGTTATCTATGGCGACGTGGCCTTCGACGAAGTGCGCGGCGGGACGATCCTCTCGACCGAGGAGCTGTTCCTCCACCTGGCGCGGGAACTCCGTCCGGGGCGGGTTTTGCTGGCAGGGCTTGAGGAGGCGGTTTGGGCCGATTTCCCGGCGCGCAGGCTTCGGGTCCGGCACGTGACGCCCGGCTCGTTCGACGAGATCCGCCGGGGGGTTGGGCAGGCCGCCGGCGCGGACGTCACCGGCGGGATGGAGTCCAAAGTCAAGGAAATGCTGGCCCTGGCGCAGGAGATCCCGGGGCTGACCGCGCAGATCTTCTCCGGCGAAATCCCCGGAAACCTGGCCAAGGTTTTGCAGGGAGAAGTGCTCGGGACGCTTATCTCGGCCTGATCTGCCGCAAATTGTGACGAATATTACAAGAAAGAGGGACAGAAATCTATTGCGTAATTCCCAAAAATCGTCAAAAATAGTAGGGTATCTAATCCCACATGGAGATGACTTGATGACACGAAAATTCACCCCCACCCCATTGACACTTTTGAACCCTGTGCCCTCCGATATCGAAATTGCGCAGGCCGGAACGCTGAAACCCATCACCCTGATCGCCGAGGAACTCGGCATCGAATTGGACGAGCTTGAACTCTTTGGCCCTTACAAAGCCAAGATCAAGCTCGAAATTTTGGAGCGGCTCAAAGACCGCCCGGACGGCAAGTACATTGACGTGACCGCCATCACCCCCACCCCGCTGGGCGAAGGCAAGACCACCACGACCGTGGGCGTTTCCCAGGCGCTTGGGGCGCATTTGGGCAAGAACGTGATGACGGTCATCCGCCAGCCCTCGCAGGGGCCGACGTTTGGGATCAAGGGCGGCGCGGCCGGCGGCGGGTACAGCCAGATCATCCCGATGGAAGATTTCAACCTGCACCTGACCGGCGACATCCACGCCATCACCGCCGCCCACAACCTGTGCGCCGCCGCCCTGGACGCCCGCATCATGCACGAGGCGAAGACCCCGGACGACGAGAAACTCTTCGACGCCCTCTGCCCGCCCGACAAAAAGGGCAACCGCAAGTTCTCCCCCTCGATGCTGCGCCGCTTGAAGAAACTCGGCATCGCCAAGACCGACCCGAACGACCTGACCCCCGAAGAGCGTTCCCGCTTCGCCCGCCTCGACATTGACTACAGCGGCGTGCAGTGGCGGCGCGTGATTGACATCAACGACCGCATGTTGCGCGAGATCCAGGTGGGGCTGGGCAAGGAAGAAGCCGGGTTCGAGCACAGTTCCGGCTACGACATCACCGTGGCCTCCGAGATCATGGCCATCCTGGCCCTGACCACCGACCTGGCCGACATGCGCGAGCGCCTGGGCCGGATGGTGGTCGCCATCAATCGCAAGGGCGAAGCCGTCACCGCCGAAGACCTGGGTGTGGCCGGCGCCATGACCGTGCTGATGAAGGATGCCATCAAGCCGAATTTGATGCAGACCCTCGAAGGCACGCCCGCCATCGTCCACGCCGGGCCGTTCGCCAACATCGCCCACGGCAACAGTTCCATCATCGCCGACAAGATCGCCCTCAAGCTGGCCGACTACGTGATCACCGAATCCGGCTTCGGCGCGGACATCGGCATGGAAAAATTCATGGACATCAAGTGCCGCTACTCCGGGCTGATCCCGCACGTGGTGGTGCTGGTCGCCACGGTGCGCGCCCTCAAGATGCACGGCGGCGGCCCGAAGGTGGTGGCCGGCAAGCCGCTGGCTCCCGAATACACCGAGGAGAACCTCGAACTGCTCGAAAAGGGCCTGCCCAACATGGTCCAGCACATCGAGAACGCCTTGAAGTTCGGCGTGAACGTGGTCGTGGCGGTCAACTCCTTCGCCACCGACACCCCCGCCGAAGTGGAAATGGTCCGCAAGGCCGCCCTCGAAGCCGGGGCGATGGACGCGGTCGTCTCACGCCACTGGATGGAAGGCGGCCAGGGCGCGGTGGCCCTGGGCGAAGCGGTCGTCAAGGCCTGCGAACAACCCAGCAGCTTCAAGTTCCTCTACGATGCCGACCTGCCGATCAAGGAAAAGATCGAGATCATCGCCCGCGAAATCTACCGCGCCGACGGGGCAGACTACACCCCCGAAGCCGAAGCCAAGATCGAGCAATTCACCCAGCTCGGTTTCGCCAACCTGCCGCTCTGCATGGCCAAGACCCACCTGTCCTTCTCGGACCAGGCTGCGGTCAAGGGCGCGCCGCGCGGCTTCCGCGTCACCATCAGCGACATCCGCGCCAGCGTGGGGGCGGGCTTCCTCTATCCGCTGCTGGGCACGATGCGCACCATGCCCGGCCTGCCCACCCGCCCGGTCTTCTACGACGTGGACCTCGACCTCGAGACCGGCAAGGTCGTCGGGCTGTTCTAGGCAACCGCAACGGATTTTGAACCGGATAAACGGATGGTTGGGCAGCGGATTTAGAACCGGATAAACGGATATTGCGGGCAGCGGATTCGAGGCCGCTGCCCGATTTGTATATAATGGGGACATGACAACCGATCCCGCGACCCTGACCATTACCTCCGCCCTGGCCCTGCTCCGTTCCGGCTGCCTGACCCCGGCGGGACTGGCCGAAGCCTGCTCCCGTCAAATCGAGCGCCTCAACCCGACGATCAATGCTTTTGCGAAGAGAACAGAGATTGGAAGATTAGAGAGTAGTCAAACCGAACTACTCTCCAAGCCTCTAATCTCTATACCTCTTGGGATAAAAGACCTCATAGATGTCGCCGGGCTGCCCACCCGGGCCGGGTCGCCGGGCCATTTCGACGATACGCCCGCCCTGAAAGACGCCCCGGTCGTCGAGAAACTCAAGGCCGCCGGGGCACTGATCCTCGGCAAGACCAATACGCATGAGATCGCCCTGGGCATCACCGGGATCAACCCCCACACGGGAGCCGTCCGCAACCCGCACGACCCGACGCGGATCACCGGCGGCTCCTCGAGCGGATCGGCCGCGGCGGTCGCCTCGGGCATGGCGCTCGGCGCATTGGGCAGCGACACCGGCGGCAGCATCCGCATCCCGGCCTCGCTGTGCGGCGTCGTCGGCTTGAAACCGACTTATGGGCGGGTCAGCACGCGCGGGGTCGTTCCGCTTTCGTGGAACCTGGACCACGTCGGGCCGATCGCCAAATCCGTCGAGGACGCGGCCCTGCTGCTGAATGTCATCGCCGGGTACGATCCCCAGGACCCGGCCTCGGCTGTGGGACAAAATGGCATTTTATCCTGCGCTGATATCAAAGGCTGGCGGATCGCCCTGGCCGTTGGCGATTTCGTCGAAGACTGCGACCCCGGGGTGTATCCCGCGGTCGAGCAGGCCGTTCGAGTATTCGCCGGCCTGGGGGCGCAGGTCGAAAAGGTGGAAATCGCCCTCCTGCGGGAGGCTGCCGCCGCCAACGGGACGATGGTCATCGCCGACGCGGCCGCCTTCCACCGCGAGCGGCTGAGCGGGCATCCCGACCGGTTCGGGGCGGACGTGCGCCAGCGCCTCGAAAGGGGACGGGCGGTCACCTCCACCGAATACGCCCTGGCCCGCCGGGTTCAATCCGAAGCCAAACGCTATTTCGACCTGTTCTTCGAGAAATTCGACCTGCTGATCCTGCCGACCACCGCGGCGGTCGCCGCCCCCATCCAGGGCCTCGATTCGGCCGCCTACGCCCCCAAGCTGACCCGCTTCACCGCCCCCTTCAACCTGACCGGCCTGCCTGCGCTCTCCCTGCCCTGCGGCAAAGTGGACGGCCTGCCGGTCGGCCTGCAAATCGTCGGCGGGCCGTGGCAGGAGAGCAAGGTGCTGGCGGCGGGGAGGAGGTTCGAGGGGAGGAGGGGGTAGGGTGTGATTGCCAAAGAGTTGTAAAGATGGCTCACCCCCACGTTTCGACAATGATATTATCTGCCTTCCACTTTTCGATCCGGGAAATCAACGACCCCTCCGGGCTGGCATGGATAATGATCACTCGCCTCGCAATTCGAGCGGCGATGTCATTGCTTTTCAGTGACATTACCTTGGTTACATGCGCTTGATATTCATTAAACGGCGAGATAACCAACATTCTGCCTTTATCAATTTCACTTTTCCACATAGAAGGAATCCTGGCCCCTTCCAGCCTGCGACCTAAAACAGCAATAATTGGACAAGTACCTTTCAATAGAACTTCCAGAACTTCCTTCTCGGCGGGCGCATGAAAGCCGCTGATGATGCCCGTCTCGCCATTCCTGATTTCTTTGGCGAAGTCATGCGCCTTCAAAATCAGGCTGGCGGGACATTTTGCGGACGAGAAAATTGCCAGCATGGGGAGATTGAGCAATTCGGCATTTCCGACGCAATCCAATTCTCGAAACCAATCCTGGCTTGTGATCGGGTAACTTGGCTGGTCTTTAGAGAGAGACTTGATGTCCATCGCTCCCTGGTTCTTCTATCCCGTTTGCACTGCTCAGTTGATTATTCTTGGATTGGCGGTCAGAATATCCACGCCTTTGCCTTTGAAATCCGAATCGTGCGTAACCAATACCAGGCTGTTATTTTTGCAGAGACCTGCCAAAATTTGGTCGTTGAAATCGTTTGGGGTCGCTTCAAATTCCAACAACAGGTTATTGATATCAATAACCGAGAAACCGCTTTCTATACGAGCGGCGAATTTCAAGATATTTCGCACGGCGGCGGCTATGGCTTGCGAGATGGGGTGAAAGTCTGGGCTGTTGCGGAACTGCTTGAAATCTGGACGGCGGGATTTGTTTGGAAACCGGATGTCATATTCGATCCGCGCAAAGCGGTTGACGAACTCGGAAACCACCAGCACATCTACCCAAATCTGGCTTTTCGCCCGCACTGCCTCCGCGAGCGCGTTGGAATAAACTTGAGACCTGGGATCGTTGGGCGCGCCTTGAGGCCCGTAAAGCGTGAGCCAGATGTTGGCATCGAAAAAAAGGTTGTCCGTTTCAGCAAATTGGTAGACCGTGATGTCAACGGCTTTACTCATCGTTATCTTCCCCCATGGCTTCGCGCCGCACCGCTTCAATGATGGCTGGATCTTTGAAGTATTGCTTGGCTGTTTCGATCACGCGTTTCAAAAGCGCCAGGTCGTCTTTATCAATATCTTGAACGGACAAACTCTCTTTGAGAACATCCTGCGCGAAAAAACCATACAGTTGACCGACGGCGGCGTTCAGGAATGCCGAGGTAAGGCTTTCGACATTCTGGAACGAAAGACGAACTTTCTTGCCGTCTTTTAGCGCCTGTTGGATTTGCTCGAATACTTTTTGACCGTCTTGGGAGGCGACGCACAGACTGCTCCCGACGACTTCGTAAATGCGGAGGGTGATTGTTTCGCTCATTATAGGTTCCTTTTAGAAAGGGTTTTGTGGCTGTTCAGACGATAAAGCGTAAATGCTGGCATCTGCCGTGTTGATCTCGATATTGACCACCGTGCCGGGGAAGGGATGGGGCAGGGTTTTCTTTTCGACATTGCCATCGGCGCGTTGCTCCCAGTAGCCAGTATGGGATACGACCTGAATGCGCCCGCGGTTCAAGCGGATGAACTCGCGCAGTAATTTTAGCCCAAGCCCGCCTGGGATCGAACCCGTTTTGGTAGTGTTCCTGCCTTCCATTGCCCAATCAATGGCATCCTCAGGAGGAAAGCGCAATCCTTTTTTGTTGATCAGAGTTTGCGGGATACCGATTCCCAGGTCAGCAATCGCAAAGTCAATGTGGTTCTTGGCGGGGAAAAATTGCCCGCAGGTGAAAATGCCCATTTCGGTTTCAGAGTGGATGACGGCATTGCTGAATAGTTCGAAAATACTTTCCCAAAATTTCTTTCGCAGGGCGTCCGACATATCAGGGATGGCTTTGTTCTTGAAATGCTGTTCGATGTACGCGCCGAAGAAGCGGTCGTCTTTGCGCTCGAAGCGTTGATATTGAATAGTGGTTCCCCATTGGTCAACTTTTTTGGCGTGGCCGTAGTAACTTAGGAAACCGTTTTTCTGGAAGATCTTCTGCACCGACTCGGGCAAGCGCTCGAAGCGCACCATGTTGAGATTGCGGCTGGCGCGGTAGAGAATGGCGCCCAGCGGCGCGCACATGTTGGCATCCACCCAGGTCGCGTTGGACATATCCAGCGCAATCGTCGTGTATTCCAATGAACGGACACGCTCTGCCAGATTAACGAGCGTGGAAAACCCCTGAAAACTGCTCCGAACTTCTGGAAAAGGAACTTCAACGCGGTTGGGCATAGGTCTATTATACCTGCCTACTCATCATCTTCCTCCAACTCAGCCCCCATCCGATACTTGACATCATAATTGATGATGAAATCCAACTCCTCATCACTTGCATCCCCGACAGGGGGCAGCCCGTAGTGACGCGCCAGCATGGAATCCAACGCACCAATCGTCATTTATTCCTCCTCTAATTGCCACTCATCTTCGGGGATACCAGCCAAAGCAATGAGATTGTGGCAAAGACTCTTCACGTTCATGGCAGAAAGATTTAAATACATCCACCAGCCATTTGGCAATTGCCTACAAGCGCTTTGGTATTGATGTTGATCGAAATAAGATTGGAGTTGAGACGCAATTGTTAATTCAAAATCATCAACAAACTCGGCAACTACCTGGGCGGTGTAATACGCGACATCCCTCCATGAATTGACAACAAAAGATTGCCCTATTATGGTCAATGAACGAGGCTTAGTACCTGTTGACTTTTGCTTAACTGGCGGGGTGCCTAGTTCTTCCCAGATTTCAAGAATGTTGTCAAGTAAATAATCTGTTCGCTTTTGGATCGCTTTATCGTCCCAAGATGATATAGGTTTGCTGAAATATTCGCCATTCAGTTTGAGAGCGTGGTCGGCGAGACGGATCTTCTTATTGGCATAGGGAGAATTGGAAAGCCCAGAATTCCATTCTTGGGTCACCAAAGTAAGATTTCCAAGGGTGTCCAAATAATCCTTGTAGATTTGCTCCCAATTCTTGCCCAAATGGGTTTTCCATTCGGGGCTCAGCGTTTGGGGCATGATGTGTTCAATCGTTGCATTGTCATCGAGGACAGTATAGCCTCCGGAACGATTTTTTATGGACAGATGGCGGTTGACGGATTCCAAGATAAGAACTATTTTTCCGCGCGTCTGACTGCGCTTATCATAAGGACCTGTGTAAAAATAACTTCCCGATTTTGAATCGCTTCTGTCCGTGCCCGTCGGACTAAAGTCCTGCCTCAGTACGTGAAAGTCGGCTAAAACCGACTTGTGGATATCAACCCGAAGGGTTTCCAGGTACTGAGAAGGCGGCTTCAGCCCCGCCGGTTTCGCGGGAAAAACGGAAGTTATTATTGCACGACCTCTAAAGTTGTTCAGTGAGAACATCGCGTCGGATTGTGCTGTCGGAAGGGTAGTTTTTTGTAATAATGACCTTTCTCAAGGTCTCCACCACTTTGGCTTGGCTTATCTCCCTCCACAAAGTTGGGAACATTTTGTTGGTATAGTTTGTCGGCTCACTGACCAGATAGCGGCGGACAATGTAATTTTCCAGAATCGCCAACACCTCCAGAAAATCACTTTGCGATAATCGCTTTTCACCATAGGCTTCATAAATCATCATCAGGAATGGATAAGCTGTGGAAATCTCCATAATATTGAGGCGGCGTAACTTGGCGCGGATTTCCGCATCTGGTTCGTGCTCAGGGCGTAGAAGCCGATCATAAAATTCCGCAAAGTTCCTCAATACAGCGATTTCGTTTTCGAAATCATCAGTTGTCATGTTTTCAGTTTCAATGCGATCGCGGAAACGCTCGTATACGTGCCTCTCATTGCAAAGAACGCCGTTTCGCATTGTGAGATAGTGACGAAGAAAAGCGGTGAGTTCTCCCAGTCCAGAGCGTCCGACTGTTCTTTTCTCTTGAAGCATAGTCTCGATCTTTGACCAATATTTATCAAATAAATCACCCTGACGTTTTTCAGGCAGTTTCATCGCAATATAATTGCGCACCAAATCCGCTTGCGACAGAGGCTTGCCCTTCGCATTCAGGCTTTCAAAAATTTCGTAGGGGCGTTCACCTTGATCTAGGTCAATAAAGACCACCTGCAAACTATTCGACAACACGATGAACAGTCTTTCTGGCTCAATAGTTCCAGCCTTTATTCTGTTTCCGAATTCTTTGAAAAAGAATTGATACGCTTCTGGTATCTTGGAATCGATCCCAGTGGGGAAATCCTCCCCTTTAAGTAAAGAGAGGTAAGCTTCACGATCCCCGTATTTTGTGGTTGGAATTAACTTAAAGTAGAGCAGATCCCCTTCATCAGGATTTGTAAGCAAGCGACTAATGCGTTTATGGATGGCAGGATGCGAATCCTCAATATTCTTACCAAACGCGCTCAGCATTAGTGAAAAGGTGGTTAATCGTTGTTGACCGTCAACCAGTTTGAAGGCGGGTATCACGCCATTCCGCATTCCATCCTGAATAACAACCAACGCCCCCATGAAGTGCTCGGGTTCTTTTTCAGGTGTATAAGCTTCGTACAAACCAACGACATCATTCAACAGAGTCTGCCAATTCTCTTTATCCCATGCGTACTCGCGCTGAAAGTGCGGAAGAACATAATGAACATCCCCGCCGCTGGCAAAAACCTTCGACAACTTCAAACTTTTTGCATCCATTTATTCATCCTAACTTTCAAGTTCTGTACCCATCCGATCCTTGACATCATAATTGACGATGAAATCCAACTCGCCCGCCAGCACCCAAACACTGATCACTGTCCACTGATTACTATTCACTGTCCCCCTCCTCCCCAGCGGACGCACCCATCCGATACTTGACATCATAATTGATGATGAAATCCAACTCCACATCACTCAACCCGTAGTGACGCGCCAGCGCGCGGTCAATCTCGTCTATGATCGGCTTGGACAGGCGGGGATAATATTCGTCATAAATAACCCTTCCTGTTGTTTGGTATTCTGTATCTTTCCTCA
>JBMOMN010000037.1:0-9327 GCA_049324115.1 Chloroflexota bacterium
TCTCCCACGGGGAGAAGGAAACGGACGCGAAAAACAGATTTTCTTGCCGAAAACTACAAGATTGTCCGTTTCTGCTCCCATCTCCCACCGGGAGAGGGGCTGGGGGTGAGGGCGGGTAGGCAGTTACTAATTAAATAAAAAAGACCGGCCGGAGCCGGTCTTATAAAGCGGCGGGATCAGTGTTGTCTGCGTCGTTTGCCCGCCGCATCAATGGCGAATATCGCTAACATCAAGACCGTTATAACGATCAGGAACAGGTTTGGCATTCATCTACCTTTCGTAACGTGCGGCTTAACGATACCAGAAAACACCTAACAATGAACAAACAATCGGTTTACAGATTCGCAAACCGGGATGGATCAAAGAGCCTTCAAAGAATCTGCATTGATCCATAACAGCATGAAAAAATCAACTCTATTCGAGATAAGCCCAGGGATGCCATGCTAAGCACACCTGGAAATTCACTCAGGGAAACATTGCAGGGTGAAAAAGAACGCGCTGCCCCGGCCTTCTTCGCTCTCGGCCCAGATCCTTCCCCCGTGCGTCTCGACCAGGTGGCGGGCAATCGAAAGCCCCAGCCCGGTCCCACCGCCGGATCGGGCGCGGTCGGCCTTGTAGAACCTTTCGAATATCCTGGGGAGATCATCGGCGGGGATGCCTGCCCCGGTATCTTTGACCGCGAAAACGACAGTCCCATCCCCTGCGGCCGCGCTCAACCGCACCTCGCCGCCCGGATCGGTGAACTTGATCCCGTTATGAATGAGGTTGACCAGCACCTGTTCGACGCGCGGCGGGTCGGCCTTCACCTCCGGCAAATTGGGGCTGCACTCCACGTGGAGCGACAACCCGGCCCGCTCGGCCTGCATCCGCATCCGGTCTGCGGTAGAACGGAGCAGCTCCCCCGGCGCGACCCGGCGCAATTCCAGGCTGACCTGTCCCGATTCGATCCGCGACAGGTCGAGCAGCTCCTGGGCCATCTGGGTCAGGGCGTCCACTTCGGTGGACATGCGCTGGAGGAAGCGCCGGGCTGCGGGCGGGTCGTCCAGCGCGCCGTCTTGCAGGGTCTCGGTCAGCGCCCGGAGCGAGGCCAGCGGGGTGCGCAATTCGTGGGAGAGGTTGCTGATGAAATCCCGCCGGACAGTCTCGAGGCGGCGCAGGCGGGTCAGGTCTTGCACCAGCAGCAGGCTGCCGCCGGGAGAATGTTTATCGGGCATGGCGACGATTTGCAGGAACTGGCGGCGGGTGGGGATCTCGACCGTGTCGCTGCGCATCACCCCGCTCTGGTGGCATTTGCGCCAGGTCTCGACCAGTTGGTGGTAGCGCAGCGCCTCCGTCACCGACAGGCCGGTCAGGCTGCCGTGGTGTTGGGCGAACAACCGCTCCGCAGCCGGGTTGGCAAACTGGACGTAGCCCTCCGCGTCGGCGATGAGCACCCCGTCGGTCAGTTGGTCGAGGATGGCAGACAGGCGGGAACGCTGGGTTTCGGAGGCGGCGAGTTGGGTGCGAAAAATTGTGTGCTGCGTATTGCGTAAACTGGCAAGCTGACCGAGTTCGCCTGGGGATTCGACGAGTTCATCCCCGCGCTGCACCTGGGCGGTTAAATCGTTGACGGCGCGGCGCAGCCGCAGGTATTTCCACCCCAGCCAGAGCAGGCCCAAAATCAGAAGCGCAAGGAAAAATTCAGGGGGCATGACACATTTCGCTCCACGCAATACGCATCACGAACCACGCCTCATCCTTCGAAACGATACCCGCCGCCGCGCACTGTCACGATCCGCGCCGGTTTGGCGGGGTCGGTTTCGATCTTCTGGCGCAGCCAGCGCACGTGGACGTCCACCGTGCGGCTGTCGCCGAAGTAGTCCCAGCCCCAGACGGATTGCAGGATCTGTTCGCGGCTGAGCATCTGGCCGCGGTGGCGGGCGAGATACACCAACAGCTCGTACTCCTTCGGTTTAACGGCCAGCGGCTCCCCGTCCAGGACGATTTCACGCCGGGTCAGGTTCAGGCTGAGATTCCCAAAGGTCAGGATGTCGGCTTCGGGCGCAGGAAGGGCCTGCGTCCCCAATTCTTCGCGCATCAGGCGCGCCCGCCGCAACTGGGCCTTGACCCGTGCGATCAGTTCGCGCATCGAGAAGGGTTTGGTCATGTAGTCGTCCGCACCGACCTCCAGGCCGACGACCCGGTCAATCTCGTCGTCGCGGGCGGTGAGCATCAGCACCGGGGTGGTCATCTCGCGGCGCAGGATGCGGGTGATCTCGAAACCGTCGAGGCCGGGCAGCATCAGGTCGAGCACGATCAGGTCGGGCTTGAGGCGGCGGGCGGCTTCGAGGGCAAAGCGGCCGTTGCCGGTGGCTTCGACGGCGTAGCCCTCTTTTTTCAGGTTGTAGACCAGGGTTTCTTGCAGGGAGAGTTCGTCTTCGACGACGAGGATGGTTTCGGACATGGAAATTTACGATTTGCGATTTACGATTGGCGATTTACGATTTACGATTTGGGAGGATTATAACCAAAAGCCCTGCGGTGTGCCGCAGGGCTTTGTAAACAACAGGTTAACCGGCGCTGGGCGGAGGCGGCGTTTTCTTGCGGGTCAGCAGGCGGAAGATGCCCCAGGCGATCAGGACGAACGGCCCAAAGACCGGGACGAAGACCAGTAGCAGCCAGACCAGGAATTCGGCGATGCCGTGGTAGGCGGTGGTGAGGGTGCCGGTGGCGCTGTCGAAGGCCGGTTTCAAGCTCCAGGGCTGCGGGGTGGGCGTGGGTGTGAACGTGGGAGTGGGGGTCGGGGTGGGCGGGTCGGGCAGTTTCGGCTCGATGTTGATGGTGATGGTCGAGAAGGCCGAGCGGTCGGTCAGGTAGTTCATGCGGCCCTTGATTTCCTCGATCTGGCGTTCCACCTCGGACAGTTGCTGGTTGACCCGCAGGGCCTCGTCCACGGTCTGGGCCTGGTCGAGGAAGGTGCGGATGCGGTCGCGGGTGGCTTCCAGGTTGGCCAGTTGCGATTCGAGGTCCACGAACTGGTCGGTGACGTCTTCGCCGGAGGCGTTCTCGTCGAGCACCTTGAGGGACAATTCCCGCAAGCGGCGCAGGGCGCGCTCGAACTGGTTCACCGGGACGCCGAGGGTGATGGTGGTGTACTTGTAGGATTCGCCCAGCCAGTCCTGGTACCAGACCCGCTGGCTGATGATGTAGCCGCCCACGTCGGCCACGACCTGGGTGGTGCGGTCAATGGCAACGTCGGTGTCCTCGACCTGGAGCCTGATCTCGGCGTTTTTGATGATCATGCGGTCGGTCTGGTAGGCGGCGGCCAGCGTATCCATGTTGACGCCGGCCCCTTCGTCCTCCCCGGCGGCGGCCATCTCCTCGCCGGATTTCAGGGACATCGCCGAGGGCATGGCGGTGGGCATGGGCGGCGCGAGCGGGACGATCTCCCCGGCATCGGATGCCTCGGGCGGCACTTCGAGGGACGCAGGCGCAGCCGGTCCGCAGGCCGCCAGGACCAGCGCGGCGGCCAGTACGAAAAATGCAAGGTGCTTGGAACGGGATTTCATTTCTTCCTCCTGTAACAAATTTTTGGGCGTTACAGGCAGGACGAGATGGTCGAATCTTTGGTTCCCCCTTACCTACTCGGACAAGCCGAAACCAAAAAGGATTCAACCACAAAGAGTCACAAAGGAACAGGAAGGAAAACCTTCGTGACCCTTTGTGCCCCTTCGTGGTTTAAATTCTTGCCCACGCGTGCCTGCGGCTCAGTGCAGGCAAAAGCAAGAATTTCATTGGTAAGATAATAAATCTACGACATCAATCCAGGAACCATTCCGAGTTGACCTGGATGGTCCCGTCGCTGCGGACGATAGCCATGCCATCCCCCTCTTCCGCTTTCCAGACGGTCGAACCGTCGAGCCACTGGTTGACGAAGCGCCAGCCGCTCATGGGGAGCTTTTCATCGAGGGCGATCCGGGTCGCGGCGTCAATGACGGTTTCGTAGGGCGGCATGTAGGGCAGGTTCAGCGTCCGGCAGATTTCGGCGGCGCTCTTCCCGATCAGGGCGGCGATCTCCTCGTCGAGTTCGACCGCTTCCCCGTCCCCGACCGGCGCGGTGATCATCTTGGCCCGGCAATCGGCGCAGGCCCACAGGCCGTCCTCGTCAATGGTCAGTTTGGGTTTCCCGGCTTCGGGGAGTTCGTGCTCGAAGCGCCCGCAAAAGTCGCAAAATTTCTCTTCGGTCATTTCCTTGTATCGCCATACAATTTCCGGTGGACGATGCTCAGCGCCCGCACCTGCTCCGCCGCATGGTACGACGACCTGACCAGCGGGTTCGACTCGACCCACTGGAAGCCGATCTCCAGGCCGTAGCGTTTGAGTTCGGCAAACTCTTCGAGGGTGTAATAGCGCGAAATCGGGTAGTGCTTCTTGCTCGGCTGGAGGTACTGGCCGATGGTCAGGATGTCCACGCCCCAGGAGCGCTGGTCGCGCATCACGGCCTTGACTTCTTCGAGTTCCTCGCCCAGGCCGACCATGATGCCCGATTTGGTCAGCACTTCGGGATCGAGCTGCTTGGCGTTGGATAAAGTTGCCGCGGCCCAGTCGTAATGGTCCTGCGGCTGGATCTGCTTGAACAGGCGCGGCACCGTCTCCACGTTGTGGTTCAATATCTCGGGCCGGGCTTCCATGACGATCTTCAACGCCTCGACCGACCCCTTGAAATCGGGGATGAGCACCTCGATGGAGCAGCCGGGCAGCAGTTCGCGGATGCGGCGGATGACCATGGCGAAGATCGGCGCGCCGCCGTCCCGCCGCTCGTCGCGGTTGACCGAGGTGATCACGGCGTGCTTCAGGGCCATCGCCTTCACCGCCTGGGCCACCCGCTCCGGCTCCAGCCAATCCATCAGGTTCGGCTTGCCGTGCTTGATGTCGCAGAACACGCACGAACGGGTACACACGTCGCCCAGCATCAGGAAGGTCGCCGTGCCGGAACCCCAGCACTCGCCCAGGTTCGGGCACATGGCCTCCTCGCAGACGGTGTGGAGCGACTTCGAGCGCATCAAGGTTTGCAGGTTTTCGTAGGTTTCGCCCGAGGGGGCGCGCACCTTGATCCACTCCGGGCGGCGCAGCGGGCGGGTTTCGATCACTTCCGGGTTGACCCGGTCTCTCGTAGGTGTAGCAGGCATATCGTCCTTGTAGATCCGGGAGCGTCGCACTTGACTCCCGGCAAAATCCCGTTGAACGGGGGAATTTTTCGTCATGGCTGGTTCCGCACAACCGGGTGCGGCGCACTCGCGAGGGGCTATTTTAGTCCAATTTTCTGACTTTCAACCTTAAACCTTCTGTGGCGACCACTTCGACCCGGTCACCTTTCTGAATCTTACCGGACCCGGGGACAGGCTCCGCGGTCCAAAGCTCAGCTCCCACCTGGACCTGTCCCGTCAAACCGATGTCGGTGGTGGCCTTCCCAAATTTGCCGACCAACGCCCCCTCACCCATGCGGACCGGGACGCGCAAGGCCCGGATGGCGAACCCGACGATGACCGCGAAGGTCGCCCCGGTCACGAGAGACATCGCCACCACCAGCGGCACCGACACGCGCTGGAACTCGGGCGTGCCCGGCGAGTTGAACAGCACCAGCGCCCCGACGATGAACGAGCCGACGCCCGCCGCGGTCAGCGCGCCGTGGGTGGGCGCTTTGATGTCGAGGATGAACAACGCGAAAGAAATGAGCAGGAAGACGATCCCGAACCAGTTGACCGGCAGCGCTCCCAGGCCATACGCCGCCAGCGCCAAGCAGACCACGCCGATGAACCCGGCCACCCACCCGCCCGGGCTGGACAGTTCGATGAAAATCGCCTGCACGCCGATGGTCAGCAGCAGGAAAACGACGTTGGGGTTGGTCAGCATCGCCAGCAACTGCTCGATGAACGTGGCCTCGATCGCTTCGACGCGGGCATTGGCCGTCCGCAGGGTGCGCGGCCCGTCCGCCATCTGGACCTGGTAGCCGTCGAGCTGGGCGAGCAGGTCGTCCAGGTCGGCGGCGATGAAATCCACCAGGCCCACTTCGAGAGCTTCGCTGGCCGAGGCAGCTTTGGCTTCCAGGATGGTCGCTTCGGCCAGGCGGGTGGCCGCCTCGCCCCGGGACTCGGTCAGGGCGCGGACGGTGGCGGTCAGCGCCTCCATCTCTTTGGCCTTCATCGTCTCGTCCAGGTCTTCGCCCTGCCCGCCCACCGGGCTGGCCGCCCCGATGATGGTCTCGGGGGCCATGGCCGCCGCGTGCCCGGCCAGGGTGATCGGCGTCCCGGCGGAAGCGGCCATCGCGCCGCGCGGCGACACGTAAACCACCACCGGCACACGGCTGGCGCGGATATCCTGGACAATGTCGTTCATGGTCGTGATCAAACCGCCGGGCGTATCGAGCTGCAATACCAGTAAATCGGCATCCCGCTGCTCGGCAATGCGAATGCTGCGCTGGATGTACTCCTGCACGGCGGGCGCGATGGCGTCGTCCACGGTGATCACCAGCACCAGGGGCGAATCGCCCTGGGCTGCCGCCGGTTGCGCGAACAGGGCGAGCAGGCCAAGCATGAACAATAAAAGACGGATGGTTCTCATTTCACTATTCTCCGTTCCAGGTTATTATAATAGCTATGGAGGACACCATGTCGGACCGAGAATTCAAAATCACCCCTCGCCTGGTTTTGCAGATGGCCCTTATCCTGCTCGTGCTGCCCCTGCTGCCCATCTTTATCTCCGTCCAGTGGAGCTGGTGGGAAGCCTGGACTTTCGCGGCCGTGTATATCTTCGGGTTTGCCGCCAGCCGCAGGCTGGCCGCCCGGCGCCACCCGGATTTGATCGCCGAGCGCGCCCGTTCGATGGGATTTGCGGACGCCAAAGCCTGGGACAAAGTGCTGGCTCCCCTGCTCTCCCTGGGACTTGGGCTGGTCCTCGTTGTGGCTGGCCTGGATGCCCGCCTCGGCTGGACCCCGCTGCCCTTCCCGTTGTGGGCCAAACTGGCCGCCCTGGGTCTGATCCTGATCGGGTACGCCTTCAGCTCCTGGGCGCTGATCGAGAACCGCTTCTTCTCCGGCGTGGTGCGCATCCAGACGGATCGCG
The DNA here is from genome assembly GCA_049324115.1 of Chloroflexota bacterium. Classification (GTDB taxonomy): domain Bacteria; phylum Chloroflexota; class Anaerolineae; order Anaerolineales; family Villigracilaceae; genus UBA5796. Next base: position 7,102 of record JBMOMN010000037.1, read on the forward strand.
GCCATCACGTGGTTTCGACCGGGCCATATCGCTGGATACGCCATCCCGGGTACGCCGGGGCGTTGCTGACCTACCTCGTCACGCCGGTCTTATTGGGGTCGCTCTGGGCGTTCGCCCCCGCCATTTTGCTGGTGGCAGTCCTCGTCGTCCGCACCGCCCTGGAGGACAAAACCTTGCAGGCCGAGCTGCCCGGGTACGCGGCCTATGCCCAACGGACGCGCTATCGCCTCGTCCCCGGAATTTGGTAGAAAACCATCGCCCCCTCACGGCAGGATGCAAAACTCCCGGCTTAGCGGGAGTAATGATATCGAGCTTGGATAAAGTCTACCCGGTCATCGTAGACCACGTAAATGAGGCGGTGTTCCTGTGTCAGCCGCCTGGACCACACCCCGGGTCCCAGGTGCTTGAGAGGCTCCGGCTTGCCGATACCGTCGAACGGGTCTCGCAGAATGGCGTCCATGAGTTGTATCGTGCGAAGGGCAGCTTTACGGTCGGCGCCGATCCAGTATTGCAAATCCTCGAGAAATTCAGGTTGCAAGACGATATTACGCTTCCTGGTCATCGAGGCCAACCTGATGCGCAAATTCTTCGATGCTTGCAACTTGGATGCCCGGTTCACCTTGCCGAGACCGTTCGAGAGCCGTCAGCAGCCGCTCCGCATTTGCAGGCGACGCCAGGAGATGGGCCGTAGTCATCAGGCTGCTCAGTTCATCCTCAGCGATCATGGCGACGTTCTTGCCGTCCCGCCGCTGGATGATGACCACTTCCAGATTCTCCGTAACGCGCCGCAACAATGAGGCCAGGCTGGCGCGTGCGTTCGAGTAGGTTACATGAATGGTCATAACTGCTCCTTGTTGTACAGGACTATTGTACAACAAGGATGCCAAAAGTCAATCCCACCTCGAAAATTTTCAGCACTGCTCTTCTTCTATCCCTGCCTTTTTCCAGCGTCGGAACAAAAGCACCCTGAACGCCCAACGAGGGCAACCTGCTTCTTGACCATCATCCCCCCTCACGGTAGAATACATCGCACGCGGGAGTCGCCAAGTGGTAAGGCATCAGCCTTCCAAGCTGACATTCGCGGGTTCTTAAATCTGACACCACCATATCTGGTCAAATCCAGCTTGAAAACCACCTATTCTTCCACAGGTAGGTGATTTTTATGTCATCCAACACACATACCAAGCAAAAGTGGGCATTAGCCTCGTACGCTTTAACTGACACGAATACAGATTTTATCCTCTCCCGGCAGGCGATGTTGTGCTCTGCCAGGACCCTGAATTGGTATTCGTTCACTTTGGGTAAGGTGATAGAGTGGCTGATTGTCAACGGTATTATCGCCCCGGACCATATCCAAGCGCGCCATGTTCGCGCCTATCTTTCGGAGATGGCGGGCAAGGGGTTGAGTGATAGTTATATTAATAACCATGCCAGGGCGATCCGCTCCATGCTGCGTTTTTTCCATGCAGAAAAAAACATTCCAGAACCCATCACTTTCCAATTGCCGGCTATCGCCAGCAAACGATTATTGGTGCTGTCCAGTGAAGAGATCAAGAAACTTGTGGAAGCCTCCCAGAACAAACGCGACAAAGCCTTGCTCCTGGTGATGGTTGATACAGGTCTTCGCCGGGCAGAAATTTGCGCGTTGAATTGGGGTGATGTGGATATTGCCAGCGAGCTGGTGCGGGTTGTAAGGGGCAAAGGCGGAAAGGCCAGGAGAGTGATGGTCGGCGCGACGACCCGCCGGGCACTGTTGGCGTACCGCCGTAAAATTAACCCACAGCCAGACCAGCCGCTTTTTCAGACCGAACAAGGTGGCCGATTGAGCAATAACGGTCTGCGCTCACTACTGTTGAGAATAGGAGAACGTGCTGGTGTGACCGTGCCCCCCCATGCCCTACGGCGGACTTTCGCGACCATGTCCCTTCGAGCCGGGATGAACCTGCTGCATTTGCAGGGCTTGCTGGGACATTCATCGATTGAGATGACCCGGAAGTATGTGCAGATGATCGATGATGACCTGCTGGAAGCACACCGCGTACATGGGCCTGTGGATAACATGCTCAACCACTCCAAGGAAATAGTGAAGCCTGCATGATCAACACCTTCGCCAATTATGGCGGTGGAGGATGCACATTAGCAGCATGAATACAGCCTAAGGTGGTCACCTGGTCGAAAATCTGCTGCAATAAAAATGGTTCAGGTTTTTGCGGAAGCATTTTTATT
>JBMOMN010000038.1:0-1287 GCA_049324115.1 Chloroflexota bacterium
CTGGCAAACGTGAAGTTTTGAAATCGGCATTTGACCATCCATCAATCTATATCAGTTTTGAACTGTGATTCTACTCGTTTCTCTACTCGCTCATCCAAAAAACGGAAGTTATTTTTACACAGGTCCTGATGTGCAGGCTATCAAACTCATGGAAGCCATTTTGGGGACCGATACCGTAGCCAGTGAACTCGAAAGTGCCACAAAACTGGCTGCCCGCTGCGCCTACAATCCGCTGGCGCTGGAGATAGCCGCCCGACGCACCCGCCAGTTGCAGGGGATCAATAAACCGATCACCCGCTATTTCGAGATTGCACAAGCTCGTTTTCCCGAATTGCGCATCGAAGGCGACGAGCGCTGGGATATGGAAAAGATCTTTGACATCAGTTATGCCGACCTCAGCGAAGCTGACCGGAAATATTTCCGCGCCCTGTCTGCCTTTCACCCGACCGGCTTTTCGCCGGATGCGGCTGCTTATGTGTGGGAAGCCGCTGACAGCGAAACCCGCCAGACCCTCTCCCGCTTCATCAATCTGTCGCTGGTTATGGTCGTGGAAGGAGATCTCGAACGTTACCGCCTGCACGATTTGCTGGATGAATATGCCGGAACGAAGCTCAAAGAGAGTGGGGGAGAGGCACAAGTTGAAAATATGTTGGCAGAGTGGGTTATCGCCCTCTTTGATGAGTTTTTCACGGATGATAAAAGCACTGCTCCCCATGTAGCTGAAGAACGCGCCAATTTATTGCGCGCCTGTGAGCGGGCACGTGGGAACAGGAATGGCGATTTACTTGCCCGCCTTGTCACCAAGAGCCGGAATTGGTTTTATGTGAGCTTTACCGAGGATTGGTTATACTGGATTGCCTGGCTCGAAGCCTGCCTGCAATTAGGCTTATCCGACAAACAGTTGAAAGCCAACGTCCTGCAAGCCATCGGGGATGTCCAACAGTTCCGCAAAGAAACTGACGCCGCCCTCGACAGTTACCACGCAGCCTTGCAACTCTTCAAAGCCGTCGGAGCGAAATTGGGCGAAGCCAACGTCCTGAAAGCCATCGGGGATGTCCAACAGTTCCGGGATGAGCGTGACGCCGCCCTCGACAGTTACCACGCAGCCTTGCAACTCTTCAAAGCCGTCGGAGACCGTTTGGGCGAAGCCAACGTCCTGAAAGCCATCGGGGATGTCCAACAGTTCCGGGATGAGCGTGACGCCGCCCTCGACAGTTACCACGCAGCCTTGCAACTCTTCAAAGCCGTCGGAGCGAAATTGGGCGAAGCCAACGTCCTGCAAGCCAT
>JBMOMN010000038.1:1387-64639 GCA_049324115.1 Chloroflexota bacterium
CGTCCTGCAAGCCATCGGGGATGTCCAACAGTTCCGCAAAGAAACTGACGCCGCCCTCGACAGTTACCACGCAGCCTTGCAACTCTTCAAAGCCGTCGGAGACCGTTTGGGCGAAGCCAACGTCCTGAAAGCCATCGGGGATGTCCAACAGTTCCGCAAAGAAACTGACGCCGCCCTCGACAGTTACCACGCAGCCTTGCAACTCTTCAAAGCCGTCGGAGACCGTTTGGGCGAAGCCAACGTCCTCGCTGCATTAAGCCGAATGGCTGTCCGTGAGGGGAAAATAGTTGAAGCAGAGCGACAATTTGCTGAAATCATCCAGATGCGCCGTGCGATTCAAGATTTGTACAGTGAGGGTGCTGATTATGGGAATTTTTCCTTCGCACTCCTGGATGCGGGGCATAAGGCAAAGGCAAAAGAATATGCTCTCGAAGCGCGCTCCGTGTTTGAAAGGATCAACCTGCCAGCTATTGTTGAAATGATGGAGCGTGTCATAGCCGCCTGTGATGACGATCAACGACCGGACGAGCACCCGGCGTAAGAAATGGTAAGCGCCTTCGGGCAGTTGTGTTTGATGGTCAGAGGGTTTGGTGGGGCAGGGGATTAATTGTCAGACAACTTCAGGAATGCGGTAGAAACGACTTCAGTCGTCATCTCGCGCATTGAATGACTGAAGTCGTTACTACGAGTTCCGAAAAATTGGAGACACGCCCCGGGTGGGGGACAGCCGTCAATTGCCTGTATCCAGTTTATGCTTTCGATAAGTACCATTACCGCAAACAATGGTATAATCGCATTATGACCGAAAAAACGCTCTCCCAGGCTGTCACGGCCTACCTGAACAGCGTCTCGCTGGCCCGCAGTGAAAATACAGCCCGCACTTACGGCAAGGCCCTTTCGATTTTCCGGGATGTCTTGAAAGAAAACGGTCTCGACCCGCAGACCTCCCCCACCCAAAATTTGACGGAGGATGGGATCGCCTGGATGGCCTCGGCGCTCAAAGGCTATGCCCCTGCCAGCGAGCGCCTCTACCTGAGCGCGGTATCCGGCTTCTATAAATACCTCGCCGCCGAACGCCTGTCTGAAATAAACCTGCCCCGGATGGAGCTGCTCATCACCCAGCGCGCCCGCAAACCCGGCATCCGCCTGCCGCAGTTTCCCCGCGACGAGATCGAAAATGTCCTGAATTTTGTACAAAATGTCACAGAACAAGTGTTCGATGACGAAAACGAAAAGCTACGCGCAATGCGTGACCGGGCCTTCCTGGTGACGCTGGCGGATACGGGATTGCGCGTCCACGAGGCCTGCGGGCTGCGGCGCGGGGACGTGGACTGGAACGAGGGCCGGGCGGTCATCATCGGCAAGGGCGACAGGCAGGCCGTGGTCCGGTTTTCGAGCCGTTCGATGCGGGCCATCCGGGATTACCTGTCCCTGCGCGCCAGACTCGACGGCGGCTCCGGCCGGCCCCTCCCGTCCCTGCCGCTCTTTGCCCGGCACGACAAGGGCGCGGGGCGAAAAGTCAAGCCGATCACCACCACCACCGGGCGCAATATCGTCGCCGAGCGCGTCCGCCAGGCCCTGGGAGACGAGGCCGAGGGCCGGATTACGCCCCACTCGTTCCGCCACTACTTCGTCACGACCGTCCTGCGCGCCTCCGGGAACCTGAAACTGGCCCAGGAACTGGCGCGCCACGCCAGCATCCAGGTCACGCAGCGCTACGCCCACCTCTCGGATGATGAACTTGACCAGGGGTACTACCAAATCTTCGATTCGGATGCCTGACCGAACCATTGGATAATTTTCCCCCAGGGCGGGTGTTTACGGCAGCGGGTTCCACGACATCGCCAACAGGATGGCGGCCAGGGCCAGCGCCGCGCCCAGGGCGGTGAAGATCACACTGATGTCCATCACCTCGTGCCGGGTGACCAGGTGGACCGGAAGCTCCTCGAAGACGGTCTGCAACTCGCCCGCGCTGGTCGCCGAGTAATATTCCCCACCGGTCATTTCGGCAATGCGGATCAGGGTCTCCTCGTCAATGTTGCGCCGGAAACCGCCGGAAAAGCCTCCCCCTCCCCCACTCCCCCACCCGGGTCCGAAGAACGGGTCATTGAACGACGCACCGGGCTGGTTCTGCCTGCCGCAGTTCGGGAAGGAATCGTTGTGATCGGTGCCGAACCCGATCGTGTAGACCCGCACTCCCCTGGCCACAGCCTGTTCGGCCGCGTCCAGCGGCGCGATCCCGACGTTGCTGACCCCGTCGGTGAGCAGGACGATGATGTGCGGGACGTAAGCGCCGTCCGGGACCGGCGTGGGCGGGACGGCGGGCGCGGCGGGACTGCCGTCGCTGGGAGCCACGCCCTGGTCAACCTCGGCGATGGCGTCCAGCCCGCCCAGGATGCCGCTGCCGATCGCCGTCCGGCGGCCGATGATCAGGCTCCAGACCGCATCTTCCAGGACCTCCTGGTCGGTGGTCGGCGGCTGGACCAGCTCGGCAAACCCGCCGAAAGCCAGGACCCCGATCTGGGTATTGGGCGATTGCCGCTGGATGAAAGCGATGGCTGCGGACTTGGCCGCGTCCAAACGGCTGGGCTGGATGTCGGTGGAGCACATGCTCCGGGAAACGTCAATCGCCAGGATGACGGTCGTCTTGCCGACGGGAACCGTCACAACCGCCACCGGGCGTCCGAATGCCAGGACCAGGCTCGACAGTCCGAGCAGGAAAAGGGCAAACGGGAAATGGCGCCGCCAGCGCGAACGGTCCGGCAGGGCCGCCCGCACCAGGGACAGGCTGGAGTATCGCACCGCAAACCGCCTCCGCCGCCTTAGAATCCAGACGTAAACCGCTGCCAGGAGCGGGATCACCCCCAATATCCAAAGGAAACCGGGCCACAGAAAGTCCATAGTCAAGTCCTATTCCATTAAAACTTCCAAAGCCGGGAGGCTTTGGACTCCGCCGGGTCTCTTGCATTTACGGCACACGGCTGAACCAGAAGAGCGAGTACAGCCCGCCGGCCAGGAAGAACAGGATGCTGGCCCCGGCCAACAGCGAGGTGACTTCCGTCTTTTCAGGCCGGACGACCAGCCGCCGTTCGAGGTTGTCGTAAATCTCTTGCAGTTCCTCGGCGGTGCCGGCATTGAAGTACGCGCCCCCCGTCATCAACGATATTTGCTGCAACAACGGTTCGTTCAATTGGGTGTGGACGGTGAACCCTTCCACGTTCAGGAGCGCGCCGGCCGGGCTGCCGACCCCGATGGTGTAGATGCGCACCCCCCGGTCTGCCGCGGCCTGGGCCGCAACCAGCGGGTCGGGGTTGACGGTGTTCTCGCCGTCGGTCAACAGCACGATCACCGCCGACGAGTAGGTCCCTTGCGGGACGGGCGTGGGCGTCGGGGTGGGAGCCGGGGTCAGGTCAGTGTACAGGCTCGGAGGTTCCCGCCCGGCCCGGCTTTCGATGGCGCTCAGCGACATCAGGATGCCGCCGCCGATGGACGTGCCGCGTTCCGGTTTCAGGCGTTCGATGGCCGCCAGGACGGACTCTTTCTCGTTCGTCGGCGGCTGGACCGAGAAGCCGCTGTCGCTGAATGCGATCACGCCGACCTGGACGGTCGCCGGCTGGCGTTCCACGAAGTCCCGGGCGGCCGCTTTGGCTGCCTCCATCCGGGATGGCTGGACATCCTCGGCGGCCATGCTGCCCGATACGTCGAAGGCCAGCATGACGATCCCTTCGACGCGCGGCAGGTTGACGACCGTTTCCGGGCGGGCCATGGCGATGAAGAGCGCCGTCAGCCCGGTCAGGAAGAGCAGGGCCGGGACGTGGCGTCTCACTCCCGGAGGCCGGCCGCTCCCCGCCTGGGCAAGCCCGAAACCGCCATACGCCTCGGCGATCTGTTTGCGCCTGTGTTGCAGCCGGAAGTAGAGCAGCACCAACACTGGCACGAAAACGAGCGAATACAACATCCCAGGCCAGAGGAAATCCATCAGTTTGTTCTCCGCTGGCCGCGCAGCGAGGCAAAACGCACGATGGCGCGCACCAGGTCTTCTTCAGTGGACAGGGACAGGGCATCCACCCCGGCGCGCTTGAACGCCCGCTCCAGGGCCGATTCCCGCTCCCGGGCCGCCGCGGCGAAGCGCTGCCGGAATTTGGGGTTGTGGGTGTCCACGAAAAGCTGCTCCCCGGTTTCGGCGTCTTCCATCAGGACCATCCCCACGTCCGGCAGTTCCACTTCACGCGGGTCCCAGAGACGCACGGCCAGCACCTCGTGGCGCTGGTTGAGCAGGGTCAGCGGACGCTCCCAGCCCGGCACGCTGATGAAATCGGAGACGACGAAGACCAGCGTGCGCCGTTTGATGTAGTTCAAAGCCCCGGCGAGCAAAGGCGTCAGGTCGGTGAACGGGGCCTGGGCCAACTGCGGCTGGCGGAGCAGGTCGTTGATCAGGCGCAGCACCTGGTCCCGCCCGCCTCGGGCCGGGATGGCCCGCTCGATCCGGCTGTCGTAGAAGATCGCGCCCACCCGGTTGCCGTGGCGGGTCAGGATGCGGGCCAGCGTGCCGACGAAATCAATCAACACCGACCGCTTCGGGTTCTGCACCGTGCTGAAATCCACCGAGGGACTCAGGTCGAGCAGGAACCAGGCCGTGACCTCCCGGTCTTCGACGTACTGGCGGACGTAGGGGGTGCTCATCCGGGCCGTCACGTTCCAGTCAATGTAACGGACGTCGTCCTGCGGCTGGTACTCGCGCAGGTCGGCAAAGTCAATCCCGTAGCCGAAGAACAGGCTGCGGTAATCCCCTTGCAGCAACCCGTCCAGGCGGCGGATGACCTCCCAGTCGAGGCGCAACAGGATGCGCTCAGGCGTTGTGGCCGCGGATGTCTGCATGTTCATGCAACGGCACCACCGGGATCGGGATGTTGTCGAGGATCTGCTTCAGGATGTCGTCCCCGGTCACGTTGTCCGAGAGCGCCTCGTAAGACAGCACCAGGCGGTGGCGCATCACGTCCAGGGCCATGTCCAGCACTTCCTGAGGCAGGGCGTAGTCGCGTCCCCGCACGAAGGCCAGGGCCTTGGCGGTCAGGATCAGGTTGATCGAGGCCCTCGGGCTGGCCCCGAACATGATGTAATGCGCCAGGTCCGGCAGGCCGATCTCCTTCGGGTTGCGGCTGGCGGTCACGATCCGCACGGCGTACTCGATCAGGGCCGGGTCCACGTACACCCGGTCCACCCGCTTCTGCAATTGGAGCAGTTCGTCCGTGCCCAGCACCCGCTGGACGGCCTGCAACGCGCCGGTCATGCGCTCGACGATGACGAATTCCTCGGTCGAGCTGGGATAGCCGACCAGCACCTTGAGCATGAAGCGGTCCACCTGGGCCTCGGGCAAGGGATAGGTCCCCTCGGTCTCGATCGGGTTCTGGGTGGCCAGCACCAGGAACGGGTCCGGCACTTTGAAGGTCTCCCGCCCGATGGTCACCTGGCGCTCCTGCATCACTTCGAGCAGGGCGCTCTGGACTTTGGCCGGGGCGCGGTTGATCTCGTCGGCCAGCAGCAGGTTGGTAAAAACCGGGCCGAGCGAGGTATTGAACTCCCCGGTTTTTTGGTTGTAGATGCGCGTCCCGATCAGGTCCGCCGGGACGAGGTCGGGCGTGAACTGGATGCGCTTGAACTCCCCGCCGATGGATTCGGCCAGGGTCTTGATCGCCATCGTCTTGGCCAGCCCCGGCACGCCCTCGACCAGGATGTGGCCGCGGGCCAGCAGGGCAACGACCATCCGTTCCAGCAGGTTATCCTGCCCGACGATGATCTTCTTGACCTCGTAAAGCACCCGCTCCATCGGTTTCCGGTTTTCACCGGGATTGGTTTGTTCCATTCATCATCTCCTTGTGCGCCATCGGGTAACGCGACATTTATGTCGCTGGTCAGGCAAGGCGACATAAATGTCGCGTTACGGCTAGTACGGCGGCAGGCCCGCCCCGCCGGCCGCGGTCGTGATCGGGACCGCGAACCCGATCCCGATAAAAAAGCTTTGTTCGGTCGGATTGATAATCCCGGTCACGATGCCCATCACGTAGCCGTCCCGGTTGAGCAGCGGGCCGCCCGAATTGCCGGGGTTGACCGCCGCATCAATCTGGATCAACCCCTCGATGGTCTGGTCCTTGCCTTCCGGCGTGAACGAGCGGTCGAACCCGGAGACGACTCCCGCGCTCATCGAGCTGTACAGGCCGAACGGGTTCCCGACCGCGTATACTTCGTCTCCCACGCGCAGGGCATTCGGGTTTCCCAGCACCGCCGGGACGACGACCGCGGGCAAATTCTCAGGGCTTAGGACGGCGATGTCAATTTCCGGCTGGGCGGCGATGACCACCGCCCTCGAACGCGTCCCGTCGGCGAAAACGACTTCGATCTCGGTCGCGCCCTCGACCACGTGCAGGCTGGTCAAAATGTCGCCCGCGTCGTCAATCACCACGCCGCTGCCCAACCCCCCGTCGCGGCTGCCGTGATGCGCGTCATCGGCTTTGGTCTCGATCAAGACCAGTGACGGCTGGATCGCTTCGTAGACACGCGCCGAAAAAGCCGGCGGCGGTGTGGCCGATGCAAGCGCCTGGGCGACGGTCTCGTTCACGTCGTTGGCGGTCAGCTGCGCGGGTCCGGGGACGAGCGCGTTATACAGGAGCATCCCGATCAGGGCGGCTAAAATCCCGGCCGCGAACGGCGCTGTGCGTTTGACACCTTTCCGCAAGCGGTCGAAACGATTCCCCCATTCTTCCCGTTTTGAGTGTGCCGGTTGGTTGGTATCCATATCCTTTGCTTGGGAAAAATACGATCAATCTGGAGAAACTGGTCAATCTCTCCAAGCCGGTATGAATTCAATATAGAGGATTAATATTAGACTATTATGAGAATATTTATACGATTAGCCTGCGTTCAATTTCCGTTAACAATGAAGCTGAAGAATGCCAGCAGGAAATCGCCCCGGTCTTCGATCTGCACCAGCAGCGACGGGTCGAAGATGCCGTCCTGCCGGTTGGCGGAGTCCTGGTCGGGGAAGTAAAGCTGCGAGGTCAGGATCTCCCCTCCCGGCGGCTGGACCTTGACGTGGATGTGTTCCGTCTGCCCGGGATACTGGCCGGGGACGACCGTCTCGAGGTGGAACCGTCCCTGGTCGTCGGTGAACTGGTGGCCGCGCAGGGTGTAGCCCTGGTTGTCGTAATTGCCGTTCGCGTCCGCCTGCCAGAAGTCCAGCCAGGCGTTTGGGATCGGCTGGCAATCCCGGTCGAGCACGGCGCCGACCAGGATCAGGCGCTGGCCGGCCATCCCCGGTTCGAGCAGGCTGTCCCGTTCGGGCGTATCGGGGGTGTAGTACGGGCCTTCGGTCTGGCTGAGGGTCAGGGTCCCGTCACAGGTCGGGGCGGGGAGTTCGATCCCCATTTGCGAGAAGAAATCATCCGCCGCAGGCGCGACATTTTCCGTCTCGCCGGCCGGGACGCCGGTCGCGGGCGGGGAAGATGATGGGGTGTCGGTTGCGGGCTGGGTCGGCGTGACGGATGTGGGCACGTCCGGTGTCCCCCCTCCCCCACAGGCCGATAACCATAAAGCGAAGAACAGGGCAAATACCGGTAAACGTTTCATGATCTTCTCTCCAAAAATCCAGTAAAGGTCGCACCAGTAAAATGCAGACTGAAGTCTGCGCTCCCCAAGACCTTATAGCAAAGCGAGCCAATTTCGGGTTAATTTTTGGCGAGTATAGCACATCCTTCTTGACAGCATCCGAACTGCCGTGATAAACTCTGCGAGCTTTAAGCAAATTCTAAAGAAAGGAAGCGCACTGCATGTCCCAGCTCTGCATCACACCCAACAAATTCTCTGCACCTAACGGTGTCGCTGGATTTAACCTTCCTCGGAGTGCGCCTATAGCCCGGCCTTAGGGCTTGAACAGTGTCTTTTTAGCCACGGTGCATTCCGCACCGTGGCTTTTTTGTCGTTACGCAAAGGATAAGAAGAGAAATGGCAACCGTATCACCCACAATCCCGTATTTCGATTTCCGCAAGGCCCAGACCCCGAAGAAACTGGTCGGCCTGTGGCGGATGATGGAAGGCTACCGCCTGCCGTACCTGCTCGCCAACCTGTCTGTGGGCATCTCCGCCCTGGCCAAGGCAACCACCTACATCCTGCTGTGGATCTTTGCCGACACGGTCACAGGTAATTTCACCCCGTTCGCGGGGACGCTTTCGAGGACGCTGGTCTACCTGGCCCTCGGATTCGTCGGCCTGGCCCTGGTCGAGGGCGTCTTCGCGTTCATTTCGGGACGACTGGCCTCGTACTCCGCCGAGGGGATCACGCGGCGGCTGAGGAATTTCCTGTTCGACCACATCCAGCGCCTGAGCTTCGCCTACCACAGCAAGACCCCTACCGGCGACCTGATCGAGCGGGTCACCTCCGACGTGGACGCCATCCGCAGCTTCTTCAACGAGCAGGCCATCGGCGTGGGGCGGATCATCCTGCTCTTCGTGGTCAACTTTACGGCGATCTGGTTCATCAACCACAAACTGGCCCTGGCTTCGATCATTGTCATCCCGGTGGTGCTGCTGGTCTCGCTCTGGTTCTTCAAGCGGATCACCAAGGCCTACGAAGCCTACCAGGAACAGGAAGCCAGGCTCTCGACCACCTTGCAGGAAAACCTGACCGGCGTGCGGGTGGTCAAGGCCTTCGCCCGCCAGGGGTTCGAGAAGGGCAAGTTCGAGACCGACAATTGGGAGAAGTTCCGGCGCGGGCGCAGGCTGCTGGGGATGCACTCGCTCTTCTGGCCGCTCTCGGACATCGTCTGCGGGTTCCAGATGCTGGGCGGGTTCGTTTACGCCGCGGTCCTGGCGATCAACGGCGAGATCACCATCGGGACCTACCCGGCTTACGTCGGGCTGGTCGTCTGGCTGATCTGGCCGATGCGCAACCTGGGACGCCTGATCGTCAACACCTCGACCGGGCTGGTCTCGTACAACCGGCTGATGGAGATCATCAAGCAGGAGCGTGAACCGCTGACCGAAGGCCGCGTCCGGCCCCAGGGTCCGGTGCGGGGAGAACTGGCCTTCGAGAACGTGTCGTTCACCTACGAAGACGGCGAATCGGACGTGGTCAAGAATATCTCCTTCCGCGTCCAGCCGGGACAGGCCGTGGCCCTGCTGGGTTCGACCGGTTCGGGCAAGACCTCCCTGATCAAGCTGCTGCCGCGCTTCCACGATTACACCGACGGGCGCATCCTGCTCGACGGCGAGGAACTGAAGGAGTATCCACGCGAGTACCTGCGCAAGCAGATCGGGATCGTCGAGCAGGAACCGTTCCTGTTCAGCCGCTCGATCCGCGACAACATCACTTACGGCGTGGGCCGGGACGTGGCGCAAGAGGAGATCGAGAAGGCCGCCAAAGCCGCCGCGGTGCATGAGGTGATCCTGGGCTTCCCGGACGGCTACAACACCCTGGTCGGCGAGAAGGGCGTGACCCTCTCCGGCGGCCAGAAGCAGCGGGTGGCCATCGCCCGCACCCTGCTCAAGAACCCGCGCATCCTGATCCTGGACGATTCGACCTCCAGCGTGGACACCGAGACCGAAGCCGAGATCCGTTCGGCGCTGAACGCCCTGATGGAGAACCGCACCACATTCATCATCGCCCACCGCATCCAGTCGGTGATGAACGCCGACCTGATCCTGGTGCTGGACAGGGGCGAGGTGGTCCAGATGGGACGGCACGACGACCTGCTGGCCCAGGACGGGATGTACCGGAAGATCTACGAGATACAGACGAGGATAGATGACGAACTTGAATATGAAATTCAGAATTCTGAATTATGAAATCAGAAGGAGCAATGTTGATGGACGAGAAGAGAAACGATTTGCGTGAGAGGACGACAGAGTTCGCGCTGAGGATCATCAAGCTTTACACCACTCTGCCGAAGACGACCGAAGCGCAGGTACTCGGAAAACAGGTCCTCCGTTCGGGTACATCCATCGGGGCGCAGTTCCGTGAGAGCCAGCGAGCCAAGTCAGACCCGGATTTCATCAACAAACTCGAAGGGGCACTGCAAGAAGCGGATGAAACCGCCTATTGGCTCGAACTCCTGGTCAGGTCGGGTATTGTCCCTGCCGAAAAACTCGAATCACTCCGAAAGGAAACCGATGAACTCATCGCGATCCTGGTAACGATAGTAACCAAAGTCAAAAAACGAATTGGCAAATTGTGAAGGACGAATTCTGAATTATGTAGTTGGTCTGACAAACAGGCTTTCATAATTCATCCTTCTGAATTCATAATTTGCATTGGAGTAACACACCATGTCTGACTCTGACAACGAACTGATCGAACTCGAAGAAGAAGAACACACCTCTCCCCTTACCGCGCCGACCTTCAAGCGGATCGTGGGGCTGCTCAGGCCGCACTGGCGCTGGATGGTCGGCTTCCTGCTGACCATCGCCGCCACCGCCGGGCTGGACTCGGTTTTTACCTACATCAACCGGGGCATGATTGACCAGGGCATCGGCCACAAAAGCGTGGACGCCCTGATCCGCTATGCCACCTATTACGGCGGCTTGCAGATCGTCCAGGCGGGGTTGGTGTTCGGCTTCATCTACCTGGCCGGGGTGCTCGGCGAGCGGGTGCAATACGACCTGCGCCGGGCGCTCTTCAACCACTTGCAAGACCTGTCGCTCTCGTATTACAGCCAGAACGCGGTCGGGCGGCTGATGGCCCGCGTCACCTCGGACACCGGGCGGGTCTCGACCCTGATGACCTGGGGCCTGCTCGACGTGACCTGGGCCATTGTCAGCGTGATCTCCTCGACCATCTTCATGCTGATCATCAACTGGCGGCTGGCGCTGATCGTCTTCAGCACCATCCCGATCCTGCTGGTCATCGCGGTCAACTTCCGCAAGAAGATCCTGGTCGAGTTCCGCGGGGCGCGGCGGGCCAACTCGAAGATCACCGGCGAGTACAACCAGAACATCCAGGGTGTGCGGGTGGTCAAGGCCCTCGGGCGCGAGGACGAAAACCTGAACGAGTTTTCCGTGCTGACCGGCAACATGTTCAACGCCTCCTACCGGGCAGCCTGGCTCTCGGCCCTCTTCCTGCCGACGGTGCAGATCGTGGCGGCCTTCGCCCTGGGAGCCATCGTCTGGTACGGCGGGACGCAGAGCCTGACCAGCAGCTTCTCGGTCGGCGACATCCACGCCTTCGTCTCGTACCTGACCTTCATGATCTGGCCGGTGCAGGACCTGGCCCGGGTCTACGCCGAAATGCAGCACAGCATCGCCTCAGCCGAGCGGATCTTCAAGCTGCTGGATACAGCCCCCGAGGTCCGGGACCGCCCGGACGCCGTCGCCGCCGAAACCCTGCTGGGCGAGATCGAATTCGACCAGGTGGACTTCTACTACGAGGACCGCAATCCGGTGCTGACGGATTTCTCGCTCAAGGTCAGGCCGGGTGAGATGATCGCCCTGGTCGGCCCGACCGGCGGCGGCAAATCCACCATCGTCAACCTGCTCTGCCGCTTCTTCGAGCCGAGGAACGGCGCCATCCGCATCAACGGGCGGGACTACACCGGGTACACCCTGGAGAGCATCCACTCCCGGATCGGGATCGTGCTCCAGACCCCGCACCTGTTCTCCGGGACGGTGCGCGAGAACATCCGCTACGGACGGCTGGAGGCCAGCGACGAGAGCGTGGAGGATGCCGCCCGGATCGCCGGGGCGCACGAGTTCATCACCAGCCTGACGAAAGGCTACGACGAGAACGTGGGCGAGGGCGGCAACCTGCTCTCGACCGGGCAGAAACAGTTGATCTCGCTGGCGCGGGCGGTGCTGTCCCGGCCCGAACTGTTCATCATGGACGAGGCCACTTCGAGCGTGGACACGCTGACCGAGGCCCTGATCCAGCACGGGATGGAGGCGCTGATGAAGGGCCGCACCTCGTTCGTGATTGCCCACCGCCTCTCGACCATCCGCCGGGCCGACCGGATCATCGTGATCGAGGACGGGCGGATCAAGGAGCAGGGCAGCCATGCCGAATTGCTGCGCCAGAAGGGCCACTACTACCGCCTGTACACCCAGCAGTTCCGCTACGAGCGCGAGACGCAGTACAGCGCCGAAGCAGAGTTGGAACCGGTGGCGGCGGATTGATGCCAATCGTCCCGAGGGTCATTTTCACCCCCGGCAGGCGCTTCAAGGAAATGCTGAATAATATCCGATACCAGAAGGAGAGAGCAACGAGTAAACGCCACTGAAAACCTGAAAAATACCGTCAACAGCCCTGAATTATCCAACCTTTCAGGGCTGTCTTTTTAAAACGACGGTTGCGAGCCGGTTAAATCGCCACGGCGATTTTTAAAACCATTACGGCGATTCCAGTGAGTCGTGCAGGCGACTCGGGGCAGGACCGTCCACGAATAAGACCTGCCACGAATTCACAAATCGGGGCCGCCTCTTCGATAATTCGTGGCTTTTCATTCGTGGACGGTTGGTGACTTCCGAAGCTTTTTCCGGCTGTATAATAGAAGTACACAAGGATGGGCTTATGATCTGGAAACACTCCTTCGCCTTGACCCTTTGCCTGCTCCTGGCCGCCTGCGGCCCGGTTCCCGACGCCGCCGCCCCCGCCGAGACCCCCACCCCCGACACCCGTCCCACCGCCCAGGTGGACATCGTCGGAACCCCCTCGGCCATTCCCGCAACCGAAAACGCAACACCGGACCCCCTGGCCGCCCTTGCCCCCGAAATCCGGGATCTGTTCACCGCCCAAAACGTCGCATACGAGTTGGGCGGGAACGGGGAAATGAGAGTTAACCTTGCGGACACTGTTTCAAAAGAGTCGATAACCATTGAAAACATTACCCATACGGAAACCAACGACGGCCTGGCCAAAAATATCCTCACCGCAACAAATAAAGAAGATGGCAGCCGCCTCGTGCATGTTGAAGGTTTTGGGTGGATAAAGGATAAGGAAATGAATTTTACCGACCCAAATACTTTAACCGAAGTTCCGGAAAACTGGCCCAATCGTGCCATAAACACCCTGGCCGCCCTGCAAAATTCGGAAAACCCCCGCATTCCCGAAAACGCCGTTGACCCGCATTTCTATTACACGATAGGTGGCTGGGGCGGAAATATGGGGTATTTATCTTATGAAAGTTATACTTTTGACGAAGAAGCGGCATTCACCAAAGAAACTAAGCCGTTCGCTTACAGCGGATTTATAAAAAGAGGGGATCAGGTTATATTCGTAATGACCTCCAAAAACCCCACCCCCGAAAACAAGGATCAACTTATTAACCTTTTATTCGGGATGGATTTGAATGTTTATGAAGAATTTCTACAGAAATTACCGAGCGGAGCGACGAGGATAGAGAATATCATCTTAAAGAATCACAACCAACTTGTTGCCGGCATCCTTCCCCCCACGGAAATAGACGGGGTGGGAATAGGTTACAACCCGGAAGCGTTTGTTATCTACAAAGGTATGACACCAAATATAGGAATAGCTAGATTGCCAGAACAGAAAGATATAATGGGGCTTTTCGATGCAAACGACAAAGTCAACATTTTCGAAGCACTAAAAGCAGGTGATCCGGTATCAGTCCGGGTTTCCGTGCTTCCCAAGGAGCTTTCAGACTACACCCTTTTGACCGCCGTCGGGGATTGGGGAAGCGCATTCTTGGGACCTAAGTATTAGACTTGCCATAAAGCATTGTCATTGACCGCCTCTTTTGTTATTCTTTTTATATATGAGGGGTTTTTTGCGCCTTTGTTTGTTCATAGTGCTGGCATTTACCGGTTTATATGTTTCCGCTAAACCAATACTTGCTTGTTCTCCTAATCAATACGGCGAATGTACGGGTACCTGCCCGGCCGGTTACAGGTGTGAGCAGTACGGCTATGGAATCTGTAACTGCGACCTAATAGTTTATCCGACCCTGACCCCCACAAAAACTCCAACGCCAACACCCGATAATTGTGATAATTTATGTACTGGATTGGGACCAACCCCTCCTTGTACTATAAAAACCGGAGATGCAGGCTCATTTCCGGTATGCAATTACAGCAGATGTCCCAATGTTTGGTCCTGCACTGTGGATACAAGTGATTGTGCCGTATGGTCAAATTGGGCTTGTACCAATGACGGTGTTGAAAGACAAACTTCGGAAGTCTTCCGGGTAGCTTCCCGGTCGGGGAGACTCCCATCCAGACTTCCGAAGTTTTCCCCCGGGAGTTAATGCAAACTTCGGAAGTCTTCCGGGAATGACAGCCAATCTCCAATCTCCAATTACCAATTACTCCTGAAACCCCGTAAAGCAAACTTCGGAAGTCTGCCGGGATTCAGATCACGCCCAGGCCGGGTCGCCCCTACTCCTGAAACCCCGTCTTATACAACTCGTAATACATCCCCTGTTTCTCCAACAACTCCGTGTGCGTGCCCTGCTCGGCGATCCGCCCGTCGTGGATGACCACGATCCGGTCGGCGCTGGTGATGGTGCTCAAGCGGTGGGCGATGACGAAGGAGGTGCGTCCTTTCAGCAGCCGGGCCAGGGCCTGTTGGATGACCCGCTCGGTCTGGGTGTCCACGCTGGAGGTGGCCTCGTCCAGGACCAGGATGCGCGGGTCGGCCAGCAAGGCCCGGGCGAAGGAGATCAACTGGCGCTGCCCGACCGAGAGCAGCACCCCGCCCTCCTCGACCGAGGTCTCGTAGCCGTCCTTCAACTGGGCGATGAAGCCGTGCGCCCCCACGGCGGTCGCGGCGGCGATGATCTCCTCATCCGCTGCCCCCAGCCGCCCGAAGCGGATGTTCTCGCGCACCGTCCCGTTGAACAGGAACGGGTCTTGCAGCACCACGCCCATCTGCGAGCGCAGGCTGGATTGCGTTACCGAGCGCAGGTCGCGCCCGTCCACCAGGATCCGCCCGCCGGTGGGATCGTGGAAGCGCGAGAGCAGCTTGACCAGGGTCGTCTTGCCCGCGCCGGTCTCGCCGACCAGAGCCACGGTCTCGCCCGGGCGGACGACCAGTTCGATATCCCGCAGGACAGGCGACGGGTCGTCCGAATAGTGGAAGGATACGCCCTCGAAGCGCACCTCGCCCTCGATCACGGGTAACGTCCCGGCGTCCGGCGCGTCCTGCACGTCCACCGGCGTATCGAGCAGGGTGAAAATCCGTTCCCCGCCGGCCATGGTGGACTGAAGGGTGTCGAAGCGCCGGAACAGGTCCCGGATCGGCTCGAAGAAGCGCCCGATGTAGAGCACGAAAGCGACCAACACTCCGGCGGTCAACTCGTTACCGAGCACGGCCGCGCCCCCCAGCCAGACCACCAGGGCCGTGGCGACTGCCCCGAGCACGTCCACCACCGGGACGAAGAACGAGACCAGTTTGGCGGCGGCCAGTCCCTGTTGCAGGTGGTAGCGGTTGGTGTAGGTGCTGAAGTTGTGGTAGTTGTGCCCCTGGCGGCTGAAGGCCTGGACGACCCGCACCCCGTTGATGTTCTCGGCCAAGACCGAATTGACCCACGAGATGGCCGCCCGCACCCGGCGGTAGAGCAGCCTTGCCCGGCGGCGGAAGAGCCAGGTGGCGACAGCCATCACCGGCAGCACCGAGAAGGTGATCAGCGAAAGTTTCAGGTCGAGCGAGAGCATGGCGATCACGATCCCGACCAGGGCGAACAGGTCGCGGGCGATGGCCAGCACGGCCCAGGTGATGAACTCCCGCAGCGTGCCCACGTCGTTGATGACCCGGGTGATGACCCGACCCACGCTGTAACGGCTGTAGAAACTGAGCGAGAGTTGCTGCAAATGCTCGAAGAGCCGCGCCCGCAGGTCGTAGATGATGGACTGGCCGACGACGGCCATCAGGTTGACCCGGTAATAGGTAAAGACCCATTGCAGGATGGCGGTCGCCAGGTAGAGCAGGACCGTATTGCGCAGGACGGCGACGTTCCCGGCGGCCAGGCCGGAATCAATGGCGATCTTGACGAAGTACGGCCCGGCCACGCTCAGCCCGGTGCTGCCGAGCATGAGCAGGAGCGCCAGCCACAATTTCCAGTTGTACGGGCGGGCAAAATCGAGGATGCGCCGGGCGATGCGGGGATCGTAGCCTTTGGTGTATTGTTCTTCACTCTGGGTGACGTAAGCGGGAGGGGTGATGGCGGTCATCAGTTATCTGTATCCAGTGTTCAGTATTCAGTATTCAGTATCCAGTATTCAGTCATCCCAGCGACTCACCGCGGTACGGGGCCGGGACGGACAGGTCGAGTTCTTCCATCTCTTCGGCGAAGCGGGCGTGGTCAAGGAGTTGCAGTTCGTAGATCTCGCGGTACAGGCCGCCTTCGGCCAGCAACTGCTCGTGTGTGCCGCGCTGGACGATGCGCCCCTCGTCCATGACCAGGATCAGGTCCGCCCGGCGCACGGTCGAGAGCCGGTGGGCGATGACGAAGGTCGTGCGGCCCTCCATCAGCTTGTCGAGCGCCTGCTGGATGAGCTGCTCGGTCTGCGTGTCCACGCTGGAGGTCGAATCGTCCAGGATCAGGATGCGCGGGTCCATCAGCAGGGCGCGGGCGATGGCGACCCGCTGGCGCTGCCCGCCCGATAGGGTCACGCCCCGCTCGCCGATGATCGTCCCGTAGCCTTCGGGGAAGCCGGTGATGAATTCGTGGGCCTGGGCGGCCCGGGCTGCGGCGACGATCTCCTCGTCGCTGGCGTCGGGCTTGCCGTAGGCGATGTTGGCCTTGATCGTGTCCGAGAAGAGCAGCGAGGTTTGCAGCACGATCCCGATCTGGCGGCGCAGGCTGAGCAAATCCACCGTGCGGACGTCCTGCCCGTCCACCAGCACCGCGCCCTGGCTTACGTCGTAGAAGCGCGGGATCAGGTTGACCAGCGAAGTCTTCCCGGACCCGGTCTGCCCCATCAGGGCGACGATCTGGTTCGGTTCGACGAGCTGGCTGACGGATTCCAGCGCCGGACGCGGCTCGCCCTCGTAGAACAATCCCACGTCCCGGAATTCGACCTGCCCCCGCAGCGTGGACAGTCCCACCGCCCCGGCGGGCGTCTGGATCGCGGGTTGGGTGTCCAGCACGTCGAAGACCCGCTGCGCCCCGGCTGCGGCCTCGCCCAGGGCGTTGACCAGCCAGGTCAGTTGCTGGACCGGGGCGGCCAGCATCAGCAGGTACGAGTTGAAAGCCACCACCTCGCCGACGGTCATCGTGCCGTCCAGCACCATCTGGCCGCCGAACCACAGCACCAGCACCGTCCCGGCGGTGATCAGCAGTTGGGTGGTCGGCATCACTTTGGACCATTCGCCGATGACGGTGATGCGGGCCTTGAACAGGTTGCGGTTGCCCTGGTCGAAGCGCTCGATCTCGTAGGGTTCCCGCGCAAAGGCCCGGATCACCTGGACCCCGGTCACGTTCTCCTGCAAACGGGCCGAGAGGTCGCCCAGGGCGTTGTCCACGGCCAGGAAGAAGGCGCTGACCCGCTCCCCGAAGTTGACCGTAAGGAACAGCATCGGCACCAGCGGCAGGAGCGAGATGACGGCCAGGCGGGCGTTCTCGCCGACCATGATGACCAGGATGCCGAGTGCCATCAGCAGCAGTTGGACCAGTTCCACCAGGCTTGAACCGGCCAGCCGCTCGATGGCGCGCACGTCTTCGATGCAGCGCGAGATGAGCTGCCCGGTCTGGGAGTGGTCGTGATAGGTGAACGGCAGGTACTGGATGTGGTCGTACATCCGGTTGCGCAGGTCGTAGCCGATGTGGGCCGCGATCCACTCGGACAGGTAACGGTGGAAGAGCGAGAGCACCGCGGTCGCCAGTCCCAGCCCGAACAGGACCAGCCCGGCCCGGGCCAGGTAATCCACGTCTTTTTGGGCCAGGCCGATGTCAATCACATCCTGGATGATGCGCGGCACCACCAGCGCCAGGCCGGTGATCCCCAGCAGCAGGAGCAGGTTGAGGGCGATGCGCTGGAAGTAGGGTTTGATGAAAATACGGAGACGGAGGAGGTAGGTCATAGTAATCAGTATTCAGTATTCAGTGTTCAGCAGTTTGGGGTGAGGAAGCCGCGCAGGGAGGTGTCCACGCTGTCGAGTTCCTCCAGCCGGGCGGCGTAGACCCGCTCGTTGCTGGCGCTGACGGTGATATGCACCAGCCCGGCCAGGCGCAGGAGGCGCAGGTGGTGAATGACCGTAGGCGGGCGCAGGCGCAGGCGGCGGGCCAGTTCGCTCGGCGTGAGCGGGGCTTCGGCCAGGTCGCGCAGGATGCGCAGCCGGGTCGGGTCGCCGAGGGCTTTCAAGGCCCCCACCAGCCCGTCCGGGACCTCGGAGCCGGGGACCAGGCTGGCTTCGTCGGGCCGCGCCCCGTAGACCAGGAGCGCCTGTCCCGGCGCGGGGCGGGTGATGAAGACCAGCGGCGCGCTCCAATAGGACGGGATAAGAGTCAGCGAATCAACTGATTCGAGCGATTCAAAATGGACACCGCGTGAGAGCCGGGTGACGAGTTCGTCCAGGCTCAATCCGCCTGCCAGTTCCTGCGAGTCTTCGAGGCTGAGTTGGAGATAAGGCCGGATGCGTTTCTCCTCTTCGATGAAAAAGTTCTGGGCGTATTCCCGCAGCGCCAGCAGGAGGCGTTCGCCGGTCTCTTCGGCCCGCGACCAGGCGTTGAGCAGGTTGGACAGGGCGGCCGGCCTGAGCGTGTCGCCGCGGCGAAGGTAGTGGAGGCGCAAGTCGTCCTGTTCGGCCTCGGTCCACGAGCCGCGGGCGGCGATGGTTTGCAGGGTCTGGCGGACGCTCTCGTCCATGTCGGGGGTCAGGCACAGGGACAGGATGCGCTCGTTTGGCGGCAGCCCGGCCAGGGCGTCCAGGGCGCTTTCGCTGTCTCCGGGGGCGGGCAGGGTCGAAATCCAGGCCAGCGGCACGGGCGCGAACGTCTGCGCCTGTTCGAGCACCTCCCTCCCCGCCGCAGACAGCCGCTGGCGCACCCCCGCCGCCCAGGAGGGCCGCAGCCCGAAGCGGTCGGCGTGGTGCAGCACGAACAGGCTGATGAAAAAGTCGTAGGCAGTGCCCTGGTCCCAATGGAGAGTAGTCATGGATTGCTCGCACAGGCGGGATTGTTAGACAGGCGTCTAACGCATTAGATAATAATCTAATTCCGGGGGATGGTCAAGTAGTAGCGACTTAAGTCGCTATTACGGCTGGGGCCATTCGATTTCCACCGGCCCGATGTAGCCGTGTTTCTCGGATAGAAAAACCCGCCCGTGCGACGGTTCGGAACAGCCGGGTTCGTCGGTGAGGGTGGCGATCGGTTTCCCCCAAACCCCCATCGGGACGAAAACGATTTCGCCTGCCCGGCAAACCCATGCCTCGACCAGGTACAGGGCGCATTCCTTACAGAAGCGGTCGCCGTCGGGGATGATGTTTTCGTCCCAGGTGATCGTCACCGCGCTGCCCTGGCGGGTCGCCACGACGTTTTTCAATCCCGGGTAGCCGACCGGGTTTTGCGAAATGGGCGGCGGGGCTTTATCCGGGTAAACGGGTTCGAGCCGCAAGACCTCGCCGTCGAGCTTGATGGATTTTGCCTCGAACCAGCAGTTCGAAAGTTTCTTCGGGTCCTGGGCGCTGGGGAACTGGACGTAAACCCAATCCCCGGCGTCGTTGCGCCCGATCACCTCGATCGGCGCGCCGGCGTAGATGCCCGTAAATGACAGGTACATCCGCCCCGGCCCGTAGAAGCAGGAGGCGTATTCGGCGAACACGCCCCGGATGAGCGGGATGAACGTCGGCGTGGGTGTCGGGGTCGGAGTCCAGGTTGCCGTGCGGGTCGGCGCGGCGGTTGGGGAAGGTGTGGGCGTGGAGGACGAAGTTGGCGAAGGCAAGGGTGACGGCGTGGCCGTTGCCGAGGGCGCGGGCGTGGCGGACGCGGTCTGCGTGGCCGTCGGCGTCGGGGTCCGGGTGGCGAACGGCAGGTTCGCGCCGAACACGGTCCCGGCGGCCAGCAGCCCGATCACGGTGAGCGTGATGAGCAGGCCGGTCATCAACCGGGGTTTTTTGCGCCCGCTTTTGGTTTTGGCCGGCGCGCTGAGCGCCTCCAGGAAATCCAGATTGTGCCGGGTGTAAGCCGCGCCGGTTTCGTCGTTTATAACCAGGCGCAAGTCATGGGCGCGGGTCAGGAGGATGCGGGCGGCGGTGAAGTCCTTTTTGCCGATCTGGTACACGCCAAGCTGGTGCAGCGCCCAGGACTCCATGGCCTCGTCCCCGGCGGCAGTGGCAGCAAAATAGACCGTATCCAGCGCCGCTCCCCAGGCCGTCCACAAGCCGCGCAGGGTCAAAAAAGGATCGAGGCCGCGCGCCAGGGCGAAGATGTCCTGCCAGCGGTTCCGGGTGGCGGCCCAGTCCAGCAGGCCGAGCAGGTTGCCCAGTTCGGCGGCGACAAAATCGAAATCGTTCCAGCGGTTTTCCAGTTCGGATATGAGATGGCGAAGCAGCTTCTCCCTGGCGGCGGTTATGCCGTGATCGGATTGGATCAGCCCGCGCAGCCCCGGCGAAAGCCTCAGGCGGGGACTATTGGCCTGCAACAGTCCGAGCGACTCCAGGCTTTGGCTGACGGGTTTCCCGCCCACTTTCTCCAGCCATTCCCCGTCCACCGAGATGCCGGGAGCGGCCCCAGCCTGGATCAACATTTCCCGTTCGGGATCAGACAACCCGTCCAGGACGAGGGCGTAGGCGCTGTCCAACGGGTCCAGGCCCTTGTCCTGGCGCAACTCCCGCAAACGGGTGAGGGCCTCGTCCAGCCCGATCCTTCGCTCCCGGATGGCATTCCCGACCGTCACCAGCGCGGCGGGGATTTCGTCCAGCAGGCCGGTGATTTCGGCCAGGACAGACCCGTTCCCGGCATCCAGCGGCAGGCCGCTCCGCTCGGAGAGCAGTTTCAAGGCGGCGTTATCGTCCAAGGGAGCCAGCGCCAGGTGGGTGAAAACGTCGCTGGCGATCCATTGCTCGGTCTCGACCAGGATCGGGGCGTTGGGGAACAGGTCTGCCAGCGCGCTCAGGTTGGCGGGGGCCAGGGCTATCGAACTGATGAAGACCAGCGGCTGGCGGTTGCTCAGGTAGCTGCGGGCCGAGTCGAGGTCCACTTTGAGATGCGGCTCGGACTCGAACAAGGCGTCGAACAGGCGCTGGACGAGGTCGCCCATCTTCATCGAGGCGGTGGTTTCGGTCAGGCCCTCGATGAAAACGACGCCGTCGGGTTGGGAGGTGGCTGCCGGGCCGTTGGCGGCCTGTTTGGCCAGGGTCGTCTTGCCTGCGCCGGGCTGCCCATGCAGGTAGACCGGTTCGCCGCCCGCGATCCAGGACTCCAGTTGAGCCAGTTCCCGCTCCCGGCCCACGAACCCGCGCGGACGGCGCGGCGGCCTGGGCGTCATCGCGCGCGGCTGGATGCGCGGCGCGGCCTGCTGGTAGACGATGGTCCCGTGGTTGGTGTTGACCACAAAGTTATGGTCCCCCACCACCACGCTGCCTTCGACGTTCCCGTGGACGGTAATGGACGGAGCGGGTTGGGCAGTTGCCATTTTGCGTTACCTGGCGTAAGTGAAAAGATGGGGATTTTGGGCGGTAAATACCATTAATGACTCTCCCGCGCGAGTTTTGAATAGGAGCAAATCGGTACGTTTAGTATACATAAACCCGCCTGGTTATTCAAGAGAGGGTACGCGACATTCATGCGTCACAAATACAATAATCTGCAAAACATTACGCTTGTCACTTGTCCCATCTCTTGACATGCTCTATACTACGAAGTATTGCGTAATTATCCAAACCCCTGGAGGACAAATGACCGATACCCTGCGCCAACTGCTCGCCATCCCCGCCGACCGGCTGGAGGCCATCAACGCCGTCCTGACCGACCCCAACTCACTGGTGATGAACGATTTCCTGGCGGTGGTCGCCAAATACGGCACGCCGGCCGAGATCAACGCCAAACACAGGCAATCCCGTAAACTCGAAAACCTGATGAAGAAGGTCGAGGCTGCCGCGCCGGGCCACGTCAAGGATTTGAACTGGCTGATGGAACAACGCGACCGCGGCGCGTTCGTCTCTGTGGCGGATTACCGCCGCAGCGTGCTGGGACCGGGGGCCGATACCGTTAAATTTGCCGACGACTACGCTGTGACGCTGGAAGTCTCCGCCCTGCAATACTTCCCCTGGATCCGGGCCATGGCCGAACGGGCCATCACCGACCGCTCGCTCATCCCCGGCCGCTTCATCGCTGTCCGCCGCATGAAAGAATCCGAAGCCGACGGCGACCTGCCCGCCATCGTCGCCGCCCTCGACATCATGGGCTGCTCCTTCGTCGAAACCCTCGACACCAAAGGCGCCGACGGCTCCAACGTCCACCTCAACGGCCCGGCCACCATCACCGGCTATTTCGGCGGAATCGGCCAGCCCAACGAGTACGCCCTCAAATGGCTGGACGAATTCCTCTACTACTACACCAATTACGGCGTCCAGCACGTGCTCAACTTCAACGCCGGCACGATCCTGCTCGGCTTCATGCTCTACAAACTGGGCGTGGACATCCAGTTCAAGATTTCGGTCTTCTTCGGCTCCGATAACCCCTACCACGCCCTGTGGATCATGGCCGCCGCCAAACTCTTCAGCCGCGACGACGGCTCAAGTCCGCTGATCGGCTTCAACTGGTCCAACTCGATCAACAACCAAACCATGGAACTGACCGCCCAATTCCGCAAGGCGCTCGGCTTCGAGGGCGTGGTCCGCTTCGAGCATCACATCACCGAGACCTGGAAATCCATCGTCCGCCAGCCGTATGACCGCCGCGCCGAACTGGTCGCCATCGCCGACCACGTGGCCAACATCAGCGCCAAACATGAAGGCGGCCTGCCCGAAACCGACTCCCAGCGCGCCCACCCGACCGATATCCTGGACTACTTCCGCGAGAAGCAGGAAGTCATCGAAAGCGGCGACTGGGACAACCTGCGCCTGAACTTCCTCGACAAAGTGGACGCCTGCAACTCCTCCGCCCGCATGTTGACCGAAAAGGGCCTGAGCTTTATCGCCGCGACGAACTTGCATAAGTAATCAGTTTCCAGTATCCGGTTTTCAGTAACCAGGGGTTAGTTAAAGTCAGGCTGCAAAAAAGCCTCCAAGATTTGCGGCACATATCTCGGAGGCTTCGGTTATTCAGTTACATCATCCGGCGGCGGAATTTCCTGTTCTTTCTTGCCAATGTAGATCAATGCTTCAAGGTCTTCCAGGTCTTCGGGAGCGTATTTTTTAACGACAGCGCGCACTTCATCCAACTCTTCGTCCGATGCCCAACCCAACAATGTTCCTAAATCGCCCATATCACGTGTCCGTTGCGCCGACATTTTCATCATAATCAGGTATGGCAAACCAACGACTGGATAACCGGCAGGGTCTTGGTTTGGATGCGATAAGGCTTCTTTCAACCATTTATATTTACCAAATATCACATCCAGTTCCACCCCGTCAGGGGAAAGCATTAAATATCCGGGAATAGCCAAACGGGAAACGATACGATAGCCTGCCTGCTCCAGTCTTTTGGTGACTACTTCGCTATCCCTTTCATGGACAAGAATATCCAAATCCTTCGTCATGCGTTCGGGCATATAAGCGCGGGTGGCGACACCACCGACAATTGCCCATTGAATTCCCTTCAAAATTGGGCGCAAATCAGGCCACGGGTTCATGGCTGTCCTCCTTCGCATAAAATCATGGCCGCTGCCCGTGCCGGGTTTGACCCGGCGCAGGACCATATCTATCATAAACCGCCGCAATTGACGCGGGGTCAGGTTGCCGTCGGGCGCGATCCTGGCGATGGCGGGTGGGACTGGCAAATTGCTCATGCCGTTATCTTACTATAAATTCTGGAATTAATGGATTCTGGACCGTGCGGGAATGATACAATCGAAACCATGCCAAACTTCAACTTCCTCACCACCCACGTCGGCTCGGTGCCGCACAAAGACCCGGTCGGCCTGACCCACCGACTCGCCGGCCTGCTCGACATCCCGGCCTGGCTGCAACTGCCCCGCCGCAACTACCTCGAAAACATCTACACTCAGTACGCCGCCACCCTGCCCGGCGCGGTCGTGGACGCTGAAAAAGAAAGGGCCGTCATGCGTACCGACGGCCAGACCTTCGAGCAGGAACTCGAAGCCTTCTACCAGTCCTACCTCGACGACAATCTTGACGACTTCGCCCTGACGCCCGACTGCGCCCTGGGTTTCTTCACCCTGCTGGACGAACTCCGGCCGCGCCCGGTCGAATGGGTCAAGGGCCAGGTCATGGGTCCGATCAGTTTCGGGTTGACCGTCACCGAC
The DNA here is from genome assembly GCA_049324115.1 of Chloroflexota bacterium. Lineage (GTDB taxonomy): Bacteria > Chloroflexota > Anaerolineae > Anaerolineales > Villigracilaceae > UBA5796. The sequence goes on from JBMOMN010000038.1 coordinate 25,754, forward strand.
CAAAACCTGCGCGCCAGCCTCTACAACGAGACCCTGGCCGACGCCCTGGTCAAGCACATGAGCATGAACGCCCGCTGGCAGGTGCAGCAACTGAAAACGGCGGGCAGGAACGTCATCCTGTTCGTGGACGAACCCTACATGGCCTCCTTCGGCTCGGCCTTCATCAGCCTCAGCCGCGAGCAGGCCCTGGACTACATGAACGAAGTCTACGATGCGGTCCACCGCGAGGGCGGGCTGGTCGGCGTCCACTGCTGCGGCAACACCGACTGGGGCCTGCTCCTGGCCTCGAAGGCCGACATCCTCAACCTGGATGCCTACGCCTTCATCGAAAACCTGGCCCTCTACCCCGACGACCTGCGGGCGTTCCTGGACCGGGGCGGCGCGGTGGCCTGGGGCGTGGTCCCCAATTTCGAGGCCATTCGCGACGTCACCCCCCAAATGCTGGCCGACCGCCTGCGGACAGGTATCCAGCTCATCTGCGACAGGGCCGCCTCCCGAGGCGTTACCATCCGCCCGGACGAATTCGCCGCCCGCAGCCTGGTCACGCCCGCCTGCGGCCTGGGGCCAACCACGGTCGAGATCGCCGAGGAAGTCTTCGAGAAAATGGCCGAAATGGGGGAGATTTTACAGAGAGGGTAGAATTGATCTGGTGATATACTTTTTTCATGCGCATTGACTTCATCGTTTGCCCTGATGAAATCCTCGACAAACTTTCTCGAAAGCACAATGTTACCGAGCACGAGGCCCGGCAGGTTCTGCTCAATATGCCGCGCATTCGCTTTGCTGAAAATGGATTCGTAGATGGCGATGATGTCTATGTTGCATTTGGACAAACATTTGGCGGACGTTATCTATCCGTGTTTTTTGTCTACAAGCCCAATAACAAAACCGCCATCATTATCAGTGCTCGCGATATGAGTCAGAAAGAGCGCAAATCTTATGGACGCAAATAAAAAAACAAGTTCTGTATCAAAAGCCAGTTCTCTAAAAGAAATGGGGGATTATTGGGATACCCATGACTTTACCGATTTTGATTCGGAAGCCCCGGACGTCAAGTTCGAAATGACCTGCGCCGTACCCGTAGAAATTGACCTGTTTGCTGAAATCCAAAAGCAGGCCCAACAACGAGGCGTAAGCGTGGAAACATTGGTCAACTTGTGGCTGCAACAAAAGGCTGGCGAAAACAAAAGTACCGGTGGTTCAAAAACAAAGTACCGCCAAAAAAGTATACAAAGACAGGTGGCTGATAAAAAGTAGCCTCACGCGCAACCCAAATTGAGACAGGCCAATTATGCTCATCCAAATCGTCTACCTCGAAGTCAAGCCCGAAAAAATGGACACCTTCATCGCTGAAGCCGCCGCCAACGCCCGCGCCAGCCTGTCCGAACCCGGCGTGGTGCGCTTCGACTTCCTCCAGCAGACCGACGCGCCAACCAAATTCATGCTCTACGAAGTCTACCGCTCGGCGGAAGCCCTCGAAGCTCACCGCCACACTGGGCACTTCAAACGCTGGGTCGAAAAAGGCGTCCCGACCCTGGCCGGTGAGCGCGTCCGGGTCATGTACCGCAACATCGAGCCTGACGATCAAAATTGGTGAAGAAATTCCCAACCCTGTAACTTCATTGACATCCCCCGGTGGTAAGATAGGGGATGTCTTTTTTTTTTAATAAACTTCGAAAGTCTCTTTCCGAATACAAAGACTTCCGAAGTTTTGATCCCACAGATCAAGGATTTACTTCATGCAAACCACCCCCTTTACCAGGCCCTCATCTTTCTTCGACCCGGCCCACGATGTATACCGCTACGTGCCGCGCTCCCTGCAACCCATCTTTGCGCCCAAGAACGTGGCCGTCATCGGCGCGACCGAAAAGGAAGGCAGCGTCGGGCGGACCCTGCTCTGGAACCTGATCAGCAGCCCCTTCGGCGGGGCGGTCTTCCCGGTCAACCCCAAACGCGACAGCCTGCTCGGCATCAAGGCCTATCCCGACATCCAATCCGTCCCCGACCCGGTGGACCTGGCCATCGTCGTCACTCCCGCCCCGACCATCCCCGGCATCATCAGGGATTGCGTCGCAGTCGGCGTGCAGGGCGCGATCGTCATCTCCGCCGGGTTCAAGGAAGTCGGCCCCGCAGGCGCCGACCTGGAACGCCAAATTTTAGAGAACGCCCGCACCGGGCGGATGCGCATCATCGGCCCGAACTGCCTGGGCGTGATGAGTCCCATCAGCGGGCTGAACGCCACCTTCGCAGCCGGGATGGCCCGCAAAGGCAAGGTCGCCTTCATCAGCCAGTCGGGGGCGCTATGCACATCGGTGCTCGACTGGTCGTTCAAGGAAAACGTCGGCTTCTCGCACTTCGTCTCGGTCGGCTCGATGCTGGACGTGGACTGGGGCGACCTGATCTACCACCTGGGCGACGACCCGCACACCGAAAGCATCGTGATGTACATGGAAACCATCGGGGACGCCCGCTCCTTCCTGTCTGCGGCGCGGGAAGTGGCCCTGGCCAAACCGATCATCGTCATCAAGCCGGGACGAACAGAGGGCGCGGCCCGGGCGGCCGCCTCCCACACCGGATCCCTGACCGGCTCCGACGAAGTGCTCGACGCGGCTTTCCGCCGCGCCGGTGTCCTGCGGGTCAACAGCATCAGCGAGATCTTCTCGATGGCCGAAGTGCTCGGACGCCAGCCCCGGCCCCGGGGTCCGCGCCTGACCATCCTGACCAACGCCGGAGGCCCGGGCGTGATCGCCACGGACAAGCTCATCACCACCGGCGGCGAACTGGCCGAAGTCTCGCCGGAAACGATGGAGAAGTTGAACGAATTCCTGCCCGCCGCCTGGAGCCACAACAACCCGATTGACATCATCGGCGACGCCAGCCCGGAGCGCTACGCCAAATCCCTGGAAGTCGCCGCCCAGGACCCCCACAGCGACGGGCTGCTGGTGATCCTGACCCCGCAGGCCATGACCGACCCGACCGCCACCGCCGAGGCGCTCAAGTCCTACGCCAAGACCTACGACAAACCCATCCTGGCTTCCTGGTCGGGCGGGCAGGAAGTGGCCGCAGGCGAGGCCATCCTGAACAAAGCCGGGATACCGACCTTCGAATATCCCGACGATGCGGCCCAGGCCTTCACTTTCATGTGGCATTCCACCTACAACCTGGCCGCCCTGTACGAGACCCCCAGCCTGCCGGACGACGAGGGCGAAAGCCCCGACCGGGAGGCCGCAGCCGGGATCATCGAACACGCCCGCACAGGGAAACGCTACCTGCTGACCGAAGCCGAATCGAAACAACTGCTGGCCGCTTACGGCATCCCCACCACGCCGACGCTGATCGCCTCCGCCCCTGGCGAGGCCGTCGCCGGCGCGGAAAAACTCGGCTACCCGGTGGTGCTCAAACTCCACTCCGAGACCGTCACCCACAAGACCGACGTGGGCGGCGTAAAACTGAATTTGAATGATGCGGACGCGGTGCGGGAGGCGTTCGAGGCCATCCGCCGGGGGGTGACGGAAAAGGCCGGGGCGGAGCATTTCCTGGGCGTGACGGTCCAGCCGATGGTCCGGCTCGAAGGCTACGAATTGATCGTCGGCTCGAGCATTGACCCGCAGTTCGGGCCGGTCTTGCTCTTCGGCACCGGCGGCCAGCTCGTCGAGGTCTTCAAGGACCGCGCCCTCGGGCTTCCCCCGCTCAACACCACCTTCGCCCGCCGCATGATCGAGCGGACCAAAATCTACGAGGCCCTCAAAGGCGTGCGCGGCCGCAAGCCGGTGGACCTGGATGCTCTCGAAAAGCTGCTGGTGCGCTTCAGCCAGTTGATCGCCGAGCAGCCTTGGATCAAAGAACTGGACATCAACCCGCTGATCGCTTCCCCCGAGGGCCTGCTCGCCCTGGATGCCCGCGTGATGTTGCATGAAACCGGCGTCCTCCCCAAACTGGCGATCCGCCCGTACCCCAGCCAGTACATCTCGAAATGGACGATGAAAGACGGGATCGAAGTGACCATCCGCCCGATCCGGGCCGAGGACGAGCCGCTGATGGCCGACTTCCACCAGGAACTGTCGGACCGCACCGTGACGATGCGCTACCTGGCCCCGATCCTGCTCGGCGAGCGCGTCACCCACGAACGCCTGGCGCGCATCACCCACAACGACTACGACCGCGAGATCGCCCTGGTCGTCGAGGGCGAGGAAAACGGCCGGCAGTCCATTTTCGGGGTGGCCCGCCTGAGCAAACTGCGCGGCACCGACGAGGAAGCCCGCTTCACCATGCTGATCAGCGACAGGTATCAGGGAAAGGGCCTCGGCCGCGAACTGCTCAAACGGATCATCGAGATCGGGCGCGACGAAAAGATCAAGCGCATCATCGCCCTGATGGCCCCCGATAACCAGGTCATGCGCCACCTGTTCCGCTCGATGCGCTTCTCGTCCTTCGAGAACGACGAAGTGAACGGCATGGTCAAGGCGCAGATCGAGTTGTAAGAGAGGTCTCTTCCGTAACAGGCGGGAAAGAGCCTAAACACAAAGTCACACGAAGGCTCTCAAAGGGAAAAAAGCGCCTTGCCGTAAAGATTTTCCTTCGTTGACTCCCTGGCACCGCCCGCCACGATAGTCCCTGTAGCGGAGCGGAGCGGGAGGGCAGGTGTTGTGTTCCTTCGTGTTTCAAAAGGTTTTTCCCGTCAAAAACGGGAGAGCCACCTTTTAAAATCTCGGTGCTCTCTGTGCGCTCTGTGGTAAAACGGGTTTCCACCCCACTTAATCCTGAAGAGCCATAAAGGTTTTCTTCGTGAACTTCGCGACTTCGCGGTGAAATTTCAGATCTTCCTCACATCGTGTGAGCCGCTTTCGCGCACGCCGGCAGGGGTGATCTCGATGAATTCGGCGTTCTCCTGCAATTCCTGGATGTCGTGCGCCCCGCCGTAACTCAGCCCGGAGCGCAGCCCGCCGACCAGTTGGTACAGCACCTCGCTCACGTAGCCACGATAAGGCACGACCGCTTCCACGCCTTCAGGGACCACCTTGTCCCAGTCTTCCGAGTCCTCGGCGCTCTCGTCCTCGATCCGCTCGGCTTCGCGGCGGCCCATCGTCGCACCCAGGGAGGCCATGCCGCGCACCACCTTGAATTTTTGCCCGTCACGGATCACCGGCGACCCCGGCGACTCCTCCGTCCCGGCGAACAGGCCGCCGATCATCACCGTTTCGGCCCCGGCTGCCAGCGCCTTGACCATATCCCCGGCCACTTTGACGCCGCCGTCGCCAATGAGCGGGATGTCGCGGCCCGACTGTCGGACGCCCTCGGCGCTGTCCATGATAGCCGTCAACTGCGGGACGCCGAAACCGGTCACGATGCGGGTCGTGCAAATGGACCCGGGACCGATCCCCACTTTGATGGCGTCGGCTCCTGCCTCGGCCAGTTCCCGCGCCCCGTCCACCGAGGCCACGTTCCCGGCGATGATCTGGGCCTGCGGGAAATGCCGGCGCAGTCTGCCGAGCATGTTGATGCAATGGTCGGCGTGGCCGTGGGCGATGTCGAGCACCAGCACGTCGGCCCCGGCTTCGAGCAGGGCTTCGGCCCGGGCCATCTCCCGGTCCGTCACGCCGATGGCCGCGCCCACCCGCAGCCGGCCGCGCTCGTCCTGGGCCGCGTGGGGGAACTTGAGGGGCTTGATCACGTCCCGGGCCGTGACCAACCCGACCAGGGTCCCGTTCGAATCGAGGATGGGCAGCTTTTCGATCCGGTTGTGATACAGCAAATCCTGGGCTTCTTCGGGGGTGATCGCCGGTCCGGCGGTGATCAATTTCGAGCGTTCGGTCATCGCCTCCCGCACCCATTTGACCGAGTCCGGGGCGATCTGCACGTCCCGGTTGGTCAGCATCCCGGCCAGGTTCCGGTCGCCGTCAACGACAATCAGACCGCCGACGTGCAGGCTGTCCATCATCCGGCGGGCCTCGGCCAGGGTCGCATCCACCGAAATAAAGTAGGGCGTCTCGACCATGAAGCCCTGAGCGCGCTTGACCTGCCTCACCTGGCGGGCCTGCTGTTCGATGGTCATGAAGCGGTGCAGGATGCCGATGCCCCCGGCCCGGGCCATGGCAATCGCCATCGGCGCTTCGGTGACGGTATCCATGTTGGCGCTGATGACCGGGATGTTGAGCCGGATGCAGGCCGTCAGGCGGGTGGAGGTGTTCACAGCCTGGCGCGAAGAAATCGGCGAACGACGCGGCACGAGCAGCACGTCGTCGAATGTCAAACCTTTGGTTGGGCGGATTTTCATCTCAGCCTCCTTTTCTTGATTCACTTCGATTTTACCCGGCCTGGGCCGAAAAAGACAAAGAACGGCCTGCCTCTGCCGGTTTCCATAAAAATAGGATAAAATCACTCCCAATTCGTACCCAAAATGTGACGCGGGAGGCAGCCATGCGACGGGTCATTTTTTCGTTACTGGTCTTTGGCTCGATGTTCATCGTGAGCCTGGGGGCGGTTCACGCCCAGGGCGCGGGGGCGCAGCTCACCATCCTCGACAAGAACGGGGATGCCATTACTTCCCTGACCGACGGGGACCGGGTCAGCCTGGGCATCCAGCTCGATTCCCCTCTCGATTCAGAAGCTCAAGTGGACTTCCTGCTCGCGGGCGTGGATTCCCCCGTAGCCGGTTGCCGTCTCGAGGCTGGAGTCAGCGCCTGCCGGAGCGAAGCGTTCTGGACCCTGGGCTGGTTCTGGTCTGCGGACGGGACCCGGCGCCCCCAGCGCGGCCTCACCGCCCAAATTGACGGCCAGCCGGTCAACGGCAGCCTGAGCCTGACCATCGCGCCGCGCCCGGTGGTGATGGTGCATGGCTTCAACGCCAACTTCCACACCTGGGACGCCTACCTCGGCCCGCAGGGGTATCTCGCGACGCTGGGCCTGCGCGGCTACGCCGTCGGCGACGGCCAGGTGGAAGGGGTGATGAACACCGGCAGCCTGTCCGATCCCGCCGCCCGGACCAACTCCATCGCCGGGAACGCGGCCATCCTGGGCGAGTACATCGCCAACGTGCAGGAAGCGACCGGCGCGCAAAAAGTGGACCTGCTGGTCCACAGCATGGGCGGGATGATCTCGCGCTACTACCTCGACCGGCTGATGACCGAGGATAACGTGGCCCAGCTTATCATCCTGGGCACGCCCATGGCCGGTTCGGCCTGCGCCAGCCTGCCCGCCTCGTTGGGGCTGCTGCTCCCGGCCACCCTCGAAATCCAGCCGGCGTACATGGTCGGGGTCTTCAACCGGCAGATCGTCCGCCGCCAGGGAGTACCGTTCCACGCCCTGGCCGGGACAAAGCTGCAAGACACGGTCGCCTCGCCCTGCACGCCCGTCCCGTCCGATTTGGTCGTGACCATTGACAGCGTCAAGGCCATCCCGATGCCGGTTCAGGAAATCTCCCTGCTGCACACCGAACTCAACACCGCCCCGGAAGTTTTCGAGCAATTCGTCACGCCGCTGCTGGAAACCCCGCCGGGGGAGTTCGAGACCGCTGCGGACCCGCCGGCCGGCTCGGTCGCGCCGCTCGAACTGCAATTCACCAAAATCTACACCGGGCATCTCGACCCCGGCGAAACCGGTACAGTGACGATTTCGATTGACCCCAACGTGACCGTGGCCAACTTCTCGCTCTACGACACCTCCCGCTCGCTCGAAGTCCGCGTGACCGGGGCCAGCGGCAACGAGATCGCCCTCGACCCTGAAAAGAACGGCCTGATCCGCGTGGACGACCCGTCCACGCTGGTGTATCTCGGCTACGGGTTCAAGCAGCCCAAACCGGGAAAATGGGTCGTCACCCTGCTGACCACCCCCGAAACCCCGCCCGCCGGCGCGGACTACGCCCTGAGCGCCAACTTCAACGGCGGCGCGACCCTCGCCGCGACCACCAGCCTGACGGTCCCGCGCGTCAACGAGACTGTCACCATCTCGGCCAATCTGACCGCCGACGGCGCGCCGGTCGCGCTGGGGTCGGCCCAGGCCATCCTCCGCCACCCGGACGGCAGCGCCGACACTCTGGAGATGGCCGTCAACGGCAATTCCGCCACGCTGGAAGTCATTCCCCGCTCCAGCGGCATCTACGGCCTCGAAGTGGACGTCACCGCCCTGGCCCCGGACGGCACGGCCATTGACCGGGCCGCCTTCCTGAGCTTCGAGGCCCAGCCGCTCAGCGCCGAGTTCCTGATCGTGCGCGGTCTGGCCGGCGCCGGGGCATTGATCGTGCTTGCCGGGGTCTACCTCGTCTTGCGGGCGCGCAAGAGGCGGGTGGGTTGATCTAAAAAAGGAGTGCAAGCTTCAGCTTGCCGGTTCCCAACGGGCTGAATTCCCAGCGGGCTGAAGTCCCGGCGGGCCGAAGTCCCGGCGGGCCGAAGTCCCGGCGGGCCGAATTCCCGGCGGACTGAAGTCCGCACTCCAGGACTTTCTGATTTATGGCCGGCTGGCCCGCTCGACCAGGTACACGATCCCGACGTACTCCTTCCCCGTCGCCTCGGACATGCCGATCTCGCAGGGGATGTTCGACGAGTAATAGCCGCCGTAGCTGCCTGAGCGCACTTCGGCGGATTCCTTTTCAGTCGCCGAAGCGGTCAGTTCGGGGTGGAGCAGGCCCCGGTCCCCGGCGAAGGCGCAGCAGCCCAGTTCGAGCGGGACGGTTGCCGAGCGGGCGCACTGCTTTGCAATCGCCAGCATCATCCCGTCCAATCCCAGTTTGCGGGCCGAGCAGTTGGGATGCAGGACCACCTCCTCGTCCACAGGGTGGAGTTCCAGCCGCGGCAGCAGCGTATCGTGGGTGAATTCGAGGCTGTCGAGGAGGGTCAATTGCTGCCAGAGAACTTTGCTTTCTTCGTCGAGCGCCTCGGCGCAGGTGCGCAGGCTGTGGGCGCAGGAGGTCGTGTCAATCACGATGGGAGTTTTGCCGCCCTCGCTCCATTCCCAAAATTTGGCGAGGGTTTCGCGCAGGACAGCCTTGTAGGTTTCGTCGTAGCCTTTGGAGGCGAACGGCATCCCGCAGCAAACGCCTTCGACTCCCTGGGGGATTTCAAGGAAGATGTCTGCCCGCCGGGCAACGGTGATGAGCGTTTCGGCGAGTGATGCGTGTTGGGTGTTGCGCGACGGGGGAAGGCCGAGTTGGCGCGAGATGCAGGAGGGGAAGTAGATAAAATTTTTTTCACCACGGAGATCACAGAGACCACCGAGATTTTTTGTGGGATAAGGGATGGAACGGTTCCACTTTGGCAGGGTTGCGCCGGTAATTTTTTCGGCAGCCGGCAGGACAAAATGCCATTTTGTCCCACTGGCGCGATCGAAAAAGTGACCCAGGCGCACCCCCCAGCCCAGCGATTTCTCCACTAGCGAAAAATTATCCGCGACGAAGCCCGCCAGCTTTTCACTTTTTAATTTTTCCGCTCTCAGTTGCTTCGTCAACTCGCCCGTATTGATCCCCACCGGGCAGGCCATGGCACACAAGCCGTCCACGGCGCAGGTGTCGAGGCCGTCGTAGAGATAAGAGGATTGGAGAGTAGAGAGCGTCTGGTCCGGGGAGTCCAACGTCTCCTGGCGTTGGCCCCAAAGTCGGGAGACTTTGGACTCCACTGTCAATCTGGCGATCTCGCGCTGGACCACGATCCGCTGGCGCGGGGTCAGGGTCAGGCGGCGGCTGGGGCATTTCGACTCGCAGAACCCGCACTCGATACAGGCATCCACGACCGGCGAAACAGGGGTGATCGTCTTGACGTGGGTCACGTGCGCCTGCGGGTCCGGGTTGATCAGCACGCCGGGGCTGAGCATCCCGTCCGGGTCGAGCAGCGACTTCAGGTCGCGCATGACGGCGTAGGCCTCGGCCCCCCACTCGGTCTCGACGAACGGGGCCATGTTGCGACCGGTGCCGTGCTCGGCCTTGAGCGCCCCGTCGTACTTGCCGCTGACCACCCGCACCAGCTCCTGGACGAAGCCGTCGAAGCGGTCTATCTCGGCCTGGGTGTTGAACGATTGGTTGATCTGGAAATGCAGGTTGCCGTCCTTGGCGTGACCGTAGATCACGCCTTCGGGGTAGCCGTGGGCGGCGAACAGGGCCTGCAGGTCGGTCACAGCATCCGCCAGGCGCGGCACGGGGAAGGCTACATCCTCGATAAGTGAGGTCGTGCCGGGTGGGCGCATCGCCCCCACCGAAGCGATGATGCCCTTGCGCGGCTTCCACAGCGCCGCCTGCCGGGCCGGGTCGAGCGTAAATTCCGGGTCGTGCAACAGGCGCAGGGATTTGAGCGTGCGGGCCGCTTCTTTTTGGAAGTGGAGGAGCGTTTCCGCCTCCCCGGCCTGGTACTCGGCGAGAATCGCCGCCGCGCCCCCGGGCAGTTCGCGCAGGAGCGGGGACACCCCCGGGCTGGATTCCACCGACCGGAGCGCGGCCCGGTCCATGATCTCCGCCGCCCGCACCCCCGACTCTCTCAGCGGGGCGATGGCCGCGGCCGCGTCCCGCACGGACTCGAAGAACAGCATCCCGGTGTATTTGTGCGAAAAATCGGGGAGGGTCTGCAAAACGGCTTCGGCGATGAACCCCAGCGTCCCCTCGGAGCCGATCAACAGGTGGACGAGGATGTCCAGCGGCGCGTCGAAGTCGAGGAAGGCGTTGAGCAGGTAGCCGTTGTTGTTTTTCATCTCGTAGCGTTTCTTGATGCGTGCTGCGAGTTGCGTGTTGGCCTTCACCCTTTTTTGGAGCTCGATAATTCCTTTGGCAATATGCGGTTGCTCGTTCTCGAAGATTTGATGAGCATTCGGGGCAGCCGTATCCAGTACAAAGCCGTTCGGCAGGACGAAGGTCATGCTGCGGATCGTCCGGTACGCGTTCTCGGTCACACCGCAGCACATCCCGCTGGAGTTGTTGGCCAGGATGCCGCCCAACATGCAGGCGTCTATCGAGGCCGGGTCGGGACCGATCCGCCGTTTATAAGGCTTGAGCGCGTTGTTCAGGAACCCGCCCACGATCCCGGGCTGGGCGCGCAGCAGCGCGCCGTCATTTTCCACGCGGTAACGCCCCCAATGCTTTGAAATGTCCACCAGGAGGCCATCCGTCACCGCCTGCCCGGAGAGACTGGTCCCCGCGGCCCGGAAAGTCATCGGGATACGCTGCTCCTGGCTGAACCTGAACAACGCCTGGATTTCACCAATGGAATCCGGCTGGACGACAGCCTGCGGCACGAGCCGGAAGTACGAGGCGTCGTTGGCGTAAGCGATCCGGTCAATCAGGCGGGATTTGATCCGGTTTGGTGGGAGGATGCGGGAAAGTTGGGTGTTGAGGGGATTCATAGGCAGCGGAAAGTGAAGCAGAGAATGAGACCAATTTCAGTATAGCACGAGCGATAGTTTTTATTGGGCTGTGCTATACTTTGGAGGCAATGTCCGAGCCGATCCCTCTCTTCGATTTCATCTTCACTGCTCACGCTCTCATGGAAATGCAGCGCCGAGGGATCGCCGAAAAAGATGTCGCCAAAACTCTTGTCGAACCTGAACAGATGGAAATTGTCCGTCCCGGAAGGGTCGTTTTCCAGAAAAAGATCGATCTGGGAGAACCGCCGAAAACCTACATATTGCGAGTTTTTGTAGACACAGATCGAAAGCGTCCTGAGGTTGTGACTGTCTACCGCACCAGTAAGGTTGAAAAGTATTGGAGGTAAGCAATGAAAGTGATTTATGACCGTGACACTGACACTCTGACTATTATTTTTGCTGAGACGCCTGTAAGCGAAAGTAACGAAGACAAACCCGGGGTAATCCTGGATTATGACGCCAGCGGGAACCTCGTTTCTATGGAGATTTTGGATGCCTCCCGGCGGGTCAGCGTGCCGGGCAAGATCGAATATCAGGTTTCACCGTTAGCCGGATGACTCTCGCATCAATAACCGGGAACTCCGAGTTCATCGCTCGGAGTCTTTTTTTCTCACTTCTCCCTCTTCCCAAATGCCGTTTCTTCCTGAAATTCGGTGTTGTGTGACAGGGGCTGGGTGGATATAATATCATTACACGCAGACGAGAGGAGAAAATATGGCTTACAAAAAAATTGTCAAAAGCAACAAGAAAGACCCCCAGGTCGGCAGAAGGACAAGGATCAAAAAGGACAAAGAGTTCGAAGCCAATATCTGGGTGGAGTTCGACACCGACGACGACGCCAAGGCCTACACCGTGGAAGCCCTCGAAACGAACGTGGACGCGCCGGGCGGACACGACAACACCAGGCTGCCGTATGCCGACTCCGGCGGCAGGCCCATCACCTGGCTCAACGCCTTCCAGATCAAGCGGGGTAACAAGTTCCTCAGCAATGTCTGGTACTCGGTCTTGTTCGACAAGAGCGACGTTTCCGACGCGAAAGGAGCGGTCTACCCCTTCGTCTACCACGACGGGCGGAACCTTTCCCCGGTCACGGCCCAGGTGGATGAGACCGACCCGAGCAAAGTGAAGATCCGCCTGAACGTCGGCGACCCGGGGGTGGGGATCATCAAACCCGGTTAGGCGTGGTTGGCCTTCCAGGCCGACATAATTTCCCGGTGGAACGAAACCCCCTCCAGGAACAACTCCCGCGCCGCCGCATCCGTGATGCCGGCGGCGCGGGCATTTAACATCTCGCAACCCTGCGCCAGAAGCTCCCCGGCACGCGGATCATTCAGGGCGCTCAGCACCAGGTAGCTGTTCAGGTAAACCCGGATGGGCTGGTCCGTCCCTTCGAGGCTGGCATCTTTTTGGATGAAGGCCAGGACGCGCTCGACCGTTTCCCTGGCGAGGGATTCTTCACCCAGGATCAGGGCGGTGCGTGCGGACCCGGCAGCCGGTTCCGTTTCGAGGACGCCCTGGTCCAGTCCCTGGCGGATCTGGACCGCGGCCCGATACACCTCCTGGGCGCGCTCGAACCGCTCCACCGCGAACAGGGCGTGGCCCAGGTAGGTCAGTGCCCAGGCCTCCCCGCTGGCCTCGCCGGACTGGCGGGCAAGGTCCAGCCCCTGTTCGGCGTATTTGATGGCCGCCTCGAAATCACCCAGGGCCTCGGCATAAGAACTCAGGTTGACCAGGGTGTATATCTCGGTATAGCGTTCGCCCGCTTCGCGGCAGACCAGCAGGTTGCGCTCGGAGAACTGGCGCGCTTTACGGTAATCTCCCTGCAATCCGGCGATCCAGCCCAGGTTGTTCAGCAAGGCCGATTCGCCCTTGCGGTTGCCGATCTCGCGGGTGAGAGCCAGGGCTTCCTCGAAATATTTTTGGGCGGTCGAGAAATCCGCCCGCAGCCCGGCCAGTTGGCCCAGGTTATTGGTGGGCATCAGCAGGTTGCTGAGATCGCCCATGCCCTTGAAGATACCTCGCGCCTGCTCGAAATAAGCAGAAGCGCGAGCGGGTTCCGTTTCGAGCATGGCCATCCCGATCATGTTCAGCAACTGGGCTTCATTTTTGACCAGGCGGTGCTTGCGGGCCAGTTCCACCCCCTCGTTCCCGTTTTCGATGGCTTCAGCGAAGGACCCCTGATGGAACAGGGCATCGCACATCAATAAATAGGCCTCACCGACCAGGTCATAGCGCCCGATCCTGGCGCTCATTTGCAGGGCCTCCCCGGCAAGTTCCCGGGCCAGGCGGTAATCGCCGGTATACCCGACGTAATTGACCCGGCGCAGCCTGGCCTGGATCAGTTTGTCCGTGTCGCCGATCCTGTCGGCCAGGGCTTGCAGGGTCTCCAGTTCGCGCACCTGCTCTTCGCGCTGGTCCCAGTGGGCCAGGATCTTCTCACGGTTGAGGTGCAACCGGTAACGTTTCTCCAGATCGTCTTCCGGCGTAAAGCGCAGGGCGTGTTTGTAATAGTCCAGGGCCTGGGCGTTCTGGTACTGGTCGCGGGCCACATCGCCGGCCAGTTCGAGATATTTGCGGGCTTTTTCGATCTGGTAAGCCCGCTCGGCGTGATAAGCCAGTTCGCCGAAATAAGGGACGAGGTCGTCGGCGTAGAGTTTTTCGAGCGCTTCCACGGCCAGTCCGTGCAACTGGCGCTGGCGGGAACGCAACTGCATCGAATAGGCTGCATCGCGCATCAGGGCGTGCCTGAAAATGTAACGGATCTCGTTCAACGGGAACCAGATGTCCGACTCTTCGGCCAGGCGCACCTTCCCCGGAAGGCCGCCGTCGTGGAGCATTTCGGCCAGCAGCCGGATCTCGAACTCTCGCCCCAGCACCGCCGCAGACTGGACCACCTCGCGCACCTCGCGCGTCAACCGGTCGAGGCGGGCGACCAGGATGGACTGGATGTCGGTCGAAAGCAGGTCCACCCGGCTGGTGTCGGCCATGTCGAAGACGCCGCCGTGACGGACGATCAGCTCGTTCTCACGCAGGTATTGGAGTACCTGCTCGACGAAGAACGGGTTGCCCTCAGCCCGCTTGCGGAGGAAATCCACCAGGCCAGGGGATACGGGGCCGCCGAGGGTCTTGCTCGACATCTGTTCGAGCGAGGCTTCGTCCAGGCCGCCCAGGACCATCTCCCAGACCGGGAACGCGTCCACTGGCATGACAGGTTCCCCTTCCGGGCGCACCGTGGCGAGGATGGCTATCGGGTAGTGCCTCCTTTCGTCGGCGGTCAGCGTGCGGACGAGGTAAGGCAAAAAGTCCCGCGTATCGTCGTCGGCCCAATGGGCATCATCTAGGTGCAGGATCAGGGGGCGTTGTAAACTTTCGCAGCGCAGCAGCACGCTCAAGGCGATGAAAGTGTTCTGGTAGCGCTCTTTGGCGTCCAACTGGCTGTAGAGCGAGCCTTCCCAAGACAGGTTGAGCAAGGCCCCGATGAATGAACGGGTGCGCAGGAGTTCGCGGCGCAGCTCCTCGTCCGGCGTGGAAGCGGCAATTTGTTCGATGAGCCTGAAAAACCGTTCGCGGTTCTCCTCGTCGCTGCCGGTGCTGTTGACCGAAAACCGGTTCCGCAGCCAGTAACGGAAGGGGTTGAGCGAGTTACGGATGATCCCCTCGGCCTGGCAAAAGGCCCACTGGACCTCGCGACCGGCCATTCCAGCCGAAACCTTGAACTCATGCGCCAGCCGGCTCTTGCCGACGCCCGGATCGCCTTTGACGATCATGGTCCCCGCAAAACGGGACCGCCAAAGCGGGGAAACGAAATCGTTCAGGGCGTCCAATTCGCGGGAACGGCCCTCGAAAGCCCCATGGTAGCCCTCCTCGGAGGCTTCGTTGCGTCCGGTCAGGCAATAGACATTTTGCTGGGTGGCAAAACCCTTGAATCCACGCGCTTCCGGCTCGCTGAATTTGAAACTGTCGGAAACGCGCTGGGCGACCTCACCGTCCACCCAGATTTCGCCCTTTTTGGCCGATTTCATCATCCGGGCGGCGAGGGCGATCCCCCACCCATAGCTGGTGTAATCTTCGCGGTGTTTAGCCCCGATGAACCCGGAATAGGCCAGGCGGTAACTCACCCCGGCGGAAAACGGCATGTCGGTTTTGGATTGGAGCGCCAGCAGGAAATTGAGGGCGCGTTCGATGTCGTTTTCGTAGGCCACCGGCGCGCCCCAGAAAATGAGCAGGTTGGCTCCCTTGTCGCCGAAATCGGGACGGAGGAAGAAGCCGCCGTAAAGCTCCTGGAGCGAGAAGACCGTTTCGATGAAGGCTGCCAGGTTATCGCCCTGCTGCACGTCCAGGGAAATATCAATGAAGACGTTGACCACCGGCCTGAACTCGCCGCGGTGGGCCAGGTTGACGATGGCCTCGGCGAAAAATTCTTCGACGTGCAGGCTTTGTGAGGGCAGGTCAGGCAAAGGCGATTCAGGAACGAGGTCGCCGAAATTTTCGAGTTTGAAGCAATCCTCCTGCCAGCTTCCGTGGATTTCGCCCACCTGTCTGCAAATCGACTCGTGCAGCCACAATTCCCCCGGCCTGGCGCGGTGCTCGGCCAGTGCGGAGGTCTCGAGCGCCTCGCCGCGAAAGCAATACGTGGCCTTGCGCCCGTCGGCGGAGCGGAAGATTTCCCAGATCGCATCGCCAAATGACAGGCCGAACTTGACCGAGACCTTGAAACTGTCTGTGGCAACCGTGTAAGTGGTGTGCTCGGCAAAATGCTCCCGGATCTGCACGGCGGCTGAAATGCAGCGCATGGCGGGCGAGATTGGGCCGTCGTCCAGGAAAACCGCGGTGATCGAATCGCCTGCAAATCCCACCACGAACCCGCCCTGGGCGTATACGCTGCCGACCAACGGCTCGAACACGGACTGCATCAGAGCCGCCAACATCTCCGAGCCGTGATGCCCAAGTTTGCCCAGGGCGTCGGCCATGGTCGAAAAGCCTGAGAGGTCCGCAAACATGGTGGCCGCTTTGAATTCTCCCCGATACTCCCCGGCATCAATTTTTTGCAGGATAAAGGTCGGGACGAGTTGATGCATGGATTTCCTTTTCGAAACGATATTGTAGCATCAGTTCGGTAACAGGTCGGCAATGAGTTTTATGGGATGATCGGCGGATACGCCAGTCCCGTCGGCGATCTGGCTGCGACAGGAGGCGCCCGAGGCGGCAACGGACCCTTCGGCCTGGCGCAGGTGCGGGAAGAGGACCAACTCCCCGACTTTCATCGAAAGCTCGTAATGCTCGGCTTCGTAGCCGAATGCTCCGGCCATGCCGCAGCAACCGGACGGGATGATCTCGACCTCGAAACCGCAGACGCGGAGCAGTTCAGCCGAGGCCTCCTGCCCCAGGGGAAACCCGTCGCCGGATGGCGGTTGGGCTTTTTGGTAGCAGTGCCCGTGCAGGTGGATTTTTTCTTTATTGTGGTGGTTGGAATTTTGGATCGTGCTGGAGATATTGGCTATCCGCATTATTCGTGGATGACCATCCTCGCCGGGGCGGAGGAGGAACTCTTCGACCGTCCAGGCGCGGCGGGCCAGGGAGTCGCATTCGGCGCGGCGGCCAGGCAACAGGTCCGGGAGCTCGTCCCGCAGGGTGTAAAGCTCCGAGGGTTCGATCCCGACGATGGGCAGCTCCCCTTCCGGGTCGAGCTGTCGGATTTCGTCCAGTAATCTGCTTAAATGGTTACGCGCAGCTTCCAGGAAGCCTTTGGAGATGAGAGTCCGCCCGGTGCCGAGGCTGGACAGCCATTTGACCTCCGCAGCGCAGGCAGCCAGGACGTCCAGGGCGGCTTGCTCGATCTCCGGCTCGAAGTAACGGGTGAAGGTGTCGGGGAGGTATAAGACGTGGTGCGTGGTGCGTAGTGCGTGTTGCGCGGCATGAGTGCTACCTGTTGCGTGGTGCGTAATGCGTAAACGCGGAAAGGGGCGCTCGGAGGACAGGCCAAGGAGTTTCTTTACAAAAGGAAGGCCGATGGCCCGGTTCGACAGGCCGCTCGCCCGGGCCGCGAGCGGGACAAGATGGTTGATATACGCGAAAAAGTAATCTCGAAGTTTGCGCGGGTGGGATTTGTGATACTCGTGCAGGAATTCGTATTTGAGCCTGGCCATGTCCACGCCGCTGGGACATTCAGCCTGGCACCCCTTACAGGCCAGGCAGAGGTCGAGGGCAGAGGCGGCCATTCTCGAAAGCGGCTCGTTGCGAACTGCGGGATATGTCTCGCCTGGTAAATGTTGCGTGGTTCGTAATTCGGGATGGGAGATCATGGCCCGCAACAGGTTGGCGCGGCCGCGGGTGGAGTGCATTTCATCCCGGGTAGCCTGGAAAGACGGGCACATCACACCGGCAGCTTTGCGGCACACCCCCTGCCCGTTGCATTGTTCGATGGCTGCGGCCAGCCCGCCGATACGGGTGAAGTCCAGAGACGGCGTCCAGGTGGAAGCGCGATATCCCTCGCCATAGCGCAGGTTTGTGTCCATCGGCGGAGCGGAGACGATCTTGCCCGGATTCAAGATGGATTGGGGATCCGCGGCCCGTTTGAGCAGCTCGAACGCCCCGAAAACGGACTCCCCGTAGGTCTGCTTCAGCCACTCGGAGCGGACCAACCCGTCGCCGTGTTCCGAGGACATCGCCCCGCCGAGCCGCAAGGCGAGCGACAGGACGGATTCTGCAATCGAGCGCAAGTGGCGGACGCCCTCCCCCGTCCGCAGATCGAGCAGGGCGCGGATGTGCAGGCATCCCGCCGAGGCATGGGCGTAAAAGGCTGCGTAAGTGTTGTGCGCCGCCAGGATGCGTTCCACCTCCCCGACGAACTCGCCCAGGCGCTCGACCGGGATGGCGCAATCCTCGATGAAGGCAATCGGGCGGGCCGAGGCGGGGCGCGAGTCGAAGATCCCCAACCCCACCTTGCGGACATTCCACACCCGATTTTGGGCATCCACATCAATGATTACACGCAGGTCACTGCGGATCGAATGCGCCAGGGCAGCCAATTTTTCGAGGTCGTCACCGGCAAACTCGACCGCCAGCAGGGCAGCCGGGTCGCCATCCACGAAATCCATCTGGCGGGCGTAGGCGGGCACGTCCCGCGCCAGGCGGATGAGCATCTGCGGGATGAGTTCGACCGCGGACGGGGCAAACGCCAGCAGGCGCGGCACGTCTTCGCAGGCAGCGATGACCGAGTCGTAGGCCAGCACCGCCAAAACGGTATGCCTCGGCTTCGGGACCAGGTTGAGGGTGGCGCGGCGGACGATGGCCAGCGTCCCTTCGGAGCCGGCCAGGAGCGGCGCAAGATTCAAGGACGAAGGGCTAAGGTTGGGATAGGTATCTTCGGTCCATTGCGGAGGGCGCGAGGCCGACCAGGGCAGCAGGTAATTCAGGCGATAACCGGCGGAATTGCGCCAGGTGCGCGGATAACCGGCCTTGATATCTTCGGTGTATTTTTCGCGGATATGCAGGGCGGCAGAGTAAAGTGTCGCTTCGAGCGAGGCGGGGGAATCGAGCGGGGTGAGGGTAAAACCCGGCGTTGGACGGGCATCGGCGGCAAGCTGGCGGGCGCGGTCGAGGCTGACTTCGCCGAAGGCGGCGAGCGAACCGTCCGCCAGGAGCACCTCGGCAGAGATGAGATGGTCGGCGGTCATGCCGTAGAGGATCGAATGGGCGCCGGTGGCGTTGTTGCCGATCACCCCGCCAATCGTGGCGCGCTCTGCGGAAGCCGGGTCGGGGCCGAAGGTCAGGCCATGTTTGGCGGCGGCCCGGTTGAGGGTCGCGAGCACGACGCCCGGCTCAACGGTGGCGGTACGCGCCTCGGGGTTGACATCCACAATTTGATCGAGATAACGCGACAGGTCCAGGATAAGGGCGTGTCCAATGGCCTGGCCGGCAAGGGACGACCCCGATCCACGTGGCAAAACCGGCACGCTGTACCTGGCAGCCAATTCCACCGCGGCGTGCAAGTCGTCCTGGGTGCGTGGCAGGACGACGCCCAACGGCTCGATCTGGTAGAGGCTGGCGTCGGTGCTGTAAAGGATGCGGCTGGCCGGGTCGAGGCGGATATCGCCGGTGAAGTGTTTGCGAAGTTCGGCGATGAAGTCGGGAGGGATGGACATGGGGAGATTGTAATGCGTGTTGCGCGATGCGTGGGACGTGGTGCGTGATACGTGTTGCGTGGGACGTGTTGCGTGGTACATGATGGGGAAAAAATGAAAGCCTTGCAGGCTGCATAACCCGCAAGGCCTAACAGATTACGCCTCACGCAGCACGTTTACTTCGCTTTTCCCTGGTTGGCGACGGCCGCGGCGGCTTTGGCAACCGCTTCGGGGTCGCCGAGGTAGTAGTGCGTGACCGGGCGCAGGGCTTGGTCGAGTTCGTAAACCAGCGGGATGCCGGTGGGGATGTTGAGGTCGGTGATCTCGCTCTCGGAGATGCCGTCGAGATATTTGACCAGGGCGCGCAGGCTGTTGCCGTGGGCGGCGATCAGCACCCGCTTGCCCGATTGGATGGCCGGGGCAATGTCGCTGTGCCAGTAAGGCAGGACACGCTTCAGGGTGATCTTGAGCGACTCGGTCGCCGGGATCTCTTCGAGAGGGAGATTGGCGTAGCGGGGATCGAAGCGCGGGTGACGCGGATCGCCGGGATCGAGCGGCGGGGGCGGGACATCGTAGCTGCGCCGCCAGACCTTGACCTGGGCCTCGCCGAATTTTTCAGCCATCTCGGCTTTGTTCAGCCCTTGCAGGTTGCCGTAATGCCGTTCGTTCAACTGCCAGGCGCGGACGACAGGGATCCACTCCAGCGCCATCTCTTCGAGCACGATCCACAGAGTTTTGATGGCCCGCTTGAGCACGGACGTGTAAGCGATATCGAAGGTGTAGCCTTCAGCCTTGAGCAATCGGCCGCCCTGGCGGGCTTCCATCTCACCCTTTTCGGTCAGGCCGACGTCCGTCCAGCCGGTGAAGCGGTTTTCGAGGTTCCACTGGCTCTGGCCGTGGCGGATCAGCACAAGTTTATATTTGGGAGTCAAGGTCATTCCTCCTGACATGGTGAGGGGCAGGTCCAATGCCTGCCCCGGGGGTCGAAAATCGAAATTGCGAAAACGATCAGCGGATGGCTTTTTCGGATTCAGGGTCGAACAGGTGGAAATTGTCCATGTTGAAGGCGATCATGCCGGTATCGCCCAACTGGTAGCGGGTGCGCGGGTCAACCCGGGCGGTGAAGGTGTTCGGGCCGCTGACGAGATAGAGGAAGATTTCGTTGCCCATCAGCTCGGTCACGTCCACTTTGACGTTGATCGTCTCGGCGTGGATGTTGGCCGGCAGGAAGTTGGGATCGTGGATGTCCTCGGGGCGGATGCCGAAGATCACCTCCCGGTCAATGTAGTTCCGGTAGGTATCGTGGCGGTCCTGAGGGATCGCGACCGCAAAATCGCCCGTATCCACCATCAACCGTCCGTCGGCCCGGCGCAATTTGGCGCGGAAGAAGTTCATGGCCGGGGAGCCGATGAAGCCGGCGACGAACAGGTTGTCGGGTCTGTCGTACAAGACCTGGGGCGTGTCAATCTGCTGGAGGATGCCTTTGGTGATGACCGCGATCCGGGAAGCCATGGTCATGGCTTCGACCTGGTCGTGGGTCACGTAAATGAACGTGGTTTGGAGCCGGTGGTGCAGCTTGCTGATCTCGGCCCGCATCTGGACCCTGAGCTTGGCGTCGAGGTTGGAGAGCGGCTCGTCGAACAGGAACACCTTCGGCTCCCGGACGATTGCCCGCCCAACTGCCACGCGCTGGCGCTGGCCACCGGAAAGCTGGCGCGGCTTGCGGTCGAGCAGGTCCTGGATCCCCAGGATATCGGCGGCCTCTCCGACCCGGCGCTTGATCTCATCCTTGGGCATCTTGCGGAGTTTCAAACCGAAGGCCATGTTTTCGTAAACAGACAGGTGGGGGTAAAGCGCATAGGACTGGAAGACCATGGCGATATCCCGGTCTTTGGGCGGCACATCGTTGACGACGCGGTCGCCAATGCGGATCTCGCCGCGCGTGATCTCTTCGAGTCCGGCCAACAGGCGCAGGGCGGTCGTCTTGCCGCAGCCGGACGGGCCGACCAGCACGAGGAACTCCTTGTCGTCAATCTTGAAATTCATGTCGTTGACCGCAGTCACGTTGCCGAATTCCTTGAAGACATGATCGTACGTTACACTTGCCATTTGATTTGAACCTCCGTTTCGTGGGAATATGGTAGTTCGATTATACGGCATTTTTCGCCATTCGAGCTGATTTTCACAGGATCGCCGCCTATTAAATGGTTCGCCCGCACTTGTGCTCGGTCAAGTGCGGGCTTTTCAAGGAGAAGAACCATGAAAGCCTGTCTTTCAAAAATGGCCTCAAAGCGGCACGGTCCCCTTAACCCAGGACTGGAGATTGACCTGTTTCATGATCCAGCCGATTTCCTTGGCCCGGTTAATATCCACCAGGGTCATCAGGATCACCTGGCCGCGTTCCAGGCCCTGGGCATACTGGTAGCGGTCTTCTTCGGAAATCCCCTGGCCCAGCGCATAACCCAGCAGCGCCCCGACCAGGGAACCCCCGACAATCGCCGCCAGGGCAACCAGCGCCCAAATGCCGTGAGCGGGAATCGCCCCGAACGGGACCAGGTGAAAGGCTTCTTCTGCGCCGATCCCGGCGAAGACGCCGATCAGGCTTCCCCAGAGGGCGCCGCCCACGGCTCCCGAAAACACCGTCTCGCGGACCGTCGCCCCTCGCCCATCATAGATTTCGATGGAATCTCCAAATGGAATGCGCTGGATGCCCTTCAAATCGAAACCGGCATAATACAGTTCCCGCAGGGCAGCCTCTATGTTGGCTTCGGAATCGAAAAGGTGTACGATCATGCGCCTGCGGCCCTTTCCCCTCAACAGGCGGATTTGCTCCACGACCTTGAGCACTTCTTCGTATTGTGTTTCGAGCGCGCTGAGCACCTCCAGCGGCAGTGAAGCCCGCAACGTCGCTTCGTATTTACCCAGGGCCGCCGTTTCGCCCACCACGATCTCTTTCAGAACCACCCGTTCCCTTTCGTCGTTCCCGTTGGCCAGGGCGGCAAAAATATTGATCCGCCCGCGATGGATCATCCCGCGAATGCTGCTCTTGATCCTGGTATCACCCCCCAGCCGCTTTATTTCGGCCAGGATTTCATCCTTGAACCTGGCTCGCTGCCGGGCAAAGGACCGGAATAACAGCTTCAAAGCCGGGTTGGCAACGTTCGCCGCAGAAACGGCGTAGCCTTTCTCGCCTGCTTCGACGATCCGGCACAACGACCGGAGCGTTCGGATAACCTTCGAGGTATTCATCTCGACATCTCCTGGAGACCGGTAAAAGGTTCGGGGAATAAATCGGATAACTTTTGTATGATTTATTATAAAGACTCTCATGGATCATTTCCAATTACCCCAGGGACTGAAAAATGGATCATATCCAGGGCGGTTTCCGACAGCAGGGATTAACCCCCCGGCCGGCAGCCGCGAAAGCTGCCGGCCTGCCGAAAACCAGGCTAACCGTTTTACGATTCATCCAATACGTTGTACAATCATCCCATGACCACCGACGACGTCACCCCCATCCGCAAACAATACCTCGGCCTCAAACGCCAGCACCAGGACGCGATCCTGCTCTTCCGCCTGGGCGATTTCTACGAAACCTTCGACCAGGACGCCGAGATCGCCTCGCGGGTGCTCGATATCGTACTCACCTCCCGGCCCATCGGCAACGGGGTGCGGGTCCCATTGGCAGGCATCCCCTACCATGCTTACGAAGGCTACGTCGCCCGCCTCGTCGGGGCGGGTTACCGGGTCGCCATTGCCGAGCAGATAGGCGAAGTCCCGGCCAAGGGACTGGTCAAACGCCAGGTAGTGCGGGTCGTCACGCCGGGGACGGTCATCGAGCCGGGGCTGCTGCCCGGCGACGCCAACAACTACCTCGCCGCCCTGGTCGTCGAAGCTAACCGGGCGGCGGTTGCCTATGCCGACGTCACCACCGGCGAATTCGCCGTCACCGAGATCGAAGCCCACGATAGCGCCCCCATCCGGGCCGAGATCACCCGCCTGCGGCCGGCCGAGATCATCCACCCGGATACGCTGGAATTTGCCAACGGGTTGCCCGGTCACGTCACCCCCTGGCCCGCCTGGCGTTTCGAACCGGGCCGCAGCCAGGAATCCCTGCTGACCCATTTCAACGTTTCGGCGCTCGACGGCTTCGGGCTGAAATCCCATTCGCTGGCCGTGCGCGCCGCCGGGGGCATCCTGCAATATATCAAAGAGACCGAACCCGCTGCCCTCAGCCTGCTGACCGGCCTGCGGGTCTACAGCCTGAACGAATTCATGACCCTCGACGCTGCCACCCGCCGTAACCTGGAACTGACCGAGACATTACGCGGCGACACCAGGTCGTCCCTGCTGGGCATCCTCGACAAGACCGTCACCCCGATGGGCAGGCGCCTGCTGCGACAGTGGGTCAGCCAGCCGCTGCTCGACCTGGACCAGATCCGCCAGCGGCAGAATGGCGTCGAACTCTTTTTCAACGACGGCATGGCCCGCGCCGAGCTGCGGGCCGCCCTCAAACCCCTGGCCGACCTCGAACGGCTGACCAACCGCCTGCTTGCGGGATATGCCCAGCCGAGGGACCTGGTCGCGCTGCGGGAGACCCTGGCGCGCCTGCCCGAAATCCGCTCCCTCATCCCGGATTCCCCGGCCCTTTCCCGGATCAGCGGCCTGCTCTCGTTAAACGAGGCCGAACTGTCCCTGATCCGCTCCGCCGTCGCCGACGACCCGCCTGCCACCACCCAAAACACCGGCATCATCCGGGAAGGATATTCCGCCGAACTGGACGGGGTGATGGACGCCTCGGCCCACGCCCGCGACTGGATCGCCAACCTCGAAGCCGTCGAACGCCAGCGCACCGGGATCAAAACCCTCAAGGTCGGCTACAACAAGGTCTTCGGCTACTACATCGAAATTTCCCAGGGGCAGGCCGCCAACGCCCCCGCCGATTACATCCGCAAGCAGACCCTGGTTAATGCCGAACGGTTCATCACCCCGGAAATGAAGGAATACGAGACCCTGGTGCTGAACGCCGAGGAACGCATCCGCGAGATCGAACTGCGCCTGTTCAAGGAAATCTGCGCCACGCTGGGCAAATCCGCGTATACGCTGCTGAACACGGCCCGCGCCCTGGCCGAACTGGACGTGCTGGCTGCCCTGGCCGAGACCGCCGCCCTGAACGGCTACGTCCGCCCCGAAGTGACCGGCGACGACGGCCTCGACATCCACGAAGGCCGTCATCCGGTCGTCGAACAGTCTCTCCACGGCGAGCGTTTCGTCCCCAACGACATCACCTTCGAGATGGGCGAGATCGTAAGGGTCATTACCGGTCCGAACATGAGCGGAAAATGCCTGACGAAAGATACACTCATTCCGACCGAGCGCGGCCTTCTCGCCATCGAAGAACTGGCGCCCGCCGGCCCGACAGCCGATGGCTTTGTTCCCCACAATCTGACCGTCCATGGACCCAAGGGCAAAGTAACCTCAGAGTTTTTCTATTACGGCGGACAGAAAAATACAATTCGCATTCGCACCAGGCTTGGTTACGAAATCGAAGGGACCCCAGAGCACCCGCTTTGGGTCCGGCTGGAAGATGGCAATGAAACGTGGAAGCCGCTCGGCGAAATCGAAACGGGCGCTATCGTAGCCATCCTGCCTGGCGCTGAAATGTGGGGCAGCCAAACCGACATTTGCTTCGAACACCCCCAGAAGGTCAGGACCTTGAAAACCTACCCTGCCCCATCCACCCTGACAGTTGACCTGGCTTACATGATGGGCCTGTTGGTTGGAGACGGGACCCTGACCTATACCAACGCTATCAACCTGTCAAGCGGTGACGCATTCATCGCACAGGAATTCGAGCGGATCGCGATTGAACTGTTTGGATATACGGTGCAGCGGAAATCGAACAGGAAAGACTTCCGTATCACCAGCAAGGAAATCCGCCTGTTCTTCGAACAACTTGGGCTGGGCTATTGTTCGGCCACTGAGAAGAGTATTCCAGGCAGCATCCTGAAAGCGCCGCGCCAGATCGTATGCGCATTTTTGCAGGGATTGTTCGACACGGACGGGACAGCAGATACGAAATATGGGAATGTAACCCTGTCTACTTCGTCCAATCGCATGGCGCGCCAGGTTCACCAATTGCTCCTGAATTTTGGCATCATCAGTTCACTCAGGGAAAAAGTGACGAAGAATAACCCCAACTATGAGGTAGATATCAGCGGTGAAAATGCCATCCGCTTTTACCAGGAAATCGGATTCCGCCTGCCTCGCAAGCAGGAACGAGGCCGCCTGGCTTCCAAGCTCCGAAGGCCCAATGTGGGCGGCATCCCGCATCTCAATTCGACCCTGAAAATGATCCAGCAACGGATTGTAGCTAAAAAAGACAAGCCGATCGCCCTGAAGAAAGTCAAAAATATCAACAGTATTTTTTACACTTACATTCCAACCGGGCGCAACCTGTCTTACCGCAAACTCAAGGAATTGATCGAGTATTGTCACGCCAATAGTGTCCCTTGCAGTGAGGTCGAAGCTATTTACGAACGGGGCTATTTTTACGACCGAATTGTAGCCGTCGAAAAAGGCGGAGAAAATGAAGTCTTTGACTTGAGCGTTAGCAACGGCCACGCCTTCATCGCCAACGGGTTCGTCAGCCACAATTCAACTTACCTGCGCCAGTCGGCCTTGATCGCCCTGATGGCCCAGATGGGTTCCTTCGTCCCGGCGGACTCGGCCCGGATCGGCCTGGTGGACCGCATCTTCACCCGCATCGGCGCCCAGGATGAAATCCACGCGGGACAGTCCACGTTCATGGTCGAGATGATCGAAGCGGCCAACATCCTGAACCACGCCACGGGCCGGTCGCTCCTGATCCTGGACGAGATCGGGCGCGGCACCAGCACCTACGACGGGGTATCCATCGCCTGGGCCGTGGTCGAGTACATCCACAACCACCCGCACCTGAGGGCCAAGACCTTGTTCGCCACCCACTACCACGAGCTGACCCAACTGGCCGACCTGCTGCCCGGCGTGCGCAACTATAACGTAGCCGTGACCGAGGCCGACAACAAGGTGGTCTTCCTGCACAAGATCGTCCCCGGCGGCGCGGACCGGTCTTACGGCATCCACGTGGCTCAACTGGCCGGGCTGCCCAAGCCAGTCATCCAGCGGGCGAACGAGATCATGGCCGCCCTCGAGCGCAGCGCCGGCAAAGCCGTGCGGATCAACCCGCAGGCCGCCCGCCAGGTGGCGCTCTTCCCCGAAACCAATCCCTTGTTGGATGAATTGAAGCAGGTGGACGTGAATGCCCTCTCGCCCATCGAGGCGCTGAACAAATTGTTCGAGTGGCAGAAGAAATTCCTGGGAGATTAAGCCGCTATCAGGTGAGCCATGAAAAACCTGGATGTAAGCGATCATCTCAAAACCAACTACGCGGCGTATTACGCTGAAGGCGATTCCGAGTGGCGGAGGCTGGGGGCGGTGGACAAGGCCGCGAATATCGTTTCCTTGTGCCAGGCCCTCCCCCACGCGACCCTCCTCGAAATCGGGGCCGGCGAAGGGTCCATTTTGAAGCGATTGTCCGAGCTGGGATTCGGCGAAGAGCTGTACGCCCTCGAAATCTCCCCCTCGGGTGTGGAAACCATCCAAAACAAAAATATCCCCCGCCTGGTCGAGTGCCGCCTCTTCGACGGCTACGACATCCCCTACGACGGCCGCAGGTTCGACCTGGCCGTTTTGAGCCACGTGATCGAACACGTCGAATACCCCCGGAAATTGCTGTACGAAGCCGCCCGCGTGGCCCACTACGTTTTCGTGGAAGTCCCCCTGGACGATACGCTGCGGCTGAAACCCGATTTCGTCTTCGACCGGGTGGGGCACATCAATTTTTATTCGCCGGTCACGTTCAGGCGGCTCGTCCAGACCTGCAACCTGGAAATATTAAGGCAGACGATTACGAACCCATCCAGGGCCGTGCATCGCTATCGCTACGGGAGGAAAGGCGTCATCCACTACCATATCAGGGAAATTTTACTGAGAGTCTTGCCGGGTGTGGCAACAAGGATCTTTACATATCACTCGTCACTGGTGTGCCACGAGGCCAGCCGAAAGGACGGATGAGGCCCCGAACAATCTACTCAAGGGCAAAAGAAATACCCGGGAGAGTGACTGAAAACCCTTAGATTAGACGATATGACATTGTTGGCCTGCTCTTGTTGATCTGCTCACTGAAGTTGGATTTTCAAAAGGAGCTCACAATGGAAAACAGATTTTCGAAGCAATGAAGGCACTTACACGGTGATCGATTCCGACCCAAGTACCTGGAAGTTTCCGAGAGGCCCATCCCGTGGATTGGGCCTCCTTATTTCCTCCGTTCCGACCAGGCGGCCCGGTGATGCGACACCAGCATCCAGGCCCCCAAGACGGCAATGGGATTTGGCGGACCTTGCAAAGGGCCTTGCAAAAGAGCAAACGGGGCGGCGCTGGAATGAAGTTTACCGATGTTATACTGCTTCACAATTTCAGGGTATCGGCCTGCCCAACTTCATCGAACAGGCGCGACAGCCCACCCCGTTGAGAAGTGCAGGAAGTGAGAAGTGCAGGAAGGTTGATGATTTTTTCCACAGAAAGCAAACACCGGATCTTCAGGCTGCTGATCGCTTTTTCCACTATCATCATCCTGGTGGTCACAGTTGCCGTCAACGCTTTGCTCCGCCGGAGCGTCGAAGTGAGCGAACGGGCCGAGATCGCTCTCCTGCGGCTCCAAAGCCTGGCCAGCCGCCTGTCGGCCCTGGAATGGCGGGCCATTGGCGAGCAGGAGCTTTCGTCCGAGGTGGCAGACGATGCCCTGCATACGCGGGAGGAGATGGACCAGATCATCCAAAGCCTGGCGGAAATTGACCCTGGCGCCGAACATCTCCAGGCCGTCCAGCAAGCCTTTTTGGCCTATACAACCGCTGTGGATGAAGAATTCGACCTGCTCGCGGCCGGTAACATCGAACAGGCCAGGCGCGTTGACGAAGAACGGGTTGACCCGGCCTTCGACGAATTCTCCCAGGCCCTGGCTTTGGTCAGGGATGACTATCACAGCAAGGTCCTGCAAATGGAACAGGCTTCCGACATCGGGTCTATTGCTGTGCCCCTGTTCGCTACCGTCGCCCTTGCCGTCCTTTTCTGGCAGTTCCAAAGGGCGCAGGCGGTGATCCATGCGGCGAATATCGAGCAGAGAGCCTTGTCGCAGGGCCAGGAGACCTTCCATTTGCTGAACGAAATGGGGAACTGGCTGCAAGCCTGCCACTCGACCGCGGAGGCTTACGACATCGTTGCCAGCTTCAGCCAGCGCCTGTTCCCGTTCGAGGCGGGAGTGTTGTTCATCTACAACTCATCCCGAAATCTTCTCGAAGCAGTGACCACCTGGGGAGACTTCCCGGCGGGTATGTCCAGCACGGTGCTATCGCCGGACGATTGCTGGGCGCTGCGGCGTACCCAGATCTACATCGTGGAAGATACGTCCAGCCAGGACATCCTCTGCCAGCACGTCTGCCATCCCGGCCCGGAGAGTTACCTGTGCGTTCCGATGATGGCTCAAAGCGAAATCCTGGGCGTCCTCCACCTCCAGCGCAGCAAGTCCACTCTGCCCGCTGGCGCGCGCTCCCCGGACAGCGGGCTTTCGGCGAAACGGCAATTGGCTGTGACGGTAGCCGAACACGTTGCGCTGGCGCTGAAAAACCTCAAGTTGCAAGACAGCCTGCGGGACCAGGCGATCCGCGATCCGCTGACCGGCCTCTTCAACCGCCGCTACATGGAAGAATCACTCGAACGCGAACTGGCCCGCGCCTTGCGGCGGCAGACATCCGTCGGGGTCGTCATGCTCGACATAGATCACTTCAAACTCTTCAACGATACTTTTGGCCATTCGGCGGGCGACAAAGTGCTGATCGAATTGAGCAGCCTGATGCAGTTGCAGATCAGGCGGGAAGATATCGCCTGCCGCTTCGGCGGCGAAGAATTCGTGCTGGTGTTGCCCGATGCTTCGCTGCAAGACACCTGCCGCCGGGCCGAACAACTGCGGAGCGATGTCCAGCACCTGTCCGTGATGCACAAAGGTCAGTTATTGGGAGCCATCACCCTGTCGCTCGGGGTGTCAAATTTCCCGGATCATGGGGATACCGTCGAGGCGCTCCTGGCTGCCGCCGATTCCGCCCTATACAATGCCAAAGCCGGAGGACGCAACCGGCTTATCGTTGCCGGGACGGGCAGCGGATAGTTGGGGTAGCGAAGCAGAGCAACGCCTCAAACGCTCCCACCAGCGCATCCACATCCTCTTGCGTGTTATACCCCTGCACCGAAATGCGGACGAACTGCCTGTCCTGCCAATGGATCAGGGGGACTTCGATCCTGAATTCTTCATATAAACGGCGCTTCAATTCTGCGAGGTCAGACTTCGGCAGGGGGGCGATGCCCATCTGCGAGTAAAAATCCGAGTCGAGCGGGTAGAGCGGGGCCAGCCCCGTCAAATCGCAGATGCGCCGGATGGCCTGGCGCAGCAGGTCGTGACAATCCCGCCGCACAGATTCCCAATCATGGTCGGCCATGAAGCGGATCGCCTCCGGCACGGTTAGGGCTGCGGACGGGTCTTTGGTTCCCGTCCATTGCAGAATGTCCACAAAACGGGAGCCGGTCGTCGTCTCCGGGATCGGGCAATATCCCCAACTGACGACCAAAGGTTCGACCAGGTGCTGCAATTCCCGCCGCACGTACAGGAATCCCGCACCTTTGGGGGCCATCATCCACTTGTGGCAGTTGCCGAAAACCACGTCCGCGCCCAAGGCTTGCAGGTCGAGCGGGATCTGCCCCGGCGAGTGAGCCGCGTCCACAACGGTAACGATCCCCCGGTCCCGCGCCCGCTCGCAGACTTTTTCCACCGGCAGGCGCAGCGCCGTCGGCGAGGTGATGTGGCTCAGGGTGATCGCCCTCGTCCGCGATGTCACGCCCTGCCAGAGCCGCTCGACGATCTCATCCTCGTCGCAGACCGGCAGGGAGATCGGCTGGCGGACGTACTTTGCCCCGGTTTTCCCGCAGACGAAATCCCAGGTGTAGTCGCAGGCCCCGTACTCGTGGTCGCTGGCCAGGATTTCGTCGCCCGGAGCCAATCCCAGCGAACGGGCGATGATGTTCGCCCCGTGCGTGGCGTTTGGGATGAAAACCAGATCGTCCGCAGCCGCGTTCAGGTACGCGCCCAAAGCCTGGCGCGCCTCGCCCAGCAGCCGGTCCAGTTCCCGCCCCAGGAACAGCACCGGCTGGCGTTCGAGCCGCAATTGCCAGTCACGATAGGCCTCGAAAACGGGCTTGGGCGTGGCTCCAAACGAGCCGTGGTTCAGGAAAACGACATTCGGGTCGAGCAGGAAGTGTTCTTTGAGTGTGGACATTCGTCCATTATAAAACCCTTGTATACTTGAACCATGTTCGAGCCGGAGCATTTCACCTGCCAGTCCATCCGGGCGCACCCGCGCCGTGCCGCCGTCCAACGCATCCTGGCTGCCGCTTTTCGATCCGCGCACGCGGGCGAGGCAGTCAAGCACTACTTGCAGGCACATTCCCTGCCCCCGGCAAAACGGGTTTTTGCGTTCGGATTGGGGAAAGCAGCTTGCGCCATGACCTCGGCCCTCTCCGCTTCGATCGGCCTGACCGAGACCCTGGTCGTCACCAAGCACGCCTCACCCCTGGAATTCGGGCCTGCCACCGTTATCGAAGGCGACCATCCCATCCCCGGCGACTCCAGCCTGCGCGCCGGACGGGCCGCCCGCGAATTCGTCTCCCGCCTCACCCCCGACGACCTGCTCGTCTGCCTGATCTCCGGCGGAGGTTCGGCCCTGATGGCCGCGCCGCTCATCCCGCTTGCGGCGTTGCAGTCGCTCACCGCGTCTCTGTTGGCCTGCGGGGCGCGGATTGACGAGATCAACACCCTGCGCCGCCACCTCGACTCGCTCAAGGGCGGCGGGCTGGCCCGGGCCGCCAACGGAGCACGGATCGTCAGCCTGATCCTGTCCGACGTGGTAGGCGACCAGATCGAGGCGATTGCCTCCGGCCCCACCGCCCCCGACCCGTCCACCCGCGAAGATGCAATTGCTATCATACATAAATATGGACTTGACCCTTCCATAATTTCATCGTTCAGGGAAACCGCCAAGCCCGCCGATCCCGTCTTCGGCAGGATCGAAAACCGGATCATTGCCAGCAACGACATTGCGCTCCAGGCCGCGCAGTCGCAGGCTCAACAGGATGGATTCTCCGTGGAAATCATCCGCTCCGGGATGCAGGGTGAAGCCGGGGAGGCGGGCCGCGAATTGGTCGAAGCCTTGAAACAGGCCGGCAGCCGCCTGGCGCGCCCGTTCTGCCTGCTGGCCGGCGGGGAGACCACCGTCACCCTGCGCGGGGACGGACGCGGCGGCCGCAACCAGGAACTGGCCCTGGGCGCGGTCGAAGCCCTGCGCGGCATGGACGACGTGATGCTCATCTCCCTCGCTACCGACGGCGAGGACGGCCCCACCGACGCGGCCGGGGCCGTGACGACGGGGGACTCCGCCCGGAGGGCTGAGTCGCTTGGGATGGCCGCGCCAGGCTACCTGTCCCGGAACGATGCGTATGCGTTTTTTGCCGGATTGGACGATCTGGTCAAAACCGGTCCGAGCGGCACCAACGTCAACGACCTGGTCTTCCTTTTTGCGTTTTGATCTCACCGCGAAGATCGGAGTCCAACGACTCCCGTCGTTGGGAGCCTTAACCCAAACATCGAATTTACAGAATAGACTCCATCATCCCGGCTACGGCCTGGTACACCGGCGACTCGTCCCCCAGGTCAATCAGCGGCTTGCCGGAATATTCGAAGGTGGTCAGGTCGTCGTCCGCCGGGATGACGCCCAGCAGCGGGAGGTCGAGTTTTTCGATCTCGGCCTGGAGCGGCGCGGGGATTTGCCCGCCGGGCAGCCGGTTGACGATCAGGTAGGCGTTCTCGACCGCGATGTCGAGGTCCCTGCGCATCTGGGCGATGTTGGCCGCCGTGACCAGGCCGCGCTGGGTCGGGTCGCTGACCACCAGCAGGTGCTGGACGTCACGGGTGGTGCGGCGGGACAGGTGTTCCATCCCGGCTTCGTTGTCAATCACGACGTAGGCGTAATGCTTGCTCATATCGTCAATCACCTCGCGCAGGTTGTGGTTGACGGCGCAATAACAGCCGGGGCCTTCGCCGCGCCCCATGGCGATCAGGTCGAAGCGGCTGCCCTCGGCCAGCGAGGTGCGGATGTGGTAATCGAGATAGTCGCGTTTGCTGGCCCCGCCGGGCATGACGCCCATGGCCGCCCCACTCTGGGTCAGCGAGGCTTTGACCTGCTGGAGCATGTCTTCGCGGATGTCGCCGACCGTCCAGTCAATCTCGAGGCCGAGCACCATGTTCAGGTTGGCGGCCGGGTCGGCGTCAATGGCGAGGATGCTGCCGGGCTGGTTCTGCGCCAGCCATTTGATGACCATCCCGGCGACGGTGGTCTTACCGACGCCTCCCTTGCCTGCGAGTGCGATAGTGGTTGTCATAGGTTAATCCAGTTTCAATTCCTTGATAACTTCGCCAATATCTTTGCCAAATTCACCGCGAGCAACTGCTTGGCGTTGTCGTTCTAACCGATCTTTTACAGAATCGAGTAATTCCAACCCTTCGTCAGGGTCCCCGAAGAATTCGGTAAATTTTTCATCAATTACCGCTTCAATCAACTCCCTCAACTCCTCTTTTGAGATATGAATAACCAACTCTGTCATTTATCCATCTCACTTTCATACCAATGGAAAATAGTGATCACATATTTCGAGTTCCGAGTCAATGGAGACATATCTGAACGTCGAATTTTGCCTGCTTTGTAATTTTGCCAGACATTCCAGACTTCTTCAAAATCGGATTTTTCAACCCTTTGGATATTTTTAGCAGTTGGAGACTCGACATCAACGACCATATCTGATACTGACACAATCGAGATTTGGCCGCCAATATAGCCTTTGTCCGCAGTCCAATTTGGTAACACTAAACGTGGATAAAGATGTCGCCGCAGTTGAGTCCAGAATTTTTCAAAATCCATGATTGGTCGAAGCTCCACCGTAAAATATGTTTCTCGCATGATATCTTCATAATCGGTCAGATCGTGCTCATCCCAAAATTCGCCAGCATCTTCGATACCGTTGAAATGCTCTGGAATTGGGTCGCGCGGCTTCTTTTCTGGCATCGTTTACCCCTTCCATTGCATAACCAACTCATCAACTTTTCCTGCAATGCGCTGACCCGAAGCCTTCAACTCCGGCACATGGTCATAGACCGGGATTCCCAGCCGGTCGGCTTCCTGGACCTTCAAATCGGCGGGCAGGAAGCCCAGAACAGGCAAATCGGGGGTTTCAGTTTCGAGGAAGGCGGCCTCCTCGTCGTCCCGGACTTTGTTGCCGACCAGGTACAACTTCGTCAGGCCGATGTCGTTCGCCAGTTTCTTGATCTGGGCCGCAGTGCCCAGGCTGCGGCGGGTCGGCTCGACCACTACGATCATCGCGTCCACGAAATCCACCGTGGCCCGGCCCAGGTGCTCGACCCCGGCGTACATGTCGAGCAGGAGCACCTCGTCCTGGCGGAAGAGCAGATGGGTGAACAAAGTCTTGAGGATGGCCGCTTCGGGACAGATGCAGCCGGAGCCGCCCAGTTCGACCGATCCGGATTCGAGCAGGCGCACGCCGCGGTGGGTCACGCTGAACCGCTCCGGGAGGTCGTCCACGCGGGGGTTGATGGTGAAGAATCCGCCGACCTGTCCCTTTTTGGCCCCCGTGCGCTCGTAGATCAGATCGTCCATCTCGGCGATGGGATGCAGCCTGGCCCGCAACTCGTCGGGGAAGCCCAACGCGCCAGCCAGGCAGGGGCTGGGGTCCGCGTCCACAGCCAGAACGTCCCGCCCCGCATCGGCGTAGACTTGCGCCAGCAGCGCGGTCAACGTCGTCTTGCCTACCCCGCCTTTTCCGGTAATTGCCAGTTTCATAAGTGACCTCAGACTTCAGTCTTCAGGTTGGTTACACAACTTCGCGAGTCAGATACGAGTACCCGCCTTCGACGGCCTGCTTTTCTTCCAAATATTTCAAAACGTACTGCCCGCAGTTCGAGCCGATCTCGTTCTCCTCGACCTCGCCGATGCTCAGGATCGTGTCGTACCCGGCCGCCCGCATCGCCTCGGCCACCGACGCCCCGCTGGACGGGTCGGACGGGTCCACGAAGGACGCCAATCCGTTTTGGGTGGCGCGCCAGGTCGGGTTGACCGGGGTGATCTTGACCAGGTAACGGGCCGGGTCGAAGTGGCGCAGAAGCGCCTGCGGGTCGGCGGGGTTGCCGGCCGCCAGGGCAAAATTGAGGGTGATCTTGCGGTCGCCGGGACGATGAAATCGCTCGCCGAAGGCCGCCATCTGCCCGAACGACCACTTGCGCACCGGGATGATCCGGTCGCGCAGGGCCATGTCGGTGGTGTGGATCGAATACTGGAACTGGAAGCGCCCGCCGGGATACAGCCGGTTCTTCACGTCCAGCAGGCCCTCGAAAAAGGCGTCAACGCCGTGAGGGGCGATGGTCGAGAGCGAAGGCATCAGCCCGGGGGCGTCGTAGCGGGTCGGCAGGGCTTCCAGCGCCTCCAGCACCGCCATGTTCAGGGCCGGTTCGCCCATCCGCGCAAACTGGATCTTGAACTTGCCCGCCGGGACGCGCCCGTCGGGATACCAGCGGTAGACCATGTGGTCAATTTGGGCCAAGATCTCCCCGGCGCTGGGCTTGCCCCGGTACGAACCGCCCGCGTCGCACATCAGGCACTTCACCGGGCAGCCGAACAGGGTCGAGACCATCAGGATCCAGCGTTCGTCCCGCGCATACGGCGGCTGGAGCGCCTCCACGAACTCGATCATCCGTTCGCCGCCCATGTCGGCCATGAACACTTCCGCCACATCCGGTGTGCCTGTCACAGCAAAAACTTTCATGCCTTCTCCAATTTGAAATAAATCTGCATGGCAGCCCGCAGCCCGTCCCCGGCGGCGATGGCTGCCTGGCGAAACAATCCATTCTTTACGTCGCCGGCGAAGAACAGGTTTTCCGGGGCCGAGGGTGCGTCGCACCTTTCAGCGTGGGATAATCCACTCAAACGGCCGATTTCTTCGTCCGGGAAAACTCCATTCAGCAAGGTGCGACGCACTTCATCCTGATCGGGAAAGAATCCCAGCTCGGGCTGGCGTCCCGTGGCGAAGAGCAGGTACTCCGCCTCGAACGACTCACCCGCAGCGCACCGGACGATAAGCCTGTCCGCCGCGCCCCCGGCCTCCACCCGGCTGACAGGTTTCCCGTCGAAGGTCGCAATAGAAGCCTGGGCCGCGGCCCGTTCCCGCAGCAATGGCAGACATTTTACAGCCTGTCCCCGGTTCAGGATAGTGACAAAATTCCCGTTTTTGGACAAATTAAGGGCATAATCGAAGGCCGCGTCCCCCGCCCCGACGATCACCACCCGTTTGCCCGTCACTCCCAGCAGCGGATAGACTTCGCTGAACA
Source organism: Chloroflexota bacterium (assembly GCA_049324115.1). Taxonomy (GTDB): domain Bacteria; phylum Chloroflexota; class Anaerolineae; order Anaerolineales; family Villigracilaceae; genus UBA5796. Next base: position 61,808 of record JBMOMN010000038.1, read on the forward strand.
CCCGGTTTTGGATTTTTGCAGGAATCGGCAATGAGATGGGGTTGGGTTTCGTGCCGCTGGCGACGATGACGAACCAGGGTAAATAGTAATTGGTAATTGTCGTAACCTGAAAGCCGCCGCCCTCCTGCGAGATTTGGGTCACTTCATCGAAGGTTACCTGCGCATCCAGCCGCTCCATCTGCTTTTCGATCAGGTGGACCAGTTTCGGGCCGCTGACCCCCGCCGGGAAACCGGGATAATTCTCCACGAGATTCGCATTCCAGAGCAGCCCGCCCAGGCGCGTCTTCTCGATCAACAAAGCCGGGATGCCATAGCGCCGCAACTGGATCGCGGCCGTCATCCCGGCCGGCCCGCCGCCGAGGATCAGGACGGGGAAAGACCTGGACGGCATGGAAGTCAATCAAAACTCTCCGTCTACGCCAACGATTGGATGCGAGTCAATAGCCACCCGGTGAAATCTTCGCGATTAAATTTCCCCGAAGCGATGGACAGTATGACATCAAACTGCTCGTCCAAACTTGCCTCAATCCTATAACCATTCAGCGCCAGGAACATCGCCATCACGGCGTGACCTGTGCGTTTATTCCCATCGGCAAATGGATGGTTTTGAATCAAAGAAAATCCCAGCGCGGCAGCCTTTTCCGCCAGACTGGGATAGAGTTCTTTCCCGCCAAATGTCATGTAAGGTTGGGCAATCGCCGATTCGAATGCACCAAAATCAAGGATGCCGATCAGCCCGCCCGTTTGCTGCATCACGCGCTGATAAATCTCAAGAACCTCTGCAATCGTGAGTGAGCGCATTATGCCAGTCGCTTATAGAGTTCTTTATAAGTATCCAGCACATGGTCTAGCGCCTTTTGAAAATCCTCCTGGGGGCGTGCAATCAGTTCCTCGAAACTCACCCGAAGCAATTCTTCTGTGGAAATGTTGAATTGCCTGGCAAGGTTTTGCAACTTTTGAAGACGGTCTTCTGAAAGCGTGACAGTAATTGTTACCATAAACTACCTCTGTCCCAATTATACAACCTAAAATTCATGTTCTATTTCAGCCAGCATCTCCCCCACCCTCACCGGGACGGCGAAGCCGTGCGCCAGGTTGAGCAGCGATGCCCGGTGGAAGGCTTCGGTGTAGGTGGCAGTACCGTCCACGGTAAAGAAAACCTCGTAGCCGCGCACGAAGGCCGATCGGGCGGTCGTCTCACAACATAGATGGGTCATCACCCCGGTAATCACCACCTGCCGGACTTGTCGAGCCTTGAGCAGATCATCGAGCGTCGTCTCAAAAAAGGCATCGTATTGTGTTTTCGGGATAATTTGAGCCGAAGGGCTGGTTATAACAATTTGGCTATCCGCAGTACCTGGTTTCAACAAGTCCCGCCACCAGGTGGACATCCTCCCGGCATCCGCTTCGGTGTTGGCGTGGCGGGTGAAGATGATCGAGTGCTGAGCCGCCTCGAAAGCCGCGACCAGCCGCTCGATCCCGGAAACGATGGCCGGCGCGGACGGGACGAAAGCGTGCGACGCCGGGTCGAGGAAGTAGCGCTGCATGTCCAGCACCAGCAGGGCCGCCGAGGAAGGGACGAAGGCCGGATGGTGGCGGCGGAAATGGGCTACTTCAGCCAGAAATTCACCGGTTTTGGTGTGGATGGTTTCGGGAGTGAAATAGGTTTCTTTTTGCACAGTTTTGAACGCGAATGACGCCAATGTGCGAATTGCGCCAATAATCTAAATCGCGAGGAAGAACGAGGGCTGTATTTCTTCACGGCCTGCACGCCTTCACGGTTTTTCTACGCCAGCAATTTCCTCGTCAACGCGCTGCCGAGCAGAGCGCAGGCGTCGGTCGGCAGGCAGTGACTGGCGGAGGCGTCGAACAGGACCTGGCAATTGGACGGGAAATCCTCGTCGCCGAGCCAGTAGACGGCCAGTAGCGGGACCCTGGGCAATGCCAAAAAGCGATAGGCCGCGTTCCCCTGCTCCACCGGTTCGCCCCCAGCCTTTACGGCGGCGCGGCGGAAGGACTCGATGTCCAGCCGGAAGCGTTTGACCACCTCACGCCCGGTATAGCCCTGGAAGGCAGTGTTGTACATCCGCCCATCGGGCAGGTCGGCAAAGGAGACCCATTCACCTGTCAGGGGCGTCCCGTCGCAGGTGGCGAAATAATACAGCACCATCGTTTGATGAAAACCCGGCAACTCCTTTTCATTCCCCACTATGCTTACACGCAGTTCCGGGAAGGTCAGGCAGACCGGCTGGCCCCAGAAATCGAAGCGAAAGCCGGAGCCGGTGAACTCTGTCGCCGTGGATACGGCCAGGGAGGCAGGTTGGCGGAGCCGGACCTCGGCCCGCAGGTCATCCGCTTTGGCGGCCAGCAGGTCGAAGTCCGGGGCGCTGCGGGGAGGTTGGAAACGAACGCGAGAGTCGGATTTGTCCATATCCCAGATTGTACCCCCAGCTTTCCCCTGTGAAAATCCCCCCGCAAGTCAGACGGTGGGGTTACCCCGAACATTTGACACAGCCGGGGCAGCGGATTTGATGGTACTATCGGCGCCCAGGTTGCGGCGCAACTCACTGCTAATTTGGCCGGTGTACTGGTACTTCGTCATGGCGTAGGCGGGGGTGGTGGCGAGGGACGGGTCGGTCCAGGTGTAGCGGGTCTCGCCCCAGGGTTTGTAGCGAATCTCTGAGACTTTGTTCCCGACTGAATCGGTGGTCAGGCTGGTCGAGCCGAGGTGGTCGCCAATCATATATTCCACTTCCATCGAGACGGGGATGGTGTATTTGCGCATGGCAATTCTTGAAGCTCCAGCGAAATAGTACTTGGTGATTGCGCCGC